>CAZSQZ010000001.1:0-14564 GCA_964609215.1 uncultured Flavobacteriales bacterium
TTTGCAGAGTATAGGTTCCTGCTGTTAATGTGTTTAGATCCTCAGTATCATCAAAGTCTCCGGTGCCATCATTGTCCCAATCGAACACTAATGTACCCGTTCCTCCCACTGGACTTATATCAATTGAACCCGTAGAGGCACCATTACAATCTATATTGGTTACTGAAGCATTAAAGGTAAGTGGATTATAGCATTCTGAATCAGCACAGTCAATAAAGCCATCTGAATCATTATCAATAAGATCACCACAAATTTCCTGCGCGTTACAAAGGCCGCTATACATAAGTATAAAGAACCCTACAACTATATACTGAGATATTAATTTCAAATCTTTAAGGTGGTATATGCAATCGAATGTTAGGTTAACTGCACATAGTTTTTATCTGTTTTACTGAAAATAGTTAAACAAGGTTGCTCGATTGGTAGATTAATTTGATGTTTAAAACAAATTATTAGAACGAAAAATTAATTATGATTTACAGAATATTAATTCCTTATTGCATTGAAGACATAGTAAATAAAATACTTCAAAATAGAACAATAAAAGGCATATTAAGCATCAAAATTAATTTGGACTTTAGCTTACT
Organism: uncultured Flavobacteriales bacterium; assembly: GCA_964609215.1. GTDB lineage: Bacteria > Bacteroidota > Bacteroidia > Flavobacteriales_D > JABDKJ01 > JABDKJ01. Next base: position 588 of record CAZSQZ010000001.1, read on the forward strand.
GACTACCCACATAATCATGAGGTAGGGTAATACCGTATTTTAGAGCTAAATAGGATTGTATTTTTTGGCGATCGGCTTCTGTCACAGATTCACTTCCAAGATTATTATGGTAAACTATCAATTCCGATATTTGCCCTGTAAAATATTGACTTGCTCCGTTTGTTCCACTTGAACCTAAATAGAAATTATTGTTGACTCCTGAATCTAAATTCTCATCAAATAAAAATGTATGAACTGACTCCCCATTAACAAAAACCTCGGATGAAGAAGGACTTCCACCTACATTATCCTCCTCATCTAAAACTATTGATGTTAAGTGGGTATAGGCTCCATAAAGTTCCGGAATTGGTGTATTGGTAAAATTTCCATTTCCAAAGCCTCCATCATAAATAACTATATTATTTAATCCGCCTCCTTGATTTCCATAAATTCCCATTGTATTAGAGGAGTTAGCTGGGGTATAAACGCAAAATATGGTTACATGTTGGTCAGGATCATCAAAAACCAATTGTGGAAGGTTTGAAAAAACCGCGTCATCTCCATCAAATTCGATTGTCTGATTGAAATTCTGTCCGATTGAGACAAGGCTAGGATTACCAACTACTGTTGCATCATTGCCGTATTGAGATTGATCTTCCCATAGCAAAGGACTAAATCCAACATCTGCCTTTAACCATAGAATTAAATTATCCTGAACGTTTGCTGGATAGGCCTCATCAACACGACCATCTCCATTATCGTCTATATTATTATTGCAATCTTCAACTTCTCCAGGGCAACCGCAACTTACCCAAGTTACAGATGGTTCTATGGTACCCGAATTGAAATCTACAAATGGTGCGCTTAAAGGAGGTGTTATATCTACAATAGCCACATTACCTTCAATTAATGCGGAAGTGTTATTTACATATGTCGAATTTGTGGCTGTTATTGTGCCACAATTAAGCCCTGTTATTGTGCCTTGCAAACTCCAATCTACACTATTAATACATCCTCCATCGATGATTAGTTGCTTGTTAGATCTTACTCTAAAATCATCTGTTAATTGCACCCTCCCCTGATTTGTATATAATCCATTTATATCCAAACGATCTGCATCATGAACTCCAGTTAAATGATTAGTCATTGATGAACTAGAATTAACTATTATTGAGCCTGTTGAATTAATATCAGCGTGATTATTTATATGACCAGATACTGAGACATTAATATTATTTCCTATATAGGTATTGTAATTATTTAAAACCGAAGAAGAAGTAATTGTAATAGAGGTAGGAATCTGAAGTATTCCATAATTGTCAAAGACAGTGGAATGGGATAATGTCCAAAAATTAGTCATTATCATGGTTCCATTATTGAGAATATAGCTGCCTGGAGTGGATGAATTGAATATTAAGGAGAATGTTTGCGGGTTATCTGCACAATTCTCTAATTCCCCCCATAAAGCCGAATGATTCCTGTAAAATCCGCAGTGGGACCAAGACATATTTTTTGTCCTGTATTGATAGTATAAATAGAGGCGTCTGGTCCTGAAATAGTTGTGGTGCAACTTGAACATTGAGCTTGAACTACTGATAATAACGCAAAAAAGCAAATGAAACTAATTATTCTTGAATTGATCATAAAAAATTTATCACTTCTTGTGCTAATTTGATCATTTCTTTCTAAAATAATTTGTTAGTGCTCCTAATTAAAAATGAAAGCAATGCACAAATGTTTTATTAATTCAACATTTCAAATAGAACTTTTTGAATAGTCTGAAATGAATTAAAGCACTAGTGTCTAATACGAATAGATTAAACTATTGTTACTGGAAAGAGACTATCCAAACAGCAAGAAAAGCTGAATTCAAATAAATCTACTGACTCCCAATGTAGCTGTTATTCAATGAAATTCCATATTTTATTGCTAAATAGGATTCTATTTTCTGGATTTCATCTGAAGAAACAGATTCTGTTCCATTTGAAGTATGGTAAATAATTAATTCTAAAATTTCTCCTTCAAAATTTTGACTAGAAGGATTAGTTCCACTTAAACCCAAATAAAAGTCAGGATTTACCGAAGCACTTCCATCTTCATTATAAACTAAGGACTGGACCTGATCTCCATTTACAAAAACCGATGAGCTATTTGTAGTCCCTGAAACCCCATCTTCTTCATCATAAACCACAGTTGATAAATGCGGTGAATTGCCGAATAACTCAGGAATGGGTGTGCCAGAAGTTGAGCCATTTCCTATTCCGCCATTATATATCATGATATTATTTAATCCTCCTGCTTGATTTCCATAAACTCCAATGGAAGTTAAAGTAGTTGAGGGCTTATAAACACAAAATATGGTCAGGTGATTTGTTGGATCTTCAAATACCAGTTCCGGCAAATCAAATACCGTATGATTGTTTCCATTGTATTGAACTCCTGGATTAAAATTTAGGGAGCTAACTGAAACTGGATTATTTATATTGGTTCCATCATTATTGTTAGGGCTTTGATCTTCCCATGTTGTAGCTAAAAAACCTTGATCTGCTTTTACCCATAAGAGTAAGTTTTCTTCTATTTCGGCTGGGTATGGTTCATCTATTCTACCATCACCGTTATCATCTACACCATTTCCACAAATTTCAAACGCCACTATAATACGTGATTTAGACAATTCAGATGTGTTTTCTGGCATTCCACCGTTTATATTGCTTGCTGTTAAACTCACATATTCGCCAGTTGAAAGTCCTACAAAACTTTCAGAAATAACTGCTAATCCAGCTGCGTTTGTAGTCACGTTAGAAGCACCTATGAAAGTCTCTCCTTCACCATGATCAGAGGAATCAATTGATAAGGAAGTATAGAATTCTATTCTGAAATCGGAATTTGGAGTTGAATTCAAAATTGCCTCAATTGTGGTAGAACCAGTGCTATATAATATATCCGTAATGAACGGAAAATTTTGTAAATCATTTGGACCAGAATCTGAATCGTCAACATCATTGCTACTTACTCCATTATTTCCCAAATCTATTGCCAAATCTCCATTTTCACCAAACTCATTGCCTAAAATAGGATTTGATACGGCACCTGAAAAAACAGCTACTCCATCAAAGTTGTTGTTTCTTATTGTGTTTCCCATTCCAGTGAGGATTCCTCCAATTTTGTTGTCATTGGCTGTACCATCAATTTCAATACCATGTTGGCCATTTCCAAGAGGATCCCCATTTGTATCAACACCTATCCAATTTCCAACTACTTCATTATTGTTTGAAGAACCGGTTATCCGAATTCCATGGGCTGCATTTCCACTGATTAAATTTCTTCCTTGAACTGATCCGTCCCCAACTGAAATGTTATTTGCATTGTTGTCAATTAAAATTCCATTATCATCATTTGGGATTGCATTAAGACCATTGCTTGTTGTGCCGATATAGTTTCCTAATATTGAATGAAAGGCTCCTAAAACTCTAATTCCTGAATCATTGTTTCCACTAATTGTATTTCCTTGACCTAATATTAAACCACCTATTTTATGGCCTCCTCCTTCTATTTCAACTCCATCTCCTGAATTTCCTCTATCACTAATTCCCGCTGGATCTAGTCCAATAGTATTTCCATAAACGTTCACATTATTGCAACTCGCATTGATTTTTATTCCACTTAAACCATTTGAAGAAATTACATTTCCTTCTCCAGAGATCCCACCAATAGTATTTCCTGAGATATTTTGAAAGACGTAAACCCCATAGTAAAAATTGCCCAATGGATCACCATTGACATCCACACCAATATAATTACCCTGAACCAAGTTTCCATTAGTGGTATTTCCAATACTAGCCAATTGAATTCCATCACCCCCATTTCCTGATATGATATTACGCAAGCTTGAATTAGAACCTCCAATTTGATTGTTTCGAGGGCCATTAAAAAGTGAAATTCCATCATCGTCATTTCCAAGATCGATTGTTCCCGTGATATCTGTGCCAATATAGTTTCCAATAATACTATTGTTTTCAGAAGTAGATTCATTCAATGCTACTCCAATGCTTGCGTTTCCAGAAATAATATTTCTATGATCAGCTGTATTTCCGCCAATTACATTTCCATGCGAATCCGTCAATGCAATTCCGACACCTGCATTTCCTTTATCGACTGTTCCTGATTCATCCAGACCAATTATATTTCCAGTTATTTGGTTATCGCAATTTGTACATGAAGGTGACCAAATGTCAATACCACTACCTAAATTTCCAGAAATTACATTATGCTCTTCGGCTCCAATTCCTCCTATTGTTGTGCTTACTGCCTGCTCCACATCAATACCATCAAATCCATTTGGAATAAGCGTTGTACCATCTATCCCCAGACCGATGTAGTTTCCCATTATTGTATTACCTGAAACCATATTTCCAGCTAATGAGATTCCATTAAAAGTATTTCCAGATATTAATAATCTTGAATCTGCTCTTCCTTCACCTATAATGTTATTACTGGCACCATTTTCAATTCTAATTCCATTTGCTCCATTGGCGATTTGCTGGAGACCGCTAATATCTGTTCCTATGTGAATATCATTTAATTCAATTCCAGTGCTTGATGCCCCAGATATAAGAATTCCATTTTGTCCATTTCCAGAAATCACCATTGTTTCTTCCCACCTTCTTCCGATGGTGCAGTCAGGAGCGTTATCAATAAGGATTCCATGACGGTTATTCCCGCCAGAGGTAGTTCCATCAGGATACACCCCTACATAACAATCAAATACGGAATTATCATTTTTGACTATCTCAATTCCATTCCCATCAAAATTGACAATTGAAATAGCTGATATGGTACAAAAGGCTCTATTTATGTATATTCCATCCGCCCCAAAACCTGCTCCGGATCCATCTAATATTACCTGAGGAAAAGAGGAATGATCTGGCTCACTCCACCCGTCAATAAATATATGTTCTGTCAGAGGTGGAAGCGGTGCAGTTAAAGAAATGGTAACTGGGCTGCTACTTGGCAGATCAAACACAATATGATTGCTACCCCAATTGGTAATTTGATTGTTTGAGGCTAGTATTGCTTCTCTCAAGGAAATACCATCTGCTCCTGGAGATGAAATTAATTCTAGCACCGAAGATGTATTCCCATTGACCACATCATTATTGTTCGTGACTTCTAGCTTTCCGAAAGTTAAGGTGTAGTTCTCAGCTAACTCGGAAGTAGATTTATTGAAGTTATTGGTAATGGAAGCTGATATTTTTGTGCCTGAAGGAACCGCTAGTCCTCTTCCAAAACTAAGCATGCCTTGGGCAATTCCAGCTCCATCAGTATCTATCCAATTTCTTCCTAACCATTCTACGGCATCTCCATGGTCACTCCCATTTGCAGAACCAACTCTGTACCAATTGATTTGATATGTTGTATTGGGTAGTCCTTCATAATATAACTCAGCATAAATTGCAGAACTATTATCTGTAACTCCTTGAAGTATTGTGGGATAATTAATCAAACTATTTGGTCCAGTATCTCCATCTCCTGCATCGTTCAAAGTCAATCCATCACCATTCAAATCTATGGGAATGGTTCCAAGGTTAAACATTCTATTTGCCAATATTTCTATTCCGCTTGTTGTTGCACCTACAATGCGAATAGCTTCTTGAACGGTTCCAGTTATTATATTATGATTACGGCTATTAGCAACTTCTCCAACTTTATTAGAATTTGCGCCTGAGTTAAATTCTATACCAACGTTTATGCCTCCAATTGTTGTAGAGCCATCGGAAGCCATTCCTATGAAATTACCAATTATATTATTGCTTGTAGCTGAATTACCTGAATACAGCACCGCAGAATTGCCAGAACAGCCAGAAATAATATTGCGTCCTGCACTTGATGTATTTCCAATGAAATTACTATTTGAGTAAATTCTTATTTGATTATTACTACCTGATGATAAGGAACCTGCATTGTTAACACCAATTAAATTTCCAAGTATACTGTTGCCATTTGAACCCACTTGTATCTCTATTGCAGCATTATCAAAATTGTGAATATTCAAACCTTCTATTTGTGAGTCCGAACTTCCACTTGTAAGGGTAAGCCCAATGAACGATTGTCCCCCTCCATCAATGGCTATATTTAGTACACCATTAAAAATAAAATTTTCTGAGTTTCTTAAGCTTCCTGTTTGGGTATATCCATCTATATGTATTTCATCTGTTATTGTTGGTAAAGCCGTTGTCAATAAGATAGTCTGTAGACCAGCACCGGGGATATTAAAGATTATATTATCCGCACCAGAATTAGCATTAGCGTCTAGAATTGCTTGTCTTAGGGATCCAGATCCTGAATTATTGGTATTGGTAACTATATAATTAGCTGCAGGAAGAGAAAGTACTCCCAAAGCAAAACATAGAAAAAGTATTAGATCCTTCAAATCCCGTATGTGCACGCAATAATTTATTTCTATTGGTTACGATTCTACAAGGAAGCTGTTACGTCTACAGGTTATTATTTATAGGTTAAAATTGGATTCTATAGAAAAATAAACTATTTATGTTGTAATAGTATTTTTTCTGGAGTATTCTGGTATAATTACCCAAATAGTATTTGTTGGTACTCAAAAAAGCTATTGAACCCAATTAACTGATAAATAAAATAGGGGCTCCAAAGACTGGAAACCCTATTTAAGATCATTGAAAACTCTTTCAGAATACCTGAAAAGGCTAAAGATTATATAAGTTTAGAATTTAACTATTTTAAACTCTGTCCTTCTATTGGCTTGATGTTCAGCATCAGAGCATTTCACTCCGTTTTTACATCTGTTTTTCAATTGGGTTTCTCCATATCCTCTTCCTGAAATTCTGCTAGAAGCGATTCCTTTTGAAACGATATAGGCTGCTGAAGATTTTGCTCTTCTATCACTCAAATCTGCATTGTACTTATCTGAACCTCTTGAATCTGTATGTGAACCTAATTCAATAACGATCGTAGGGTTTTCATTCATAACCTTTACAATCTTATCCAATTCAACTGCTGCATCTGGACGTATATTATCCTTGTTCAAATCAAAGAAAATGTTCTCAATCTCAAAGACTTTACCTACTTCTACAGTTTCAAAATTTAGATCCACGAACTTATTGATTTCAATAATGCCTGGTTCCATTCCCATTGTGGTGAATTGACCGTTCTTTGCCAAATAACCTTGTTTTTCAAATCTTATCTTATAATCTGTATCTCCTTCTAATGGAAAATCTACTTTTCCCATTCCAGAGGTCATCTTAGCGTCTATTTCATTACCTTCTTTATCCATAAGAATTACTTTGAAGTCCTGAATAGGGGCACTTGTAGCTTTATCTTTAATTGTTCCTATAGCTCCAAATTTCATTTCAGCTAGGTATATATCTCCTTCATCAATTAAAGGGTCTGAAGGATTACAAGGTGTATTATTGGTTTGCGCTGTTGACCATCCCTCACCATTATTCACTTTAATCTTGTAATTGCATAGTTCTGGGTCTAAGTCAAAATCAAACTTTCCATCGTCACCTACAACCGTTTCTTCCAGAACATTTCCATTTGCATCGACTAAAATAGCTTTTGCTCCTTTTAATGGATTCTTATTTTCTTCATTTTTAATAACTCCAGTAATTGCCAATCTTGGCTTTGGATCCATAATGAATTTATAAATATCATCACTTCCTTGTCCACCGGGTCTATTAGAAGAAAAATACCCTTCTGTTTCATTTCTTAAAACCAAGGCAAAGTCATCCCATGCATCATTTAAAGGGTAACCCATATTCTCAACTGACCAGTTTGTTCCGGAACCGGTAGCTGCAAAGACATCTAAACCACCAAGACCAACATGTCCATTAGAAGCAAAATAAAGTGTACCATCTTCCGCAATGAATGGGAACATTTCATCTCCTTCAGTATTTACATCTCCACAGTTTACCGGAACACTCCACTCGCTAGAATCATCCAGAGAACATTTCCAAATGTCTTTACCTCCCATACCACCAGGCATATCAGAAGTAAAGTACATTGTTTTACCATCTTTGGTTAAGGTTGGGTGTCCAACACTGTATTCATTGCTGTTATGAGGGAATTTCAATTCATTGCTCCATTCGCCATTTACGTCCTTGCTTACAGAATAAATCTTAAGATTAATTACTTGTTCAGTTGTTTTACCTACTTTCTTCTCATAGTAGTTATTTCTTGTAAACCAAATGGTTTCCCCATTGGGCGAAAAGCAAGATCCACCTTCATGGTACTTTGTGTTTAATTTGCCATTCACAAGCTGAGGATTTTGAACATTTCCTTCTGTGGTTAATTGTCCTTCATATAAATCTAGAAAAGACCTATTGTTCCAACTGTGTTTTCTTCTTGTGGTTGGTAAAACACTTCTGTTGGAGGCGAAAACCAATTTATTTCCATAAACGGAAGGCCCCCAATCCATTCCTGGAGTATTAATATTTAGGGCTGTTATATTATATCTATCAGCATTTTTCTTTAAATCTACCTCGTAGTTCCCAGCCGTATTGTGCTTAATAGCTCTACTGTCAGAACCAACTGCACTTGCAAATTTTGACATCCAGGTTTTAGATTCAGAATAATTTCCAACTGTTTTTAAATTTTGAGCATAGTTCAAATAATCAGAAGGGACAGAACCTTCCATTTGAACCAATTGAGCATAGTACTTACTTGCTTCTTCAAAAGCTCTTATTTTCTCGTAACTGTCCGCAAGATTCCTCAGAACCATTGGATCCTTTACATCTTTTTCTACCGCATATTCATAAAGATCAATAGCCTTAGCATAAGCCATGTTATCATACATTTTATGTGCCTGTTTAACAACTCCGTTCTGAGCAAAAGAAAAACTGGTTACTAACAGTACTAGTGCGATTAAAATTTCTTTTTTCATTGTGATCATCGGTTTCATTTTTGAATGCCGTTCTATTCAATTAATAAGCAATGTTCAATTTAGAGATAGCCATTTTCTTAAAAACGAATTTCTTCTAAAGTTATCATCCTCAATTTGTTGAAGGCAATTCTATTAAAAATTAAAAATATCTTGGTGACATTAGATTTTCCTTATTAAAGTTGAAATCATAGCTAAGCATAATTTCATGGGAACCAGAATTGTATCCTGATAGGCCTCCTGTTTGAAAATCATAAGCGTATCCCACTCTAAAAAAGTCTTGAACGAGATAACTTGCATTGATTCCCATACTTTCAGAATCTCTAAATGCTGCTCCTACCCAGAACTTATCAAAGAATAAGACATTGGCAGTAATATCAAATGAATTTACTCCCATTTCTTCAACCCTAAATAAAGCAGCTGGTTTTAACTTTATAACGGGATTTAGCTCGAATACGTATCCACCCATTAGGTAGAAATGTCTTCTAATATCTCCGTTATCCACATTGTTAGAGGCTTCGTCTAGTTCCTGTTCCAAGATTCTAGGTGTGGAAATACCCACAAAGTGTTTTTGACTGTGCCACCAAGCGCCTATTCCAAAATTTGGAAGTGGTGCATTGCTGATATCGGACATAAAAAGCGGGTCGTTAATATCACCTATTCCCGCTAATTCGGCCTTCCATAAATCCAGTCCAGCTTTTAGACCTATGGCTAATTTTGAGGTTTCGGTTAGCTTAAATCGATAGGCTACATTTGCATTTACCGATGTAGATTCGGATGGCCCTAATTTATCGTGAATTACATCTAATCCTAATGCAATTGCCTCATTTCCTAATGGTGTTTGAAAACTAAAGCTTTGCGTGCTTGGTCTTCCATCTAAGCCCACCCACTGCTCTCTTGCAAGAAGTGTTGCATTCATTACTTGATTGCTTCCAGCATAGGCTGGATTAACAATTAACTTATTCCAAAAATATTGACTGAACAAAGGGTCTTGTTGTCCGAAGGAAGTATTCATGCTTAGCATAAATAAGATCCCAGTTAAAAGAATATATTTTCTCATCATCGAAATGTTATTATCGTTTTTATTTATTGATTTAGGTAAAGCCATCCAGACATAGTATTTCTATCTCCGTTTGGAAACTCTATGGTGTAATAGTATGTTCCAGCGGGTAGTAAGGATCCATTTTTAAAGAATGTTCCTTCCCAGTTGTTTTTATAATCTATTGCTTGATAAACAACTTGCCCCCATCTATTAAATACTTTTACATCGGTATGGAAACCTTCAATACCTTCTACTGTCCAAGTATCTCCAAAGCCATCTCTGTTAGGAGAAAAACCAGGAATCACAGTAATTTCGCATCCATCAGGGTCCAACCAATTTGGAATATCATCTCCATCACAATCGGCATTTATACCATCTTGTGTCTCTTCTTCATCGCTTATTCCATCGTCATCTGAATCAAAATCCTGATAATCCGGTGCTCCGTCATTATCCGTATCTACTGGATTGGTAGGATCATCTCCTGACTCATCTTCATCTGCAATACCATCATCGTCAGAATCTTCATCTTGATAATCTGGTGTGCCATCATTATCGGTATCCACAGGATTGTTTCCATCGTCTCCTGCTTCAACATCATCTGGAATACCGTCATTATCTGAATCTTCTTCTTGGAAATCTGGTGTTCCATCATTATCGGTATCTACAGGGTTATTTCCATCTTCTCCTGCTTCAACCTCATCTGGGATAGTATCGTTATCAGAATCTTCATCCTGATAATCTGGTTTTCCATCATTATCGGTATCTACTGGATTGTTAGGATTATCTCCTGCTTCCAGCTCATCTGGAATACTATCATTATCTGAATCCAATTCTTGATAATCTGGTGTTCCGTCATTATCCGTATCTACTGGATTGTTTCCATCTGAACCTGCTTCAACTTCATCAGGAATAGTATCGTTATCTGAATCTTCATCCTGATAATCTGGTCTTCCATCGTTATCGGTATCTACTGGATTATCAGGATCGTCTCCTGCTTCAATCTCATCTGGAATACTATCATTATCTGAATCTAATTCTTGATAATCTGGTGTTCCGTCATTATCCGTATCCGTTGGATTGTTTCCATCTGAACCTGCTTCAACTTCATCAGGAATAGTATCGTTATCTGAATCTTCATCCTGATAATCTGGTCTTCCATCATTATCGGTGTCTACTGGATTATTAGGATCATTCCCCGCTTCCAACTCATCTGGAATACCGTCATTATCAGAATCTTCTTCTTGGAAGTCTGGTGTTCCATCGTTATCCGTATCAGAAGGGTTTGAAGGATCTGTTCCTGCTTCCACTTCATCTGGAATACCATCGTTATCTGAATCAAGTTCCAACCAATCTGGAGCTCCGTCATTATCTGTATCTACTGGATTGTTTCCATCTGCACCAGCTTCAATTTCGTCTGGAATACCATCTCCATCTGCATCTTCATCTAGGTAATCTGGTTGTCCATCATCATCGGTATCTATAACTTCTGCGTTACAAGGATCACTTAGGTCCACCTGAGATTCTAGTGCATCTGGAATGGAATCGCCATCTGAATCTGGATCTTCAAAGTCTGCAAGACCATCATTATCCATATCTGCCGTTGCGCTCTCCGCAGCATCTGGAATTCCATCATTATCTGTATCTAGCCCTATAATAGTATAAATCACAAATGCAGTTGCACATTCTACAGGAATACCATTATCGCAAATCATATATTCCAATGAATCTATTCCACAAAAACCTGGATTAGCATCATAGGTAATTGTTCCATCTGAATTTACCATTGCCACTCCATTATTGGGATCAGAAATAATAGTTACTGTTAAATCATCTCCTTCCAGATCAATATCATTTACTGTTGGATCAGTTGTTGCCATATCATTAACAACTACTTCATCATCTATAGCTTCTGGACTATCATTTACAGGGATCACATCTATAATCCAAACATCTTCAACACAATTTGCTGGAACGGCATCATCACAAACTTCATAAGTGATTGTTGCTGTCCCATTAAAATCTGCAGGTGGATCAAATGTTATTGTGCCATCACCATTTACGGTAACTGTTCCACCCACATCGCTTGATGCATTAGTCACAGAAACAGCATCTCCATCTGGATCGACATTGTTTGCAACAACATCCGTTGTTACTTGTGTATCTTCTGGTGTTGAACTCATTTCATCACCTTCTTCTGGTGCATCTTGAACACATGTTATTTGTATAAATAAAGTATCCATTACACAGGAGAAGTCATCACATACATCATATAGTATCATATCTCCTCCACAGAAGTTTGATGGTGGATCATAGGTAAATGTTCCATCCCCATTATCACTTACTATTCCACCATTTTCAGAAGAGCTAGGTAAAGTTGTGCTAATGGAGTCTCCTTCTGGATCTGAATTATTATCTAATAAATCATCTGTATTCCAAACTTCTGGAGTATCTTCTATAGCCGTTTCATTCTCGTTTCCTCCAAGTGGTGTTTCATTTGGAGTAATCGTAATTACAATAGTATCCGTAACACAGGCTTGAGGAATTCCATTATCGCATACATTATATACTAGTGTATCACTTCCTGCCCAAGTAGGGTTTACAGGGATATAATCAATAGTTCCATCTCCGTTGTCTGTAAATGTTCCTCCTTGATTTCCTGTATTTCCATTCACGAAATCAACGCTTAACGCATCTCCTTCAGGATCCGTATTATTTGCCAGTAAGTCTATATCAACAGCTGGTGATACTAATGTCGCACTTATGTTCTCGTTACCAGATGTAGGAGCATCATTGACAGGCGTAACTTCAATAATCCACTCATCGGTTACACAATTCCCAGACATATCACATACTTCATAGGTAATGGTTGCCGTTCCGTTAAAATCTGCTGGAGGATCAAATGTGATGGTTCCATTTCCATTTACTGTAACTGTTCCACCAATATCACTTGAAGCATTGTTTACAGTAACATTATCTCCATCTGGATCTATATTATTTGCTATCACATTAGTTGTTACAGATGTATCTTCTGGAATAATATCCATTTCATCTCCTTCAAGTGGTGCATCCTGAACGCAAGCAATATCTATGATTAAAGTGTCAGCTACACAAGAGAATGCATCACAGACATCATAGATAATTCTATCTTCTCCACAAAAATCTGATGGCGGATTATAGGTAAATGTTCCATCTCCATTATCATTTACTGTTCCACCGTTTTCAGAAGAGTTTGGTAAAGTTGGGTTAATGGAATCTCCTTCCGGATCTGAGTTATTATCTAATAAATCATCTGTATTCCAAACTTCCGGAGTATCTTCAATAGCTGTTTCATTTTCATTTCCTCCAAGTGGTGTTTCATTTGGAGTAACGTTAATGATTAAAGTATCTGTTACACAAATAATTGGTGATCCTGTATCACATACTTCATAGATAAGTTCATCCATTCCGCTAAATGTTGGGGATGGAGGAGTATAGTCTACTGTACCATCTCCGTTATTAGTAAATGTTCCGCCTGCTGAACCAACAAATCCATTTGGAAAATTAACGTTTAGAGCGTCTCCTTCTGGATCAACATTATTTGCTATGATATTTACATCGGTTGCTGGGTTTGCAGGAGTTGAATTCACTAATTCATTTCCTTGACTCGGCCCATCGTTTACTGGTGTTACCGTAATTACTATTTCGTCTTCTACACAATTTTGTGGACTTGCATTATCGCATACTTGATAGGTTATGGTTGCATCTCCAGTGAAGTTGGTAGGTGGATCAAATGTTATTGTTCCATCTCCATTTAGGGTAACTGTTCCACCAATATCACTCATTAGATTTTGAATGCTTAGTGGATCTCCATCTGGATCATTGTTGTTTGCGGTAAGATCTGTTGTTGTTACCGCTGTATCTTCTGGAGTCATATCTGTTTCGTCTCCACCTGATGGTGCATCTTGAACACATGTTACCATGATAACTAATTCATCGGAAACACATTGCATTGGTGAACCATTATCGCATACATCATAACTTACGATCTCTGTCCCACAAAAGTCTG
>CAZSQZ010000001.1:14664-551996 GCA_964609215.1 uncultured Flavobacteriales bacterium
CTGTTGTAAGAGCAGTATCTTCTGGAGTCGTATCTGTTTCATCTCCGCCTGTTGGGGCATCCTGAATACATGTCACGCTGATAGTTAAATTATCTGTAACACAAAATCCTTCCGGATCGCAAACATCATAACTTACTACTTCTGTTCCACAAAAGTTTGTTGCTGGAGTATAGTCTATATCTCCATTGGAATCAACTGTTGCCGTTCCGCCATTATCTGTAGTCACATTGCTTACAGTAAGTATAGCATCATCATCGGAATTGTTACTTAAAATATCAATATTGTTTAGAGCAGTATCTTCTGGTGTTGCATCGGTTTCATTACCTCCTTGAGGAGCTTCATCAGAATTACAAACATCATCATTGTCTGTATCAGCTTTTACCTCAATTGTTCTAGAAACAGTATTTGAATCATCTATTCCGTCATTTACCGTTATCTCAATCATTCTATCTCCAGCAGTCCCTGGATCTGAATTAAACTCAATGGAATTTATAGCGGATGTTATTTCTGCTGCAGTTCCAGGACCTATGGTCATGGTTCCTGTAACATTGATCCAAGAACTTGACAAAAGTCCAAGATAGGAAAGATCATCTTCTGCCTGAATATATCCAGAAGCTATCCTTATCGTTGCTGTGATACCAGAATTTAAGGTATCAGTTACTAAGGTATTATTGGTAACAGAAACTCCATCTGTAGCACAGGTTTGAATACTTGCAGATTCTATTCCGGAGATTTCAGGAACATCTTGGCATCCATTACTTTCCGAACTATTGTTATAGCCAGGCAATGGGTTTTGGCCTCCATTTGCATCAACTGGAATACCATTTCCATTTACTCCATTGTCCGCAATGTTAATTGCTCCATCAGAATCTAACTCAGATGGAAGAATTCCACCATCTGCTTCCAAGGCATCTGGGCAACCATCGTTATCGGAATCAAGGTCTAAAAAATCTGCAACGCCATCGTCATCAGAGTCAATACAGGTTGTACCAACAAAACGAATTTCACTAAATTCACGATTGAATCTAGCTACATCTGTATCTTGCAAACTAAGACTATAACTACCTGGGCTTAAATTAAAACCAGATAAAGAAAGGGGAGTACCATTAGCTAATTCAGTTGCAGTAAATGCATTATTACTGTATATTATTTGGTTCGATGCATTTCTTATCTCTAAACTATAAGAACGCAACTGCTCTAGGG
Source organism: uncultured Flavobacteriales bacterium (assembly GCA_964609215.1). Classification (GTDB taxonomy): domain Bacteria; phylum Bacteroidota; class Bacteroidia; order Flavobacteriales_D; family JABDKJ01; genus JABDKJ01. The sequence continues at coordinate 15,868 of CAZSQZ010000001.1, forward strand.
TAGCTCCTCCTACAGTACCATATAATTCAAAAGAGGTCGCAGATGAAAATTCTGGAATAACCACCGTGTACTCAAAGGTTGGTTGAAATTGCTCATTCTCAGTATCGTATACAAAACCATCAGAACCTGCACCATCTATATTATTTATTACCCCATTGGATGTAGAATCTGGAGATTGAAAAGACGTACTTGTTGAACTATATGTTATGGCATTTGTTAATATAAAGTTTGGGGTAAATATTGCACTTGAACAGCCTTCCGATGTATTTAATAACCCATCATTATCTGCATCAAAATCGCAAAAATTATCTATCTCATCACCATCAGTATCTAGTCCTAAGGCAAATGGACAATCACAGGACTGAATAGATGAATCTTGAGAATCGCCAAAATCTTGTCCGTTAGTGCCTGCTACTGTAGGAATCCCATTCAAATTCACTCCACCAACCAAAGTGTCATTCATAATATCACCTCCAGCAAGAGTGAAATTTCCATCGCCTTCTTCAGCATCTGGACAACCATCATTATCAGAATCCAAATCTAAATGATTTGGTATGCCATCATTATCTGTATCTAGGTTTGCAGTTAGTTGAGGTGGGTTTACCCAATTATCTTCTGGAATACATGGATCTAATCCAACTGAATGTAAGGATGTTGCACCAGTAGTATTTCCAAGTCTAAAACTGAAAGAATTGGTCAGTGAAAAAATTCCTGTTACTTGAGTTTCACTTGAAGTTATTCCAATTCCTGGAACAACAGTTCCATTACTGACATATCCTTGGGTAAAACCTCCCAAGGTCCCTATTCCAGAGTAAGGTGAATTATTGGTGGGATTATCAACCAAAAGCTCGAAAGAAATATTGTCAGAAAAAGTAACGAATTCATCAATATCATTATCCGCTGCAGTTACTACAAAATTTATTTTACTTGCAGGAGTAAGAGTTCCCGTTTCAACAAAATCTATTCTAAATTCAGTAAATCCATCACCTGTTCCATGGTCTATTTCTGGTTGAAAATTATCGTCAATTCCTCCTGCGGAGTTATCCAGTTGAAGTATATTATCATCTGTAGAATATACGATTGTAACCAAAGCATCTACATTGGTATAAACATTATTGTATCTAAAGATATCACCTGCCTCGGGATTATTGAAATCAGCACCTGGGCTTTCATTAAATGGCCCTTGTGATGATCCGAAAACAGGAGAAACAACTCCTACACAAGATATATTTTCTTGTTCTTCACTATTAGGTATCCCATCATTATCATGATCTAGATCCTCTGCATCAATTATTCCATCCAAATCTGTATCTACCAAACTTATTTCAGAAGTAGTAATCATAGAACCAAAAGCACCATGAATATCAGCACCTTCATTGGTATTGGTTGGAAAAGTAGTCCAGTCAACTAAGTCCTGTGCTCCAGTCCCTGTTACATCAATACCAAATGCCGAAAACCCATAAATAACGTCACCAGCATTAAGGTTCATATCATCAAATGAAACCAATGAAAATCCATATTGCTCGTTAGAACCTCCATAGTGTTGCTCCAAACCATGTGGTGCATTTGCGTTATTCTCTAAGAATCTCCAATTCAATGCTGCATTTGGTTCACCATAATCCCCTGTATCTATGGTAACTAAAGGACCGTAGGCCAAAGGATTTCCGTTTACATCAACTGCAGTAATGGCTGCAATCTTATAACCATTATTTCCATTTTTTTCGCTCACTATTACCCCAACTTTTGTTAGATCAACATTGGGAATCCTAAAAGAGTTATAAAAAATGTCTACTCTTTCAATGTTATTTGCAAGTTGAGAACCTGAATTAACATTATGGAATACATCCAAGGGTCCTCGATTAATTATGGGTTCCATAAGAGCTGCAGTCATTCGTGAACCATCACCATCTGTCGGGGGATAACTACATTCATAAGAAGTATTAGTGATTCTCTCCGCCATCAATCGGCTTCTAAAACCACTAGTAATTGCATTGTCTACTCTTCTTAAAATTATAGTATCCGGGGTTACTAATGGGTCGTAAGAAAAGACATCTGTGCCCACTTGAATACTGGTTAAGATAAGATCGTTACCCTGTCCCCATTGATGCAGAATACCACCTTCAGTATATGAGGAAGGAGTAGCTGCTCTTGTTTCAGTATTTACAGCTGTTGCTGGACTCTGAGCAAAACAAACATCGGTTAAAAAAAGTGTTAGGAAAAACAAAGTCAAAAACGACTTTAACCTAGTCAAAGTAATTGAACTATTATTAAAATGCATAGCGTTTTTTTTAGAATGAAAATCTTTAAAATAATAAAGTGAGTGGGTGTACTTTTTATTCATGTGTGTGTGTTTTAGAATGTTGGTACTTAACTGCTGTATACTTTTTATCATAATCATGGATACCATTTTTCGTTATATGGAAATTTTATAGGTCTGCTTTTATTATGATAACTTATTCGTAATTGAAAAGATATTATTGAGAATAATAGACTAAAAACAAATTGCCTTAGACCAATGGTTATAGGCTTTTTTTAGAAGAAATTTCTTCTTAAATACTATTATGAATCAGGTATGCTGATTTCAAGTAAAAAATCCTTACTTGATTAATCTCAATTTCGACCTAATGAATTATTAGAATATTAAATTTTAAGCCCAGAAATGGGTTTTCAAAATTTGATTTAGACTGAGAACAGGTAATTTAAAGTGCATAGAATTTATATTTAAGTATTAAAGCTTTTGGTATTAGTAATCTTATATAGTTTTCATGGGAATAAGTTTCGTTTTTCGATTTAAAAATTAAACTTTTAAATCATTTTTGGTTTAAATGATTTTTTTAGGGGGTGAGCTGATCGAATAGTGAGTTGACCTCATAAAAAAAGCCCAGCAGTTGCTGGGCTTTAAAACAAATATAATACGTGATGCTAAAATTTGATTATTTTAAATTCTGTTCTTCTGTTCTGTTGATGTTGTTTTTCAGAACACTTAACTCCATTTGAGCAGTGGTTGTTTAATTTGGTTTCTCCATAACCTCTTTCATTTATTCTATTCTTTGCAATACCTTTAGAAATAATGTATTTGGCTGAAGACTCCGCTCTCCTTGCACTTAGGTTTATATTGTAATCATCTGCACCTCTGGAATCAGTATGAGATCCTAGTTCGATAACAATTTGTGGGTTTTCCTTCATCACCTTTACAATCTTATCAAGAATTAATGCTGCATCAGGTCTGATATTTGATTTATCGAAATCGAATAGAATATTTTCTATTTCTATTGTTTCCAGATTAGCATTTGAAATTTCAGAATCCTCGTTTACTGCAGTATTGCTATTGCCATCTTCTACTAAGGTTTCCGTTTTATCTGCATCTACTTTTGAAAATTTTAAATCCGCAACCTCATTTAGGTCAATTGCTCCTTGCTCTTTTCCTTTTGTTGTAAACTCAATAGTTCTTGATTCATATCCTTCTTTTTCAAAGCGAATATCATAATCCGTATTCTCACTAAGTGGAAGGTCTATGCTACCATCTTCATTTGTTGCTTTAGACATGACTTCATTACCCTCCTTGTCCAATACCACTATGTTCATATTACCTATAGGATTGGAACTTACATTATCGTTAATTATACCTGCCAAAACAAAGTTGGATTTTTCTATTTCGACTTCATCCATCACAATCAAATTTTTACTGTGATCACAAGGGGACTTGATTGTCTGAGTTCTTTGATAGTCCGATCCATTGTCGATTAAAACCTTATGATCGCAAGGGTTTTCATACAACTTGAAAAAATACTCTCCTTTTGAATTTGAAGTTGTTTCTGCAACAGTTGAACTTTCCGAATCTATTAAAGCAACTTTTGATCCTTCCATTGGCTCTTTGGTGCTACTATTTACTACTACACCTTTTAAAGCAAAACTCGGTCTTGGCGGATCAACATTGAATTTATAAATATCATCACTTCCCTGTCCTCCCGATCGATTAGAAGAAAAATAACCTTCTGAAGGGTTTCTTAAAACAATTGCAAAATCATCGTAGTAATTATTAATCGGGCTTCCAATGTTTTCTACCATCCAGGTTTGATCTTCGCCTATTGCTGCAAAAATATCTAAGCCTCCTAACCCAACATGACCATTGGATGAAAAATAGAGTGTACCATCTTCGGCCATATAAGGAAACATTTCATCTCCTTCTGTATTTATATCGCCACAATTTTCCGGTTGAGTCCATTTCCCATTATCATCCAGTTCAGATTTCCATATATCTTTTCCTCCCTTACCTCCTGGCATATCTGAAGTAAAAAAGATTGCTTTTCCATCTGAACTTATTGATGGATGTCCAACACTATACTCATCACTGTTAAAATCAAATGGCGTTTCATTTGACCACTCTCCGTTATCATTTTGTATAACTGAAAACATCTTAAGATTGACCACTTTCCTCGATGTTTTCTTGACTTTTTTCTGAAAATAATTGTTCCGGGTAAACCACATGGTTTTCCCATCAGATGAAAAAGAAGTTCCTCCCTCATGATACACAGTATTCACTGGACTTTCCAATCTTTTAAGATCATATAAATTGCCTTGATCACTAATTTGAGCTTCGTAGATATCTAGAAAGGCTTGTCCATTCCATTCGTGTTCTGCCTGTGTAAGATCAGGGCTGGTTCTGTTCGTTGCAAAAACAGCTTTATTACCGAATACACTTGTGCCCCAATCCATCTCAGGTGAATTGATATTTAAAGCTTCAACAGTATATTGGCTTTCATTTTTCAAAAGTTCAAATTCATATTCTCCAGCTAAGCCATGCATTTCTGCCCTGCTATCGTCCTTAACTGATTCTTGATACTTAGTCATCCAAGCTCTGGATTCCTCATATTTTCCGAGAGACTTAAGGTTTTGGGCATAATTCAAATAATCAGAAGTAACGGAGTTTTCCGTTAGTACCAATTCTTCATAGTATTGACAAGCCTTGTCAAAAGCCCTTATCTTCTCATAACTGTCTGCAAGGTTTCTCAAAACCATTGGGTCTTTGACATTTTTCTCTACAGCATACTCATACAAATCAATTGCCTTTGAATATGCCAGATTCTCATATAATTTATGTGCTTGTTTGACAATCATACTTTGGCTGCTCAATGTAATTACAGAAAATGCCGCTATCGTTAGTGTAATTAATCTTTTCATATCTTAATAGTGTCTTTTATGTTAAAATATTCAAAAAAGTTCTCTGCTAAAAATTCTCTTCTACTACCTGTTTTTAATGGAAAACTCATTCTTGAATTGTTCATTTTATTTGATTAAAAATATCTTGGTGAGAGTATATTTTGCTTGAGGCGTTTGAAATCATAACTGATCATTAATTCATGAGATCCTGAGTTGTATCCTGACAAACCACCTGTTTGAAAATCATAGGCATAACCCACTCTAAAGAGATCACTGACCAGATAACTGGCATTAAAGCCTAAACTTTCTGAGCTTCTAAATGCTAGTCCAGCCCATAATTTTTCAATAAAAAGAATATTCGCGGTGAAATCATAAGATGCTACCCCACTGCCTTCAAGCCTGAACAATCCTGTTGGTTTAAATTTCAAGGCTGGATTAATGGTGAATACATAGCCCCCCATTAAATAGTAGTGTCTTTTGAATGAACCGTAGTTTGCCAGAGTAGAATTTTCTGCTAACTCTTGTTCTAATAATCTTGGAACAGATAAGCCTACAAAATGGTTCTTACTATCCCACCAAATACCTGCACCAAAGTTTGGAAGGGGCACCGTACTCATATTATTCATAAATAACGGATCGTTTACTTCTCCTATACCTGCTAAATCTGCTTTCCATAAATCAACACCTGCTTTTACACCAAATGCTAATTTTGTATTTTTGGTTAATTGAAGTCTATAAGCCACATTAGCATTTAAAGAAGTGGATTCCGAAGGACCTAATTTGTCATGTGTAACATCAAGCCCCAGAGAAATAGCTTTCTTTCGCAATGGAGATTGAATAGAAAAGCTTTGAGTGCTGGGTCGGCCTTCTATACCAACCCATTGCTCTCTTGCTATCAATGTTGCATTCAATACATTATTACTTCCTGCATAGGCAGGGTTCACAATTAATTTGTTCCAAAAATATTGACTAAACAAAGGGTCTTGCTGTGCCTGAACTTTGTCCAATCCTGCCATCAGGATAATTGCCAACACTGTTATATATTTTAAATTTCTCATAATTTCTATTTTTTAATAATTATTGATTCAGATATATCCAACCTGTCATTGGTTTAAATTCTCCATCTGGGAATTCTATGGTATAGTAATATGTTCCTGTAGGTAATTGCGAGCCATTTTTATAGAATGTTCCGGCCCAATCATTTTGGTAATCAATCGCTTCATAAACAATTGCTCCCCATCTATTGAATACCTTGACAACATTTCTAACTCCATCTATGCCTTCAATAGTCCAGGTATCTCCTATTCCATCTCCATTTGGAGATACACCAGCTACAACTGAAACCTCACATGAATCTGCATCCAACCAATTTGGAATATCATCTCCATCACAATCTGTAAAGATGCCTCCTTCGATTTCATCTATATCCAAGAGACCATCGCCATCTGAATCTGGGTCCTGAAAATCTGGTTCTCCATCTTCATCAGTGTCTGCAGGATTTGTTGGATCTGTTCCAGCTTCTATATCATCTGGAATATTATCATTATCAGAATCTGGATCTTGATAATCTGGTGTTCCATCATTATCTGTATCTACTGGATTATTTGAATCTTCTCCTGCTTCAACATCGTCTGGAATACTATCATTATCTGAATCCGTATCCTGATAATCTGGTGTTCCATCATTATCTGTATCTACCGGATTATTCGAATCTTCTCCTGCTTCTATTTCATCTGGTATATTATCATTGTCTGAATCTGTATCCTGATAATCTGGTGTTCCATCATTATCCGTATCCAAAGGATCATTTGAATCTTCTCCTGCTTCAACATTATCAGGAATACCATCATTGTCTGAATCTTCCTCCTGGTAATCTGGTGTTCCATCACTATCCGAATCACTAGGGTCCGTTGGATCATCTCCAGCTTCTATTTCATCTGAGATTCCATCATTATCCGAATCTTCATCTAACCAATCTGGTTCACCGTCACTATCTGTATCTACCGGATTATTTCCATCAGGTCCAGCTTCTATTTCATCTGGTATTCCGTCTCCGTCAGCATCTGTATCTAAATAATCTGGTATTCCATCATTATCTGTATCAGCTACTATTGGATTACATGGATCTGTCATATCAATCTGAGATTCTAAAGCATCTGGGATCGAATCACCATCTGAATCTGGATCTTCAAAATCTGCAAGACCATCTTGATCCATATCATCAACATTACTTTCTACATGATCTGGAATTCCATCTAAATCGGTATCCGCACCGATAACAAAGAATACTATCCAGGCATTGTCACACATAGATGGCACACCGTCATCGCAGATAGAATATTCTAAGGAATCTAATCCGCAATAACCAGCCATTCCATCATAGGTAATTGTACCATCAGAATTTACTACAGCAGTACCATTCAATGGATCAGTAACTATTGATACGGTCAATTCATCATCTTCCACATCAGTATCATTCTCTGTTGGATCCATAGTCAATATATCTCCAACGGTTACTTCATCGTCCATGGCAACTGGTGCATCATTAACTGGTGTAACATCAACAAAAATGGTATCGGTTACACAGTTTGGTGGCACAAAATCATCGCATACTTCATAGAGTATGGTATCCATTCCAAAGAAGTCTGCTGGTGGTGTATAGTCTACTGTACCATCACCATTTATTGTTACTGAACCTCCTGCGGAAGATACTCCACTTTGAATCTCAACATTATCTCCATCTGGGTCAATGTTGTTTGCAGTTGCATCTATAGTAACTGTGTTATCTTCTGCTACTGTCTCATTTTCATTTCCTTGATTTGGTGCATCTTGTACACAAGCGACTTCTACAAAAATACTGTCGCTTACACAGGAGAATGGATCACAAACATCATAAATGATGGTATCCGCGCCACAGAAATTCATTGGCGGGTTATAGGTAAATGTACCATCGCCATTGTCCGCAATTGAGCCACCATTTTCTGAGCTTACAGGTAAATTAACATGTAGATCATCACCTTCTGGATCTGAGTTGTTGTCTAATAAATCATCCACATTTCCTGTGAATGCTGTATCCTCAGTTGCTGATTCGTTTTCATTACCTCCAAGAGGTGATTCATTTGGAGCTACAGTGATAACTAATGTATCGTTCACGCAGATTTGTGGTACTCCTGTATCACAAACCTCATAGAACAAGGTATCCATTCCATTGAACAAGGGTGAAGGTGGAGTATAATCTACTGTTCCATCTCCATTATCTACAAATGTCCCACCATCTGTTCCCATCATTCCACTTGGGAAATTGATTAGCAATGGATCGTTTTCTGGATCTATGTTATTAGCAATAATGTCAATTCCACTTGCGGGATTTGAAGGTGTTGAACTGACGTATTCGTTACCTTGACTAGGACCATCATTGACCGGTGTTACGGTTATGACTACTTGGTCCGTCACGCAGTTTTGTGGAATTGCATTATCACAAACTTCATAGGTAATTGTTGCTGTTCCGAAGAAATTTGCAGGTGGGTCATAGGTTATGCTTCCGTTATTGTTAACGTTTACTGACCCACCTACATCACTCATCGCGTTACCTATGGTTAATGGATCTCCGTCCGGATCCGAATTATTTGCTAATACATCTACGGTTGTTACCGATGTATCTTCCATTGTTGTTGCTGTTTCGTCTCCTTGAGTAGGAGCGTCTTGTACACAAGCGACATCAATGAAAATCGTATCATTTACACAGGAATATGGATCACATACTTCATAGATAATCCAATCTTCTCCACAGAAGTTTGCGGCTGGATCATAACTAAAGGTACCGTCACCATTATCAGATACTGAACCTCCATTTTCAGAGTTTGTCGGTAGATTGACATCTAGGTCATCTCCTTCAGGATCTGAATTATTGTCTAATAGTTCGTCAATATTTCCTGTAAAAATTGTGTCTTCTATTCCAGAATCATTTTCATTCCCACCAATTGGAGTTTCATTTGGAGTAACATTAACAACTAATGTATCATTTACACATATCTGTGGTACACCTGTGTCGCATACTTCATAGAATAAGGTATCCATTCCACTATACAAAGGACTTGGTGGGGTATAATCTACGGTTCCATCTCCGTTGTCTACAAATATACCTCCATCTGTACCTGTCAATCCACTTGGGAAATTGACTACTAATGGATCAGATTCAGGGTCTATGTTATTCGCTGTTATGTCTACATTATCCGCTGGATTGGCTGGTGTTGAATTTACCAGCTCGTTTCCTTGACTTGGTCCATCATTAACTGGAGTTACTGTAATTACTACTTTGTCTTCCACACAGTTTTGTGGTATTGCATTATCACAAACTTCATAGGTAATTACTGCTGTTCCATTAAAATTAAGTGGTGGCAGGAATGTTATTGTGCCATCTCCATTCAGAGTAACTGTACCACCCACATCGCTGGATGTTGAGCCAATAGATATTGGATCTCCATCTGGATCAATATTATTTGCCAACAGATTAACGGTAGTAACCGCAACATCTTCCATTGTTGTTGCTGTTTCATCTCCTCCAATTGGAGCGTCCTGAACGCATGTTACTGTTATGGTCAATTCATCGGTAACACAGAAATTCTCTGGATCACAAACATCATAGCTTACTATCTCCGTTCCACAGAAGTTTTCTGCTGGGGTATAATCGATGTTTCCATTCGCATCTACTACTGCTGTCCCTCCATTATCTGTACTAATATTTGACACGGTCAATACTGCATCATCATCTGTATTATTAGCGAGTACATCAATGTCGTTCAGTTCTGTATCTTCTGTTGTACTGTCTGTTTCGTTTCCACCAGTTGGTGTTTCATCTGAATTACAAACATCATCATTATCAGTATCTGCTAGTACTTCTATAGTTCTAGAAAGTGTATTTGAATTATCTGTGCCATCATTGACTGTAATATCAACCACACGTGTTCCTGCTGTCCCAGGATCTGAACTGAATTCTGCGGAGTGAATTGCTGAAGTTATCTCTGGAACTGTTCCAGGACCAATTGTTAATGTTCCCGTTGCATTATTCCAGTTACTTGAAAGTACTCCTGAATAGGTTAATTCATCTTCTGCTGAAACATATCCAGAGGCTATTCTCAACGTTACAGTCATCCCAGAATTAAGGGTATCCGTAACTTGAAGTGTGCTTGTGAGTGAAATATTTTCTACTGCACAAGAACTTATTGTTGTAGCTTCCAATGCACTTAATACCGGAATATCCTGACAATCTTGATTTATTGAATCATTGTCATATCCAACGGTCGGTGACTGACCAGAATTTGCATCTACCGGAACACCATTAGCGTCCACGCCATTTACTGAAATATCTATTGCATTATCTGTGTCAAGATCTGATAATTCTAAACCTCCATCTGCTTCAATTGCATCCGGGCAATTATCACCATCTGAATCTGTATCAAGGTGGTTAGGTATATTATCACCATCAAAGTCTGCAATAGAAGCATCGCATGTAGGTCTAACACCTATATTGTCAAAAGTAAGATTTACTCGATCTCCAGGACATCCACTGCAATTGATAAGATTGACTAATAATTCTGCACTATCTGAATTTATTGCAGAATAGGGTATCGTTAATTCAAAAGTGGTACTTACATTATCTGGGAATCCTGCAGGCGCAGAAGGGGTAACACTTGCTCCTGCAAAAGTGGTAATGCTAAGTGTTCCATTATTTGTACCTGGGTTATTCACTCTTAAGAACATTGTTCCTCCCATAAATACATCCACTCTCGCATTTCCTGAACCTGAATTCTGGTCTCTCAATAGATCAAATTCAACAATAATATCACCATTGTTGTCTGCAAGTCCTGAAACCGTTTGAGCAAAAAATCCATCTGGTTGAGCTGCATCTGAATTGTCCAAAACAAATTGTAATTCATCATTTGTGAAAACCACATTAGAACTTGTCCACCCATCATTACCATCTTCAAATGAAGGATTATTAATTAGGTTCAAACAGTATTGTTCATCTGTATCTAGAATTCCATCATTGTCATCATCTAAATCTAAAGCATCTGGAATTGTGTCTCCGTCATTATCCGCAAAATCTCCTGCATCATAAGGATCTGTACCTTCATTTTCTTCAATACCGTTTAGAACTCCATCTCCATCGCAATCTGCGGCTTGCCAAAGTGTATTTGTAGGATCATAATCTGTATATCCAGCTGGTCGCATTGGGTCACAGGGATCAGTTGCATTAGAAGAAGAACCACCAGGATCTTGAGTAGTTGAAGTATCATTCATACCTGTTGCTTCTTCATGATCACTTAAACCGTCTCCATCAGTATCTGTATTGAATGGATCTGTGCCATTTGCATCTTCTGTTCCATTGTCTAAACCATCTCCATCACAATCGGCCATTGACCAGGTCGCATTATTAGAGTCATAGCCTGCAAAACCAGCATCCTGAGTTGGTAAACATGGATTATTTGGATGGGTATCCGTACCATTAGGTTCGCCATCTCCATCACAGTCACCAGCCGGATCAGTCTCATCACAATAAGGATCTGCACCATTGGTATCTTCCGTTCCATTGTCTGAACCGTCTCCATCACAATCGGCCATTGACCAGGTCACATTATCGGAATCATAGCCAGCAAAGCCTGAGCCTTGTGCTGGTAAACATGGATCATTTGGATGGGTATCCGTGTCATTGGGCTCACCATCTCCATCACAATCGCCTGCTGGATCGGTCTCATCACAATATGGATCTGTACCATTGGTATCTTCCGTTCCATTGTCTGAACCGTCTCCATCACAATCAGCCATTGACCAGGTCATATTACTTGCATCATAATCTGTAAAGCCTATATCTTGTGCTGGTAAACATGGGTCATTTGGATGGGTATCTGTACCATTTGGTTCGCCATCTCCATCACAATCTCCTAATGGATCAGTCTCATCACAATACGGATCGGTGCCATTGGTATCTTCTGTGCCATTGTCTGTTCCGTCTCCATCACAATCGGCCATTGACCAAGTCGGATTACTTGAATCATAGTCGGCAAAGCCTGAGCCTTGTGCTGGTAAACATGGATCATTTGGATGGGTATCTGTACCATTTGGTTCGCCATCTCCATCACAGTCACCTGCTGGATCAGTCTCGTCACAATATGGATCTGTACCATTAGTATCTTCCGTTCCATTGTCTGAACCGTCTCCATCACAATCGGCCATTGACCAGGTCGCATTATTGGAATCATAGCCGGCAAAGCCTGCACCTTGTGCTTGTAAACATGGATCATTTGGATGGGTATCTGTACCATTTGGTTCGCCATCTCCATCACAGTCACCTGCCGGATCGGTCTCGTCACAATAAGGATCTGTTCCATTCGTATCTTCTGTTCCATTGTCCGTTCCATCTCCATCACAATCAGCCATTGACCAAGTCGCATTATCGGAATCATAGTCGGCAAAGCCTGCATCTTGCGCTGGTAAACATGGATCATTTGGATGGGTATCTGTACCATTTGGTTCGCCATCTCCATCACAGTCACCTGCCGGATCGGTCTCGTCACAATAAGGATCTGTTCCATTCGTATCTTCTGCACCATTGTCCGTTCCATCTCCATCACAATCGGCCATTGACCATGTTAAATTATTTGCATCATAGTCGGCAAAGCCTGCATCTTGTGCTGGTAAACATGGGTCATCGGGATCAGAATCTGTGCCATTTGGCTCCCCATCTCCATCGCAATCTGCTAATGGATCGGTCTCATCGCAATACGGATCTGTTCCATTCGTATCTTCTTCGCCATTGTCTGTTCCATCTCCATCACAATCGGCTGATGACCAGGTTGGATTACTTGCATCATAGTCTGCAAAACCTGCATTTTGAGCGGGTAAACATGGATCATCTGGATTAGAATCTGTGCCATTAGGCACCCCATCTCCATCACAATCAATATTATCATCTGTTAAATCACAGCAATTGTTCTGTGTATCATCATAAGCAAAACCAATTCCCTGACCTCCTGCGCCCACAAGGTTGGGAACACCATTGGCATTCACCCCTGTTCCAGCAGTATCCAGACGATCGTTAATATCTAAATCTGTTAAATCAAATCCACCAGCACCATCAATTGCATCTGGACAACCGTCATCGTCTGAATCTAAGTCAAATTGATTGTCTGTGTTATCACTATCTGTGTCTGTATCACAAGGTGACCTGAGTTCAAACTCAAAACGAACTGAAGGATGTCCACTTGACCAAGTCACCGGACTTATTCTCATTCCAATCCAATCTTCATCTGTATCAGAAACTAGATTGGTTACTGGTGTATTCTGATCGGTATTGGCCGAGAATACACCTAATGAAATCCAGTCCATATTATCTTTTGTGGCTTCTAATCTATAGGTAGTAAGCCATTGTCCGAAATTACCTCTTCCTTTAGTTGTAACGGAGTGAATAGAAAATTCATCTCCGAACATCATCCCCACAAATTGATCTTGTGCAGTGCTACTTGCAGCAGTCCAAGCTGTTGAAGAGTTGATTTGAGGAGCATTGTGATTCGAACTGAATGCTCCACTTGTTACATAGTTTGAACTTCCAGGATCCGCATCTATAATCACAGAAGTGGGATCACAAAGTATCTCATTGATATCAAGTATTCCATCATTGTCATCATCCAAATCACAACCATCGGGCACACCATCACTATCATTATCTACAAGATCGTCAAATCCTAAACAAACATCTTCACTATTGATAACTCCATCATTATCATCATCACATTCATCACTCGTCACAGCGTCATCATATGTTCCATTTGGATTCTGTCCAGCACCTGCAATATTAGGCACACCATTGGTTTGTATACCTCCAGTAAGTGTATCGTTTAATAACTGAGTGGCTATAAAGTTTGCACTTCCTTCTAAAGCATCTGGACAACCGTCATTGTCACTGTCTAGATCAAAGCAGTCTGCTGTGCCATCCAAATCAGTGTCAGTCACTTTCCCAAATGCTAAACAAATACCTTGAAGTCCTCCTCCAGTAATAGTTTGAAGGACAATTGAGCTAACATTATCTGACCGCAGAATCGGCATACCCAAGTTAGTGTTCTGTAGTAAAGCTGATTGCGAGTTCAATCCTGTGACGTCAATTGCACCACCATCTGTTTCTAATAAGACCCAAGGGCTACCATCTGTTATTCCTCTATGGGTTTCTATGTCATTTGTGCTCTCGGGGTCAGAATAAAAGAATGTTGGAGCAAATAGATTACCATTGGAATCAGTGCCCACTAGGCTAAACGTCACATCCAGATTTGCCCCGAAACTATTACTATACAATGCAGCATTATTGGTGCCTGGGTTGTACATGTTGGCCAGTCTGCTAGCCGAAAATGTCTGCAGGTTTGAAGGCATAAAATTTGATGCGTCAGCATTGGCTGCTGTAACAGTAATTACAATTGTTGATCCATCACTTGTAACTAATGATTGAGAATCTCCTACGTGAATTCCATCATTGAAATCCGATCCAAAATTCAGCCAATGTATCTCGTCTTGGAATGTTCCTGATCCAGAAATAGAGTTGCCAAGATCAATAAGACTACATTCTAACTCATCCAGTATACCATCATTATCATCATCAAGGTCGAATTCATCGACCAGACCATCGAAATCCGTATCCCTACCTAATAAAGCCAGGCCAACTGGATCGCTAATCAGACCAGGATCCGCGCTTGCATCGCCTGCTTGTCCATCGGTCACCTGATAGGCTGTCGTATAGACTATATTGCCACCGATATTCGTTGTACTTGGGGTATATCCCCAATAATCGAAGGAATCATCAATTACACCAGGCATGGATGGACCATATTTTCTTAATGTATCCAAACCATTGGGTGTACCGTGCCAGAAGACTAGTACATCTGCAGTCTGATCAGGAGCACTACAATTCAAATTGAAATCGACCAGGCCAAATGGGTAGTTGTATGTTGAATCCAATGGCAGCAGCTCTACTTCTGTCAAGGCATTCATGTTCTTTATCGAGTCGCACAATGCTGTTGAACTCACCGTGATAAAACTATTGTTCGTAGCCGAAGGGACAGAGGCTACAGAAGCTTGTAGGTAATCTGGAATATTATCTCCATTTCCGTCTCCATTATTTGGAGCACTTTGCTCTGCAATATCTGTGGCACCATCTCCATCTGTATCCAGCGAAAGGTCAGTACCAAAAGTGAAATACGAATCATTTGCCAAATCCACACCACTAGAATCTAAATGTATTTGCCATTCACCACCATTGAGTGTCAATGCATGCTGAGTGGTTGTAAGCGTATCAGTAAAATTTCCGTCACTTGAGACCATTAAATAAAGTCTTTCCGTTCCAACGGGGACGGTAGTGAAAGCGGCAGAATTATCATCTGGTATAGAGAAGAACACTTCTCCTATTGTTCCTTCTTCTTGCACTTTCCAGACTCTGTCGAGCATGAATCTGCCACTAGGTGCTCCAGTGAGGGTGTAACTGATGTCATCCCCATCATTTGCCCAAGTCAGGAAAGACAAGTTGGCTGCATGGTCGCTTCTGTTGGTTGTATCGGTGTTTGCAGAAATGAAGTTGTTGTCTAACGCAATCGCTACTAGCGCTGAGTCGTTGACTGATTTGGATACGCGCTGGTGCAAGCAGGATAGGCTGTCCATACCTATACCAGCAATGTCGTTGTTGAAAGTCCCTGCCATTGCAGCATCCCAAATCACGGTGCTGTCGCTGGCGAGGTAGCTCATCTGCCCATTGTCGAGGGTGATACCATATTTGAGAGCGAGGTAAGATTGTACTTTTTGAAGGTCGCTTTCATCGGAGATATCCTGATTCCAGACGATCACCTCTGCTATGCGACCATCGTGGTGGGCGCCTCCGTTTCCACCGAGGTCATAGCCTCCAGAAGAGACAATATTCCATGCCACATTTTGTGAACCATCGGCCGTTCCATTGAGGTAGGTATTAAAATCGTTTCCAGTAGATCGGATTCCCGTTCCAATGTAGTCTTGGCCTGTTTCTATGGTCAAGTTTCCTTGAGCCACCGAGCCCACATTTACTCTGCCCAGCTCGATATTACCTGTTTGGTAGCCGAGTAGTTGAGGGGTATTCGTTGACGAATTCGTTGATCGCATAAATCTAGCTAAACCTAGGTCATCGGATGAGAATACGGTGATGACTGAAAAGTCATCGGTACCGACAACACCGAGATCATCAGCCACCTGCAGTCGTTGACTACCATTGAAATCAAGTTGAGGGTTAAAGTTCAAGAGATCAGAAAGAGTGTTGAGGGAGGGTTGTGCTGCAGCTACGGACTGGCTGACACTTACCCCTAAGCTGGATTGGTCTTCCCAGGTCATAGTGGCACCCGTAATCAGTCCTTCATCAGCTTTCAGCCAAAGTGCCAGTGCATCTGACACTCCACCTGGTGCTATAGGGTCATTACATCCATTAACCAGAGCGTCATAGGCGCTGACATCATTCTGTCCACCTGGGGTCACCAATGGTATACCCACTGAATCTACCTGAGCAGCCAAGTTGGTCAATGAACTATCAGCTGCGAGGTCGGCAAAGGTGAAGCCTCCATCTGCTTCAATGGCATCTGGGCAGCCGTCACCATCTGAGTCGAGGTCGAGGGAATTGAAGATTCCATCTTGATCGGTGTCTACACCGAGGCTGAGAGCCGTTGAGGCAATTCCAGCACCTGTGCCTCCACCGGCAAATGCGGTGAAGACGTATTCCGTACCAGCAGTGAGCATGATCTCATAGGTGAGCACAGAATCAGGAGGTAAGATCCTCTCTGTTGAAGAAGCTGTGTAGTAGACATTGTTCCGACCATAATTCGTGTTCTCTGCTGAGCCTGCTGTTCCAACACTGAAACCAGCACTTCCAGAGGAACCAGTGAAGTCGGCCTCGTAGGTGATCAGATATGGTCCTGTTATGGTCGGTGTGAATGAACCTGGGTACTGATACTTGTGTGATCCTGGGTTTGAGAGTGCCCCACCTGAAGCGGAGAAGTTGTCGTTGCCTTCGAGCGAATCGAGCAGCCCATCATTATCATCATCCAGATCAAGAGCATCGGCTATGCCATCGCCATCGGTGTCTGTACAGTAATCGACTGAGTTATCATAAGCTGAAATATCGCTCTGCCCACCTGGGGTCACCAATGGTATACCCACTGAATCTACCTGAGCAGCCAAGTTGGTCAATGAACTATCAGCTGCGAGGTCGGCAAAGGTGAAGCCTCCATCTGCTTCAATGGCATCTGGGCAGCCGTCACCGTCTGAGTCGAGGTCGAGGGAGTTTGCCGTGCCATCACCATCAAGATCGCTGGGCAATTGAAGGTGCATGTCATCAATAGCCATTGGTCTATTGCCCCCCCCAGCCTGAGGTACGCTGAACATGAATCCGAAATCCTGACCTAAAAGCGGACTTCCAACACCAACAGTAATGCTGTAGGTCCATGTCTCGAAGGTCCCAGAAGCAGGTACCGGATTTGTTGTCGTTTGACCAGTGACCAAGGTACCGGGGTTATCACCATCTACACCACCTGTTGTGAAACCAGAGGAGTATGTCGTTGGGAAACCACCAGAGGTGTAATTCCCAATTTGCACAGAGATCGAATAAGAACCTGTATCGCTAAAATTTCCTAAGGTCTGATATGCCGTTCCTGCAAGTCCAGCATTTCCAGTTCCGAAATGAATCATGTTGGTGCCTTCTTGGACCGTTAATCCAGCCGCACTGCCTACAGTCCATGCTTGCACATTTGCAGCGTTCAAGCTCCAGTCTCCATTGTCTTCTATTGGAATCGGGCCTCCGGTTTCCTGTATATCGGTAATCCCATCGTTATCATCATCTAAATCGAGGGCATCGGCCACACCGTCTCCGTCAGAATCAGTACAAGTTTCTATTGCACTGTCATAAGCAGAAATATCATTTTGTCCACCTGGCGTTACTGTTGGAATACCAACACTATCCACTGCAAGCACTGTAAGTGCGCTGTCTGGCGTTAAGTTAAAAATAGAAAAACCTCCATCTGCTTCTATAGCGTCTGGGCAACCGTCTCCATCTGAGTCAAGGTCGAGTGAGTTGACAATACCATCGGTATCCGTGTCAAGATCGCAAGCAGCCTGTGCTATGATCTGATCAAGTGTAAGAGCATTATCTCCGAAAAAACTGAATATGTCATTGTTCTGAAGATTACCGTTAAAATCAGTAAATCTCACTTGCATCAGGGAGCGCTGACTAAGTTGGAATTCAGTCTGTGTAATTTCCGCTAAAACACCTGTCCATTGCCAAGCACCAACCAATGTCATGTCTTCCTGATTTCCTGTGGTACTGAATGCAACTGAAATACCATCATCCCATTCACCAATCCATGAATACTCGCCTTGCTCAAGCCAGAACGTATATTCTACTCCAAAGTGACCTCCACCAATCGATGTCGGTGCAGGGAAAGCGTTGATGGTAGTCTCGGTCATATTTGAAAAGTTTGACTGGTTATTCGGAAGTTCTTTCCTGTAACACCATTTATCTGTTGTCAGTAGAGATGATCCTATGGCAGTAGTGAATACACGTCTTCTTATTTGTCCAGAGGCTACATTAATTTCAATATCATCACCAGCAGTGCAGCTTGCCACAAGAGCTACATCAGAGCTCTCAGATAAAGAATCATAGTTCAACTCACAATTCTCATCAAGGTCAGTAATTCCATCATTATCATCATCTAAATCGAAGACATCCGTAATCATATCTCCGTCTGTATCGGTACAATAATTTATGGTGTTATTGTAGGCTGCTATATTAATTTGTCCACCAGGTGTTACTGTAGGAATACCTACTGAATCTACTGCTAATACAGTTATTGCACTATCTGTTGTAAGATTAACAAAGAGTATTCCACCATCTGCTTCAATGGCATCTGGGCAGCCGTCACCGTCTGAGTCGAGGTCAAATTCATTGGCCGTGTTATCATCGTCCGTATCAATAAGATGTTGCGCAGAGAGCTCGTAGCTTGTCGCATTGTTGCCATGGGTAAATATGAATCGGAAAGTGATTGAGTCTAGTGGCGATGAAGTGATTTCCCATGCATCACCAAAAGGGTTGCCTACAGTGTTTGATGCAAAATGTAATCCATCTATAGCGACTTGCCCATCTTGATTACCC
Source organism: uncultured Flavobacteriales bacterium (assembly GCA_964609215.1). GTDB lineage: Bacteria > Bacteroidota > Bacteroidia > Flavobacteriales_D > JABDKJ01 > JABDKJ01. The sequence goes on from CAZSQZ010000001.1 coordinate 35,228, forward strand.
AGATTATTATCCGGGTCACTGACTGTAAAAGTGGCTCCTGGAGAGTATAGGTGATGGTCTTCTTGTTCATCGAACCAGTTGCCTGCATTGGTTGGCTTACCTCCGACAACAACCACTGTTGGCTCGGAGAAGTAAAGGGTATAGTCCGTGAGGGCAGTTCCGGCCTGAGCAAGGTTGATGATCCCGTTGGCATTACCGGTAATGTTGCCATTGATCGCTGCCGTGATAGCTACTGTCTTACCATGGACTGTCACGTCAGCAGGGTCAGCGATCGCTGACAGATCCAAGAGTGCGAGCGGGCTCCTTTCAGTTTCGTTGGTGAGACCATCATTGTCCGCATCCAGATCCAATGCATCGGCCACGCCATCGCCATCGGAGTCCGTACAATGATCTCGAGTGTCATTATAGGCTGAAATATTGTATTGTCCTCCATTAGCAAGGAATGGAATACCCTGAGCATCCACACCTCCAGTGAGGTTGTCATTCATCAGATCGGTCGCTGAGAATCCACCACTGCCTTCAAGAGCATCGGGGCATCCATCATCATCAGCATCCAGATCGAGTGCATCGACCAGCGCATCTGAATCGGAGTTCCTATCACAGAGATAAGTCGTATTGCCATGGCTGAATTCAATGATCTCATAGCTGATTAGATTTGAATTACCTGAGTTATTGGATAAATAAAGACGATAATCATCTGTTGAAAGTCCTTTGCGCGTATAGGTCAGCACACCATCTACATATAAGGAGATATTCCCCTCTTCAGAAATGGTTATGCGATGTTCTTGACCAGAGGTGTTGGCCAGCCAATTTCCACCTGAGATCGTTGTGCTGAACCTCCACTTGGATTGATTTGTATTGTTCTGGAATCCATACACGTTCGGAATATTCCAGTTTGTATTGAGCGTGGCATTTTCAACCGCGAGGCCGATCATGGAGTTACCCGTCACTTCGTTGTATGTAAATCTTAGGTCGATCGGCAGAGAGTATGTCTGCGCAGAAAGTCCAGACTCCCAATTGCCAGCAGTGGCATCGGGCACCAAGGTAGAATCATTTGGAGCGCTGATGCTGAGGTTTGCATCCGTATTCCATAAAATGGCTTGTGTGTTGAAGTAGCTTTTGCAGCCTTCTTCGCGGTCGGTTAGGCCGTCATTGTCATCATCATGATCGATCGCATCAGCCACCATATCTCCATCCGTATCTGTAAAGAGGGTGGCCAAGGTGAATACCTGACCATCGGCAAAGTCGAAACTGCCAGCCCAACGGCCTCCACTACTATCTGCAAGCGCAATTGGTGTGTCGTTGGCAAAACCATCGCCAGCCGCATCTACAATGAGGTAGTAATCCGTTCCACCGAATAATACCTGTACATCGAAAGCGGCATCATCAACATCGAAGGCGAAGTTGACCGCGCCTATTGTTCCTGCTTCCTGTGCCATCCACTGGCGGCCGAGCACACGATATCCTGTAGGCGCATCGGTGGCCGTCCATAGTGAATCGCCACCATTGTTGGCGATGGTCTGAAAATGTAGATCGGGAAGTGAATCTCTTGATACATCCAAATTGGAGCTGGTGAAATCAGCATCGATCGCAAGTGTTATGATCGCATCTGAGTTCACTGATCTTGATACCTTTTGGTTCAAGCGAGAAAGGCTATCTTGACCGATACCGAAAATGTCGTTGGTGAAAGCTCCTGCAGTGGCCGCATTCCATATCACGGTGCTGTCGCTGGCGAGGTAGCTGACCTGACCGCTATCCAAGGTTATCCCATATTTGATAGCGAGATAAGATTCAATCTTGGTCTTCTGTGTAGTCGTCAAATTATCAGCATCATAAATGATGGACTCTGCGATATCTCCGAAATACCGCACATTTGGAGAATTGTCATCATTACCGATGGAGGAGTAGTCATCACCCGTGTCAATACCCGGTGATCCTGCAGTGGCGACATAAGCCGAGCCATTCTTGGCAAAGTCAACGGGGGTGTTGCTGGCGCCTATGCGCTCTGAGAATAGTGCGACCTCACCAGGCGCCCAATCAAAACCGCTGTCGTGATCAGAGCCATTGCGGTCGCCATAGATTACATTTTGACCACTGAGTCTAAAGGCAAAATCAGCTGTGTTGTTGTCTGGTCTCTCACGGTACAGCACTTTTGTGCCTGCTCCCACAGGCGCGGCCACCGTAAAGTTGTTGGATGTGATGAATTTCGGTGCATCGGCTGAAGGGATGTTGATCCGGTCATTTGGTCCCATTCGCACGATCGGATTGAAGTTGAATTGATCTGCGGGATCGATCTCGAAAGAAGGTGTTCCGACTCCTACTCCATTGGTGCCCAAGCCCGAATGATCGGTCCAGTTGCTTACGGTCGTTTGATCGGAGGTAACGCCCCCGTTGTCATCGGCTTTGAGCCAGATCGCGAGGCCATCACAAACTCCACCTGGACCAAAGTCAGGTGAGGTATCGCGCATATAGAGAGTAGGTTCTGACGTATTAAGAGTCGAATTAAAGCCGTCTTGTTGAGAAAACGAACCATTTGGGAACCAGTGTAGAGCACTGCCAACCCCTGTAGAATGCCAGATCACCTCATTCAATGGTTGACCTAGCTGAGCAGAGTTGCCTCCATTCAAACTTCCCCCTGTTCCTGGCCAGTCTGTATTATCATTTGCTGCATCGGACCCCAAACATGTAAAGGCCTTTAATCGACTTAAGTATCTTGCATTGGTGGTTGCCCTGTCCATGGCAACCACACCTGTGGAAGTCATTCGTAATTGGTTTGGTTTGGCTACTGCAAGAATATCCCTATCAAGAATTTGATCGCTATCAATAGAAATTATACTTACTTCTGAGTAGCCATTCGCTGTGTTGAGTTGGGAGTTGTCTGCTGCGGCTACCATTACGTATCCATTAGCATCAACTGGACTACAGAATGCTTCTCCATCTATTACAAAACCATAAGTGTCTGGTGTAAAACCTGCCTCTTGTGAATGAGCATAAGCCTCGTAGAGCGAAGTATAATCTGCTGCTTTAGCCAACGTCAAATAGCTATTATGCGCAAGCGTTACCCCTGTAGCTTCACCATTAGCGTCCAAAGTGGTCAATGTTGTTGCTCCATCTGAAAAATCACCATTGGCATCTGTCAATACAGTAAAGCCACCGAAACCTTCGAATTTAATGTTGACCGCACCAACACCATTGACATTCTGTACATGCCATTCTCTGGCCAATCGCATATCCCAATTTTCCAATTCATTTGTTTGTAGGTTCAAAGAAGAACCATTATTAGCAAGGGTCAAAAACTGAAGATCATTCAGTGAATTTCTTGAAGCATCTAGATTTGAACTAGTAAAATCAGCATCTACTGCCAAAGTCATGATTGCATCTGAGTTTATAGATTTGGAAACTTTTTGATCTAAACCTGAAGTATTGTCTGCTCCAATACCAAAAATGTTATTCTTAAACGAACCAACACCTGTAGTATCCCAAATTAAAGTGCTGCCATCGGAAGCTAAATAATTTTGTGGCGTGTTTTGATCTAGAGTAATACCATATTTAAAGGCTAGGTAGGATTCAATCTGCTGTCTTTCGCTTCCAGCATCATTGGCCGAATTATAGACGATCACTTCCGCTATATCACCTATCCAATTTGCTCCGCCATTAACAAATGAACCGACATGTCCGACTGTTCCATTATTGATGTTCAGGGAAATTTCGTTTTGGGCCAAAGTCAACACTTGACCATTGGTATGCAGAGAATTCACTCCAGAAGTAATTGAATATCCAGTGATGGCCGATGTGTTCACTGGCCAGCTGTTGTCATTGGAGGTGATCTCAATTCCACTACTGCTCACAAAGGGATCGTTGAGTCCACTTGACCAGTGACCGAAAGAGGCGAATTGACCTTGAGGGGCAGCGCCCATGGTGAAGGAATAACGAGCAGCTGCATCTGTCGTGCGCGAAGAGACCGTATAGATCGCTCTGTCTCCTGTACCAGTAGCAAATGCTGCATTAGAGATGTCATATCGACTGCTGCCGTTGAAGGTGACTTGGTCATTAAAGTTGACCGAGTTGACGTTGAGTGCTGGGGCACCTACAGTGGTCAAGGTTGTATTATTTGAAGACTGATTGGTCCAAGCTAATCCGCCAGAATCGGCTCTGAGCCAGAGGGCGAGGCCACTACCAACACCTCCAGGAAGGGTCAGGCTGCTGCAATCTTCAATGTCTCCAGTTATCGTCCAACTGTTATTGTCCATCATACTCTGTCTTGCAGTTCCTCCGATACAGTAATCCAATCCCATTGCACCCAAAGCAACATTGGCCTGGAGTGTTTGAGTATTCCAGCCGATGAGGGTGGCATCGTAGTTCTCCAATGAGAGTCCTGAGTTGTTGAGCATGTCTGTCGCATCGGTCACTGCATTCATATCCAGACCGCTCAGATCCTGATCGTAAGCGACAGCACCTAAGAGCATTCCTGCCATGTTCGTCACGGCACTGGTGTTCCATGTCCCGATGGGTTGATTATATATATTCATATTACGGAACATAATTCCCATGTCGGTTACATTGGCCAAGGTGCTCACATCGGGAGTAGTACGTTCCCAATTGCTAAGGTCTTGATCGAAGGCATCTGCCTGATCGAACATTCGGTTCATATTAGTCACTGCACTGACATTCCAGGTACTGATATCAGAATTGAATGCTCCTGCACCAGTGAACATGTTTTGCATGGTGGTGACACTGCTCGTATTCCAGTTTCCTATGGGCTGATCGAAAATTGCTGTGCCACTAAAGACCGATGACATATTAGTCACATTGCCCATTGTACTGACGTCTGGAAAGGACCGTTCCCAACTACTTAGGTCGTGGTTGAACGCATCCGCATTAATGAACATACCCGATATATTGGTAGCACCACTGAGGTTCCAATTGCTAATGTCTTGAGCGAAGGCTATGTTGTCTCTAAACATCTGGGCAAAATTTGTAACAGAGATCACATCCCATCCGGTGATATTTCCATTGAATATGGTATTTCTGAACATCAAAGACATATCAGTCACATTGCTTACATCCCAATTATGGAGACCTGTGAAATCACCTCCTGATGAAGTGAACAGATTACTCATATTGGTGATGGTACTCGTATTCCAATTATCCAGATTGGCATTGTTCATATCACCGACATCATTAAATGTCTGATCTAACGAAGTGATGTTGGTGAGATCCGGTGCATCGCTTGCATTGTAGGTCATATTGACCGCTCCGGCAAATGCTGCATTCAAGTCGCCCCAGACATTGTCTCCCCAATGCTCCAAAGAGTTGAGTTGAGCAATATTGGCGACATCGACAGGATCACTTCCAGTGTTACCAGCATCGCTGAAGAACCTTGGGAAGTCCCCGGTAATGGTAACTGTATACGGAGATCCGCTTGCATCGGTATAAGTATGCGTATAGTCCAGGGCAGTGATACCGGATTCGACATTGCCATCGCCCCAGTCGACCGTATAGTTGTATCCTGTGCCGTGGGTGGGTATGAAGATCTCCAGATCACCAGCTGTGACATTCCACGTGGTAATGAAGGGATTGGTCGGGCAACTATTCGTTCCTGCATCATAGGCACTGACATCAATCTGTGCAAGGTTACCGCCAGAGCCATCGCTGGGAATACCGTTCGCGTCAACACCGACTCCTGTTGTATCAAGACGGTCGTTGCTATCAAGATCTGCAAACATAAAACCTCCGTCTCCTTCAAGAGCATCAGGGCAGCCGTCATCATCTGAGTCGAGGTCAAGACGATCGGGAATGCCATCGGTGTCTGAATTGATGTCAGTAAAGAGCGGTGTCAGACCAAGAATGAAGGTGGTACTCTCCACCCCTTGCACTGACATGCTGTTATTGAACTCGGCATCGAAGCCGTATGTCTGTCCGTCATTTATCGGGAATATTAGATCGAACCAACGGGTTCCATTCGAGCCTGGTTGATTCCTGCGTATTTCAGTTCCATTTGGAATGGCATCGCCCACTGGGATGAGTGTCAAGCCCGGTAGGTACAAGTGCTGACCATTGCCATTTCCTGCGCCCGCAACACTGCGTGTAACGACCGGATCGGTTGTAAGATCATGGTCATAGGTGATGATGTGGCTGCCTTCTGGTCTACCCGTGACGCCACCAATACTCACTCCTTGAAAGAGGTGTTCCAAGCTGTCGATATCGATTCCCGAAGGGCTGATCGAATAGCCCCAAGGATGGTTATTGATATTGGGCATTGCGTATCGGAGGGTGAAGGCGATGTCGTCACCAATAGCACCTAGACCCAATTCCGGCACATGAAAATCGGCCGGTACCGTGCCAAGTCCTCCACTGTTGCTGGCATCGCCAGTAAATCCATAATACTCTAGAGTCAATGATCCCAGAGAAGTTGCATTTTCATCTTCTATTGGTATCAGGAAGTTTCCTGCTCCTGTTCGATCACCAACGCCATCGGTATATTCCGTCAAAACGGCCGTACCGAATTGATAAGCTAATGGGGTCGTCTCGTCAGTATCGAGGATGCCATCGTTGTCGTCATCGAGGTCGAGTGCATCCAACACATTGTCGTTATCATTATCACTGGCATAGAGACTTACTTTGGCTAACTCAAGAATAGTATGACCTCCGTTACCAGAAATATTTTCGATTCGAATAGTATGATCATTTCCATCACCAACAAAAATTAAAGAAGACCCAGAAGCCAAATCAGATCGGAACGCTCCAAAAGCATCATCTCCGACTGTAGCATCTGAAACTACCAAAGCACTAGCATTATCAAAAATTTCTATAGACATCGAATTATCGCATGAATTGGATCGATAAGAAACTTCAACTATATATGCTTGGCCGGCAACTGTGGAAAAAGTTTGCTCCACACCTTCTATACCTTGAGTACACCCTCCACCTCCTAAGACCAGAGCGTTGCCAGATCTACTTATGCCTGTACTTCCTACAAAACTCCAGGGTGATCCTGAGAAATTCGATCCCACAACCAGCGCAAAATCTTCGTCTCCGGTCACTTGATTTCCTGGGGGTGGACTAAAGAAAGATAGCGATAGGTTTGATTCATCTTCATTCGGAATAATAAATGAGGAGTTTGAAAAAACACAATTCATTTCCATTTCAAACTCATCTGTTTGTTGGAATACTGAACATTGATTATTTTGGTTTGTCCATTGTTTGGCCCCTGCATTAAAGGCAAGTGTCAAAATTGAGATCAGGCATAAAACCAGTGATTTTATTCCGAACCATTTTTTTGTTTGATTAAACTTTTTCGTTTTCATAAGATACATTGTCTTTGGTTTTAGTGTACAATTTCTGAGTGTTTTGTTATTCGTTATGCTTTTCATAGTATGAATTGATACTTGCCTTTTTCTTTAATTCAAGAAGTAGTTCGGGCAATGCAAAGAGTTTGATATAAACCCTATCGCGTTTTTATAAATTAATTTTGAATGTTTTGTATTTGAATGGGGCTTGAATTCTTGGGTAAGAGAAAGCCCCTGATAAATGATTTTTGAATTGCCAGAAAAAGAATTTGAGCTGGACGGCCAAAAACTTTTTGATCTAATGGAAATAAATTTTTCCTGACTTAATTTCTTAGTAATGCCTAAATGCATTATTTGATTTCCATCAAATTGATTGGAACCAAATGCGCTTAAACAAAGTGTTTTTTGTAATCGAAATAAATTGACATTAAAAGCTTTAAAGAAAAGAGCTCTTATTGTTTGGGTGACGCACCATGATATACTTAATAAAGTAATTTCAATGGTCCAACAAAGAATTGAAAAGGCTATAATTAAGCCCAATACCACACACAACATATTCATTATTTCTAATGATTAAAGGGTTAAATATTTGGTATTGAGCATATCAATTCCACAGAGGAATTGTCTAGGTTTTATATGTAAGTAGTAGGGAAAAGTTGCCGCTTACCGAAATATTTCGTCCAATGGTCGAGTGAAGTCTGCTGCTCAACTTAAGATATTTTCCAGCCCAGGAAATAGTTGGTATTGAGCATGGTGGTTCGTTTCTAGCTACTAGTTGATAGTTGTTGGTTTATAGTTAATGATTGAGGGTTGTTAGTTTATAGTTCTTGGTTGCTAGTGTCTTGTTCTAAAATAAGTTGACAGGGATTAATATTCAAAACCACTAGGCAGCATTATAATATATTTGGTTTGGGGCTTTTAAATCCAATTCATGATTATGCGGTACCCTTCGAGAACCTCAGGGTACAACTTCGAGTGCATTTCGGCATGGCTCAATGACCACCCTTAGGATTATCTTTTTCGAGTGCATTTCGTTTCGTTTTACATTGTTCTTTGCATCCTTAGGCTAGGTTATCTAGCAATGCCGAGATACTCAAATGATGCCTACTCGAATTTGAATCATTTTTACATAAGTGTGTAATTTCTTTTACTTCGGTTTTTTAGTGCTTTCCTTGATACCTAGAAATCATGAATCCTTGAAATCGTAATTCTCAAAAAATCCTTTTTAATACTTCATAATTTGAACCACAAAGGATTGATTATTTACTCTTAACAGGAAGTTTCCACTAGTAATGGCGTTTGGAAATGTTATGAATATTTCATCGTCAAAGACACGCGTTTCAATATCTAGTTTCTTCCCTCTAATATCGAATAGTTCTACTACTGAGTTTTGATTTTCTGCAAATTCTCCAACTCCTCTTATGCTTATATAATCTTTGGCGGGATTGGGGTAAACGATATAGTCTGCATCTTTATGAATATAGATTTCAGTTCGTTTACTTTCACTGTGTTTTCCATCTAAACCGAACTGGGTTATTCTATAATAGTTTATACCAGAGAAGGGGTTATCATCTATGATGCTATAGGGATTAATGGATGAACCATATTCTTGTCCTTTTTCTACTGCCATGGTATACCACAACTGCTTGTCATCTGATTTTTCGATAATGAAATAATCATTGTTGTATTCACTTAATGTTACCCATTCTAATACTATTTCATTTTCTTTCTGAGTGGCATCAAAAAATAAAAATTCCACGGGTTGGGCTGTTGAATCATCTCTCCAATCGGGTTCATTTTTATTATCGCTATTTACATAGTCTAAGGGCTTGGTTCTATTAGATGGTCCATAACTATTTGACAAGCCTTTATCCTTATCAAAGACATTATCCAATCCATCTTTATCATTATCTCTTTGAGATGGAAATACTCTAGGAAAGCCTTCAGTATTTGCTTCCCAAGCTTCCATAGCATCTAATGTTCCGTCATTATCTGAATCGGTATCTAGAAAGTCCGGCTCGTCTATGCTATCATGATTGTATGGTGTAATGTCTATTCCATTTTTTGGGCATGGCTTACAAAAGGAATCGTAAACATCACTGAGGCCGTCTTTATCTTCATCTCTAGCATTGGGTGCGATATAGTTTTTGGTAGATTGACTTTCGATATTATCTGGAATACCATCACCATCTGAGTCAATATCTAAGGAAGCGATTAGGCCATCATTATCCAAGTCCAAGATTTCAGTAGAGAACAGATTAAATGGAACTTTTTGTCTAGTAATTCTTGAACTTTCATATTCTAGTTCAAGGCAGGTCTCACCCTCCTTTTCGAAATATAATAGTTCTATTTTATGGGCTCCTTCATCTAGAAATAGTTCCGCTTTTGCAAGTTCACAGCTGTGGGTGCCGTCATTTAAAAGGATGACTTGTTTATCAATGGATAAGCGGGATCCGTCCCCCGAATTCAGATAAAAAGTATATTCATCCGCTTCTTCAATTTTTATATATCCATAGTATCGAATAGAATATGTGCTTGTTCTCCCCAAATGAATACTGGCTAAATTATTGGGAACAAAATCAGTTGTTGTTCCTGTGAAATCGGAATTCAAGCTTATTACTTTATCGATTTTGTTTTTGGGTGGAAGTTGATTGTACAATTGATAATTCAATGCTGAGTTATGCCCTTCTTTGTCTTCTACAGAATCTGGTATTCCATCATTGTCATCATCACGGTCAATTGCGTTTACAATTCCATCTCCATCGGTATCAGGACAGTTTTGATTTCTATTACATTTTGGGTCTAGACAATCTACAAGTCCATTGCAATCATCATCTATACCGTTATTGCATATTTCAGTGCTCTGATACTGAGCTTTTGTTAAGCTTATACCAAAATGCAGCTTTCCTTTTTCGCCCGCGGTTGCTGACTTAGTGTCTCCATTTGAAGTTCCACTGAGCCCTCCAGAATGATAAATTCTTACATTTTCTAAAAAAGAACTTTTAGTATATATAATTCCAGCTCCACCGCCACCACCGGTTCCAGCATCATTGTGATTATCTCCACCTTTTCCTCCATTGGATTCTATATACAAAGGTCCATTTATACTTTTTGTATCTAAAATTATTGTTCCTCCAGCTCCTGCTCCTCCTGAACCATTATTCTCTTTTGCAGATATACCTTTATCACCATTTGCAGAAATGGTATGTGTATTTCCTGAAATAGAATTAGCCATTATAATTACCAGTCCTCCTCCATTTCCTCCAGCAGCTCCTTTTACTCCGCTATAGTGGCCAGAACCTCCGCCCCCGCCAAAAAAAATTCTGTTCTGATCAATAGAATTATTCAATGCATTTCCACCTTCTCCTCTGGTTTTAGATGATTGATTTGAATGGAGACCTCCAAAACCACCTGACCCGAAATTGGATCCTCCGCCTCCTCCGGCATTCTTTCCATTTCCTCCGCCACCTGCATTTGCTTGAGCTCCTTTTCCTCCTTGCTTATTGATAATTGTGTTGGCAATTCCTTCACCTTTTAAGCCGGCTTCTCCAGAAACAGTTGGTGTATAGAAAGCAGCTACGTTTGTCGAATTATTTGGACTTGAAGGTTGTGCTCCTCTAAAACCTAAACCGTCTAAAATGATGTCCGAGTTTAGTATGAGATGTTCTGCAGAAAAAATAAGAACCCCCCCTATTTTACCGTCCCATGGTTTTGCAGAAAGTACAGAAACCACATTTGCAATTTGGTATTTTGGAATTGTTATTAGTTGTAATCCTGCATTTGGATTGAATATCGGATTAATAGAAAATTTAAGGGATATTTGGTTCTCAGAAATCCCTGTTATTTCATTTATCTCATAATTTCCTGCTGCATTAAAATGTTCTATTTCTCCAAAGTCGGATGTATTACTTTCATTTGTTAATGCTCCTTTGGCTTGATAAACAAGAACTTTCTGACCTACCAAAAACCCGGAAGAATTTAATACTGATAGTTCTCCTTTGCTTGCACATTCAATTGCATCAATTGCGGTATATTTATTTATCTGACCCCCAATGAAAGCGATTTGTGCTGATGAGTTTAGAGTAAAAAAAAGTAGAAAAACAGTAAGTATTTTGAAATCAAAATAAATTGAAGAAAGAACATTTTTCTCTCCTTGAATAGCGTTTGTTTTCATGACTGTATTTTTGATTATGCATTAAGAAAATATAGATTGTTTGACAAAATTGATTAGCTCATTTGGGAGCAAATCTTGTTTTTGAAGAAGCCATGTGGAATTACTAAAAATGAAAACTTCCGTTTTCTAAAGAAATGAGAAACTGTTTTAGAATTACAGTTTTCTTTTGATTGAAGAAGGTAATTATATCTGATTATTAATTCCTTGAAATACCGAAAATAGATTTGATCGGCATTGATCCACACACACAACTGATAAATCATCTTGACAATATTAAATGGGATAAAGCTTAAAAGGTATTGAGCATCGTTTGGAGTTTCCCATTAAAAACTCTTGTTATTATATGATTCACTTAGCTATAAGTTGCTTTAAAAATTTATTATTCGCTGAGCTGTAAAATGATGGTAAAATAGAATTTGATTATATAGATTAAAGAAAATATTAGCACTTAAAACACTGATTAACAAATATTTATATTTTTTGGCACGGCTATTGATATATTCTAGACATAACCATAAAATTTGAAACGATGATTGATATTAAAAGAAAATACATGGAAGCTAAAATGAAAGCTTTAGAATTAATGAAAACAGGAAGAATAACAGAGTACATTGCGCACTTAATGTTAATAAAGGAATTACATTTGCAAATCTTAAACAGTGCAAGCACAGCTAACCCAGGTAAATTGAGATGATGCTTAAATTAAAGAAATCACTATTCGAATAAAGGCTTCAAGAAATTGGAGCCTTTTTTTATTCTTCTTCATCCAAAAACTTTTCTCTATCTCTTCTTTCCTTTTTTGTTGGTCTTCCTTTAAATTTTCTCTTGGTGGAGCTGATCATGGGTCTTCCTAATTTTATCATCTCCTTTTTGTCCAACTCCGACTGCGGGGTTACGTTTATTACATAGTCTTCCACAAGTTTAGGCCCTACTCTATTCTTTGGTAATTCCTTAACCTGAAATTGATAGTTAATGGCCTTTTTCTTTACTAGAATAATATCATTAATTGATATTTCTCTTGCAGGCTTAATAGGCTTTTCTTGAACAAGTACCTTTCCTTTTTTGCAGGCTTCAGTTGCCTTGCTTCTTGTTTTAAAGATTCTTATGGACCAGAGATATTTATCTACGCGCACTAAGCTATATTTAGGCGACTTAACAATGCAGCTCTATAGGATTTGCTTATTGGAATTACTTTGTCTCCAACAGCAAGAGTAGAGTCTTCCATTGATTTTACATGATTTAAGTTAATGATATAACTTCTGTGGATACGTACAAAATCCTTTTGAGGAATTTTAGATTCTATTGACTTCATTGATGAGTGAACAATATACTTTTTGTTCGAAGACTGAAGAGTCACATAATCACCTAAAGCTTGAATGACGGAGATTACCGAAAGATCAACTTTTACGAGCTGAGATTTTTCTTTAACAAAAATAAATTTCTTGTCCTTTATTTCTGGATCCGTTTCAAAATTTGAATTGATTTTGTCTATTGATTTTAGGACTCTAGCAAGTGTTAAGGGCTTATGAATAAAATCAGAGACTTCGAAATCAAATGCATCTACTGCATAATCTTTTTTAGATGACATAAGTACTACCTGACAATGAGCTGGTATATTGGATAAAAAATCCAAACCAGTGATATCGGGAAACTCTACATCCAGAAAAATTAAATGAATATCTTTTTCCTTTATGGTAGATAGCGCTTTAACTGGATCAGTAAAACTACCAATGAAATTTATGTTATCTGATTTTTGAAGAAATACTTCCAGTGCTTTGTTGACTAGATTATCATCGTCAATGGTTATAGTGTTAAGCATAGTGTCAATTAATTTAAGGCCAGTTTATTATTACTAAATATTTCCCTCAGTTCCTTCCTAATAAACTCTTTTATCTCAAAGCTGTCAAGTTTATTGGCCTGATTTTTTTCTCTACTTTTAACCAAGTTACTTGCAAAAATATTTATCTGGTCTTCTAAATATGATTTGAAATTGCTTGTTACTGGTCCTTCTACAATAGATACCACATTGAACTTAGGGTAGTCATTGATAATTAATTTATAAGTTTCGTACTGGATAACTTCTAAATCTTCATTTGCCTTATTAAAGGCATCTTCTACAAAGGATTTTATAGCAGTGAGCATTCCAGAAACCATATCATTTTCCAACTCTGAGTCTGGATTATAGCTTCCTAACAATATCCCAGATCCTTCTTCCATTACTAGAATATCAATAATTTTTGATTCTGCTAAGTCTTCTAAAATAATATCTGCTTCTTTGATACCAGAAACTTTATTTTTAAATCTATTCTTCCAATTGCTAAATGAGAACACTTCTTTTCTCTGTTTCTCTATTCTTTCACTCAGCTTTTGAAATTCTGCTTGAATATATTTCTTTATCATTTGACCAAGTATAGGATAAAGGGCATCAACAATATCATCCTTGGCATTTGCAATTTGATTCTTAAGAGCTTCAGTAATTGCAGGCCCCATTGTTTTGGGTATTTCTTCTTTAAAGTCACCCAGTTTTTCTTCAATAATGGGATTAACTCTTTTTTCCAATTCAACTCTTTGGTTAACCTGGTCATTGAGTTCAGATATTCTTTTTTCAATTTTCTCACGAACTTGTCGTTCGTCATCCAAAAGAATACCTTTCAGGAGTTCTATTTTATCCTGATCGTTCATTTAAAAAAAAATCAAATTGAAAAGGTATTTATCCTGCTAACTTATCAGATAATGTGCTAAACATTTTAGCTAAAGCTTTTCTATCAGCTTTTTTATCTTGTAATGAGTTTGCTTCTTTATCGATAAGCGCGTTTAGCCTGTTCTCGGCTTTTGACAGCTCTTTTTCAAAGTTCTGAATAGTCTCACTCAACTCTTTTTTCAACTCGGCAATTTCATCTTTGAATTCCTGTTTTTGCCTTTCAAGTGATTTTGAAATTTCTTGAAACTGCTGGTTATAATCCTGGATTTCATTACCAAAAATAATCTCCTTTATCGCATTAATCTTGGGATCAAGACCATTTGTGTGATTCTTATTTTCTTGTTTCATTGTGTTCTAAAAGTTAGGCTTACTTTATACGTCATTTACTAGATTAAAGATGCGCAAATAGTTTACATTTTGCTCTAAGCCGCAAATATAGTTCAAAAAAGTACTATAAAAATAGCTAAATACCTAAACAGAATGAAGTTAGAAGAAATTTTGAATATTCATACTATTTCAAAGTATTAACTACTTCAAAAAGAGCACCTTCAGCGGTTTCCAGTATTGTTTGAATTTGCGTTTTTTCATTTTCCAATTCTTCGGGTTCCATATCGGATAAATTATTTAGTTTTTTCTGATAAGGAATATTAAATAATTGAAATGAGTTTGAGAGTTTATGTAATTGGCTTTTGATCATTTTAAAATCTGATTTCTCCAATGCCTTTTCCATAGATTCTAGCATGTCCTCCGTCTGAATTCTGAAGGTTCTAAGAAGTTCGTTTTTTATAGAGCCATCTCCATCTGCTATTTCCTCAATTCCTTTAAATTCTACCAAACCTGGTCTTATAAAGTTGTCTTTCACCTCCAATGACATTAATGTGGAAACCTTTTTCTTAAGCTCCTTTTTACTTATCGGCTTTAGAATGATATCGTTGGATCCGTATCGTTTAATCTTTTCTAATTCTTCACTTATTACATGGGCAGTCATCGTAATTACTGGAATATTTCTAATCGTTTTATCCTTAGAATTACGAATAATTTTCATCGCTTCATAGCCATCCATAATAGGCATTTGAATATCCATTAAAACCAGATCAAAAGATTTCTCTCTGAGAATAGAAATTGCTTCTAAACCATTTTCAGCAAACTCAAAAACACAATCTTCTCTTATGAACATTTCTTTCAGCAAGAGACGATTAAGGTGAGCATCATCAACCACCAATATTCTTAAGTCTGAAGGGCAATCGTAATCCTCTGGTTCAATTCTGACCGTAGCATTCTCTGCGGTATTCAGCGGAACTTCCACCATAAATTCTGTACCCTTACCATATTCACTGTCAACCGAAATAGTCCCTCCTTTTAATTCAAGAATTGATTTTACAATTTTAAGTCCCAATCCAGTTCCTCCATAGTTTTTTATGGAAGGGTCATATACCTGATCAAAACCTCCAAAAGCCTTTTCCAAATCCTTTTTATGCATTCCGATTCCATTATCCTTAACCTTGAAAACTAAGGTGTCTCCACCCTTATTTATGCTCAGACTAACTTTTCCATTATCGGTAAACTTATTTGCATTGCTCAATAAATTAAACATTACTTGTTTGGCTCTAACTCTATCACCTTCTACAAACTCAGGAACTTGAGGATCTAAATGAGTTATAAATTCATTTCCTTTTTCTTTGAAGAGGGGCTCTAAAGACTCCTTAATGTCTTTCACAAAATCTGGGATACTGAATGAAGCAACATTTAGTTTTAACTTTCCTTCCTGCATTTTAGTCAAATCTAAAATGTCATTCACCACTGTAAGTAAGTGATTCCCAGATGAGCTTATAATTCGCGTATAGTCTTTTTGCTTTTCGTTTAATTCAGTTTCATTAAGAATTTGTACAAAACCCAAGAGCGCATTTAGTGGTGTTCTAAGTTCGTGAGACATATGCGCCAGAAACTGATCTTTATATTGTTGAATTTCTTTAAGCTGATGATTCTTTACATTGGCAATTTCCTTTTCCAATTCTAGAATCTTATTTTTTTCTGCAAGTAAATTTTTTGCTATCTGAGCCTCATTTTTCTCTTGCAACAACCCTTGTAATCCTTGATATTGCTTTGTTAAGTCTAGCAGAACAACATTGATTAGGTCTTCTTCTCCTGAATAGGAAACATCAAAAATGTACTCTTTTTCCTTTACTTTTAAGTTTATGGATGGATAGTTTAAGTGATGGTCATTGGATTCTATAAAAGTCATCCATTCAGATTCAAAAAAAGGGCCAAGTTCAAAAAGACTAGAACCTCTTTCAATATTAAAAAGTGTATTATCTGAAAATATGACCACTCCATTTTCATCACATGAAATGATCTGACTAAAGTCATGAAGTAGATTAGATTTTAATATTTCATGCTTCATTAATTAATTTCTTTGCTATATCCTCAAAAGCCTCATTCACATTTTCCCCTGTTTTAGCAGAGGTTATGTAGTAATCTTTGACTGACACTTTTTCTAAAATCTCTTTTAATCCAGTTTCACTAAGTAAATCAGATTTATTCAACAATGTTGTCACAGGCCTGCCAGAAACTAAATTGCTCATATTGTCTATGTTTTGAGAAAGGTTAATTATTGTCTCCTTTCTTGATAAATCAACAACATAAAAAACGGCATGAGCTCCTTTTAGATAGGAAGGATTAATAACCGTTACTGATGATTCTCCAGCTATATCCCAAATAATCAACTTCAGTTCTTTATCTCCAATTTGAATTTTTTTTTGTTCAATATTTACTCCAATGGTAGAAAGATATTCTTCACTAAAAATACTAGAAACATACCTTCTAAGGAGTGAGGTTTTACCCACACCAAATTGACCTACAATACAGATTTTTTTACTTATCGAATCCATCGAAACTTCGCAGTCCCGAATGTAAAAAAATATTAATTACCTTATTTACGAGTCCAGATTCACAGAAATGTTGCGAATTGCTTTGATACGATTAGTCAATTCATCAACATAATTTCTGTTAAGCGCAACGGTAATTCTATCATCGCCATCTTTTAGAACACTGAACGTAACTGTTAGGTTTTTCTCTGCGACTTTCATAAGCCTAATTTACGGGGGTAAAGGCTTACATTTTCAGTAAATAGTTGAAATCCACATTTTAGTCGTTGGAATCTAGATATTCTACTCTAACACTTCTGTATTTAACTTTGGTTCTGGCTTAGTAAAATTTAGGCCTATTGAAATTTCGTGTACACCTCCAGAATAGCTGCTAAGATTAGATGTTATAATATCAAAAGCATAAGAAAATTGCATTCTATTATTTAGGTCTACTCCTGCAATTGCGATTATACCGTCATTAATTCTGTACCCTCCACCAATCCAAAATCTGTTTTTGTAATCAAATAGTACATTTATATCCATCTTAAATGGAACCGGTTCTACATATTTGAGCAATATGCTTGGTTTTAAGGTTATATCTTCATTCAAGAAATAATTATACCCAGCCATTAGGTTAAAATGTGGTTCTAAAACACCAATGGATTGACCATCAAAAAAAGGATCTATTCGAGACTGAGTCAAGTTTGGTACAGATAATCCAAGGAAATACTTTTCATGTTGGAGAAAAAAGCCTGCTTTTGCATCAAAAATAATTTTAGAAGATAACCTGTTATTCAATATTGGATCATCTGTGTCTCTTACTATAATTTTATCTCCATCTATTGCATATTGTGAAATTCCCCCTGAAAGAGCAATTGAAAATTTCAATGATTCAGTGATATTGGTTAGATAGTTAGCACTTCCCTGAATTCCAATTCTTCTAGTTGGACCGGCAACATCAGTATACACCCAAGATCCATAACCCATCTTTGCGTCTAGTGCAGTATTTGAAAATGATAAATTAAATGTTCTTGGGGCATCGGTAATTCCCGTCCATTGGTATTTGTTAGTAGACCTTACTTGCAATTCATTTTCCAGACCAGCATAGGCAGGATTCACAATATATGGATTGTACATATACAATGAATATTGAGGTAACTGTTGTCCTATAAGTTTTGAACTTAAAAAGAAAATGACCGTGCCAACGAATATAAATTTTAAAGTTCTCATCTCATTATTGTTATTGGTCCATCAAAATGTTCAGGGAACATGGGATCGTTTAATAATATCACATAATAATATGTTCCTGTTGGAAGTGGTTTTCCTTCGTAGGTTCCATCCCAAGGATCTGAATAACCAGAAGATTGAAATAATAACTCTCCCCACCTATTGTATATTTCTACTTCTATATCTGGAAAGTTTGTCGAGCCATCTAAAATCCAAACTTCATTAAAGCCATCTCCATTTGGAGTAATGGTATTGGTAATATTCACAGGAGAGGTCAAATCAACAAAAACAGAATCTATCGCTTGACAGCCGATAGCATTTGTGGCAGTAACAATATACCATTGATCTTCTATTATTATACCCATGGGATTAAACGATGTGGGATCATCTAAACTTATATCTGGACTCCAAATAACCGTGTTATCTATATCGGTTGTTGGGTTAGAACCCAAGATAAATGTTTCGTCTATTAAGCCTTCAATATCTGGTCCAGCATCCACAAAAGGCAACTCATTTATACTTAAGTTAATGGTGTCAGAATCTGCGCATATTCCGTTTGAAACGTTCAGAACAATTTCGTTCACATTTAAACTAAGAGCTAATTCAACACTTTGTTCGGTAGAAAATGCATCACCATCTACAAACCATTCAAAGGATGTTGCTCCAATGCTATTTGAAGCATCTAAAACCAAAGTATCCATATCACAAAGTTCTCCGTAGTTTCCTGCGTCTGCTACCAACAAGTTCTGAGAAACCACGATGAAAAAAGTGTCCAAAACACAAGAAAAATCATCAGTTATCTGAAGATTAAATATACCAGCAGTAAGCATGGTAGGATCTTCCTCTGTTGAAGTATAAGCATTTGGTCCAGTCCAACTATAATCTAATGTTCCAACACCTCCCATAGCGGTAATGAAAATTTGACCGTCAGGTGAGTCATCACATTGGGGTGAAATAATATCATCTAATTCTACTGTAATTTCTGTGGGAGAAACCAAGACGTAGGAATCCGTAAATGTACACATAGCACTGTCTACTATTTGAAGTGTGTAAATACCATCTTCCAAACCTGAGATATCCTCTTCTGCGGAAGTAAACATATTGGGCCCAGTCCAAGAAAAGGTATAAGGAGTATTGCCTCCAGAAACGGTTATATCTAATGCACCATCATTCAAAAATGAACATGTGGGATTACTAATATCTACTTCTACATCTAGAGTATCCGGCTCAATTATCTCAAACTCTATTGTTGTTTCGCAATTGAGTTGATCATTTGCGGTAACTGCATATATTCCCGGCTCTAAATCAAATATATCTTGATCCATTGATGTGAACATATTGGGACCTGTCCAACTAAAATCATAGGGATCTATTCCTCCACTTGGATTTAGGACAATGGAACCATTATCGTCTCCAAAACAAGAAATATTTGTTAAGGTAGCATCTAACTGTATGGAGGTTGCATTTGCTAAGGTGTAGGTAAACTCATTTTGACAAAGGAATGAATCGGTTATTACAACAGTATATTCACCTGCTACCAAAAAATCAATGTCTTCATCCATGGAAGTAAACATATTAGGTCCGGTCCATAAGAAAGTGTAACCTGCCTGCCCTCCTGAAACTGTAATATCAATAAAACCATCTGGGATACCAGGACAAACTGGACCTTGAAAAATAGGTGTCGCTATTATTTCTGTTGGAATATTCAACTCAAATTCTTGAGTCAAGGTACAGCCTGACATATCAGAAACTACAAGCGTATAGAGTCCTCCTTCGAGATTGAAAATGTCCTCATCTTGTGAAGAAAACATATTTGGTCCGGTCCATTGTATTTGATAATCTCCATCTCCCCCACTAATATCTATTAGTATAGATCCATCATTTACTCCAAAGCAATCTGGGCTATCAATTATCTCATCAACAAAAATGTCTTCTGGTTCTGATACTTGATAAATTTCTGTAAAGATGCAGTTATTGGCATCTGTAATGCTTACTTCATAATCACCTGGTTCAAGGTCAAAAATATCCTCCATATTTGAGGCGAAACCATTAGGTCCTGACCATAAAATAGTTATTGGATCCTGTGCCCCACTTATTGTCAACTGTATTGAACCATCATTTGCTCCACCACAATTGGCATTGCTTATTTGCGCATCCACCGTATAAATATCATCTGAAATAGTTACCATCGAGGTATCCATACAGGAATTGTCATCTGTAACGATCAAAGTATAAACACCAGCGGATAAAGAATTTATAAAGTTGTTATTTCCAATGGATATCATAGATGCATCAAACCACTCATAAGAATAATCCAATAAGATTGTTCCTCCAGATGCAGTTGCTAAAATTGACCCATCAGAATTTCCACAAGTGGAATTGGTTACGTTAAAATCAACTGCTATTGTTTCTGGTGAAGTAATACTAATTACTGTGTCTTCGACACATAGATTATTATCTACAACTTGAAGCACATAATCACCTGGAAAGAGGTCAAAAATATTCTGATCATTCGATGAAAAAGCATTTGGCCCTGTCCACGTAAATACATAGGCTGGAGTTCCACCAAGTGATACCCATTCAATACTTCCTTCATTGGAATTACTACAAAGAGATTGCGTTATATCTAATTGCAATAGAATACTATCAGGTTCAAATATTTCTATCATTGAATCAGCTTGACACATATTGTCATCTGCAATGGAGACCATATAAACACCTGCCTCAAGGTTATCAATATCTTCATTCGCTGAACTAAAAGCATTTGGTCCCATCCATGAAATGGTAAATGGAAACTGGCCATTATTTATGGTCATATCTATTGAACCATCAGTAGAATTTTTGCACAAAGCATCTTCAGAAACAAAAGTTAAATCCAATCCAACTCCTTCAAGAATCTCGAAGGTACTATCTGCTTGGCAGGTATTTCCATCTATTATAGAAATGGTATAGAGACCGGGTTCCAAATCGCTTATATCTTGATCGGAAGAAACAAAAGCATTCGGTCCAGTCCAAGAAACTGTAAAAGGATCTACTACATTATTAAGTATAATATCAATGGCTCCATCATTATCTCCCTGACATGCAATTGGAGAAATATCTGCAAGAATTTCTATCGGATCATTAACAGGAACTTCAAGTAATAGATTGATATTACAAAGAGCTTGATCGATAATTTCAACAGTATATATTCCCGCTTCAAGTCCAAAAATATCTTCATCTGAAGAATCAAATCCATTAGGTCCATCCCAATCGATATCCACCGGTGGATCATCCGTCATTATCTCTAATTCAATTGCTCCGTCCGTGCCACCTGGACAAGTAACTGGAGTTATTGTTTCTATTACTATGGGTGTTGGATGGTTAATTGTAATTGTATCTCCATTTACACAACTGTTGAGATCTTCTACCTGCACCATATAAATTCCAGGAGCAAGGTTATCTATTAATGCATTATTTGAAATGAAAGCACCGTCAAACTCGGACCAAGTTATCGTGTAAGGATCTATCCCTCCTGAAGGCATCACTTCAATGGAACCATCATCAAAGGGACAAGTAGGATTAACAATAGTGAAATCTAACTCAAGCAGATCAGATTCATTTATTTCAAAGGTTCCTGTTTCAACGCATCCTATATCATCTTCTATGGTTACATTATAGGTGCCAGGTTCCAGATTAAATATATCTTCATCTGAAGAGGCAAACATATTAAGCCCCGTCCAGTTAATGGTATAAGGCATGGTTCCTCCCATAATATCAATCTCAATAGAACCATTATCTTCCCCATTACAAGCAACATCATTTACATTAGATATGAAGGTCAAATCTTCCAGCTCTTCGATTTCATAGCTTGATGTAAATTCACAATTATTATCGTCTGTAATGGTCAGGTTATAGGTGCCTGCAGCCAGCATAAATATATCTTCATCTGCAGAACTAAATGTTCCTGGTCCAGTCCATGAAATAGTAAATGGTTCTGTCCCACCAATTATATCCAAAGAAATAGAACCAGAATTAGGGCCAAAGCAAGTAATATCCATAATATCTGCATTGACTTCAATTACATCCGGTTGCCCAACTTCAAAAAAGCCTGTTTGAGTACAACCGTTAAAATCTAGGATATTCACTATGTAAATTCCAGCTTCAAGACCACTTATATCTTCATCTGTTGAATTAAAGGCACCAGGTCCTGTCCACATAACATCATAAGGAGCGACCGCTCCAGTAATAGTCAGATCAATAGCTCCTGTATTGTCTGAATTACAATCTAAATCTGAAACTACACCTTCAACTATAATTGGCATAGGGTCGGTTAATTCTACACTTTGAATTTGTACACAGCCCAAAGCATCCGTTAAGGTCAAAAAATAAGTGCCCCCTTGAAGCATTGATATATCTTCAGTGGTTTCCATAAAGGCTCCAGGACCCGTCCATAAATAATCGTAGTCTAAGACACCTCCAGTAACTGTTACATCTATTACTCCATTAGCATCTCCTTGACAACTTGGCTCTATTACATCAAACATAAATTCGATGCTATCATTTTGTAGGACTTCTACATCAACATTTTGAACGCATAAATCCTGATCAACAACATTTACGTTATATATTCCCGCTTCTAAAGTGTTGATATCCTCGTCTTGAGAAACAAAGGCATTTGGACCGGTCCAATCTATATTAAAAGGAGCAACTCCGCCAATAATGGTCATATCTATTGCGCCCGCATTTTGTCCGAAACAATCTATATTGATCACATCAAAATCTAGGGTAAAGCCTTCTACTTCTTCCACTTCATAGGAAATCATAAAGACACAATCATTGGCATCTGTAACAGTCAAATCATAAGTTCCAATGAGTAAGCCAAAAATATCTTCATCCATAGAGGTGAATGCTCCCGGACCAGTCCATGAAAAATCATAAGGTTCGGTACCTCCTGAAAATGTAATTTCAATTGAACCGTTACTTTGCCCCCCGCAACTGGCTTCCGTTATTATTTCTGAAATATTAAAGGGCACTGGTTCATCCACTGTTACGGTCAAAGTTTCCATACAATCATTATCGTCTGTAACGGTAACCATATAAGTTCCTTGGTCTAGGTTAGAAATGTCTTCATCCATGGAGGTGAATGCTCCAGGGCCTGTCCAAACAATATCAAAAGGAAATGTTCCTCCTGTAATCGTCAAGTCTATAGAACCGTCCATATCTCCAATACAGGAAGTGGTCATTGTCATTGCATCCAGCACTAAATCTTCTGGTTCAGTAATAGTGAATGTTTCCTCTACAATACAATCATTATCATCGGTTACGATAACAGTATAATCACCCGGCTCAAGTCCAGTAATATCTTCATCCGTTGAAACAAAGGTTCCCGGGCCAGACCATAAATATTCGTAATCTAAAATTCCCCCTGTGACGGTAATGTCTATACTCCCATCATCTGCACCAAAACAGGAAATATCGGTTAAAAGCTCATCGATTTGAATGCTATCTGGACAAAGAATATCTACACTTAACATCTCGACACAAAAATTGGCATCCGTAACTGTTAGGTCATAGGTTCCGCATCCTAAATTCATTAAATCCTCATCTGTAGAACTAAAGCCATTTGGTCCTGACCAATCGAATATATAATCTTCGACTCCTCCCATTATATCTAACTGTATCTCACCAAATTCATCCCCAAAGCATTCATTATCCATCTTGGTAAAGTCTACAACTAAAGGTTCTGGTTCTGTTATTTCGAAAGTTTGAGAGAATGTACAAAGATTAGCATCTATAATATTAACCGTATAATTACCTAGTTCCAGATTAAAAATGTCCTCGTCATCAGACATAAAGGTTCCTGGTCCAGTCCAATCTGTTTGATAAGGATCGGTTCCACCATTGATCGTAATTTCAATTGAACCATTATTGTTACCATTGCAATCCACATCGGTAATTACTTCGTCAATACTAAAATCTTCTGGCGCATCGGTAAAAGTGAATGTAGTATCAAACGTACAGCCTTTGCTATCGGTTATGGTAAGCATAAATGGGTCGCACAACATTGTAGCCTCGGGTGTTGTTTCTCCGCTACTCCAATCAAACATATTGCCCCCATTTCCTCCAATAACAAAAGGATCTGCAGAAGCATCACATGTACCAAAACAAGAAGGTGGAATTGCCCCCATAGAAGAAACCGTTAAATCTTCAGGTTCATTAAGTATTACCGCCTGACTGCAGCTCTCATTCTGACCTTGATCTGTAATAATAATAGTATATGTTCCTGCTCCAAGTCCAGTCCAGATCATTGAAGCTGGGCCACCAAACCACTGGTATGTATAAGGACCTATTCCGTCTACTGGTTCCTCTACTGAGACGGTTCCATCTGAGAAATCATTACAAGAAGGGGGATCCACGTTTGAAACAATGGTAAAGAATGCACAACTTCCTTGACTATTAAGTAGAATAGAATCTATCTCCTGTGCTGTGAATATTCCATTTTGCGAAATAGCCGTTAAGGGCAAAATCATAAAAAAGAATAATTGTCCTAATCTGTATTTCATCTTTGGGTTCGGTTGTTAGGAAATTAATCATAAGCTGAACAAGGCACATAACCTCTTCCTCCACTCGGCCTTGGGCAAGATAAAGCTCCTATAATTATCTCATGCGTATTTGAACTACTTAAATTTATTTTTGAAGTTGTGTAATCATATGCATAAGCTATCGAAAAATAGCGTAAAAATTTGAACTTCACTAAACCACTTATGGCATCTACATTTCTATATGATATTCCAATTGTTATCACATCTCTTATATCAAGCAAGCCATTAATATCTAATGCAAATGGTGTTGCCGCTGTCTTTTTGAGCATTATGCTAGGTCTGAACTGCAGTTCTTTTCCAACCTTTAATGCTTTCCCATAGGTTAAATAGTAGTGAGGATTAAATCGAGTATCAAGGCCCACATCTTTTATTCTATTTGATGTTAAATGCATTATACTTAAACCAAAAAATGACTTATCACTATAAATCCAAATTCCTGGATTAAACTCTGGAAGAACAAATACATTTCTTGAAGTGACAATCGCAGGATCAGCAGGGTTTTCTACCGAAAGCTCCGAAGCATCAAATGAAAACTGGGTAAATCCGGCAAAGAATCCTATCGATGCAAACCTTTCTCTACTAATAGGAAAATGATAGGAATAAGCTAGTTGCATAGTTGTTCTTCCTAAAGGATCTGTTCTATCATTTTCAATTAAGCCACCAATACCGTGCTTGGTTTTAAATGAACTTTTGTTTTTCACTCCCATTGGGCCATTTATACTAGCAATGGCGGTTTTCGGAGCTCCTTCAAATCCCTGCCATTGTGTTCTGTAGCCTAAACGAATGTCCATACATTTTTTGGATCCAGCTACTGCTGGGTTTATCGCAAAATGATTGAAGATGTAATTGGTATACTGAGGAGTTTGTTGACCGAAGCCGATCACTGTTATCGATGCTGAGAAGAATAGTACTATTAACTTCTTCATATTAATAGATTATGGTTACCGAACCAGTAAATAAATTCTCATTCACTTCGTCATCGTTTAATTCAATTACATAGTAATAATTGCCTGCAGTAACAAAATTCCCATTTCGAGTTCCATTCCATGGAGTGTTATAGCCTATCGATTTAAAAACCAGTTGACCCCAACGATCAAAAATATTTACTGAGCAAGCGGGGAAATTTTCTATTCTGGGAATGACCCAATCATCATTAAAACCGTCTCCATTTGGAGTAAAAGCATCATAGACTGTAATTGGTGGAAAAACAAAAACCCAAACTCTTCTGGTAACAGTGCATGCACCATTTGTTATTTCTACAGTATATTCAGTATTCTCAGTTGGAGAGGCAATAGGATCTGGTATGGTAGTATTGCTCAAACCCGTTGACGGTGTCCAATTGTATTGTGCCCCTCCAGTTGCAAAAAGCTGTACGGATTGTCCACTTATAATAAATTCATCAGGACTAAGGGTAATAGGAAGCTCAACACCGCTTCCAGAAATAACAGGATTAAAACTGCACACAGCAGCATTGGTTATTCCAGCCCCATTTAAGTCTCCATCTATTTGAATGAAGTAATTGGTATTTGCATTGAGGCCAAAGGCTTCTATTGTTAAAAAGCCCGAACTGGCTGCATTACAGGCTAAATAATTAAAAGGTCCATTGCAAAGATCTGTTGTTTCAATTATTGCTATTGCAACTTCATCATCAAATGATAAAGAGTCAACACAATTTCCAAGGGCTACCTCAACTCTGACATCTCCGCCAATATCGTTAGTAGAAAATTCTAAGAAATAACTATTGTCTGCAGTAAAGCATGGAGCATCCATTCCACTAGGAAGGGTATCCATTTGAAACTGATCGAAATTATTTCCGAAGCAAACAAGAGAAGGGTTATCGCAGGTTTGACCATTTAAAACAAAAGGAGCAAATACCCAAATTGCCCAGAGGAATCTGTTTCTCAAAAATTGAATCATGTAAGAATCTAATTTATATAATAAGGTACAGTCTATTATTTAAGTCGCTTTTATTACCAACAGCAATGTGTGGAACAAGCTAAAACTAAATAACGCAGAGGTATGTCGGATGAAACATTAAGATTCGAAAATTTCGAATTCAAATTTTTCCATTATTTGGTTTGCTAAAAGTTTTTTACAAGCATCATTGACTTTTGTGTTTGCATCGTCTTTAGAGTCAGCTTCAACATGCAGCGTAATATGTTTCCCTATTCTCACATTGGTAATTTCGCTCAATCCTAAGTTTCCCATAGAAGCTGTTACCGCTTTTCCTTGAGGATCTAACAGATTGTCTTGGGGCATTACGTCTATTTCCGCTCTAAATTTCATTTCACTAAATTTTTAATAATGGATAAAATGATGTACAAAACTACAATTAAAGGTAATGCTAACCACTTTAAAAATACCAACAATATTAAGCTGGATGTTAACAGGAGATATTTCCAAATATTCTCCTTAAGACCAAAGTTTTTAAACTTAAGACCAAAAATGGGAATATTGGAAATCATTAAAAACGCAAATAAGAGTGCCAGGACTTTTAAAATAATCGTGTTCTTTTCAAGATTTTCGAAAAGAGAATATGATTGCCCTAAATAATATGCCCCAAAAAGGCCTGTCCAAAAAATGGCATTTGCTGGAGTGGGTAATCCCTTAAAATCTTCAGATTGATCTGTAGCGATATTGAATTTCGCTAATCGATAAGCAGCGCCTAATGCCAAACTCAATACTAAGATGTTCGAGAATGAAGCCAGATTAAAGACGCCTTGCTCTTCATCTAAAAAAACAAAATTCCAAGTTGGACCAAAATCTGAAATCATTTTTAAGGCCATTAATGCTGGAACTACACCGAAAGTGACCATGTCTGCTAGAGAGTCTAGTTGCTTACCCATTTCGCCTTGAACTTTTAGCATTCGAGCAAGCATTCCATCGAAAAAATCTAAAAGCGCGCCACCTAACACAAAATAGACCGCTAATTCCGGAGCTTCAGTAATAAAACATATAGCCAGAACACCGCATAGCAGATTTCCGAGAGTAAAGGCATTAGGAATAAAAGACAGACCTTTCATTAGCTGCTAAAATAAAAATAGCTGTACAATATTTACTATAAATAAGAAGTTAATACAAAGTTCAATTCGAAACAAATATTCGAAGAACGAGTACTAATTTTAACTATCTTTATTGTAGATGCAGAAGTTCAACATAATAATCATTTGCTTCTTTTTAGTTGCAAGTAGTTCCATTTTTGGTCAGGCCCCTAAATACAGTAATGAATTTCTAAGTATTGGGGTAGGTGCTCGTGCTTTAGGAATGTCTAATTCTTTTGTAAGTACTGTAGATGATGTCAGCTCTGGCTATTGGAATCCGGCAGGTCTTTTAGGAATTAAAAGTGATTTTCAGGTAGGAGCAATGCACGCAGAATATTTTGCCGGAATTGCTAAATACGATTACGCAGCCATTGCAAAACCTATTGATTCAATTCAAGCTTTTGGTATTTCATTTATTCGTTTTGGAGTAGATGACATTCCAAATACTACAGAATTAATTGATGCCAATGGCAATATTGATTACGATAGAATTACAACCTTTTCTGCTGCAGATTATGCCTTCATTTTCTCTTATGCTCGAAAAGTTAAAAAATTGGATGTCGGAGCTAATTTCAAAATCATTCATAGAAAAGTAGGTGATTTTGGAAAATCTTGGGGCTTTGGTCTTGATGGAGGATTAAAATACAAAGCTGGAAAATGGGACTTAGGATTGATGGCAAGGGATGTGACCAGCACATTTAATGCATGGTCCTTTGAATTGGATCAAAGTATTATTGATGCTTTCATCTTAACGAATAATGAAATCCCAGAAAATAGCGTTGAGATTACTCTTCCACGTCTAATTCTAGGTGTATCCAGAGATTTTGCTCTGAACGATTATTTATCGTTAAGGCCAGAATTTAACGTTGATCTAACAACGGATGGAAGACGAAATGTTTTGATTAAAACTGATCTCATTTCTCTAGACCCTCATATGGGCGCTGAATTGAATTTCAAAAACACGCTTTTCCTAAGAACGGGAATTGGAAATATTCAGCAGATCAACGAGATTAATGGAGAAACCAGCACTACTTTTCAACCTAATTTCGGTTTGGGCGTAAAACTAAATAGGCTATCACTAGATTATGCCTTAACAGATATCGGAGATCAATCTGTTGCGCTTTATTCGAATGTATTCTCTTTAAAGGTGGATATATTCAAAAATTAGAACATGAAAAAAATAGTGTCCATATTATTCCTGATTGCAAGCATTCAGTCTTTCGCTCAGCCATACGGAAATGAATGGATAGATTACAACCAAGTTTATTACGAATTTAAAATTGCAGAGGATGGTGTTTACCGAATAAATACAAGTACTCTGCAAAATGCTGGAATTGGATCTATTGATCCAAGAAATATTCAAATTTTCGCCAAGGAGCAAGAGATTCCACTTTACATTAATGGAGAGGCAGATGGAAGCCTAGATATTGGAGATTATATCGAATTCTACGCTCAAGGAAATGATGGTTGGATAGAGGCAGATCTATATGGAGGAACCGAGTTTCAGAATAATCCATACTATAGTCTTTACAATGATACTTTAGTATATTTCCTTACATGGAACTCAAGTATAGACAATTTGCGTTTTCAAGAAGAGACCAATGTTGATTTTGATGCTTTTGCTCCTCAAACACATATTTTAAAGTATTCCAGAACACAGTACGTCAATAATTATTACGAGGGTGAACTGGATTTTGCCAATACATCGCTTACAGAATATTCAAGTGGTGAAGGTTGGTCTGGAAATCGTTTTGGAAAAGGAGGAAATACCATTTTCAATGCTACCGTTCCTACACCTAATGCAGTTAGTGGAGGTGGGGCGCCCAATGCAATTGTTCGTTCATCTTCGGCCAGTCATTCTAATGCTCAAAGTAGTGGTCCCAATCATAACATAAGTGTGAAATATGGGAATACCACGGTAGAGACACTGAACTTTAGTGGTTATAGAATGAATAATGTGGATTTTACCATGCCAGCTAATGAACTGAGTGCTTCAACTGTAATCACTCATGAAGTAGATGCAAACGCAACTGATGCGGCTACGGATTTTCACAGTGTGAATTATGTGGAAATCACTTATGCGCATTCTATGGATTTCTTGGGCGAAAGTTATTATGAATTTATAAGTCCATACAATTCATTTACCGGTTCCAGTAGATTTGATATTGAAAATTTCAATGCTAATGAGCCATTGCTTTATGTGGTTTCGGAAAGCCCCAGAAGAATCCCAGCCATTTTAAATAATGGTGTTGTTCAAGCAATTATTCCCAATGAAATAAATCCGCAAACTTTATCTCAGTGCGTGTTGTTAGATGCCTCGGAAGTCAATGAGATTAACCAATTGGAAAAGGTAAGTGCTAGTGGATTTTTTACCAATTTCGTTGCTACACCACTAGACTCTGCTTTTATTATAATAAGTCATTCTTCTTTGATGAATGCAGCACAAAGTTATGCTGGTTATAGGCAATCTCAAGGAATGGACGTTTTGTTGGTTGATGCGGATGACCTTTATAAACAATACGGTGGAGGTATAGAAAAATGCCCAATTGCATTCAGAAGATTTTCAGATGAATTAATTGATACATGGACTAGCAAGCCCTCTCATTTATTTCTTCTCGGAAAATCTATTCGGCAAGCTAGAGAGGCTACATTGGGCGCGAGAAAAGATCCGGTTCAATTTCATAAAAATTTAGTGCCTTGTCTAGGAAACCCATGTAGTGATGTTTCATTAACCGGAGGTCTAAATGCCTCTATATTGGAACCTACCATTGCTACTGGAAGATTAGCTGCTGCTAGTAGTGATCAAGTCTTTGCTTATTTGGATAAAGTCGTAAAGTTTGAGCAACAGCCCAGCGCTATTTGGAAAAAGAATTTTCTTCATTTTGGAGGTGGAAGTAATCTTGCAGAACAATTTCAATTCAGAAACTTTTTAGAAAATTTTGGGCAAACAGCTGCAGATACTTGTTGGGGAGCTCAATCTTTTGGTTTTTATAAAGATTCATCGCTTCCTATTTCCGTAAATACTAACGACTCTATATCTCAGCTCATCGCAGATGGAGTTTCAATCATGACCTTTTTTGGACATGCATTTGCTGGCGGATTTGATCAAAATATAGAAAATCCGGCAAACCTGGAATGGAATGATAAGTTTCCTTTGGTTATTGGAAACTCTTGTTTTACCGGAGATATTCATCAACCTGGATCTCCAAGTACGAGCGAAGAATTTGTTTTATTAGAAAATAAAGGAGCTATAGGATTTTTATCTTCTGTGAAACTGGGATACTCTGGCAATCTAGCAACTTATACAGGTGAGTTGTACCGTCAAATGGCATTCAAAAATTATACTAAAAGTATAGGCCAACAAATCACAGAAACCATTAAAGAAATTCAGGGTAATGGGGAAAGTTTCCTGATAAAAAATGTAACGCAAAGCATGACTTTGCAAGGCGATCCTTCATTGGTTATAAACACTGTCCCAAAACCGGATTTACAGATTAATTTAGATCAAATATTTTTTGACCCTCCACTGGTAACATTACAAACGGATTCATTTGATGTAAAAGTGGTCATTAATAATATTGGAAAAACAACGAATAAAAATTTCATTGTAGAACTGAACAGATATTTACCTGGTTCAACTCAATTTCAAAGTTTTTCTCAAGAGGTAAATGGTTTGTTTTATTCTGACACAATTACATTCAGGTTAGATGTTGATCAAGCTAACGGAATTGGCTTGAATAGTTTTGATTGCTTTGTTGATCTACCCAGTGATAATATTGATGAAATGGATAACCTCAACAATAACACAGTTGTGGGTAAAACAGTAAATATTACTTCTGGTGGGATCATACCTATTTACCCATACGATTATGCGGTCTATCCAAACAATACGGTAACACTAAAAGCAAGTACCGGTGATGTTTTTGCGGAAAACAAGTTTTATAGATTTGAATTAGATACTATTGACAGCTTCAATAGTCCGTTAATGCTTTCCAGCACACAAAACCATGTAGGTGGTGTAGTTAATTGGTCTCCACCTATTACGCTAAGTGACAGTACTGTTTACTTTTGGCGTATTGGTGAACTGGAAGATGGTGTTATTGAAAATTGGCAAGAAAGTAGCTTCCAATATATAGAAGGACAAGAAGGATGGGCTCAAGCTCATTTTAAACAATTTAAAAATGATCGTTTTAACCTGATCAATTTCAATGTCCAGGATGAGGAATTTGACTTCTTTAATGGAACCAGAACTTTAAGTTGTAATGTTCTAGGAAATACTATTGACTTAGCTAATGGTTATTCTATAGATGGAGAAGTTCAGGAATATGCACTTTGTTTTCCTTCACCTGCTCTGGCAGTTGCTGTTATAGATCCACAGTCATTAGAGCCCTGGGAAACAGCTACACATTCTTTTGGCAACTTCAATACGTATGATGTTGAAACAGGAACTGGTTTCTGTAGAAATAGATCTGAGCTCTATTTCTTATTTAGACAGCACAGTATGACGCAAATGGCTGGCTTGAGAGATATGCTGGAAGACGCGGTTCCAGATGGTCATTATATTCTAATTTATACGAATAGATATATGAGCCAACACGATTGGGATAATAATGCTCCATTCATTTACAATACGTTTAATGACTTAGGAATGAATTCCATTACGGCTAGTCAAGATTCTGTTCCTTTCGCTTTCTTTGTTCAAAAGGGAGTTCCGGGTTCACAGATTATTGAACTGGGGACGGAGATCAACTCTATTCTAAATTTGAATGCACCATTGGAAATTTCAGGGAATTTTGGAAACATCACTTCTGTTAATGCTGGACAAAGTCCAAATTGGCAAAGTCTGCATTGGATTAGTCAAGCTCAGGAAGCAATGAGTGAAGACATTTTTGAGCTGGAGCTCTATGGAGTAAGACCAGAC
Organism: uncultured Flavobacteriales bacterium; assembly: GCA_964609215.1. Taxonomy (GTDB): domain Bacteria; phylum Bacteroidota; class Bacteroidia; order Flavobacteriales_D; family JABDKJ01; genus JABDKJ01. The sequence goes on from CAZSQZ010000001.1 coordinate 68,029, forward strand.
GGTACTCAAGAACTTTTGAATAGTTATAATGAACTTTCAGGTCAGGATTTAAGCATAAACTCTCTTCTTAGTTCCGAGTATCAAAATGCTTATCTCAAAACCAATTTAAGCGATGAAACGAATCTTACTCCTGCGCAATTAAAAAGATGGCATTTAATCTATGAAAGCGCACCCGAGGCAGCTATAAATCCTTCCATTGCATTTGATTTTAATGGAACTGAATTGGAAGAAGGACAAACACTCACTTTTTACACGGCTATTGAGAATATAAGCGATAAAGACATGGATAGTCTTTTGGTGAATTATTGGGTTCAAGATCAATCCGGTCAAAACCATATTATTCCTTATGAGAGACAAGCTCCGTTATTGGCAGGAGATGTTTTGATTGATACTATTTCATTCAACACTTTTGGTTTTCCCGGAAATAATATTTTTTGGGTAGAGGTAAACCCAAGAGTAAATGGTGTCCATGACCAATTAGAGCAGCATCATTTCAATAACATCGCACAGATAGAATTTAAGGTTGGGGAGGATAATATCAACCCACTTCTAGATGTCACTTTTGACGGTTTGCACATCTTGGATGGAGAAATTGTATCTCCTTCACCGGATATTCACATTCGCTTAAATGATGAGAATCCTTATCTTCTAATGAATGAGGAAAGTGACACTTCATTTTTCTCCGTATTTCTCACACCTCAAGGTAATGGAGAGCCTATTCCAATTAATTTCAGAAATGGATTTGGAGAAGAAATCATGCAATTTATTCCAGCCAGCTCTAGTGATAATGTTGCTAGTATCTATTTCCAACCCAGGGGATTGGAAGATGGAATTTATTCGCTAATCGTTATTGCTGCAGATAAATCTGGCAATGAAAGTGGTGATGTTAATTACAAAATAAATTTTGAGGTTATTAATGAATCTTCCATTACTGAAGTTCTAAATTATCCAAATCCTTTCAGTACACGAACACACTTTGTCTTTACACTTACTGGTTCTGAAATTCCAGATTATTTTAAGATTGAAATAATGACAGTGACAGGTGTTGTAGTAAAGGAAATATTTAAAGAGGATTTGGGCGACTTACGTATAGGTAGAAATCTTACAGACTACTATTGGGATGGGACTGATAATTTTGGTGATCGATTGGCCAATGGAGTCTACTTATACCGTGTAATCACACGAAACAATGGCAGTGATGTAAACAAGAATATCAATTCTGCCAGCCAATATTTTACCAATGACTTTGGTAAGATGTATTTGATACGGTAGGTGCCAGCCTCACTTCGACTTCGCTCAGCGCAAGTTGGCTGGGAGTTAATAAAGTTTATTGGTTAATAAGTGAGTGCCCATTTATTCTTATTCTTTCCTGTTTCGCTGGTGCGAAAATTTTAGTTCTGTTTTAAATCAGTATCCAGTGTTAGCCGCGCTTCGCTCAGTGTGAGTTGGCGGGAGTTTATTGATTAATAAGTAAGTGTATATACCATTTAATCTGTACTGCTTTCACTGATGTGAAAATTTCTTATTGAACTTACGCATAAATGAGTAATTGGATAATTTTGATAACAACTAAATATTTCTTGCAATATTCATTTCATTCTTTCTTTTCAATGCAATAAAATATATTTGGAGCAAAAGAAAGAACAATGTCAAAAATTCAATTGATTAATGTTCCCAATGAGTTAGGAGCTGGAACTCGAGGAGCTAGTTTAGGGTATAGGGCCTTGCAAATTGCCGCGCTGAACAAAAAGAGTTTATTTTTCAATCGTTTCGAAACTAAACAGGTAAAGGAATTTAATGAAGTACTTTTCTCTCCTTCTAAACATAGTAATGCCAAATATATAGATCAGATTAAAGGCCTTCATGAAGGAATTGAAGAAGCAGTTAAAGGTACGATAGAAGATCAAAAATTTCCTTTAGTAATAGCAGGTGATCACTCTAATGCTGCTGGAACAATCAAAGGAATAAAACAACAATACCCAGATAAAAGATTAGGAGTAATCTGGATAGATGCACATGCCGATTTGCATACTCCTTACACCACTCCTTCTGGAAATGTTCATGGAATGCCATTGGGAATTTCACTTGGTTTAAAAGCTCCTCTTTCTCCTAGAAATGAATTATCTGAAGCAGAAGAAAGCCTATGGAATGAATTAATTGGTACAAGTCCTAACATCGCTGCTGAAGATTTAGTATTTATAGGCTTAAGGGATACGGAAGAGGAAGAAGATGCACTCATAAAAACGCATAAAATCAAAAGCATTTCCGTTACAGAAGTCAGGCTAAATGGTTTTGAAAGCACTTGTGAAAGCATTTTTAATCATCTCTCAGACATTGATCTTCTTTACATTTCTTTTGATGTAGACTCTATGGATTGCAATGCGGTCTCTTATGGAACAGGCACACCTGTTCCAGGTGGTTTTACCAAACAGGAAAGTGAGAAACTACTCGCTGGATTGGTAAAACATGAAAAACTTTGTTGTTTGGAAATTACCGAAATCAATCCTACCCTAGATGAAAAAGGAAATATGATGGCCGAAACGAGTTTGGAAATATTGGAGAAAACCTGCACACTGATTGAACAATTTCATGGCTAAACAAAGTACTTCCAATGTAGTCATGATTCGTCCTGCCGGATTTAGGATGAACGAGCAAACCGCAGTAAACAATTTTTACCAAAAAAATACCGAAGGTTTGAGTGCAGACGAAATAGAGGAAAAGGCTATTGAAGAATTTGATGCTTTTGTAGAACTTTTGGGTAATGAAGGTATTGATGTGTATGTTGTTCAAGACATGCAAGAACCGAGCACTCCAGATGCACTATTTCCTAATAACTGGATGAGTTTTCACGAGAATGGCAGAATAGCGTTATATCCTATGTTCGCAGAGAACCGAAGGCAAGAAAGGAGAATGGATATTTTCGATAACTTGAATGCCATCGGCTTTAAGCATAATAGTATCGTAGATTTTTCTGACAGTGAAGGAGAGGACAAATTCATGGAAGGAACAGGAAGTTTAGTTCTAGACCGAGAGAATAGAATAGCTTATGCTGCTCTTTCTCAAAGGACACATCCGGAAATAGTTGACCGCGTTTGCGATGAAATGGGGTATAGAGCTGTAAAGTTTCACGCTTTGCAAACTGTCTCTGAAAAAAGAGAAGCTATTTACCACACCAATGTTATGATGTGCGTTGGAAGTAAAGCTGCAATGGTCTGTTTAGATTGTATTGATGATCTTTCTGAAAGAGAAGATCTAAAGCAGAATATTGAGCAAAGTGGAAAAGAATTAATTGAATTGAGCGAAGCTCAAATCAATCAGTTTGCTGGAAATATGTTGGAACTAAAATCAAAAGATGGAAGAGATTTAGTGATCATGTCCACCCAAGCTTTTAAGAGTTTAAATGAAGAGCAAATAAGATCAATAGAATCCTATGCTAGCATTGTGCATAGTCCCTTATATTTAATTGAGAATTTGGGCGGTGGAAGCGCAAGATGTATGATAGCTGAAAATTTCTTGCCTCTAGCAAATTCGTAATTTTTTAGGATGGCATGCTATTTGGATTTATTCCAAAAAGCCGCCTTATGAAATATTTAATAATTTTCCTTTTACTATTTGGCACGCAAAACCTACAGGCCGATAATTATGAAAAGTCTCTTAAAAAAATCGCAATTGACCTAGCAGAATTGATCGAAAATAGAGGTTTTGAGAAAATTGCAATTTGGAATTTCCAAGCTATACAGGAGAATGAGCAGCATCTATCTATACCTTTAACGAAAGATTTTTCTGTCTTTTTTACCAATGCAACATCTACCTTAAAGATTTATGACCGACAGCACATAAAATCCCTTACACATGAACTCAAGCTTCAGCAAAGTGGTTTAATGGATCCTAAAACAGCAAAAGATATTGGACTATTTACAGGTGTAGAAGCCATTGTAACTGGAAATTATGCTTTCCATAAAAACAAGGTAAAACTATGGATCAAAGTTATTGAAACTGAATCCGCCTTTCAAATTGCTATGAAAAATGCCCTGCTTCCCAAACAAATAAAAAAATATGGCAAAAAGGAAAACCTCCAGAAAAAGAAGGAAATTTCCCCAGTAAAGAAAAAAGTGCTTAGAAATGGACGGTTGAAGTTCTTCAATCGAAAAACTTCTCATTTGAGGATCGTTTTAACCAAGGATGATTTTAAGAAAGAAGTTAATGTAGGAAGTAAATCAAAAATTGAAGTGCTCAATTTACCCAAGGGAGTATATTCCTGTGAAATTTATTTTCGGTCGGGAGATCTTTTTCAAAAATTCGACATTGATGTAAAGAAAAAAATGAAGAGCATAACCATAAGACCTCAAAGTATTTTTGGCTTAAGATACTAGTTGCTAAATTTTGGTATCCATCTAGGCACTGACTTCTTATAATCCTGATAGGGTTTACCAAATCTTTTTTCTAAATCCGGTTCCTCTTTTAGAATAAAATAAAGATGGTTAAAGAAGAAAAAAAACATAGCCCAAAGCCAAATACTGATGGATTGAAACCAAATACTTTGTCCAATTATCATACAAAGAACGGACAGAATCATTGGATTTCTTACATAACTATAGGGGCCATTGAGAACCAAATTTTTGGTTCTATTCCAAGGAGATAATGTGCCTTTACCAATTTTCCAGAAATAAAAAACTGTAGAGAAAAAAAGTAGAATACCGAAAATTAAAAAAAAGCAAGCTGCTGGTCTCAAATCACCTAAAGTTTCAAAGGTATGAATGGGTGACAAATGATTTCTGAGAACATAAGGAATAAGTACAACCACAGTTCCAGAAAAAATGACAATGTTCTTAATATGATTGAATATCGAATTATTCTTCAAAGCTTTTTTATAGGTGATGAATATATAAAACGGCACAGAATGTGCTAAATTCAGGGCATGAAATATTTACCATTCCTTGTTTTCTTCTTGTGTTCGTCTTTAATTCAAGCGCAGGTATTAGATGGCGAAAAAAAGCTTTTTAATGAACAAGATAGCCTAAGAGGAAGTATCACTCCAGAACGTATATGGTGGGATTTAAACTATTATCATTTGGACATTAAGGTTAATCTGGAAGACAAGACTTTTACAGGTTCAACTGACATTCATTATACAGTCATGTCTCCTAATCAAAGTATGCAAGTAGATTTGCAATCTCCATTGACCATAGATAAAGCGGTGCAAAATGGTAAAGAGTTAGAGGTTGTAAAAAATGGAAACGCTCACTTTATCAAACTAGTTGAAGATCAGAAAGAAGGAGAGCAAATGAGCGTTAAAGTCTTCTATTCTGGAAAACCTCGAAAAGCGTTACGTGCACCTTGGGATGGTGGAATTTCTTGGACTACAGATGAAAATGGAAAACAATTCGTAGCTACTTCTTGTCAGGGATTAGGCGCCAGTGTCTGGTGGCCTTGTAAGGATCACATGTATGATGAAGTAGACAGTATGCTCATGAGTATAAATGTGCCCGACCCATACATCAATGTTTCTAATGGAAGGCTTAGAAATATTGAAAAGCTAGCAGATGGGACAAGCACTTATCATTGGTTTGTTGCTAATCCAATAAACAACTACGGGGTTAATTTAAACATTGGAGATTATGTAAGTTGGAAAGAAAACTATAAAGGGGAAAATGGTCCTTTAGATATTGAGTATTGGGTTTTGAGAAACAATTTGAAACTTGCAAAAAAACAGTTTAAACAAGTTCCAGAAATGTTGGATGCCTTTGAACACTGGTTTGGCCCCTACCCTTTTTACGATGATAGTTTCAAGCTTGTTGAAGCTCCTTATTTAGGAATGGAGCATCAAAGCTCAATTACCTACGGCAACAAATATCAAAATGGATATTTGGGTCGCGATTTAAGTGGAACAGGCTGGGGATTAAAATTTGATTTTATCATTATTCATGAATCTGGTCATGAATGGTTTGCAAATAATATCACTTACAAAGACATTGCTGACATGTGGATACATGAAGGTTTTACAGCTTATTCTGAATGTCTTTTTGTGGAGTACCATCATGGAAAGGAGGCTGGAAGTGAATATGTTATTGGAACGAGAAAAAGCATTAATAACGACAGGCCCATAATCGGGCAATACGATGTTAATTCGGAAGGCTCTGGTGACATGTACTACAAAGGCAGCAATCTTTTGCACACGCTTAGAACTATTGTTGATGATGATGAGAAATGGAGGAATACACTTCGCAAGATGAACGAAGTTTATCGTCATAAAACGGTAAATACAGACGATATCGAAAATTTTATGGCTCAAGAATTTGATTTAAAATTGAATAAATTTTTTGATCAATATCTCCGAACTAATGATATTCCCGTTTTAGAATATTTTGTGCAAAACGGAAAACTAAATTACCGATGGGCGAATACTATTCCCAGATTTAGAATGCCGGTAGATGTTTTCATTGGAAATGAAAAATTAAGAATTGAACCTAAGAATTTTTGGGGAAGCATCTCATTAGAAGAAAAGAAAGGAGATATAAAAGTAGATAAGAACTTTTATGTTTATGCTCGGGATATTATTGATGGTTGATTCTCAATATAAGTGCCCAAAACTGGAACTATTAATTATGCTTACCTGAAAAACACACAAAAGAATTTGTTCCAAAAATTGCTATTCACCTAATATTATTAATTTACTGATACTATTAAATAACAACTGTTCTAAGGTTAACCAAAAATGAATGAAATTTTAGACGAACCAAAAAAAGAAGACGAAAGAGATAAAAAGTTAAGTCGATCTATTGTAATGAAATCTATATTTCAGAAAATAGACAAGGGCTTGGAGGAAAAGATGGAAAAAGAGAGTCTTTATAATCTTCTTCTTGGCAGATATGGATCTAAATATGAAAAAGCTATTGCAATGGGTATAGGTTCTAGATTATATCCAGAGGAAAGAAATAAATATAAAATCTGGCAAACCGCATTGATCATCTTATTGCTCTTTTCTTGTATAGCAACAGGCTATCAGTATTTCAAGTTCTATCAAGAGCAAGAATTCAAAACTAGCCACTTGATTTTCATGTCAGTCTATATATTAATCAACCTCATTTTAGTTATTGGAGTAATCAAGTTTCATGGTAATATTCTATATTCATGTGTTATAATTATTGGCTTTGCATTACTGAATAGCATTGGAGCATGGTTTGATAAAAAAGAAGCATGGTTAATTGCGATTTCTATTATATATCTTTTGACTATTATCTTGGCCTATACTATGAAAATCAAACTTTTTCCAAATCTCAGGTATAGAGGCCAAAGAAAAATGTCTGATGGGTCATATATGTTTACAACGAAACCAAGTTCTTCAGATTGACCAATATTAATAAGCAAAAATAATCTCTTGAATTGGATTTAATTTTAGCTCCTTAATTTTTCAATTAGTTTCCAATCTGCACAAATCCCTGTGTGTTGGTGACTTGAACCAAAGGCCCATCTCCTGTTCCCAGCTTTCCCTTTATTATTAATCGTTTATCTCCATCTACACCTGTTTGCATTATTTCCATTGTTTTGGGATATTCCAAAGCCGTTGGATCATTCGTTAAATCTAACTCTACCTGACCATCAAAATAATCCGGTACTCCAACAAAAATATCAGCTTTATTGGCTTCAATGGAAATTTTATTGGCCATTGCATCGGCTTCAATTATTCTTAAAGAGCCCATTTTCATGCTGGTACTCATATTTTTTCTTAGGTTTTGAATTTTAGTATCAGATAAGGTAAAGGTTCCTTGAAGTTCTTCAATAGATTCAATAAAAATTTCATCGTGTTTGGAGCGGATGTTGATCTTCTTGATTTCTTCTATTTCAATTTCACTGGAACTGGACTCGACAATTAACTCGCCTGCTTCTTCAATATCCGCAGATTTTGCACCGCTTAAAATGATATTACCGTAATCTATAGTCTTTACTTTCAGCTTACCATACTTCACTTCTATTTTCTTTCCCTTTTTTATCTCCCTGGCTCTAAAATCACCATAACTCACAAAGACTTCAACATCGCCAAAATGTCTGGTCAAGTATACATTACCAAAACGATTGGTTACATCCAGAGAAATCCAGTTTGGAATTTTAACCACATAGTTTACCTCTATTTTATCTTGTGAACCCAGGCCTTGTTTTAAATCATAAGTCCTCTTCGTAAAAAAGCTAACATTATCCGCCCATTGTGTCTCAGCGATAACAAAGGAGGATGCATCCATAAATTCAACATCTATCTTTGCAAGCATATCTTGCAAGTTTTGCGGTTTTTCAGAACGTGCAATAATCTCTATGTCAAAGCTAACGGAATCTTTATCCCAACTTTCAAAGACAATATCTCCATATTTGTTTTCTATTTCTACATAACTATCTCTGTCAATTGCAAAAGATTTATTGATATACTTTTTGCTCTCTTCTAGATCTATTGCTTTAAACGCAGAGCAAAATACCAGCATTAAAAAAGCCAATAAAAATTGTTTGTTATTGAATAATTTCATTGTCTATATTTTTTCTTTTTGAATTTTCAAAGACCGTTAAAAGGTCTTCCAAAATTTCCAACCTCAATCGATAATTTTCTATCATCGCCTCCAACACCACACCTGGATCTGCACCCAAGCCCATTTCTATTTTTAAATCTTCAAACTCTTGCTTTAAATCATTAACCTCTTCAAGCAATTCTGGATCTACGTCATAGTTTTGAAGGTTTTTAAGTTTATCATTTACCTGCATCATATAATAGCCTTCTACCTCTCCAAAATCTGACACCATTTCGTTTTGAATATCTTCTACATCGTTTGACGCATCCGATAAAACCAGATCATCATTGGATTGAAAAAAGAAGAACAAGCTTAAAATTACCATTGCCGCAGCAGCTGCATAAGGCAAGAATCTGTGAAGAGAAATAACTCTGGTTTCTTTTTCTCCATCCAATTCATTTTCTATCCTATTCCATAAATTCTCAGAGGGGAATTCGCTCTCAAAGCCCTCTTTATTTTGGTCAATAAAATCTTTAAGCTTGTCTTCTTCCATCTGATTGCTCCATTAAAAAAGTTCTCATTCTATTTTTTGCTCTATTCAGTTGAGACTTAGAGGTTGAAACTGTTATTCCCAATTCCTCTGCTATTTCCTTATGAGAATAATCTTCAAACATATAAAGTGTAAAGACCACTCTGAACCCATCTGGTAATTCCTTTAGTGCCTTTTGAACTTGTTCAACTGTAACAGGATATTCTTTTAGTTCTTCTTGAGGTTCATCATATAATCCAAGTATTTCATCTTTTACCTCCACGTATTGTAATTTCCTTTTCTTTAGTTGATTCAATGACTTATTTACTACTATTCTCTTGAACCATGCACCAAAACTCGATTGTTGTTTAAAGGTTTCTATGCTTTGAAACATCTTCACAAAACTTTCTTGCAACACGTCTTCAGCTTCTTCTCTCTTATTAAGTATCCTTAAAGAGACGTTAAACATAGCCTTAGAATACAACTTAAAAATCTCAGCTTGCGCTCTCCGATCTCCTCGTTTGCATTTCGCAATTAATTCTTGGTGTATATTCAGGTGTTGGTTCAAATTTTATTTCTAGTAAGAGGGTTTTATTATCCCAATAATAGGTTAAAACCATCCTAAACGTAATGATAAATTAGTCGAAAACCCTTCAATATCATTCCTTTCTATTCCAGGAATTTGAGTATCCGATAAAAACTTATAACTCACTCCACCTGCAATTCTCATAAACTTAAAGACATTCATTTCCAAATTTATTCCGGGTTCTGCCATAAGAAACATATCTGTTCTATGAGGCTTCTGATCAAAATCTGTTTCCACTCCATTAATAAAATCTCCTTGCCATAATGGGTCTTCGGTCTCTGCAATTCCACCTAACCCAAGAAATACAGGTAAGGTCAAATGCAAAACAGAATTGGATGCAATTACGGGCTCAACATTAAAACCTCCATAACCCATTTGCAATTTATATGGATTACCATTTGCATTGGTACTATTACTGTTAATATCCGAAAGCATTCCCATCCCTTTTACTCCCAAGTTTAAGGAGTGGCCTAAAACCATATTTACCTCACCACCTGCAAAATAAGCAGCTTGTCCATTGATATCTGCCATTTGAGAATTGAGACCAATGAAGCCCCCAAATCCTCTTTTATTTCCGAAGAGTGTTTGCTGTTCCTGCCTATAATTTTCCTGTGCAAAACTGGATAGACTAAATATTAATACTGCAACTGTTAAAACAATTCTTTTCATGATTTCTAGATTTTTCGTTTCACTTTTTAAAACGGTTCGACATCACCACTTCCATTAATTTCCGCACTGACAACTGGATTACCCAAATAACTCACGTCACCGCTTCCATTGATTATCACATTCAATTCATCGCTGGCGTTAACTTCCACATCACCACTTCCATCAATTATTATATTAGCTACTAAAACTTCTAATTGAAATGCATCTATGTCTCCGCTCCCATCAATATCAAAATTTGCTGCGCTGCCATTTCCAGATAGGTCTACATCTCCAGAGCCGTTTATTCTGACATCAACTGTATTGACTTCAGAAAAGTTAAGTAGAATATCTCCAGACCCTCTTAGATTTAAATCCAAGTCATCTGTTTCCAGCAACTGAGCACTGATATCTCCAGACCCATCAAGATTGATTAGATCTAAGAACTCTTGATTGATAATAACCTTTGTTTGTTTATCATTTGCCACATTATTATTGTCTTCATAGATGTACAATACCTCATCTATTACTTCGGTTACAATGTGTTTGATTTTACGACTTCCCGCTTCTACCCTAATATCAAAATCGTTATCTGAAGATACAATTACATCTATGCTGCCATCTACATCAATTCCTGTGTAAAAATCCGCATTTGCTCTATCTTCGATGATCAAATCTCCACTGTCCCAAAGTTCTCTATCACAAGAGCTCAGTATTAATACAAGTCCAAATAATGCAATTAGTCTAATGTGTTTCATGTCTTTTTTAATTTTATGTCTATCCTAAAGACAACTGTTTTAAAAAAGGTTGCATGAAATTTTTGAATTTTCTTGAACGGAGAGTTAAACCACTCTTTATCAGGATATTAAAAACAAAATAAATTGTGTCAATATTTCAGTCTAGGCAATTGGAAATGGTTTTAATGCCATTCTAGTTTCTTCGAGTAACTACATTCACTCCATCCCAGGTTATTTTAGGATCTGGAAATACCTGATCTGCCATTTTCTTTTCGCTATCAAAACGCTTCTCTTTAGGTATTGAAACAATATTCTCTATAGACAATTGATTGACTCCATAAAAAGTTTCCATATCAAAATTTGAATGGGTGTTTTTCTTCCAAAGTCTTTTGTGGGTGAGATTGACATTTACATTCATATAAATCTGATCTGGATACCACTGATTATTTACTTCTCTATAGTTTAGCCTTATATCATATCTTGGCTTTTTTATACCCAATCCAAAAGCAAACAAAATGGGTTTAATATATGCTGGAATAATGGCATAACCATAGTACTCCAATGAAGCAATGGCGTAGGAATCCTTGTCGAGATAAATCTTTCCCTTGGAACGTGTATTATCGATATTTCGCTTTGCTTCAAAAGAGATTACGATGATTTCATGATTGTCAAAAAAGGTACTAGGCTCTAAGGTGTAATCATATTTTTTGAAATGTGCGCTATCCAAAAATAAATGAGGTGTTTGAATAAAGTCGAGTGCTAAAATTCGCTCGGGGCCATTAAACGATTGTAATATTTCTAATTCTTCTTCTGAAATTTCTCGGCCCTCTTTCTTTGCTTTTTTTATCTGTTTTTTCTCATACTTTTCCCGTCTTTCTTTCATAAACTCCAACTCCCTAATATCATCTCTTTCTCTATGTAAAACAATTTGGTGTTGGTTTTTCTTATCTCCTCTATACTCCGGATAAACTGATTTGAAAATGGCTTCTGAATGTAAAATAGGCTGATCATTTTCGGTTATCTGTTCTCTGTAAAAAGCAGTAGTGGCGAAAGCAGTATTAACATAATTTGAGTCGCGGTTAATCTGAAATTGCTTAATGTAATACTGAGGCGTTTTTGGGCTTATAACGACCTCACCTATTTCAATAGAATATGGAGTCAACTGCACTTCTAAAAAAGCAGGACAATCCTTTACAGGAATAACATAATTGCGATAACCCATAAAACTAAATACCAATGAATCATCCACCGAATTTTCTGCAACCAACACCTTAAATGCACCATGTTCATTGCTGGTCGTTCCCGACATTGTTTTTTTCAATGAGATAGATGCGAATGGTAAAGCAACATTGCTAATACTATCCTTTATAGTCCCTGAAATAGAAACCTGTGCCTGAAAAGTAAGACTGAAAATAATGGTGCAAATTGCAAGGCCAAGCCGCATAAAATTAGTTTTCTCTATGACGAATTCAAATTTCAATTAGTTACAGGAATTTAGGGACATGTATTACACAAATTCTGCGCTGCCAATGGAAACTTAATACCTATTAAAAATTGATAGGCGGTATGGAAGCCTTGTCTTTCAGGAAAAATTGGAACATGATGATTAATAACACTTCCGGTCCACCTAAATTCAATAGATCCAGCCAAACGATCTGCAAGATTTGTGGAATAGCCAATACCGTAACCCACTAATATATCTTCTGATTTGGTATTCGGTATATTGGGTATTGCCGTACTCGCGAGATTTCCTGTATTATCAATCTTCATGACTTCAACATTTGAAGTAATTAGTGAATTGAACTGACCTAATATATTTCCATAGATTCTATGCTTTCTTTTGATCTCGTATACGTAACCCATTTTCGCGGTAGCTCCGAAAAAATCAAAATTCCAAGTTAAACCGTTCTCAAAGAGCTCATTATTCACAATTTGATTCCCGTCTGTGCTGAATCCTTTCTGCTCATAAAGCAAATCTGCGCCAATAAAAAAACCACTTTTCCATACAAGTGAATAATTGAAGCCTCCGGTGTAGTACAGACCTCTATTTGGATTGCTTACATAGTTTTGCCCTTCAATTCCGGTGCTTGATATTCCCGAATATATCCCCAAAAAAGAGTCTTGAGCAGAAAGTGCTGTGGCATAAACCAAGCAGGCTATTAAGATTACTTTCTTCATTCTAAAGCTCTGACAAATAGGCATCTATTTCACTTAAACTGGCTTTGACTAAAATGAATTCTCCATCGGGGCCAATTAAAAATTTAGCTGGAATGTCACTAACTCCAAAGGAAGAACCAATATCGGAAGTTGCAACTATTTTTGATATATCTACAATTTGATATTTCCAATTGAAACCAAAACGATCTGAGACTTTTTTCCAATTCTTATCGTTCCTTTCCAAAGCAACTGACAACATTTGAAAGCCATTCCCATCTTTAAATTGTTTCCCTTCATACCTTCTTTGAAGTTTAACTAAATCTTCTGCCTCTCTCAGGCAAGGTCCACACCAAGAGCCCCAAAAATCTAAGAGCACGTAATTACCTTTGAGATCCTTTAAGCTAAATGCTGAACCATCTATTAACTGAGCTTCAATTACAGGTGCCAGAGAAGCTTCTTTGATTCCAGGCTTAGGTCCAAATTTATAAACGAAGTATCCCGCAACTAGGAGGAAAGGAAGAATTCGAAGAATTTTTTTCATAATTTATATATGCTAAACATAAATAATAATAATGTATTGCCCTGCTCTTTAAGATCAATTTTTACTTATGATATAAAGTCCAGTTCTAAGGAAGGTCATTTAATCTTCTACTTATTTATCCTAGGCTCTTGTATTCTAATGTTCTTGAAGTTGATTAACCATGGAAATACAAGCATTACAAGACTACAAATACATTACTAAAGAGAATAGATTATTTGCCCAAAGTAATCTCTTCTGAAAAATCTACGGGTACATCAAAGTCTACACCCATAGTTTCCATGCTCACCTTTCCTTTATATTTCACGTTCATTTTTCGATTGGCTAAAACCGCCAATAATCCACCGAGCAGCCCTTCAGATTTAAATACTTTTTTAGGATCAAACTGAACTTCAAATGGTAACTCAAATTCTCCATTACCCGGAATAGCAACACTCAAATCTTTCTTGAGTATACCCACCGATACATCATCTACCCACACTTCCATATCCATTCCTGTAAGCGTTCCTCCAACTGGGTTTGGGTTGTAATAAACAGAAATACCTGAAACCTGTACATCATTCATTGAAATAATCTTCGCAGAAAAATTCTTCATTTCCTTGAATTCGGGTTCTTCTGGTGCAGAACAGGAAACGAAAGTAAGCAGTATAAAAAAAGATATGTATTGTAAATATCGCATGTCTTAAAATTAGATGGAATACGGATATGCTCCTCCATTATTTTTTACAGAAACTAAGGACGAAATGTTTGTTTTCTGTAAGCAAATGATCGAACTATTCGATTAATAAATCACCTTCAATTAAAATTCAAATCGAATGCACCGGCACTTATATTTACCTTAAAAGCTTCCTTTGCTCCAGCATCTAACATTGCATTCATCACCTCTTCTTCTTTTCTGGGAGCAATAGCTACCACACAACCTCCTCCTCCTGAACCTACTAATTTTGCACCAAGAGCTCCAGCCTGAAGTGCTGCAACAACTATATCATCTATTTCCTTTGGGCTTACATTCAAATTTTTGCTAAGTACCCAATGATGTTTGGTCATTAATGCTCCTAACTTTTCCCAATCTACTTTTTCTGCCTTTAGCTCTAGAATAGCCGATCGAGTAATATCATGATTTAAAACTGAGGAGGTCAGAAAGTTTTGTTCTTCAGAATTGAAGAACATTAGATGATTTTTGACATCCTGAAAACTAGCCTTGAAAGGGTCAAAATTGGGAATTTTCTTCTGGGCTACCTCCATGGCTTCCTGCCCTTTTTGTTTTGCATATTTTAAAACATCCAAGGTCTTTTTTTCAATCCCTGAATTTGCAATGATCAAGCCTGGAACATCTTTTTCAATTGCCATTACCTCAAAAGGTGGTCTTGTTTGAATAAACTGAGTACCACCAAAAGAGATACTAAACTGATCCATATTTCCACCTGGCTCACCATGTTCAGTAACTTCGGCATGATATATCATTTGCGCCAAATCTTTACACTTGATATCCATATTACGAGATTTGAGCAAAAAAATGAGCCAAGCAGCAGACAATGCACTACTACTGGAAAGGCCTGCATTAATAGGGATTTTTCCTGTTATTTCTAAATCAAAACCTTTTTCAAACTTTATCCCTTTTCTTCTCAGTAAACGAATTGCCGAAGCAAAATAATTACGCCTTTCTATTTTTTGAAAATTGTCATTCAAATCTAAAATACTTTGTGTACCAATATCCGGCATTTGTATGTTGAAGACTCTACTATCATTTTCTTTAGCTTTAAGGTTGATGAACTTGTCAATTGCACAAGCAATTACGGGCAAACCCAAATAATCTTGATGGTCTCCAAAAAGACAAATTCTAGCAGGAGCTTTTACCGATATTTCTTTAATCATTAATCAACTTAAAGCTCTCATGATTTCCAAATCTCTTTTCTTTTTCCAAGAACCGCCCGTAAAATCAGGAACTTTTACAGAAGCACTTTCATTGGCTACTGAAACTTCAGAAAGAGGTGTAATTGCACTCCACATAACTCCATCATAAACATTTAAATCTAAGGGAAGACCCAAGTTTAAGCATCGAATAAGGCGATACATCATTACAAAATCCATTCCTCCATGGCCTTGTTTAAATTGGGCTGAAATGGATTTTAGTTTTTTAATCATAGGATGTTCATGTTTCGCATACATACTTTGATAATCTTCTTTGCTTAGCCATTCATGGCCCCAAAATTTCAAATCATCTGGATCATCAAAATATAACTTACTCGGGTATCCTTGATGCACCGCCTTTGTTCCAACAACTTTATTAATTCGAGAATAAGGCTGACCCGAATGCACATCGAATTGCAACATTATGGTCTTTCCTTTCGCTGTTTTAATCATGGTAGTATTCATGTCACCACATATAATCTTTTCTGTCCGTACATTTTGTCTTGAAGCAGATTGAGTTAGGTTTAATTCTCTAGAGCTCATAGAACTCAAATGATCAAAGGTGTCTCCTCTTCCTATATTCATATAGGTACTTATGGGGCCCAAGCCGTGTGTGGTATAAAAATTTCCATTTCTACTTTCATGTTCTTTTAATCTCCATTTCCCTTGATAATAAGTATCACTCAGCAGCAAGGCACGTAGATCATGGAGATAGGCTCCCTCTGCATGTGTAAGGTCTCCAAAGACTCCATTTTGAATCATATTAAGTACGAAAAGCTCTTCACCATTGTAGCAACAATTTTCAATCATTATGCAATGCTTCTGTGTCTCTTCTGCAGTTTTTACAAGTGACCAACAATCTTCCAATGTATATGCGATGGGAACTTCACAGGACACATGTTTTCCTTTTTGCATTCCGTAAATACACATCTCAGCATGCAAGTGCCAGGGTGTACAAATAAGTAAAAGATCAATATCTTTTCTCTTAGCCAATTTCTTCCAATGTTTCTCATCTTTACAATAGGTCTTTGGCTTTTTCTTTTGATACTTGGAGAGTTTCTCAATGGTCTTGTCGCAATTATCTTGAAGCAAATCTGACATGGCTACAACCTCGGCATGTTCATTTTCAATGAGCCAATAGAGCATTTCTGTTAGTGTCTTCCCTCTATTGCCAATACCAATAATTCCCACTCTTACTTTCTCAATTGGCTCTGCTTTCAAGCCAATAGCTGTTCCCTGAGCCATGTAGTCTTTTTGGAGTGTTTGAATATCTGATTGTATCAATTCTGCATTAGAGGAAAATGGAATAGCTGAAGCTGCTCCCAGACCAGCTATTGATTTCAGGAAAGTCTTTCTTTTCAAAATGATTTGTTTAGAAGGACAAGTTAAGAATCTAAAGGGCTAATAGCGAACCGTACATTTAAATTTCTTTGGGCGGAATTAATTATGTGAACGATAAAAATCTGAGCTATTGCCTCATTTTCAAATGCGTCATAATTAAATAATATGCTTGCCAAAGACCCAGAAATTTTATTTGCAATTATTCATGCCTTCCTAAATCTTCAAAAATTAAGCTCTAAATAAATATTTAGGTAGTTTGAATTGGCTATTTATTTCTTAGCGGAGAACTATTTCCTCCAACCACTGCATCTGTTCCTACCGCCCGAGCCGCTGGCTTCTTTTTTTCTGCATTGGGCCATGTCATTTCAACGAAAGTAGTTCCATTGTTCTTTTTTGCCGCAGTAAATTTATTGACATCCAGAACCACCAAATGAATTTTACCTTTTACCCTTTTGTGCTTAGCTTTCAGTATTTTGATGGATTCTTCCTTAATCTGTTTATCTGTTTTTCCACTAGCACTGGCTATTGACTTAAAGGGCCAAGGATTGCGCTTATTGTATATATAAACAACTACCTTTCTCGCAGCTTTATTAATTGCTCTTGTAGTTTCCAGTTGTAATAGAGCTTTATTAATTTGATCTGCAACAGTAGACATGTTAGTGGTAGTAACTGCTTTTACTTCTTCCGATCTGGTTACCTTATTTACATGTCCTACAATATCGGACTCGTTGTTATTATTTCTACCCAATCTCATTTCATTCCCCTTGCCTTTATCATTTGCTTCTTCATGATATAAAACTCTTCTGAGTTCTGCGTCTGAACCAGCTGCTTCCTGATGATAATGCACGGCCCAATTCAACAACCCATTTGCATATTTATTCTTCTCTGATGCTGGATTAATTCCTTTTACTTCCGTGGTATAGGCTTTAAAATTATCCTCGAGTTGTTTATTAATTTCAAAGAGTGCTTCCGATTTCTTTAAATCTGCCTTTGCTGCTCTCTGAACAATTTTTTGAGGATTAGTTCTATGTGGTTTATTCAAGTTGGAACTGCGTTTTTCTTCATTTACTTGTTTTAGTTGCAATCCAGTACTTATAGGATTACTCATAAGTTGAGTAGCTTTGGATCCCATAACATCCGCTTCTTTCTCCAAGCTTTGATCATCATTTACATGCATTCCATTCATCTGCTTTGTTGGTTGTACCCTGCCTTGTTTTTGCTGTACACTATGCCAAGCCTCATGAGCTAAATGCTTTTCCTGACCAGGGGATATATGAATGTTAGACCCTTGAGCAAAAGCATGTGCTCCAACCTTTGCAGGTTTGGATGAATTATAGTGTACCCGAGTATCACTCATATCCATTCCAGATAACTTTTCCATACCAGATTTAAGACCATCAGGCAGCCCTGTTTTATTTCTTTGTATTGGGCGCTTATCAGGAATGGCCATAGCGTTTGAAGATTCCGTTTTCTTACTTTCTGAAGTAGGCTTCGACTTCCTAATTAATGAATCATGCATATCCTTTATTATTGATGTATTAGATGAACATTCCCATTTATAATCCTATAAAAGCAAGGGTCTTATTCTCCTTTTTAAACTCTCTTCTCAATCCTTCAAACAGTTCGGATTTTTTTACCTCATTAGTGTTTCTTTTAATCGCTGAAAGCGCGCAATATCTTAATACATTTATTATTGCTCCTCCTGCCAATTCATATTCTTCTGCAAGCTTCCATAAGTCAATATCATTTTCTAAAGTGCAGGTACCTGAAAAAGCATTTTGCCACAATTGAAAACGCTGTTCTACGGAAGGAATATCGAAATGGATCATGGATTGAAATCTTCTTGTAAAGGCTTCATCAATATTTGATTTAAGATTGGAAGCCAGTATTACAATGCCCGGGAAATCTTCAATTCTTTGAAGCAGGTAACCTGTCTGATGATTCGCATGTCTATCATTTGAACTGCTTGTTGGTGTTCTTTGGCTAAAAAGTGAATCGGCCTCATCAAAAAATAAAATCCAGTCCTTATACTGAGCAGTATCAAAAACCCTAGATAGATTCTTTTCAGTTTCTCCAATATACTTTGAAACAACCATTGATAAATCTATTCTAAAGACATCCTTTCCTGTTTCCTTACCCAAAAGAGATGCTGTTAATGTTTTACCAGTGCCTGGTGGACCAAAAAACAAAGTTCTATAACCGGGTTTAATCTTCTTTTCTAAACCCCAATCATTCATAAGGGTATCTTGATGCTCAATCCAAGTCTTGATTTCCGTAATTTGATCCATTACATGATCTTCTAAAATCAAATCATTCCAATTAAGTTGGGTATTGATTTTTTGCGCAGGAAAACTTGAACTTAATTTCGGTGTTTTCTTTTCTCCGTAAATAAAAAAGTGAATCCATGATGATGAAATACTTAAGACTCCGCTCCAGCGTGGAAGATGGTCTTCAACGTGTTTTAAATGGAGTACCTGTTCTTTCATCAAGATTCCATCGGAATCGAATAGTTCAAAAACTTTAGATTGGAGAAAAGGTTGAGTTGAAGCGATTAAAAATAAAAGGGTTTGTCCTGTCGGAAGGAAGCCACTAAAACTAGAATCGGAAATTCCTCCAAACTCAGTAAAGCTCTTATCTATGATTTGGTTCTTCCCGAAAAAAACATCTAGTGATTCTGGTGAAAGGTGAGGAGTAAAAGCAAGCACCAGAGCTAACCTACCGTAAATATCCAATTCCCATTCTTTGATTTTATTGGCATAAGGACTATCGTTTAGCTCAAGGTTTGTGCGAGGAATATCTTCCCAACTTTTCTCATGCCCATCATGCTTTAAATAACTGCAAATAGCTTGATCAATTACCTGAGTTAGCCAATCAATTTCATCCCTTAATGTTTGAATATTTGAATCAATCGCCATAATGTAAATTGAATTTTGCTACATCATCCATTGTAGCATCTACCCATTTAAAATGTTGAAGTGCATTATTGATATTTAATTGTGTACTAATGATAACATCCACCAAATCCCAAACTACATTTTGTCCTAAGTGGGAAAAATTAAATTGATCATTGCCATGAAATTCATAGTCATAAAATTCCTTTGCCCAATCGACCAATTCGCTCTCATTTTCAGATATATTTTGAAAGTAAGCATCTGATATTTCCTCTCGAAGAATCAACTTTTTTGCTTTAAAAAAATTAGGTGCCCTACCTTCTCTATTTGTATAAACTTCCATTCCCTTGGACATGATTGCCTGAGAGGATGAATCCCCAAAAACATCAACTAATCCAATATCATTTTCTGCTGAGATAACCTCCAATTCTCCATCATGTTGGCCCGAAACAGCTAAGGTCCAATGTTCAGCAGAAACGACCTCAGTCACAATATAGAGCTCCCTAAAGGAGTACTCACTTTGCGTGAACTTAACAAGCAGTTTATCTTTGATGTGATCCCAGTTCAATATTCTCACTGACTCAGGTTTATGAGCAGAAAAAGAAAAACTACCAGGGTTCACATAACGCAGCAATTGTTTGGTGAAATTATATGCTTTCTCTCCATAGTCATTATTGATTACTTCACGAACTGCATACTCTTTTTTAAAGCCTTCACTCATCTTCCAGGAGTAATTTGTCAATCTTACTCCCTTCTTGTTTATCCTGGTGTGTTCTTCGTCTATAAAGCCTTCCTTGTAAAGGTTTCCAAGACGAATCATTCTTCCATTCTTTATCTGAAAAAAATCTCCTGGAAAAACAATTTGAGTGATTGGGTTTGCAGGAATATATCCATTTGTGCTTAGATAGAATTTTCTATAAAATGTACTTAAATTACTACTCATTGTTCTGTTTGTTGAAACTCATAAAAAGATCAAAACTCCAAATGAGATTATGCTTATTTATGATGCCAAAGCAGCAGCTCTAGCAGCAGCATATCCAGATTCTAAAGATTGCAGTTTAACCGTTGCTCTATCTAGTTTACTCTTGGCCTTGTTTAATTGATCCTCTGTTTTATCATTAGCTGATAGTGCTTCGTTATAATCCTTTACTGCCTTATCATATGCACTGTTAAGTAAACCCAGAACAGATTTAGAGTCCACCTCTTTCTTGTTCTCAGCATTATTATCATTATCGGTATCAGAATTCTTATCATCAGCCTCTGGCTTTTCCTTTTCCTTTTTTCCTTCTAACGATTCCAGTAAATCCTTAGACATAACATATTGTAGTGTGGAAGCAGATTGTGCTTCTGCACTTGACGATACTGAGGCGTAACAAGCTTCTAAAGCTGTTAATGTCAGTGCAATTGCTTTATTGGCATCCTTCCCACTTTGTTCGGCTTTTTCAACCAAATCATCTGAAATAATTGGATTTAAGGCTTTCTTCTTTGCAATTAAATTTGCTAACTTATTAATGACCTCAGTCGAAAAAATTAACTGATCAATGACCACCTTTATTTTCTTAGCCAATTTGTTGACTTCAACATTAGCTAAAGCTGCTTCATTATAGGTAGCATTGGACTGAAATTTTAAATCCTTTGCACTATGTATAATTTGATCAATCAAGTTCTTATTACTTAAAGCTTGGATCTGTTTGTTATTCTCTCTTTGCAATATCTCTTCAAACTCATTTGATTTGGCACTTAAAGAATCTACAATAGCTTGATATTGTTGTACTTCTCGTGTTGCTTCCAGAACCTGAATTTGGAGACCATCTAATTCACTTTTCTTGGCTTCTGTTATCGCATATGCTTTGGGGGGAAATTCTACTATTGACATAATTTCAAATTTTTATTTAATGATTAAATTCTTTTAATAAAGAGGCTTTTACTTGCTTGTTTCATTTGCTTTTCCAATTACAAGATGGTTGGTATATTGATTTTGCAAATCAGCGGAAGTTATTGAGGCAGTTAGAACAGCCGGGAAATAGATATTATCTGCATTATAAACATTCCCAAAATTATCTGTTGTATTATTCTCTATTTTGAAAGTGCAACTAATACTCATCGCTTCAGAATTTTGGTTCTTATCCGATCCTGATTGATCCTTAGTATTAGTTGATGATTTACCTTTTGTTTTTGCTGGCTTTTTACCTTGGGCGGAATTCGCAGATACTAATTTTGCAGTACCTTTAATATAATTTGCTTCAGTCACCGTACTAGCTATATTCTGATCAAAAAAGAAGGGTTCAATCCCCGATTTAAGTTCCTTTACTTTGCTCATAGCACTTTCCTTAGCTTCAATTACTTTAGTAAGATCTGCTGCTACAGCTTTGATATCATCAGCATTCTTTTCCTGTTGCTTACTTAGTGTTGTTTGGTTTTTTAAATGCATTTTTTGCTGATTTTTTAAATCATCCAGTTCTGAATTAGCATCCTTATCATTTGGATCTGGCCTTTGTGTTTTTCCAGCAAGTTCTGTTATTGCCTTTCCATTCTCACTAATACTACTGGCAACTTCTTCAAGCTTAAGATCTAAGGCGAGCCCCTTTCCTTTTAAGGCATTTACAGAACTCGTCAATTTTTCAATTTGGGGATCATACTCTTCTGCGATTTGTTCTAGTTGACTAATTTCACTTTCAATGTTTTTTAGATCCTCTTTATTCATGACTCCCATTATGTCATTGACATCCTTTTGAAGAAGAATACATCTGAACTCAAATTTCTTGTCCGTTAGCAGATCCTGAGTGTATTGATCCACATTTTCAATATTGAAAGAAATGGTATCTCCACTATGAGCGATTTTATTCCTTTTTGGTCCAATTAATTTATGAGTTACACTAAAATGGGCAGAAGCAACTGATAATACATCCTCATAATTATTGATTAATTTTTTATAGGCTTTGTTAATTTCGGCATATAAAAAAACTACATAATTAACACCTAAGTTCAGGTCTTTTCCATCAATGTCTTTTACCTCATTTAAGGTGATGGGTACAGTATATTTTTTTTGTCCTTTGACTATTGGAACATCCAAGTAAGTACCATCTCCTAGCAAGGCTAATTCTGCAGATGTTAAATTAAAAAGCATCTTTTTCTGAGCAGGAACAACCAAAAGCTTATAACCATCGATCATTTTTACATCATAAAATTGATCCTCTGATTCCGGGCTTGGTTTAGTAAATTCAAATGGAGGAGAAAGGGCATTGAACATTACCGTAAAACCAGTGCTGTTTATGGTGGATTTTGGAACTCTCAATCCAAAATTGAGTGCTTGGTTTGAAGCTTTATATGCTTTAACGGAAGAATCATATTGCATAATGCTATCCTTAAGTGCACCTTCAGCTGCTTTCTCGACAGTTCTTGCTTTTGAAATATTCAAGTGATCCGTTTCTATTAAGTTTGAAGTTGACTTGAATTGTTCCTGTGCAGTTTTCATTAAATTTTCTATTTCCGTCTCGGTCAATTTGGCCTTTTCATCTACTGCATTAGCAGTAATTTCTGCAGTTAATTCTGAGGCTTTCATTCCAAGCTCTGATGCTTTTTCAGAGTGATAAGCAGTAAGCCTGATTAAATCACTTGCATCTTTACACTGACTGTGAATCTCTGCTTTGAAATCTGCAGGCATGGCAATATTTAGTAATCCTCCCACATCGCTTGACAACTTAAGTATTGCTTTATTGGCAGCATCTACATTCGCAGCAGCAGTAGAGATATTGCTAACGGCTTTGGCGGTTTCTGTTTTTTGAGATTCTGCCGTGGCTTCCATGTTGGTTGCGATATTGTTATTTATTACCGCTTGAACATTCACTTTAGATTGCTCCTTATAGGTTTTTTGATCTCTAGCCAACACATCGTCAGCAGTTATCCGGGCACCTTCAGCATAATACAATGTAAATTTTGCCGCATTTGCTTTAGACTCTAATTGTTTGTCTTCCAGTTCCAAAGCATTCAGTGTTTTATTTACTGCACTTTGAAGATTTTCATTATACGTGTTCATGATTCTTACTTTTAAGTGTTCTTAAATTCTTTTATTATTTATCTCTATTATCAATATTGCCATGTTACGTGCAATGGTTTTTCCATCCAGGGAAATTTTATAATTGAAAAGGAAAAAGGAGATCTTTCAATCAAAAGATCATAAGCCCTTTTCTCTACAGTCAATTGCCAACGATCATCTGTCTCCGATAATAATCCATCTCTTATCAACCAGTTTCCTCTAAATCCATCAACTGAACAGGAGCCAATTGCTTCCCAAAAATTTATCATTGCCTTGATCAAACTCTCTGTTATCTCAATCTCTTCATCCTTGATATTTATGCCTTGCTCTATGGGCTCTGAAGGATGTAGGCCACACAAAATTTTGTTCAATACGAGGTCTTCCTCTTTTGATTTGCTTTGAGCGACAGCTATATATTGAAGTATATGAACTGCTCTTCTCTGTAATTTAGAATTGATGAATTTTGATTCTTTACAAAAACCCAATTGATCAAATAATCTGGCTATATATACCTGAATCAATACTAAACCGGCATTGCTTATTTTCGTTTCTACTTTGTCTTTTTCAATAAAGTATGGACTGCCTTTCTCTTTCCGAATCATTGGTTCTTTCAGTAAAGAATTCAATGTCATTTGAGTGGAATAGGGCATTGCATATTTTGCTTTTGACAAGGCATTTAAAACATCTTTTTTTGGTATTCCGTGTTTGCTTACTAATTCCCAAATCAATTCCATCAATAGATTATCAGCAAAAACCCATTGCTTATTTTTCCAAGAAATTAAGGTTTGCTTATAGAGCCATTCCTTAAGGATATTTTGATTTACTCCCTTTATGTTTATCATAGATAGACCGGAATAAAATTGTCTTAACAGCTCCAGTTTCTTTTCCATTCCATTGGAATTTTTAAGAATGGATTGAATTAGTTTTTCATAGCTAACATATTCTTTTATCAGTTCAAATGTCCTTTGAATTTGCCCTTCACTATTCAGTAATTCTAAAGCTATCTCAGCCCTATGACTAAACAAAAATTCAACAGCTTCTTTAGTTTTAATCCCATGCGAATATGCTAATGGCCAAAAACCATTTGAGAAATAAAAAAGAAAGATTTCTTTATTTAAATTTTCCAGCTCAAATGCATCTTTTAGAACTATAGAAAGTAATTCATCTCCTTCCTGATGAATCTGTTTTTCAGCAGGTTTTAATAATTGAAGTTTTGCTTCATCTTTCTTGGAAGATGATTGCAGAGATTGATTAATAGGTGTTTCATTTCTTTCTCTGTTAACTACGTTTTCCTTTTGTGTTTTTTTATGATCTATTCCAAAATTAAATCTTAACGCCTCTCTAAACTGTTCCCACAACTTTGGTTTATTTTCAAAGTGGTGGTCATTGTCAAAAAGACATTTCCAAAAAACGCTTTCTATGTCTTTTCTTTTACATCCCAGTATTTCATATTTCACAAAACCGTCTCGGATGAAATCATAATCTTCTTGAATGAGAAATTGAATTAGACGTTTTTTGAACTGTGTATCTAAATGTTCAAAGGAAAAAGCAGTTTGCTGAATCAGCAGTTTGCAGATCTTTAGAACTTCATGTTTATCTTCACTTATGATTGCCTGATTAAGTTGATTTGGGTAATTCCTATGGCTACTTTTAGATCTTTTTTGTAGAATATCTTTTATCTCTGGATCTACTTTATTTAAATGAACAAGGTTCAATAAGATCTCAGGTGAGGGACCTAGTCTATCAAAAACCAATCGCAGTAAATTTTCAATTTCTACTTTCTGATTCACACTTATGAATTCAATAATTACCTGATGTAATTGTTCACTTGTGTAACCCATCACTAATAGGTTTCTATTTGAGTCAAAAAGCTTTTCAATTTGGAAAATGCTTTGTTGAATATCCAGATATGAATAGACTTTCTCTTTTGCCTGACTAGAGAATAAATGAGCTGCTTCACTCTTAATAGCTCTTAGAAATTGAATTAGTTTTGGAGCTTCATTTCTATGTATCCAGTTTCTAACATATTCGAAATTCTTCTTATCCAATTGCTCTACAGCTATTTCAAAACCTCGAAAATCAATTTGCTCATTGAGCAAGCCAAAAATCTCACTATCTACAATGGTCTTTTCAAACGAAGCGAAGTATGTAATCTCAATAAGGAGTTCATTGAAAGTCACCCCTATTTTTTTAGACAATAAAAGAACGATCTCCTTTATGAAATGTGCTTTTTCAAAGTTTGGGTACTGAATGAAGTAATTACTTATTTCCAGCCAGACATCTTCAATATAAATTTTATCAAAACGCCCAATAAATGCATTAATAAAATTCTTGTTCTCATAATTATACAAGTCAACAATTTTTGATTGCGTCTCGATTTTTAAAGATCTAATTACGCTCTTATCTGAAAAGTGTTGAGCAAATAGTTCCTTTAATATATCTCCTTTTTCGCGAGCGTAAGAAACAATAAGATCATCTAATCTTTCAATTTCTTGACCATTCAAAAAGTCAATGAGTTGCATTTTATGTTTCTTCTCCGTGACCGATTTATTATCCTTTTCTCTGACCGAACCTTTTTCATTTAGAATAAATAAAGCCTGAAAAAAATGACTTGAACGAATGTGTTTGGATTCAAGTGATTCCTGAATGGAAAATAATAATTGAAGAAGCTCCTCATAAACCAGATTGTAAAACCCGGACATTTGTTTAATGGTACTTTCTATAAATGCGACTCTATTAAATAGTGTACCTCTTTCCTCAAGTAGATGGGTTAACACCCAATACCAAACTTGTTTATTAAAATCAGGACTTGAAGTATTGACTATCTTTTCTCTCTTCTGAACAGATTGAATTTGATCGATATATTCTATGATCTGGTCTGAATTGAAAGGTTCCAAAACTTCAACTACTTTGACCAAAACCTCTTCACTGGATTGCCAAACTAACCTTTGCCTGGCTTCTTTTTTCCAAGCAACTTTTCTTAGTATTTCAGAAAGAGAAAGAGGATCTCGTTTAATTTCTATTTGCAGGCTATCTTCAAAGTTAGGGTCTCCTGCATTGAACCACCAGGGCATAATTCCGTTTAAGAGGAAAAAACTTATCAGCTCCAAATTTGATCCACCTTCTTGAATAATCTCAATCTGATCTGCTCCTCTATTTGAGGATAAAATTAAATCTCTTAGTTTCTCCTCAAGTTGAATTCTAAACGTGTCATGCAAGGAAGCCTCCAGTTCCTCATACCTAATCAAACCTAAATTTAAGTTGAGGGTGTCTATTCTCCATTTTTGATTTGATGGACACATCTTGTCCAAAATTTTCTCAGCTTCTTTAGGCATATGGTTCTTACTCCAATCACTTAAAATACTCTGCAAGTGGAAGGACTTGCCGCGGTCATCAAAATTTGATTTCCAACAAACTTTAGAAATGATATGACGATTTTTCACATTCATTTCCGTATCCAATTAATAAGAAATTCTGCAGCAGAAACACTGGGCTTACCATCGTCCAATAATGAATTGTGCCAAATGATATATTGATCAATTAACTTGCTTAAATCCTCCTCCTTAGCATAGTGTATGCTATACTGAAGATGTGGTTGGATATACGTATTTATCGCATCATTTATATCCTGTTGGTAATATGGTTTTGCGAACTCTTGAAAAAAGCCGGGAAATATGATTTCAATTTTACCATTGATAAATGCATTATTCAAAAACAATGTTTCCTTGCCCCATTTGAGCTGAGTCGACATACTAAATTCTTCATTTATTTTTACAAATGATGATGCGTCTCTATCGCAGGTTTCTATTTTTTCAAAACTGATTCCATTGACCATTAATGTGCTTGAATCTTCTGAGCTTTCGGTAATGCTTGCTTGTGCATCAAAACCTAGAACATCTTCAGGTTTTAAGGTTTTAGCAGAGCGATAAGCCCAATAGGTATCTTCCTTTTTTAAGACTGGGGAAAATTCTGCAGCTCGGACTAAAAGTTGGTTCTCCAATATTAAAAGGCCTCTTCTTTTTTGAATGAACCAAAGCGCTTGTTTACGTTGAATTTTAGACCATAAAAGACTTTTATCTTCAAGAGCTATTTTATAATATTCTCTAAATCCAAAAAGTAAATCGATCTGCAATTCTAAGGTTGAAAAATTTCTAAAATCGTCCCTTGACAATTTGTTTAATCGATCAATCCTATCGTTATCTATTAGACCGTCCTTAAAAAGATCTACTGCTCTTTCTTTTCTAAGCTTGTCACTACCCACCAGCACATCCGCCTGTAAATAATTATAAGCTTTGGACTGATTATAGGAGAGTTCCTCAAAGTTTTGCAATAACAAACTTTTGGCAATGATTTCATCTTTTAAAGTATTACCTGTCCATCTGGAATGTCTTGTAAACCTTTGAATTAGATTTGGAGACATTCCATGTCTGGCGAGTAAATGATCTAACATCTCTAACCTTCTCTTTAGACCTTCTTCTTCGTCTTCAGAAATTCTTTTCAAGCCATCCATATAAGGGTTGTATGGATCCTTTTTATATCTCTTCCAACTTTTTAATTCTATTTCCTTTTCTGTAAGGTCTTCAATTTCAAAATCGAACATCTCGTTTCCTGACAGCAAGTTTTTGATATTAGGAATCTCATATATTGACTGATAAAAATAAGTTGGAGCAAAAGTCTTATACGGGATAGGATACTCCTTCTTTCTTTTGTGCTTTTTAAAGGTGAAATACTTCCGGTGGTCTTTATGATTGCCTATTGAATCATTCTTAAATGAAAACAATTGATCTATATGAGCAAGTTGAGAAAATTGATTGGCCAATACCTGATCAAATAGTGTGAGGTAGCCTTTTAATTGCCTGGAAATAGCACGGTCAAAATTTGACCCTTCTTGCTCAATTGAATGTGCTCCAATTCTATAAACCGCAGGAAATGTATTCTGAATAGAATAATAATTTTCAATGTCCCTGAATTTTCCACTTTTAATATCTGGCTCAACTTTAACAGCAGCACTTATGCTTTCCAAAACTCGAATTTGTTCAAGATCACTATCGTTTATAGGAGTGTCTTCAAGTAACTTCGCCTTCCCTTTTTTAGTTATACTGAAGACTTTATCATCATAACCTTTTTGCAAATCGAATATGGGAATCTGATCGTTTTTTATGTGAATAGCCTCAAGCTCTTCTCCATCTTGAATGATTTCAATTCCTTCAATATTTTCTACTTCCTTTACGGATAAAATTGCTTCTCTTATATCGTTTGTGGTAAGAACATTTAGCTTTTTCATACCATCAGGTATCCAACCATTTTCTAATCTGGGGCCATTAAATATTCCATTCGTTGAAAGCCCGATTTCACGCATACCTTCATAACTCCTTTGTTCTAAAAATGGAAATACTTTGTTACGAATAGCAATTTGAATATCATCCAATACTTTTGATGAAGAACCATGCGCTATATCAATCTTACCTTTCAAATAATAGGTTTGGTCTTTATAAACAATTGGCTTTAAAAACTGCTCTCCCAGATTTCTGGACTCATTTAATCTGATATAAGCAGTTTGAATAATACTATCGCTATACGATTTGCTTTGTTGAGTGCATAATAAATAACTGACATAAGCACCTGCCTTCGAAGCAATAAAAGTGGCGTTCTTAATTTCATCTATAGCATTGACTATATATTTTGCATAGTCCGTTAATGTAATAGGTGATGTGGTTAGAATCTTATCGGGATGATTGAATTGATTCTTGACTTTTATCTTTCCATCCCTTTGGGTTAAAATATCCTTAATGGGAAAATTTGTACAATAAGATAGTTCTGTTAGTGCATAACAAATTTGATCAAGAATAGTAATGCCTGGGTCTGAAGAATTGAGGTTTGACCAACTTCGACCACTCATCTTTTCAATATGCTTAATGCCCTTATCTCTCAGAAAATTATAATCCTGTGCAGGAGCTAATGCAACATCTATGATATGATTCATCTTAGTCATTGAAATGGTGTTGCATGGATGAAACATAGAGCACAGTTCTATCCGGATTTATTATATCGCTTTGGCCATTGTTTAACTTGAGGTTTGACACTGATTCAACTCCTTCAAACTGGCTAATGAATTTTTTTAATTGTGCAATTCTGATTGGCTCACCAATGGTTCTTTGTTCTTGAAGAGATCCGATCCAGGGAGATAGATAAATATTTATTCCCTGATTTATTTTTTGAATTACTCCACCCCTCACAGTCCCTTCTGAAAAAACAAAATCGCAAGAGACACTTAATTTTTTGTGCGGCATATTCTGAACTTGCAAACGTGTAAAAGGGGATGTCTTAGATTTGAAAAATGAAAAAATATGATCGAGTGCGCATGCGCTTACATGCGGATCAAAGGCTCCTGAAACTTGCCAGGTGTCATATTTCTTTACTAGAAAAACACTGAGCCCCTGACCGCTATTATTAGTTTGCAAGTAAAATATTTCTGGAAAAGCCTGGCATACCAAAGTATAGTAATCCAAAGCATTTCTGCATCGATCTTTATTCAAAATTCTATTGCTTACCCTATTTATCATTTGAGTTTTATCCTCCGGTAAAACTCCTCCATTTGAAGCAAAAGGCTGAAGCGTTTTGTTAATCTCAGGTATTGGAATCAAAGGACTCTGAATAGTATCCGCTGCTAATACCAAGTCCTGGTTTTTTAATATAGCTGAAGATCGATTAACCAATACTCCATTGCTATTTAAATAAATAGTATCTCCATAATTTGCCGGATCGTTTTTAACAGAAATGGAAATCCAGAATTTCTTTGAAGGCATGGTATTATGATTCTTACTAATATCACCAGGCACATTAAATGTTATTATACCCGAACAGCGAAATTGGTTTGTAGTATCATTGAGTACCGAAAGTTCTTTCCATACATCTTTATTGAATACTATTCCATCCTGATTTTCTATTTCTTCTGTTGAGAGATATTGATACTCAATTTCATTATTAAAATTTCCTGGTAAACCACCGTGAACTTCAAAAAATATACTAAGTGGAGTATTTACAGAAAGGCTACTTAATGAAATATAAATGGCCCCCTTAGCATTGAATGCCTGAACCAAATTCCCAGCCTTATTGGATTCAAATTGCACTTCATAGTTTTCAAAAGGGCCGTAATTAAAATATTGAAAATTGGGATTCGGGCTTCCAATTTCATATTTTTTTGAAGCCTGATAACTCACAGAGGTTGCACTTACAGTTGGCACAAATGGAGGATTAGGTGCTGACATGAGAAGGGATGGATCTTTCTTTCTGGAAATTACCTCAGCATTATTTAAAGCCACATAGGTTACTACCTTTGGATACATTTCATTACCAAAGCCCTGATCGGGAGTTTCAAGTGTCATTTTAATAAAGCCTTCATTGGTATGTTCGTTATATGTTAAGGGTGATTTTTGCAGTTGAGCATCTCCCTGAATAATCGGGTTTGGAAATTCATCTTCCTTCTTTACCCCGAATACTAAGGTCTGTTCTTCAGCTAAGTCCAAACTGTTACCTCCATCTTTTGTGAATAGCGTTAATGTTTGAGATTTTTCATCCTCACCTTGCGCTTTTATACTTGACCAAGCATTATCATTTAGAAGCTCAAAATCTACCTTGAAACTGTTGTTTTTAAAAAGGCCTGCATTCTCAATTAAATCTTCAGCTCCAATATTAAAGATGAAACCGAGTACGGATTTTAGCCCTTTCGTAAGCCAATGAGATGCGGTTTTTATCTTAAGCCATTTTTCAAAAGGATCAGCAATTGAATTTAAAAACCCAAAGAATTTATTTTTTGGAGGACTAGACTTTGTTGCTCCCGAATTACTTTGCGAAGCGGAAAGAATAGTTGGATCTTCATGATATTGATTATACTCTTCATAAGAGTCATAGAAATTTTCAGGTAAATTACTCCAGGTCAAATCCACCTGAAGATAGTTTACTGGCTTACTGAAAATTTCTTGACTACCTATATAAAAGTTGCTATGAACTTCTGGAATAGCACCCAATAATTGAAAAGGTTTTTTTGGATTAATCTTAGCAGAATCATTGTACATAACATACTGTGTAGTCCCTTGAACATCAACATCAATTTGTACTTCCTTGATGCTTGGAGGACTTAGCAAAAATTCGGTTGATTCAAATAGCACTTTCAACAAAGGCCATTCTGCAGTTAAGTGATCTGGATTCTTTTTGAAGGGTACAATTGCCAGGTCTGTAGATTCTAATTTTATCTGCCAAGAAACGCCTGTTTGTTCAGTGATTTTTTCTGTCACATCCAACCAGGTCTTTGTGGTGCTTAAATAGAATTTTACTTTGTCCTGTTTGGTAAAAACCTTTCCATCTTCTTGAGTAATCGTAAAATTAATTGTTCGTAATCCATCCTCTAGCAATAACATTGGTGAAGCTATTGCAAATCCAAAAGACACTGCTGTATTTGTTCCCGTATTCGCGTTAAACGTTGTCCAAGCACTTGGTTTGCCTTCAGCATCTTTTTGAACTGTTGTAGCTTTTTTTATTTGGTTAAAGAAGAGTTGTTGCTGATCAACATCAATAGAGAGTTGGAAGACAGAATCAATCTTAGCTGCATTCAAAACGGTTTTACCCAAAGTAGAATAGGTAATTGCTTGTTTGTTTGCATCAACACCCGCATTGAATTCCACTCCTTTATCCAATGTATAAAAAGGAATTTTACTTTTTAATTCCAGACACAAATGAGCACAATCTGGCATTGCTCCTTTTGCGGATTGTTTCAATACATCTTTATAGTAGAAGTCCAGATGTTCCTTGCCTAAATCATTTAAGTTTGGTTGTAAGAAATTTAACAATTTCACAAATGCTTTGACCAAGGTTGTGTCGGGAAAGGTATCTACCTTATTAGCTATCTTATGAAAATAGGTCTTGGCATTTTTCGCAATTCTGATAAAGAACCCTATTACTTCATCACTAATTTTCTTAAGCCCATTAAAAATCTGTATTGTATCATTCCCTCTTAAATTTTTGTTTAATCCAAACTCCTCAAAATAAGGGATGGTACTATTTTCTTTCTTCCAATAATCATTTAAATGTTTTATCCTAGATTTATCGAAAGGTTCAATATTCTTTATCTTGGTAGATATACTTAATCGTTGCTGGAGTTCTACAATTGACCATAGATGTTGACTATATACCTCTTTGACTTCCTGAATAACAAATGTCTTCAGATCATAGTGATTAAGGTCCTTAATCATGAAATGCATCCACTCAGCTATTTTATCAAATACCTTTTCAATCA
The DNA here is from genome assembly GCA_964609215.1 of uncultured Flavobacteriales bacterium. Taxonomy (GTDB): domain Bacteria; phylum Bacteroidota; class Bacteroidia; order Flavobacteriales_D; family JABDKJ01; genus JABDKJ01. The sequence continues at coordinate 101,184 of CAZSQZ010000001.1, forward strand.
GTTCAAATAGTTTATTGAAAAAATAAGATTGTTCTTCAGGGGAAGTAGTTGTCTCAATACTGGAACAAATTCTTTTATAAGATTTGTAGTATTCATTATAAGGAGTCTTTGCTACGTAGGCCAAAAGTATAAGTGGGTCCTTCAATAGAAAGGGAGCCCAACTTCCATGGTGCTCATTTGTTTTATCATAGAAATTCACTAAATGAGCAAACCGTACAATAAAACTAAGTCTATCCATTTCAGACCTTCCATCAATTTGAATGCTAAGCGGATTTAATGCGCTTCGTTGCTGTGATTGTATGATTGATGGATTTAACATTTATAGATTCGTTCCCTCTTTTATATAAAATGGAAAGACATAATTGTGTCGTGTATTAGTAGTGTTCACTTCATAGTTAATATGGATATTGATCAAACCTTCGTTTCTATCAACAAAATCTACACTGACATTTAACACGGTAATCCTTGGTTCAAATTCCAGTAATGAATCTTTTACGGATTCAATGATTTCACCTTTTAAGGTTTGATCCATTGTTTGGAAAAGAAACTGATGAAGACCTGAACCAAAATTGGTGTCAATACTTCTTTCTCCTTTTCTCGTCTTAAGAATGACATCAATAGATTGATTAATATTCTCTTCTCTAGCAGAAGTTTCCAGTTGATGATTACCTACTTCAAATACAATTGGGAAGGCCCAACCTGAACCCCAAAAAGTACTGTTCTCTATTTTGTTTAAATCAACCACCTATCATAACATTAAAAGCTCCTAAAACTATCTGTCCTCCATGAGCAGTTGTATCTCCTACTCTCGCTGCTGGCATTCCTCCTATCATAACCGTAGCGGACCCCTTTACAATGGAATCTGGTGGGCCAACACAAATAAGCGCATCGCCAACTCGAGCTGCTGGTATTTTTGCAATAAGCACATTGGGTGCTCCCGGCCCAACAATGGGTCCTCCAACATGAGGTATTGGAACAACTGCTGGTGTCTGCATTGGGCATTCATGAAAATCGGTTAGTCTTGCTGCTGGTGGCATATCTTTACTTATTAAATTTTTAATTAATCATTACCATGGCTCCTTTCAGTGTCAGTTCGGTTCCTCCCTGAACTTGAGCTGTCATACTTCCCTGTGCAGAGTATTCCATATCCGCTGACTCTTTAATATTCATTCCTGAAGTTTGAACATCACCTGAAGACGCTTCTATTGACACTCCCATATCTCCTGTTATTGATACTTTCTGATCTGCCTTTATCGAAATGTTATTGGGACTGCTCATATCAATTCCACTGCTGGACATTTCAATTGAATTGTCATTCTGATCTGTAATCGTAATTTTTTCATCTTTATCACTCCAGACCATCATATTATCTCCTGGCGTTTGTATAGTAAGCACTTTGTTTTCATCATCAAATTCTATCCTCAATTCGCTTTTTGTGACAATGGCTTTTATGGAATTATTTTCATTCGGACTTAGGTCGCTATATGGTTTTAATTTGTTGCTGCTATAAAGGCTTCCAAGGATTACTGGAAAGCGAGGATCTTCATTCAAGAAGCCTACAATAACTTCATCATCAACTTCAGGCAGGAAAAATGCTCCTGCTCCACTGGTGGAATAAAAATTGGTCAAACGAGCCCAAATTCCTTCACCTGAACCACTAGGATCTAAGAGTGGAATATTCACTTGAATTCTAAATTCGGAATCCGGATCCTGATAAATGTTTTTTACTGTTCCATTATACAAGCCTCTTGTTCCAGGAAGTAGGCCCGAAGCTGGAGGCACATTCACATCAGGTTCTTGCGTAAACCAAATGGATGACAATCCTAAACTGACTTCCGTAACCCAGTTACCATTTGAAATATCATGATTAACAGAAGACACAAAATGATCACCATCAAACTGGTCTCCCATACCACCAATGGTAATATATTTTCCCGCGGTGACTAGACTTGTTCCCTGAAAACTAGCTTCAGCTCTTACCTTTGAGAAGGTACTTTTCACCATTGCAGCTTTAGACCAATTACTTAGGTCTGAGCTCGCTAGTGGCCCGGTAGTGCCTAATTCAAAATCGCTTAAACCAACAACTTCAGATAATTTTTTGCTTGAAATCTGCCCAGGCCCTGCATTGCTATTTGAGGCTTGTCCAGTTACTATTTCCTGGTTTTTATAATCCCAGGCACTTGCTTTAACATTTCCATATTGGGTCAAAGCATCCAGGTCTCCTGAAAAAGTGAGCATGTTGTTTCCATATGCTATTTCCAAAACAGAAGTTGTATCTGTATCTGGCTTAGCCACAGTAACCTTTCCATTTTCTGCGATGACCACAAATCCATTTGCTTCAGCTCTGGAAAGTATAAAATCCCAGTCCGTTGCATAGTATTGCACCTGCTCTGGCCAAGTAGTTTCTGTGCTTGAAACATCTGAACTTAAGCTGGAGTAATTGCCAATAATGGTTGACATAATATCGCTATCCTTCTGATTTGAATAAGTAAGGCTCTTTCTTCCCACCGTCATCTTTACTGACTGATCTTTGCATTCTAATTCCAATGCAGAACCTATAAGATTATCCACTCGAACAGATTGCTTGGTAATAATTCCTTTGAAAATTACTGTACTTGCAGAATCATACCCAGCTTCAATACTTATGGTATTTCCTGGTACAAATAGCTTGGAAGAACTCGCACTAAAATTTTTTGTTTCAGATGCAGAGCTGCTTCCATCTAAAAGTACTACAGTGGCAGTAGGTATTCTATTAACCGCTTGATCAATAATAATAGAGTGTACTGTTTCGGGATCAGGAACTACAGAGTCTGAAACCTTCACCGTAAAGTTTACTTTACCACCAGAATCTATGTTTTCAGTTGCACTCATTTACGTGTAATTGGTGGAAAAACAAGTTCCTTATTGGAATGAAGGTTTCTAAATTTATTGAGCCTGTTAAATCTTGCTACCTGAATATAATAGTCAGGTGAATTATAAATTTTATCAGATAGTTGAGGTAGTGTATCTCCTTCTTTTGTAGTGACCAAATGGGTTAAGTCCGGTGAACTCCTTTTGTCTTGTTGACCTCTTTTTTTTGGAGAGATGTACTCTCCAAAACTAACAGACACTTTTGCTCTTAATGGGCTTCCATCTGGCTTGAATAATGTATAAGTCGTATCCAAAGATTTCAGAACACTCTGAAATGTCATGTTTTTACCCCATTGTATTTTGACAAAATTTGGTCTATGAATTGTTCCATTGTAGGTATAAATAATTTTTTCTAAAGCTGCTATTTCAGCTTCCATATCAGTCCTGGAACTATCCACAACACCTGTGCAGTCAATTACAAAATCAAAGCTTAAATCTACACTTGGAGTGCTCTTATACTTTTGAGAAGCAGTGCTGGTATCTGGTGCCTGTCGAGTATTGTAATCAATTTTCTTATTCCATTTTATAGACTCTGGGTTGATCATAACCACATAAGGTTTCCCTGATAAAGGTTTTTGAAAATCCTTATCGGTATAGGCTCGCAATCTCATTTTCTGTAACTTCATTACCTCTGATTTTTCTTTCTTTTATCCTTTAAAATTTTCCTTACTTCTTCCATCAATTGCCTTCTTAAGTTTTCAATTTCTTCTTCAGCAGAACTCTTAACTGGCTGACTTGATATTTCTGTTCTAATAACTAATTCTCTAATTTCAATCATGACTCTTTTAATCTAACTGGCGAACAAATCTCCTATGGAGACCTCCGTGCTTATTTCAAAATAGGTGTAAGCAAGCTCTATTGTTTCTATGACCAATGCATTTTCCTGTGATTTAAGATCTGATATATTGTATTTCACGGGATACGCATTATAGAATGTCCACATGGAACAGACTTGTCCATCAGAGTCTAATAGGCTCACTGAAACATCATGCGTTGTTATTGGACTTGAAAGCCCTTCTACCAATGTAGCTTCACACCAATCAGCCAACTGCGAACCTTCAGGAATTAGCGCTCTTTTAAGGACAAGATTGTGTGAAGTAGAGATAGTGGGTAAGCGATACTTAAATCGATTTTCTCCTCCGCTTGCCACTTCCTCTACTGACATTTCTTTAGATATTCCTGATACTTCCTGAAAAGCAGCATCTTCTCCGTTGAATGACAATTTGAAATAAAACCCTACAGGATAATCAGCTGCCATTTGTAATCAACAATTGTTCATGTGCAATTTCAAGCGTATCCACTGCAACCTCATTTCCGTCAGATTTTAAATCTGTACTGGTGATTTTTGTGGGCCAGGCATTGTTGAGTTGCCATTGCATGGTTACTGCTCCTTTCTCATCCAATAACTTGATAAGTACAGTTCTTCTTTTAATGGTATTCATTGAAATTTGTGCATGCCAATCCCAAAAGGTATTGTCATTAACAAATACTCCTCTTTTCATGGTGATATTACCGTACTTTACAATGCCAGGCATTTTTTCAGTAGAAAACAATTTACTATTACTCTTTCTATATTCTATAATTTGATTTTCTACATCCATTCCTGATACTTCCTGAAAAGCGACACCTTTCATTTCTGTACCTAAGTCTACTTCAAAACGAAACTTGGGCATGGGCCATGTTGCGCCTTCTGCGCTTCCATCATCTGCCATAATTATTATATTTTAATTCTTAAATTTTATTGATTGTTAAAAAAATCGAGCTATCCTTTAGCTACTCTTTACCATTTCTTGCTGGAAGGTGATTACAATGAATTCAGCCGGACGAACAGGTGCTACTAATACCGTAACATTCATAAATCCGTTTAGTATATCTTCCCCAGTCATTGTTGAACCTAATCCACATTGAACAGAAAAAGCATCTGCAGCTTTCGCTCCTTGCAAGCCACCTTCTTTCCAAATAGTTGTAAGGAAACTAGTAATCATACTCTTAACAGCTTCCCAAGTGTTTTTATCATTGGGTTGAAATACGTAGGCTCTTGCAGCTAGTTTAACAGATTGCTCTAGGAATATCATGGTTCTTCGAACAGATAAATAGCGCCAATCCTGGCTGTTCCCAGCTAACGTTCTTCCTCCCCATATTAAAATTCCCTGCCCATTAAAAAAGCGAATTGCGTTGATTGATTTACCCGATAGTGCATCGACATTCAAATTGCCTTGCTGATCGGAAGATAGCCTGATAGGTAGTTTGGATGCACCTACAATTGATGTATTAGCTGGCGTATTCCACACACCAAATAAGTTGTCATTTGTTGTTATAACTCCAGCCATTGCTCCACTGGGCGGCAGTGTATTGGCATCTTCCAAAATATGTTTGATTATCAAACTATAGGTCTTACTCGCATTTAATAATGCATTATTATTTTGGGTAACTGTTAAAGGAGTTCCTGTCGGATTCTGAATGCCAGAAATTATTGAAGAAGCAACTTGATTTGGATTGTCTGGTGGGTTCAAAAGAGCAGTCAGTTGTTTAATATCTCCACCAAATAAATTGGTATAATCTAAATCGGAATTTTGCATAATAGTGGTGGTAATAAATGGATAATAAGCTGTCCCATAATTTAGTCCATTAGCACCCGTTCCATTTCTAAATGTTTGTATATCATTTGTATACATTATTGGGTCTGGATCTCTCCCTCCAATAATATCCAAAATGCTAATTGCTGTACCCATATTCTCATTTTGTAAAAGCATAGCTTCCATTAAGGTGCTATTGTTGGAAACAGTCAACAATGTTGCTTCGGGACAGATGTACATAGTAGGTTCATCTTCATTCTTAAGCAATGCTACACCATCTAGTAAATCATTCAATTGAACATTTGCATTTACAATCTGGCCGGGTGCAGACATTGCTTTTCCAGATGGTGCACCATAAGTTCCCATGGAAACGATATAGCAATCTCCTCCTCCGTTTTCATAGAACAAACGAATACTATTGTACATGTAATAAATCGTATTCGGGTCTGGTAAAATCGAATAAAAGGTTCCATCAATTTGAACATAGTCTCCTTTCTCTGGTTCACTTTTTTGTTGTATCAAATAATATTGCGGAGAATATTGCTTGGATGGTGCTGCTGGTGGAGGAGGATCAGGATAACAGTATATCGCCTGAAATTCAGCAAATGAACTTATTTTCTGGGCTTTGTTATAATACGATTTCCCCTCATAAGAAGCTTGCGGAGTATAACCTATAAATGCAGGAACCGCAGTTGCAACTGGCACAACGGAATTTGGAAAAGCATTTTTTTCCTGAATATAAACTCCCGGTGTTTGGATATTTGACGCGATCATATAATTTTCATCTTTAATTAATTTTATACATATATGTAAACAGGTGAGAACACCTTTCTTTCATCTTTTATCTCATCAATTTCAAAAGCATCTGCATAGGGAATAGGCAATGCATTTAAAATGATTTTCTTTCCTAGCCTCAATTGCAAGTGGCTCTTTGCGTTTCTTTTCATCGGAAATTCAATATCCCCAGAAGAATATACTTTGGCTCTTTGACCATTGGACAGTTTCACATCTATTGGCGGTAAAAAAGTCACTTGATCCTTGCCGGAAATTGTAGTCCCTTCTAAATCAATATGGCTCTGATTAATGACATAGTATTTCCAAGCTGTTGATCTTGCTTGAAAATTCATGGTAAAGGAACCTTGTTCCTTAATTGGAAAAGTAACATTGCCAATTACACCTGGCACGGAACTGGTTTCATTGGAAAGATTAAAATCCAATTTCTTGTTTTTAGCTGAGAACTTCAGAGTCCCTTTCCAATCCAATGGAATTTTTGTAAAGCTTAAAAAGTTGGAATTTGTGGATGTGAAATCGAAGTCAAATGAAACGATTTCGGTATGGTTCAATAAATAGTTGAAGTCAAAATTTTCTCTGGAGATAAACTCAAAGCCATTTATACTTTCCTTGAATATGAAGCCGTAGGCTTTGATTGCTTTCGCAGTATTAGGAGTGGGTCGGAAGCTTAGACAATTGCACTTATCTTCTTCAAAGTAAGGATGCACAACTGAAAGCGATATGATCTTTTTAAATGTGGTCATGGTGCGATGCTTTCAGAAACAGATTGAACTGGTCTGATTTTTTTCAGTTGTTGGTTCGATTGAATAGTAATCATTCTGACCTTATACAGAATTGAAGGAAGATACTTTGCACCCATTGCACTCCACAAACTGTGCATATCGAAATAGTTAATCTTGGCAATTTCGAATTCAAGTTTTTCAATTCCTTTTGGAACATCAGAGTAATAATGTGAGCTCAGTGTTGTGTGGGCTTGTAAAAAGGATATTGAAGCATTTAAAAATTTTAAAGATTCTTGATAATCATCAAAAACAGAGGCCAAGAGCACATCCATATTTAAGCGAACGGAAGGATTAACATCACTCCAACTTCCATCTGGAATTCTTTGATAACGATCGTAATAAGGTTTTGCCGTTTCGTGTTCTAAATTGATTAAAGAGATGACCAATTTGTTGTTGTTTTTAGCATCAACCTTTCCATCTGTATCTACTAAATTATTCAAGACAACCTTACTTTCATTCAAACCAAATTGATTCCTGAGGTTTTGCTCTAGGCACTTTTTGGTAAAATTTAATGCGGTTTGAATCATTGTAAATCCGGTACTTAAATGCGAACACAATTAAGCCAAGAAGAATGGTGTTTTAATTTTTTAATCGTAGACAATTCATCTACCTATTTTGTCTTTTTTACCCCAAAAATCAAAAGCGTAGACAATCCGTAGACAGGTTCAAATTTTGAAAGTATTTTACATATGAAGTTGGAGTTGAAGCATATTTACACCAAGGCAGTTGAATGAATAATTTGCCTTATTCTAAGAAGAGTTTTATCATGAAAGAAGGTTTTCATCTTTGCACGGAATAGCTATTCCAAAAGAAAAACAGCTCTAAGGATTTACGGAAAGTTTAAACAGATTGTGATGAACTCCGTGTATGTAGTTTTGAAGATTTTCACCTTTTGACAAAGCCATTTTCTTTTTAAGTCTATACTTATGTGTTCTAACACTATCTTGACTTATTCCCAATTGCTCTGCAATTTCCCGATTAGACATATTCATTTTTAAATAGGAACAATATTTTAAATCATCATTGGTCAATTTTGGAAACCGTTGCTTAATAAAGGAAACCAATTCTTGATGATTGGTATATAATGAATATTGATTTTGTGATAAAGAATTTTGCAAGTTGGATTTAATTGAATACACCATTGATCTGATTTCTTTTCCATTAATCTGATCACCATTATGCATGTATTTCTGCAACTTTTTTTGAATTTGGATTAGGATGCGATTTTTCTTTTCTATTTCTAAGGCATATCTTTTCAATATTGCTTTTTCCTTAGTTTCTTCTTCTTTATCCTGTTCTAGCACCTCGAAAATTGATTCTACTTTAGATTTTAAAAAATCGGGTTTAGTGCAGTCTTCAATACACTCTGTAAATACAATATGCTTATTGGAACAAAAGGTGGGATCTTCTTCCTTTTTATCATGTAAAACCAAAATGGGAATGCCAATTAATCGATCACAAAGCTCCTCGTTAATGGTTGTTTCTTTAAATCTAATAACAACAATATCTGGTGTTACATTACTAAGTATTTGAAAAAGGTTGAAGTAACTTGAAGCTGCAATTAGATCAAAAGAAGAAGCTTCTCCCACCCCCAAATTTTTGAGAAGTAAAGGAAGCATTCTAACATGGTCGCAACCCAATATTATTGTCCTTCTTTTGTTCACCTTAAGTCTTCAATGGTTCCTTTTAAAATATCGTGATCTATTGCCCCGCTTGCTCCATCCAAAGAGTCCGATTCGCTATATTGCCATAAAAGATAATCTGTCCAAAACTTTGGAATTCTGGGTTCAGTAACATCGTAGTTTGCTATCCACAAAGGATAGGCAGCGAAAGAACTATCTTGTAAGTATTGATCGGCAAAACTAGGGCTGGTATATATTATAGGTTTTTTGCCATATTTCTTTTCAACGATACTCAACCAATTCAGAACTTCGGATTGATATGTAGCCACATCCATTTTTCCAATATTATTTGAATCATCTCCCTCCAAGTCAACCATTGGAGTTAGCTGGGTGGAATCATTTCCTAGTGTGTTTATAAACCGATTTGCTTGCTTTTTTGATTTACTATTTGGATAATAGTAGTGATAAGCTCCTTTGGGTATTTGAGCTGTTTCCAAACTGTCCCAATTGGCCTTAAAACGTTTATCCTCGGTTTCCGCATGAGATGCTCTCACATAAACAAATCCTATTCCGGTTTTTTTTGCCTTTCTCCAATCAATTGTACCATTGTGCTCAGAAACGTCTATTCCAACAATATTGGAGTCTGGTCTTAGGATATTGTTATCATTGGTTTCTTTACTATCACCATTTACTGGAATTGCAGTACCACCCTGATTGCTATTGACATCATTCGATTTACTTACAAAAGGAATAGTCACTGCGCCTACTGCAAGGAAAAAAAGAAGTCCAATTAAGAAATTGGGTGGTGTCTTTTTACTGAAGGTTTTATAAATAAAGAACGCATACAGTAAAGGCAACAAAAGAAAAACAATGAGCAGACTTACAAGCAGTTTTAGTGAGTGTTGATTTATTTTTCCTGTTACCTTTTGCTCTGTATCCTTTAATAGGTCTTCTATTTCTATAATTTTTACCAGTGAAATATTCTTGGTAAATACAGAGTCAATTTTTGCAATTAAAGTATCTGAGGCTAGGGTATCAATAGGCAATAAGGCACTAAGATTGGAGGGTGAGGTATGAGCTATATCATCTTCAAGTTCTTGAAGATCTGTTTTTACTTCTGACAAAAACTCATTCACACTAAGGACAAAGGCCTCATCTTCCTTTTCTATTATTGTCTGAATTACATTTAAGTAAACAGTAGTGCCAGAAGAGAGTAATATTGAAATGAGTAGGGTTGAAAGACTAAGCTTGGTTCCGGTCCTAAAAAAGACAAACAAAAATATAATTGGGACAAACTTAAATATCCATAATTGGGATAATTTCAGAATAATCGTTTGAATGTATAGAATTATTTCTGTTCCAAGTAAATAAGAACTTACTTTATCAATTACCCCACTTATTTTCGTCAATAGACCCGTTAACTTTGAGCTTTCAACCTTGGAATATGCGGTGAGCAAGATTTTAACTTCAGAAACAATTTCTATACCCTGAATATTTTCCTTAGAAACATCAGATAAAAATGAGCATGCATTTTGATCATATGCTTTGAAAAAAGAAAATACGATTAAAATAATGGACAATAGTCCAATACCTAATTTCTTTGACAGGTTCATTGTTCAGTTGTGTGTAGTCAAAAAGCCACATTAACAATGATACTATTCGAAACTAGTTTTCTTAAATTTAAGATTAGAAACGATGGCTTCTATTAGAATGGTATGAATGAATCTATTTTTGGTATAAAGAACTTTACGTAGTTTTTCTAAGATTATTAACTCTTTCCTTCAAGATGGTTCTATAGGTTTTTCCGATTGGAATTTTTCTTTGTCCTATAATCACGTTATCCTTTTGAATCAATTCTATTTGGTTAAACTGAACGATATATGACCTGTGAATGCGTATGAATTTTTCCGGTGAAAGGAGATTTGATAATTCTGTCAGATTTCCCCTAATTATATAACGATCCAATTCATTGGTAAATAAATAAGAGTAGTTCCCTGCGGCTTCAATAACATCAATAGCTTCAACGTCAACCTTTACTTTTCCTTTTTTTGTTCTGAGAAAAAGGATTTGTTTATTCTGAAATGCATTTAATTTTTTGTGTTCCAAAAAATGATCTACTTCTTTTGAAAGAGATTCTTCCAATTCCTTGATATTGGGCTTACGAATTACCAGGATTTCTTTATTACCTAATAAGCAAATTACAAAGGTGTCTTCTTCATTTGTTTTCAAAAAATGAAAAAGTTCTTCCTTTGTTTTTCTTACCTTTCTATAGCTGGGCTCAAAAACGGTTATTGCCTTATCGTCTATCCCTTGCTGAGACAATTCTCCTATATCAACTATAGATAAATTGCCATACTTATCATCAATTTTCAAATTCAATGATTCGTATATATCTATTGTCATTGCGCATGTACATTAAAAAGATTTGCTTTATAGAAAACAATAAACACTTTTTTAATGAATAAAAATTAGAGTTAAACTAGTTTGAGATGAGTAGTTAATATTTGAGTTGGTCGAAAACTATAAATGAACTTTAAGTTTCAACTTTTGGTGATTTGGCGCATAATGAACAATTGACTTTAGCTTATATCATTTAGATAAACTCCTATACCTTATTTATAAATGCAAAAAAGGCCGCCAATTGGCGGCCTTTTTTTTGGTCATTAATGGCACCTCTGTTTTTTAATACTCATGAATTTGTATTCTGAGAGGTGAAAGGATTAAATTGGATCGAGAGCATTACACTCTGCAAACTTCATCTAGTGGTTTGATAATGATATTGTCGAAACTTAAACCTGAACTAACAGCTAGTTTTTCAATCTTTTTCTGTCTTGCTAACCACAAAAATGTCTTTCCTCCTCGCCATCTTGTTCGATTATATTGATTGGAAATTTTTATCCCAGCTATTGGGATTTCTTCTATTTGAGTTTTGCTTGGATTATAGCGATTCAATAACACACCAATAGAACCAGGACTGGCTTTCATTGATTTATTAATGGTCCAGCCATCTGGCGATCTACCGGTTATTGAAGCAATGTATTGTCTTGATTTTTTATTTCCTAACCAATTGCCGGTATTAATCTTTTTGTTCCAATGGATAGCATTTAATTCAATTTGAGGGTCTGCAGTAACATATCTTAATATTTTGGAAACTTTTGTTTCATCTTGATTTATTAAATCCCACAGATATTTATTCAACCAGAAAAAGGAAGTGAGGCGTAAATGGTTTCTAATCGGCATTGATTCTATTATTTATTTCAACAATATTGAGCTGACCTGTTAAGAAAAGAATTTCCGCAGTTTTCTATTTGCTTTTCAGCAACACAGTTTTTTTATAATTAAAAATTTCTAGTACACAGAAATAAAAATACTACGTATGTGTTCTTAGTTTAATAACGTATCTGCTAGAAGATAAATTGCTCAGTTAATTCTTTTTATTTTCTTGAAAAAGACAAACCATATTACAAATAGCTTATTCCAACAATTGACGATTATCTGAATTCTTAATTGGAAATTCTATTCTTTCAATCTTCTCCTCAGTTTATTACAATTCTGACACCGCTTTAATAATGGCATAACGAGTATCTTTACCCACTTCACCATCGGGTTCCGAACCAATTGAAAGTTGGAATTGAATAACACAGTTCTCTGTTTTTAACCCAAAAATACCATCCGATGTTCCGCAATTGAAACCTAACATTTTTAGAGCATCTTGCAGCTTTCTAACATTATTTCCAGTGCTTCCTTTTTTTAAAATCCGGGAACCAAGACTAATTTTCCTAACAGATCTCAACCGCCTAAAATCCAAAAATTGATTTACGGGATACGCAGTTATTGAAACTTGATTTCCCTGATTACCGCCTAGACAATAAATTCTATTTTGATCCTTACTAAAGCCCATAAAAACCCCTACATGTCCTTTCCAAGAAATAGGAGAAATTCTCCAGAATACAACAATATCTCCTGGCTCTGGTGAGGCCACTGAATTTCCAATAATTTGCCATGAGCGTGCATTTGCTTTTTTAGTTCTCTCTAGGCCAGCTTTTTTACAACACCAATTTAGAAAAATGCTACACCAAGGAGTTTCATCATCGTTTACCCAATCAAAACCTCCTTCTTTTGCATAATCAATAATTCTAGAATTGTGCCTTGACCCTGAAATCTCCTTTACACCAATTTCTGGTATTGCTACTTTTAAAAGTTCTGACATATCTTGATTTTAAATAGAACACAAAAAAATACTTAACTACCTTATAGTTAACTGAAAAAAAGAGGATTCAATCCTCCATAATTAGATGCTGCTCTGAATCAAATTCCTTGTTTATCGTATAAAAGTATGGTTTACTTTCAAAGAGAATATAGTGAAAACACCATCTTTTAATGTGAATATCACCCAATTAATCCTACCTAAAATATCTGTTCTATATTTTATATCGTAGAAATTATATCTCTGCTATGAATTTTGCTCTAGGAGGAAAATCTAAAATACGAACTAACCAACTAAATTAGAGCAAACTTTCTAATTGCCCTTCCAAACGTCTTACTATCATCCCAACAATTCTCTTATTCATATCATTCTTGTGTTGGCGATAGTACTCATATTCATCTATTGTAAACAAGGCAATAACAGAAGCAATTAGAGAATTACGTATTCTAGGATCTTTCTTCATTACTTCTTCAATGTAGTCCATTTGCGCCTTTTGATTATAGGCATTGAAAACGGGTTTAAATTTCTCTAGATAGGAATGAAACTGAGCTAATAAAATTGCGTTTTGCAGTTTTAAAATTGGACGTACCGTTTTATTCTGAAAATTTTCTTCTTCTGAAATGGCCTTTTCACATTCAATAATGGGCCTAATTTGGATGAGTTTTTCGTCTCTTTGTGTCGTCAAAAAAACCTTTTGATTATATAACAAATGTAGGAATAATTAGTTTTAGAAACCATTAAAATCTACTTCCAACTACGCAAGTTTTTTTGAATACGGATAGATTACCTTCCAAATCAAAAATCTCAACAAAAATGACATAAACACCAACTCTTGCTTTTGTGTTATCATTAGTACTTCCATCCCATTTTACAATACCAGTAGTTCCCATTAACTCGTTTTGTAAAAGATTATTTATTAGAGCTCCTCTACTATCAAATATGGTAATGTTGGCTAAAAATCCTGGCTCTTCAAAAAGGTAGTTAATATTCAAAAAGTCCTCAAATCCATCATTATCAGGGCTAAATAGTTCTGGTTCTAATTGAATAGAACTTTCGGGTATGGATCCTTGAAAAAACTGTGAATTGGCTTTTCCTGGTGTAGCGAATCCCTCTATTGAGGATGCGGAATGCCAATTACTTGGATCGTTTGTTATACGATCAAAATCTATGCGCTCAAGTGAAACTCCTTTGACATCGTCTATCAATGAAAAATGGTATTCTTCCTGATATGAAAACTCATCACTTATTTGAGCATCTGGCATCAAAAGAAAAACAGTCCCTTCTGTGTTTCCATATGCTGGAGCATTCTCTATCCTAAAATAATTATTTGGATTTCCATTTGGATAATTATTTTCTAAAGCGCTAATATCTTCTGATAGGGCTAGAAATTCCTGTGGGAAAATCAATTTTCCATCTTGAGCAATTACTGATAAATCTCCCGGAATTCCATTATCTAAATTACCAAGCCTCCAATTTTGAAGACTCAAGGTTTTATCGGATCTATTGTAAATTTCTATAAAATCCGATGCTCCCTCTGGTGGATTAAATAGAATTTCGTTGATAATAATGTCCCCTGCTTCAGCTTCCTCAGGAAGTCCGAACCTTCCGGTATTATTTTCTACTGCTTCATTCCCAACGCAATCTTTTAACCCATTGATCTCTATATTATAAATGATGCCGGAATTCATTGCAGGAGCTAGTAAAATATCCAAACGATCATAAGTTGGACTTACCAGGGTACTTAAAACGGAACTTAAGCCATTATCAACATTTATAGTTAAGGAAAATATATTGGTGCTATCAATCGGTTCATTGAACAGCAAACTTATATTTTGATCATCAATTATTCTAATATCCAACAATTCCGGTGGAGAACTGTCTGCAATCTCTGTGAAAACTGAATTTTGAACTCCAGGAGTTCCTCCTTGAAAGTTTACGGAGGAAGCCCAATTGCTCATTCCACGACAAATTTCATTTAGGTTTTTAATCTCTAAACTCCAGCCTCCTTCCCTTTTATTGCTTTCGTGAGTATCTATGTCATAAGTGACTTGATTAATGAGTATATCCTGCGCATTCCTAAACTGTAAATTCTCACCAGAATTTGTAAGAAAAACCGAACTCCAGGGTTCTAAACCTATGTAATCCTCGAAAGTGAAAAAATCCAAAGCACTTTCTGTACTTGCTAAAATTTTATATTGCCCTGGTTCTATAAACGTATTGTTTGGAATAATTGCATCATCCAGGGCGCAATTAGATATATTGATTAAACGATCAGAAGCATTATAAATTTCTACATATTCTGCTTCTGGTAATCCTACTGAAGGGCTTGGATCAGACATGATTTCAGAGATAATAATGTCTCCAAATTCCGGTGGAAAACCCAATTGTATTTCTATTGTATCTATTCCTATGTCATTTCCTTCACAATCAAAAACGTTCTCAACGGTGATAGTATAAACCAAAGTAGGATCTAAAAGTGGAGAAAAAGAAAGTCTTATTCTATCATTAAAATCTCCAACGGAATTGACCCCTATTACCTCCACTCCATTATCAATGTTATAGGTCCCAAACTCTAATGATATCTCATCCATGGGTTCATTGAAAATGAGAATAACATTAGCTGTATTTTCAATATCTATAGTTAATATTTCCGGTGGACTAGTATCTTCTATATTATTCAAAACAGAATTCTGGATACCTGGTGTTCCTCCATTAGGGTTAGTGCTTGCTATCCAATTATTCATACCTGAACAGGCTAAATTTGGATTTACGCGTTCTAAACTGAAACCGCCCATTGCAGCCTGTTCGTTTTGATACCAATCATCTGTATAAGAAACAATGTCAATGACCAAGCCCGTATTTGAACGCAATGTCAAGGAATCTCCAGTATTGGTTAAAGCCGAGAAATTATCTATGCCAATTACATCACCGAAAGAAAGGAATTGACTTTCATCCTCTTCATCACAAAGAATAACATACTGTCCTTGAAGCAATGGAAATGATGAAAGAAATCTTTCAGTTGAGGAATTTACATAAACCCAATCTTGCAAATCGTAAACCTCATCACCAGCATTAAATATTTCAATATATTCAAGTTCCGGTAATCCTTGGCTTGGACTTGGATCAGCAAAAATTTCATTAATAATGACATCTCCCACTTCTGCAGTTCCAGGAAAAAAGAAGAAAAAATCTTCAGACAAAGGAGTGATTATGTTAGCGCTTAAATCGGCAAGCCCAGAAACATCAATATTGTAAACTTGGCCGTTATTGAAAGCTGTAGAAAAGGATAAATCAATGAAATTAGCAGAAGGCTGATTAACATTATCTGGATTACCTATGCCTTGATCAACATTATAATTACTGAGATTTTGCGCTGTTATTGGATCTATTGCTTCATTAAATATCAATCTTAAAGATTGGTTAGTTATTACAATAATATCTTCCAAAACAGGTGCTTGAGTATCCATAAACCCATCTCCAGATACTACAAATTCATCAAAATAAAACTTGTCTGATCGAGTAGATGTGTAGGTGCATTTTACACCAAAAAATGATGAACTTTGATGAGTATCGTCATTGACGGTTCCTTGAGAAATATAATTATCCCCTCCTGTTGGGTCAGCTAACAATTCCCAATTACCTGATGCATCTCGACTGACAAGAATTCTAATCTCTACAATTGAAGCATCAGTAAGATCATCCGTGCCATCTATAATTTCATTGATGCTATTTCCATCTTGCCTGTAAAGTGAAACCTCATCCTCAGAATTTCCAATACGAACGAAGTAACCATCCAAAGATTCTTCCAAATTACTTTGATTACTTAGCAAATAAACATCCGCAAAGTTAGAACCAGAAGGATTGAAGTCTAGCCTAAGAAAGAACTCCCAAGAAGCATTATTAATTGATTGACTGCTGGTACTTAAATATGCAATATCCGAAACAGCAGGTGCATTTAAGTGTAATTCTAAATTAGGATCTACCTCAAAAAGACCTGATTCACCTGTCCATAAAACATCATTGGTGAAATCGCCATCGGAGAAATCATCATTGAATTGTCCAAAAGCAGATAAGCCTATAAACAATGATATTACAAACAGTATTCTTTTAATCATTTAGTCGTAACCTTGACAAGGCGTAAGAGGTAAATATACTAATTTTGCAACGCTCCTAAGGAGAGATTATTCTAATTAAAATCTAAATAAAGATTATGAAAGTAGCAGTAGTTGGCGCAACTGGAATGGTAGGAAGAGTTATGCTAAAAGTGCTTGAGGAACGGAATTTTCCAATTAGCAAATTAATTCCTGTAGCAAGTAGTCGTTCTATTGGGGATGATATCTTTTACAAAGACAAAGCTTTTAAAGTAGTCTCTATGGATGATGCCATTGCAATGAAGCCACAAATAGCATTGTTTTCTGCAGGGGGAGGAACTTCATTGGAATGGGCGCCAAAGTTTGAGGAAGTCGGTTGCACTGTTGTAGACAATTCTTCTGCTTGGAGAATGAGCCCAGAACACAAATTAGTAGTGCCAGAAATCAATGCAACGGATTTGACCTCAAATGATAAAATCATTGCAAATCCTAATTGCTCTACTATTCAAATGGTTTTGGCTTTGTCACCTTTGCATAGAAAATACGGAATTAAGAGAATTATTGTTTCTACTTACCAAAGTGTTTCAGGAACTGGAAAAGCCGCAGTTCAACAAATGGAAAATGAACGTGTTGGAAATAATGAGGATAAAGTTTACCCATATATTATAGATAAGAACTGTCTTCCTCATTGCGATATCTTTTTGGACAATGGCTATACAAAAGAGGAAATGAAGCTGGTTCATGAAACTCGAAAGATTCTGGGAGATGACACTATTAAAGTTACCGCAACTGCCGTGCGTGTGCCAGTTGATGGAGGACACTCAGAAGCAATTAATGTTGAGTTTAAAAATGACTTTGATATTACTGAAGTAAAAAGGCTTCTATCTGAAACTTCTGGAGTTGTTGTGCAGGATGACACTAACAATAATTCTTATCCAATGCCTTTATATTCTAAAAATAAAGACGAGGTTTTTGTAGGAAGAATACGGAGAGATGAATCTCAGGAAAATACTTTGAACTTATGGGTAGTTGCTGACAATCTCAGAAAAGGAGCTGCAACAAATGCTGTTCAAATAGCAGAATTTTTAAATGAGAATAATTTAGTCTAAACATCCTCTTCTGAGGGTGACTCTTGATCCGACTCTGTTTTTGCTTTTGGAAAGAATCGTTTTTGAAACAAAATAATGATAATGACTCCAACGGAAATAGCTGCATCAGCTACATTGAAAACAGGAGCAAAAATATCTTTTCCCCCAAGATTAAATGGTGTTCCCTCAGGAAACTTAGGAGTAAAATGAAGCATATCAACTACATGCCCCATAAGCATGGGTGCATATCCTTCCTTAATTTTTGCTACTCCGTGTTGCAAATAAGAAGTTCTATTCCAATCAGAAATATTATCGTCCCACACTAGACCATGGTCAAAAATTAAACCATAAAAGGCACTATCAATAATATTACCCATCGCTCCAGCCAAAATCATTGATACGCAAATAATAAATCCTCCATGGGCTTGGGTTCGAACAAGTTTGAGTAAATATTTACCAATAATAAAAACTGCAATTAACCTAATAACGCTTAGAATCAATTTTCCATATTGTCCTCCAAAATCAAGGCCAAAAGCCATTCCAGGGTTCTCAATGAACTTTAATTCAATTAAATTATTAATTAGAATCATTGATCCTTCGTACTCAAAATTGAGTTTTACCCAGATTTTAAGGGCTTGATCCACTATCAGGACCAAAAGAAGTGTAATTAGTGCTTTTTTCAAGTGTGTGACTAACCCATTTTGTTCTTAGCCTCGATACTCAGTGTAGCGTGCGGAACCAATTTCAATCTCTCTTTTTTTATCAGTTTTCCTGTTACTCTGCAAACACCATACGTCTTATTATGTATACGAATAAGTGCATCCTCCAAGTGTTTAATGAATTTCTCCATTCTAGAGGCCTGATGGGCTGTCTCTTCTCTAGATAACGTTTCAGATCCATCCTCCATCATCTTAAATGTAGGAGCCGTATCTTCAGTGCTATTATCATCGGCATGAGATAGTGATTTTTTTAACTGATCGAGGTTTACTCTTGCCTCATCTAGCTTTTTATTTATCAATTTTTCGAACATCGCTAAGTCCTTGTCCGAGTATTTTTTTCTGTTTTCTTCTTTAGCCATTGCAATAATTTTAATTTATTGATTTTTCAACCAAGACTTCAATGTTGAGATTCGCATCTATATCCAATTCAACTCCGCCATGTATTTCGGCTTTTTCCCTAAATTCCAGCTTATCCGCCAAAATTTCCGCGCAAATATAATTTAAATTGCTATTCAACGCTACTAATAACTCAGGATGCTCTTGAATAGTAACTTTTATGCGATCAGTAACATCAAAACCTTGATCTTTTCTCAAATTCTGAATTCTATTAACCATTTCCCGTGCCAAACCTTCATTTTTAAGATCTTCAGATAAATTAATATCCAAAGCAACTGTAATAGGACCATCACTTGTTACCGTCCATCCCGGTATATCCTCGTTAGAAACTTCAAAATCGGATAACTCCAGCTTCAATGCTTCATTATCTATTTTTATTTTAGTTCCTCCATTTGCTTCTATTTGCGCTATTGTATCTTGATCAAACTTAGAGACTATGGTGGCAATCGTCTTCATATACTTACCGTATTTTGGCCCCAAAGTTTTGAAATTGGGCTTGATTTTCTTGACCAATTTACCTTCAGTATCATTTAAGTATTCCAACTCTTTAACATTCACTTCAGAAAGAATCAATTCTTCTACAGCCCGCAACCTACTTTCAAAGGCTTGATCAAGAATAGGAACCATAATTCTCTGCAAGGGTTGTCTTACTTTAATCTTTTCCTTCTTCCTCAAACTTAAAACCATAGAAGATACCTTTTGCGCTATTCCCATCCTTTCCTCAAGATCCAAATCTATTAAGGATTCATTAGAACTAGGAAATGCAGCTAAATGAACAGAATCCTCGCTCAATCTCTGAGAAATAGAATTTAAATCTTGGAACAACCGTTCAGAATAAAATGGAGCAATTGGTGAAGATAGAATTGCAACATTTTTCAAACATGTATACAAAGTTTGATAGGCCGAAATCTTATCCTTTTCATAGGTACCCTTCCAAAAACGCCTTCTTGAAAGGCGAACAAACCAATTACTCATATGGTCTCCAACAAATTCCTGAATAGCCCTTCCAGCTCTTGTTGGTTCATAATCTGAATAGAAAGAATCCACCTCTTTAATAAGCGAATTCAACTTGGAAATAATCCAACGATCAATCTCGGGTTTTTCATCATTTGAAATTTCTTCCTCCGAAAACACGAAGCCATCTACATTTGCGTAAAGGGCAAAAAAGGAATAGGTATTGTAAAGTGTTCCGAAGAATTTTCTTTGAATCTCAATAATACCCTCTTCATCAAACTTTAGATTATCCCATGGTTGGGCATTGGTAATCATGTACCACCTTGTAGCATCTGGGCCATACTTCTCTAAAGTTTCGAATGGATTGACAGCGTTGCCCAGGCGCTTAGACATCTTTTGACCATTTTTATCTAGTACCAGACCATTTGACATTACATTTTTATATGCAACAGAGTCAAAGCACATTGTGGCAATTGCGTGCAATGTAAAAAACCAACCTCTAGTCTGATCCACACCCTCGGCAATAAAATCAGCTGGAAAATGACTGCCAGATTCTATTTTATCCTTGTTCTCAAATGGATAATGAAGTTGCGCATATGGCATAGATCCAGAATCAAACCAAACATCTATCAAATCTTTTTCTCTGAACATTTTCTCACCAGATTCTGATACCAAAACAATCTCATCTACATAGTTCTTATGCAAATCAAAACTTTGATAATTGTCATCAGACATATCCAACGGAACAAATTTTTCTAAAGGATTATCGGACATGTAACCTTTAGATATTGACTTTTCTATCTCTGTTTTTAGCTGCTCCACAGAACCAATACAGATGCTTTCTTTACCATCTTCTGTTCTCCAAATAGGGATAGGGATTCCCCAAAAACGAGAACGACTCAAATTCCAATCATTGAGATTTTCTAACCAATTCCCAAAACGACCTTCTCCAGTTGAGGCAGGTTTCCAATTAATGGTCTTGTTTAATTCAATTAACCTATTCTTTACTGCAGTAGTTTTTATAAACCATGAATCTAGAGGATAATACAAAACTGGTTTATCTGTTCTCCAACAATGAGGGTAACTATGCATATACTTTTCTACCTTAAATGCTTTGTTTTCAGTTTTCAACTTAACCGAAATCTCAACATCTACCGATTTTTCTGGTGCTTCCCCATCCGAGTAATATTCATTCTTGACAAACTTTCCTCCTAACTCCTTCATTTCAGAAACGAACTTTCCCTGCAAATCCACTAAAGGAATAGGGTTTTCATTTTCATCTAAAATAAGCATGGGAGGTACATTTGCTTCTTTAGCAACTCTCGCGTCATCTGCACCAAAAGTAGGAGCTATGTGTACAATTCCTGTTCCATCCTCAGTACTAACAAAGTCCCCAGCAATTACCTGAAAAGCATTCTCAGCGTTCTCAAAGGGTAAAGTATAGTCTAACAGTTGATAATATCTTAGCCCAATCAAATCTTCACCCTTGCATTCTCCAATTTTTTGCCAAGGCAAATTTTTTCCTCCAACTTCAAAGTCTTCAAAAGAGCTTCCCTCGTTTTCCTCTTTAAAGTACTTTCCTAATAAATCTTTGGCTAAAATTACTGTTTGTTTAATTCCAGTATATGGATTCAATGTGTTCACAAAAGAATAATCAATCTTAGAGCCAACTGCTAATGCCGTATTTGAAGGCAGGGTCCAAGGAGTAGTCGTCCAAGCTATTATATTTACAGGGCCATGAGCATTTGCAACTATTTCCGTAATCTTAGATTCATCTATGCTCTTCAGTTCAAACAATGCAACAGCAGAAGTGTCTTTTACATCTTTATAGCAACCTGGTTGATTTAACTCATGTGAGCTTAATCCAGTCCCTGCTTTCGGAGAATAAGGTTGAATAGTATAACCCTTATAAATTAATCCCTTACTGTACAGTTTATGCAATAAATACCAAACTGTCTCAATATACTTGTTCTCATAGGTAATATACGGATCGTCCATGTTAACCCAATAACCCATTTTTAAAGTAACATCATTCCATTGATCGGTATATCTCATTACCGCCTCACGACAAGCCTTATTGTAGTCTTCAATAGATATTTTTTTACCGATATCTTCTTTGGTTATGCCCAGTTCCTTTTCTACTCCAAGCTCAATGGGAAGACCATGAGTATCCCATCCTGCTTTTCTTTCCACTCTAAAGCCCTTAAGTGTTTTATATCTACAAACTATATCTTTTATGGCTCTTGCCATTACATGATGAATTCCAGGTTTTCCATTTGCAGATGGAGGGCCCTCATAAAATACAAATGGATTGTTTGCATCTCTAGAATCTATACTTTTTTGAAATGTATCATTCTTCTCCCAAAATTGAAGAATATCATCTGTCAATTCTGGAAGTTTTAATCCTTCGTATTCTCTATATTTTTTATTGTCAGACATGCCTATTTTTAAAGGAATGCGAAATTAATAATTAAAGTCTTCAATTAGAATAGAAATAACACAATCAAACAAATCTGTTTTGATCATTCTAAAAGTCACCTTGCTTATTTCAATCTAAATGCTCTATTATTGTTCTTTAAACAATCTTGATTAAGATAATAATTATTATAAGCTAAGATGGATCAGAATCAATTCAGGAATGTATTTGATCAGTATTTTGAGGCCATCAGAAATTACATTTATTTTTTGTGCTCAGATGCTGACCTTGCGGAAGACATTGCACAAGATAGTTTTGTTAAATTATGGGATAACAAGGACTCTATTGTAATGTCTACTGTTAAGTCCTACTTGTATACTATAGCCAGAAATCTTACTTTCAATCAAGTAAAAAGAAATAAGCTCAAGTATAATTTTCTTGCACAAACTGAATTGGGAACTGAAAATGAATCTCCAGAATTTGCTCTGGAACAAAAGGAATTCAAAGAAAAGTTAGAGCGTGTAATAGCATCAATCCCCGATGGCAATAGAGAAGTATTTCTAATGAACAGAATTGAAGGTATGAAGTATCAGGAAATAGCAGATAGACTAGGGTTGAGTGTTAAGGCGGTTGAAAAAAGAATGAGCAAGGCACTAAAAATTATTCGCGAAAACATAGATTATAAAATTTAAGACTTGAATAGGGAAGAAAAAAATAATGCAATTGAGGAATTGATCAGTAAAATGAAAACTCCTTTTGATAATAGCAAAGAAAGTTCTTGGGGAGCAATTCAAAAGAAAGTTGATTCAAATGAGACTCCTGTTTACTCACTGATGAATTACTCCAAAAAGAAGTTCCCAATTTCTTTGGCAGCTAGTATTGTCATTCTATTATCATTGGCTCTTTTTCTTTATTCTACTCGAACAAATACCATTTATTCTGAACTAGAACAGACCATTCAATATTCTGACAATTTTGAAGCTTTTCTTTTCAAAAAAACTGAGTTTTCCTACATCGAAAAAAATGACAAAAGAATTGTAAAGCTAGATGGTGGAGGCATTTTTGATGTTCAAAAAGGCAATCCATTTGTCATTGAAACAAAAGCGGGAAATATTGAAGTTATGGGAACTGTATTTTCAGTGAATGCGCATGGAAAATATTTATTGGTAAAGTGCAGTGAAGGATCTGTTAAGGTCTCAAACAAAAGATTCTCTCAAATTGTTGAATCAGGGGAATCTCTCATAATTTCTAAAGACTATATATCCACATCAAAGATTAAAAGCTTTGAGTTAAGCGATAGAAAAAAAGGCATTCTATATTTCTCAGAAACTCCACTTGAAGAAGTCATTGTCCAACTGGAAAATGAATTTGACATAAGCATAAGCTCTCAACTAAATTTAAATTCCTTAATGTATACAGGTAATTTCTCAAATTCTAATTTAGATGAAGCCCTTGATTTGGTTACCGTTCCTATGGGAATTAAGTACGAAATAAATAATTCAAAAGTAGAGTTGTATAAATAGGCCAAATACTTAGTAATGTCGAATAAAAAGAAAATAGCTTGTTTACTTTTCCTGTTATTTTCTTTATCTATTTTTTCTCAGGAAGTTTTTATCTCTGGTCAATTCAAAGGAAGCATTCCAAAAGTTTTAAAAAAACTGCGAAATCAATATGATCTAAAATTTGCGTATGACTATAGTGCTTTAAAAAAAGAAAAAGTAAATCTGGATTTTTTTCAAAGTTCTACAGAAGAAACAATGAGTCAAATTTTAGAGAATACATCCTTCTCTTTTAAATATATTGGTGAGACTATTGTTATCTATCCCTCGGAAGAATCTCGAGAAGTAGTTAAGACAATATCTGGAAGAATAATCGACAAGATAACAGGAGAACCGCTCCCATTTGCAAATGTTGCTCTTTTTCCATCATCTAAGGGAACAGTAACTAGTGAAGATGGTTTTTTTGTTTTGAAGGAGATAGAAGAAAGTCAAGATACTTTAGTTGTTAGTTTCATAGGCTATAAGCCATTCATAAGTTCAATCTCTAATTTTATGAATGGTTCGTATAATATAATCGATTTAGAGTTTATTGATCAGTTTTTACCTACTGTACAAATTACTTCAGACAAAGCATTAACAATCTCGAGTAACCCGCAACTTTCTGAATATAATATAAACGCTCAAAAAATTTCTGAGCTTCCTTTTGTTGGAGCACCAGATCTTTTTAGATCACTCCAGACTCTTCCGGGTATTAACTCTGGAAATGAAACAAGTTCACAATTGAACATTAGAGGAGGTCGATCAGATGAAAATCTGGTTCTTTTAGATGGTTTTAAGCTTTATAATCTGGATCATTTCTTTGGAATATTTAGCACTATCAATCCAGATATAATAAAAAATGCAAGAGTCTATAAAAGTGGCTTCGATGCTTCTTATGGCGGAAGAGTTTCGGGTGTTATTGATTTAAGCGGGAAAGAAGGTAATAATAAAAAACCTGCTGGTTCAATTTCTCTCAATACCACCAACGTAAATGGACTAGTAGAAACTCCTTTGTTTTCAGATAAAATTACACTAGTTACAGCTCTCCGAAGAGCTCATTCAGACCTTTATCAAAACCCACTTTATCAAAATCTATTTGGTAGTGCATTTGATACCAGTGCAAATTCTCAAAATCAAGGCCTTTCTTTTGAAGGAAATGAGGTTCCTACATTTAGCTTTTATGATTTTTATTCTAAGCTTAGTTTCCGACCCAATCCAGAAAATAAATTTTCACTTACTTTTTTTAGAGGTCAAGACAATTTTTCGGTAACTAATGAAAGTCAAAGAATTTTTAATTTTATTGAGGAAACGGACTTAAATACTTACAATTTTGATTGGGGCAATATTGGAATTGGAGCAATTTGGACAAAAAAGTGGAGTGAGAACGTTTTTACCAAAACGACTTTTGGTAAATCCAGTTTCAATAGAAACCATCACAGATCGTTAAAACTAATAGATCAAAATTTAATAACAGAAACTTCTACTAGCACTAATTTTTCCAATTCAGAAAGAAGTACACTAGAAGATTTAACTTTCTCATTTAGTGCAACCATTGAGGAATCTATAGGTCAAAGAATCAAGTTTGGGGTGGAAAGCACCTTACTAAGCACAGTTGGAGTAAATAATAGGCAAGACACCTTACCTAGTTTAACTTCTTTCTATGATGAGAGTGGAACAACCAATAGTTTTTGGGGTAGTTACTATAAAGAATTTGACGGGTTCACAATAGAAATTGGCAGTAGAGTTTCTTTTTATTCTCCAACGAATACAGCTTATTGGTCACCTAGATTCAAAGCGAGTAGAAAACTAGACGATCACTTCTCAGTAAATGTAAATGCAGGAAGGTATTTTCAATTTATTCGAAGAACCAACAGACAAAATATATTTTTAAATCAACCTGAAAGATGGTTAATTGCAAATAATGATTCCATTCCTGTACTCAGTTCAACTCAAATTAGCGGAGGCATTAGTTATAGAAATAAAGGTTGGGCTTTTGATTTTGAAGGATTCATAAAAAACAACACTGGCAACATTCTAAATAGAAATGATGTTTTACTCTTAGAATTAGTTCAACAAACAAATGCTATTGCAAAGGGAACCGCCAATATTGGAGGACTTGAGTTTTTTCTTCAAAAAAATAGAGGGCGTCACACGGGCTCGCTTAGCTTTACCCTTAGCCAAGCACTTGAATTTTATGATGAGCAGGGAAACCAAATTAATGATGGAAGACCGATTTTTAGTCCGGACAACAAAACCTATGATTTAAAAAGCACCTACCAATACAACTTGACAAACTGGCAATTTTCTACTAGTTTTATATGGTATAGCGGAACACATTATACACCTCTGTTAGGAGTAATACCGGTAACAATACCTCCCGGAATTACTTTTACCAAAGCGGAATATGGAGAAGAGTTCTCTGTGCAGCTAAAAGACTACATTTCATTGAATCTATCGTGCAATTACATAAGAAAGTTTCAAGAGTTCAACCTACTGGCTGGAGTATCCGTGAGTAACATTTTTGATAGAAAAAATGTAAAATCACTCAATTATATTCCTATCTTTGAGGAGAGAGGGGAATTAGTAGATGTTGAAGCTCAAGAAATATTCTTACTTGGCATAACACCTAGTATAAATGTTAAATTGAGTTTTTAATACCAAAACAAATTTGAGATTCGGATTAATCATATTGTTACTTATTTCTTGCATTTCTTGCGAAAAGAGTGCCACTATTACTGAGTCCAGAAATAAAACCCTCATTATATCTTCATTTCCAAAAACAGGGCAGACACTATCAAATCTTTCTATTAGAAAATTTAATGATAACGGATTACTAACTGTTCCTGTCAATGATGCAGAAGTTAATGTGGTATGGAAAAACAATAATTTTGGCCTGACCCCATCTTCTAATCAAGACGGTTTGTACAGTATAAATAACAGTAATTTTACCTTTTTACCGAATAATGATTACCGATTAGAGGTATTTTACAATGGTGAACTAACTACTGGAGAAACTACAATGCCCGCTAATTTCGATGACTTTGATATTAGTGAATCCATCATTGATATTTTCGATGATGATGGTAATTTGATAAATCCCATTCAATCTGAATGGAGGCTCTCCAATAATTTAGTTTACAGTGTTTCCATATCTCCGAGTAATACAAACTCTGAAAACTTAATAGATTTCTCTTCTCTTGATGCTAATGAAGTTCAAGCATATAGGAACCAATTATCTTCAACCTTTAAGGGAAATAGTTTTAATATACATCCTTCTATGTTCACCCATTACGGTGATAATACCATCCAGTTTATTGCTGTTGACAGTCAATATGCAGATTTCTTTGAGCTTAACGAAAATGGCACTACTTTTTCCAATATTAAAAATGGAAAAGGTTACTTTATAGGTATTGCTCAATACTCTATCGTTGTAAAAGTCGAGTAGGACTTTATCCTCTTTTTAGTCTTAATAAATTGTGTTAGCTTAACAGACCAGTGCTTAAGGGTTTATTTATTTTGTTATACAAACTAAACCCATCACTCTCTATGAAACTGAGTTTAAATTTCGTTGCTTTCTTTTTTTCAATCTTTTTATTTTCCTCCGCACTGAATTCTCAAGAAATGTGCGGTGATGGCTTGGATAACGATGGAAATGGCCTTTATGACTGTGCAGATACTGATTGCACTGGAGATGCAGCCTGTGCCAATGCCTTCTCCTGTATGCCTGGTTTCTATGCAGTTCATGGAAATCAGTTAAGACAACTAAATTTTGATAGCAATACTTACACCAATATTGGAACGGCTCATACGCAATCGATTAAAGGTCTAGGTTATAATGTTAGAGATGGATTTATCTATGGTCTAAGGTCTGGGACTAATCAATTGCTAAGAGTTGATGCTAGCGGGGTTACAAACCTGGGCACTGTAACGGGGCTTCCAAATCAAAATTATAATGCAGGTGATTTTGCATCTGATGGTTTATTATATGTTAAACAATCTAGCACTGTAAACACCCTTTATGCCATTGATATTTCTGCTATGAGTGCAACTGCATTTGGTCTCTCTAATAGTTTAATTAGTGTTGCCGACATGGTTTATCATGAAGGAAATCAAGCTTTCTATGCAATTAGAGATAATAATCTATATAGCATCGATTCTAATGATGGAACACTCACAGAATGTGTATTAACGGGAGATACAGAAAATGGAACCTATAGTGCGCTATGGTCGAGTCCAAACCCGAATCTAATTTATGCTCAAAATAATTCCGGAGAAATTTACGAGATAGATCTTTCTGCTTGCACACAAACATCCTTTGCTACATTTCCTGCTCCCTCGACAAATAATGGTGGTTCTTGTTATTTAGCTAGCTTTCCATTCGGTTCAGGAAGTGGGAATGATCCCATAAGCGATGGTGACTTGGATGATGATGGAATTCCGGATTCAAATGATTTGGATATAGATAACGATGGAATCCCGAATGATATTGAAAACAACTGTGGAACTCCATTCGAATTAAACTGGGCTGATCACCAGGGTACTATGATAGATGGAGTCACATATGAAATTGATGTCCCAGTTGTCGAAGATGGAGTAACTGTAACATTATCATCCGATGATCCTTCTGGAATAGGAGCTTCAGATTTTGAAACTATCAAAGCACAAAATATTGGTGGAATTACTCCAGTGCTCTATTATAGGCAAGATGCAAACTCAATAACAGATTTTACTGATATTTGGATTTCCTTTAGTGAACCGCTAAAGGATTTTTCCTTCACCTTTGTCGATATCGACTTTGTTACCAATGGATGGGCAGATTCTTTAGCGATAATTGCTTTTTTTGACGGATTTCAATATGATCTAAGTAGTTCAGAAGTAAGTTTAACAGACCCTGCAAGTATTAATTTTAATGATGCTTCAAACGCAGTTATTGGACTAGCAAATAACAATCCTCAAAGTAGCCAAAATGGAAATGCTATTATAACTTTCTCAAATCCAGTAGATTCGGTTTGCATACGGTATGGAAATGGACCAAATGCTCCGGCAAATCCTGCTTCGCAAATTATAGGTATTGGAGGTTTTACAGGAGAAACTCTCTGTGATACAGACAATGATGGAATTCCAGATATATACGACACGGATTCTGATGATGATGGTTGTTTAGATGCAATAGAATCTGGTAATGGACATATTCTTCTTTCAGATGGATCTGTAGCAGGACCTTATGGGACAAACGGTTATTCAAATGCACTTGAAGATCCAATCGACTCAGGAACTCCAATTTTTGCACCCAGTAGCGATAACGGAACTGATTTTGATTTTCAAAATGATCTAGTTGATGGATGCGCATTTGAAACATGCACAAATAATTTTGATGATGATGGTGATGGTGATATTGATTGTGACGACAGCGATTGTGCTCCTGTAATTTCTAATGTAAGTTCTATAGATCCTACTTGTCCTGCACCAAATAACGGTTCTATAACCATTAGCGCTAGTATAAGCGGATCAGGCTCTATTCTATACAGTATTGACAATGGTGCAAATTACCAGGCAAGCAACGTGTTTAATGGATTAAATCCTGGTTCTTATACCATCGTAGTTCAAAATGATAGCGAAACTTGCAGTACCACGTACACAAGTAACCCTGTCGTTCTCGCTGATCCTGGATGTGGTACAGCACCAGACGCTGTTACAGACAATGCAAATGCAACAGAAGATATAGGACCTATCATTTTAGACCCTCAGGATAACGATTTTGATGCAGAAGGTGATCCATTGACAACCACTATCCTTTCCGGTCCTACTAGCGGAGGTACAGCCACAGTGATTAATGGCGATAGTATATCCTATACTCCGGGCGCTAACTTTTGTGGTACAGATACCATCGTCTATCAAATTTGCGACCCATTTCTTTGCGATTCTGATACCATTTTTATTGAGGTATCATGTGTTCAAGATGCTCCTAATCAAGGAAATGAAATGGTTAGCACAAATGAAGATGTTCCTCTTGATAACATTGATTTAGATGATAACAATGATGAACCAGATGGTGACCCAATAACTGTAATAGTTCCTTCAAATTCTACAGAAGGAGGCACCGTAACCGCAAATGGTGACGGAACGATAGATTACATTCCACCAGTAAATTATAATGGAGCAGATACGGTAGTTTATATGGTATGTGATAATCAAATTCCTCCTAACTGCGTTACGGATACTTTATTTATAACTGTGCTGCCAATTAACGATGCTCCTGATGCGACAGGATCAAATGGTAATCCTGCAATAAACGATACTGTTACAGTAAATACAATTCTAAATACGCCTATATTAATTTGCCCAGATGCTACGGATCCTGATGGAGATGTTATTGATGTAACATCCGCTATAGTATTACCAACAGACGGTCTTATATCTGGTATAAACGATGGTGACTCCTGTTTCACATATACTCCAGATATGGGCTTCTTAGGTATGGATACTGTAACTGTCCTTATTTGTGATCCTGAGCCAATCTGTGATACTTTAACGATCATTATTAATGTCACACCAGATAATGAAACACCAGATGCAAATACGGATAATGTAACTACTGATGAGGATAGTGATCCAATTGTAATTGATGTCCAAGACAACGATACAGATCCTGAAGGAGATCCATTGACAACCGACATACTTGCTGGCCCTACTAGTGGAGGTACTGCAACTGTTTTAAATGGTGATAGTGTTCTTTATACTCCAGGAATGGATTTTTGTGGAACGGATACAATAATCTATCAAGTTTGTGATATGTTCTCCTGCGATATAGATACCATATTCGTTGATGTCATCTGTATTCAAGATCCTCCAAACCAAGGAAATGAAATGGTCACCACAGATGAGGATACTCCTCTAGATGGAATAGACTTAGATAATAACAATAATGATCCTGATGGAGATCCAATAACTATTACAGTTCCAGGAAATACTTCTGAAGGAGGAACAATAGTGGATAATGGAGATGGCACCATAGATTATATTCCTCCATTAAACTATAATGGCCCAGACACTCTAATCTATGAGGTTTGTGATGATCAAGTTCCTCCTAACTGTGTTACAGATACGCTCTTTATAGAAGTACTACCTATTAACGATGCACCTATTGGCACAGGAGCAAATGGTATTGTTGCGCAAAATGATACTGTATTTGTAGTTACAGGGCAAGATATGCCTATTCTTATTTGCATTGATGGTACTGACGTTGATGGAGATGCTTGGGAACTTAGTGATGTTATAGATCCACCACTCAATGGAACCAATACAGGTATTATGGATGGTGATTCCTGTATCACATATACACCAGATTTGGGATATCTTGGTAATGACACTACTACAGTAATTATATGTGATCAAGAACCACTGTGTGATACCATAACCATCATTATAAATGTTATCCCACCAATAGATACCGACAATGACGGAATTTTAGATTTCATTGATTTAGATGATGATAATGATGGTATTCCAGACACCGTTGAAAATGCAACAGCAAGTAATGGTGGAGATACTGATATGGATTCCATTCCTGATTCTCTGGACTTAGACTCTGATAATGACGGGATTCCAGACATAGTAGAAGCTGGAGGTATGGATATAGATGGAGATGGAATTGTTGATGATCAATTAGATGCGGATGCAGATGGCATACCAGATTCTGTGGATGTTGATTTTACATTGGGAACAGATGCAAATATGGATGGGATAGATGATGATTTTCAAGGAGGCCCTGACATGGATGCAGACGGTATTCAAGATGATGATGACCCTGATGCAAATGGTGATGGAATGGATGATGATGACAATACTCCTAATCCACCAGATTTTGATGCAGATGGTAGTCCGGATTTCCAAGATTTAGACTCAGATGACGATGGACTAAATGATGTTGTTGAAGCTAATGATGGCGATGCCTCTATAGATCCTGATGGTGACGGAATGGTGGGTACAGGTGTTATTTTTGATAATGACTTTGACGGATTTGCCGATATAGTAGACACTGATGACAACACATCTCCCTCACCGGGCGATGGCTTTGGAACTCCTTTGGAATTGCCAGATAGCGATGGGGATAGTAATCCTGATCATCTTGATTTAGATTCTGATAATGATGGTATACCAGATGAGGTAGAGGGCGACAGAGATGGAGATGGAGAACCAGATGATTTTGATGGTGATATGGTTCCAGACTATCAAGATTTGGATTCTGATAATGACGGTATAGCAGATGTTCTTGAAGCTGGGGGATCTGATCCGGATGGTGATGGTATTGTTGGTTTAGGAATGTCAGTAGACACAGATGGAGATGGTTTACCTGATATAATTGACAATGATATAAACGATGGTATAGATGGTAACAATGAACCTTTAGATGATTCAACGTCCATTCTATGGGATAATGATGGAGATGGTAACAATGATGATGATAATGATACAGACCAAGATGGGAATCCAGATTATGTGGATCTAGACTCTGATAATGATGGTTTACAAGACATCATCGAAGCAGGAGGTGAAGATACAGATGGAGATGGAATGGTAGATACGTTTAACGATGCAAATGACGATGGTTGGGATGATGATGAAAATATTCCAAATCCAGAAGACACCGATAATGATGGCATGCCAGATCACCAAGATTTAGATTCCGATGATGATGGTATATTCGATATCATAGAAATAAATGACGGTGATGTAACTGTTGATGCCGACATGGATGGGATGATCGATGATTTCGATGATGATGATGATAACAATGGTTGGGATGATGAAGTAGCAGCAAGTCCCTTTGAAAATCCAGATACAGATGGGGACGGTGTAGTAGATCATGAAGATTCGGATTCTGATAACGATGGTATCTTGGATGAGTATGAGAATGACCCAAATGGAGATGGAAATGGTCCTGATGACTTTGATAACGATGGAATACCTGATTATCAGGATTTAGACTCTGATGATGATACCATCCCAGATGTTGTTGAGGCTGGCGGAGAAGATACAAATGGTGATGGAGTAATTGATGATTTCAATGATGGAGATGGAGATGGAGCAGATGATGACGATATTCAATTGGATCCGGCCGATACAGATATGGATGGTGCTCCAGATCACAATGATATAGACTCCGACAATGATGGCATCACAGATATAATAGAAGCCAATTCAGGGGATACTTCTTTGGATACCGATGGAGATGGAATGGTAGACATCAATATTGATGCAAACGGTGACGGATGGGTTGATGACATAGGTGTTTCTGACCCACCCGACTTTGATGGTGACGGTGATCCCGATTATTTAGACTTAGATTCTGATGCGGATGGAATTCCTGATGAATTGGAGAATGACGTTAACGGAGATGGCATTGGGCCGGACGATAGTGATTTAGATGGAAGTCCAAATTATCTAGATGTAGATTCAGATGGAGATGGTTTACCTGATATGGAAGAATTCGATCCAGATGGAGATGGAATTCCAAACGATTGTGATGATGACGATATTCCGGACTGGTTAGACCCAGACGAATGTATTTCGGATTTAATTATCCCAGAAGGATTCTCGCCAAACGGTGATAACAATGGCGATTTATGGGTCATTGAAGGCCTTGGGAAGTTCCCAAATAACAGAGTATATATTTTCAATAGATGGGGAACACCATTATCCGAATTCCAACCCTATAATAATGATTGGGACGGAATGCACAATGGGAAACCTCTTCCTACTGGAACCTATTATTACATCATTTATCTGGATGATTCATCCGATCCTATTTCAGGTTGGGTATATATTATAAACGAATAAAAAATGGAGAAGCTTACAAAGATGAAAAAGATATCGACTATTCTAATCGCTATAATTTGCTTTGGATGCACTGATTCCATTGCACAACAAGATGTTCAGTTCACACAATATTTCTGGAATAAGTTATTAATTAATTCAGGGTATGCCGGGAGCCATGACAATGCCTCAATCACACTAATCCATAGAGATCAATGGATGGGAATTGTAGATGATGGAAGACCTGTTTCTCAAGCATTTACCTTTCATACTCCACTTAGAAACGATAAGATTGGAGTAGGTTTGAGTGTCATACGAGATAACTTAGGGCCTACTGAGTCTACGAATATTGCCGGTGACTTTGCCTACAGAATCAAAGTTGATGATAAGTCACGATTAGCTTTTGGAGTGAAAGCCAGTGTAGATTTATTTAAGGCTAATTTGTTAGGCCTAGTAGGAACAGCAGGTGATCCAGCTTTCGCAAGTGACTTTGGAGGTAGGACATTGCCAAATTTTGGTGCCAGTCTCTACTATTGGAGCGATAATGTATTTGCTGGTTTTAGTGCTCCTCGTTTATTAGAAAACGATCTAGCAGAAAGCAATAATACTATTCAAGGACTAGAAAAAAGACATTACTACGCCATGGCTGGTTATGTATTTGACATCAGTCCATTGCTTAAGTTCAAACCTACATTCCTCGCAAAAATAGAAAGCAACTCTCCCACATCTTTTGATGTAACAGGAAATTTTCTAATTAAAGAAAAACTATGGTTAGGAGCAGCTTATCGTTCAGAAGATAGTTTTGATGCGAATGTTTCCTATTTGTTTAGTTCGGCATTCAGAGCAGGTTTCGCTTGGGATTTTACCACAAGTGAATTACAGAATGTAAATGATGGTTCTTGGGAAATTATGCTTGGATATGACTTGAATTTCAATAAAGAAAAGTTGATGTCACCAAGATACTTTTAAGAAAATTGACCTAATTGGAAAAGCCTGAGTAAATTAATACTTGGGCTTTTTTATGCAACAATACTCCAATCTTTATCTCTTTTCTTCAAAGAGTTATAATGATTCAATATCATTTGATGTTCACCCAAACCTAAATCAGGATCTTTCTCCAATAAATCAAAAGCTTCATCTCTTGCTACTTTTAAAATATCCTGGTCTTGAACTAAATTTCCAATTCTTAACTCTGGTATTCCACTTTGCTGAGTTCCCATAATATCTCCAGGACCTCTAAGTTGCAAATCAACCTCTGAAATTTCAAAACCATCCGTTGTCCTTACCATGGTTTCCATTCTTACTTTAGCATCAGCTGAAAGCTTATAACTGGTCATCAAAATACAATACGATTGCTCTGCACCTCTTCCTACTCTTCCTCTCAATTGATGTAATTGAGAAAGCCCAAATCGCTCTGCACTTTCTATAAGCATAATACTGGCATTAGGCACATTTACTCCTACTTCTATTACTGTAGTTGCAACTAATATCTGTGTTTCCCCTTTGGCAAAGCGCTGCATTTCAAAGTCTTTAGCTTCAGGCTTCATTTGTCCATGTACAATACTAATTTGGTACTTGGGTTTTGGAAAACGCCTGCTAATGGCCTCAAAACCATCCATCAAATCTTTATAATCCAAAGTCTCTGATTCTTGAATCAATGGGTAAACAATATATGCTTGCCTACCCTTTTCAATTTCGCTTTCAATGAAATTAAATACTTGAATACGGGCTTTCTCAAATCGATGACTTGTAGAAATCTCTTTTCTTCCAGGAGGTAATTCATCGATTACAGAAACATCCAAATCACCATAAACTGTCATAGCTAAAGTTCTTGGAATGGGCGTAGCCGTCATTACTAAAACGTGTGGCGGGTTGCTGTTTTTCTTCCACAACTTTGCTCTTTGGGCTACTCCAAAGCGATGCTGTTCATCTATTACTGCAAAGCCTAAATTCTTAAAGACAACTTTGTCTTCCAATAGTGCATGTGTACCCACTATGATATCTATCGTTCCATTTCTTAGGCCCTCATCTATTTCTCTCCTTACTGCTGTCTTCGTTGAACCGGTTAACAAAGCAACCTTAACATCCATTTTATGTAGGTATTCTTTCAAGGTTTGAAAATGTTGTATTGCAAGTATCTCGGTAGGAGCCATTAAGCAGGATTGATAAAGATTATCCTTTGCCAAGAGCATACAAAACAATGCAACAATGGTCTTACCACTTCCCACATCACCTTGCATTAAGCGATTCATTTGATAACCACTTTTTAAATCACGCCTTATTTCTTTCAATACTTTTTTCTGAGCTTCTGTCAGGTCAAAAGGCAAATGGTTCCCGTAAAATGTATTAAACACATTGCCCACCTCTGGAAAGGTTAAACCTTTAAAGTGTCTTTTTGAAAATTTATTCTGTTTACCCAGCTTAATCTGCAG
Organism: uncultured Flavobacteriales bacterium; assembly: GCA_964609215.1. GTDB lineage: Bacteria > Bacteroidota > Bacteroidia > Flavobacteriales_D > JABDKJ01 > JABDKJ01. The sequence continues at coordinate 137,523 of CAZSQZ010000001.1, forward strand.
GAAAAAGAATTCCTCAAATTTCAATCGCCATTTTGCTCTTTTAAGATCATGGTCATTTTTTGGAAAGTGAATATCCAGGTAAGCCTTTTCTCTGGATGGTAATTTCAATTTATCTAATAAATTTCTTGGCAAAACTTCATGCAATTGACCGCGAACATCTCTTAGAACATAAGCGAGTAACTTCTCTATTCCCTTACTATTCAATCCTCTATTACTTAGCTTCTCACCAGAATGATAAACAGGTTGCAGCTTGCTGGGGTTGGGTTTTTCCACATTTTGAACCTTCTCTAATTCAGGATGAGCAATATTCAAATTCCCCTGAAAAGCACTTGGCTTCCCAAACAAGAGATATTCATCTCGGGTATTCAATATTTCACTCACCCACTTTATCCCCTTAAACCAAACCAGTTTTATTTTACCCGAATCATCTTGAAAAATTGCCTCTAATCTTCTTCCTCTTTTTTGCTTGATTTCTTTGACACTTACAATCCTACCCTTAAACTGATAAGACTCTTGCATATTGAGCACATCCTTAATTCTGGTGATCTTTGTTTTATCAATATATCTGAAAGGAAAATAATTGAGAAGGTCAAAGAAAGTATATATACCAGCTTCTTCCTTGAGAGTATTTCCCCTTGCGGGGCCAACACCCTTTAAATATTCTATGGGAGTATAGATGTCCAGCTTTCCTCTTAAAAGCTTGAACTTAAGAAATTCTCTTGACTAAATAGAAGCCTCTCCAAGCAGAAGTAATGGGTTTTCCATATAATCCCTAAATGTCTTAAGGAAAGCTGAACCAACTGCTCCATCTACCACTCTATGATCACAAGAAAGTGTAACCTTCATGGTATTGCCCACTACTATTTGCCCATTTTTAACCACAGGTTTCTCTACAATCGTTCCAACCGCCATAATACACGCATCTGGTGGATTAACTATAGCTGTAAATTCATCTATTCCAAACATTCCAAGATTTGAAATAGTAAATGTATTTCCTTCCCAGTCCTCTGGTTGCAATTTCTTCGCCTTTGCCCTTCCAGCAAATTCTCTTACTTCTGTTCCTATCTGGGTCAAGGTCTTTCCATCGGCATAACGCACAACTGGGACCAGCAGTCCTTCATCTACAGCAACAGCTACTCCTATATTAATGTGATCATTATATCGAATTCTATCTCCTAACCATGAGGAATTTACTTTAGGATGTTTCCTCAAGGATTTTGCGACTGCTTTGATCACGAGGTCATTAAATGAAATTTTTGCTGGTGCTATTTGTTTATTGATGATTTTTCTTCCCTCAATGGTCGCATCCATATTCATTTCTATAGTCAAATAGAAATGCGGTGCCGTAAATTTACTTTCAGACAGTCGAGAAGCAATCACTTTTCTCATCTGCGAAACTGGTTCCTCGCTAAAACTTTCTGTTCCAACAAAAGCAGGAGCAGACATCCCTCCACCATTATAATTTTCAATGTCTCTTTTGATGATTCTTCCATGCTCACCGCTTCCCCTTACCATGGCAATATTAATCCCCTTTTCCGATGCCAACTTTTTAGCTAAAGGAGATGCTTTTAATCTTCCATTAGAAGCAGGTTGAACAGAAACAACTGCTGGTGCAGGCTTTGAAACCGTTACAGGTTTTGGACTTGGAGCAGGTTCTTTAGTAGCAACAGGTGCCACAGCTGGAACTTCTTTCTTCTCCTCACTTTTATTTGCTGAAGCTTTTTCGTCTTCAGCTAAAAGAGCCGAATAATCCTCTCCTTTCTCTCCAAGAATACACAAAATGGAATCTACTGGAGCGGCTTTGCTTTTCTCGACTCCTATGTATAATAGAACTCCGTCCTGAAACGATTCAAATTCCATAGTAGCCTTGTCCGTTTCTATTTCTGCTAGTAGCTCACCGGACTCTACTTCGTCTCCAACTTTTTTATGCCATTCTGCAACAACACCTTCTTCCATGGTGTCACTTAACTTGGGCATTCTTACGATTTCAGCCATCTGTCTTGTTCGGTTAAATTTAATTAGTCGTTTACGAAAGGATAATCTGTTTGAGTATATACATCCTCATAAAGTTCTTTGGCATCTGGTAGAGGACTTTCTTCAGCAAACTTTACGGCCTCCTCTACTTCTTTCTTCACAGCAGTTTGTATTGCCTTTATCTTAGCATCGCTAAGCCATTTGTTCTTTTGTATCATGTGCAAGACATGTGCTATTGGGTCCTGATCTTTGTACTCCTCCACTTCCTTCTTTGTTCTATACTTCTGAGGATCTGACATTGAGTGTCCTTTATACCTATATGTTTTTATCTCCAATAAATATGGGCCATTTCCAGATCGGCAATGTGCCAAAGCCTTAGTAAAAGCATCTGCAACGGCTTCCGGTTTCATGCCATCTACTGGCTCTGCTGGCATATCATAGGATAAACCTAATTTGTATAATTCATGCACATTAGAAGTCCTTTCAACAGAAGTTCCCATTGCATAACCATTATTTTCGATGACATAAACCACAGGTAATTTCCAGGTCATTGCAATATTGAAAGTTTCATGCAAAGCACCTTGCCTTACAGCACCATCACCCATATAGCACATTGAAACACTATCATTTCCTTTGTATTTATCTGCAAAAGCCATTCCAGCGCCCAATGGAATCTGTCCTCCGACAATACCGTGCCCACCATAAAGATTCCTATCCTTATCAAACATGTGCATGGAACCTCCCTTTCCTTTTGAGCTTCCAGTAGTTTTTCCATATAACTCTGCCATTACAACCTTTGCTGGCGTACCTAAAGCCATAGGATGCGCATGATCTCTGTACGCAGTAATAACTCGATCATTTTCGCTCATCGCCTCTACCATTCCAGCTAGAATGGCCTCCTGTCCAATATACAGGTGGCAGAATCCACCAAATTTTTGTTGAATGTAAAGTTGACCACATTTTTCCTCGAATTTCCTCCATAGTAACATGTCCTCATACCATTTGATATAAGTAGCTTTGGAGTACTCTCCTTTTTTAGTCATCTTCTTTTTAGTCTTCTTTGCAGTTGCAGTAGCCATATTTAGCCTATTTAAAAGGGAAACAAATATAAATGTCAATTGTTAAATAGAACTTAAATTTCCAAAGAGATTTGAAAATATTTCTACTTTTTCAATGAACTTAGGTTAAAACCGAATGGCAGAAGGTCTGAAACACGATCTATTGAGTAAATCTCATCATTTGTTGAAGCCATAAAAAAACGAATTTCTTGTTTTTGATTCAATTCCGCTTCTAACATAGCCTGTCTGCACATTCCGCAAGGGCTTACTGGCTTTTTTATCTCTACTCTTTCGGATTGTGCATAAACTGCAATAGCTTCAATAACCGCATCTGGTCGCTGACTAAGTAAATAATTAAGAGCTACTCTTTCAGCACAAGTACCTACAGGATAAGAAGCATTTTCTTGATTATTTCCGGTAAAGATTGCTCCATCATCCAAAAGTATTGAAGCCCCTACTAAAAACTCGGAATAAGGTGCATATGCTTTTTCAGATGCTTGAATAGCAGCATCTATGAGTTGAACATACTTTGCCTGTAACTCTGATTTGTGAGCGTATTGGGTTAGCTTAAGTTTATGTTCGATAAATTGACTCAGATTTTATTCTTCTGGCGGACCATCATTACCACCTGAACCAGAAAGCTCATCAAAGTTCAGCCTTAAACTGATTCTTATGGTATTGGCCAATGGATTTCTTTGTTGAGCAGCCACAAGATAGGATGCATCAAAAGCAAATTTTTGAAATTTAAGACCTGCGCCAAAAGTTAGGAATTGTCTATCTCCTTTAGTTGGATGTTCGTTAAAATATCCCGCTCTTAACGCAAACTGCTTGTCATACCAGTATTCGATTCCTCCGCCAATATTAAACTCTCTAAGTTCTTCTTTGAAAACACTTCCAGGTTCTACCTCTACAGAACCATCTTCAAAGATTGAAACATTTCCAGGAGCATCTGAAAAAGAACCAAAAATACCAGAAGCAACTCCTACATTAGGATCTCTTCCAGCAGCAATTAAAAATTCTCCAGTCACATCATCAATAATAGGTGTTCCAGTTGAATCTCTAAAGAATACAGGAGGAGTTGGAACCAATAATTTATTGATATCAAAAGCAAAGGTTAATGAATTGAATTCATCCATTTCTACCGTTAATGCAGGACCGAACCTCAAGTTTGTTGGTATGAAGTCTCTATCTGCAGTATTGGTATATGCCATTTTAGAGCCAATATTTGAGATATTAAATCCAATAGCCAATTGCGCATCTTTATCGCCAATTTCCATATCTGGATTCAAAAATGAACCAGAAATATCAACTGCAAATGATTGACCTGGTCTTGAATCTGCTCCGTTAAGTGTTAGACCTCCAGTTAAATTAGAATTGATATATCTAGCAGTAATTCCACCAGAAAATTTTTCAGAAAGCTTTATCGCATAAGTTGCATCAAATGCGAATTCACTCGGTTTAAAAGTTCTAATTTCTCCACCCTGATTGTCTGTGAAAGTAATATCTCCTAAAGAGAAATATCTTAGAGATCCACCAACTGCTGAATTTTCGTTTAACTTCTTGTATCCTGCTAAATACGCTAAATACATATCATCAACCAATTTAGCCAACCAAGGAGAAACACTTAGTGAAAGTTCCATTTCGCTTTCCGCGAATGCCAGTTTAGATGGGTTCCAATGTATAGAATTCGCATCCGCACTTAGGGCAACACCAGCATCTCCAAGTGCACCAGATCTACTATCTGGAGAAATAAGTAAAAAAGGAACTGCTGTTGTAATGGTATTCAAAGTGTTGTCGTCTTTCTGCCCAATTAAATCAGCAGAATTTGGATTTGTAAGCTGTCCAAATGCACTTGTGCTAACAAATACCAAAATCAACGTCACAATGTTAAGCCTGTTCTTCATAATGTATTTAGGTAAATTATAATTCAAATATACGTTTAAAAACAATTTCTGTTTCTTATCAGTTAAGAATAACGAGTTTTTCAAACTTTTCTTGTTTCTCGCCTGTAGGAGTTCTAACGTTCACTCTATAAACGTAAACACCCCTACCAATCTTGTCTCCATAATCATCTAATCCATCCCAAGCAATTCCATCGCTTCTAAAACCTTCCGTATTCACTATTCGACTAATGGATTTAACCAACTTTCCAGAAACGGTAAAAACTTGAATATCAACTTCTAATGAATTACAATGTCTATTATGCTCAAAAAAGAATTCTGTATGTGTAGTAAATGGGTTAGGGTAGTTTAGTACATGAGAAAGAACAAATTCTTCATCTTCAGCAACTATAAAGTCTATTGTTTCCGAATTTGAGTTATTATATACGTCCCATACTTTAAAGCTCAACGTATGCTCTCCTGGCTCTAAAGCAGGCAACTGATATCTTACAGAACCACTTTTAAAAGTGTTTAAATCCGATTCGTAAAAATCATTGACAGTTATTGTGTTTGTGGAGTTTTCGTCTATTACCACAGTTAGGTCATGACCGATACCATTCCCTACCGTGTTAATTCCACTCTCATCAAAAACTTTAGCAATAAGTATTGGCTCTTCGTTGGTCATGCCTCCTTGTACAAAGTTCTCATCATTCATAAATAAGTCAATGCTCGGACCATTACCATCGTCATTTGCTCCATCGGAAGAACCTCCAATTATTATATCTTCATCAAATCCATGCGCATCTGCATTCTGGCTTAATCCATAATAACTCACACGCCCAGAACCAAACTGATAATTAATGTCTTTGGGAACAACAAATGTAAAGCTGAATTCACCATTCACCACTTCTGCTCTTCCTCTATAAATTATATTTCTTCTCGTTTTGAATTGAAAAACTGAATTACCATCATTTTGCAGAGTATTTACAGTAGACTCCTTATCAAAAACGACAGGAACTATTTCTCCATTAAATGAAGGCATAAAAACTCCATTGTCATCTAATATTCTACCGCTCACCACTACCTGACTTAATGCATTAAGCGTATCAATAGGATTTCCATTTAAATCTTTGTAGGATAGTGTTTCAACAGTATATCTTGGATAAGACATTTTCAAAGCAGGATCACCTAACAAACTAAAATTTCTTTTATTGGTTCCATTACTAAGAGTTGCATTTTTAGTAAGCCTTACAATATCCCCTAAACGTGTATCAAAATTCTCATCTTCTAGCGCAACATCGAAAAAATTCTGAGCCAGTGCGTAATTCGGAGAAGAGAATACCAATCGGGTAGTAGTTAACAAAGCTATGGCGCCTCCATCTGGATTTAACAAAAGCAATTCACCAGCAGAAGTTCTTTCAAAGTCATCATATCTAGAAAACTCGCATGTAGCCGTAAGAAACACAGGCAAACTATTTCTATTCTGAAACTTTTGAATAGTTGTAATGTCTAAAATTCGCTCTGCAGCCCAACCTATTTCTCCTCCATGACCGACATAGGTAGTTATTAAATTACCGCGTTCTACATTGTCTCTTATCGCCTTTTCCACTTCAGGATATCTCTCCCCCCCAGGTGTACTTTCCTGAACGTATGCATCCAAAAATACTTTTGTTTGATCATATTCTGGATTAGTAACTTGTACTTGCTGACCCAACTGGTTTGCTTGGGACATATGAATATTTGAATCTTGATCATCACCAACAAAGAGTAATTGATTTCTCCAATTCCCAAACACATTATCACTTCCAATACCTGAACAATGACCTATGCCACTTTGCAAGTTCTGAGATTGATAGTTTTTTATCTTGGAGACAACATTTGTTGCTTCCTCTATTGTCCTTACCGGAAATCTACCTATTCCTATGTCTACAAAATCATCTGGACCTTCTCCCTCTTCATCATCTAATAATCCAAAATAATCATCAGATACATAAGAGCCTAATGGAGAAAGAGAGTTGCTGGACTGGTAGGTAAGTATAAAATTGGTATTACCTTCAAAGCTATTGTTCAAATAGGAGCCATCACCAAAAAGTAAGAGATATCTTGGTTGATCATCTGCAGTCTCTGCTTTGTCATAGAGCATTTTCATCATCATTTTAACTGCAGTTATATCTGGGTTCCCCGATGAAAACTCATTATAAACTTGAGACGGAGTTACCACCTCAACATCCAATCCTTCTTCTCTGTGAATATCTGCAAGCTCATTTGCCTGTGCTAAGAACACACTATTAGACAAAACAACCATGTCTGGAAAGCCCATTCCATGTATATTCTGATTGGCAACAGAGCCAATAGCCGTAGGGCTTAAAAAATTCGAATTCTTAAATGCAATAAACTGCTTTAGCTCATTAGAGCTCGTTCTGAACATGGCCTCTGAACCATTCAGATTAAAATTAATATTCTCTGGATTGATGACATCTGAAATATCCCATATTCTATAAAGGGATGCAGCGTTTTGCATCTTATATTCGGAAATATTTCCAGGACCAAAAGATTCTTTATCTCTGAAATCCATTTGATTTCCAGATAAAACCAAATGTCTTCTCGCATTAATTCTAATAAAGTTTAACCAGCCTTTTGAATTTGCAGCAAACTTGTTAAAATTAAGGTTTACTGATAAATCTGAAGAACCATCATTAGGCAAGAAACTCAAAGTTCCTTTTCCTGCTCGTGCTAAAGGAGAAGTATAGCTATTGCTTACACTATTTATAGAAAAGGTATGAGAATTTGATTGTGCCTCAATTTCAAAGCTGCTACTACCTACGTCAAGAGTTCTTCCAATTGCATCTACACAAATAGACACCTCCGATGAACCATCCAAATTTGGAAAAGTAAAAGCACTTCCGGCAAAATTATATTCGGTAACAATATCAAATTCTTCTCCATATAATTCTCTTCCAGACTGAACCATATTTCTCTCATTCACTTCATAGAAAGAATAATCATCAAAAGATTCAACTATATGAGTAGCAGGAGAATCTGCCAAAGATGCATCTGTAATTCTAATTGGCTCAGCAACATCAATTCCTATAAAATAGAATGCCTGATCTGAATAGTAATGTTTTTTATGCTCAAATAATCCTTCAGATTCATTATAAGTCCAAGAATTGGGGCCTTTACCATAAAATAAAAAGTAATCGCTACTTCCAAAAACACCATCCCCTCCATCATTCATTTCTATCGAGTTTGGCTGAAGATCATCATATCTGAACACAGAATTTTCAAATGGGAGTAAATCTCCTCCATTCCCATAAACATTTATAGAATTAGATGAAAGTCCGGAAAGATTAACCCCTAATTCTTCTAAAAATGCTCCTGTAACCTTATAAACACCATTATTTTGAATCGAAAATTTGTACCATTCTCCGGATGCTAAAACCGAATTTTCCTCAAAATTTCTCAAATTTCGTTTCGATTCACCTTGTACCTGGTTAGTAATTCTATATGAAAATGATGCTAATCTTTTCACTTCTCCACCTTCACTTAAAGTATATGGCAGAAGCTCAAAAAGACCAATTTCCTTCCCTTTATCATACAGCACCTTTGTACTTACTCCAAAAGACTTCGGAATGGATTCTAAAAATTCCTTTGAGTAGATCCTCTGTTTGCCCACTTCGTATTTTGGATTGTAGATCTCAATACTAAAGTCTTTAACGCCCTTATTTACAGGTAGATAACCTTGAAAAATTGGGAGTCTGGAGTTATCGAAATTATAAGTAGCACCTTCAAAATATTCCAGAGAAGTGCTTTCTTCAAACACCACATTATCTTTCCAATCGATAAAAACTTCTTTTTCTTTCTGTGCGTTTGAGTAGTTACTTAATAAACTACAAATTGTTAAAGTCGTAAGAATTTGCTTAATCATAAACTAAAAAGGCTCTCAAATCGTTTATATCAACAAGGTAAATATAAGATTGTTCTTGAGCATATTATTTTGGTTGCAAAATAGTAACGTAAGATAAATTTCCTTATTGTACCCTAAGGTTTTTAATGATGTTTCGTTTTAAAAAATTTCGTATAATTGACGTTTATTCGATTTATAAATTTGAGTAGGAGTATGTTCAAGAAATTATTTATAGTGTTGATTTTAGCAAGTGGAGTGATGCCGTTGAGTAACAGCGAGTTAAAGGCACAAGATCCTGAATTCACTCAATTCTATGCTAACCCCCTTTATTTAAATCCAGCATTTGCAGGTGCTTCCAAATGTCCAAGGTTAGTTTTGAACTACAGAAACCAGTGGCCAGCACTTACTGGATCCTTTGTTACTTATTCTGCATCATATGATCAATTTGTAGAGAGTATTTCTGGTGGATTGGGTGTACAAGTTTTTCAAGATGAAGCTGGTCAGGGAACTTTAAGAAATACTTCTATTTCCGGTATGTACTCTTATCAGAAATCAATTTCCAATGATTTTTCAATGACTATTGGAATTCAAGGAACGTATTTCCGTAAATCTCTAGACTGGAATAGGCTTACTTTTGGAGACATGATAGACGATAAACTGGGCTTTATTTATGGCACTCAGGAAGAACCTAGAGGAGGAACAGTTTCAAATTTCGATGTTTCTACTGGATTCCTAATTTTTAGTGATGTTCTTTACTTTGGAGGAGCGGTTCATCATGTAAATCAACCTACAGAATCTCTTGTATTCGGAAATGCGAGACTTCCTGTGAGATTTACTGGTCATATTGGAGGAACATTTCCGATAGATGGAAAAAAGAAAGCATATAGTGAAGCTTCTATCTCTCCAAATATTCTTTATCAAAGACAAGCAGACTTCGAACAACTCAATATTGGGCTGTATATAAACAAGGGTCCAATAGTTGCTGGAGTATGGTATCGTAACAAAGACTCTTTTATTGCGTTATTAGGTATACAAACAGAAGTCTTGAAAATTGGATATAGTTATGATTTAACAGTTTCTAGGCTTACAACTCAAACTGCTGGATCACATGAAGTATCATGTGCTGTGCAATTTGATTGTAAAAGAAAACGTCCAAAATTCAGATCTGTTAGCTGTCCATCTTTTTAAAATTTAATTAGACCTACAAGAAAAATTTATTATGAGCATTAGAAAACCGAAGACATCAATATTTCATTGGTCCTGTGTTTTACTCGCTGTAATTACTCTTTCATCTTGTCAGAAAGATCGATCGAGTACTACCGGATGGGCCTTCAATGACCCTAAAAATGGTGGTTTTGAGAAAGCTCCATATTTGGAACAAGAAACAGGCCCTGGACTTATTTTAATTGAGGGGGGAACCTTTACAATGGGAAGAGTTGAGGTAGATGTAAATTATGATTGGAATAATATTCCTAGAAGAGCAACAGTTTCTTCATTCTACCTTGATGAAACGGAAGTAACAAATTTTGATTGGTTAGAATATCTATATTGGTTAAGAAGAGTTTACGGAGCCGATTACCCTGAAGTTTACAAAAAAGCTTTACCGGATACTTTAGTATGGAGATCTAAATTAGCTTACAATGAACCCTATGTAGATTACTACTTAAGACATCCAGCATATAGAGATTATCCTGTTGTAGGTGTGAATTGGTTACAAACCAATGACTACTGTGCATGGAGATCTGATAGGGTTAACGAAATAATATTAATTCGTGAAGGATTGTTTGAGCATTTTCCTCAACAAACTAACGATGATCACTTTAGTACAGATGCATATTATGCTGGACAATACGAAAGTGGGAAGAAAATTGATGGAATTCCGGATTTTAACCCTGATAGAGAATATAGGAATGTTAGAATGGAGGATGGTATCCTACTTCCAAAATATCGTTTACCAACCGAGGCAGAATGGGAATTTGCTGCTTATGGTCTAATTGGTGATACTTATCAGGAATTGGTTAGAAACCGTAAAATTTATCCATGGAACGGTCACTATGTTCGTAATGACGATAGCAGAGATAAGTTCTTTGGTAGTTTTAATGGAAACTTTGTAAGGGGCAGAGGTGATTATATGGGTGTTGCTGGAAGTCTGAATGACAATGCAGACGTTACCGCACCAGTTTATGCATATCCACCGAATGATTATGGTCTTTATAATATGGCTGGAAATGTATCTGAATGGGTAATGGATGTTTATCGTCCTCTTACTTATGAAGACATGGATGAATTCAGACCATTTAGAGGAAATGTCTACAAAACAAAGCAAAGAAATAGCGAGGGTGCAATTACCGATAAGGAAACAGAAGTGGTATATGATGTTGATGGGGTTATCTATTTCTTAGGAAAATTTTCTAAGGAATTAGAAGGAAGAGCTACACCAGAAGAATTAAATCTAATGGATGCATTATTAACCAAGTGCGAAGGTGCTGCTGAAGACAGAGCAAATAGAAAAAATGATGCAGCAAACGCTAAAATGCAAGAAGCTATTGACCAAATCAAATCTACTGAAGTTGAAATTTCCGCAGATTTATTAAAGGGTTTTTCAGATTATATTGAAAATACTCCTGGTGAATTGAAGTATAGAAAAGTAAGTACTGAAGAAAACATTGATAGAAGAAACTATAGAGAATCTGATTATATTGGATTTAATGATGGTGACAAAGAATCTTCTATTGATTATGCTAGCGAAGACAATAACGCCATGTATGATTGGGGTAATACCACTTTAATTAATGATAGAGCTAGAGTCTATAAAGGTGGTTCTTGGAGAGATAGAATTTACTATACTATTCCTGGTACTAGAAGATTCTTAGACGAGAGACAGTCTACAGCAACCATTGGATTTAGATGCGCAATGGATAGAGTCGGAAGTCCTACTGGAATAACAGACTTCTAAAAAAAGGAAATTGAAAAAGAATTTTAACCCCATAGTCAATTTGGCTATGGGGTTTTTAATTTTATCCCGTGTCTATTCCAGAAATACATAAACACCTTAAGGAATGTTCTGCTATCTGCACAGATACTAGAAAATTAAAAAAAGATGCTCTTTTTATCGCCTTAAAAGGGCCTTCCTTTAATGGAAATAAATTTGCTTCTAAAGCTTTAGAAGACGGATGTAAGTATGCTATAGTAGATGAAATAGAATATCATATTGAAGGAAAAACAATTCTGGTTGAAGATGTTCTAAGCACCTTACAAAAGCTCAGTACTTACCACAGGAAGCAATTTGATATTCCTATAATAGGAATTACAGGAAGCAACGGTAAAACTACTACCAAGGAGCTTGTTCATGCCGTGCTCTCTGAAAAATATGAAACACTCGCTACAATTGGAAACTTCAATAATCACATTGGAGTTCCGTTAACCTTACTTCGTCTTCAAGAAAAACATGAAATTGCTATTGTTGAAATGGGTGCTAATCATGTTGGAGAAATAGCCGAATTGTGCAAAATTGCTCAACCCAATTTTGGCATTATAACCAATATTGGAAAAGCGCATATAGGAGAATTTGGAGGATATGAAAATATAAAGGTTGCAAAATCAGAATTATATAGATTCATAGAATCAAACAATGGTCATTTGTTTATTAATTCTGATGATTCAATTTTAAATGAGCTACAGAATTCAAAAAATAAAACAAGTTACGGAACTGGTGGTGGCGAATATCAAGGAATAATTTCATCTAATGAGGAATTTTTGGCAATTTCTGTAAGTAAACCAGATTTAGGTATTGTTAGGAGCCAATTATTCGGAAATTACAACCTTCATAATATCCTATCCGCAATAGCAATTGGTGATCACTTCGATGTATATAAAGAAGACATTAAGAAGGCTATAGAGAATTACATTCCAGGCAACAATCGTTCTCAAATATTAAAAACCGAAAAAAACAAACTTATTCTTGATGCTTATAATGCAAATCCAACAAGTATGATTGCTGCCTTGGAAAATTTCCTTGAAAACGAGCACTCGGATAAATTCTTTATTCTTGGGGATATGCTAGAGTTAGGTGAAGATGCGGATATCGAACACCAAAAAATAATTAACTGGACAAAAGAAAATAATTTGAAAGGCATATTTGTTGGAGACATTTTCTGTAAAAACTCAGTTCCAAATCAATCTTTTCCTAATGTCCAAGAGGTCATTGACAAAAATGTAATAAGAGATGTAGAAAACAAGCTTATCCTTATCAAAGGGTCAAGAGGAATAAAATTGGAGCAGCTAAAAGAATTACTTTAATCTCTTAACACTGATCTTGAAATTACAATTTTTTGTACCTCGGAAGTTCCCTCATAAATCTGAGTAATTTTAGCATCTCTCATCAAACGTTCAACATGATATTCTTTCACAAAACCGTACCCACCATGAACCTGAACCGCTTCTACCGTTGTTTCCATGGCTACTCTTGATGCAAATAATTTTGCCATAGAACTTGCTAAATCAAAGTTTTGTTTCTGATCTTTTAGAACGGCTGCTTTTAAACATAATAACCTAGCAGCTTCTATTTCTGTTGCCATATCAGCTAGTTTAAAAGAAATAGCCTGATGCTTATAAATAGCTTTACCAAAAGCTTCCCTTTCCTTAGAATATGCCAAAGCTAATTCATACGCTCCCGAAGCAATACCCAAAGCCTGTGCAGCAATTCCAATTCTGCCTCCAGACAGCGTTTTCATTGCAAATTTAAACCCAAAACCGTCCTCTCCTATTCTATTCTCCTTTGGAACCTTTACATCTTGGAACATCAGTGTGTGTGTGTCAGATGCACGTATTCCCAGCTTATTTTCTTTGGCTCCAACAATGAAACCCTCCATTCCTTTCTCTACGATCAAGCAGTTAATTCCCTTATGACCTTTTTCCGGGTCAGTTTGTGCAATAACTAAATAAACAGAAGCAGAATTTCCATTAGTAATCCAATTTTTTGTTCCATTTAGCAAATAGTAATCACCTTTGTCTTCGGCAGTAGTTCTTTGAGAAGTGGCATCAGAACCCGCTTCTGGTTCACTTAAACAAAAAGCGCCAATCTTACGACCGGTTGCTAAATCTGGCAAATACCTTTGCTTTTGTTCCTCTGATCCAAATCTTTCGATTCCCCAGCAAACCAAGGAATTGTTCACTGACATAACAACTGAACATGAAGCGTCTAATTTAGAAATCTCCTCCATCGCCAGAACATAAGAAACAGTATCCATTCCTCCTCCTCCATATTGAGGATCTACCATCATACCCAAAAAACCTAGTTCTCCTAATTGTTTAATCTGCTCAGTTGGAAATTCTTGTTTCTCATCCCGATCTATTACTCCAGGCTTTAAAACATTCTGAGTAAATTCTCTAGCCGCATCTCTTACAGCAATATGTTCTTCACTTAACTTAATATCCATGAAAAATTATTTTATTCAGACTTTAAAAAGATTTCAAATTTAATCTTAATCCTCTTATATAAGGAATTAAATTGCTCTTTGTTCATGAAATATAAGGTTATAGGAATAATGTCTGGCACTTCACTCGATGGAGTAGATCTTGCCTTTTGTACTTTTGCGAAAAAAAAGAAATGGGAATACGAAATTAATGCAGTAAAAACCTATCAATACCCCAATTCCTGGCTTGAAATATTAAGAAATATAAGCTTAGTAAATAAAGCTCATCTAGAGATAATTGATAAGGAATTAGGTCACTTTTTTGCTGATTTGATCAGCGACTTTTGCGACAGTTTTCAACTTATTCCTGATTTTGTAAGCTCTCACGGTCATACCGTATTTCACCAACCACAAAAAGGAATAACTCTTCAAATCGGCAATGGAAGTGTAATTGCCAACAATATAAGGGTAACTATAATTAATAATTTTAGAGTCAAAGATGTTGAACTTGGAGGACAAGGGGCACCTTTAGTACCTATTGGAGATAAATTCTTATTTCCAGATTACGAGTTCTGTTTAAACCTTGGAGGATTTGCAAATATCTCCTTTGAATCAAATAACGAAAGACTAGCATTTGATATTTGCCCTATAAACATGGCTTTAAATGAGCTTGCTAAAAATATAGATTTAGATTATGACGAAGGAGGAGAAATAGCACGTTCCGGAGAAATTGACTCAAGACTTTTAAAAAGGTTAAATAGCCTAGATTTTTATAATGTTCCCGCACCAAAATCCCTTGGAAGGGAATGGTATCTTTCAAAATTCCAACCTGTTCTAGACAATTCCAAGCTTTCAATTCCAGACAAACTAGCAACTTGCTGCGAACACTTTGCCATTCAAATTGCCAATACCATAAATGATCAAGAATCTGGTAAAGTATTTATTACTGGAGGGGGCGCCTATAATAACTATTTAATAGAACGTTTAGAGCAGAAGTTGGTATCCAATATTGTTATTCCAGAACCCAATCTGATAGAATTTAAAGAGGCTCTAATATTCGCTTTTTTAGGTGTACTTAGAATCAGAAATGAGAACAATGTTTTAAGCTCTGTAACTGGAGCTTCCCGCGATCACTGTAGTGGAATAATTCATAACCCCTAATTCTTGAAAAGAGAATTTTCTTTCCTTGCTCAGCCCATCTCTTTTCTTAATTTTGAACACTTTAAATTGACATAATGCTAAAGTATTTCCTAGGTAACAGTCCAAGATGGTATAAGCTGACAATGATTTTCTTCCTAGTAATCAATGTTATTCTTTGGTTTTTCCTAAAAGGTGATCCTGAGATTCCAGGTGATAACGGTCGACTGGATATTCTAGCTTGGTTTATGATTGGTCAATTTATATTCACTTTGGCAATGGCATTAAAATGCTATCCACTATTATCTGGAGGATTATTGGCTATTCAAGCATTATGTCTGCATTTAACAACACCTAAGCACGCTTACGCAGAAGTAGCTAATAATTTAGAGGTTATACTGCTTTTGGTCTTTATGGTAGCTGGCATCTATTTTATGAAGCCTTTGTTAATGTTCATCTTCTCAAAGGTCTTTACCAAAATTAGGTCAAAGCTTGTTCTATCCTTGCTTTTTACATTTATTTCTGCTGTTCTTTCCGCATTCTTAGATGCTTTAACAGTAACAGCTGTTTTAATCTCAGTTGCTGTTGGTTTTTACGGGGTCTATCATAAAATACACTCTGGGGATTCAGATTATGATGAAGATGGTACACTGGACAGAAAAATGCTTAGTGGGGATAATCTAGAACAGTTCAAGTCCTTTTTGAGGAGTTTAATTATGCATGGTGTAGTGGGAACCGCATTAGGCGGAGTATGTACCTTAGTTGGTGAACCTCAAAATCTTCTGATTGGAGAAAAAATGGGCTGGGACTTTATAGAATTTTTTAAAAGAATGGCTCCAGTTACCATTCCTGTGCTTGTCGCGGGAACCATGACCACTGGAATACTTGAACTTACAGGTTGGTTTGGTTTTGGAGCTAAACTCCCCGAGGTTGCTCGAACTGTTATAGAAAAGTATGTTGAAAAAGAAGATCAACAACGTTCTAGAGGTCAAGCCTATGGTTTGTGGGTACAGGCAATTTCAGCTGTTTTACTAATAATAGGTTTGGCATTACACCTTGCACCTGTGGGTTTCATAGGTTTAGGTTTAATAATTATTCAAACCGCCTTTATGGGGATAACCGATGAACATCAATTAGGTCATGCTTTTGAGGAAGCATTACCTTTTACAGGTTTATTAGTGGTATTCTTTGTTATTGTGGCTATGATTCACGATCAACATTTATTTCAGCCTATTATCAATAGTGCACTGAATTTAAGTCCTGCTGAACAGCCGGGAATCTTTTATATTGCAAATGGTGTTTTATCAATGATTAGCGATAACGTTTTTGTTGCAACCGTTTATATAGGTGAGGTTAAAGAAGCCTTTGAAGCGGGAAGAATAGATAGAGAACAATTTGAAAAGCTTGCTATTGCAATAAATACCGGAACTAATTTGCCTAGCGTTGCAACACCAAATGGTCAGGCGGCATTTTTATTCTTACTTACTTCAGGCCTGGCTCCTTTAATCAATTTATCCTATTTTAAAATGGTTAAGATGGCTCTTCCTTATACCATCGTTTTAGGTATACTTGGGTATATAGGAATCAAGTTCTTTCTTTAATTCTTTTTAAGAAGAACTTTTTCATTTCTAAATATTCTACCAATCAATTGAGACAATCTTAGGTGTATTTTCTCGTTTTAAATTGATACAAAACCACGTAGAAACATGAAAATAGATTTTCTATTGCAACAACTGGGGGAAATAATGCCAGGAGATACCGTTATTGATCCAGATGGAACCATTCATATAGCAGAAAAAGAAAGCGTATTAGACCTAGCAATGCAAGGGGGCTGGTACATAATGATTCCCTTAGTTCTTATGCTTCTTTTTGCAATATTTATATTTTTTGAACGGCTAATGGCTATTGGAAAAGCTTCGAAGACCGATAAAAACTTCATGAATAAAATTAAAGACTATATTCTCGATGGAAAATTTGATTCGGCAAAAAACTTGTGTTCGCAACAAAATAATCCGCAATCCAGAATGATTGATAAGGGAATTGCAAGGATTGGTAAACCTATGAAGGATATTGCCACCTCAATAGAAAATGTGGGTAAGTTGGAAATATATAGACTTGAAAAAAACCTTTCCTCTCTTGCAACGGTCGCAGGAGCTGCACCAATGATTGGTTTCTTAGGAACGGTTATTGGGATGATAGCAGTTTTTCAAAATATGAAAGAAGGAGGAGGAGATATTCAAGTAGATCAATTATCAGGTGGAATAATGCAAGCAATGATAACAACAGTGGCGGGGTTAATTATTGGAATTGTAGCCTACATCTGCTATAACTTCTTGGTTGCAAGGGTGGAAAAAGTGATTCATAATATGGAATCAGCTTCTATTGAATTCTTGGACTTATTACACGAACCTGGAAAATAGGAAAAGATGGATTTAAAATCTCGAAATAAGGTAAACCCTGCTTTCAATATGTCTTCAATGACAGATTTAGTTTTTCTATTGCTGATTTTCTTTATCATTTTGTCCACAATGGTTACTCCTAATTCATTACCTGTGGAATTACCAAATGCCAGTGCAGACAGAGGTCCTGGAAAGGCAGTATCTGTTTCTCTTTTTGCTGATGGCACTATTTCTGTAGGTTCTGACATTGTTTCTGAAAACTTACTTGAAGATGAACTTCGTTCTCGTTTAAGTGTACAAGAGAATAAGAGTATTATGCTAAAGGCAGACAGAAACTCATCTACAGGTGATTTAGTTTATATACTGGACATAGCAAAACAAAACAATTGGAAAATTGCAATGGCTACAAAACCTAAGTAAAAATGGATTTTGCTTTAGAAGAAAATAAAAGAAAAAGAATAGCAGCTTTAATTACTCTAATTATAGCACTAATTCTTCTATTTTGTATGTGGTTTTTTAGAGCTTGGAACACTTTTGATCCTCCACTAGTAGAATCTGGTGCATTAGTAGAATTTGGATGGAATAATACTGGCTCTGGAAATACTGAAGCAGAGACTCCGCAAACCAATCCTGAACCACAAGAAGAAGCTTCATCTCAGGTAACTCCTACAAACGTTTCAGAACAAAATGTTGAAGAAGTGGTAACCGATGATAAAAGCGATATTAATATAGAACAAACGGAAGAAACCTCTACAGAGTCTAAGACAGAGACCCAAACCGAAAACGAGGAGAAGGTTGAGGAAGAACAAAAAAATACCGAGAAGTTAGAGAATGCTTTAAACAATGCCTGGAAACCATCTAGTGGTGATGGTGACAGCGATAAAACAGGTAACGAAGGAAAACCAGAAGGAGATAAAAATTCAAAAGGTGTTATAAATAAAGACGGTTTCGGAGTATCTGGTGATGGAAGAGGACGCTTTGAGGGAGGAATAAAAATACTTGAAAAGCCAACTAAAGAAGGAGATGTTGCCATTGATGTAATTGTCGATAGAAATGGAAACTTCGTAAGGGCCTCAATAAATATGCGTGCAACTACTCAAATGGAATACCCGAGTACAAGTACAGAACTAATTAATCTGGCAATGAGGTCAATTAAACAAACTGCAAAATTCAATAGAGATTTATCAGCTCCTGGAGAACAGAAGCTAACGATTTATTTCAAATTTAGACTGGAATAATCATTCATCTGAATTCTCCATTCCCCACTTTTGTATTTCCCTCATTATAGGTATAAAGCTTTCCCCTTTTTTAGTTAGAGAATATTCAACTCTTGGAGGAACTTCAGCAAAAACTTGTCTTTTTATTAAGCCATCAGCTTCTAATTCCCTAAGAACCTTAGTTAACATTCGTTTTGAAATATCTGGTACATTTTTAAATAAAACCCCAAAACGGTTGTTCCCGTTCATAATCGCCCAAAAAACTAAGGGTTTCCATTTTCCTGAAATATAGGAAAGTGCGTAAATTACAGGACAATTCCTAGGGTTCTTATATTTATACTTATGAGGTATTGTGTCTATTGTCTCCATCGAGAATTTGATTAGTGAGCGTATCTTAAATTTACTAAGAATGCATATTCGCCTCACCCCAATCACACATATGATGTATTAAGGGAATAACAGATTTTCCTTTGGTGCTAAATGAATAAACAACTCTTGGTGGCACTTCAGGATAAGATGTTCTAACCAAGATATCGCTTTCTTCAAGCTCTTTTAGTTTTTTGGATAGCATTTTTCTAGAAATGTCTAACTCCTTTAATAAAAGGCTAAATCTATTAATGCCGAAGTTGACCGCCCAAATAATTTCAGGTTTCCAGCTACCTCCTATATGCTCCATTGTATAATAGACGGGACAATTATTCGGATTATATTCCTTCTCTTTGATAGGTTTCAACTTAATTATTTCCATAACGATACTAAGTGTAGATAAGTAACTACTTTCATTTAATGATTTTACTTCTTTCATTTGCATTGTCAAACTAAGGAGCATTCTCTAAATTCGAATTTCCCGTATGATGAAAATGTTCTTATCGTTAAATATCCTGCTTCGGCAGGATATTTTTTTAAGAATTTCTTTTGTCAAACCTATCTTTGCAATAAATGGAGGCAATTCTTTTTTGAAATATAGAAAAAGCATAAAGTATCTATACAACCGTTTACCGATTTTCCAGAAAATAGGTCAAATGGCGTATAAAGAAGATTTGAGCAGAACGAAGGCTTTAATGAAGCTTCACAATAATCCAGAAAAAAAATTCAAATCCGTACTAGTAGCTGGGACAAATGGAAAAGGGTCAATTTCCACAATGCTCTCGGAAATTTTCAGAAAAAACGGATATAAAACTGGCCTTTACACCTCACCTCACTTTAAAGACTTTAGAGAGCGAATTAGAATTAATGGAAAAAAAATTTCCAAGTCCTATGTCAAATCTTTTGTTTCCGAACATAAAGAAAATTGGAAGTCCATTGAACCTTCTTTTTTCGAAGTTAGTGTTGCAATGGCCTTCTCTTATTTTGCTCATGAAGAAGTAGATATAGCTATTGTTGAAGTTGGTATGGGTGGAAGACTGGACTCTACCAATGTGCTTCAAAGTGATTTAGGTATTATTAGTAGGATAGATTTAGACCATCAACAATTTCTTGGGGATACCATTGCAGAAATCGCAAGAGAAAAAGCGGGAATAATCAAAGAAAGACAAGAAGTAGTCATTGGTCAAAATCAAGAAGAGGCCATTGATTCAATTAAAGAAATAGCAAAACAAAAAAACGCAAATTTAAATTTTGCCGAGCGGTATAAAGGGGACCTAGATTCCACTATACCCGAATACCAAAGAGAAAATATTGGTACTGTTATTCAAGCATGCATGATGCTTAAGAAAAATGGTTGGACACTTGATACAAAACGATTTGATAAACAAATAAGTAAGACACTGCTTGGAAATAAATTAAAGGGAAGATGGCAGCAAATAGGAAGCAATCCTTTAATCATAGCAGATGCAGCACATAACAAGAATGGCCTTAAGGCTCTTAATCTTCAGTTGAGCAAAACCAATTTCAACAGATTACACATTGTTTATGGAACTGTTAAGGATAAGGATTATGAGGAAAGTCTAAAAAATTTACCAAAAAATGCCATGTACTATTTCTGCAAGGCAGATATTCCAAGAGGCCTAGAAACAAAAATGTTGGTTCAATCAGCTAGTAAAATTGGACTCCAAGGTGAGGCTTTCGATAAGGTGAAGATCGCCTTTCTTGCAGCAAAACAACAAGCAAAAAAGGACGACTTAATATTGGTAACAGGCAGCATTTTTGTCATTGCCGAAGTTTTATAATTAGTATTCTTTCAAAAGCAACAAAAACTTTGCATGGAAAGGAATATCCATTATATTTGCTGCCCATTAAAAAATGGGAGATTAGCTCAGTTGGTTCAGAGCACCTGCCTTACAAGCAGGGGGCCACTGGTTCGAATCCAGTATCTCCCACTAAAGTGAAGAAAACCTCGCGAAAGTGAGGTTTTTTTGTATTAAAAAGATTTAGAGCTTGCTCTAATATTTTGGTTGCAAAAACATCAATGAGCGAAGCGAATGGTTTTCTTTATTGACTTCGGGCAGAAAGGAATCAATAAAATTAATCCAGTATCCCCCACTAATTTAGCAAAGTCTCACATTATATGTAAGACTTTTTTTGTTTCCAAAAAAACTGAAACATCGAAAAACAAATTAAAATTTCACTCGAAATATTCACAAGCACTCACTAAATTGCAAGCATGAAAAATCTCGCTCCTATCCTATCGATAATTGCCCTGATAATTGCCCTTTTCGCTTTCTTTAATAACAATCAAAAACCTGAAGGTCAGAAAGCAGATACTCAGGAAAAACATGAACATCATGAACACCAAGAAATTGAACTGGCACATTACATGAGTACCTTACAAACTCATTTTGCAAAGCTCTATTTTGCCGGAAAAGCAAATAATCAAAAGTTAGCCGCTTTCTATGCACATGAAATGGAGGAATCATTTGAGACTATAGTCGATGCTAATGTGTTTGAGGATGGACAAAATATTAGCACGCTAGCCAGACAATTTGGACTTGCTCCTATTGAAAAACTAGAAAAAGAAATCTCTGAAAAAGGAATGATCGACTTTGAAAACAAATATCAAAATCTCATCTTGAGTTGCAATGCATGTCATTATAAAACTGGGCATGAATTCATTCAAATTATAGTTCCACAAAACCCACCAGTAGGAAATCAAAAGTTTACTTTAGCAGGGCAATAAGCCTTGAAAAAATCGAATGTTCAAATAGTTTTATCATACTTCTCTTTTCTTTGGAAAAGTAAAAGTATTCATGGTATTCATTCACCTTTTTTATACCATCTAATCAATGCCATTGGCAAACAAAAGGTAGAATCTTTTTTTGTCGAAATTGAAAAAGAAAGACAGCGATTATTGCAAGATAATACTCTTTTAGAAGGTACTGATTATGGAGCAGGAAGCAGAAAAAAGGCCTTCAAGTCTATAAAACAGGTAGCTAAAACAGCTCTTAAAAAGCAAAAAGAAGCACGGGTTCTTTATGCTATTGCCAAACATTTAAAGGCAAAAAATATCTTAGAACTGGGAACATCTTTAGGCATAACAACAAGCTACTTCGCCTGTTCTAACAGCGGGACAAATGTTATCTCTATGGAAGGAAATAAATCTATAAGTGCAGAAGCAAAAAAAGTATTTGAAAATTTAAACCTAGGGAATATTAAAATTATTGAAGGAAACATTGATCTAACTTTGAGTAAAACGCTTTCATTAGTAAATGACTGGGATCTTGTTTTTATAGACGCCAATCATAAAAAAGAACCATGTATCCGATACTTCAATCAAATCTTAAATCATTGTCACAATGAAACCATTCTTATTTTTGACGACATTCATTGGTCAGATGAAATGGAAGAAGCATGGAAACAGATTAAAAAGAATGAAAAAGTAAAAGTTTCGGTAGATCTTTTTCACTTCGGTTTAATCTTTTTCAGGGAACAAATGAGTGAACAGCACTTCACCATTCGTATTTAGCATTTACCCTTTATATAAAAAAGGCTTCAGTAAGCTCTAGCTATTTCTATATTTGATATCGGTTTGAAGTCACTTATACATATAGAAGGTATTACCAAGCACTATAGAGTTGGCGATCAATTGGTAAAAGCTCTGAACGGGGTAGATTTACAAATTGAAAATAATGAGTATGTTGCTTTGATGGGACCTTCGGGTTCTGGAAAATCTACTCTAATGAATATGCTTGGAGCGTTGGATACTCCCACAGCAGGTAAATATTGGTTAAATCAACAAGACGTAAGCATTCTTATAGACAACGAATTAGCCGAGATTAGGAATAAGGAAATCGGTTTTGTGTTTCAAACCTTCAATTTGCTTCCGAGATATACTGCCTTAGAAAATGTAGCCTTGCCTTTAATCTATGCAGGACTCAGCAAAGAACGAAGATTCATGAGAGCAGCGGAGGTTCTGGACATGGTTGGTTTAGGAGACAGGATGGATCATAAACCCAATGAGCTTTCAGGTGGTCAAAGACAAAGAGTTGCGGTAGCCAGAGCATTGGTCAATAAACCATCTATTATTTTGGCAGATGAACCTACAGGTAATCTAGATTCCAAAACCAGCTATGAAATAATGGCCCTATTTCAGGAAATTCATGATAATGGAAATACGGTAATCATTGTAACCCATGAAGAAGATATTGCAGAACACACCCATAGGATTGTAAGATTAAAAGATGGGGTTGTAGAAAGTGATATCGAAAATAAGCCTAACTTAATCGCTCAAACATAAGAGTGAAAATCTATACTAAAACAGGAGATAAAGGAGAAACTTCTTTATTTGGAGGTACTCGGGTAAGCAAAGACCATATAAGAATTGAAGCGTATGGTACTATAGATGAATTGAATGCTTGTATTGGTCTAATTCGCGACTATCTAGATGCTGAAGATCTTTTACTCATCACCGAAATCCAAAATAGATTATTCAATATTGGTTCTATTCTTGCAACCGAAAAACAAAGCAATTTTCCAATACCTTCAATCAAAGTTGAACATATTGAAGTTCTAGAAAAATGGATGGATAAAACCGATGAAACCCTTCCTAAACTCAGCAATTTTGTTCTTCCAGGTGGACACCCTTCTGTAGCACATACACATTTAGCCAGAACGGTATGTAGAAGGAGTGAAAGAAGGGTAATCAGCCTTTCCGAAAGTACCGAAATCCCTGACAATTTGATCAAATATTTAAACAGACTCTCTGATTTTCTTTTCATTTTGGCGCGAAAATTGACGTTTTCGAACGAGGCAGAAGAAATTCTATGGAAAAAAGACTGAGCAAAATAATTTTTAGATGGCTCATTATCAGTAATTTATAGGGTTTATTGGCCTCGCAAAAAATATCTTTGTTAAGTGAACAAAAAATATATTTTTGCGTAATTATTTTTAAGATTTAAAACACTTTATTATGTATTGGACATTAGAGTTGGCTTCATATTTAGAGGATGCTCCTTGGCCTGCAACAAAAGATGAATTAATCGATTTTGCAATGAGAACAGGTGCGCCTTTAGAGGTAGTTGAAAATCTACAAGAGATGGAAGACGAACCAGGTGAAACCTACGAAAATATTGAGGAAATTTGGCCAGATTATCCTACCAAAGAAGATTTTTTCTTTAACGAAGACGAATATTAGACTCTTTTAAGAGTTAGTAGATAGAATTATAATCCCTTCTTGTTTTTACAAGAGGGGATTTTTATTTTAAATCATCCTAATTACGACACAGAAAATTACCTTTGCACACATAAAATCTGTCAGATTGTCGTTTTTCACAAAAAGGCAAGTATTTTGATATTGTTAGCATAACATTTTGAGCAAAAACAAATGATTGGATCTTTAACAAAAGCATTGAAAAAAGTCTTTGGAGATAAGTCTGCCAAAGATATGAAAGCCATCTCTCCTCTAGTGAGCGAGATTCATACTGAGTATGACTCGTTGCAAGGTTTATCGAATGATGAGCTTAGAGGAGTTACTTTGGAGTTAAAGGCTAAAATCAAAGAATATACACAGGCTGAGGAAGATCAAATTGCTCTACTTAAAAATAAAGCAGAGACGGATTCCACGCTTGAGGAAGAAGAGAAACAAGGGATTTATGACGAAGTTGATGACCTTGTAAAAAAACTGGATGAAAAAATTGAAGAAGTATTAAAACAGATTTTACCAAGAGCATTTGCAGTTGTCAAAGAAACCTCCAGAAGATTTACCGAGAATAAAGAAATCCGCGTTACTGCAAATGACATGGATAGAGATATTGCCGCAAAAAGAGCGGGAGTTGAAATTTCAGGAGATCAGGCTATTTGGTCAAACACATGGATGGCCGCTGGAACGGAGGTGACTTGGAACATGATTCATTATGATGTTCAGCTTATAGGTGGAGTTATCCTTCACGAGGGAAAGATTGCTGAAATGCAAACGGGTGAAGGTAAGACCTTGGTTGCAACACTCCCTGTTTATTTGAATGCATTGACCGGCAAAGGAGTCCACCTAGTAACAGTAAATAACTATCTGGCAAAAAGGGATGCTGAATGGATGGGGCCGCTTTTTGAATTTCACGGACTTACTATTGATGTTATAGATCGTCATACACCTAATAGTCCTGAACGAAGAGCAGCTTACAAAGCAGACATCGTCTACGGAACAAATAATGAATTCGGTTTTGATTATTTGAGAGACAATATGTCAATCAACCCTGACAATCTGGTTCAGAAAAAACACCATTATGCCATAATCGATGAGGTCGATTCGGTGTTAATTGATGACGCAAGAACTCCATTAATCATTTCTGGTCCAACTCCAAAAGGGGACCTGCACGAATTCAATGAACTAAAACCCAAAATCCAGAAGCTATTTTCTGCTCAAAAACAATTAATCCAAACCCTGTTATCAGATGCTAAAGCGGGTTTAAAAGAATTAGACGCAGACAAACCCGATAAAAAGACTATTGAAAAAGCAGGGCTCGCCTTGCTAAGATGCTATAGGGGTTTGCCCAAACACAAAGCACTTATCAAATTTTTAAGTGAGCCGGGAATAAAATCTCAGCTACTGAAAACCGAAGCTTTTTACTTGCAAGATCAGGGTAAAAAGATGCCAGAAGTGGATGAAGAACTCTTCTTTACCATTGATGAGAAGAATAATGGTATTGAAATGAGTGAAAAAGGTGTAGACCTAATTTCTGGTGCTGATGATCCTGAATTCTATATCATGCCTGATATTGGTTCTAAAGTGGCCGAACTGGAGGCTGCTGGTTTAGATGATCAGGAAATGCTCATTAAAAAAGATGAAATGATGCGTGACTTTAGTGTCAAATCTGAGCGTATTCATACCATCAATCAATTGCTTAAAGCATATACACTTTTTGAAAAAGACATAGACTATGTTGTCATGGACAACAAGGTAAAAATTGTAGATGAGCAAACAGGTCGTATCATGGATGGCCGAAGATATTCTGATGGATTGCACCAAGCATTAGAATCCAAGGAAAATTGCAAAATTGAGGCCGCTACTCAAACCTACGCGACTATTACCTTACAGAATTATTTCAGAATGTACCACAAGCTTTCTGGTATGACTGGAACAGCAGAAACAGAAGCTGGAGAGTTCTGGGACATCTATAAATTAGACGTGGTAATTATACCTACCAATCGACCTATTCAAAGGGACGATAAAGAGGACTTGGTTTATAAAACCAAACGTGAAAAGTATTCGGCCATCATTGAGGAAGTAAATAATTTGAGAGCTCAAGGTCGCCCGGTTCTAGTAGGTACAACTAATGTTGAAGTTTCTGAATTATTGAGTAAGATGCTTGCAATGAAGAATATTGACCATCAAGTCTTAAACGCGAAATTACACCAACGTGAAGCTGATATTGTTGCTGAGGCAGGAAAGCCCGGCACTGTTACTATCGCAACAAATATGGCGGGTAGAGGAACGGATATTAAGCTAGGCGATGGAGTAAAAGAAGCGGGTGGTCTTGCAATTATAGGTACGGAAAGACATGACTCGCGAAGAGTAGATAGACAGTTAAGAGGTAGGGCTGGACGACAGGGAGATCCAGGTTCTTCTCAGTTTTTCGTCTCGCTCGAAGATAACCTAATGCGACTTTTTGGTTCAGATAGAATTGCCAAAATGATGGATAGGATAGGTTTAGAAGATGGAGAAGTAATTCAACATTCCATGATTACTAAATCTATTGAAAGAGCGCAGAAAAAAGTAGAGGAAAACAATTTTGGAATACGAAAGAGACTTCTGGAATACGATGATGTGATGAACGCTCAAAGAGAGGTGATTTACAAAAGAAGAAAGAATGCTCTGCATGGTGAGAGAATGAGCGTAGACATTGCCAATATGTTCTATGACATGGCAAAACAAGTTGTGGAAGAAAATCATGAATCAAAAGATTGGGAGAATTTCAAAATGGAATTATTGCGTTCCTTCTCCATAGAAGCTCCATTAGATGAGAATGATTTTGGAAATGAGAATGCCGATAATATTGCCGATCAGATCTATGATTCTGCATTAGATAACTACAAAAGAAAAAGTGCAGTACTCGCTCAAAAAGCTTTTCCTATTATTAAGGATGTTTATGAGAATCAATCTGATCAATATAAGAATATTGTTGTCCCATTTACGGATGGGTCTAAAACAATGAATGTTGTCGCAAACCTTGAAAAATCCTATAAAACAGAAGGAAAGGAACTCATAAGTGAAGTAGAAAAGGGTGTGACTCTTCAGCTAATTGATAATAGTTGGAAAGAACATCTAAGAGAAATGGATGACCTTAGAACTTCCGTCCAAAATGCACGTTATGAGCAAAAAGACCCATTGCTTATTTATAAGTTTGAATCCTTTGAGCTCTTCAAAAAAATGGTAGGAAAAATAAACAATGAGATTGCTTCATTTTTATTGAAATCCACTATTCCATTAAACGTTAGTGCACAAACAAGTAATACTCGAGCAAGTAATAAAGATTTAGAGAAAGCAAAAACTTCCAGAGCAGGAATGCCAGAGCTAACAGGTAACAGAAATCCAAATGGTCAGGCTCAGGAAGCTCCTCAAAAACTGGAGCCGGTGAGGGTTGAAAAGAAAGTGGGACGTAATGAACCATGCCCTTGTGGAAGTGGAAAGAAGTATAAACAATGTCACGGTAGGCCTCAACCAAGAGCCTAGGAATTAGAGCTAAGTAAGATTCGCTTTTTTTATTACTCCCAATTTTATTTAGCTTTAACTATGAGAAAAATCTTCGTTTTAGTTGCCTGTCTTTCCCTATATTCTGGTGTAAATGGCCAATTAATGGTTGACCTGGTTTCACCCAGTTCTCAGAGTATTAGCAATAATCCAGATACTCAAATAGAAATTGTTTTTAACTCAGCTATTGATGATACCAGTATTGAGTTGTATGTATTTGGAAGATGGTCTGGTCCAATGACAGGAATAGTTGAGTTGGTCAACAATAACCAAACCCTAATTTTCTCACCTGATGACCATTTTTTCTACGGTGAGTGGATTACCGTAACCCTATCAAAACAAATACAGTCCGAATCAGGAGATTTCTTAGAAAACGGATATCAATGGGGTTTTTGGACAAAAACAAATCTGGGGAATTTTGTTCAGGAAAATCCTACAGTCATTGAGTTAAGAGAGGATGGTGAAGGCCAAATTCAAAGTTATGGAGCTTATGCTGGAGATATCAATAATGATGGAACTACGGACTTAGTGGTTGTGAACGAGATTTCTAACGATGTAAGAATTCTGGAAAATGATATTTCTCTTGGCTATACAGATTTCGAAATATTAGCGCTGGATAACGCAAACAAACCTTCTACAAATGAAGGAGCAGATTTTAATAATGATGGATTCATTGACCTTGCAATAGGTAGCACTCAGAATAACATTGTAAACGTCCTTTATGGAAACGATCAGGGATTTGGTTCTCAAAGCAATTTGGTGTCTGGAAATGGAATTAGAGGACTTACGGTACTAGATTTTAATGGAGACGGGTGGATGGACATTGTGACGGCCAATAGAGCCGCAAGTAACATCGCGCTTTTCGAAAATCAGGGCAATGGCGAGTTCAATCCAGCAGTACTACAAGAAGTGCCAAATTGTAATGGCGAGACAGCTATTTCCGCTGCCGATTTTAATAACGATGGCATGTTAGATTTGGCTATAGGATGTTTCAGCAGTGGAAACGTGGTAATAATGATTAACGAGGGCTCTGGAAATTTTATCCTAATGGATGAGGAAAATGCCAATTCTAATCCATGGATGGTGGGTATTGGAGATGTGAATAATGATGGCAATGTAGATCTTGTTTCAGCAAATAGTGGAACCAATAACGTTTCTGTTTATTTTGGAAATGGCGATGGCAGTATTGAGCCTCCTCTTTACTTCTCAGCGGGTGGATTTCCTCTAGCGATAGACCTAGGGGATTTAGATGGCGACCAGGATTTAGATTTGGCTTGTAGCAATTTCTTTAGTGATGATTTCACAATTTTAGAAAATGTTAATTCTGGCAATTTTGATTCTTCATATACTTTGGAGGCACAACTTGCCGGAAGCTGCGCAGTTTTTCACGATCATAATAATGATGGCATTATGGACCTTACCTGTATTGACGAAATTGCAGATGTGTTATTTATATACACTAACTTTGAGCCCAATACAACCAGTTTATTTGAAATAGCGGAAGATGAATTTTCAATTTACCCCAATCCTTCACCTGGAGATGTTAGGATAGATTTCGATGATTCGACAAAAGAGTTTTTCTTGCATGATGAGCAAGGAAAGTTTATTCAAATGATTCAAGTAAATAAAAGCCTTGACCTTTCAAATCTTTCCTCTGGAACTTACTTTAT
This sequence comes from uncultured Flavobacteriales bacterium, assembly GCA_964609215.1. Classification (GTDB taxonomy): domain Bacteria; phylum Bacteroidota; class Bacteroidia; order Flavobacteriales_D; family JABDKJ01; genus JABDKJ01. Next base: position 167,294 of record CAZSQZ010000001.1, read on the forward strand.
CGTTTCACCTTCCGGTGAGTCAAGAAAGTTGATTTTAAAATAACAGCATAAAAAAAGACCTCAATCTAATTGAGGCCTCTCTTCTAACCATTAAACTAACCAAACTAAAATGAAAAAGTTAAATGCTATTATGCACTTTTTAAAATGGTCACATTAAAAAGTAACAGGTAAACATAGTTTTATTTTACACCTGTTTCCAATTTCATCTAAAGGCATCCAAGTCTTAATTTGATTAATAGTCTCGATCGCCTTCTTCATATTATCTTGTGTAAACATGCTATCTAATGAGATGTTCTCTATTTCTCCATTCTCATTAATTTCAAAGCTTACATTCATTTCTTTAACTGTATTCATAGAAATAACTCTCGGTTCATTTGAACGGTATTTTGAGTAGGTAATTTCCATTTGATTCTTTAGTTATGTTCTTGCTTACGGAAATGGAAAAGAAAGGTTACAACTTGTTTTAAATAAATACCGCATTTAGATAAAATGCATGGATAAAGGGATAAAGAGCTAACAAAGAATTAACATTAAACTATTATAGAATTTAAGTTTGGCTTTCCGGTTTCTAAAATGGCGTTTGAAATAGAGTTAATTTAAATTTATATCTTTAAGTAGAAACTAATAATCATACCCAATGAATAGCATTAAAATCTTTTTTCTATTGATTTTACCTGCAGCTATATTTGGACAAAACGAAACCTTAGGTGATTGGCAAGATGGAAAATTGTTTTTGAAATTTCAAAAAGATATTTCTGTAAATGATATCGTATTTGAAAAAGGCAAATTCAAACGAAGTACAGATGTTGGAAAACAATTGAGTTCTATAGAAAATCAATTACCTATCATTTCATTTGAAAAAGCATTTAAATTTCCAGATGAGCATCTCCAACAAATTTTTGTTCTAGAGATAGATGGTGTTTATGATGAATATATTAAAGCATACTCTTTACTGCCAAGTATCGAGTATGTAGAGCGTGTTCCAAATTATTCCTTTTTTCTCACGCCAAATGATGACAATCCTGGATCATACAACACCGACATTACCAATGCGGAAAATGCTTGGAACATCAGTACTGGAGACCCTGGTGTTCCTATAGCCATTATTGATGATGCCTTTAGAATGGATCATGAAGATCTGGAGGGAAATATTTATGTCAATTCAAATGAAATTGCTGGAAATGGAATAGACGATGATGGAAACGGATATATAGATGATGTAAATGGATGGGATGCAGCCGACAATGATCCTGATCCGAATCCCGGAAATTTTAGTAATTCTTCTTGGACACATGGTACACATGTTGCAGGAATTGCTGCGGCCTCCACAGATAATAATATTGGAATAGCATCTATAGGGTTTAACTGTAAGTTTATTCCAGTCAAGGCAACTAACAGTGGAAACGGTGCAGTTACGCATGCCTTCCAAGGAGTAGATTATGCACTAGCTACTGAAGCTAAGATCTTATCCATGTCCTGGGGTGGAAGTGCTTTTTCAAATACCTATCAATTGGTTTTTGATGCTGCTTATAATGCAGGGAAAGTTTGTATCGCGGCAGCTGGCAACAGCAATACTTCAGCACCTATGTATCCTGCTAGTTATGATCATGTGATTAGCGTTGGAGCTACGGATCAAAATGATGTTAGGGCTGGTTTTTCTAATTATGGACCTACCATTGATGTTATGGCTCCAGGAGTAGACATATTGAGTTGTCTTGCAGGATTTACAAACTCATACGGAAATTTAAGTGGGACTTCTATGGCCTGTCCTTTTGTCTCTGGGATATGCGGCTTAATGCTGAGCAATAATCCAACATTGACACCAGATGAAATTGAGGAGTGCCTGGAGATTTCTTGTGACAATATTGATAATCTTAACCCTTCATTCATTGGACAAATAGGTGCAGGTCGTGTAAACGCATTTGGGGCTCTAAATTGTGCTGCAGTTGTTGCAGCCAATTTCAGTTCAGATTATGTCCAAATCTGTCCAGATAGTCAGGTTCAATTCTTTGATGAAAGTATCAATGGACCCACTTCCTGGTCCTGGACCTTTCCTGGTGGAATTCCTGGAACATCATCCACACAAAACCCATTAGTTACCTATCCAAATCCTGGAACATATAATGTCAGTTTGATCGTTTCCAATCCAGACGGAACTGATGACCTTGTTATCAATGATTTTATTACAGTTGCTTATCCAATAGCTACTTTGGCAGGTTCTGCATTTATTACTAATGGTAGTACAACTTACCTCTCCATTTCTTTTCAAGGAAATCCACCCTTTTCTTTTGATTTAAGCGATGGAACCACAAGTCAAAATTTTAGTGGAATAAATGACTATTTCTATCAGGTTCCCATTACTCCTACAGAGACAACTACTTATTTTTTAGAAAATTTTAATGATATACTTTGCGATGGAGAAACAGTGAATGAGGCAGTAATAACTGTACTGCCACCACCTGATGCGTTTAACTGTTTTTATTCAAATTTATATGGTACCGAATTCGATAATTTTTTCATAGAAAGTGTGATTAACCCATTGGATAACTCAATCTATGCAGTTGGAGGCAATAATGGTATTGGAGTATTATCCCACATATTATCTGATGGAACATTAGAATGGACAAAAGCTTTTGATGCTGGTGAAACGATAACGAATATTGTTCGGGCGCCTAATGGAGATCTAATACTTTGTGCACATAGATCACTTCCATTTGAAGGAGACATTCATGTATACAGGGTGGATTTTCTAGGAAATATGGTTTGGGAAAAAAAATATGACCTGGGTTATGATCGATTTCCTATTCTAACAGAATCTTTGGGAGATACATATTTCATAACATCCTGGACTGGAGCTGGGGGAAGCTCAGATAACGTTTCTCTTATTCGAATAGATGGGAATGGAGACCCTTTATGGTCCAAAACATACGATGAGGTAGATGATCAATTATTCGATTGCCAACCCGATGGATCAGGAGGCTGTTATTTCACTGGTGGGGCTCATATTGTGGGAGGTAATGGAAATTATTTTTTAGCTCATATTGATGCAGATGGTAACACTGTTCAAAAAATGGAATTCGATACTGGTGCAATTTGGGATGATAATCCAAGGTTAATTAAAACAATGGATGGGGGAATAGCAATTGGTGGTCAAACCGGTGCTGGAAATGATAAAGATGTCTTCATTTCGAAACTGGATGCCAGCTGGAATCATGAGTGGTCCTATGAAATAGATTTTGCAACCACTCCAAATTTAGTATATGATGTTACTGAAGATGGAGATGGAAATCTATACTACCAAGTAAGAGAAAATGATGGGAATTTTACTGATGCCTACTTGCTAAAAATGAATCCAAATGGAAACATGATATGGGGAAAGAAATTAATTGATGTTCAAGGTGGAAGATTAGACTATAACAATGTAGGAGGATCAAATTCTCTGGTATTTGCAGGCTTCACTGACCCAACCCCTCAAGGTTTTGGAAATAGAGATGCTGTTCTCATTCATACAGACATCGATTTTAATTCCTGTCTTACAGAACTTTGGAATCCGGTTCTAGCTCCAATCATGTGGACTACTTCTGATTGGCCGATCTCAATTAACAATCCAAATCTTATTGTCACGGATTTAAACTCTAATGTAAACGATGTTCCATTTGAGTATTATGAACATTGCACAATGGCATGCGGGGATACTTGCTCAATAGAAGCAAGTTTTCTTGCTTCTCAAACCTTTTTATGTGAGCCTGGAACAGTAACATTTAATAATACCAGTGTAAATGCAAACGATTATGTTTGGGTATTAGATGGAATTCCATTTGACTATACTTCAAATACTTCTTTAGATTTTGATCAAAGTGGAACTTACAATGTTACTTTACTTGCAAACCATAATGATTGCAATGCCCTATATAGTGAAACAATAGAGGTAAATTTAATGGAGACAAACATCAGCTTAGATGTTAGTATTTGCCAGAATGATAGCTCCCAATTAGAAGTAAGTGGTGGACAAACATATTCCTGGTCACCAAGTATTGGATTAAGCAATCCGAATATTGCAAATCCTATGGCTTCTCCTTCAGCCACTACAACCTATACTGTTACCATTTCAAATGATAATTGTAGCAAAATAGAGACAATTCAGGTAACGGTCGATCAGGGTTGTTGTGTGAGTTATCCTCTAGTTTCTTTTGACCCGAATTTATGTGAGAATGAAAATCTAGTATTAACAAATAATTCCAATACAACGGGTTCAGCAACCTTCTTCTGGGATTTTGGAACGGCATTTACTCCTGGAACTTATTTAGGCTTTACACCTCCCGCTCTTATCCCAAATGGTCAGGGACAATTAAATTTTTCTCTAACAATAGAAGATGAGTGCGGAACAACCACAGAAAATTTTTATGCTATAGTATATCCTAATCCTATTGCAGATGCTGGAAGTGACACTTTAATATGTGATAATGTTGCTTTGCAAATAGGAACCGCCCCTCTTACCTTTCATGATTATTTATGGACACCAGCAATTGGGCTGAGCAATCCCGCCATTGGAAACCCAATTGTTAATGTAAATTCAAATACTTCTTATATCTTAACTGTTACGGATCAAATTTCTGGTTGTTCTGCCTCTGATGAAATTCTGTTAGAGTATTTCACTGAACCCAGTTTAGGTGAGAATATTGCAAAGTGTGAAGAAGATACCATCCTGCTTCAATTGCAACTAAATTCTGAGTTCAACTCAATACTTTGGAGCACTGGCTCCACCTCTGATACAATACTTCTTAATGAAGGAGGACAATATTGGGTTCAAGTAAACAATTCATGTGGCTCGTATGAAGACTTTATCAATGTTGGCACTTTTGTTTGCGATTGTGAAGTTTATATTCCAAATTCCATATCAGCGAATTCTGATGGCTTAAATGATGCCTTAAAACCAGTTTTAAATTGCCCAGTTCAAGAATACCACTTTGAAGTTTGGGATAGATGGGGTCAAAAGATCTTCGAAACCGATGACATTAATACACATTGGAATGCCTCAGGCAAGGTTGATAATAATTACTATGTCCCTGCTGGAGTTTATGTCTGGAAATTGAACTACATTGGATTACATGAGCCCCTTGAAAACACTGTCGAATTATTAGGTCATGTAACTGTCCTCAGGTAATTTATCCTCTAAAAAGTATATCTAAGACCAATACGTGCAAAACTGCTAGTATACCTTTGATTAACATCTGTATTCTCAAATACGGAGTTCAAATTTTTCCTTTGGCCTAAGTGCAAGTTGACTTTAAAATTGGAGCTTATATGATAACCCAATCTAAAACCATATATAGCATTGAGAATAGTTTTCCTAAAAATCACATCTTCACTTATTCTTACCAATTCATCATTTTCATTGCTTAAATAGTATCCCTCCTTGGCCTTTAAAACCCCCAGAGAAACGCCTATTTCTGGACGAAACTCCAATTTATTCTTTCTGAATTTATAGCCCATCACAAGAGGTATTTCAAAATAAGAGATACGAGTTCTACCATTTTTCTCACTCAAGTTATTGGTAAATTGCACAAGCATAGAATCAATAGTAGTGACTTCTATGGAGTCTATAATTTGAGTTGTCCAAATGGAATCTATAACCATTCCTGCAGTGTCCAATTCAAATTCCCAAAACATAGTATCTATAAACTGAATCTCAGTGTTCTGTGTGAAAACGGTGGAATCTTGAAGAATATCCTCATATTGAATTTCTTCACCATATTCACCAAAAGTAAGCCCAGTTTGTAATGACCATTTATGATTTGAATAATCAAGCTCTAATCCCCATTCAGGTTTAATATCCTTTTCTTCATTCTGATTTCGATAACTAACGGCAGCCTCAAAATCTGGAATGGAGGTGGAAAGTTTTTTAGAAACAGATGAAATACCCGCGAAAAAACCCAACTCAAAATTCCATTTCTTATACAGTAATTTATTTGGTATAAAATCAATTGTATTCAATTCATAATTTGGAGTTAACAATGAAAGCTTTGTGTCAATCAGTTTAGACTTAAATAAATTCAAATTCTCTATACCCTTATCTTGAATTTCAGGTCTTGTATTGCCTACAAAATCTTTTACATCTGGGTAATCACTTAAATCACTGCCTTCATTATTATGCACATCTGTTAATGAAGGCATATTGATTTGCGGTTTTTGACTTTCTTGATCACCAGTCTCCGCATTTTTTCCTGAATGGCGAATATTCTTTATCCCATTTAATTTATCGGATGAGAGGTTCAATTCACCATCATTCTCCTTATCTGAAGATAACATATCAGACTCTTTGTTTGGATTACTATTTCCCTTTGAAAGATTAAAAGATGCTTTTTGGTTTAAATCTGTCTTAATATTCTCAGTTGGTGATAGAGAATTATTGTTTGTAATTGCAAGCTCCTTATCCTTTTCATCTTTTATTAAACGAGTTTCTTCTTCGATACTATTTTCACTCTCATTTAGATCTGATTTTAAACCTATTGATCTTTGAAGTAAAACTTCATTTTCTTCTAGCAATACATTTGTTTCTTGATTATCTTTTTCAGACAAAATTAGACTTTCGTCCATCTGTGAATTTGGCCAAAAGGTAAATAAAACCACCCCCAAAGAACCCGCTAGAAATAAAAGCCACCAAAATCTTAAAGGTCTGGAAACAGAAGACGTTTCTGTATCTAACTTATCTGACATGGAGGCCCAAGCAGTTTCAGAAACTTCAAACTCACGTTCTTTTAATTTGTCTCTAAAAAGCTTATCTAAATCATGCTGCTTCATACCTTTTGTTTCTTAAGATTAGCATTTACAAATTGATTGAGCATTTCCGTAAGCGCCTTTCTTGCATTACTTAAATGCCATCTAGAAGTTCCAACAGGAATACCTAACATTTTTGAAATTTCTTCATGATTATACCCATCAATTGCAAATAGATTAAAAACATTTCTTTGCACATCTGTTAATTTGGCAAGCATACTCTGTAAATGTTTTGCTTCTATTTGCTCTTCAATTTCATTATAATCTGAAACTCTTTGTTCCATTTTATCAGTTGCTTTCTGATCTATCATTTCACGATTTTTTCTAGTCTTTCTAAATTCATCAACCGTTGTATTGATCATTATTCTGCTCATCCAGGGCTTGAACTTTGAAAGAGGGGTTTGTTTTTTTAAAAAACCATCTAAACCCTTAAGTATTTTAAAAAAACCTTCATTTACAAGAGCTTCAGCATCTGCTTTGTTATTCTTATATCGAAATGCAATACTCATCAATAGGCTATAACTCTCCTTATACAAGAGAAATTGAGCTCTTCTATCTTTTTTCCAGCATGCTTTGAGTAGTTCGATATCTATCATTCACAAACAATCTAATAGCCGCGATATTAAATCGCGGCTATTCAACTTACTTCTATTAAGGCATACTTACTTTCTAATAATAAGTGGCAATGTTTCTATGAAACCATTAGAATTTAAACTAATTAAATACATGCCATCTTTCAAGTGATTGAAATCTAAACTCCAATCATTCTGCCCTGTGTTTAAGTTCTTTTCTTCTCTATATACAACCCTACCCGATAAATCCATCACTTCGAGATTTATTCTATCTCTTTGATCAATATTCAAACTCAGAGTAATTGAACCATTTGATGGGTTTGGATAAATATTCTTAAATAAGATATTAGAGTATTCATCTAGGCCTACTGTTGTAGAATCATAAATACACGAGCCGTTATCTATGGTAGCTAAAGGATCATAATTAAGGGCTGTAGTATCTGTGCATCCAAAAATAGTATCATTACCATAAATACAGGAACCGTCATCCATATTCGCAAAGGGATTATAATTTAAAGCTACCGGATCGGTGCACCCAAAAACAAAGGTGCTGTCCATATCATAAATACAAGAGCCATCGTCTATCGTTGCTATGGGATTATAATTCAAGGCAGTAGTGTCTGTGCATCCAAATATGGTGTCATTACCATAAATACAGGAACCATCATCCATATTAGCAAAGGGATTGTAATTCAAGGCAACAGGATCAGTACACCCAAAAACAAAAGTACTGTCCGTATCATAAATACAAGAGCCGTCATCTATGGTCGCTATTGGATTATAATTCAAAGCTGTGGTGTCTGTACATCCGAATATGGTGTCATTGCCATATATACAGGAACCATCATCTATATTAGCAAAGGGATTATAATTTAAAGCCACAGGATCAGTACACCCAAAAACAAAGGTACTGTCCATATCATAAATACAAGAGCCATCGTCTATCGTTGCTGTAGGATTATAATTCAGAGCTGTGGTGTCTGTACATCCAAATATAGTGTCATTGCCATAGATACAAGAACCATCATCCATATTAGCAAAGGGATTATAATTTAAAGCCACAGGATCAGTACACCCAAAAACAAAGGTGCTGTCCATATCATAAAGACAAGAGCCGTCATCTATCGTTGCTATTGGATCATAATTCAGGGCGGTACTATCCGTGCATCCAAACATGGTAGTATCAATTTGAGCATTTATATTGAATCCAAATACCAAAAAGGCAAATACGAGTATCTTAACTTTCATAATTCTATTATTTAATTCTTTCATTCAATAAGAGAGACGATGTTATTCCAGCTCGCGTTGGAAAAAATAAATGTTTTTTAAACAAATAACCTTTTACCTTATTCATTATGGGACAATAGCCTTAAGGTATAAACACCAGGTCAATTCCAAAAAAAATAGCAAAAAATTGACAATCAATGTATTGTGGCTAAAAAAGAAAAAGCTATGAACGCAGCATTGAAAATGGTTACGATACATTTAATTACTATCAAAGCTTTGATTTTTCGACCAAAAATTATTAAATTCAGTTCTCTTTAAATACACACATAAACTAACCAACTCTTTAACTATGAATAAGTTATGCCTTGGAATACTTATGGTATTCTTCTTTGGGCAATTCTCATTTGCTCAAGATCAAATTTTACTTCAAGAAGATTTTAATAACGGGTTACCTGTTCAATGGCAAAGTCAGTCCGTCACAGGTAATAATCAGTGGCAAATAACGGATAACGGTGGTCTAAATATCGATGGAACAGATATGGCTTACATTGAATCCATCCCTAATCAAGTTTCCGTGACGGATTTATTATTACCGCCTCTTCAATCCGATCCTGGAATCAATTCAATTTTTCTTGAATTTGAACTTCAACAATCTTCTAGCCATCCCACATTTTTAAAAATCATTCTTTTTGAAAATGGAAATCCAATTCCTCAAGAACTGGATGTTTTTGACCTTCCTCCATGCGATCCTTTAAATCCCTGGAACTGTCCTCCTCAACCAGTGATAGTAGAATTACCGGGACAACTTGATCCTCAAGATCAGTTGCTACTTCAGTTTGAATCTCCTTTCGGATTTCCACAAATAGATTTTATTGCAATTGATAATTTAAGCATCCTTGGCTTTTTTGGCTGCCCCATTTGGCTAGTCAGTCAAAATACAACTGCCCCATTATGCTCAGGAGGTTTGGGTACAATAGCTTTAACAGCTGGAGGACTATTTCCTCCATTAAGCTATTCACTAAATGGTGGTCCAAGCCAAGGCTTCGGTGGATTCAATGCACCACCGGGAACACATGTCATTACAGTTATAGATGCTTTCAATTGTTCTGAGAATTTTACCGTAGTTGTGCCTGCTGCTCCTCAATCAATAGGTTTGAATTCAAATTTATTTCCACCTTCTTGTTTTGGTCTTGCTGATGCGCAAATCATAGCCACCGCGAATGGAGGAACTCCTGGGCCAGCTGGATATAACTACTCTTTGGATGGTGGTCCAGTTCAGAATAATGGAAATTTCAATACCACGGCCGGTCCTCATGTTTTAACAGTCGTTGATGGAAATGGATGTACGGTAAACTTTAATCTAAATGTCCCAGATACTCCAGACATTACTTTGGCAAGTACTTTCGATCCGGTCTGTCCAAATGACATGGATGTTGACCTTGCGGTAACTGCCAATGGTGGTCCAGTCAATCAATATAGCTATTCATTGAATGGAGGTCCTGCCTTGGGAATAGGTAATTTTCCAATGTTGCCATTGAATGCCGGAATTACCATAACCGTAACGAGTGGGCTTTGTATGAAGGATTTTAACCTGCTTACACCTACTAATGAAGATATTTTCAATTTAAACCCATTTAATCAACCTTGTTTTGGAGGTGGAAATAACGGGACTATTAAAGCGGTGACTTTGTTTCCAAATAATGAAGCCGATATGGAATATTCCTTTAATGGTGGAGCTTTTGCCAATGTAACAGAGTGGAATAATTTAACCGCAGGAATGTATACAGTAATCGGGAAAAATACTTCAACGGGATGCGAGCAAACAAAGATGATTGATCTTCAAGAAGATCCTCCACTTTTTACCATTTTTGATACTTCCATTTCCAATACCACATGTGCAAATTCTAATGATGGTTCAATAGCAATAACCAATCCTCTTGTAAGCTTTGAGTTAAGTGGTTCTGAACTGGAAAATAGCCCAGTTGCTGGAAATGCTTGGAACGATTTAGAGCCCGGTTTGTATACACTTACTGGAACAGATGGGGAATGCACACATTCATTGGACATCACCATTACTGCACCAGAAGGGCCCAGTCTACTTTTGGATGTTACGGATGTGACCTGTTTTGGAGAGAATGATGGAAGTGTACAAGCAATCATTGACCAAAACCATGATGTTCGATTAGATAATGGAATTTGGTTCAATGGTCCAATTCATTTATTTGAAAATGTGATTCCAGGACTTCATACCGCTACTGTTCGAGAGGCTCCTGGTGGATGCACAACATCTCTTCAAATTACCATTCTTGAACCTGCTGAAATAAATGCAACTGCAGTAATAGCAAATGCGGATAATGCAGATGGATCTATAGATTTAAATGTAAGTGGTGGTACACCATCATATATGTATTTATGGAGCAATGGTGAAACCACAGAAGACATTAATGGACTAGTTGTTGGTAATTATTCTGTTCTCATAACAGATCAAAATGATTGCGTGGCAAATTTTTCTTTCGAAGTCTTGCCTGCATGTAATGCTCTTGAATTTTCAAGCCAAGCTCAAAATTTGATGGTTGATCAAAGTATAGATGGAGGTACAAAAACCCAATTACTTTGGGATCATTATTCAGATAGAACAGATGGCTGCTTAATTAGAGGTGGAACAATTGCTAGTTTGGATCCAAGTGCTCCATTTACTCAAAACCCTGGAAATATTTTGATACAGGGAGCAATGGTGGATGGAAATGCCAATGGGCAAGATTTTTCGGCCCAACTGCCTCCCAATGCACAATACCAATTATTCAATCCAAATACTTTTCCTTCAGGGTTAACTAGCAATTTGATTCCAGGAGCTCTCTATAAATTTCAGGTAAGATGCGGTTGTATAATTGATCCTTCCATTTCAGGTCCTGCCAGATTTGCCAATTCAAATGTCTATATAAGCCCCTGGTCAGATTTTGAGGTCTTCACTAACCTTCCAATTTTACCATTTGTTGATGATGGTTCCTTATCTGATATCAAATTATTAGACTCAGGATACATCTCTGTATATCCGAATCCAACAAATAAAATCTTGAACATAAAGTTGAATGATGAAATGGATGAAACATTTTCAATTCATGTTTACGATATGCGTGGAGCCAGGCTAGATGTAGAAATTGCAATTGAGAAAAATGGAACGAGTTCAATTGACCTATCATCTTTTGCGAATGGATTATATCTGGTTGATGTAGTTACGAGTAATGAGCATCACTTGGTAAAGGTTGTTAAGGAGTGAGTTATAAGAATATTTAAATAATGGAACTTTAACCCGCCCAACCCTCTCTATCTAAACTCCTGTATTGAATAGCTTCAGCTAAATGATTGTTCTCTATGTTTTCTGAGTTTGCCAAATCTGCTATGGTTCTTGAGACTTTCAATATTCGGTCATAGGCACGAGCAGATAAGCCCAATTTGTCCATTGCTTTCTTGAGTAACTCTTTGCCATCTTCATTTATCTGGCAAAACTCCAAAATCTGTTTTTTATCCATTTGGGCATTGGCATGCACTTTTGAAATACCCGCAAAACGTTCATGTTGAACATTTCGAGCTTCCATTACACGAGAACGAATACGGGTACTCTTTTCGGTGGGCCTCGTATCGGACAATTCATCGAATGAAACGGGGGTAACTTCAATATGAATGTCAATCCTATCAAGCAACGGCCCTGAAATCTTGTTCAAGTATTTCTGAACCATTCCTGGTGGACACATGCATTCCTTTTCCGGGTGATTGTAGTATCCGCAGGGGCATGGATTCATGCTGGCTACAAGCATGAGACTCGCTGGATAATCTACTGCAAAGCGTGCACGAGAGATACTTACCGTCCTGTCTTCCAATGGTTGGCGCATTACTTCCAGAACTGTTCTTTTGAACTCTGGCAATTCATCCAGGAACAATACACCATTATGTGCCAATGAAATTTCACCAGGTTGTGGAAAGCTACCTCCACCTACTAAGGCAACATCAGATATGGTATGATGTGGCGAGCGAAATGGTCTGACAGAAATTAAACCATCTTCATCTTTCATTTTACCCGCTACCGAATGAATCTTAGTAGTTTCCAATGCCTCGTTTAAATTTAACGGAGGCAGAATAGTCGGTAATCTTTTTGCCAGCATGGTTTTACCCGCTCCTGGAGGACCAATAAGAATAATATTATGACCACCAGCAGCTGCAATTTCAAATGCGCGTTTTATATTTTCCTGGCCCTTTACATCATCAAAATCTACAGGATAATCGGCAATCTTATCATAGAATCTGGCTCTGGTATCAAATACCGTTTGATCTAATTTATTTTCTTCATTGAAAAAATCAATGACCTCTTTCAAATGAGAAACACCATATACTTCAAGGTCATTCACAATAGCCGCTTCCATAGCATTTTCTTGGGGTAGAAAGATTCCCTTGAAGCCGTGCTTTTTAGCCTCTATAGCAATAGGTAAGACACCTTTAATGGGACGCAAGCCTCCGTCCAATGCAAGTTCCCCCATGAGAATATAATTTCCTATTTCTTTAGAAAGGACTTGTTCTGAAGCACATAGCACTCCCATAGTCAAGGCCAAATCATAGGCAGCTCCTTCTTTCTTAATATCAGCAGGAGCCATATTTACTGTTACTCCCTTCCTAGGAAATTTAAAGCCAATATTGGCAAGTGCTGCATTTATTCTTTTATGGCTTTCTCGTACCGCATTGTCAGGTAATCCTACCAAATGAAAAAAGGCACCTTTGCTCACATCTACTTCAATAGTTACCAATGTTGCATCGATTCCAAGAACTGCACAACCGAATGTTTTTACTAACATGGGTTTTAGATTTTTTTTGGGAAGTTAAGGAAAGATTTAAAATGTGTAGATCTTCTTTGCTGTAATACTAAAACGATCAGGTAATCATAATTATAATGAAATGGTAATAGGTGGGTGATTCCACCCTTTATTCTGGGTTAAAAGCACAAGTGTTTTTGAAAGTATTACGTTAACTTGATTTCAAATTAAAGCACACAAAATGAAAATACTTGATTCACTAAAAAATCTCCCACAATGGGTTTTCATTTCTCTTGTTGGGATAGTAATAATCTCAATGACCTTTGGCGGTGCAATGCAGGCCAGAAAGTTTTTTGAAAAAGAAAGCAACTTCGTTTTTACTCCCTTGGACAGTATTTATTTCGAGAATGTTGCTTTGTTGAACAAGCATTCCAAACTTTCAAAGGAACAAACAGACTTAGTTCTCTCCAAAGCTGAAATTTTACAATTGAATAAAACCCACCATAAGAGAATCTTTATGAAGGTGTATTCTAACCATTATGCCAGTGTTACCATCTTTCCATTCCTATCTGGAATAACAGTTCTGCTTTCATTTTTAATTGCCCAAAATGGATGGAAAGCTTGTAGTAATATGCTGAAAAGTATTTTCATGATTTTCGCATTGCTAACGGGTCTATATGGGATTTTTCCATCTGTATACAAACAAAAAGAAACCGTAGACAATAACCTTAATAATTATCAAGTATTCAATAAAATTCAAAACAAGCTTTTTGACTATTCCATTTCCAGTCCAATGATTTATGGCGACACCATGAATTTTGATCACTTTATTGATCTAATTCACAAGGAAGAAAATCTACATGAAAAGATTTATTACGAGCTTGAACATCGCTCTATTGATGAAGATATTCTTAACACTGTGAATTGAACTTATTGATTAATATCTTTCTTCAGCTTCCACCTCCTGTGAGACCACAGCCATAGGTGAGGAAATTCCTTTATACTGGTTTCCAATTGCTGAACATAAAATTGGGCCATTTCTGTTGGACTTTGATTATCTGGAAAACGGATAAGTTCAACACTATAATGTCCAATGGATTTCAGCTTCAATTTTGGATAGACATTCACCAAATCAAATTTCTCAGCCATTTTAGGAGCACCCATTAAAAAGGCAGTATCTTGATTAAGAAAAGAAAACCATTCATAAGCACTGCCGCTATGAGGGGATTGATCTCCTATTAGATAGTAGATTCCCTGCTGTTGAGCTCTTGCATTCGCTATTAATAATTTCAAACCTTTTTTTGATGCTATGCATTGATTTCCAAATCTCTGTCTCATCCTAAGCATCAATCCATCCACAAAGCCATTACTGAGTTCATGATAAAATGAGTAGAAAGGAATGGAGGTGTAAATAGGTAAAACAGACAACCACTCCCAATTTCCAAAATGTGCTCCATAAATAATGGCACTCTTCCCTTCTGAGTTAATCTCTTCTAATATTTCTGGATTTTTAATCTCATATATACGCTTAAATTTTTGCTCAGAAGCACTGAAGAGTTTTAGAGATTCTAGAAAAGTAAGGCAAAAATGAAAGTAGAATTTTTGGGCAATCTTATTTTGTTCTTCTCGAGATTTATCGGGGAATGAGTTTTTTAAATTCTTGAACACAACATCTTTTCTGTATCGAATCACATAACACAAGACCAAATATCCAATGAAAGCCAACATCCTAAAAAGAAAGGATGGCAATAAAGACAGCACAAAAAAAGGCGTGTATTGTATTTTTTTCAATTACCTAAATGACTATTGAGCTCAAAATTAAGGGATAATCTGTTTACTGTACTCATAGTACTCAGATTATTATTTTATTCAAAAAAAGATATAAGTGTGTTTTTAACACTAAGTAAAACGATTAATTTATAAATTGGACCTATGAAATCTTCACAACTACTTGTACTTGTCACAATCATTTTGATTGTGCTTTCAACTTCTTGCTTTGACGATTCAGTGAAAACCGATAAAGCTCCTACTTCTAGTATTGAAGAGTTATTGGCTAAAATGACCTTAGAGGAAAAAATAGGACAAATGAATTTGTATTCCAATTTTTGGGCACTTACTGGCCCTGCTCCAACTAGTGGAGATGCAAAAATGAAATACGATCATTTAAGGAACGGAAAGCTAGGCGCAGTGTTAAATGTTCATGGTGTTGAAGATGTAAGGAAATGGCAGGAAATTGCGGTGAATGAAACACGTTTAGGTATTCCACTTTTATTTGGATATGATGTGATTCATGGGCACAAGACTCTAGCTCCTATTCCCCTGGCTGAGAGTTGTTCTTGGGATTTAGAACTAATGAAACAATCTGCTATGATGGCAGCAAAAGAGGCTTCCGCAATGGGTATCAATTGGACATTTGCTCCGATGGTAGATATTTCTAGGGATGCGAGATGGGGAAGAGTAATGGAAGGTGCTGGTGAAGATCCGTATTTGGGAGCTATGATCGCCAAAGCTCGCGTGGAAGGTTTTCAAGGTGAAGATTTATCTTCTGCAAACACCATTGCGGCTACTGCCAAACACTTCGCTGGTTATGGTTTTGCAGAGTCAGGAAAAGATTACAATACTGCAGATATAGGGTCGTATACACTTCACAACATTATACTTCCTCCCTTTAAGGCTGCCGCTGAAAGTGATGTAAAATCCTTTATGAATTCTTTTAATATTTTGAATGGCGTTCCTGCAACAGGAGATACCTACCTCCAAAGAAATGTTTTGAAAGAAGATTGGAAATATCCAGGTTTTATAGTCTCTGATTGGAGTTCGGGAGCTGAGATGATTGCACATGGTTTCGCAAAGGATATAGAGGATGTGGCTATTATATCTGCCAATGCAGGTTCAGATATGGACATGGAATCTTACGCCTATGTTCATCATTTAAAAAAGGCTGTTGAAGATGGGAAGGTCTCAATGGAATATATTGATGATGCAGTTTTAAGAATTTTAAAGGTTAAGGAAGATTTAGGTCTTTTTGAAGATCCATTTAGATATTGCAATGAAGAAAATGAGAAAGCCAATGTCTTTAGCCAAGAAAACCGAAATATTGCCGGAGAAATGGCAAAGGAATCTATAGTTCTGCTTAAAAATGAAAAGAACTTACTTCCATTGAAAAAGGAACAAAAAAATATAGTCCTTATCGGTGCTTTGGCTGATGACAATAATAGCCCATTAGGAAATTGGAGATTGGGTTCTGATAATCACACCGCGGTTACTCTGCTAGAGGGAATGAAAAAGTACAATTCCAATTTAAGGTTTGAAAAAGGGCCCGATTTTATAAAAGGAGAGGCTGTTTTTCACATGCACGTAAATGTGAATGAAGATGATAAGAGTGGTTTGCAAGAAGCAATTAATGCTGCAAGAAATGCAGAGCTAGTTGTTTTGGCAATGGGTGAACACGGTTTTCAAAGTGGTGAAGGAAGAAGCCGCGCAAATATTGGCCTGCCTGGATTTCAGCAGGAAATGCTTGAAGCAATACATGCAGTTAATCCCAATATTGTTTTGGTATTGATGAACGGAAGGCCTTTGGATATAAGTTGGGCAGATGAACATATTCCAAGTATCCTAGAATGTTGGCAGCTTGGAACAGAAACAGGTAATGCTATTGCAGATGTACTTTTTGGCGAGCATAATCCAAGTGGAAAAATCACAATGACTTTCCCAAGATCTGTAGGTCAGGTGCCTATATATTATAACTACTATAATACAGGAAGGCCAGGTCCTAAGCCAGAAGTTTTTTGGTCGCATTATGCAGATGAAACAAATGAACCCCTTTATCCTTTTGGCTATGGTTTATCTTATTCAGAATTTAAATATGGAAAACCCAAACTATCATCAAAATCAGGTAAATCTGTCACCGCAAGTATTGAGGTGAGTAATACAGGGAAGAGGGATGCAAAAGAAATTGTTCAATTGTATATTAGAGATAAAGTGGCTTCCAGAGTTCGTCCAGTCAAGGAATTAAAAGGTTTTGAAAAGGTTAATATAAAGGCTGGTGAAACCAAGACCATTTCTTTTTCTCTTACAGATAAAGAGTTTGGTTTCTATAATCAGGATGGTGAATTTCTTGTTGAATCGGGAGAATTTGAAATAATGATAGGAACAAATTCCAAAGATGTGCAATCTGTGATCTTTGATTATAACTAGGCTCCTGTAATATCAGATAGCTTATTGATATAATTCTGTAATTCCCTCTTTATTTCTTGTTCACGACTGATTGCCGTCTTTTTATAGGTCTCAAATTCACTTTCTAATTCATTAACTCTTTTCTTGGTATTCTTTGTGATACGATTAGAGTTTACGAATCGCATAAAAGCGAAAGCGACTAGTGCTACAAGTCCCAACACCAAGGACCACATTAAGGTCTTATATTTTCCTTTTTCCCAATTTGCTCCGAAAAAAGAAATGCTGTCCTTTTCTTCGGTTAAAGCTGTATTATTCAAGTTAACCTCTTCCAAACTAGATTCTAAAGAAGCGATTTTACTTTTTTGCTCTGCGATGGTTGAGGTTCTGCTAGCCATGTCTGTATGCAACATTTTTAAGGAATCTTCAACGTTCTTCCAATATGCATTGATCTTAACCCTTTCAATTACTTTATAAACTTGATAGTTACCCGACTTCTTATACAGGTAATCATATTGTTCTTTTAAGGTAGCGGTATTGGGATCATACTTTTCGACTTGAGGTTCTTGTCCAAAAGAAAGAGTGACCAAAAACAAAAACAATGTGGTGAGCTTCAAAAAATTCATACGTAAAATTACGTATCGAAGCAACTCTTTATTGTTTTAAGTTAAATTTTAATTCAGATGATATTGTGATTATCATTTAATCGATTCTTCCTTCCACAAAATCGATAAGAGAATGGATAATCTTGATGTGAATTTCTTGAGCTCTATCTGCAAAATCTGAATGAGGTGCACGAATTTCAACATCTACAATTCCCGTCATCTTACCCCCAGATTTTCCTGTTAAACCAATGACTTTCATTCCTTTTTGTTTTGCCACTTCTATAGCATTCAGGACATTTTCTGAGTTTCCGGAAGTACTGATCGCAAAAAGTACGTCTCCTTCATTTCCAAGGCCTTCTACAAAACGAGAAAAGATTTTTTCAAAACCATAATCGTTTCCTGTGCATGTAATATGAGAGGGATCAGAAATAGCGATTGCTGGCAAGGCCTTCCTATGATTTCGAAATCTACCTGAAAGTTCTTCAGCAAAATGCATGGCATCACTCATTGAGCCGCCATTGCCACAGGAAATGACTTTATTACCCAATTTAAAAGCATCTACTAGAATATTACCTGCCTTCTCTATCTTCAGAAAATTATTATCATCCGCAATAAACTCAGCTAATTTTTCTTGTGCTTCTAAAAAGTGTTTTTTAATGCTTTCTGGCATTTTAATAATTTAAAACAAAGAAAGAATTTATTTGCTTTGAGCTAGGTCTTTTTGCTTTTGATATTCTTTGTTCATCTCAATACCTTCTTTCAAAAATTCAATATACTCATCCGTATCTGGAGTATATCCTACCGGTTTATTCATAAGGCAGCCATCTGGACTCAAGATAGCATATAAGGGTTGTGTACTATTTGCAAAAGACATTATTTCCAAAGTTGACCATTTGTTTCCTATGGTTCTTATTTTCTTTTCTTTTTTAGACCCATTACTGTAGGTAATTAAAACAATGTCTTGTTCTTCTAAGGGTAGTTCTCTTTTATCATCAACATATAAAGAGACCACTTGAAACTCTTCACTCAATAACTTATATACCTCTTCTTTGGGCCAGACGTTTTCCTCCATTCTTCGACAATTTACGCAAGCATGGCCCGTGAAGTCCACAAAAATTGGTTTCTCCTTTTCTAATGCTTTTTCCTGTGCTAAATAAAAATCATCCGAGCAGTCCAAGTCCAATGGACAATCTGATTCATGTTCATACCAACTATAATGTTTGTAAGGAGGAAATCCAGCCAACAGGCCATGTTCCCAGGTTGGATTTTTTAACATTCCAGGAAATAGATAAATAGCAAATGCCAGAAATAGACCTGCAAAAGCTATTCTAGAAGTTGACAATTTTTTTATTGGTGAATCATGAGGAAACTTGATGACTCCAAGAAGGTAAAGCCCACATGCTGCGGAGAGCAAGAACCAAATCAAAAAGAATGTTTCTCTCTTAACCCATCCATATTGGTGAACTAAGTCTGCATTTGAAAGAAACTTAACCGCGAGTGCTAACTCCACAAATCCAAGAACAACTTTTACGGAATTCAACCAACCTCCAGATGATGGAAGTTTATTCATCAATTGAGGAAACATTGCAAACAGAGCAAATGGAAATCCGAGAGCAATTCCAAACCCAGCTAAAGCCATTGTTAAAGGCCATGGTCCACCTTTTAAAACTCCAGCAAGTAAGGAGCCTAATATTGGACCAGTGCATGAAAATGAGACGATCGCCAAAGTCATTGCCATAAAGAAAATTCCAATTAACCCTGATCTATTCGATGCAGAATCTGCTTTATTGGCAATTGAGCTTGGTAGGGTTAATTCATAATAACCAAAGAAACTTCCAGCAAAAAATATGAAGATTGCGAAAAAGAAAATGTTCAACCAAAAACCGGTGGATATTTCATTGAGGATATCAGGACTAACATTCCAAATATGGAATGGTACTGCGATAACAGTATAAATCGCAAAAATGAAAAACCCATAAGTAATTGCTCTAATTTTTCCTTTCTTTTTATCCTCGCTTCCCTTTGTAAAGTAAGAAACTGTCAATGGAATCATTGGAAAAACGCAAGGCGTTATCAAAGCAATTAAACCACCAGCTATTCCTCCGAAAAAAGCCAGTAACAATTCTTTGAGTGACAAAGGATCTTTTTCTTCGCTCGATTCGCTATCCGCAGAGTAGGGATTCTCTATATCCACACATTCCAATTCATATTTTGCATTGTCATAAGTTCCATCCGTATCAGCCAGTGATTGCCCTGCTGAAACTTCCTTACCCGTCTTCAAGTCAATCTTAAAGTCCAAGAAGTTAGGAGGAAGACATTCTTTGTCACTGCAAAGCATATATTCTAAATAACCTTGCACAACTCCCTTTCCATCTGCTTTTAAGTTCTGAGAAAAGACTACTTCATCTTCAAAATAGGCCAAGTCCATTTCAAAATTAGGATCAAAATGAACGATAGGCTCAGGCTCACTTATCTTGCCGATTTCACGTACATCTGAAGAATCTATATAAATTGTAAATGAGGTAGGAACTGGACCAATTTTTTCGGGATCCAGGTGCTGTGAGTATAAATGCCAACCTTTGTCTATTGAAGCTTTATAATCAATTTGGTATTCGCCTTCCTGAATTTTCTTTGATGTAATGGCCCATTCCACAGCTTCCTTGATATTACCTTCCTCTGCTTTATCTGATCCAATTACGTTTTGACTTTGATAGCCATTAGAGCTATTTTCATCAGTACCGTTATTGCTATGGTCAATTCCCGGGTCCTCCTGCATAGGTTTTGAAGCTCCCGCTCCCTTTACATTCACTTCAAACTCTATCCACTCTGGAGGGAGGCATTCTTTATCATTACATACCATAAACTCTAAAGACCCCTTAATCACAAAATCCTCTTCACTCTTGATTTTTATTTTTTGATTAAAAGAGCAATCTCCTTCAAAATATGCTAGATCCATTTTAAAATTAGGATCATAGTGCTTTATGCTTTCCCCTTCATTTACACTTCCGATAAGCTCATATTTATCACTTTCCTCAAACTGAAAAGAAGTAGGAACAGGGCCGCCTTCATCCAAAAATTGGGAATATACATGCCAAGGTTTATCGACTGTAGCGTCTAGATATATTGTTCCCTGGTTACCATTCTGAACTACTTTATAATTCCATTCAACCGGATCAACTACCTGAGGTACTCCAGATATCAAGATAGAAGATAGGAATAAAAGCATCCAAAAACTATATTTGATTCTCAACATGATAAATATTTGTGTATTATTACGTAAAAGTAGTTTCTAAGGTATTGCATATTCATTTAAATGAAAATCTTTATTGCACTCCTAAACCAAATTCAATTCCTCGTTTTCGCTAATATGGAAATGTTTACGAGCAAGGAAAATCAAAAAGTAAAGTATTGGAGTATCTACAAGTGCGAATATAACCTTATATAAAAAGCCATTAATAAATAACTCATTAAATCGGCTCCAGTCTAATTTTCCGAAAGAGCACAACAAAATTAGAACTATAGCAGTATCAATGAATTGGCTGGGAATAGTTGAAAAATTATTTCTCAACCAAAGTTTTTTTCCCTTAGTTAACTGCTTCCAAAAATGAAAAATTCTGATATCGATGAATTGTGCTATTAAGTAGGCACACATAGACGCAAAAATTGCTGGCCCAGTTAATCCAAAAACATTTGCATAGACCTCATCACCCACAGGAGACCATTCTGTTGCGGGAGTCAAAATTGAAATGCTAATTAGTAAATAAACAAATATAGCTGATAGGAATCCCACAAAAACGACCTTGTTGGCCATCTTGCGACCATAGAGTTCTGAAATTAGATCAGTAACTAAAAATGTAACTGGATAAGCTAAAAGACCAACGCTAGCCTCGAAGGTAAAATCTGCTACTTCCATTTCTCCAAGAAAGGTGAAAGGGCGCCAAAAAAAGAACTTCTGAAATATTAGATTGCATGCAACTAGTGATGCAACAAATATTCCCGAAAGTGCGAGAAACAGTGTGAGCCCCTTTGTTTTTATTTTGGTCTCCATTCCAATTTCAATGCTTTTGTATCTGAAAGGTTTAACTTATAATCTTCACTTATTCTTTTTCCTACCAACCAAACAATCTCTTCATTTGATGTAAGAACAAGTTGCTTTTCTTTTTCAAATCTCGATAATTTAATATCGACTAAAAAATCACTTACTTTTTTCATGCCCTTCATACCCAAGGGCTTAAAAATATCTCCCTGTCTCCAATTTCTTAACTCCAAAGGAAATTTTAACCTATTCATATTCAGGAAAGCCACATTTTCGTTTCTATCGAAATCTAAGTTATTTACATCTTCTTCAGTGATATAAAGATCTGACTCTTCCAACTTAATTTCATTTGTCGCTTCCTCAATTTTTAGCGCTAATTCCCTATTTAACTCTTTCTTGAAAAGAATTAGAGATTCTCTATCCTTGAGCAAGTCATGGGTTTTACCAAGTATTCTTTTTCCTGTTTGCGCCTCAATTAATTTCGAAGCCTCTATTCTTTGGGAGTTACTAAATCCGAAATCCTCTAGAAGATAAAATAGGATATCCTGAGGATTTTTGAATTTTCGAAGTTCCTCAATTTGGATAGTATTTGGAGAAGAAAAACAAAGCTCTTCTGCTTTTTGTATTTCCAACCCCATTGCCTTCCACAACTGATTATTTAATTCTATTTTTTCCTGCCATTCCCCGTAAAAATCTACCGACTTATCCTTAAGTTTTGGGATAACAATATTTCGGATTTCATTTCTTAAATACTTATTGTCTTTATTCGATTGATCTTCTCTAAACTCAAGTTTATTTTTTTCCGCAATCACCTTTATTTCTTCTCTCCTCAGAAAGATTAAAGGGCGAATGATATTTTCTCTTTGAGGTAAAATACCTCTGAGTCCTTTTATTCCTGTACCCCTATGAATATTGATAAGAATAGTTTCAATACTATCGTCTAAATGATGTGCGGTTGCTACTTTAGCATAAGCAAAATCTTCACATAGCTGGGTAAACCACTCATATCTCAAATCTCTTGCTGCTTCCTGAATGCTAAGACGATTAACAAGAGCGTATTTTTTCGTGTTAAATGACTTATTATGAAATGTAATATTCAGTTTTTTTGTTGTTTCCTCCACTAACTCTTCATCCAAATCCGCTTCCTTATCTCTCAATTGAAAATTACAATGTGCAACTGCAAAAGGAATTTCAGTCTGAGAAAAGAAATACAACATTGACATACTATCCATTCCTCCACTTACTGCTAACAGTATTTTTTCATCTTTTTCGACAAGATTGTTCTCTGCAATAAAATCTGATATTTTATTGATAGAACTCATTTCAATGCTTGAAACATGGCTTCTGCTTTTAAAAGACATTCTTCATATTCTCGTTCTGGATCAGACTTCGCTGTTATTGCACCGCCCACTGGAATACTCAAATGTTTAGTTTTCTGATTATATAGAATACTTCTGATAACCACGTTAAAATCGAAATCCCCATTATTATCAATATACCCTATAGAGCCAGAATAAATACCTCTTTTAAAATCTTCCACCTGCTCACTTATCTTCATTGCCGAGATTTTTGGAGCACCTGTCATAGAAGCCATAGGGAATGTGGCTCTAATAATATCTTGAAATGTTTGCTCATCTTTAATTCGAGCCTCAATAGTAGATACTAGGTGATGGACTGTTTTAAAAGAGTGAACTTCTGCCAGCTCTTTTACTATTACGGAAGCTTTTTGAGCAATTCTGGAAAAATCGTTTCGAACCACATCTGTGGTCATAACATTTTCAGCCTTTTCCTTTTTACTAAGTTTTAAACTTTTCTTTATCAATTCATCATTAGTATCATTCTTTCCTCTTTTTACAGTTCCCTTTATAGGTTGGGAAATTAATCTTGAACCATTTTTTTTAATAAAACGTTCAGGACTTCCACAAAGAACAAACAGATCCCCAATTTTTAAAAATGAACTGAAGGGAGCTTTTGTTAATTGATTCAATTTATAGTACACCGAATAGGGATTGATTTGGGCATTTTCACAATACCATTCAATACAATAATTTATCTCGTAAATGTCACCTCTTCTTATGTGAAATTGAATCTGATCAAAATTTGCTAAATATTCTTCTTTAGAGGTTCTTTGTTTTAAGTCTGGAGATTCATTAATGAAAGAATAATCTTTATCATAAGCTTCCATGCTCTGGACTGAACCGATTATTGGATTAAGAATGTCCTTCGAAATATCAAATAAAAGTTCTGGTTGAAAAAAATAATACTCAGGTAATTCAAAAAGAGCATTATTTTCAGAGCGTAGGTTTTCTATTGAATTTTTGAAATCGTAATTTAAAAACCCAAAGTGCCATCTATTCTCTAAAAGGCTCCAAGCATCTGATTTTTCTATACTTTTTATTGAATTTGAAAGGCCTAAGAAATCCAAGCCGAAACCATTAGAATTCAAATAACATAGATTCCTTGCTTGAATACCTTCTAGGTCAGTAATATTAAAGGGTTTCGGATAAATCTTTTTTGAAATTAAGTGAAAAAAGGATTAGTTAATTGCCCCAAAAATACGTCTAATAGTCCTTTAATTAAGGCATTATGTTATATAAAGGTGGATTTTTTATAAATTTTTCTTTAATTTTATAGTCTTGAGGGTCAACCATTTCCTCATTTGCCAAACTATTATGAAAAAGGTATTTGCTTTAATCGCCTTTGCAGCGATTTGTTTTTTCGGAAATCAAGCTTTTGGGCAAGCTAGAATAATATCTACCGGTGGACCATTTATAGTAATGGACGAAGGTGCTAGTGGATCTGGAGTTTTCTTGGTAGTTGAAAACCCCAATAATAATGCTATTGCTCCATCATCTGGGGTTCCGGATCTCAACATTGTCAGCGAACATGAGAACAATGTTATCAAATGGTTTATTAATGGAAATGCAGGTAATAATATCATTCCTTTTTCTTCTCCTGCGGGCAACTCTGTTAGAACTTTATTCCAAATTGCAGCTGGAAACGAAGGAGTTCAAGATCCAAACGCTTTTATTCAATTTTCAACTTACAATACAGGAATAGATAATCTCCCTTTACCAACAGGAATTAACCACCTAACAAATTTTAATATCGCTACTTCTACTGGGAGTGCAAGTCTTGATGAAAATGCTCCAAATACTTTTGACAGGTTTTGGATAATAGATATTTTCGGTTATTCCTCAAATCCTAGTCCAAGATTGTTTTTTGGATTTGATGCTCAAGATATTATAACACCAGGAAATAACCCCATAAATACCGGTAACTTAATGGTTCAAAGGTTTAATCCTACTGCTGGGACAATGGGACAATGGGCAGATTTTTTCTTTCCAAGTGTAGGGGTGTTGCCAGGAGGTTTGATAGGGCCAACTGATGTGCCAGCATCTGAAATGTACAGATCATGGACGATATCCAATTTTGACGAACCTTTGTCTGTAGAATTATTAGATTTCGAAGCAAATTGTGAAAATGATAGAGCATTAATAAAATGGTCTACTGCCTCTGAACAAAATTCCGATTATTTTACGGTTGAAAGTTCTTCTGATGGTCAGTTTTGGAAAACTGTGGAAGAAGTTCCTGCTGCAGGAAATAGTTCTTCTGTAATCAACTATTCTGTTTATGATGAAAATGCTAAAAACGGGATAAATTACTATAGAGTTACTGAAACAGATATTAATGGTACAGAATCTACTTTTGGCCCTGTATCTGCTAATTGTGGTTCAAACGCATTTGAAATAGTAAATGTTTTAAATGATTATAGCTCAAGTGGTCAATTGGATGTTATTGTGAATACTTCTGAGGACAAATTGACAGACATTCGTATTATTGATATGGCTGGAAAATTGGTTTATGAACGACCAAATGAAATGATTCAGGAAGGAGTTTCTACAATTACTTTAAATAAAGGAGATCTTGCAATGGGCGTTTATTTTATTGCTATTCAATCTTCTGATGAAGTATTGACTAAAAAAATTGTACTTAACTAAATTTTCATAAAATTTCTTTAACCCTTAGTTCCAAGAACTAGGGGTTTTTTTATGCCCAGTTTATTAGTGGTTTACCCAAACTTTCCAAATATGAGTTTGCTTTGAGAAAATGATTATTTCCCAAAAAGCCTCTGTGTGCTGAAAAGGGAGATGGATGAGCCGAACTTAAAACCAAATGCTTATCATTATTAATGATCTTTCCCTTATGCTGAGCATACGATCCCCAAAGCATAAAGACCACATTCTCTTTTTCCTCATTAATCACCCTAATAACAGCATCTGTAAAATCCTCCCATCCTTTCTTTTGATGAGAACCCGGAGTTCTAGCACGTACTGTTAATGTTGCATTTAGTAAAAAGACTCCTTGCTCTGCCCACCTATTCAAATCTCCTGTTTGTGGATAGGAAGAATTGTATTCCGATTGGATCTCCTTAAAAATGTTTCTTAGTGAAGGTGGAAATGCAATTCCTTCATTTACAGAAAAACAAAGCCCATTTGCCTGACCTGGCCCATGATAGGGGTCCTGACCAATAATAACAACTTTTACATCCTGTAAATTGCATTTGTAAAATGCTCGAAAAATATCTTTTCCCTTAGGATAGATGTCGTGATTGCTATACTCTTCCTTAACGAATTGAACCAATTTATGGAAATAGGGTTTTTCAAACTCCTCTTTTAAAACTGCTTTCCAACTAGATTCAATCTGAACCTCCATTAAATATGTAAGGCTCTATTATCAGTAGCCGCAAGCGCAGCTTCTCTAAACGACTCGGTATATGTAGGATGCGCATGACTCATTCGAGCAATATCTTCAGCAGTTGCTCTATATTCCATAGCAACAACAGCCTCTGCAATCATATCTGCTGCTCTTGGACCAATCATATGAACACCTAAAATTTCATCTGTTTCTTTATCAGCTAAGACTTTTATCAAACCATCTGTGTCCATACTTGCACGTGCTCTTCCACTCGCTTTAAACGGAAATGAACCTGATTTATAGGCAACTCCTGCGGCTTTCAATTGTTCTTCTGTCTGTCCAACAGAGGCTACTTCCGGCCAAGTATACACTACACCGGGAATTAAATTATAATTGATATGTGGCTTTTGGCCTGCCATCTGCTCAGCAACTAAAACACCTTCTTCCTCTGCTTTATGGGCAAGCATTGCACCTTTAATTACATCTCCTATTGCATAAATTCCTTTCACATTGGTTTGAAGATGATCATCCACTTCTATTCTCCCTCTCTCATCTAGCTTTATCCCAACATTATCTAACCCCAGGTTTTCTGTATAAGGCTTTCTACCAACTGAAACCAAGCAATAATCTCCTTTTACCACAACCTCTTTTTTCGACTTATCTTTTGCTTTCACACTTACTTGCTTCGTAGTAGTTTTTACTTCTGAAACACCATGATTCAAGTAGAATTCCATTCCCAATTTCTTAAGGGACTTCTGGAGCTCTTTACCCATCGTTCTATCCATTCCTGCAATAATGGAATCCATATATTCAAAAACGGAAACTTTTGCTCCTAGCCTAGCATAGACAGATCCTAATTCCAAGCCAATCACTCCACCACCTATAATGATAAGATGTTTTGGAACCTCTTTTAATTCCAATGCCTCAGTTGAGGTTATTACCCTCTTTTTATCTATTTCAATAAAAGGCAAAGTAGATGGCTTAGACCCTGTAGCTATAATAACCTTATCCGATTTTATTTCTTCTGTTTTCTTCGCTCCCTTTATTGAAATGGTATTAGCATCTTTAAAAGAACCATGACCGTGAAAGACATCAATCTTATTCTTTTTCATAAGGTAAACAATACCCGCAGTCGTTTGATCGACCACTCCTTGTTTTCTCTTAATCATTTGTTTAAAATCAAGTTTTAAACCCGTCAGTCCAATACCATGCTCTTTGAATGTTTCATTAGCATTGTGATAATGTTCTGAAGAATCTAATAGAGCTTTTGACGGTATACATCCAACATTTAAGCATGTTCCGCCTAAGGTATCGTACTTTTCTACTATAGCGGTCTTCATTCCTAATTGCGCACATCTAATTGCTGCTACATAACCCCCAGGTCCAGATCCGATTACTGTTACATCGTATTTGCTCATTAAAGCGAATTTAAGTTATGACAAAAATAAAATTTCGAATGGCTTAGACCGCCTTCCTCTCTTTTTCTTTTTTCTTCGGCTTGAAAAAGGTCCAAAGAACAAGCAAAACGGCAACAAAAATTAAAGGTCTGGTAAGATAGTCTCCATACATAGAATATACCGTCAATTTTTCATTTTTATTGATCGTTCCTTTGATTGCAACTTTCTCATCATAATTAGTCGCCTGTAAAATTTCCCCTCTTTGGTTGATAAAACAAGAAATACCCGTATTTGCCGACCTAGCTATTGACCTTCTATTTTCTATGGCCCTTAAACTTGCGTAATGTAAATGTTGCTTATAACCTGGTGCGTCTTGCCACCAGGCATCATTGGTAATAATACAAAATGAATTCGCGCCTAATTTTGTGTAATCCGAAACATACTCTCCAAAAACCGATTCATAGCATATCATTGGAGCTATTTTAGCATTTGGAAAATTAAAAACTTCTCTCTCCTCTTGTTTACCCAAACTACCGCTTGCACCTCCTAAATCCCAAGACAGTTTTTCAAGGAAAGAAAGGTATTTAGCAAATGGCATCTTCTCAGTTCCAGGAACCAATTTTCCCTTGTGATAGTACTCATATCCCTCATTATTAAATAAGATCGCGGAGTTAAAGGAATCATAATAAAAATCATCTTCTTTAAAATATCGAGCAGTCAAGGTCTCTTTTTCCTTTCCATATTTCTTTCTAATGGACGCCCCGACAATCAGATTAACTTTCGGATGGGTAGAAACAAACTCGCTCAGCTGTCTATAAGAATAGGTGTTCTCAAAGTTACTTTCCCACATTCCTCTTAAAACTGGAACCCCTGTTCTTCCATCGATCCAACCCCTTTCTTGAATAGCAGTTTCAGGAAATACAATAACCTGAGTATTCAGATCTATTGTTTCTTCGGCTAAATCCAGCATGCGATCCAATTGTTCATTAGGATCAGTATCGAACTTTTCTGTGTAAGGATCTATATTGGGTTGAACCAAAGCAACATTGATTGCTTCTCCGTTCTCTTCATAGTTGAAAAACATGATTACAGAAAGCAGTATAGGAAATAGGATAAGGCCAGATGCCAGAGCAATGATTTTCTTGTCTTTTTTGGCCCAATCTAAAACTATTCTCAATGCTAGGAGATTTACCAACCAAATCCAAATAGTACCACCCTGAACTCCAGTAAACTCATACCATTGAATCCAGGTAATTCTATTTGCAAAAACATTTCCTAAGTTCAGCCATGGCCAATTGATATCCCAGTGATAGTGAATGTATTCAAAACATAACCAAAAGATGACTAGGCCTATATATCCCTGCTTTAAGCCTATATTCTTCTTGGTTTTATGAAAAAGCCAAAAGACAGTGGCCATAAAAAGTGCATTTAAAATATAGGTAATTGCAGAGGCCGTAAACTTGGTTATAAAAGGTTCTTCTACATAAAAAATGAAATAGGTACTTCCAATATTCCAAATTAAGAAACTAAGAAAAGCATACCTGAAAATACCTGGCTTTCCCTCTTTAAAGAATTGGTGTTCAACCCATAGTAAGGGTAAAAAGGCAACAAAAATTAATGGAGTTAAGCTACCTGTTCCCGGCCAAGCAAAGGACAATAAAATGCCACTTAAAATAACTTTCCATATGGGGTGATTTGCATTTCTGAACATGGGTCTTGCAATTTAGAATATGCAATTGATTTGGAAAAAAATAAATGCAAAAGCGATCGATTTTAATCTTTCTACACTTAACTTTGTAAAATGAGCGAAATTTATCCTACCTATGTCTATACTGAAATGACTCCAAACCCAGCAACCATGAAGTTTGTAGCAGATAGACTTTTAGTAGATGAGGGAACAATTGTGGAATATCTTGAACCTAAGGAGGCAAAAGGTTCCTCTGCTTTGGCTGAAAAACTCTTCGAGTTTCCCTTTGTTAAGAGTGTGTTTATAATGAATAATTTCATTACGCTTACCAAAATTGAATCCGTTGAATGGGAAATGGTCTCTACTGAAATGAGAGAATTCATTCAAAGACATTTAATGGAAAACAAGACCATTATTCAGCAAATGCCTGATCCTAAAATTGTTGAAAGATCAAATTCTCAGGCAGTAGAGAACCTAACTCCTTCTGAATTTGATGAGCACATAAAACAATTGTTAGATGAGTTTGTGAAGCCTGCTGTTGAAAGTGATGGTGGCGCAATTGATTTCAAATCATTTAACCAAGGAGTAGTTACGGTTAGCTTAAGAGGTGCATGCAGTGGATGTCCTTCTTCCACAGTAACACTCAAAAATGGAATTGAGAATTTATTAAAGACTAAAATCCCAGCGGTTAAAGAGGTTGTTGCCGAACAATTATAAAGAACTATCGTGACTATTTTTATTAGTACTTTCTATTTGGCTCTGGCTCTCATCTTCTATTTGTTCCCTGCGAAAAAAATCAATAATCTTTACGGTTATAGAACTAAGAGATCCAAAAAGGACAAAAAAAGCTGGACCTTTGCTCAAAAGAAAAGTGGCTCTTTAATGTTGGTTTTTGCCTCGATTATATTTGTTTTAAGTTTTATTTTTCATAAGTCTCAATACGCAATTTGGGCGGCTATTCTTATGGTTTTTTCTCTATTGCTTTTAATTGTAATGGTAGAAAAAGCTTTGAAAGAAAGGCTCAACGATTAAACTCCTTATATACATTCTCCTATTCCGTTTTAATCCTCTTTGAAAGGACTAAAGCATACTATCCGTATCCTTTCACAAATAAAAATGATACTGTGTTATGGAATTGCTAAGCCCTTTGCATCTCAATAGAGAACTTTAAAACAATTTTAAATGAAAAAGCAAGTATTAATTTTAATTGCACTCTTTTTTTCGAGTGCCATTCTAGCGCAAAACCCGGGTACGATAAAGGGTTCCGTGATTGACCAAGACACTAAAGAAGCGCTTATTGGAGCAACCGTTTACATAGAAGTCGGTGGAGAAATAATGGGAACCACAACAGATTTAGATGGAAAATTTACAATCAAACCTGTGCCTCCAGGCCTTTACACGCTCTTCTTAAGCTATGTAGGGTATCATAAATTAGTGATTTCAGAAGTTAGAGTTTTACCTGATCAGATTAGATTTGAAGATACTTTAGCAATGATTCCTTCAGTTATTGAAATTCCTGGTGGAGTGGTTACTGCAGAAAGCAAAAAGAGGTTATTCACCAAAGACGAGCCTACAAAACTGACCATTTTACAGGAAGAAATTGTTCAAAGGGCAGATGGAAAAAATTTGAAACAAATGGTATCGAATATAGCAGACGGGGTAAGCCAAAATTCTGATGGAGAATTATTCTTTAGAGGAACAAGAGCTACCTCTTATGATTACTATGTGGATGGAATTAAGGTTAGCGGAACCTCACAAGTTAATATTCCAAGTAGGTCAATTAGTTCATTATCTGTATACTCTGGAGGGATTCCTGCCAAGTACGGTGATATAACGGGAGGTGTTATTATCATAGAAACCATGACCTATGGTGAACTTTATCGTAAGTGGAAAGCACATAATATGTAAATTAACCACCAAACAGCTGCGCATTTGCTCTTTGGAAAACGAAACATAAAAGATTTATCTGATGACCAATTGCTAAAGGAATATTATCGCAGTGGTAAGAATGTGTATTTAGGCACGCTCTATCAACGATTTCTTCCTTTGGTTTTTGGTACGTGCATTAAGTATTTAAAAAATGAGGCTAAGGCACAGGATGCTTCCATGGATATTTTTGAGCATTGCGCCAAAAAATTGAAAGGAACGCAGGTTGAACACTTCAAGTCCTGGCTTTATGTAGTTGTAAAGAACCATTGTTTAATGCAACTGCGCTCAGAAAAAAAGAAAAAGCACGTTGATTTTGATCAGGCAGAATACAGTCTGGAGGAAAGCAATGGTTACGACTTCTTAAAGGAGAGTCAACTGCAGAAATTGACTCAGGTTCTTGAAGAATTGAAACCAAAACAGAAAGCATGTATTGAATTGTTCTTTCTAAAAAACAAATGCTACCAAGAGATTGCGGATGAATTGAATATGGATCTCAAAAAAGTGAAGAGTCACATTCAAAACGGGAAAAGAAATTTAAAAATCCTTTTGTCAAAAGAGGAGGAGTTTAAGAAACAATGAACGCAGAAGATTACATGAGCTCAGCAGAAGCTGGGTCAATGGTTAAGAAATATATTGCTGGTGAGCTGAGTAATGCAGAACGCCATGCCTTAGAGAAAGCAGCTTTAAATGATCCCTTCTTAGCGGATGCATTAGAAGGTTTTGAAGAAATTAATCCCACTTCTATAGATAGTTTAGAGGAAAAATTTGAAGTAAATGCTTCTCAGGGGAGTGGATTTACAGGAAAACTATTCTTAGGTATTGGTCTTGCTGCAGCTATTGGTATTGCCACCTTCCTTTGGACCGATGCGGAAGTAGAAAACGTATTGGTTGAAAATAGTGTTGAAGAATCCTCAGATATTCTTGAAAGTGAAGATGCGGAAAACAAAGAAGTTAGTGAAGTAGAAATAGAACTGAAAAAGAACAAAGAAATTATTGATAGAATAGTTAAAGAAGAAGAGGTTCTTTTAACTGAAACAGTAGAACTTCCAGAAGAGAAATTTGAATTTGAAGAAGAAGAACTGGAAGCTATTCCTTTTGAGGAAATTGAACCTATTGAAAAAATTGAAAGTTCTAAAGTAGATACTGAGCCAACTAAAAAAAGCCAAGCTAAAATGATCCGAGCATCAAATATGGACTTAGATTATTTCTATCATTTAAAGGTCGTTGATTATGGAGACATTTATAGAAAGTCTATCAAAATCGACAGGAATATCAGTAATGGAACTCCTGCTTTTATGGAACAGCAAGAAACGGACAATGGAGTAAGTATAGATTTTGATGAAAGTGTTTGGATAGATTACATGGATTATTTAGAACCTACAATGAGGTTAGTTTCCAAAGGAAAAAATAAAGTTGCACTTGGAAACTTTGATAAGATTTTCGAGAATTTTCCTGATGATGCAAATGCGCAATTCTATTCTGGTCTTTGTAATTTTTATCTGAAGAGATACAAAACCGCCATTGAGCATTTCGATGCAGTTAAAGAGAACACCATCAACACTTTTCATGAGGAAGCCGATTGGCATCGCTTACTTTCTTACAAAGCTTCAGGACAGAAGGCATTATTTAATATGCTAAGAGAGGATATTATAAAGCTGGGTGGTTTTTATTCCGAGCGTGCCGAAGGTTTGGAGTTTTAGGTTTTTGAATGTTGAATTTACTTTTGTTCTGATGCTTCAATCCATTATTGACTAAAATTTTATTATAAAGGACTAAATGAAAAAAACCTTTAATCTTTTGATATTTATTTGGCTGATTTCAGCTTATAGTACTGGTCAATCTTGTGATACAATAAACGGCAGAATTATGAATTGCACAGATTCTCTTGGTTTAAAACAAGGATACTGGGAGCTAAGAAATAAAGTTGTGTTAGGGCACGGTTATAGTGGATATGGTAGCAAGGGTGGCTGCCAATATTATGAACACGCTGAATATTACTTAAGAGCCAATGGGGCGTATCTCAATAGTAAAGAAATAGGAAGTTGGGGCTATTATTCTGGAGATCATGGAGAACGTTTGGAAAAAGAAATAACCTATTGGCTTAATGGATCTAAATTGGAAAGAAATTACTATCCCAATTATTCAATTAAAATCAACTCTGATTCAAATCTTATTCAGGGGCAATATTTTCATCATTTCGATACTATAAAAATTAAGTGTGAAAATAATCGATGTGCTTTTCAGCTTTCATTCAATAAGGAAATTACAAACTTTGGATTTGAAAAGTTTGAGGATTTAGAATTTGAACTTTTTCAACTTGCCTTTGGCCATTATGAGAAGTCGATAAGAAGATTGATTGCCGAAAGGCAAAAGTATTAGTTTTTTGGCTTCTTATATACAGGAACAGTAGAACAAGGTTCTCCAAACATTAGTGATTTTACAATGGGCTTAAGCTTTTCAGCTAACTGGAAATAAGCGGTTCTTGGGACGAAATAATCACTGCAGCCTTTTAGAATTATTCGCTCATCTTTATAGGGGCTGGAATCAAAATTGGAAATACTTTGATTAAATAGAACTTCTTCCAATTGCTCTGCATTTCCCACATTAACTACTTTTGCAAATCCTTCTAATGAAACTGCCAATAGCATGTAAGCCCAATTTGGAATAATAGCATCAACCGAACAATCTATTGCTACAAACTTATCCTTATACATAGACCAATCATGTGTTTTGATATACTCGCGAAAGTCCTTTTCCTTGAGCGCAATTCCTTGCCAAAGAATATCTTTTAAGTCAATAACTACCCGTTCTCCATCTGGTCGAAATGACTTGATGTCAAGATTGATTAATCCACTTTGTGCAACCTTATTTACGATTTCATCCATTAAAGCAATCCTAATTCATATTTAGCTTCTTCGCTCATCATTTCCTGATCCCAAGGCGGATCGAAAACAATATTGACCTTACAATCTTCAACCTCATCTAAAAAACGGACTTTATTCTCCACTTCCAAAGGCAATGTTTCAGCAACCGGGCAATTTGGTGAAGTAAGGGTCATTTCAATGTCTACTTTATTTCCCTTAACCTTTACAAAATAAATCAAACCCAATTCATAAATGTTAACCGGAATCTCTGGATCAAAAATTGTCTTCAAGACCTCGATAGATTTTTTTTCTATTTCTTTTTCTTCGTTGTTCAATGCTGTCTCGAATTTTGAATTCTTAGTTTTTAATTTTTAATTGACTGGTTTTAACAATTGCAGTTAATAAGCGTATTAGCTCTTCAGACATTTTAAGCTCATTTGAAACGTTTATAGATGTAAGGTTTCCCTCATCGAGTAATCTCAGCCAATATTTTGTTTCACGAGCTTCTTTTGAAGCAATGGTCATTTTATAAATAAAATCTTTTGAAGAAAATCCAGCTGAAGCTTCCTCAATATTTGCTCCTATGCTAGTAGCGGATCTCAATAATTGTTTTGAGATAACAAATTCGTTTTCGGCTTTTAAACGTTTGAATAAATCAATAATCACGAGTGAGAAAGCAAAGCTCTTTTCTCTAACAATATTTTTACGCTCCTCTGCCATTGGGCTTAACTTAATTCAAAATTAAGCATTAAAAATTCATAATTAAATTGCTTGAAAAGCAACCCCATACATTTTCATTTGCTTAACCATTGCTAAAAGACCGTTGCTTCGTGTTGGTGAAAGGTGGTCAGTTAGACCTATTCTATCGATAAAAAAAAGATCTGCTTTTGCTATTTCATCTGGTTTGGAATTACTTAAAACCTGAATCATTAACGCGATCAAACCTTTGGTTATAATAGCATCGCTATCTGCTGAGAATAGAAGGTGTTCATTCAGCATTTCTGCATGTAACCAAACCTGTGATTGGCAACCCTTAATCTTATTCTCCTCTGTTTTGAATTCTTCTTTGATCATAGGTAATTCCTTCCCCAAATCTATGATGTATTCATACTTGGCCATCCAATCATCAAATAGCTCAAAATCTGCAATTATTTCTTCTTGTCTCTCAGCAATAGTCATCGCATCAAAATTAAGCAAAGAATGCGGGAATTATTGTGCATTTCACGATTTCGAATAAATTTGAGAACCAAATTCAACAATTATGAAAGGAGAATGGACTAGAGTACTGGTTTTTGGAATCATCTTTTTAATACTCGGTTTTCTATTAGGCAGAGTAACCGGACATAAAGGCGGACATGGAAAGGAAATGCGGATTAAGAAAATGATTATGGATGATCATGGAAAGATGAGCCATCATGATGGCGAAGTTGAAGTGATTATCGAAACACTAGAGGGATCAGATTTCAAAGGAGACACAAGTATTGTTATTGAGGGTGGAGAAATTAATATTTCCAAAAGTGGAGAAGAGATAGAGGTTGAGGTAGAAATGAGTGATGATGGATCACAAAGAATTGAAAAGAAAATAATTAAGAAGGTTATAAAGTAGTTGGGTTGTCTAGAATTTTAAGTTTTGAATGTTGAGTTTTGAATCTCCTAAAAACACTTTGGCTCGTGCTTCAAAAATCATTGCCTCTTTGGGTATTTGGTTTATGCTTAACATTGAATTAAATTATCAGCATCCGGGAAATTCGTTTTTCAAATCCATTATCGAATTTTTTAAATTACCTCTCAAAGAATTTGATTCAATCTTAAGGATTTATTACTCCTTACTATGTCTAATATTAATTCTTGGAGTAATCAGCACAATTGAGATATTTAACCCAAAGGTGCAAAAAAAGAAAACAACAGTAATAATATCCTTAGCATCTATTCTAGTATGGATATTTCTTAGCTACTTGGTCCATCAAAGCCCTTTAAACTTTAAAGAATATAACATCTCATCGCTGCCATTTATTTCATTGACATTTTTAGCATTTATCTTGATGCTGACATCCCAACGTTTGAAAATTGACCCTTGATAATCCGTTTTACTTGTTCAACTTATAACCAATTAACTTTTAGCATTAACCCACCGAAGCATTATACACACTTCTAGCCAAGCCAATATTATCAAAAGAGTGTACTGGAAATATTCCTACTACTCCCTTTGCCTTTAGCGTATTCATTGTCGGGTCACCGTAAGCAATTACTTTCTCGTTTGCAATTTGTTGTTGTTCTAAAAAGGTCAAAACATTTGCAGGAGAAGTAAAAACCAAAATATCGGATTTTGGAATTTTAAAATCACCGTGTTTTACCGTATCATAAACAAAAAGGTCTACGTTTTTCACCCTTTGGTTCTCATCCTGAAAGCTTCTTAAATCTCGCATTCCCTTCGGGTAACAAACAGATCTTGCCCCTGAGACATTTTCAAATTGCTTAGTTACTAATTTGGAATCCGCACCTCCAATAAAAGCTGCTCTATGACCGCTTTTTCTTATTGTATCCGCTACTTGTTTATTCTGGCAACCAATTTTTGCTTTACCAATATCTGGTTTATCCAAAAAGAAAAACTGCGCTGATCTAACATTAGAAAAGAAAATCCATTCCGTGTCTGGAACTTTTTTGATAGGAATAGGTTTGTGTTCTACCAAAGGTTTGCCTTCAACTTTAAAACCGTTCTGTTCTAAAGCTTTCTTAAGACCATCGTGTTCATTTACATTTCTGGTAATAAAAACCTTCTTTTTTCCAACGTTTTTAATTTTATCCGTAGCTCTCTCTAACAACTTTTCCTTCTGCCCAGAACTCAACCTTAAGTAATAAGGTGTTTTAGATTTATGCAGTACACATAGTTTCAAGAGATTCTTTGTATGTCCATCCTTATCTCCACCTATTTCCACTCTAACTGCAGCTTCACTTTTTGGGAAAGCTTTCTTCAAGCCGCTAAGAACATCACTCTCCAAGTCGATTATTTCCTTTTTAAAATCCTCTGAAACATGTTCATTGGCAAAACGAACTTCAGGATCCACTTCCTGGAGTAAAACCAAGCTAGGATCTACCTCAAGCAACTCAAAATCATCATTCTCATAATCCGAATCATGATTCTTGGTTAAAACCATTCCATCCAATTCACCCTTTTCTATTTTCTTTACAGCTTCCTCATTTTTCATAGCATGCCATTGGCAATCTCCTCTAAGCAATTCAAATTGATGCTTTAGAAAAGGGTCTGTTACTGCTATCTTTGAGCCTTTTGCTATAGAAAGATCTTGTCTCTTTTTGACCTGATCTTCATGGATATATAAGTTAATCACAGTACAAAAAAGGGATTTTTCTCGCAATTATCCATCGCTTTTACCGCTTGTCTTAATTTTAAGATTAGAATACCCTATAATTCTTAACTTGAATCAAAATTAAATTATGATTTGCACAACAACAGAAACTATTCCCGGTAAGAGCATTAGCCAATCTTTGGGAATTGCCAGAGGAAGCACCGTTAGAGCCAGAAACATAGGCCGTGATATTTTTGCAGGACTAAAAAATATTGTAGGTGGAGAAATTTCTGAATACACCAAACTACAAGCTCATGCCCGTGAAGAGGCCCTTCAAAGAATGGAACAAGATGCTGCTCGTCTTGGAGCGGATGCCATAGTTAATGTTAGAATTACTACTTCTATGATTATGCAAGGTGCATCTGAGATTCTTGCTTACGGTACAGCTGTAAAATTCTAAAAATGGAATGGATTCCCATCATATTTGGTCTATTGCAATTTCTCTTTTTTACTGCTTGTGTGGCCCTATTGGTTTATCTTATCATGAAACGTATAGAAGATAAGAAGAAGGAGACCTTTGAACAGAGGGAGAATTAATTTTGAATGTTTAATTCTCAATTTTGAATTCGATATTGCTGAGTAAATAGTTTGGGTTAATGGCTAAATTAGTCTAGTGGAATTTGATCAAATAGAAAAATGGTTCTGGGCTGGACTAAAAATAGGGTGTGTAGTCTTGGTTCTTTTCGCACTTAGATTTCTCTATTTGATTTTCAAACGCCTAAAAGATAGGAGCAAGGAAACCTTTGATAAAAGATCAAATTGAATAGTAAAAAGAGAATATCAACCAGTCTTACCTTTTTCTGGAAATTTATATTCTTTCCATCTTTTCTATTGATTGGAATTACTATTTCAATAGCGTCTATGGAAAATATAATTCAAATATCAATTCTCATCCTAATTTGGGTCTTTGTCACGGCCTTGATTTTTCATATAGGGCTTGGCGCCAAAAAAGTACTGATTGACCATGAATTCTTGTACATCAGCAACTTCTTTAGAAAAGAAAAAGTTCCGTTAGCATTTATTGAGATCGTTAATTCCTATCGATGGTTCAACCCTAATCCAGTATATATCAAGTTAAAAGAAGAAACTTCATTTGGCACTGAAATAATGTTTTTAGCCAGAACAGAATTCAATTTATTTTGGGAACACTCTATAGTCGAAGAACTCATGCTTGCAGCAAAAATGGCAAGAGGAGAATTGTAAAAATTCAATTGGGAATACCAATCTCATTTAATTTCAAATCAGTTCCGAAAGCAACTTTCGCATACTCACTTTTTCTCCAATAATCTCAGCGAGTCTAGCTATCGCAACTCTTTCTTGTTCCATGCTATCTCTTTCTCTAATTGTGACCGTATTATCTTCTAAAGTTTGATGATCAACGGTAACACAATAAGGAGTACCTATGGCATCATTTCTTCTGTAGCGTTTCCCTATAGTATCTTTTTCCTCATAAAGACAATTATGATCAAATTGAAGATCTCTCATAATTTCTCTGGCCTTTTCTGGAAGTCCATCCCTTTTCAAAAGAGGAAGCACCGCAACCTTATAGGGTGCTATAACTGGAGGCAAGTTTAAAACTACTCTGCTCGTTCCATCTTCCAATTGTTCCTCCTTTAAGGAATTTGATAAAACAGCTAAAAACATTCTATCTAATCCGATTGAGGTCTCCACCACATAAGGAATATAATTTTTATTGTCTTCGGGATCGAAGTACTGCAATTTCTTACCGGAATGTTCTTCATGTTGCTTTAAATCGAAATCTGTTCTGGAATGAATTCCTTCCAGCTCTTTAAATCCAAATGGAAATTTAAACTCTATATCAGCTGCAGCATCTGCATAATGTGCCAATTTCACATGATCGTGAAAACGGTAATTCTCCGCTCCCATTCCCAGAGATTTGTGCCAGGCGATTCTTCTCTCCTTCCATTTCTCATACCATTCTTTTTGTGTTCCCGGTTTAATGAAAAACTGCATTTCCATCTGCTCGAATTCACGCATTCTAAAAATGAATTGTCTGGCAACGATTTCATTTCTAAAGGCTTTTCCTATTTGAGCAATACCAAATGGAATTTTCATCCTTCCGGATTTCTGGACATTCAAGAAATTAACAAAAATACCTTGAGCAGTTTCCGGTCTTAAATAAATGGTAGCCGCATCTCCGGCAACTGAACCTAACTCCGTTCCAAACATCAAATTGAACTGTCTCACATCCGTCCAATTTTTAGAACCAGAAACGGGGCAAACAATTCCCAACTCCTCTATAAGTTCTTTTACTGCTACCAGATCATCCGCTTCCATTGCAGCTTTAAACTTACTTTCGATATCTGTAATCTTTGCTTTATTTCTTAAAACGTTCGGATTGGTTTCTCTGAATTGAGCTTCATCAAAAGCATCACCAAATCTCTTCTTTCCTTTGGCTACATCCTTTTCAATTTTGGCTTCGTATTTGGCCATGTGGTCTTCCACCAAAACATCTGCACGATATCGTTTCTTAGAGTCTTTATTGTCTATTAATGGATCATTAAAAGCATCAACATGCCCACTGGCCTTCCAAGTTGAGGGATGCATAAAAATAGCAGCATCCAGTCCAACTACATTTTCATTCATTTGAACCATTGCAGCCCACCAATATTTTTTGATATTGTTCTTCAGTTCAACCCCATTTTGGCCGTAGTCATAAGTGGCTGAAAGCCCATCATAAATTTCAGAAGATTGAAAAACAAAACCATGCTCCTTGGCATGCGAAATCACTTTTTTAAATAGATCGTCAGACATGCTGCGAAGATATTTAATTTGGGAAATTGGTAATAGAAAAGAAGAATAATTAAGTATTACTAATAGTATCTATCTAACCACAGTAACATGACCAAACATCTCGATAGTTTCTTCAATATCACCTCGCCAAACAAATTTAGTTCGGTATATAAATATCTCTGATTCAACATAGTAGTCAGGATTGAATTTTCCTTTACCATTCCATTCTGCGAAAACGTCATCCTCAACATAGAAAACTGAATTTCCCCATCTATCAAAAATTTCCAGCTGAAAATCTGTAATGAAATCCGGAAATGGAAAAACAACCGAAAAAGTATCATTTTTTCCATCTCCATTTGGAGTTATTGCATTTGGTATGAATACTATATTATTTTCTCCGCATGCAACATCCAAATAAACTGAATCCAAAGCTGTACAGTTATGTTGATTTATGGCGGAGAAAATCAAATATCCAGAGCCATTATTTTCATTTATGGAAACAATGTTGGAAGAACTACAGGACACGGATGGATTTACACTGAAAGCATTTCCACTGGTTTCCCAAGCACAATCAGAATATATTTCTGACGATCGTGCTAACAGAGAATCATTTTTACATAACGGTAATAAAATACTTGTTTCATCAATAAATATCCCATTTCCCTCCACATCTATTAATATTGACGGGTTAGGTAATGGAAATATCCTTACCAAAAAGGAATCATTAAACACACACTCTTGATTTATTACTTCAAGATTGACGAAATAATCAATTACCATTTCCGGATCTTCTGAACTATTAAATGTATAATAGAAGTCATCAATACTGAAGATTGCATCATTCTCTAAAAATGTTGACGATATTGTCCATTGAACTTCATCTGAAAAATCAGTGCCCGCGTTCAAATTTAGGTTTAGAGATCCACAATTGCTAATATCAACTAAATTCATCCCGTCCAACCCAGGAATAATGAAAGTATCAGTAATTTCTGAAATGCAACCAAAAGAATTTGTAGTGGTCAACGTATAATTATGTGTCCCCCCATTCTCGAAAACTAAACTAACAAAAGCACCATTTATAATTGTATCTCCATCAAAGGTCCAACTATAGTTTTCCGTATTTTGATTGTTTTCTATGGAAAAGAAGGAAGGTAAGTTAAAACAATTTAAATCAGATTCAACTATGGGT
Organism: uncultured Flavobacteriales bacterium; assembly: GCA_964609215.1. Classification (GTDB taxonomy): domain Bacteria; phylum Bacteroidota; class Bacteroidia; order Flavobacteriales_D; family JABDKJ01; genus JABDKJ01. Next base: position 209,369 of record CAZSQZ010000001.1, read on the forward strand.
TCAGGTGAAGGATGAACGACCAGATTAGTAGATAATTCAAAAGGGGTTCCACATGACATTTCTATTTCCGCTTCTATAGAATAATTGGAGCCAACTGTGTTAAAAGGAACGAAATAAATGAATGTATTATTTGATTGATCTATAAAGTCTAGTTGTAAATTAGAAGGTATTAAAATGTTTATTCCTAAAGGCGTACCAATTAATTCGAAATTTAAGTACAAAGTGTCTCCTGGGCAAACTTCAATATTTTCGTCCAGCATGGCCGATGCCATCGGAGGGTCAATTAAAATCTCTGAAGTCACCGTATCAGTACTACATTGATTAAAAAGTATTATGAACGGAAAATAGGAAGTTGTATCAACGGGAGAAAAATAAGAATGTTGAATATTATCGTAATCATTAATATATGTTATAGCTGAATTTCCATCTTCTGGGAAAAGTATAATACTGTCAATGGTATTTGAACCCACTTGGGTTAAATCAAAAAATATTGCCTCATTTGAACAACCAAACTCTTGCGTTTGCAGCAAAGCCTCAATAGGTGCTATATATGTAAAATCCATATGCTCTTCTGCTTGTGAACATCCATTATCACCTATTTCAATATTGAATGAGAAATCTTGATCATTCGAAGGATCTACTAGATCAATGATAACCATTTGATTTAGAACATTATCAGAGAAAATTCCGGAAGGGTCAAAGGTCAAGTTGTCTATATTTCCAGATAGCAAATCTATATTAATTTCAACCTGCGGAATACAAGGGTCGATAATTGTATTAAAAGAGTATTCCAGTTGTTCTTGAATAAAAAAGCTGCCTTGATAAACAACTGAACAAGTATTTCCATAATAAAGAGTCAATTCATAATCTGTTGTTCCAGATATATTTTGGAGTAATGGAATACTTGTGAAAGTACCAAGTCCAATAATTTCCAATTCAAAGGAATTCACAAGGAGGTCAAAGGTAAAAGCTGAATCTAGGTATGAGCCTTCACATATATCTTCAAAACCATTGAAATCAGGAATATCGTGGAACTCAATGATCGTTGAAATAGTATCGAAACAAGAAATTGTCTGACCATTTACATCATGATCAATTGCAGAAATTGCGAAAAGTGTTCCAGGTGAAGTAGAGCTTATTCCAAGCAACGATGGATCGAAAATGTTTCCACTCAAGGGAAGATTAAAAGTACCTTGATCGTTTATAAAAAACAGTTCCGAAAGAACAGATCCATCCAAATTAAAGTTTATTTGTGATTGATCATGAATACACATAACTGGGGCAATGTTCATTGAAGTATTTGGAGTGTTCAGAACCTCAATATCATTATAAATCAAAGTCAAACATGCTCCTGTAAATTCTATGCCATTATAATTTCCTACTGGTGTTGACTGTGACAAAACCCAAACTAAATCTCCATTGGGTAAAATAGTAAACTGGTCAGTAGGAACACCTGAAGAAATAACTGAAGAGAAGTCCCAGATGCCATTTCCTGAGCTATTGAACAAAATGGATTCACCTTGACAAAATGCGCCAACATCACTTGAGATTGTTCCAATAGTTTCAATTGTTACAAAGTAAGAACCTGAATAGTCACAATTAGATTCAGATGTCCATGTATATTCAATTTCAAAATTTGTCGTTTGATTAAATGAGCCGAAGTCATCAATCAAGTCTTGAATGCTATAATTAATGTTTTGCGGTAAATCTTGAATGCTTTGAATTACATTACCCAATGTGTCAAAGATATTCACTATTGGATCATTCTGGCCCCATCCGCCCAAAGGAGTACTTAAACAATTGAACCATAAATTCTGATTCACTTCACTCTCACAAAAAACGCTATCGTTACAAAGAAAAAAGGGAGTAACATCTTGTTGGATATCGATAGAAGCACATTCAACACATCCATGAATATCTTCTACAAGAACGTGATATTGTCCAGCATTCAATACTACAATTGAATCTTGACTAGGGTTTATTGAAATAGGATTGGTATTTAATCCACATGAATTTTCAAACCATTCATAAGATATCCCATTTGTTGCATTTACATGTAATTCAATCATGCCTCCATTGCAAATAAATTCATTATTAGAAGTCAAATAGGGATTAATTGAGTCAAATACACCTATTGAAGTACTTGCTGAGTTTTGACAAACACCTGTTCCACAATTAACTGTAATTTGCATTAAACTATCTATGGTAAAGGAAGATCCAGGGTTTAATAGTAATCCATTTACAATCCAATCACAACTAGCAAGATTTAGGATTGGGTCATTAGTGGATATAACCGTTCCGGCACAGGTATCAGAAGGAAGATTAATTGAAAAAGGTGTTAGGCTTTGAATAATTACATCAAATGAGCCTGAATAAAGGCATCCAGCAGGTGAAGTCCATTGCCACTCAAAAGTAAATGTCCCCGAATTTACTCCTGCATCAGTTTGTAATTCCCCAACGGTATAGGTATCTGGAAATGTCCATGTTGTTGACACAGGGCTTCCATTGTGAAGAATAGTCCATATTAAAGAGCCTCCCCATGTTCCAGCCGGGCTTTGTAAACCAGAAAAATCAATAAAATTAGACGTATTACTTTGACAAAAAGTTTGATTTATCAAATTATCCATAGGGGAAATGTCTTGTAAAATAGTTGTCTCAGCGCAAGTAGTACATCCATTAATATCTGTCACAGAAACTGAATAATCACCAACCGAACTGACCGATATAGTGGAATTCGTTTGTCCCGGAATAGCTACTGCATTCGCACAAAAACCTGAATTCCATTGAAGAGAAGAGCCCGGTGAACTAACACACGTTAGTGATATGCTTTGACCAGAACAAAGAAGTCCTGAGGAATTTATACTGGGAACATTTTGAGGAAATACATCTATGTGTATAGTATCTGTTATTGAACAATTAGTGTTACCACAGGTGATCTCAAAAGATGAATTTTGCAAGATTGTATAGGTTACATTACTTCCAGGAGTATAATTTCCCAAAGAACTTTGCCAATTGCAACTAATATAAGATGTGGTGCCTGGGTCAAGAATGAATCCAGAACAAACTGGACTTGTAAAAGGATTAATAATTGTATTAATAGGATCGATGTGGAAAGACAATGTATCACAAGTTGTTCCGCATGAATTCTGAACTAAAATTTTAAGAGTATAGTCACCTGATGCATTTGCAGGAACTGGCCAAAGAATTTGATCAGCAAGCCCAGAACAATTTAAACCTAAATTGTTTGGAGGAAGAACATTATTGGAATAGTTCCATATTGGAATGTTCGAACCTGAGCATCCCACTAATCCTTGAAAAATTGATATTTCTATATTGGATAAATTCGAAAAGCAAGTATCAATACAGAACAAAGTATTGATTTCTAGACCTGAGTCCGGACAAGGAGAAATGTTATTGGTTGAAAAACTTATTAAAGGAGGTTGACTAATTATAACCGAGTCAGAATTGACTACTGGGGAAGAGCAGGCATTATCCGCAGACAATTGTATAGCATATTCACCTTTATCGGGAATATTAATAGTTGGATTATAACTATTTGGATTATTTATGCATCCATTGCAAGCAGGACTTATACTCCACATCATTTCTAAAGAATCGCACTGAGCACTTATATCTGTAACCGAAGGATTGAATATTCCTGGAGCACATTGGTCAGAAAGGTTCCAGGAAATAGCAATATCTGCATTTGTTACTGGTGGTAAGGAACATATGGTTTTGCAGATGGAATCGTTGGGGTTTGAACACGAAACATTGTTCATTATTAAACAAACATTATGCTCTCCTATCTCATCAAATGTCCAATTCAAGGAAATATCTGGTCCTGTTGAGTTTATTTGGGTAAAAGTACCACTTGGCTCTTCAATCGCCCAAGTTCCAGAAATTTGACAATGAGGAAGTGAAGAAAACAAGATATTATCACTTCCATTCCAATTATATATTTCTTGTGTGTTTTGACAAACATTTAAGGGTCCATTAAAATCGGCATTTAATACTGGAGCAACTTCAAAGGTTTCAGATGCTTGAGAAACTGGCATATCGTAACATGGGCTAATTATATATGCATGAGCTTCCAGTTGATTGCTTTGACAAATGCAGGAAGGTAAACTTATAGGCCAAGAAATGATTTCAGAATTTCCTGGTGCTAACTGTAAAGTATCAGCATAAACCCAGTTAGGTGACGTGAAATCAGGATCTCCGCAAGCTATATAAAATAAATAGGTAACACCTAAGGGATTTAATTGATCTGCTGAGTATTCGAATTCAATTACATCGCCCACACAATATAGCGAAGTATTAGAAGATGGTGCAGATGTAATTGACAATCCAGAACCAGGAAGGTTGCTATTGTCCTCCCAATAAATCTGATATTCCTTAAAGGAAGAACAGCCATTATCGTCAATAATCTGATAATTAAGAGAGTTATATCCCAATGTTGCAGGCAAAATGTCCATTTCTATTATAAAATTTGAAGGTGCGCTACTCGAATCATAGATAACATTACCATTTAATACCAAAACGAATTGCGTATTCGTACCTGTTTGATTGGTATTTTGAACATTACTTAATGTCAGTTGATTATGAATATTCGGATTACTAACGCAATAGCTTACAACACAATCCAAACTATCTATTTGAACAATATTTAAAGGATCTGGAAATCCTCCAATGCCAGAGAATTCCAATTCCGCTTGAGGGCCACCAACGCTAATCATTTCATTTAAAGTCACTGAACAATTTCCATTTGAAACCGTCAAGCTATATGGTTGATTTAACCCTGTTTGCTGAAATTCATGGCTCACTGGATTCCCAGTAAGTGTAATATTTCCTGGGAAATGCCATGTATAGGATAGGTTGCCTATCATATCCGTAGTAGCGTTAAAATTATAAGACGCACAGTTGTTACCTGAAATATTATTAGCTTCAATTTCTAAATCGAAAATTTCAATTTGTAAAGTACAACCTCCATCTGCCTCTGCTTCTATGGTTCCAGGTATAGAACCAACATTGATTGAGGACGAATTACAATTTGTGCAATTAATTAAATTACCAGGGCTACTAGTAATGTTATAAGTAGTCGCACCAGAACAATTGGTACTATTAAATATCATCTCCAATGAGATATTCTGGTTTACTACAAAACAAGTATTCTGCGCATCCAACGCCTCCAAGAAAAAAATAAATAGTATAACTAAAGTTAATTTTGTGGTGTACATGAAATAAAGTTTAAGTTGTTTTTTATAAAGGTATAAAGAGTCTTTAGAAAACAGTATTTCTACGATTAGAAATTTTAGAAAGATTAATTCAGTAAAAAGAGCACTTATAAAATGCGCAATCTAATAACCAAAATTTATATACTTGAAGTCTATTGTAAATAGATGATTCTAATAGAAAACAAACTCATCTCAGAAGACCTTTTAGACAAACACTTTGTTTGCGACCTTGCTGCTTGCAAAGGTGCTTGCTGTGTTGAAGGGGAAAGTGGTGCTCCACTAGAGGAGGAAGAGCTTTCTATTTTGGATGATATTTTTGAAGATGTCAAAGCTTTTCTTCCAGTGGAAGGAGCGCAGGCTATTATTGATCAGGGGAAATATATTCAAGACAACGATGGGGATTGGGTAACTCCTTTAAGAGATGGTAAAGAATGTGCCTATACCGTTTTTGACGAAAATGGAGTTGCGGGTTGTGGTATTGAAAAAGCATATTTTGCAGGTAAAGTAGAGTTTAGAAAACCTATTTCTTGCCACCTCTATCCTATTCGCACAAAAAAGCTGAGCGAACATGAGGCCTTAAATTACCACGAGTGGCCCATCTGCAAGCCGGCTTGTGAATGTGGTTCAAAATTGAAAATGCCGATATATAAATTTTGTAAAGATTCCATTATCAGAAAATACGGTGAGGCATTTTATGAGCAATTAGAATTTGCAGAGAAAAATAGGGAATAAGAATTAAGCTCCATAATTGATGCTTTAAAACTCCCCTCAAAGATTTGAGATTTTGCTTACTTTGAAATCTAATTTAATTCCATGAAATATTCTCAAATCTCAAAAGAGCAATACATAAATGCCAGAAAACAATTCTCCCAAAAGCTGAAGTCAAAATCACTTGCTGTTTTCAATAGCAATGACGTCATGCCTACGAATGCAGATGGGTATATGCCCTTTAGACAAAACAATGATATTTTTTGGCTTTCTGGTGTAGATCAAGAAGAGAGTATTCTAGTCATTTTTCCAGATTGTTTTACTGAAAAGCACCGAGAGATTCTCTTTCTTAAAAAAACGAGTAAGGAAATAGCTATTTGGGAAGGTGCAAAATTAGATAAAGATCAAGCTTTTGAGGTTTCAGGAATAAAAACAGTGTATTGGTTAGATCAATTTGAAAAAATATTTCAAGGACTCATGTCGGAAGCGGAGTCTGTCTATTTAAATACTAATGAACATACTCGCGCGCATATTGAAGTTGAAACACGAGATGCTCGTTTTCTGAAATGGTGTAAGGAACTTTATCCAGCTCATAACTATGAACGAAGTGCGCCATTTATGCACCAACTCAGATCTGTGAAAAGTGAGGCAGAAATTGCACAAATGCAAAAGGCATGTGATATCACCAAAGCGGGTATTGAAAGAGTAATGAGATATCTTAAACCCGGTGTCATGGAATATGAATTGGAGGCGGAACTGGCGCATGAATTTCTAAGACATGGCTCTAGAGGCTTTGCTTATTCTCCCATAATTGCTTCTGGATTCAATGCCTGTGTTCTGCATTATATCGAAAATGATCAGGAATGTAAAGATGGAGATGTGATATTAATGGATGTAGGGGCAGAGTATGGAAATTATGCTTCAGATCTTACCCGTTCTCTTCCTGTAAATGGTCGCTATACTCCTAGACAAAAAGAGGTTTATAATGCGGTACTTAAGGTAATGAAAGGATGTTATGGTTTATTAAAACCCGGAGTTTTTTTGGGAGAGTACCACAAACAGGTTGGTGAATTAATGGAGAAAGAACTAGTCGATTTGGGTTTATTAACTATGGAAGATATCAAAAACCAAGACCCTAATTGGCCAGCCTATAAAAAATATTTCATGCATGGAACTTCTCATTTTATTGGCTTAGATGTGCATGATGTAGGGCTATGGACGGAACCTATAAAAGAAGGAAATGTTTTTACGGTAGAACCAGGAATATATATTAGAGAAGAAAACCTTGGAATTAGAATAGAAAATGACATTGTAATAAGGGAAAATGGGAATTTTGATTTAATGGGAACTATTCCTATTGAAGTGGAAGAAATTGAGGATATGATGAACGCCAGCGTTTCTGCTTAAGAAACCATATAAAATACAAAAGCCCACTCTTTCGAGCGGGCTTCTTTGTAATTTGGTTTAGGTACACGTATAGATAGTAGATTTAACTACGGTCTATTTGAAATTTCTTACTACAGACTCTATCTCCGTCTAGTATCAATAGTATATACTGATCTTCGAACAGTTCGGTTACATTAACTGTAGTTTCATTGTTTTCGATTTGCCCTGTTTTAATAACACGTCCGTTCAAATCGCATATATCAAATATCGTTCGGTTAGTTCGCGGTGAATAGCTGATCCAGAGATCGTTACCTTCTTTATTCACCTTCAAGTCGAGTTGTTGTATAGTGTTTATCATTGGCAAATTGTCTTATATGTATAGAATAGTTTCGATTGGTTTACGTTTCTTTTATTCATGAGGTTACTGTTCCGAATGAATAATTAATGAATTCAACGAATTTTCTTAGAACATCATTTAAAGGCATAAAAAAATCCCCAGAAACTGGGGACTCTTGAAACAACGCAGAAAAGATTTACATAAAACTTTCTTTCGAACATAGCAGGTACGCGTAAATGCTCTCTTTATTAACTGTTAAATATCCAATACCACTTCATATCTTTCCTTATTTGTTCTTCAATCTACGAGTAAATCTGGTTTCAACCCATGGTAAAAATCTAAAAGTGTAGCTTTAGACGAGAAACGGTCACAACGATTCCACAAATGGAAATTTCATCTTATCCTTAATTTTTTTTAGATATTAGCTTTCTATATGACAAAAATTAGTGCTGTTATTGTTGATGATGAAGCTCCCGCAAGGGAAAATTTAAAGATGATGCTAGAGTCTTTTTGTCCCGAAGTTGATGTCAAAGATCTCGCAGGTTCTGTTAATGAAGCATACGAAATAATAAATACTCAAAAACCAGATGTAGTTTTTCTAGATATAAGAATGCCCTCCGGTAGTGAAGGTTTTGACCTCTTGGAGAAATTTGACAAAAAAGACTTTCAAGTTATTTTTGTTACTGCATTTAAGGAATATGCAGTAGAAGCATTTAAAGCGAACGCGATTAACTATCTACTTAAACCTATAGATATCGAAGATCTCCAAAAGGCAGTATCCCATCTTATAGAAACCAAAAATTCCTGGGGGCAAGATTCTTCCCTCATTGAAGAAAATAACGAAAAACTATCCGCAATTTCTTCGCAATTAAATAATCTGGGAGGAAAAATAAAGGTGAGTCACATGAAAGGCATTAAGCTATTCGATACGAAAAATATCACCTATTTAGAGGCTAAAGGTAATTGTACAGAAATTCATTTTTCAGATGCCTCTCGATACCTAGATACCAGAACATTAAAAGTATATGAAGAACTATTAGATGATTCTTTTTATAGAATTCACAAATCATTTATTGTGAACCTTTCCTTTCTTTCTGAATATGTTTCTGACCAAGGAGCATTCGCAGTCCTTAAAAATGAAAAAAGACTTCCTATTTCTAAAAATAGACTTCCAGATTTTCTGGAAAATTTAAAATCGCTATAATTTTACTTTAATCAAAGAAGGCCTACGTTCACTCAAAAGGCCATCATTTAAAGTAATTAGCAGGTATTTCTTTCCGTTTAAAACTTAATTTAAACCTAAAATTACCTGTTATGAAAATTAAAACCCTAATTGTGGATGATGAGTTTCACTGTCGTGAAAACCTTGATCAAATCATTAAGGAATTTGTTCCTGAACTAGAAGTGATTGCCTTGGCGCATAACGCGGATATGGCTAGAGAGTACATTTCTAAATATAAACCCGATTTGGTTTTCTTGGACATTAAAATGCCTAAAGAAAATGGCTTTGACTTATTGCAATCAATAGGGAATCAAGACTTTGAAGTGATTTTTACCACTGCCCATAATGAATTTGCGCTAGAAGCGATAAAAGCAGGAGCAATAGATTACCTGGAAAAACCAATCATGATAGAAGATCTTCAAAAAGCAGTTATTCGGGTTAAAAATAGGCTGCATAATGAAGAGCCAAACTGGGTTCAATTAATATCCCAGCTTAAAAAGGTCGATTCTGATAAAGTGTCAATTCCTACAAAGGATGGATTTATCTATGTTGGTCAAGATGAGATCATTCATTTAGAAGCTAGTGATAGCTATACTTTTATTTACTTAACGAATGGACGCAAACATTTATCCAGTAAAAATATTAAGGTGTTTGAAAAGCAACTGGGAGAAGATAGTTTCTATCGGATTCACAAATCACATATTGTTAATGTAAGGCACCACTTAAAGGAGTTTTCCAGGAGTGAGGGGAATATGGTTATTCTATCTGAGGGAAGAAATGCTCCTGTATCGAGAAGGAAGTTAACCGATTTTTTATCGAGAATAAACGGCTACTCAAATGTGGCATAAAAAACCTCTTCTTGTACTTTCGTGTTTACTGCTTAGCCTGTGCGCTAGTGCGCAAAAATATTCATTCATTAATTATTCCATTCAAGATGGGCTCGCTCAATCTCAAGCAACGGATATTGTTCAAGATGAAAGAGGTTATTTATGGGTATCAACGTTGGGTGGTCTCAGCATTTTTGATGGAAGGGAATTTGAAAACTTGTCCAAAGAAAATGGACTGCTAGACAATCACATTCACACATTATTTTGTAAGAAAAATAAAATTTATGCTGGTGCAAATGGGGGCCTAAGTATTATTTCAAATGGAGAGATAAAAAGCTATCCACTTAGCCCCGAACACAGTGATGCAAAAATTACAAGTATTTATTCCAGTAGTGATCAAAAAGTTTGGATTGGTTCTGATAATGCTGGTTTGTGGTGTCTTGACAATAACACCCTTGTTCAAATTCAGGGACTCCCCATTCAAAATATTACTGCTATTTGTTCTCAGGATAATTTTCTTTGGCTTGGATCCCGCGAAGGATTATTTAAATACTATCCAGATGAAAAAAAATGGATCGTTCCCTTTGAAGAATTAGAAGGCATTAATGTTCAAGATGTTTTCATAGATGATCAAAACATTATATGGATTGCAACCTATGCGGGTCTATTTGTACTCGAAAATTCATTAATAAACTATAACATAGAAAGCGGCTTAATTAGCAATAGAATTAAAAGTATTTCCCAAGATGAACACGGAAGTATTTGGCTGGCATCCAAGCTTGGAGTATCCAAAATCAAGTCGGATAAAATATTGAATTTCTCCTCTAAAAATGGATTGGACAATCAAGACATTAAGTCCATCTTTTCTGATTTGGAGGGAAACATTTGGATGGCCTCAAATGGAGGAGGCATCTATCGTTTTACCAGTGAAGACATTTTTACTTTTTACGGAGATCATCAATTATGCAGTGAACAAGCCTTAAGCATATTTGAAGACCATGATGGTCGTATTTGGCTGGGCTCATTTGGTAATGGAGCTTGTAAAATTGAGCAAGGCACTATTCAATCTTATAATGAGGAAATAGGATTAAGTGACAACACCATTTGGGCGGGAATAGAAGATTCCGAAAATAACATTTGGTTGGGAACTTCCTCTGGACTTAATAAAATCATCGATAATGAAATCACTGTTTTCCGGGATACTAATCTAACCAGAGGCGGAAACAGAATTACATCCATTTTTGAAGATTCAAATAAGCGTATTTGGATTGGTCATAAACTCGGGGTACGTGTTCTGGAAAATGGAGCGTTCAAAAATTTTTCCGAACAGGAGCGTTTTTTTGGAAGTCGGATAAGAAGTATTACCGAAGACAAAAATGGAAATATATGGATGGGTGCTGAGAACGGTCTGTTCAAGTTCTATCAAGGTGCATTTTCAAAAGTGTCTCAAGGAAATCATTTTGATGACAATTCGGTACTGAACATATCAGTTGATCAAAAAAATAACTTATGGCTTGGAACCAAAGATGGACTCTTCTTTTTCAATGGAAGTACTTTTCATCGTATTCGATTAGATCAAAAATTCAGTTCAAATTACATTAATTTCAATTTCCTATATGAGGAGCACTTAATAGTTGGAACCAACAACGGTCTCTATATTCTAGACATTAAAAAATTTGAAAATAACGATTCAAATAGCATTTACCACTTTGGATTAAATGATGGTTTACCGAGTCTTGAATGCAACCTTAATGCTGTAACAATAGATTCAAAAAATCAACTTTTATTTGGAACTGGAAAAGGTCTGGTGGTTGCAAATTTGAATTACTTTTTAGCCAATAAGAACTCTTCTCCAACTCCTGTTCACATTAAAAACGTTCGTGTTTTTCTGGATGAAAGATTAGATCGACCGGAAGGTAAAAGGCTAGCATTTGGAACACATAAATTTGAACCGAATGAAAACCACATTACATTTGACATAACAGGTATTTCGCTCAAAAACCCGAATTCCATTGTATATGAATACCGACTAAAAGGTCTACAAGACAACTTCTTTTCTTTAAAAAACAGTTCCTTCGTTTCCTTCCCATATTTACCTCATGGCTCATACGAATTTGAAATTTACGCACTGTCAAAATCGGGGCAGCGTTCTAAAAATCCGGCTACTTATTCATTCGAAATACTGGCTCCCTTTTATAAAACAAATTGGTTTTATCTTGCTTTAACTATTCTTTTATTAATCATTGCTGCTTCTATTTGGGAATGGAGACGAAATATCCAAACACGTAAAATTGAAAGTCAACGTCTGGTTTATCAATCCAGAATATTATCTCTGGAACAGCAAAGTTTAAATTCAAGTATGAATAGGCATTTTATTTTCAATGCGCTGAATTCTATTCAATATTACATTAACCGACAGGACAAACTATCAGCAAATAAATACCTCTCCAACTTTGCTAAACTTATCCGAAAGAATTTAGATAGCTCACAGGAAAACTTGACCTATCTCTCCAATGAATTGGAAAGAATTGACCTCTATCTTTCTCTTGAACATATGCGTTTTCAAGATAAATTTGAATATACGATAGAAGTAAGTGATAAAGTAAATCCAGAATCTGTTAAAATTCCAAGTATGCTTCTTCAACCTTTCTTGGAAAATAGTATCTGGCATGGTATTCTTCCAGTAGACAAAAAAGGCCATATTAAAGTTTTTATAGACCGAAGTCTTTCAGGCTCAATAAAAATTACCATTGACGATGATGGAATAGGAGTAAAACAGAGTATAAGAAATAAAAGCGGCAAAGACCATATTCATGATTCTAAAGGAGTTTCTCTCACAAATGATAGAATTGTTCTTTACCAAAAACTTACGCATGAGAACTTTAAAATAAAAGGACCGTATGAATTAAAGGATGATAAAGCCAATATTATTGGCACAAGAGTTGAAATTTATCTTCCTGAAAGCCAGGCATTTGAGGAGATTATTATTGAAACTAATAAATTAGGAAAATTGGCGTTAAATACGTAACTTGCATATGTTATACATGAAAGTAATATTGAATAAAATATTTTCTGTCTTTTTGTTGGCGCTATTCATGCTGACCTTTTCGTCATGTGAAAAAAATGAATTGCTTTCTCCTGATGGGCCTTCGGTTTTTAATAAAAATTTTGAAGACTGCGATAATTGTGATTCTGAAGGAAATTCAAATAGTGATGACATCACTGATGATGAGGATGATGACGAAGATGACATAACCGATGATGAAGATGATGATGAAGATGACAATACCAAGGGCTTTCGACCTGTTTTAACTTCTTCCAAATAGGCTCCCGTTACCTAATTCATTCTTACCGTTTCTAAGTTTTGCGTTTATTTAAATTTCTTGTTTGCGTACATTAATGTGTGTCAACACATTGCTTATGAATTCTACAAGAGGTAATCGTATTCTATTTGATTTGGTAAAGTCCTTAAGTAAAAGCGAAAAACGCTATTTCAAAATGTATATAACCAGAAACAGCCTTGGAGAAAACAGCGTTAATATTCGTCTTTTTAGCGCCATTGATAAACAACGAAAATTTGATGAAGAAGAACTCAAAGCGTCTTTTAAAGGAGAAACTTTTCTGGAAAATTTTTCGGTGGCAAAAAACCGTTTAACCGAAAATATTATTAATTCACTCCAGTTCTTTCATTCAAAAAAAACAGCCGAGAATAAACTCAATAGCCTTCTTAACGAAATCGAAATATTATACAATAAATCACTTTTAGAGCTCTGTCAAAAAAAGATAAGTCAAGGCAGAAAATTGGCTTTGAAAGAGGAACTTAATGCTCATCTTATTCAGTTTATAGAGTGGGAGAGCAAAGTTTCTAATTTAGATTCTTATCCGAAAAACGAAAACAACTGGTCAGAAGATTATTCCAAAGCCGTTGAAAAGCTGAATGTAAAAGCGGAGATTCTTAGTATAAAAAATGCTGTCTTCAAACAGATTTATAACGTCAAAAAGAAAACCCATTCCTTCGAATCAGAATTAAAGTCATTGGATAAACTCAAAGAGAATCAAGATCTATGTAGAAAATGCAAACTCATGTTGTATCAAACATACAGTGCTATTTATTTCCATCTGCAAAAATTTGATACCTCAATTTCTAACGCAGAAAATGCACTAAAACTTATTGAACATAAAGATTTAGAAAGCCGTGTCTCTTCTCTTGGAAATATTGTTTTCCTCGCAGTTCAAATTGGTCAATACGACAAAGCAAAAACACATTTGTTTAATCTACAGCATATCAAAAAAGAGGAAAATATATCTCCATCTATTGAAGCCAAATTATTCGAGAATATTTCAAGCCTAAGCCTTCTTATAAAATCCAGCGAAAAAAAGATTGAAGATGCTATAAAAATTATCCCTCCCATTGCAGAAAAATTGCGTCAGTACAATGGTCAAATTAGCAGTTTGAAAAGAGCTTCATTTTATTTGAATTTTGCTCAGCTTCATTTTCTGAAGGGCGATTTAAAGGAAGCTTTGAAATGGTCTAATGAACTATTGAACTATCCTAAATTAAACTTTAGCCCAGTTGTTTATTCGCAGGGTCTTATGCTTAATTTATTAATCCATCTCGAACTTTCTAATTTTAATATTCTGGATTCAAAATTAAAATCTGTAGAAAGGTACTTGAGAAAAAACAAGCTCTTTCATTCCTTTGAAAAACTGTTTATACAACAACTAAGTAATGCCAAAAAAAAGGAAATAAATTTTGCAGAATGGAAAGAAGAATTGAGTAGTATCCATGAGAAAGAAATGAAATTTTCGTTCAATAGAAACTTTCATTTTGAAAAGTGGCTTGAGGCCAAAACAAAGAATTTGGAAATGATCTATTTAATTTAACCCGAATTCTGCATTAAACAATAAAATGCACTTCCGAATCACTTTGAAATCATTCGCTTTGCTGGATTTTTCAATTTAAGCATAGTGTTGACTATGCTTAAATTAATAAAACCCCTGATTTCTTTGAGCTTCGAAAGCTCTTATCTATTTCTTAATGCATATTTCGGGTTTAACCTTTCAGTGCATCCCAACCTTGCGCAGTTACGTCAACCGAACTGCCTCCGTTGGTTATGAGTTGATAAGCAGAAGCTTTATCTGTCATGTGACCAATTACAGACATATTGGGGTTGCCCTTTATCTTATCGTAATCTGCCTGTTTAATAGTAAAGAGAAGTTCATAATCTTCACCTCCATTCATGGCGCAAGTAATTGGGTCTAAATTAAAATCCCTTGCAATTGCAAAAGTGGTTGGATCAATAGGAATTTTCTCTTCATACAAAGCAAAACCCAAATCGCTTGATTTTGCAATATGAATTGCTTCTGAAGCCAACCCATCTGAAATATCAATCATGGCTGATGGCAGCACATCCATTTTCTTAAACATGTCTATAATATCTTTTCGCGCTTCAGGTTTTAATTGCCGTTCCAGAATATAATCATTACCATCTAGATCTGGTTGAACACCTGGGGCACTTTTAAAAACAGCTTTCTCTCTTTCGAGCAATTGCAGGCCCATAAAAGCTCCACCTAAATCACCTGTTACCACCAACAAATCATTTTCTGATGCCTTTCCTCTATAAACTACCTTGCTTTTCTCCACTTTACCAATAGCTGTTACGGAAATTGCAAATCCCGAATTTGAGGAAGTAGTATCCCCACCTACCAGATCTACATTATAAATTTTACAGGCCAAATGAACTCCCTTATAAAACTCTTTTAAGGCCTCAAATGAAAAGCGATTGGAAACAGCTATTGAAACGGTTACCTGTTCTGGAGTGCCATTCATAGCATAAATGTCAGAAAGATTTACAACAATACTTTTATAACCCAAGTGCTTTAAAGGAGAATACATCAGATTAAAATGAATTCCTTCTACCAACATATCCGTTGAAATGAGCTGATACCAATCACCGACATCGATCACTGCAGCATCATCTCCAATCCCTTTAATAGTGGAGGAATGCTTCAATTCTGATTCTTTGGTTAGGGCTTCAATTAGACCAAATTCTCCTAAAGAATCTAATTCTGTTCTCTTCATTTCAGACATGATTCGAAGGTAGATATTTTTTGAAAGCCAAAATTGCTTAAAAAAGCCCCAAAAGCTCTGGAATATTCTGTATTCATTATTTAGAATTTATCTAAATAAGTAAGTATCTTTGCAACAATTATCACATGAAAATGTTATTTCAAAAATGATAAAAGTTAACGATAGTGCAAAAAGTCAGGTCGCGAAACTAATGGCTGAGGACAGCCAACCGCAAGATGCTTTTGTAAGAGTTGGTGTCGAGGGTGGAGGTTGTTCTGGTTTAATGTATAAACTAGAATTTGACCATGAATTGAAAGAAGGAGACCAAGTCTTCGAAGACAACGGAGTAAAAGTGGTCGTAGATAAAAAAAGCTTCCTTTATTTGGTTGGAACTGAATTGGATTATTCAGGTGGTCTTAATGGAAAGGGTTTCAATTTTATCAATCCGAATGCAAGCAGAACTTGCGGTTGCGGAGAATCATTTTCAATCTGATAAAGTAGTATTATGGCCTATCAAGAAGATCCATTATTGGAGGAACTCACCAACAAAGATTATGAGTTCGGTTTCGTTACAGATATAGAGGTTGATAAAGTAAGAAATGGACTAGATGAAGATATCATTCGACTCATTTCGGAAAAAAAGAATGAACCAAAATGGTTATTAGATTGGAGGCTTGAGGCATTCAATATTTGGAAGGAAATGAAGGAGCCAGAATGGGCTCATGTAAACTATCCAAAACCTGATTTTCAAGCTATTTCATACTATGCTGCACCAAAGCAGAAAAAGAAATTAAACTCTTTGGATGAAGTAGATCCAGAGTTGAGAAAGACCATGGACAAGCTGGGTATTTCAATTGAAGAACAAAAGAGATTGCAAGGTGTAGCTGTGGATTTTGTTATGGACTCGGTTTCAGTTGCAACCTCTTTTAAAGATAAACTGGCCGAGCTAGGAATCATCTTTATGTCTATGAGTGAAGCCATCCAAGAACACCCTGAACTGGTTCAAAAATACTTGGGTAAAGTAGTTCCTAGAACAGATAATTTTTACGCTGCCTTAAATTCTGCAGTATTTACCGATGGCTCTTTTTGTTATATTCCTAAGGGGGTAAGATGTCCAATGGAATTGTCTACTTACTTCAGAATAAATGAAGCTGGAACTGGTCAGTTTGAAAGAACCTTGCTGGTCGCAGAGCCTGGCTCTTACGTAAGCTATTTGGAAGGTTGCACTGCACCGCGGAGAGATGAGAACCAATTGCATGCAGCCGTTGTAGAATTGGTTGCTTTGGAAGATGCGGAAATAAAATATTCTACCGTTCAAAATTGGTATCCGGGCGATGCGGAAGGCAAAGGTGGAGTGTTCAATTTCGTCACCAAAAGAGGACTTTGTGATGGAAGAAATTCCAAAATTTCTTGGACTCAAGTTGAGACAGGATCCGCTGTTACTTGGAAGTATCCATCATGTATTTTAAAAGGAGATCATTCTGTTGGAGAGTTTTACTCCGTTGCTGTCACTAATAATTTTCAGCAAGCAGACACAGGTACAAAAATGATTCATCTGGGAAAGAATACAAAGAGCACGATTATATCTAAAGGGATCTCTGCTGGGAGAAGTCAAAACTCTTACAGAGGCTTGGTTAAGATTCATAAGTCAGCAAAAAGTGCCAGGAATTTTTCTCAATGCGACTCATTATTGATGGGAGATAGATGCGGTGCTCATACCTTTCCATACATTGAAGTAGATAACAATTCTGCAAAAGTGGAACATGAAGCCACTACCTCAAAAATAGGAGAAGATCAACTATTTTATTGCATGTCTAGAGGTATAGACGAAGAAAAAGCAATAAGCCTTATTGTAAATGGATATGCCAAAGAAGTGTTAAACAAACTTCCAATGGAGTTTGCTGTTGAAGCTCAAAAATTATTAGCAATATCTCTTGAAGGTAGTGTAGGATAAATCAAATTTCAAATCATTAAAAGATGATAAAAATCAAAAACCTTCACGCTGAGGTTGAAGGAAACAAAATATTAAAAGGCTTAACCTTAGATATAAATCCTGGTGAGGTTCATGCTATTATGGGACCCAATGGTTCTGGGAAAAGCACTTTGGCTTCAGTTCTTACCGGTGATGAAAATTATGAAATAACGGAAGGCTCTGTTTCGTTTTTTGGAGAAGATCTTTTAGACATGAGCACGGAAGATAGAGCAAGGGCTGGTCTGTTTTTAGCGTTTCAATATCCAGTGGAGATTCCAGGCGTTAGCAATATTAATTTTTTGAAAACTGCTATAAACGATATTCGAAATCATCATGGCTTAGAAGATATTCCAGCAAAAGAATTTCTGGATAAAGTAAAAGAGAAATCTAAGTTGGTTGAGCTGGATGGCAGATTGAGAAATAGATCGGTAAATGAAGGTTTTTCTGGTGGTGAAAAAAAAAGAAATGAAATCTTTCACATGGCCATGCTTGAACCCAAGTTTGCAATATTGGATGAAACTGATTCAGGCTTAGATATAGATGCTTTAAAGATAGTTTCCAACGGGGTTAATGCTATGCGTAGTGAAGAAAGATCATTTCTCGTTATAACACATTACCAAAGATTACTTGATCATATCGTTCCAGATTTTGTTCATGTACTTTACAATGGGCAAATTGTGAGGTCTGGTGATAAAAGTCTAGCTCTTGAACTGGAAGAAAAGGGCTATGACTGGATAACCGAAAGTATTGCTGTCTAATGGAATTAATGGAAAAAAATCATAGTCTTGTCTCTGAAAATAGTTTTGAGCTTTCACTATTTTCTGAAGAAAGAAATAGAGCAATTCGACTCTTGCCAGAGCTTAGTTTTCCAAGTACCAAAATTGAAAATTGGAAGTATACCCGAGTTGGAAAAATTGTCAATAATGAATGGCAAAAAGGAGAGACTGTTCAAATTGAAAATTTAGATTCCTATCGCATTCCTGATTGGAATGGAAGTACGTTGATTTTTATCAATGGTGAGTTTCAAGAAGAGCTAAGTCAAATAAAATCAGAAGCAGAAGGAGTTAAGATAAAACCTATGTCAAAAGCTTGCGAAAATTGTGAATCTCAATTGCAAGGAACTTTTGCTTACCACACCAACAAATCCAAAAATATATTTGACCAAATCAATGCAAGTTCCTGGACAAACGGATTGTTTGTTTATGTCCCCAAAGGTGTGCAATTGAATAATGGGGTACATGTGATTTCAATTGTGAATGGAGATTCTGCTGCAACGCACATGAGAAACGTTTTTGTAGTTGAAGAAGGTGGACAAGCAGAAATCGTTTATAGCTCTATTGGCAATGACTCTGGAAAAACCTATCAAAATGTCATTTCCGAAATTTCCGTTGGCAAGAACGCTTCATTGAATTTCGATAAGATTCAACAATCGGGAAAGGAGGAATATCAAATGATGACCGAGTCTGTTCGTCAAGCAAAGGACAGTCGTTTTTCCATCAATACCATTACGGTAGATGCAGGATGGGTTCGTAACGATTTGAATATTGAAGTGCAGGATGAAAACTGCGAAACCAATCTGTATGGTGTGTATCTACCCATAGATAATCAACATATTGATAATCATACTGTGGTTGACCACCAAATGCCAAATTGCAACTCCAATGAAATGTACAAGGGCGTTATTTATGACAAGGCCACTGGTGTATTTAACGGGAAGGTTTTTGTTCGTGAAGATGCGCAGAAAACAAATGCATTTCAGGCAAATAACAATATTGTAATGAGTGAATCTGCTAGTATGAATTCCAAACCTGAATTGGAAATTTATGCAGATGATGTAAAGTGTTCTCATGGATCAACTACAGGACAATTTGATGAGGAAGCGGTGTTCTACTTAAGGGCAAGAGGCATTGGAGAAGTAAACGCACGAAAGTTATTGGTCGGTGCTTTCTTAAGTGATGCTTTAGATAATATCCGAAATGAACAAGTAAAGGCTTTTGTGGAAACACTATTAGAAAAAAAGCAATCTGAAATTCTTTCTTAATTAAAGAAGCTTGGTAAAGGAAATCGACATAGTTGCATTGAGAAAGCGATTTCCCATTTTAAATCAAAAAGTCAATGGACACGATTTGATTTATCTGGATAATGCCGCTACTACTCAAAAACCACTCCGGGTAATAGATGCCATGGACAATTACTATCGCGAATTGAATAGTAATGTGCATAGAGGTGTGCATCATTTAAGCATGAAAGCAACCAATGCTTCTGAGCAAACCAGAGACTTAGTTCAAAACCTCATCAATGCAAAAAAAAGGGAGGAAATTATTTTTACTTCCGGCACTACTGAAAGTGTGAATCTGGTTGCACGATCTTGTGGAGGAACTAATTTAAATGAAGGTGATGAAGTACTGATCTCAGCCATGGAACATCATTCTAACATCGTTCCCTGGCAAATGATTTGTGCAGAAAAGAAGGCCGTTTTAAGGGTTATTCCGATTAGCTCTTCTGGTGAAATTCTAATGGATAATTTCGAGGCTTTGCTTTCTGAGCGTACTAAAATCGTTGCTGTAAATCATGTTTCAAATGCCTTGGGCACGGTTAATCCCGTAAAAGAGCTGTGTAGAAAAGCACATGAAAAAGGAGCGCTTGTTTTAATTGATGGTGCGCAATCCATTGTTCATGTTCCCGTAGACGTTGAAGATATTGATTGCGACTTCTTTTGTTTCTCAGGCCACAAAATGTATGGCCCCACAGGTATTGGAGTTCTTTACGGTAAGGCGTCTATTTTGGAAGCTATGTCTCCTTTTATGGGTGGTGGTGAAATGATCAAAACCGTTTCATTTGAAGGAACGACTTATAATGATCTTCCATATAAATTTGAGGCTGGAACTCCGGCAATTGCAGAAATGATTGGTCTGGGTGAAGCCATTAAATTTTGGAATACTTTGGACCATGAACTTATATTCAGATATGAAGATGAGCTTCTAAATTATGCTACTGAACGTTTAAAAGAAATTCCAGATCTAAAAATTTACGGTGAGGCTAAAAACAAGGTAAGTGTCATTTCCTTTCTTGTGGGCAATATTCATCCTTTTGATTTGGGAACACTTTTAGATCAAATGGGAATAGCTATTAGAACTGGGCATCATTGTGCTGAACCGTTGATGGATTGGTTTAATATTCCTGGAACTTGTCGCGCTTCTTTTTCTATATACAATACCAAAGAGGAAATTGATCAATTAAAAAGTGCTATCGAAAAGGCTGTTAGTATTTTAGGATAGTAAATCCTATTAACAAGATTTTATCTTCAAAAAAAGACCCCTGCATTTGCAGGGGCTTTTCTATACTCGTCATCCTATGAACGACAACCAAATATATGCTTACGAAAAATTTTAAACCTTATGTCCCAACCTTGAAAGAGTTGATTTATCTAAATGTTTTCAGCCATAATTCCTTTTAATTCTTTGACTTGCCAATTTTCATTTGTATTGATAAACAATTCAAACATTGCAGCATGACTAGAACCAGCTAATACCATAATCCGTTCATCTGCATCTAATGTATTCTTCTGAATTAGTGACCACATATAAAGATTTCTCTTATACCATTCTGAAGTTAACAGAGACCCTGAAAAATCATTGGTATTACCTGCTAATAGCATTAAATCATTATGAAATTTATTGGAAAACACTCTCATCTCTGGACTATTGAGATAATAGGTAAGTTCCTTTAAAGTGGCTCCCGACTCAATTTTACGATCAAAGTCAATCGTTAATTTGGAAATTCCATCCTCTATTTTTGCCTTAAGATTATGTTGTTTATTTTTTTCAATATCACCCATTACTTCTCCAAAAGGAAATGTAGTTTTAGTATAATCCACTCCATAAATTTTTTCAATTTTATTAGTTTTCCCAACACGAAATGCCAATTGAAAGATTTCATTTTTCAAATAGAAATCTGAAAGACTATCAGTCAAGAAATATCTATCTTCTTTATAAAGATTGTACAAAGAATCCAGTTCGTTTTGTTCATCATAAGGCCACTCAACAAATATTTTAGTAGGATTATAATCTTTAATTTTCAACGCAATTTCCTCTAATTCAATTTGAGAACTCTCACTTAGAATATCAAAGGATTTTGTTTTTACCACATCAGCCCCCGGATTGTTATAATGAAAAGTGCCTATAAGAAGCGCTTCTTTTTGGTAGCTATTGGAGTTGAGATTAACTGAACTTTCGTTTTCTGGCTTCTCACTGCAAGAGAAGAGAATACCCATCAGTATTATTGTTATTGACTTGATTTGATTCATTTCTATTTAGGCTAGATTGGTGTAATTAAGGGTTTAAAAATTAACGGTAAGTCCCACTGAGAAAGGTCTAATTTGCGGATTACTGTCGCTTTGAAACATATCGTTCAATGCATAGGTAGCAAACAAAGAAATATCTCCATAACCAACTCTTGCCATAGCATCCAACTTAAATGGACTAACATTCCATTGGCTTCTTATTTTCGCTTTTTCTCTTTCACCAGTAGCCAAAACTTCATATTTCTGTTTGTACTTATTACCTAGATTAAGTCCTCCCACTACTCCTGCAGAAATATGAAAAGAGCGATCAGAATTTTTGCTCGTATTTATCTCAACCATCAAAGGAATTACCAGATAGCTGGTTCGCAATTTGTTCTTTCTAAGATTTATTGTCGTATCGACAAAAGCGGTTAGACTGTCTCCGCTTAAACCCAAAGTGTAATCATTCCTAAACTTATAACTTTGAAACTGCAAGCCTAAGCCTGTGACAATACCAAAATAATTATCTATTAACTTGATTTTCGTAGCAGCAAAATTAAGCGCAATAGATCTTGAACCAGAATTGTTTATTGCTAAATGTTCCTGACCTTCAGGTGCCTCAATTTCAAATTCTTCTCCAAAGAAAAAGCCATTATATCCAATATCAATTCCATTCCACCATGAAAAATCTTCATCATGATCATGTACTATAATACTATCTGAATTTTCTTCTATATCCGAACCAATTATGATGATTTTTGTTTTTCCTAACTCAATGGTAGTTGTATCTTTTTCCGCTACTCTAACCGTATCTGCTTCTTGAGCGTTCAAAGTAATTGAGGATATACAAATTATAAAAAATATTAACTTTTTCATTCTTCTAAATTTCTTGTTCGCCCATAAGACGTACAAGCTTTTGAAAAAGTTACAGCGCCTTTTTATCCCAGTGATACCAAGGCTTTATTGCGAATTAGGATTTCCGATTTTCCCCTTTGCATAAACTCTGAACGTAGGTATTCTTTCCAGGTTTCCTCAATATATTTCCTTAGATTATATCCACCTGCTCGATAAACTTTTGAATGAAACAACCATACTACAGCAATAGTACCCGACATTAAGATTCGCTTTTTTACCACTGCAATAAATCGCGAAAAAAAGCCTTTGCCTAAATGAAGCATTCCCAATGTTTTTGATTGGAAGTTGATGTGCATTTCTTCATCTGAAATAATTTGATCGCAGATTGCAACTAATGTTTTATTATTTGTTGCTTTTCTTAGAGCTTGATAATAAATAGCTGCAATAACCTCAGCAGTTAATAATACATTAATCGAGTTTTCCAAGCCACCTATTTTTCTCAGCCATCTAAAAACGCCATCTACCCAATGGTTTTTAATCTTTGGAATGTCATTCTGCTTCATGAATCTTCCCAAGACCAAAGCATGTTTTTGCTCTTCTTTAATAAAGAGTTTTATGGTTTCAAAATACTCTCTATTACCCCAATCCTTTGCAAAGTTATAGAGGTGCTTTCCTTCTGAATTTTCTCCTTTTTGAAATTGTTGAATAGACTTATAAATATTCTTCTTTTCAGTATCACTTAATTTATATCCATCCGAGAAATTAATTGTGTCAAAATGGGATTGATTTGTTTTGAAATAGTTTAGCCAATTTGCAAACATGATATTTGATTTCTTTTTTAACGAGAATAATATCAAATAAGCATAGCCTTAACTTTATTTAAGAAAAAAGGCGAATCACTTTGATTCGCCTTCTTCTTACTATTTATGTTTATTAAATGGTTTCTAACCTAAGTTTGCAAATGACCACTTTCCCGTGAACCTCCTTAATACCCGGGAAAACAATTTGTTCAATCTGACTTTTGAGCTCTTCCTTTAGCGTTAAGTCTTCAGTATCAATTCCCGTAACGGTTATTTCTCCTTCATGGTCAATAGACAATTCTAAATCAATAACTCCATCCGAACCCGAGTTTGATCCGTTAAAATGAACTTCGCTTGAAATCACATTCTTGATATATTCAATTGCTTCCCTTTTTTCCTCCGCGCTATTTTCATTCGCAATTGAAGAAAATGGAAGCATTAAAAGTGCTATAAAAATTAACTTTACTAATCTCATTATTTTATCTTTTGTTGCGCACATAAGACGAATAATAGCTCCAAGTTGTTACCTAAAAAATGAGCTTTTTGATGAGTGGAATAAAATGGTAGTCCAGCGGTTTAGAAACTAAGACTTGCTTTTCCTTTTTGTTTTTCTTGAAAAAGAAAATTTACCAATTGAAATGCTCGTTTCGTTGTACTGCGCTGTCTCGTTAAGATTAGAATTAAATGATATTAAGTCTGAATTCCTTGTTGCGTTCTCTGCCAACGTAATGATATTTAATGTGTTATTCGAGCTTTCTTTTTGAGAATCGTTTTTTAATTCTTTGTCTTCTTTGTTTAAGTCTGCTATTCTATCTTCAGGTAATTCCAATTGGGGTTCTTGCTGATGAACTTCTTTTTCTTTCTCCTTTGGAATTTCCAGTATATCTGTATTCTTCTCTGATGGCTTCTCTAAGCCAGCAATATCCTGCTTAATAATAGAGGGTTCAATTTTCTTAGTAGAATTTCTAACTGTCTTAAAAGATTCTTTGCTGTTCTCCTCTTGCTTGGAAGGGGTTTCTAAAGCAAAACGAATTTCTTCTTTATTAGCTACTTCTTTTTCTTCAACCAATGGTAAAGTTTCCTCAAGAATAGCCTTAGAATTATCCCTTATTTCCATTTGTTTTGAAGGTGCCTCTATATTATCCTCCTCAACTATTGTTTCTTCATTGTTCCAACCCTTACTCAATACAAAAAAGAGCAAGAACAAAGCCGCTGCACTTGAGATCCAAGCATATAATGGAATAACTCTCCCTTCTTTCCTTTTGAGCTCATTCTTATTTTGGAACACCAGGGATTGATCAGCTTTCAATTTAAGTTTTGAAATAGCTCTTAACTCCCTTTCTAATTTATTTTCTTTTGCGTAATGCTCAACCTGTTTTCTATTGATGAGATTCAAGTCTCCTTCATGATAAGCAATGAATAATTCCTCATAGTTGGAAGAATTGATATCAATTGGCAGTAAACAATCTTTATCTAAAGTAATATCCTGTTGTGGCTTCAACTTTAAATGGTTAAAAGACTGATACAAACGCTTAAATGCCGAATCAGATTTTAACTTCTCCTCAATAAAATTTTTCTCTTTTAACGAAAGGTCATCTTCTAAATAAGCAATGATAAGTTCTTCATCGGATTGATTAACATCTAAAATTTTCTTGATGTTTATATGAGCAGAAATATTCTCAGGTTCTAGTTTTAAATCCATTTCAAAAAGTTCTAGTTCAACCTTTAAATCGGGATTTAATTCTAAAAATAACAGAAGCTCTACAATTTGATCATCGCTCAAATTTCCTTCTGAGTAGTCCAAAAAAAATGCCTCGTAATTATTTTTATCAATCTTCATATTAATGCCTCGATATTGCCTATATATTTTTTCAATGCAATTCGACCTCTATAAATGTACACTTTAACCTGCGAAAGGCTCAGTTCTGTAATTTCAGAGATTTCATCATAGGAATAGCCTTCATAATCTCTTAAAAGTATAACGGATTTTTGGTCTGCAGGAAGTGTATTCAAAGCCTCATGCAATTTCTCGTTTAAATCAGAATATTGTTCCGTTACCGAATACTTATCTTCACTTACACCCTCAAAATCTCCTTTTTTCTTATCCCTTCTCAAACCATCAATCATTATGCGATAAGAAGTAGAGAACAGCCATGACTTCACTTTTTTAAAACTTACATCATTGGCTCTTTCCCACAATCTCAAATATGCATCTTGAACAATATCTTTTGCTTTCTCTTCATCTCTTAAATTCTTGAGTATAAAGCGAAAGACATTGTCCGAATACAATTCCACACTTTGGTTATATTGGTTTGTGTTCATAGGAATTCGAAACTAAGACGCTTAGGTATCTCAAAAAGTTACAGCAATTTATGAACCTAAATTGAAAATCTCTGTTGCCCCGCTAAAATAAACGGCAATCAAGGATATCCCGGCAACTGCCATTAAGAGAATAAATGAATAGGTTCCCACAGAAACAAAGAACCTCCATATACTTCCTCCCCAAGAAGTGTTATAATATTTTTTCATGGCCATCACGGTATAAATGGTGAGACATAATAAAATCAAACCAAAAATATTGAAATCAGAAGCAAAGTAAACTAACAAGCCGACAATGGAAAGGATAAGAAAAAAGGTGTGAATTTGGAAGGATAAAATCAGATGTTCCAGATAAAAGTCTTTCCGCCTAAAGAAAACCAAGAAGTTGATTAGAGCGAAAATAGGCATCAAAAAGAAAAGCGCAACGGATAAGTAACGAATGATGTTTGCATTAATGATGTCTTTGTTTTGAACCAATTGATCTATAGCGGCCTTAATCTTACTTTGATTAACTTCTACTTCCTCATCTTCTCCAAAAGGAGTTGTTAACTGGATTTTTTCGGTTCCTGTATCTTGTTCATTGATTACAATATTGCTGTCATCGACATTAATAAAATTCAAATCCGCAAACCCTGCTAAAAGGAAGGTTATAAAACTGATAAATACGTAAAATCTTAGAGGATTTAAATATTTTTTTCTCTTGCCTTCAAAGAACTTATTCGCTAAAAAAGCTGGCTTGAATAATAAGGGTCCAATGCTTCTAAAAAACCGAGTATCAAATGAAAGGTACTCTTCAAAAAAAGAACTGAGAAATTCTTTTAATGTAATTCGGAGAGAAGTATTTCTTTGTCCACACTTACTGCAATACTTGTCTTCATCAAGAATTTCAAAGGTGCAATTAGGGCAATTCATTTACTCCACCCCTCCTTCTGGATCGCTAAAATCTTCCGGTTCAATATCATTAGATTTATCTCCTAAATCTTCTTCAAGTTGATCCTTTATCTCTTTCTCAATATCCTCTTCCACAGAACTTTTTGATTCTTCTTCTAATAGTTCAGGTTCTTCTCCGTCTTCTTCTCCCAATTCTTGATTTTCCTCTTCAACCAATAGCTCTGGTTTATTAGATTTTGCATTTCTAATAAGCGTATAGGTCATCAAAAGACTTGTAATTAGAATAGCATATAAAATTACACCATTCATTTTTTGAATGTATTGAGTAACATCATCATCCGCAGATATAGCCATCATTCCTACAACACTGCTGCTTGTAATAGAGAAAAATAATAGCACCGTTATTAAACCTCTGGGTGCTATAAATAAGAGTGCCCCCGTTTCACCGGAAATAAAGATTTTTAAAAACAACCATCTCACTATATAAAGACCCACAGAAACACAAACTCCTATTAAAGCAACTTCAGCATCTAGCAAATAGGAAAGAGATATCGTTATTCCAAAAATAACGAAGAAAAATGTTCTTAGCACAAAAGCAGATTCCAATGCTAGTATATGAAAGTCGTGCAGAAAATGATTGATTTTATCGTGATTGATAAATTTATTTAGCTTTCCTCGAAAGAACAACTCTGAGTTATTTAACATCAATCCAAAAATGAGTATTAACAGAAGCGTAGAAAGTCCGTTGATTTTTCCTATGACATATAAAAGGCAAAGCAATGCGATTAACAGAAACAGCTTTACCTGACTCTTTATTCTTTGAAAAACCCAGATTAAAAAATAAGACACAATGACCGAGACAATAATGGTTATAAAGATTTTAAAAAACTCTGCTCCCACTCCATTATACTCATCGCTTCCTGTCACACTATTCAAAAAAGGATAAAACATCATGATTCCCAGAATGTCTGAAAAGGTGCTTTCATAAACCATGAATTCCTTTCTCTTCTCCAATAATCCAGATACACTAGGTATAATAATGGCACTGCTCATTATAGACAATGGAATAGCACAGACTATAGCCACATTCCATTTCCCATTAAAAATGAAAAATTCAAGGACAAGAGCCACTATTGCGGTGCTTCCTAAAAGGGCTAAAAGGGCTACAGAAAAAGACTTCCAAATAACTGGCCATTTTTCCTTGGAAAGCTCCAAGTCCAAAGCTGCCTCAAGAACAATTAATATCAAACCAACTTGTCCTAGAATGGGGAGAATATTATTGTTATCAATAATGAAGTTCTTAATCTCTGATTGTTTAAATGCATCCAAGCCATAATGCATTCCAATACCTGCGGCAATCAAAAGAATAACACTTGGGATATTTGTTTTCTGAGAAATTACATTGAAGAAATAGGAAAGAATAATTACCGCTGAAGCTGCAATTACAATATAATATGGCAAATTAGATGCAGCAAAAATAGATGTAGATACCAGTTCAAAATTCATAGCGTTTGAATTTAAGAAAAGGGAATTACTAAATAAGCTTATTTCAAAATGTAATTTACAACATCATTTTTAAGCGCAAAAATGATAAGCCCTATCAAAAGGAAAAAACCTATGGTTTGTGCTACTTCCAAAAACTTTTGAGATGGCGGTTTTCCCGAAATCATTTCATAAAGTAAAAACATTACATGTCCTCCATCAAGTGCTGGAATCGGAAGTACATTCATAAATGCCAATATGATAGAAATTAAAGCGGTCAGGCTCCAAAAGTTTTGCCAATCCCATGTTCCACCATAAGCATTTGCAAAGGCTAAGAAACTTCCTACCTGCTTAGACCCTGATTTAGTAAAGATATACTTAAGACCATTTATCTGCGCTCTTAGGGTGCGCCAACCGTAGCTTATTCCAGCAGGAATGGACTCGAAAAAACCATATGAAATATGTTGTTTCTCGTAATTTCCGAAACTTGGTGCTAATCGAAATCCCAGTTTTGCGGTTGAATCCAATTGCACCTTTAAGTTTTGTAATTGTCCACCTCTATAGAAACCTATATCCACCTTCTTACCTTCATTCCCTTTCAAATGCGTTCTGAATTCATCGTAATAGGTAAAAGCATTTCCATTGATGGACACCAAACTATCCTTGGCTTGTAAACCTGCATCTTTTGCTCCACCATCTTGAATCTCACCAATTACTGGATAACTTCGAGGACTAAATAATACACGAACCCCTTTATCCAGCATTTGATTCGTAATATTATCTGGCAGCTTTATGGTATTTACTTGTCCATTTGCCTTTTCCACCTTTAATTCTCTGACGTCAAAAAGCATAATATCCAAGTTCAGGTCAGGATAGTTTTTATAACCCTGATTTGCATAGTCAATTATTTTATCCCCATGCTCAAAACCATGAGATGCCAATATTTCATTTACCTCACTCCCATTTTCGTAAGTCGCTGGGTCAGCAATATCTCTTCCCCAAGTAAACAATATCATAGAATAAATAATGAAGCCCAAAATTAAGTTGACCGTTACACCTCCAAGCATCACGATTAGCCTTTG
This sequence comes from uncultured Flavobacteriales bacterium, assembly GCA_964609215.1. Lineage (GTDB taxonomy): Bacteria > Bacteroidota > Bacteroidia > Flavobacteriales_D > JABDKJ01 > JABDKJ01. The sequence goes on from CAZSQZ010000001.1 coordinate 238,833, forward strand.
CCAAACCGGCTTTGATCTAAATTCCCAAGGTTGTGGCGGCCCTTTCATTTGCTCCTTATCCATACTCTCATCTATCATTCCAGCTATTTTGACATAGCCTCCTAATGGTAGCCAACCAATTCCATATTCCGTTTCTCCAATCTTCTTTTTAATCAAAGAAAAATAAGGATCGAAAAAGAGATAAAATTTCTCAACCTTTATCTTAAATAGCTTTGCTGGGTAATAATGTCCCCATTCGTGTAAAATAATTAAGAGTGAAAGGCCCAGCAAAAGCTGTCCAGCCATTATCCATTTTTCCATAATTTTTAAAAGTCTACAAATGTAGTTGAATCAATCAATACAAAAAATCTTCTTTTTACCAGCATAATTTGGTGTTTTCCCACATTCTCATTCAAATCCACCGTATTCTAAGAGAAATTTACAAAAACCGATGTTTATCTTAATTTAGATATATAGAAACGAATTGAAAATCAATATTCACATAGGCTTGCTGATTTTATTCTTTGGTATTATCAGCTCTCAAGTATTTGCGCAAGAATATTTTTTTAGAAATTTTTCTGTTGAACAAGGCCTGAGTCAGTCAGAAGTAGGAGATATTGTTCAAGATGAATCGGGTAAATTATTTATAAAAACAGTAAGCCCAGGAGTGGATGTTTTTGATGGGGAAAAGTTTAGCAGAATCACTTTAAATGATGGTTTGCTAAGCCCATTCGTAAGCAAAATTCTTAAAGATTATAAAAACCAAATTTGGTTTGCAGGGACAAAAGGGCTCAACAAATACAGAAAAGATTCTATTCTCTCCTTTCCTTTTCCCGAAAACCTTCTTCCAATAGAGTCTATTTTTTGCATAAGTAGTTTTGAAAAAGAAGGGCTTCTGCTAGGCACAGATCAAGGATTGATAACATTTAAGAATAAGACTTTTAACAAGATTTCTTATAGCGAACCTTTGAGAATTTTCTCAATTATGAAGATTAATGAAGTACTTTATCTGGGAACTGATAGCGGCTTGTTTGAATATTCGGAAGGTTCCATTTATAGATCAACACGCTTTGATATACCTTCTAACATTCAGATTTTAACATTAGTTGCTGATCAAAATAATAAGATTTATGCTGGGACTCAAGGTGGTGCTTACCTATTAGATTCGAAAAGTTCAAGGTTTTTGAACATCACTAAAAGTAAGACCAATGCTGTGATTTCATCTTTATGTCGTTACGATAACAAAATCATTTTAGGCACGAATGGTGATGGACTAGCCATTATCCACCCTAATGGTGGAATTGAATATATAGATGAATCTATTGGGCTAAGTGATAATTATGTTTGGACATTATTCGAGGATAAAGAGAAAAATTTATGGATTGGAACTTCTGGAGCAGGGATAGATTTATTTTCAGAAGATCAATTTCAGATTTTTTCAACGAAAACGGGTCTAGGAAATGATATTGTTTACGATATCATAGAAGATCATTTAGGTAGAATATGGTTTGGAATCGTACAGGGTGGCATCACCATTTTCGATGGAAAGGAATTTAATACTTACTCAGTAGAAGATGGGCTCAGTCACCGAACAGTGAGATGTTTTTTCAGACAAGATGAAAAAATATTTATCGGAACAGAAAATGGATTAACGTTATACGCAAATGGTGTTTTTGAAGATGTCTCAGACCAATATGGCCTGCGGAACTACGCAATTTTCGACATCCATGAATCTAAAGACGGTTCCTTATGGTTTGCCTGTAAAGGTGAAAGATATTTCGGCCCAAATGGTGGTGTCATAAGAATAAAAAATGGAGAGCGAATAGAATATAAAAAAGAAGATGGCCTAGGTAGTGAAAACGTTTATAACATTCTGGAAAGAGCAAATGGAGAAATCTGGTTCGGAACAGCAGGAGGAACATTCGTCTTTAAAGACGAAAAGTTTAGAGGAATGGAAAAAAGCCTTGGAAGTATTTGTAGTAGTACGGTATTAACAATGGCTGAAGACTATAAAGGCAATTGTTGGATAGGCACAATAGGAGGAATTGGCCATTTTCAAGACGATTCTTTTAGCTGTCTCGATGAGGACAAAGGAACCGCAGGAAAAACCATTTTCTTTTTAAAGGCCTCACAGGACAGTAATCTTTGGATAGGTTCCTCAAATGGTTTGGAAAAATTAAGTCTTCCTGATTATTATCAATCATCTGAACTGAAAACTATTTTCTACAACGATCAAAATGGTTTTTACGGTTCCGAGTGTAATCAAAATGCGGTATTTGAAGATAGTGTAGGCAATTTGTGGTTTGGAACGATTAAAGCTGCTATAAAATATACTCCAAAGGCTAAGAATATTCCATATGAAAAACCCAATATTTTCATCAGCAATATTGGCTTAAATGGCGAAAAAACAAACTGGACTTCCCTTGGTTTTAACTTAGATTCTATTTCTGGCATGCCACAGTCATTAGCACTAAAGCATGATCAAAACGATTTGTTATTTGAGTATTTAGGTATTTACCTAAAAGATCCGGATGCGCTTAGTTATCAATTTAAACTGGATGGACTTGCCAACAGTGAATGGTCACAGTCCACTGATAAACAAAGTATTTTTTATTCCAATTTGGATCCTGGTGATTATCAGTTTCAGGTAAAGGTTAAAAACGAGGATACTGGTCTTTCAAAAGTTAGTCAACCTTATAGTTTCACAATCAAACCTGCTATATGGCAGACCAATTGGTTCAGAGCGGCTATGGTTTTAGTTCTTGCATGTGTTATATATAGCCTCATTCAGATGAGAATAAATAATGTAAGAAAAACTGAAAAAATTAAGCAAGAGTTTCAAAAGCAATTACACGAGGTAGAAATGACTGCTTTACGTGCACAAATGAATCCTCATTTTATCTTTAACTCCCTGAACAGTATCAACCACTTCATTATAAAAAATGAAAAGGAATTGGCCTCCGAGTATCTTACAAAATTTGCTAGGCTCATTCGTCAGGTATTGCAAAACTCGAAAGAAAAATTGGTCTCTCTAGAAGAAGAGTTGAGTGCATTAAATCTATATGTTGAATTAGAAGCTCTACGATTCAAAAACAGATTTGACTATAGCGTTAATTCTTCTATTAATACATCTCACTACAAAATTCCACCATTGCTTTTACAACCTTACGTTGAAAATGCTATTTGGCATGGCTTACTGCATTTAAACGAAAGAAAAGGGGAATTAAAAATTGACCTTAGTGAAGAGGATAATGAGCTTGAAATTGTGATAGAAGATAATGGAATCGGCAGAAAAAAATCGAACGAAATGAAAAGTAAGAGTGCTATTAAAAAGAAGTCAATGGGGCTCAAAATAAATTCGGAAAGATTAAGACTTACAGAACAAATGTACAGTTCGCAAACCTCCTTGAAAATAAGTGATTTGTCTGATGCAAAAGGAAAGGCAAAAGGAACAAAAGTTGTTCTAAAAATAAACTATAACTAATCATGAAAGAGACATTAGATGCAGTAATTATTGATGATGAAATTCATTGTATTGAAACCTTGGAATGGCAGTTAGAGAACTATTGTCCCAATGTAATGGTTAGAAATAAGTTTAACAATCCTGCAGAAGGTTTAAAGTATTTGATGTACAATGAAATTGACCTACTCTTTTTGGATATCGAAATGCCAATTCTAAACGGGTTTGAACTTTTAAACGCTATTAACAAGCCTTCTTTTGGGTTGATTTTCACAACGGCCTATGACGAATTTGCAATCAAGGCAATAAAACATCAAGCCCTAGATTACCTGCTAAAACCCATTGCAAAGGCTGAACTTTTAGATGCAGTTCAGAGAGCCACAGATGTTAAAAAAGATCTAAAAAATAGATTACATGAACTGATGAAGGATATGGAAAACAATAGTCCCAATAAATTGGCTATTCCATCCATTGAAGGCTTTGAATTTGTCGATCCAGAAAAAATATTAAGGTGCGAAAGTGATGATAATTACACCAATATTTTTCTTGCAGATGGAACCAAACACTTGGTTTCAAAAACACTTAAGGAAATAGAAAGACAATTAAAAGAGCACACGTTTATTAGGCTCCACCAATCTCATTTAGTGAACTACAAGTGCATTCAAAAATATGTAAAAGGTACAGGGGGTTATGTTGTACTTTCAGATGGTTCCCAAATACCTGTTTCCAGACGAAAAAAAACAGAACTGTTGGAGTACATTAATTAGAAATTCTTGATTGTAATTTTACCAGTTCTTTAAGTTTTTGCTCATCCTTTTCAAAATCTTCAATAGGTACATAATCTCCATTAGCATCTTTTGAAATCTTCTTCATTTTAGGAACTGTCCAATCTGGGCTCTTTACAGCAATAATCGACATGTAAATACCATTCTTTTTTTGTCTTCTTACAAATCTTGAAACATCCGTTTCTCCTTTGTTAAATGCACCATCAGTTGCTAAATAAACCTGATTATTACCTCCTTCAATAAAGTATTTCTTAACTATGGAATAGGCCTTTTTAATTCCTGTTTCACCTGCAGTAAGCCCTTTACCTTCCAAGTCATTTATTATTTTTGCTATGGCCTGTTTATCAGTAACGAATGTTGATTTTAGAACTACATCTGTCGAAGATGCATAGGTAATAATGGACAATCGATCTTCTGGTCTTAACATTTCTAAAAGTTGGATCATACTGGACTTCAAAATTTCCAACCTTTCTTCTCTTTTCATTGAAGTAGAAACATCAATAAGAAATACCACATTATTCTTAGAATACGCGTTTAAGGAAAATTCTGGATTACCTTCTCTTGGTTGAGAATCTGGTATAACTTCTTCCGTCTTTTGCTCAGAAGCTTTAGGGAGTTCTTCTACCACAATTACCTCATTTTCTGGAGCTTCAACTTTTACTATTTCATCCTCTTTTTCTTCAGTTAATTCTTGTTTTTCAATAGGGTCTAAAGCGAAAATAAAATACCTATTTCTTCTATTTATATATCCTTCTTTTCTTGAACTAATATATCCTTCTGCTCTTCCGAGCATTGAATAATAACTAAGAGGCACTTCTCTTTCAACAGTTCCTTTTTTATTTGTTTTCCAACGAGCTTGCTCAATACCCTGCTCTGCAATCAACACATCTGCACTTTTAATAGGTTTTCCATTACTACTATCTACTACTTTAAAAACAACTGTGAAATTGTTATCCTTATTGGTCTTCTCAAAATCTGGGCAAGGTGTGTAATCTTCCCATTCCAAATAATTTACATCCGCACTTACCTTTAGGTTTAATGGTTTAGAACGAGAAAAATATATGGGGATATCATAGCTCTTTTCTCCTTTAGTCCTTGGATTATATTTGATTCTAATTACAACAGTTTTGCCCGGAGAAATGGTTTGGGTGGAATACTTTATATCAAATTCTGATTCATTTGCCCCTATCCTAATCAAAGTCTCTTCGCGATCTCCATTATTTGTTAAAACAATTTCCTTGACTCGATTATCCCCTTCCTTTATAGTGCCAAAACTAAGAGTTAGTTCACTGGATTCAATTTGACCTTGAATCACTAATGAAACAAACAGAAATAACAGCGATAAAATACTCTTCATATGACTTGTATGGCGATTTCTATGCCAAGAATTTAGATAATAACTCACCAAACTCTCTACTATTAGATAAACGTGGAATTTTATTTTGCCCTCCTAACTTTCCCCTTTGCTTCATAAAGGACACGAATCCGTTTTCCTTTACCTCAGACAAAACCAATGGTCGAAGAACATTACCCTCTATTAAGTCCTTATAATAAACATTCTTTTTTTGCATTTCAGTGTCGAGAAAACCCGAAAAAAGATCAAAGTCAATTGGTTTTTTACTGAATTCTATAAACCATTCGTGAAAGGGTAATCCATCTCTTGGATTGGTCTCAGGCGCAACATGAAACTCTACAATTGAAGCATTGAATTTTGAACAAGCACTTTGCATGGCACTTTCAACTTCTTCAGCAATAACATGTTCTCCAAATGCTGAAGTAAAATGCTTTGTTCTACCCGTTACTTTTATTCTATAAGGACTTTTTGATGTGAATTTTACCGTATCTCCAATCAAGTAACCCCAAAGCCCTGCATTAGTGCTTAATGCTATTGCGTAGTTAACATCTAGTTCAACATCTTTCAATGTTAATCGTTTTGGATTTTCAGAACCATACTCCGACATTGGAATGAATTCATAAAATATTCCTGAGTTAATTTCCAAGAGCATTCCTTCCTGATCTTGTTTATCTTGATACGCTATAAATCCTTCAGAAGCAGGATATAATTCTATGCTAGGAATTGACTCACCAATCATATTTTCAAATCTCGCTCGGTAAGGCTCATAGTTGACACCGCCATATACAAAAAGCGAAAAATTTGGAAAAATTTCTTTGATTGTACTTTTTCCTGAAGCATCCAAAAGTTTTTCAAAGTACATCTGCACCCATGAAGGAATACCACTTATCAAGCGCATATCTTCCTCCATTGTTTCCTCTACAATCCGATCTACTTTGGTCTCCCAATCTTCGATTAAATTGGTTTGCATACTCGGCATTCTATTTTTTTGAAGGTAATTGGGAACATGGTGCGCAACTATGCCTGATAATCTTCCTGCAGAAATTCCAGATTGCCGATTTAAAGCAGGGCTTCCTTGTAAAAAAATCATTTTGCCATCAACAAAATCAGCTTTTTTAGTTTCATCAATATAACTTAACAAGGCATGTTTTGCCGACTTTATATGAAAAGGCATGGATTGTTTAGTAATAGGAATAAACTTTGCTCCAGAAGTTGTGCCTGAGGTTTTTGAAAGATAAATCGGCTTGGATGGCCATAAGATGTTTTCCTCTCCCGAAATCATTTGATCAAGATATTCTCTTAGGTCTTCATAATCTCTAAGGGGGACTTCATTTACGAAATGTTCGTAGTTGTTTATTCTTGAAAATTGATGATCCTTTCCAAAAGCAGTTTCTTTTGCCTTCAAAATCAAATGCTGAAAAATTTTTTCTTGGGTTTGAATAGGGTTCTTAAGCCATTTATTCCTGAGTGACATGCAATATCTAGCATAAGGAATACTAAGAGCCGGTTTTATGGAAAGCTTTTTTGCAATCAATTGAAGATAATAAAGTTCTCAGGGTTTAAAGGTTTTCCTTGATGCCACAATTCAAAATGTAGATGAGGCCCATCACTCAACTCACCGGTATTTCCAATAATTGAAACAGTAGTTCCTGGAGCAATAAGATCTCCTACTTTTTTAAGTACAGTAGAATTGTGTTTATAGATGCTAATCAAATTATTACTATGTTGAACTTGCACAACATGGCCATCCGTGTTAGTCCATCCTGCAAAAATTACGGTCCCAGCCAACACACTCTTAATCGCTGTTCCTTCCGGTGCAACAATGTCTGTTCCCAAGTGATTACTATTCAGATCAAAAGAATCAGTAATTCGACCAGTTACTGGCGGAAAGAAAAACAAATCTGATAGTTCAGCTATTTCACCCTCTTCAGATTCATCTGAAAAATTTAAGTTATACTTTTCCTGCGCCTCTACTTTTGCCCTTAAAATGGAATCCCCTTCAGAAATACTGAAATCTAAATTTGAATAATCTTGACTTGTTTGAATAATAGTCTCTAAACTGTCATGATCTATTTCCTCTCTTAAAACCAATTGAATGCCTTCAATATATCTTTCCTTCATTCTCAGTTGATGCTCTAATTCATCTATTTGTAAAGCATTTTTTGTGGCCATATTTTTGGTTTGCACCTCTGAGAAACCAATAACATATTCACCCAAGCGCGTGAATGCAAATAGGGAGATAACCAAAACGGCTATAATAACCACCAACAAAGAGAAGAAAGAGATTACATTCCATCGAGATAGAACAAAAGACAATTTTTCCTCGAAGGTTGTTTCATTCACAACCACCAAGCGAAATTTATTTCTAAGTCTTTGAATCCTTTTATTTAACCAATCGCCAAAAGCCATGTGCGTTCAAATATCAACATAATATTAAAATGAGCGTAAAGGAGAGTAATTTATTCCCTAAATCAAGTTTATTAATCATGAGAATGCTCCTATTTATCCGAAAAAATAAAATATTTTTGCCAGATATCTGTTTAAAGAAGGTTAGCGCCTAAAAAAACGAAGAATTTGAAAAAAAATTTCATCATTTATTTCTTACTGGCTTGCAGTATTATTCTTGTTCTTGGCTCATGTAAAACAAGGAATCGATACATCAATCGAAAGTTTCATGATGCTAATGCTCGTTTCAATGGATATTTCAATGCTAAAGAGAGTATAAAAGAGGGAGAGCTTTCATTAAAAACAAGTCATCAAGAAAATTGGGATGAAATACTTCCTATTTTCATTTATCCCACAGAGGAAACCGCACAAAGCATTTATCCTCAAATGGACAGAGCTATAGAAAAGTGTACTAAAGTTATTGATAGGCACTCCATTCAGGAAAAGCGAAAAGAATATAATAAATGGATAGATGATTGTTGGCTACTTATTGGGGTTGCTAATTTCTATAGAAGAGACTTTGAAAAAAGTGAAGAGATGTTTCGCTATGTAACCAAGTCGTTTAAGAAAGACCCTAACAAATTTGTAGCAGCGCTTTGGAATGCTCGAAATTATATTCAGATAAAAGAATATGCAAAGTCTGGCGCTATTTTGGAGAAACTAGAAGAAGATCAGGCGAAGTTTCCAAAGAATATGATGCCTACATTTTATGAGGTTTATGCCGATTATTATGTAAGACAACAAGATTGGCAAAGAGCCATAGACAAATTGGAACAAGCCATTGCGCATGAAGATCAAAAAAAGAAAAGAAAAACCAGGCTAAATTTTATTCTTGCTCAACTCTACCAAGAAAAAGGCGAGTCCACAAAAGCTATTCGTTTATTCGCGGAAGTCACGAAAATGAATCCAACTTATGAGATGGATTTCTATGCTCGAATAAATCAGGCTTTAGCATTTGATTCGCGTTCAAATAGTGATGCAATAAGAGCGCAATTAAAGAAACTACTAAAGGACGATAAGTATTTGGAGTTTCAAGATCAAATTTATTATGCGCTTGCGGAGGTGGAATTTGCAGAAAGAAATTTTTCGGAAGGTATTTCTCTACTATTAAAATCTGCAGAGGTAAGTGAAAGTAATGCAAAACAGAAGGGGAAATCTTTTCTGAGATTAGCAGACTATTATTTCGATCAAAGAGAGTATTCTTCATCAAGTCAATTTTTTGATAGTACTATTACATATTTACCCAATGACTATCCTAACTACGACATTATTGCAGCCAAAAAAGAAAGTCTTTCTGACTTAGTTAGAAACATTGAAATCATCTATGAGCAAGATAGTTTATTGGCTTATTTGGATATGGATGAAGCTGATCGAATAAAGGCACTAGAAGATATTCAGGAAAAGCTGAGAATTGAAGAAGAAAAGAGAATAGAAGAAGAAAAAGCGAAAAGAGATGCGCAATTAGCAGAGCTAAATCCTGGGGAAACGGGTGGAAAGAAAAATAATAAAGGAGGTACTTGGTATTTTTATAATTCTACGGCCAAGAGCCAAGGTTTCGCGGAATTTAAAAGAGTTTTCGGTGAGCGAAAGTTAGAAGATAATTGGAGGAGAAAAGACAAACAATCCTTTGAAGATTTTGATATAAATAATCCTGAAGAGAGTCTTGCCGAAGAAGGAATAACAGCGAGTAATGTCCCTTCTATTGAAGATCTTTCTTCAAATATCCCTTTGAGTGAAGAAGCACAAAAAGCCTCCCATGATAAAATTAAAGCTGCCCTTTATGAGATGGGTAATATTTATCGGGAAAATCTAAATGATTTGGACAATGCAATTGAAACGTTCGAGGAACTCATTGGTAGATATCCGGATGATGAAATAGCATGTGTTTCAAAATATCAGCTTTATCGTTTATATAAAAAGAAAGAGGAAGGAAATTACCAAAGTTTCGATCCACGAGCTACTTCCGGTTACTATAGGGAAAATATTATAGAAGAATGTGCTGATACAGAATTTGCTGCACTTATCACAAATCCAGAATCCTTAAAGCAAACTGATGAGCAAAGAGAAGCTCTTGTTGAAGCATATAAGGAGGTTTATAGAAAATATAGAAGAAAAAGATATAATGAAGTTTTAATAGCGTGTTTGGATGTTATGAATAATGACCGTTCAAATGAACTACTTCCAAAATATTATTTCTTACGTGCAATGTCTATTGGGGGGCAAAAGGACAAGGCAAATTATATAAAAGCCCTGAAAGAAATTATTGCTGAATTTCCTGGAACCGAAGAAGAAGTTGAAGCAAAGAGACTTTTAGGAATTGTGAATGAAGGTGGTGGTTTCGGTATAGAGGAAGAAGAATCTAGCCAAGAAAACATAACAGAGGAAAAGGAGGGGAAATCTGGTCAAGATAAAGAGACAAGTGCAGAGAATAACACTGATAAACAGGGAGAAGAATCTCAAACCAATGAAACTGAAGAAGAGAATAAGGTTTCAAGCACTTGGGTTTATAAGGAAGATATTGATCATTTCTTTCTATGTATTTTGCCAAATAGTGGGGTTGATCTGAATGGTATTAAAAGAACGTTGTCGGACTATCATGGAAGTAATTTTTCAGATGCTAATTTGAAAATAACCACCAGCTTTTTAGATCAAGATCATCAAATAATTCTGATTAGAAAATTTAATGGAAAGGCAACATCAATGAATTATTACAATGCTTTTTCATTCAACGATGGTGAATTGACCGAAATAAATAGCAAAGGATATCCCTTTTTTGTAATAAGTTCTACTAATTTTGCTACGCTATTTAAGGAGAAAGATATAGAAGGGTATAATAAATTCTTCAACGAAGAATATTTTTAATCCCTTGATTATCAGCGGTTAATTATTAATTTTATCAGGTATTTTTTCAAAAAAAGAAAATATGGCAAGAAATAATGAAGTAGCTTCCACTGGCAAAGTAAATGCGATTGTAGAGGGAACTGTTATTGAAGGAAGTATTCAATCGGATGGAAATTTTCGAATTGACGGAAAAATTACTGGTAATATCAACATAAAAGGAAGGTTAATAATTGGTGCAAAAGGCACTGTTGATGGTACTGTTGTATGCAATGATGCAGATATTGAAGGAACATTTCACGGTGATATTAAAATCAATAATTTGTTGAGTCTTAAATCCAGTTCTAAAATTACTGGGGATGCAGTTTTCCAAAGATTAAAAGTAGAAGAAGGTGCTCAGCTGGCGTGCACGTGCAATATTAAATCTGGGAAAGCTTCAATGAACGGACAAGGAAATGCAAAAGAAGTACTTCAAGAAGCAGCAGTGGCTTAAGGATGTCTCCAAATAAATTTCTCACCAGACTTCTAATTTTTACTCTATTATTAATTGGAATTACCTACGTTCTTAATTCCAACTATAATTTCTCTTCTAATTACATTCTATATTCTCTTGGTTTCGTAATTTTTATCCTAATTAGTTTTTTGACCTATAGAAATTTGCATAATGCCGTTTCCCAAAGACCAGCATTATTTGTAAATCGCTTTATGGCTTCTATTGTTATTAAGCTATTTGTCTTCATAGCTTTATTAATTTCTGTTGGTTTTTCCTTAGAAAAGGTGGAAGTAAAGGTTTTTGCGGTGTTTTATTTGTCTTTATATCTGCTTTATACCATATTTTTGACTTCCCACATGCTGAAATTGAAAAATGGACTTGGAGAAAAAGCCTAAATCCAACATTGGAAAGTATGTACAATACTCTACCATGGGCTTCCAAATTATTGGTTTCTTTCTTGTTTTCACATTTCTTGGAAAATGGCTGGATACCAATCACCCAAATGAAAATTTCAACTTCACCACAATAGGAGTTTTTGTTGGACTATTCATATCTCTCTACTTTTTATTCAAACCTTTACTAAAAAAGTGATTTTTTTTCATCTAAAAGAGTAAATAGGTTTTCTCTTTTGGAATAAAAATCTACTTTTGCAGCGAATTAGAAAAGGCATTGAAATCCTTGAAGAAAAAAAGCGTAAAAATCAATCAAAATTTGATTCAAAAATTACTCATTTTGGGATGCGTTTTGTTTGCATCTGTTGGTACTTTAAAAGCTGATGATTCAGGGGATAGCCATGGTGGTGAATTTAATGCTGGTGAAATGATAATGCACCATATTCAAGATTCCCATGAATGGCATCTTTGGGATACTAAAGATGAAAATGGTGAAATTCACGGTGTTTCTATTCCACTCCCGGTTATTGCTTATCATGAAGGAAAAGGCTTAAAAGCTTTCATGTCTTCTAAATTTCATCATGGAAAAGACCCGTATGAAGGATATGCTCTAGATCATGGCAAACTCATATATGTTGGTGATAAAGGAATCACTAAGGATGCGGAAGGCCATATCGCGTATAATAAAGAAGAGACGGCAAAGATTTGGGATTTTTCAATTACCAAAAATGTACTTACTCTTTTTATAGTTGCTTTTCTGGTAATCCTTGTCTTTACGAGCATAGGAAAAGCTTACAACAGAAAACCCAATACTGCACCCAAAGGTATTCAGTCTTTCTTTGAACCCATCATTATGTTCATTAGAGATGATATCGCCAGACCTATCATTGGTGAGAAGAAATACATGAAATTTCTTCCATTTCTTTTAAGTGTATTCTTTTTTATTTGGTTTGGAAATATGCTTGGACTGATACCATTTATTCCTGGTGGAGCTAATATGACCGGTAACATTTCAGTTACCCTAGTTCTAGCAATTATAACATTTGTGATTACCACTATAAATGGTAATGGAAACTATTGGAGACATATTTTGGCAATGCCTGGTGTTCCTTGGCCTTTGTATGTTATTCTAACTCCTATTGAAATCATAGGGATGTTTTTAAAGCCTCTTGTTCTTGCAATACGTTTGTTTGCAAATATCACTGCAGGACACATCACTATATTGGCCTTTTTGGCATTAATTTTCATTATACAACAAAGTGCAGGAAATATTCCTGCAAGTGGAACGGCTATTGCTAGCGTTTTGCTATCTGTTTTTATGACCTTTTTAGAAATTTTAGTTGCTTTCTTGCAAGCCTTTATATTTACATTATTATCAGCGACTTATTTCGCTGCGGCAACGGAAGAAGCACACCATTAATTAGAATATAGAATAGATTAAATATCAAATTATGTTAACAGCAATTTTATTAGACAGTGTTCATTTAGGATTAGCAGCAGTTGGTGCTGGATTAGCAGCGATTGGTGCTGGTATTGGAATTGGTAGAATTGGTGGAGATGCCGTTCAAGCTATGGCAAGACAACCAGAAGCTGCTAACGACTTAAGAACAAATATGATTTTGACTGCGGCTCTAGTTGAGGGTGCTGCAATCATTGCCATCGTTGTAGCGTTCTTGGTTGTAATATAAAAAGTAAAAAAATACATGTTTTTAAGTTTAATAGAACCCGAATTTGGGCTATTCTTTTGGATGCTAGTGGTTTTCACAATTGTGATGCTACTGCTCAAAAAGTTTGCTTGGGGACCAATCTTACAAGGCTTAAAGAATCGAGAGGACTCTATTTCAGAGGCTCTTGAATCTGCTAAAAGAGCTAAGGAAGAAATGGCCCAGCTTAATGCTAGCAATGAAGAGCTTTTAAAAGAAGCGCGTTCAGAACGCGACAAGCTTTTAAAAGAAGCTAAAGACACGAGAGATTCAATTGTGTCCAAAGCTGAATCTGAAGCCAAAGCTAAAGCCGAGGCCATTGTAGCCAAGGCTAAAGAAGACATCCAAAATGAGAAAATGGCGGCAATGAGTGAATTGAAAAACCAAGTCGCTGCAATTTCTCTGGAAATAGCCGAAAAAGTAGTAAGGAAGAAGCTCGATAGCGATACTGAGCAAAAGTCCTTGATTAATGATCTTGTAAAAGACCTGAACATCAATTAATGAGACCGACTAGAGTAGCAAATAGATATGCAAAGTCACTTTTACAATTAGCCATTCAAAAGAATGCGATTGATGAGGTGTATGAAGACATGAATACGATTAGCGATGCTATTGTTGACAGTCGTGATCTAGATTTACTCTTGAAAAGTCCGATTATTAAATCTGATAAAAAGGGAACCATTCTCAGTCAAATATTTGATGGTAAGATTTCTAAATTAAGCACAGAATTCATGAATATTCTCGTTCGTAAGAAAAGAGAAAGTATTCTTGAAGTTGTTGCAGATGAATTTGAGATCCTATACAAAACCCATAAAGATATTACTGTTGCTGAGGTAAGAACGGCAACTGCATTGGATGAAGCTTTGAGAGCTGAAATAATGCAGGTAGTAAAGAAAATGGCTCCTAATCAGGTAGAGTTAAAAGAGATTATTGATCCCGAAATTATCGGTGGGTTCATTATTAAAGTAGGCGATAAACAGGTAGATGCAAGTGTTCTTAGAAAACTTACAGAGTATAGAAAGACATTTAGCAAGAACCCTTATGTTGCTGATTTTTAAAATTTTTAAAAGATAAATTATGGCAGAGGTTAAGCCAGCTGAGGTTTCAGCCATCTTAAGAGAACAACTTGCAGGAAGCACTTCAACAAATGAGTTAGAAGAAGTGGGTACTGTGCTCCAAGTAGGAGATGGTATTGCAAGAATTTACGGAATGTCTAATGTACAATCTGGAGAGCTAATCGAATTTGCGAATGGCTTGAAAGGAATTGTACTTAACCTTGAAGAAGACAACGTTGGAGCGGTTATTTTAGGTTCTTCAACTGAGATCAAGGAAGGTGATAGCGTAAAGAGAACATCTCAAATTGCATCTCTTAATGTAGGTGAAGGAATGCTCGGTCGTATAGTAAATACACTGGGAGAACCTATTGACGGAAAAGGTCCAATTGAAGGTGAAACTTTCGAGATGCCAATTGAGCGAAAAGCACCAGGTGTAATTTATAGACAACCTGTAAATGAGCCATTACAAACTGGTATCAAGGCGATTGACTCAATGATTCCAATTGGAAGAGGTCAAAGAGAGCTTATTATTGGCGACCGTCAAACTGGAAAATCTACTGTTGCCATTGACACGATCATCAACCAAAAAGAATTTTACGATAAAGGAGAGCCTGTATTTTGTATCTACGTTGCTGTAGGTCAAAAAGGTTCTACCGTTGCTGCTGTAGCTCAAACTCTTGAGGCTAACGGAGCAATGCCCTATACGGTAATTGTGGCTGCAAATGCATCCGATTCTGCTCCTATGCAGTTCTATGCACCTTTTGCCGGAGCAGCAATTGGAGAGTACTTTAGAGATACTGGTAGACCTGCCTTGATTGTTTATGATGATTTATCCAAACAAGCAGTTGCCTATCGTGAGGTTTCTCTTTTACTAAGACGTCCACCAGGACGTGAAGCTTATCCTGGAGATGTATTCTACTTACACTCTAGATTATTAGAAAGAGCGGCTAAAATAAATGCCTCTGATACCATTGCCTCGCAAATGAATGATTTGCCTGATTCCTTGAAAGGTAAAGTAAAAGGTGGTGGTTCCTTAACTGCACTTCCTATCATTGAGACTCAAGCAGGGGATGTTTCTGCATATATTCCAACCAATGTAATTTCGATTACTGACGGTCAGATTTTCTTAGAATCGAACTTATTCCTTTCTGGTGTTAGGCCAGCGATTAACGTGGGTATTTCAGTATCCCGTGTAGGAGGTTCGGCTCAGATCAAATCAATGAAGAAAGTATCAGGTACACTGAAATTAGATCAGGCACAATTCCGTGAGTTGGAGGCCTTTGCAAAATTTGGTTCAGACTTAGATGCTGCTACAATGGCTGTTCTTGGAAAAGGAAAAAGAAACGTGGAAATATTGAAACAGAATTTGAATTCTCCGCTTTCAGTAGAAAAGCAAACAGCAATTATTTACTGCGGAACTAATGGATTAATCAATAATGTTCCTGTTGAAAAAGTAAAAGAATTTGAAGACAGATATTTAACGGTTCTTGAAAACAGTCACAGAAATATTTTAGATGAAATTGCTGCTGGAAAATTAACGGACGAAGTGAAATCTACTCTGGAATCAGTTGCAGCAGATGTGTCTAAAGACTTTGAATAAAATAGAGATTTGGCCAATCTAAAAGAAATACGAAGCAGGATTAGTTCAGTAGGATCTACTATGCAGATTACCTCTGCAATGAAAATGGTTTCTGCAGCTAAATTGAAAAGAGCTCAAAATGCAATAGTTCAAATGCGTCCTTATGCAGAGAAATTGCAAGAAATCTTGAGTAATTTATCTGGGAGTTTAAATCCTAGTGAAAATGTGTATTCTGCAGAACGTGAGACTAAAAAGGGATTAATAATAGCTATTGCCTCAAATAGAGGTCTTGCCGGGGCTTTTAATAATAACATTATAAAAGAGGCCAGCCAAATCATTAGAAGCCATGAAAACGTCTCTTTTGAAGTATTAGGGCTTGGTAAAAAGGCTTACGACCATTTTAGAAAAAGCTCTTATCATTCGAACGATTCTTTTGGAGATAAATACGTTTCTCTTTTTGACGAATTGAGTTTTGCCTATGTTTCTTCTATTGCAGAAAATGTAATGCAGAAATTCGTTGAAGGAAATTACGATAAGGTGTTCATTGTTTACAATAGCTTCAAAAATGCTGGTGTTCAAATTGTTAAAACAGAACAGTTTTTACCCATTGTTCCTCCAGAAGTAAACCCAGAAGATTCCTCGGCTGTAGAATATATTTTTGAGCCAGACAAAAAGACCATCGTTGAAGACTTAATACCAAAGTCATTAAAAATTCAATTATATAAAGGCATTTTAGATTCTCACGCTAGTGAGCACGGAGCAAGAATGACAGCAATGCATAAAGCAACGGAAAATGCAACTGAGCTCCAGAAAGAATTGAAGTTGACTTATAACAAAGCCAGACAAGCTGCAATTACTGCAGAGATTTTGGAGATTGTTGGCGGAGCGGAAGCATTGAATGGTTAACATTATTATGTTTCTTTTGGTTCTAGAATTGGATCAACCATTTCCATAGAAAGTATTTAACTTGTAAAGTACTGAAAACAAAAAAGGAGATCATAATGATCTCCTTTTTCTATATTATAATTTCTAACCCTAGTGGAATGGAAGAACCATTGCATCCGTTCTATTGTCTACTAATAGTTGATTTAAATCAATTGTAGTAGTAGCTACACAAGAACCTGGATCATAAGATATTTCATCCAATTGACTTGCTGCGGCCGCCACAAAAGAAGGTATTTGAGGAGAAGTTCCAACAGATCCCGCAGAAACATTATCGTTCTGCAATTCCTCTACTTCCGAAATAACAAATTTGACTCCCATATCAACCATACGCATTCCCTCGGCAATAAACACCTCCTGTCTCGTTCTGTACAACAAGTATAGAGCATCTAAGTCATTCCCAATTCCAGAAATATCCGCAGCTGTTAAAGATGATCCAGAAATATCTGGAACATTTATATTCCCAGCTGAACGCGTTAAAACCAAACCACTTCTACCATTTACCACAACACAATCCATATCTGGTCTTGAACCAGGATCGAATTCCGTTCTATTCTCGATTGAATCATCAATATTTCTCGCGCCTCTGCTTTGAACTAAAGCAAGTAGATCAGTCATCATTGTTTGAGCACTACCTAAATCATTTTGTGCAATCAAGCTTTCTATCACAATCATCATTGCTTCCTCAGCCTTTAAGTAATGAACTGGTGAATCTTCAGATGGAGATAAGAAAGAATACTTAGGATCCAAAAAATCCAATGTTGGAAGTGGTTGCAAATCATCAAAGGTACCTCTTTCATAAAGCGCATCTTCCATTACATTATCAGGATTTTCAGCCTCATCAAATCTTGCAAACCTTGTAAAATCAGAGGAAAGACCTAAAGAAGCACTAGCAGCATCTGCAGCCTCAGATCTATTCCCTAATAGATAATGAGCTCTTGCTAATGCCAAGTGATATTCTGGCAAACTATTCAAGGCTATAGCACTATTGAAATTAGCAATTGATGCATTTATATTGTCATTTGCTGAAATTGGCACTCCACCAGGTTCATTTGGCATTCCAGTGAAATACATACCAGCGAATAAACTAGACATCCCTACGAAAAACTGATATTCTGCTTCAACTGCAGCAGTATAGTTAGGATCTCCTGGACCAACAACCTCTAATCCAAAAACAGCCATTTCTCTCATCCGGTGTAAATCAAATTGAATATCCGCTATATCATCATCCGTACTTATAATATCAAGATTATCTAAAAACTGATTATAAAATGTTTGATCGTTGGTGTAATTATCAGATGCTATTTCTGAATTGATTACGATTTCATTTATAAACAGTGATAATTGTCTTTCAATTCCAGATAACCAGATGGATCCAGAATTAGGTTGTCCGACCACAGAAGTTTCAGACAAATTTGGATTTTCCACTTCCGTAAAGTCTAGTATCCCAGAATCATTACAGGAAAAAAGTATAATACTTGTAAGAATAAAAAATAATTTCTTCATGACTCTAATAATTAAAATGAAAGTTTAATTGAACCAATAATTTGTCTTGGTGCCGACTCCGTTCCATAAGCAAAACCACCAGATCCGAATCCATTTTGGTTTCCAATTCCAGATCCAGTTACTTCTGGGTCAAAATTTGATGCAGTCCAGTTAAATGGATTTGTTAATGATAAGCCTACTCGCACATTTCTTAAACCTCCAAATTTTCCATTAACAACCGAACTCAAATCATAGTTTGCTCCGATATTTCTTACTTTAAAGAAATTAGATGATCCGGTGAAGAAGTTTACGATATTAAAGAAAGGCTGACTTTGCAGTTCCTCTGGAACAAGGTCGGTCTCTACACCTCTTATGTATCTCAATAAAAGAGAAAGATCAACATTCTCAGCACCATACTGATAGTCACTAGTAGCAAATACGGTTAACTTCTTGTCAAATGTATAGTCAAGGCTAATAGATCCAAAACGAGGGGCAAATGTTTGTCCTAAGAAAGAGTTAGGAACGAACTCATAAGTTCCATCAGCCTGCAAAACAGCTTCTGTTCCTCTCAGGAAACCTAATGGCATTCCTTCTTCAATCCATGTACCAATAACCAAGAAACCACCAACATTAAATGGTGGAGCACCTCCAGCATCACTAACTTCATTGGTATTAATATTGAAAGATCCATTAACATTAAGCTGATGCTTTTGAGTATTCAAAACTCTTGCTCCAAGCGCAAATTCCCATCCCTTATTGGTTATTTCACCAATGTTTGTGATTTGAGCAAGTTGACCACTTGAAGGAATATTATCTGGTGTAAATAATGCATCTACTGTTTTCGCATTATAATAAGTTATCCCGAGGTCAATTCTGTAATCAAATAAACCTAACTCAGTTCCAAACTCCGTAGTTTGTACTCTTTCGGATTGCAATTGGGTGTTTCCAGGATTATCAAATCTAAATGCAGGTGCTCCAAGAAATGATTCAAGAGCAAATGTTCTATCTTGAGAAAATGGTTGTGCAAAATTTGTTGCTTCTCCATAATTAGCTCTTAAACGAACATTACTCAATATATCGTTTAACTCGCCTGTATTATAAGTAGCTCCAATTTTAGGTAGGAATAAAAATCCAATATCATCTCCTGCGGAAGTATTTTTATCTAAACTTCCCCCTAGTTCAAGAAATAGTTTATTCTTCCAACCTACATTCTCTAAAAGATAAAAACCATAGTTGGCGTTTTCCAGAGTGAAATCCTCTGAAGTTCTTTCAGAGAAATTATTCACTGAACTCGTACCATCAACACCACCAGTTCCCGTTAAAGCTTCTTGATAATCATTGGTTCTGAAATATCTTGCACCAACAGTAGTGATAAATGACAGATCATTCTTCTCTGTATTATTTACCAAGTTCCAGTCTGCTGTTGAAGTAGAGACATCTCTTAATACTCTAGTTATAGAGGCCTGATCCGTTGTTCCCTCAGCAATAGATCCAATCTCAATCAAAAAAGCATTGGATTGAATTTCTCTTTGTCTACTTCTTCTGTTTTCAATACCAAATGTTAAATTAGTATTCCAGTTATCAGTAATTCTATAACTTAATTTATTACTTCCAGAAATTCTGTTAATCTGCTGATTAATATTGGTTAAAGCCCCTTGATTTCGCATTAATTCTCTGACGTCTAACCATTCCTCTTCGGTTAATTCATCCAAATTACCAAATGCACCACCTTCAGCAGCAGAAAATCTAGAGAAACTGGTATTGGCATTATAATCCAAATTGTAATCGAAATTGGTGAAAGCAAATGATCCTGAATAATTCCATCTATCTCCCAGACGTGAATTGAATCCAAAATTGAAACTTCTTTTCAACTGCTCATTCAAGTCATTAAATCCATCATCCTGATATAAACTTCCAACAAAATTATAGCTAAAAACATCTGTTCCACCGCTTAATCCTGCTTTGAACTCGCTCAAAAGCCCAGGTTCAAAAACTGCTTCTCCCGTTCTTTCAAATCTTAACCACTTATCCTCAGCAGTAATTGATCCAATTCTGTATTCAACAAAAGGAGTTACCTCACCAGCCTTTCCTTTTTTGGTTATAATTTGGATTACTCCATTCGCAGCATCAGCACCATAAAGCGTTGTCGCTGCTCCACCTTTAATGTATTCAATTTTCTCAATCGATTCCACAGGGATGTCAGCAAGAGCTGATACATCTGCTCCTCCAGTTGCAACTCCCAATTGTGGATTAGAATTCAGGTTATCTACCCTTATTCCGTCCACAATAATAACTGGTGTCGCAGAAGAGGCAGCAGAAATAGGCCCTCTTGTTCTAATAATTGCCGCAGTTCCAGGCTGCCCAGAACTTAGTCTTATTTGAGCACCTGGTGCATTGGATTGAAGTAATTGATCCAATTGGTTTGCAGGCAATCTTTCAATTTCTTCTGCATCAATAACATCAACCGTTGTAGATAGTCTTCTTTTAGCAATACCATTACCTTGTCCGGTAATGACTACCTCATCTAAGGATACACCTTGCTTCAATGAAACATCATAAACATTAGCAGAACCAATTGTTACGGTTTGATTTTCGTAACCAATAAAGCTAAATTCTAAAACATCACCCTCACGAACTTCAACGGTATAATTACCATCAATGTTTGTAGAAGTTCCATTTGTTGTGCCCTTAACCACAACAGTTACTCCAGGTAATGGAGAACCATCGTTGCCATCGGTAACTTTACCGGACACGGATTTTGACTGGGCAAAACTTGCAAAACTGAAGAACAGCATACAAATCGCCATTAAGTAAATTTTAAATTTCATAAGCCTATAGATTGTTTAATTAATAATTGTTTTGGTTGTTAATACTAATATAAATTAACAAAAAATTAACAAAAAAATTAACTATTAGTCCCAGAAAGTTTCAGCTCTAATATTTTTTTAGACTAATAAGATTTGCTTAGTCGTTAAATATTAATCATTAATTAGTTTTATTCAGCTGTTTACAATTTTAACACAAAACACTATTATTGAGACTTATCTGAAAATTGTAATATTGGCACGGTTTTCCCGCAAAAAAGGCCCATGAGAAAATTATCCTTGAGAACACGAATATATATTTCCATGATAGCACTTATTCTGTTCTCATTCCTTGTTACTGGTGCCGTTGCTGCATATCGTTTTAACAAGCAAAATCAAGAGTATCATGAAAAAAGATTGAAGAGAAAGGAAAATACTGTGGTAAAAACCGTGAATTTTTTGATTTCGCAAAATGCAAACGCAGATAGTACTTTAAAAATTGAAGATCTTTTAACCAATCACGTAATGGATATTTCGGAAATGAATGATCTGGAAATAAATTTCTTCGACATTAATGGAGAATTATTGGTTTCATCGCATACTGATTACTTTACCGAAGGTATTTTTGTTTATAAGCTGCAAAACGAGATTTTGAATAAAATTGAAGGGGACAAAAGGTATATTGAATCTTATAAAGCGGACACCTTATCCATACTATCTACTTACCGAACTATTCATCCAATCTCCAATCCAGAGGAGACATTGGCCTATATGAATATCCCTTATTTTCAAACGGACGAGCAATTGACCAATGACCTTCAGGGGTTTTTAAAAACACTTGCACAGGTTTATGGTCTGTTTTTCATTCTTGCGGCCTTATTCGCGTATTTCATATCAAACTATATAACAAAGAGTTTAAAAACCATTGGAAACAAGCTTAAAGAAACCAGTTTTGAAAAAGCAAATAACCCTATAGATTGGAAAAGTGATGACGAAATTGGTCAACTGGTAACGGAATATAATAGAATGCTGGGCGAACTGAATGCTTCGGCAGGAAAATTGGCAAAATCCGAAAGAGATGCAGCTTGGAGGGAAATGGCAAAGCAAGTTGCTCATGAGATCAAAAACCCGTTAACTCCAATGAAATTGAATTTACAATACCTGCAAAAATCAATGGAGGAAAAATCACCAGATTGGGAAGACAAATTTAAGCGCTCCTCAAATTCATTGATAGAGCAAATTGATACACTTAGTGCAATCGCAAGTGCATTTTCCAATTTTGCGCAAATGCCAAAGTCCAATATGGCTAAGATTAATGTGAAGGATATCCTTAATGGTTCTACGGAACTATTTAACGAAACAGAAAATGCCGAAATTTCCATTAACATAGATGAAAAGGAATCTTATCAATTTAACGGAGATAAAGATCAAATCTCTAGGGTGTTTAATAACTTGATTAAAAATGCAATTCAAGCTATTCCTGAAGATAGATATGGTAAAATTGATATAGAATTGATCAAGAAAGGGTTCCAAATTATTATTTCCATTAAAGACAATGGTGTTGGGATACCTGAGAAAGAATACGAGAAAATATTCGTGCCTAACTTTACCACCAAAGGAACAGGAATGGGCTTAGGCCTTGCTATGGTCAAGAAAATAATTGAAAATCACAATGGGAAGGTTTGGTTCAATTCTGAACTCAATATGGGCACTACTTTTTTCATATCACTCCCAACTAATTCTTAAGCAGAAAAAAGTTTGAATTGTTTCAAGTAGATTTGCACTGAATCAAATGAAGTATGTATGGCTTTTGAAAATATTCTTACCAAAGAAGAAAACCGAATCTATTATATCACAATAAACAGGGAAAAGCAGCTCAATGCATTGAACTCCAAAACCATTGAGGAGCTAAATCACGCATTAAAAGATGCGGAATCATCGCAAACAGCCAGAGTGGTTATTATTACCGGATCAGGAGAAAAGGCATTTGTTGCAGGAGCGGATATTAAAGAGTTTGCTGAATTTAATGAATCGGAAGCCTATAAGTTAAGTAATGATGGCCAAAAAAAACTTTTTGATTTTGTAGAGCAATTGAGCAAACCTGTTATTGCAGCAATCAATGGTTTTGCTCTGGGCGGAGGATTGGAGCTTGCTCTTTCAGCCCATATTAGAATAGCTTCAACAAATGCGAAAATGGGCTTGCCAGAAGTTTCCTTAGGGCTCATCCCCGGATACGGAGGAACACAAAGACTGGCCAATAATGTGGGTAAAGGAAAGGCCTTGGAAATGATTTGTACTGCTGGGATGATAAGTGCAGAAGATGCCTTAAAATGGGGGCTTGTGAATCATATATGTGAACCTGAAGAATTAATGGAGAAGGCGAATAAAATCGCAGGAAAGATTACTAAGAATTCTGGCAACGCAATTCAATCAGCAATTAAAGCTGTTAATGCAAATTATTCCCAAGAAGATGGTTACGAGATTGAGAAAAAAGAGTTTTCGAAATGTTTTGAAAATGAAGAAAGTACAGAAGGAATTTCTGCTTTCCTAGAAAAACGTAAAGCCAACTTTTGAACCCTTTAAAAAAACTAGCTGGACAAACTGGTATTTATGGATTGGGTGTATTAGCCCGATTCTTAAACTATCTGCTTGTTCCTTACTATACTACCGATAACTTTTCTACTGAGCAATATGGTGTAATTACCGAAATGTATGCTTATGTGGCTTTTCTAGTAGTTTTCTTAACCTATGGCTTGGAAACTGCTTTTTTCAGATTTGCTTCCAAGAAAGATGGAAATCCCAATAAAATCTTTTCGACTTTACTCATCTCCTTAATATGCACATCAACAGTTTTTATATCTCTAGCAGTATTATTTAGAGAACCCATTTCCGTTTGGTTAAAATATCCAGACCATGCGGAATATGTGTCATGGTTTGCTATTATCGTTGGTTTAGATGCGATTTCCAGCCTTTTTCTAGCTCGTCTAAGATTCTATAATAAAGCAAAGAAGTTTGTTGGTATCAATTTGGTCAACATCTTAATTAACATTGGTTTTAATATTCTTTTCATTTCCTATTTTATTCCTAGCGCAGAAAAGGGATATGATAGCTGGCTTATAGATACTTTTCACATAGAAGGAACTGGAGTCGGATATGTATTTATAGCAAATCTTATAGCAACTATTACCAAACTAACTCTTCTATCTCCAGCCATTAAATTTATTAAAGAAGGGTTTAATTATGGCCTATGGAAAAAAGTACTTCGCTATTCTTTGCCCTTGTTAGTTGCGGGTCTAGCTGGAATGGCAAATGAAACTTTAGATAGAATCTTAATCAAAAGAATTTTATGGCCACTTGAAGGGGAAAGTGAGACTATGTCTCAACTAGGAATTTATGGAGCAAACTATAAAATGGGTGTTTTATTATCTCTTTTTCTCGCAGCTTTAAGATATGCTGCAGAACCATTTTACTTTAACCAAGAGAAAGAAAAAAATGCCAAGCAAGTCTATGCAGATGTTATGAAATGGGTAGTTATTATTTTATGCTGTATTATCCTTACGGTTATTCTGAATATTCATTTTTTCAAATATTTTATTGGAACGGAAAATGACGGTTATTGGGCAGGGCTTCATATTGTTCCTATTGTAATGTTCGCTTATGTTGCCTTTGGTGTTTATCAAAACAATTCTATTTGGTTCAAGCTAAATGAAAAGACTCAGTACGGTATTTTATTCACTGTTATTGGCGCAGTAATTACAATTGGATTAAACATATACCTTATCCCAAAAATTGGTTATGAAGGCTCGGCCTGGGCTACTTTAACATGTTATATCGCTATGGCTTTTTGTTCCATTTTAATAGGTCAAAAGCAATTCCACATTCCATATGACTTCAAACGAATTGGACTTTACTTATTTGTTGCTGTTGGTTTAGTTTTGTTAAGCTTTCAATCTAGCATCTATGAAGATTACGGTTGGTTAGTCTATTTGCTAATTAACTTAACAGTTCTTTTCTCTTATGCTTTAATGATTCTTAAATTGGAAGGAATAAGCCTAAGCCAAATAATGGCTTTTTTACCATTTGAAAAAAAATAAGCCCTTCAATAATTTTTACTCATTTTTATCCTCTCAATTTCTGAATATTGCCATTTATTATTTTGAAATCAATCGAAACAAATTTTTTCTACTAAATCTATGATATTATTCTCTTCTCTTTCTAAATCCATACAAGGCATAACCAAAGCAAAGCACATTCCTCTTGAAGATTTCTTTAAGAATCCTGATAAATCCGGCTTTCAGATTTCTCCAGATGGGAAAAACTATTCATTTACTGCTCCTTATGAAAAGCGAATGAACATTTTCGTCCAAGAAATAGGAAGTAACAATGTGCAACAATTGACATTTGAAAAGGAAAGAGATGTGTCCGGTTATTTCTGGGCGAATAACAATCGTATTCTCTTTTTAAAGGATACGGGTGGAGATGAAAATTTCAAACTCTTTGGAGTTGATATTAATGGAGAAAATCTGAAAGGTCTGACCGACATTGAGGGCGTTAGGACTCAAATTATTGACCCCTTAAAGGATAATGAAAATGAAATGATTATCGGATTAAACAAAAGGAATCCGCAAGTTTTTGATCCTTATAGGCTAAATATCAATACAGGAGAGATGACTATTCTGGCAGAAAACCCAGGAAATATTAGTGGTTGGATGACAGACCATAACGGAAAATTAAGAGTGGCAACGGCAACTGATGGTGTAAATTCCAGTTTACTTTATAGAACCAATGAGAAAGATGATTTTAAACCTATTCTAAGCACAAACTATACAGAAACACTAAGTCCTGTCTTCTTTACTTTTGACAATTTAAAGCTCTACTCATTATCCAATCTTGGAAGAGATAAAACGAGCATATCCATTTTTAATCCCGAAACTGCTGAAGAGGAAGAAGTCATATATGGCAATGATGACTACGATATTTCATCACTCTTCTATTCGGAAAAAGACAAAAATCTAACCTCTGCCAGTTATACTTCTTGGAAGAGACAAAGACATTTCTTTGATGAGAACACTAAATCCTTGTTTGAGCATTTAGAAAATGAATTGCCAAATTTAGAGTTTGGTATTTCCAGTATGACCAAAGATGAAACCAAAATGATTGTAAGAACCTATAGCGATCAAACCCTTGGAGCCTATTATTTCTTTGACTGGTCAACAAAATACATCGAGAAGATACATGAAGTTTCTCCATGGATAGACGCCAATAATATGGCTAAGATGATACCGATAAGCTATACTTCTAGAGATGGCTTAAAGATTGAAGGTTACTTGACTCTTCCAGTAGGTAACGATATAAATACTGCTAAGAACTTACCAGTTATTATCAATCCTCATGGTGGACCCTGGGCCAGAGATAGTTGGGGATTTAATCCAGAAATACAATTCTTAGCCAATAGAGGATATGCTGTACTTCAAATGAACTTTAGGGGCTCAACGGGCTTTGGTAAAAAGTTTTGGATGGCTTCATTTAATGAATGGGGTTTAAAAATGCAGGATGATATTACAGATGGTGTAAACTGGTTGGTTGAAAAAGGGATTGCCGATAAAAACCGAATAGCGATTTATGGAGCAAGTTATGGAGGCTATGCAACACTTGCAGGGCTTACATATACACCTGAACTATATGCCTGTGGAGTTGATTATGTGGGTGTATCCAATCTATTTTCCTTTATGGAAGCAATCCCTGAGTATTGGAAGCCTTACTTAGAGATGCTATATGATATGGTAGGTAATCCTATTGAGGATAAGGAACGTATGACCGCTACCTCACCCTCTCTAAATGCCGAAAAAATTACATCACCTCTTTTTATAGCTCAAGGAGCCAATGACCCCCGCGTAGTAAAATCTGAATCGGATCAAATGGTAGCTGCAATGAAAGCCCGTGGTGTGGAGGTTCAATATATGGTAAAAGATAATGAAGGTCACGGATTTAGAAATGAAGAGAATCAATTTGATTTCTATAGAGCTATGGAGAAATTCTTATCTGATCACATGGCTTAAAGAAACTTTCTTTCCAAAATGTCCCAAGTTCCAAGAACCTCTTTCCACTTGGAGCTAAATTAATTTTCGGTGCCTCTTTGATAAAAAAAGGCGCTTTGTCTTGAAGCAAAGGTGTAAATTAGAAGAGAAAAATTCTAATTTAACACTCTGATTTTCAGTAAGGTATAGATTTTGATGTTTCTACATCAATCTTAAAACCTTATAGAATGAATACATTTAATCGCATTGTAAAAAGTCACAAATCCAAAAGAAAGGGAATTTTTCTGATCAGTTTTATCGCTTCTTTTTCTTTTTGCTTAATGTTATTTGAATATGCAAACTTTCAAAAATCTCAATCCGAACATTTGAGGGAATTGCTCGATGTCGAAGATTTTATGATTGAGGAAGACCAAATTAAAAATCTGATTTTTCAAGTCCCAGCACAAATTAAAAAAGTGCAAAAAGCGACAAAAATTATTGTTTCAGAACAAGTTCCAATAAAGCGCACTATTATGGAAACAATAGAGAAAATAAGTCCACCGGAAAAATCCATTGGGCTCTTCACCGATAAAAAACCAGACAATTCAAAATTAAAAGTGCCAAGGAAAGAACGAATAATGGGTTTCAATGAAATAAACCTTTCGAACTATCCGTACTTCGAAGATTGTAGAAATATTGAAGACCCTATCGAACAATATAAATGTACTCAAATATCAATTTCCAATTTTTTACTTAGGAATACTCGGTACCCCACTATTCCGAGAGAGATTGGGATTGAAGGAACCGTTATTGTCTCTTTTGTTATTAACAAATTAGGAATTATTGAGGATCCAGTTATACTGAGGTCTGTCGATAGTCAGATAGATTTAGAAGCTCTAAGAGTAATTCAAAAATTACCAAAATTCGAAGCAGGAACGGTAAATGGAAGGCCAATTAATGTCCGTTTTGAAGTACCTATACATTTTAAATTAGCCAAAAATTAATTGACTTTTTTTAAATCTTTATGTAATTTATTCGTTGATTTAGAGTGATTTAATAAAACACTTGTGTGATAGTGATGAATAAATTGAAGACAATAGGCGTAGTTATAATTGCTTTTATCTTCATTTTAGTGTCTTTTGATGCTGAAGGGCAGAGGTACAGAAAGCGATACAATAAGAGGGGGCCTAATGTAGATATTAGGGTAGGGTTAAGATCAGGAGCAAATCTATCCAGTTTTTCAGGAGATGAATTTACATTCATTAGAGAAAACGGTATTCAAGTAAGTCCTTTCCCGGAAAGAATGTATGATTTCTCTTTAGGTTACCATGGTGGTTTTTATTTAGATGCTTTACTCACTAGAGGAATTCATCTTCAACCTGAAATAAATTACACCAGAATTGGAGCGAAATTTTCTACTCCGATAAGCATCCCAATGATGATGGGAGCTCCATTAATGAAAAGCTTCGAGACTGAAATTTTAATTGATTATTTACAATTTGGTTTACTTACTAAAATTGGTTTAGGTAAAGATGACAAATTCAGATTTTTGGTTGGGCCAGGAGTTGGATTTAAAAATTCAGAATTAATCGTTTATACCTACCCTACCGAAGTTGATGAACAAGATAGACTAACTTCTCCTACTTTTAATGTTTTTAATGGCACCGATATATTTGCCATTGGTGGTTTTGAATATCAAATGGATTTAGGTATCAATATTGGTTTTCGATTTATGCAGGGATTCAATGATGTTTATGAAACCCCTGTTACATCTTCTTTTATGCAAACAAGTCAAGAGCCTTTGGAGGTGTTTCCCCAGAATTTCAATCGTTCTTTTCAGCTAAGTATTGGTTACACTTTTAACCACTATAAACGATTGTTTTTAACGCGTAAAGGAAGAAGGTTTACTTTTAAGAAAAGAAGATTCTAATCATTCAGTTTCAAGACGGCAAGAAAAGCTTCTTGAGGTACTTCAACACGCCCAACTTGTCTCATTCTCTTCTTACCCGCTTTTTGTTTTTCTAAGAGTTTACGTTTTCTTGTGATATCACCACCATAACATTTGGCGGTTACATCTTTTCTCAAGGCTCGAATGTTTTCTCTGGAAATAATCTTACTCCCAATGGAAGCCTGAACTGGAATTTCAAATTGTTGTCTGGGTATCAAGGTTTTTAATTTCTCACAGATTTTTTTCCCCAGTTGATAAGCATTGTCTCTATGTATCAAAGCAGATAAAGCATCTACTTGCTCGCCATTTAAAAGAATATCTAGCTTAACCAAGTTTGATTTCTTCATTCCAATAGGGAAATAATCAAAAGATGCATAGCCCTTAGAAACCGTTTTCAATTTATCATAGAAATCAAAAACTATTTCTGCCAAAGGCATTTCAAAGGTTATTTCTACTCTATCCGTAGTTAAATAAACTTGATTCTTTAATTCCCCTCTTTTCTCAATGCAGAGGTTCATAATGGAACCTACATAATCTGCTTTTGTAATCACTTGAGCCTTTATAAAAGGTTCTTCTATATAATCCAATTTGGAAGGGTCAGGCATTTCAGATGGATTATTAATGACTAAATGTTCCCCTCCTTTTCTGAGCATTGCTTGATAGGAAACATTCGGAACCGTAGTAATGACATTCATATCAAACTCTCGTTCTAATCTTTCCTGAATAATTTCCATGTGCAACATTCCCAAAAAACCACATCTGAAACCAAAACCTAAAGCTGCAGAAGATTCAGGTTCAAATACCAAAGAAGCATCGTTCAATTGTAGTTTTTCTAAAGATGCTCTTAACTCTTCATACTCATCCGTATCAACTGGATAAATTCCAGCAAAGACCATTGGCTTGACATCTTCAAATCCTTGAATAGCCTCTAAAGTAGGATTTTCTACACTTGTGATCGTATCCCCTACCTTAACCTCCTTAGCATTCTTAATTCCAGAAATAATATAACCAACATTGCCTGTCTTTACTTCTTTTTGAGGACTTAGGTCCAATCTTAAGACACCAATTTCGTCTGCATTGTATTCTTTATTGGTATTAAAGAATTTTACCCTATCTCCTTTCTTTATCTTACCATTTAATATTCTGTAATAACCTATAATTCCCCTAAAAGAGTTATAAACGGAATCAAAGATTAAAGCTTGCAGTGGTGCGTTCGGATCTCCTTTTGGAGGTGGGACTCTATTAATTATTGCATCTATGATATCTTCAACACCCATTCCCGTTTTACCGGATGCTGGAATAACATCCTCTGCATTACAACCTATCAAATCTACTATTTGATCTGTCACCTCTTCCTTCATAGCACTATCCAAATCCATCTTATTTAGGACAGGAACTATTTCCAGATCATGTTCAAGTGCCAAGTATAAATTGGAAATGGTCTGTGCTTCTATACCCTGGGTAGCGTCCACAATTAACAAAGCACCTTCACAAGCTGCAATAGATCTGGAAACTTCATATGAAAAATCTACATGACCCGGAGTATCGATAAGGTTTAACACATAATTTTTGCCACCATGAACAAAGTCCATCTGAATAGCATGACTTTTTATAGTGATTCCTCGCTCACGTTCCAAGTCCATATCATCCAAAGTTTGTTCTTGCAGATCTCTATCTGAAATTGTTCCAGTATACTGCAAGAGCCTATCGGCAAGTGTGCTTTTACCATGATCGATATGAGCAATAATGCAAAAATTCCTAATCTCCTCCATCGGGCTGCAAATGTAACAAATAGAATGTTTGAGGAATTCTTTAATCGCCTTTTTAGTTTGCAATAGTTAGCACAAATAACTTTATTGTTAAAATAACAAGTAGTTGCATTTTATTACTTTTGAGTCAGATAACTGTTATATGAGAGTAATTTCAACATCAATTCTAATGTTAGTGGTGTCCTTCGGTTTGCTCGGCCAAAATGATTTTGACCAAAGGCTTTTAGAAAGATATAGCGAAGTTCAAATAATCGAGCTACAAAAAAGTAATCCTCAAATTTTGAATTATTGGGTGTTTTTCGCTGATCATTCCTATCAGATTTTTGAGATCTCTTCGGAAAAGCAAAATATTCAATTGGAAGAAATAGATCTGGATTTGGAAAATTTCAATGTTTTGGCTTACGATTTTTCTGAATACCGTAAAAGTGGAGCATACTTACGAATAAGTGGCACCAATCAGATGATAAAGTTTCTTTCATATGACGAGTTAATTCCATTGTATAATTCACATTTAAAACAGAATTAATGAATAAGTTGATTTCTTGTTTTCTTTTCATTTTTCTTGGGCTTGGTCTAGTGGCTCAAAATACACCAATTAGTGATGGTGGGACAGTAAATGTAACATGCGGTTCTTCAAGCATAGTTTTAACTGACGCAGGTGCTGCTGGTGACTATAGTGCAGGAGAAAGCCATGCAATGACATTCTGCCCTGATGGTGGAAACGCAATCACTTTTATCATTGATACTGAAACAGTTGGTGATGAATTTGATATCGCAAGTACAGACTTTCTTACCATTTTCGATGGACCAGATACGAGTTCGCCAATACTGGGAATCTACAATAGTGCAATAACAGATGACATAGTCATTTCAGTAAATGCTACTTTAGATAATCCCACTGGGTGCTTAACTTTTCTTTTTGAGTCTTCTGCAGGAAGCGTTACTGGTGCTGGATTTACGGGAGCCATAAATTGTGGCTTTTTCTGGCAGCCTTTTAACATTGAAATGAGCACTAATCCATCACAAATAGATGAATTCTTTTATGTTGATATCTGTCAAGGTGAAACTGTGAATTTTGAAGCAAATTGCGACTTCCCTTTTTCTGGCGGAACAGGATATAATCAAACCAACGAAAATTCATTTTTTGAATGGGATCTTGGAAGTGGGATTTTGTTTTCTGGAATGGGTCTAACCAATGTTCAAAACACTTATGATGAGGCTTTTGGCTATCCTTTTAGCTTAACTGTGACAGATACTCTGGGCCAAGCACAGCTTTTTCAGGGAGCAGTTAGAGTCTCTACAACGCCCAACTTTAGCCAAATTATTTCGGCCTTTCAGGATACAATTTGTGTTGGGAATGAAACAACATTAGTTGGTGGTATCACTCCAGATAGCACACAAGCATTTGGAGTTATCCCAAATGAAGGCTCCTTTCTTGGTGGTGGTTTCTTAGCAGGACAAACTTTTCTACCCGATGGTTCCGGAGCTTCATATTCGACAACCATAACCTTAGATCAATTTCCAGATGGAACAACTATTCAGGATGAAAGTGATTTTGTTGCTGTTTGCGCAACAATGGAGCATTCCTACCTTGGTGATTTAGATATTACTCTTACTTGTCCAGATGGCACTATGATTATCTTACAAGATCAAAGTGGTGGTTCTTGTAATTTGGGTGTTCCCTGGGCGACTGGCCCTGTAGACGGACAGAGTGCAAATATTACTCCTGGAGAAGGTTATCAATACTGTTGGACACCTACATCCTTAAATGGTACCTTAGAAACAGGTTGTGCTACAGGTGTTACTTTCACCAGTGGTGATGGCCCTGGAACTTATACAGATAGCCAAGCACAGGAAGGTGATTATAGCCCTTTTCAGCCTTTCGCCAATTTTATTGGCTGTGAGATAAATGGTGATTGGACCATTACTGTAACCGATAATCTTGGAGCGGATAATGGATATATTTTCTCTTGGGGAATACAGTTCAATCCGGATATTGACCCAACTGTTGAAACGTATACACCTCAAATCATTGACGGAAATTGGTTGCCTGAACCATCTATTATTTCAAATAATGATACCATTATAGTTGTTCAACCAGAAAGTCCTGGGAACTTTAATTACACTTTTGAAGTACTGGATAACTTTGGTTGCTTCTATGACACAACCGTAGTTTTACATGTTAGGCCAGAACCTGAATTAACCACGGTAACTCCAGCATGCAATAATGAAAGTTTCATAGACGTAAGCAATGTTTTTACTTCTGGTTTTTGGGAATATGAAGCATCTAATGATTCCTCATTTGCAGCAATAGTTCCAACCGATAATGGTGATCATATCGATATAAACGTCAACTTTCCAGGTTCATATAATTTTACATACAATGACTTATTCTGCAATAGGTCATATACGGAAGAAATATTTTTTGTTCCTCTTCCTGTAGCTGAGCTTCCTGATTCAGTTGAAATATGTTTGGGAGAAGAATTCTTTTATACCTTGACAGAACAGCCAAATGGTGTTAGTACCAGCCATTTATTCACCTTTCCTGATGGTAGTCAAATGAGTTCTTCAGAAGTTTTAGCAGATCAAAATGGAAACTATCTTCTCGTTGTAAACTCAAATACTTGTCCGGACGACATAGCTTTTGCTGAGTCTTATTTTGAATTTATTACTTGTGAAATTACTACATACAATGTCTTCACACCTAACAATGATGGTTCAAATGATGTATTCTTTATCCAAGGAATAGATAGGCATCCAGGAGCTATATTGGAAGTTTACAATAGATGGGGCAATGTTATATTTGAACAAGTTGATTACAGAAACGATTGGGAAATGGATGACCTTAGTGAAGGCACATATTATTTTGTCCTAGTCTTGCAAAATGGCGAACAACACATTGGTGACTTTACTGTTTTAAGAAATTAGAAAAGAAGCTCCGTTCAAGGGGCTTTTTTTTTACCTTCAAGCGCTCAAAAATTCTGGTGATTGAAAGTTATAGATCATATTAAGTCTTCATCAAAAACACTGTTTTCATTTGAAATTCTTCCACCATTAAAAGGAGCTGGAATTAATTCTATTTATGATAGCATTGATCCCTTATTAGAATTCAATCCTGCATATGTTAATGTCACATATCACAGAGAAGAATATATTTATAGAAAAAGAGAAAATGGACTTCTTCAAAAAGTAAGTGTCAGAAAAAGACCGGGGACAGTAGGTATTTGCGCTGCAATTATGGCAAAATATAAGATTGATACCGTCCCGCATTTAATTTGTGGCGGATTCAATAAGGAAGAAACTGAAAATGCATTGATTGACTTACAGTTTTTGGGTATAGATAATGTGCTTGCTTTAAGGGGTGACCCTGTAAAAACAGAAGCTCATTTCTCACCAAACAGTGAAGGACATGCTCATGCTGTGGAACTGGTTGGACAGATTGTTGACATGAATACAGGTAATTACCTATATGAAGAAAATCAGAGCGTAACACCTACAGATTATTGCATTGGTGTAGCTGGATATCCTGAGAAACATTTTGAAGCCATGAATATGAATACTGATCTACAGTATTTAAAACAAAAGGTGGATGCAGGAGCAGAATACATTGTTACCCAAATGTTTTATGATAATTCTAAATATTTCGAATTTGTAAAAAAGTGTAGAGAAATAGGTATTAGTGTGCCGATCATTCCAGGGCTTAAGCCCATCACCAATTTGAGGCATATTAACTTCATTCCTAAGTTTTTTCATGTAGATTTTCCCGATGATCTTGCGGACGCATTAATGCTTTGTAAAAATAACGATGAGGTTAAAGAAGTAGGAATTAACTGGTCCATTAGACAGGCAAAAGAACTTGTCGAGAAAGAGGTTCCCAGCCTTCATTTTTACACAATGGGAAAATCAAGTGCAGTTAAGAAAATTGCTTCAGCAGTTTACTAGATTTTATTCTCTAGGATTTTCGCAACGTATTTTCCAATAATATCAAACTCTAAATTCACTTTCGTTCCAAATTGAATTTGGTGAAAGTTAGTATACTCATAGGTATATGGAATTATCGCCACCGAAAACCCTCCTTTCTTTGTATTCAAAGCTGTTAAACTTGTTCCATTTACTGTTATAGAACCTTTATCCACTATCAATTCATCTTTGCCTTCTCCATACTCAAAATCATACACCCAACTGCCTTTAAAATCCTCAATATTCACGCAAGCCGCAACCATATCTACATGACCTTGAACTATGTGTCCATCTAAACGGCCACCTATTTTCATGCTTCGCTCCAAGTTAATTTTATCTCCAACTTTCCAATCTCCAAGATTGGTTTTGTCTAAAGTCTCCTTTATCGCAGAAACTTCATAACTACTGTTAGACAAACTTTCAACTGTAAGACAGGCACCATTATGCGAAATACTTTGATCTACTCTTATTTCTGAAACGAATGGAGCTTCAATTGTAAATTTTACGTTGTCTTTATAAGGATGAACATCCTTTACGGTTCCAAGACACTCAACTATTCCCGTGAACATTATTTATTCAAATCTTTTACTTCCTTCTCTGAACATGGTAAAGCTACCAGTCAAAGTAAAAGGTACTATTCCCTGCAAAGTTAACTGATTTACAATACACACATAATAATATGTGCCATCTGGCACAAAATAAGCTCCAGAACCGAAATACTCTACTAGTGGGTCTTGATGCTGCCCATCCCAATTAATTTCAGGGTTAGTAGTTTTATAAACGGGTTCCCCCCATCTATTAAAAATGGTTAGATCAATACTATCTATATACCTGAATCCTGGGAATGGTGTAAAAACATCATTGTTACCATCACCATTTGGGCTTATCACATTTGGTAACTCATATACTGGACAACTATCAATGCATATGGTATCACTAAAGACACTTTCATTCTGGTTCAATATACCATCTGGACCTGCTAATAAAGAATCCAAAGCCGTTACCACATAGCAACCTATAACGTTCGTGAAATCTTCTGGAACAAATACTGTGTCATTTGCACTTTCACTTGTATAAACCAATTCCAATTGCCCATCAAGTGTTGGTGAGTAATAAACATTGTACTGAACTACATCATCAGCGCAAGTATTATTCGGGTTATTCCATGTTAACACATAATTCTCCAATTCACACTCCCCTTCAATAGATATTTCTGGTGGACATGGTGGAACAGAATCGAAAGGACGTGAACAGGATTCCTGAGAATAGTTTATCAATACATCAGGAATTAAAGGAGTATCGTAAGCTCCTATAGACCTAACGAAATAACAATACTCTTGGCCATTCACCAATCCAGAATCTACATAAGTCATCTCAGTTGTACTGTCCAAAAATTCAAAAGTACCCGATCCATCATCTCTAAATATTTCATAGGAATTATTTATCCAAGGAACACTTTCTGTCCATGAAAGAGCGAGGGAATTATCGCTAGAAGTAATCGATAATAGAACTGAGCTAGCAGTATTTGAAGAAACTATAAAATTACCGTCATTAAAAAAATTTATGATATAGTTGTTTGCTTGAGTCTCGGTATCTAAATTGCTATAAATTCTTTCAAAGGGTCCAACATCCAAAAAAGTTGTTGGGTTTGTTGTTTCAAGTAAAACGTTCGGGTTTCCAAATCCATCGGCTCTTAATATTTCGTAAGAATATGGTCCTGTAAACATAGTAGTATCTAATTCTAGGGGTGGATACCATCTTATGGTATCTTCTCCTACCAACACATCCGTCACTCCAACACTAACATGAGTTATGACAGGTACTTCCATTTCCAGCATAGTACAAAACTCTTCTGAAGCTATACTTTCACTACCATCTTCAAAACACGTAACAATTAAATAGCAAACGTCATTTCCAAAGGGAACATTATCTGCATCAAGGTATTCACTGTTCTGCCATCCTTCAACATTTGCTATTAACTCGTAACCCGTAAACTCCGGGACTCCTGTTTCGCAATGATCGGGCACAAACCCAAATGAACCTATTCTTCTATATACTTTGTATCCCGTTGCATTTTCGCAAACGCTATTGTCCCAATCGAGTTGGACCATATTTCCTAAGGGAGTTGCACTAGGGTTTTCAATGGGAGGAGCAACTATTTGAATACTGAACTCATTGAAGTTTGATAGCTGCACCGGTTGCCCATTATCCGTGCCTTTTAAGAAAACGACATATGGATTCAATCGCACATGTTCACAATCCGAAATCCAATTTAGTGCTCCTATTCCTCCTGGTATAGATTGATTGAATTGTGCTGGACTAACATTTAAATCAAAGGGTTCTCCAAATGCTTCCAAAGTAACTATATCTCCATTAGGATCAGTGGCAGTTACTCCCAGAGAGAGAACCGTTCCCGCCACAATACAAGTATCTGCAATATCTGCTACTATGGGTGGTTGATTGACACATGTTAACGCATTAATCTGCATATCTCTTTTGACAAACCCGACCAAATCTCCATTCCGCCATTCATTTATTTGTATGACGACATTATACTCCCCTACCAGTTGTGCAGCATCCCAAGTCAACTCGCCAGTTACTGGGTTTATTTCCAATACATTATCTGGCCCTGGTTCAACTTCATCAGGAAAAAGATAGCCACCGATTACCTGATTGTTAAAAGTTGTACTCTCAACTAACTCATAAGACAAGGAGTCACCATCTGGATCACTTGCTAATGGATTATACAGATATAATTGATTAACACATGCGTCTCCTTTAGGAGGATTATTTAAAATTGGAGAATTGTTATGTCCATTTGTTCCACTTTGAATAACAAGCATTGAACTTATTGAAAAGCCTACCTGAACACTATTTGGAATATTCAGAACGCCTTCATTTCTATTGGGATCTTCCGTATACAGAATATACTGTCCTGGCCCCGGATAAGTGTGTTGAACAACATAAAGATTTCTTTGAATATCATTTCCAATAAATACACCATCTGGAACACCATTTCCATTGGCATCAGGACCATTTACTCTTAAGACTTTTATCAATGGAGAATCATCGCCAAAGTCTAATTCAAGAGTATCCCTATCGGCTTCTACTTCAAATCGTGTACAAGTAAGAATTGTTATCTCGTAATTGTTGCCTCCTAAATGCCTATAGGTGATTTCTCCAGCTCTATTATGGGTAGCGTAAATAGACATTACACTTAACAAGACAAAAATTATGGATAAGGCCTTTCTTAGCATTTATTAATCACAAATTTAATTCCAATGCACCCAAAAACAACGTTTTTTTTTAAAAAGTATTCCATAGGTTATATTCTGAAAGTGCTTAAAACAGGATTCGCAAATTAAAAATTTATACTGAAGACAATCATTGTATTGGAGTATTTTACAAAAAAAAACCACTACCAGCATAAATCAGAAGCTTTGTTCTATTTTTGACCATAATTAAACATCATGGATGTCACAGGGTAAAAAAGTAAGGGTTGGAATATCTATAGGAGACTCCAATGGAATAGGAATCGAAGTAATTGTCAAGTGCTTTCTAGATAATAGAATGTTTGATTCAATGATTCCAATTCTTTATGGAAATAAGGAATTGCTGAAGTTCCATATCAAGTCACTAGGAATAGAGGATTTCAGCTTAAATTATATCAATGACGCAAGTGAAGCAAATCCAAAACGCGCCAATCTCCTTCAGATCAACAAAGATCACATCAAAGTTGACTTTGGCAGTCCTACTCCCGCCTCAGGAAAAATCGCTTTTCAATCATTGGAAAGAGCAGTAAATGATCTCGCATCCAATAAAGTGGACGTTTTGGTTACCGCTCCCATTAATAAAAAGAATATTCACTCTGAAAAATTTCAATTTCCCGGACATACTGAATATTTGGCCAAAATGGCAAATACCGATGATGTTCTGATGTTTATGGTAAGCGACAATATCAGAATAGGTGTTGTTACTGGACATATGCCAGTAAATGAAGTAGCAAAAAATATTAGTAAGGAAAAGATTACTAAAAAATTAAGTATCATGAATCAAAGTCTTATCAAGGACTTTGGTATTGTTAAGCCTAAAATTGCAGTGCTGGGTCTAAACCCCCATGCTGGTGATGAAGGTTTGTTGGGAGAAGAAGAAATAAAAATTATTTCACCAGCTATTGAGCAAGCAAGAAAAGAGAATATATTAGCTTTCGGTCCATTTCCAGCAGATGGCTTTTTCGGATCATCTCAATATCAAAATTTTGATGGTATTCTCTCCATGTATCACGATCAAGGTCTGGTTCCTTTCAAAGCCCTTACTTTTGAAAATGGTATAAATTTTACGGCTGGCTTACCTATAGTTAGAACATCTCCTGACCACGGCACAGCCTATGAGATTGCAGGGAAAAACATAGCTTCAGCATCTTCATTCAGAGCTGCTTGTTTTCAAGCGATTGACATATTCAGACAAAGAAAATTCCAAAAAAGAATCTCGGAAAATTCCATTTATAAAAAGAGTCCTAAAAAAGAAAGAAGTGAAACTCCGGTAAAAGGTAAATAAAGCGCCAAAAACTGTATTCTGGTGAATTATTTTGTACATTTGCAGCCCTTTTTTGGCGAAAGCCGTAAAAGGTAAAAAAGGCGATTTGGAAAATAGAAGTGAGTATTTGATAGCTTTTGTTGGTCTGAAAGACGGTTTACATGAGTTTGATTACCATATCGACCAAACGTTCTTTGATTCATTTGAAAATGCTTTAATTGAAAGTTGTGATGTAAAAGCCACATTATTACTCAACAAGAAAAGCACCATGCTAGAGATGACCTTTGTTCATGAAGGTAAAATCTTTGTGAATTGCGATCGCTGTGGAGAAGAAGTGGATATAGAAATAAAAAGTGAAAATCCATTAATTTTTAAATTTTCCCATCAATCAAATAGTGATTCTGACGAAGTTGTTTTTGTTGGAATGGATGAAACAGAAGTGGATGTAGCTCCATTTTTCTACGAGTTTATTACGCTGAGTTTGCCATCTAGGATGATGCATGAAGAGGGTAAATGTAACGAAGACATTTTAGCTTTAATTGAAGACCTTAATTCAAATGATTCTGAAGAAATAGACCCAAGATGGGACGCCTTGAAAAAATTAAAGAAAAAGGAATAATTAAATAAAGAAATTATGGCACATCCTAAACGAAGACAGT
The DNA here is from genome assembly GCA_964609215.1 of uncultured Flavobacteriales bacterium. Classification (GTDB taxonomy): domain Bacteria; phylum Bacteroidota; class Bacteroidia; order Flavobacteriales_D; family JABDKJ01; genus JABDKJ01. The sequence continues at coordinate 279,036 of CAZSQZ010000001.1, forward strand.
CGAAAACGAGACGAAATAAAAGGAGAACCCATTATAAAGCAACTGTCCCTACAATTGCTACATGTCCTACTACTGGGGAGCCGCATTTAATGCATAGAGCTCATTGGTATGAGGGTAAACTTTACTACAAAGGAAAAATAGTAATGGAAAAAGAGGAAACGATCTAATTCCTAATTTGGGTAATTCTACCAAACCATTTTTATGACCAAACTAAGCGCAGCTATTACAGCCGTTTCTGGGTATGTACCTGAAGATGTATTGACCAATCAAGATCTGGAAAAGATGGTTGATACCAATGATGAATGGATTACTTCCCGCACTGGCATAAAGAAAAGACATATTTTAAGGGGAGAAGGTCTAGGCACTTCTGATATGGGTGTTGAATGTGTGAAACAAATTTTGGAAAAAAGGAACTTGTCTCCCAATGATATAGATGCCGTAATCTGTGGAACGGTAACTCCTGATCATCCTTTTCCTTCAACTGCCAACATTATTTGCGATAAGGTTGGAATAAAGAATAAGTTAAGTTTTGATATAAGCGCTGCTTGCTCTGGTTTTATATACGCCTTAGTGACTGGCTCTCAATTTATCGAATCTGGAAAATACAAGAAGGTTATCGTAATTGGTGGAGACAAAATGTCTTCAATTATTAATTATGAAGACCGAGCGACATGTGTAATATTTGGTGATGGGGCTGGAGCGGTTTTATTAGAACCTACAGAAGAGGAAATAGGTATTAGAGATTCTGTTCTTAAGAGTGATGGAATGGGAAGAGAGTTCTTATACCAAAAAGCCGGAGGTTCAGTTAATCCTGCCAGTAAAGAAACTGTTCAGAATATGGAGCACTTTGTTAGTCAGGAGGGAAAAACCGTTTTCAAGTTTGCGGTTACCAATATGGCTGATGTCTCTGCTGAAATAATGGAAAAAAACAGTCTGACTTCAGAAGATATTGCATGGCTGGTGCCACATCAGGCAAACCTTAGAATTATTGATGCCACGGCTAAAAGAATGGGACTAGATAATTCCAAGGTCATGATTAACATCGAAAAATTTGGAAATACAACTGCAGGAACTATTCCTCTATGCCTTTGGGAATGGGAAAATCAACTGAAAAAAGGCGACAATATCATACTTTCCGCATTTGGCGGAGGCTTTACTTGGGGTGCAGTATATCTCAAATGGGCCTACAATAGTTAGTTATTTTTATAAATTAGCACCGAGACAAACCTGAATCGTATGGATATCAACGAAATTCAAGACCTAATAAAATTTGTTGCAAAGAGCGGAGTAAACGAAGTTGAAATTGAAAGAAAAGATTTCAAAATCACCATCAAATCCGATGGGCCCGCTAGCAAAAGAAAAAAGGGTGAAGAGGTACAGCATGTTCAGCAAATTCCAATGAACATTCAGCCTATGCAACCAATTGCTGTTCCACAGCAACAAGTTGTGCAGCCTGCTCCTGTTGCTCCAGCTCCAGCAGCTGCTGAGCCTGCAAAACCTTCTGAAGCTGCCGCTGAAGATGCTAACTATATAACAATCAAATCACCGATGATTGGAACTTTTTATAGGTCTCCAGGCCCAGATAAAGACTCCTTTGTCAATGTGGGTGATTCTATAAGCTCTGGAAAAGTTTTGTGTATCATTGAAGCAATGAAGCTATTCAATGAAATAGAATCCGAAGTTAGCGGTAAGATCGTAAAGGTTTTAGTTGATGATGCCACTCCAGTAGAATATGATCAACCTCTTTTCTTAGTAGATCCTAGTTAATCTAACCTAAAACAATTCCCTGTGAGTTTGTTCAAGAAAATATTAATCGCTAATCGCGGTGAAATTGCCTTAAGGATTATTCGTACCTGTAAGGAAATGGGCATTAAAACAGTTGCTGTATACTCAACAGCCGATATTGAAAGCCTGCACGTTCGCTTTGCGGACGAAGCTGTTTGCATAGGCCCTCCAAGTAGTACTGACTCTTATCTGAGTATCCCCAATATTATTTCAGCGGCTGAAATAACAAATGCGGATGCAATTCATCCCGGATATGGATTCCTTTCTGAAAATGCTCAGTTTTCAAGAATTTGTGAAGAACATGGTATCAAGTTTATTGGCGCTTCGCCTGATATGATAGATGCAATGGGCGATAAGGCCTCAGCTAAAACTACAATGGAAAAGGCTGGAGTTCCTACAATACCAGGTTCCAAAGGCATTTTGAAAAGCCTATCTGAAGCTAAGGAAGTTGCTAAGAAAATTAAGTATCCTATCATGCTAAAAGCTACCGCTGGTGGAGGTGGAAAGGGAATGAAAGTTTGCACAAATGATAAGGATTTAAAAGAAGCTTGGGAGACTACAAGGAGAGAAGCTAAGGCAGCATTTGGCAATGATGGAATGTATATGGAGAAATTCGTGGAAGAGCCACGTCACATAGAAATTCAAATAGCAGGTGATCAACACGGAAAATTTTGTCATTTAAGTGAAAGAGATTGCTCTATTCAAAGAAGGCATCAAAAACTAGTTGAAGAAACTCCTTCGCCATTCATGACGAAAAGGCTTAGATCTAAGATGGGTAATGCCGCAATAAAAGCAGCTAAAGCCGTAAAATATGAAGGCGTAGGAACAGTTGAATTTTTAGTAGACAAAAACCGTGATTTTTACTTCATGGAAATGAACACTAGAATTCAAGTGGAACATACTATTACTGAGGAAGTGACCAATTTTGACCTAATTAAGGAACAAATTAAAATCGCTGCTGGTGTTAAGATGTCAGGAAAGAACTATGAGCCTATAATGCATTCTATCCAGTGTAGAATAAATGCCGAGAATCCGTTCAAAGATTTCATGCCTAATCCTGGGGTAATTACAAATTATCATTGTCCTGGAGGTCATGGAATAAGAGTTGATACTCATGTTTATGCAGGTTACCTTATTCCCCCTTTCTATGATAGTATGATTTCCAAATTAATAACGGTCGCACAAACTAGGAAAGAAGCTATTGATAAAATGAAAAGAGCCCTAAGTGAATATATAATTGAAGGTGTAAGTACTACCATTCCTTTTCATTTGCAACTTTTGGAGAACGAAGACTTTATCAGAGGAGATTTTAATACGAAATTCTTAGAAACCTTCGATCTAAAAAAGGTCTGAAAGCCTATAATCATTGGTTTTTGTGCATGTTTAGCGCGGTTTTTCTTAAATTCAACCGAAATTGGACCAATATGCGTTATTCTTTACTCATTTTTCTCTTTTGGGCTTTAAATTTCCAAGCACAAGATCCTTTATTTAATGATATTTCAGACATTGCCGGGACAGGTAATGGATCAACTAACAACGGTGCAATTATTGGTGATTTCAATGGTGATGGCTTGGAAGATCTGTTTGTTCCTGCCCGTTTGGGTCCGAATAGACTATTCAAGAATTTAGGTGATGGTACTTTCGAAAATGTTACAGAAAACTCTGGAATAGAAACCGATGGTCTTACCATGACAGGTGCATGGGGGGATATAGATAACGATGGTGATTTAGATCTTTTTATTGCCAACTATTATACTACTGGCCTCCCTTTTAGTAATTATCTCTTTTTAAATGATGGGAATGGTGTTTTCACCGATGTTTCCCAATCTTCCTTAGTGGCTACAAACGATCAAACCAGATCTGTGCATATGATTGACCTAGATCTGGACGGTTATTTAGATATCTATGTATGCAATCTTGGCCAACAGAATACCCTTTGGAAGAATAATGGTGATAATACCTTCGTCAACAATACCAGTGTTGCAGGACTCTTTGATTCTCAAATATCCATGGGAGCCGTTTTCTTTGATTACGACAATGATGGTGATCAAGATGTTTATCTAACCCATGATGCTAACCAGCAATACATTATGTATGAAAATGATGGCAGTGGCATATTTACAGATGTTTCAGAAGAAACGGGATTAGATGTATCTGGGCAAGGAATGGGAGTTGATCATGGAGATATTAATAATGATGGTCACTTAGACCTTTATGTTACCAATCTAGGTGCTAATTTTTTATTATTAAATAATGGAAATGGCGCATTTAGTGAAATTGCGGTTTCAGCGGGTGTAGATGATCCAGGAATGGGATGGGGATGTTTCTTCCTTGATTACGATAATGATGGTTGGGAGGATCTATACGTTATAAATGACTCCAATTTTAGTCCTTTATCCAATAAACTATACAAAAACAATGGTGATAATACTTTTACTGAAGTTAGTCAGGACAGTCCTTTATATAGCTTCTTTGGTGGTATTGGTGGAACATGGGCTGATTTTAACAATGATGGTTTTCCTGAAATAATAGTAGCAAATGGCCATGATACAGTGGGAGTTCAAATTTTTGAAAATCAAAACGTTGGGAATAACTGGATTGGATTCGAATTACTTGGAACTAATGTTGCTCCTGATGCTTTCGGAACACGGGTTCAGGTGAGTACCATTAATGGTGTTAAAATCGATGAAAAAACCTGCGGGTCTTCATACTCCTCTCAAAGTTCCCATAGAGTTTATTTTGGCTTGGGACAAGGTCAGGTTGAAGACATATATATCACTTGGCCCGATGGATCAGTTGACCATTATGAAGAGCTAGGTATTAATCAAATACACTCCATTCAACAAGGTATAGATCCACTTTCTCTGGAGGAAATAAAAGATTATGAATTTGAACTATTTCCTAACCCTTTCAAGAATGAGTTTATTCTTTCCATTGAAGATGATGCAGTTCAAAATATTGAAATAATAAGCATTGAGGGCAGTCAAGTATTTTCGGAAAAAATTATCTCAAATAATCAGTTGATAAGAACTCCCGGAGAATTGGCAACTGGTATTTATTTAATCCGTCTTCTTGGTGAGAATGGAGTTCTAGGAACAAAACACATTATCAAGAAATAGGAAAAAAGAAATGGGGTAACCAGATTGATCACCCCATTAACTCAACTTTACTCAACTGAACTATAACCTATATCTTTTCATTTCTGTTCTTTAATTGATTCAAAAAGTATCAAAGAATAGAAATGCTTTAATCATTTCTGAGAACCTTTCAAATATCAATTAAATTTTCGCTGGTCTAATCTATTGTAAAACAGATTTTTAAACATTTAATTGTAAAAATGTCTTAATAAAAAGAAGTCCCGCCATTAGAGGCGGGACCGCAATTACTAACCAAAACCAAACAACTAATTAAGATTTTTTCAACCTGTATTTTAGCCTATTCAATAGTAAATACATGGCGGGTACAATGACCAATGTTAAGAAAGTAGCAAAAGTCAGGCCAAAAATAATTGTCCAACTCATAGGCCCCCAAAAAACAACATTATCTCCACCCAAGTAAATGTTTGGATCAAACTTGTTTAAAAGACCTGCAAAGTCAATATTCAATCCAATAGCCATTGGAACTAAGCCCAATATTGTAGTGATAGCAGTTAGCAATACTGGTCTTAATCTTTTCTTCCCTCCTTCTACAACCGATTCAAATAACTCTTCTCTGGTAATGACCAATTTTTCATCTTCAAAATCCAATTGATCAATAGTTTCATCCTGCTTCTTAACAACTGGAATATCTCTTTCTAAAATTTCATTCATTTCAGAATTCGCTGTAAAACCGAACCTTCTAGCAGCCAGTTTTCTTACTTCTATTAGTTTGGTATAGTCTATCAGAACTATTGCATTATTTACAACTACCCCAGCCAAAGAAATTATTCCAATCATAGTCATGATGATAATGAAATCCATATTGAAAATGATTAATCCTAAAAAGACTCCTGTCAAACTAAGTATTACGGATGTTCCAATGATAAAGGGAGCCGATATCGAATTGAACTGCGTAATAATTATCAAGAGAATTAAAGCAACTGCAATGAGCAGAGCTTTACCTAGAAAAGCCATTTCTTTCGCTTGCTCTTCTTGCTGACCAGTTACATTTAACGAGACTCCTTTTTGCAATTCAAACTCAGGTAAAATTTCTCTAATCTTATTATTTACTAATGTTGGGTTATAAGCTTCCAAAACATTAGAATAAACTGTAACCGCCCGATCCAGATTGTCCCGCTTAACTGCGCTATAAGTAGAACTTCTTTTCTTCTCAGCCACAGAGGAAAGTGGAACTTGCACAATTTGCCCATTACTTTGGTTTCTGAAAGTAATCTTCTGATTCATTAAGGCATCTGCGTCATAGGCATATTTACGAGCAAATCTCAACATAATTGGGAAATCATCTTCTCCTTCCTTATAGGTCGAAATTTCCTTTCCGAAAAGCGCTGTTCGCATCGCATCACCAATTTGCGCGGTTGATACGTTCATTCTTCTAGCCTTATCTCTGTCTATTACAATTGGCATCTCGGGTTTACCTGTTTCAACATCTAACTTCAACTCTTCAATCCCTTCTATACGTTTAGAATTTACAAACTGCCTTAAACTATCCGCAACACCAATTAATTGAACGTAGTCTTCTCCTTTTAATTCCAAATTAATAGGATTCCCCTGTGGCGGGCCATCGGAGTTTTTAGTTACTGTCAATTTAAATCCTGGAATTCCCTTTATACTCGCCTGAAGATCTTTCAATATGTCTTTTGTTGCAATGCCGTTTCTATCAGCAAATTTTACAAAAGAGACTTGAATTCTAGCTTTGTTAGGTGAGTCTCCGAACGCTGGTCCTTGAGCAGGATCAGCAGTTCCTTGACCAACTTGAGCTATCACTGAAGTAACAATTGAGCTCTTTTTAATCTGCTCACTATTGACTTCAAAAAATTTTCCTTCGACTATAGCAGGTTGATCTAACTCCTTAGTAATCATTTGCTCTACCCGTTTCGTAATCTCATTGGTCTTTTCAATATCTGTACCTATAGGTCCTTCAATATAGACATTGATATACTGGGGTTCATTGGGAGGAAAAAACTCAACATTGGGTTGAAAAACTCCAAACAAGACAAACGATAATATAAGTAACCCAAATATGCCCGCTAATAAAAAGCCAGGTCTTCTTCCTTTTAAAGCAAATCTCAAAAAACGCTCATAGGCATTCTCTAGTCTAGGGATCGCTTTCCCTTGAAAAGATTGCGACATTGGAAAAAGCACATAAGCATTTAAAAGAAGCACTGCGGCTATGATGATAAAAAGATTAGGTAACCAAAAGATCCCCTGTAAGCCATAGAATACAGAGGCCCCTAGAATCAAAACTACTGAAATAATTAGCACCTTCCTCCTGTTAAGGTTTTCTTGACCTACCCGCATAAACATGGCCGTTAAAACAGGATTGATGACCAAGGCCACAAACAAAGAAGACGCTAATACAATCATTAAAGTCATAGGAAGAAATTTCATAAACTCTCCCATTATACCAGGCCAAAGAGCCAAAGGCACAAAAGCAGCAAGAGTTGTTGCAGTAGAAGCGATGATTGGCCATGCAACTTCTCCCACACCTTCTTTTGCAGCTTGTATAGGTCTTTTACCTTCATCCATCAAACGATAGATGTTTTCTACCACAACAATTCCGTTGTCTACTAGCATTCCCAAAGCCAATACCAAAGAGAACAGAACCATCATATTCAAAGTAACTCCTGCTGCATTTAGAATTGCAAATGAAAGCATCATGGATAAAGGAATAGCAACACCAACAAACAAGGCGTTTCTTAAGCCGAGGAAAAAAAGCAATACCAAAACCACAAGAATGACACCAAACAAAATAGAATTCACTAACTCATCTAACTGTGTTTCGGTTGCTTCAGATTGATCTCCGGTAATCGTTATTTGAAGGTTTTCTGGAAAGTACGTTTCTTTTGCGATATCAATAATTTCTCTAATGGATGTGGATGCTGCAATTAAATTTTCTCCACCTCTTTTTATAACATCAAGCATAACAACAGGTTGCTCAAATTCACGTGCATAACTCTTCTTCTCTTCTTCTTTGAAGTTTACCTCTGCAATGTCCCTAAGATAGACGATGTTATCATTCTCCTGTTTTACAATAATGTTTTCTATTTCCAAGGTTGATTTGAATTGACCATCAACACTTACCGTTCTTCGAAAATCATCAACCAAAAGTTCTCCTCCAGAAATGGAAATGTTTTCTTGTTGAATAGCTCCTGCAATATCATTAAAGCCCAATTTTACAGCTTCCATCTTAGGCAAGTCAACATTTATTTGCACTTCCTTTTCTGAAATACCTCTAATATCGACCTTATTAATTTCTGGTAGTTCTTCTATTTTGTCTTCCAGGTACTCACTGTATTCCTTCAATTGATCCACAGAAAACTCACCTGAAAGGTTCACATTCATAATAGGCACCAATTCAGAAAAGTTCAATTCAAAAATATTTGGATCTGCGGGTAAATCAGTGGGAAAATCTGGATCTGCTTTGGCAATGTCCACTTTGTCCTTAACCTTTCGCAAAGCCTCTTCAACGGGTACAGAAAAGTCGAACAAGATTCGAATACTGGAAAAGTCTTGAAGGCTTGAAGATGTTATTTCATCAACTCCAGTAATAGATTTCAGTTCCTTCTCAATGGGTCTTGTAATTAACTTTTCAATATCTGAGGGGCCATTCCCTGGGTAAGGTGTGCTGATGTAAATTTCTGGCGTAACAATTTCCGGAAAAGCTTCTTTTGGCATGGAACCATAAGAAAGAACTCCTAGAACAATTACAATGATAGTTAACAATAGAACCGTAGTTCTATTGTTTACAGACGCATTACTTAAGCCGAAAGTCTTTGTTGTTTTCTTTGCCATTTTCAATTAGTTTAATCGAACTTCTTGATTATTCCTAACACTTCTATTACCCTCAGAAATCACCCTATCGCCACTTTCTAGACCCAAAAGAACCTCTACAAATCCATTGTACTCTTTTCCCGTATCCAACATCTTTTGCTTCGCAACTAGCTTATCAGCTTCTTCTTGTAAAATATAAACGAAATCTTGTCCTTCAGTATTCTGAAGTATATCGGATGTTTTAACCATTAATGTATTAGGGTTCTCATAATCTTTAACCACAACCTTGGTCATTAGATTTGGCTTCAACCCATCAGTTGATTTTGCTGGAACACGTATTTTAAAAGATCTGTTTTCAGGATTAATGAAGTTAGATACCTCATCTACTTTCGTGTATACATCATCAAATTCGCCTCCTACAACAAGCCTAACCGGAGTTCCCTCATTTACTTTACCTAAATATTGTTCCGAAACTTCGCAGGTGATATACATCTGATCCAAATTGACTAATCGCATCAATGGCATCCCTGGATTCGCCATTTCCCCTGTGTTAGAGAATATTTCATCTATTGTTCCAGTAAAAGGAGCTTTTACTAGAGATTTAGATAATTGACTTCTTAGGGTTTTTAAAGTAGCTTCCAGGCCTTCCTTCCTATTTTTTGCTTGTAAATATTGTATTTCAGAACCTATGTTTTGCTTCCAAAGGCGTTCTTGTTTTTCATAAGTTGTATTAGCCAAATCATAAGAAGTTTGAACCTCAGAGATTTGATTTCTAATGACTTCGCTATCAATATTTGCTAGACTTTGTCCTTTTTTGACTATTTGGCCTTCTTGCACCTTTACATTCTTTATTAAGCCTGCTGATTCTGGATAAAGTAGAATATTCTTATCCGTCTCTACCTGACCATAAATCTCAAAGTGATGAGAAAATACGGTGTCCTTCAGAACATTATATTTTACCAGTATTCTATTATCTGCTGCAGCTGTGTCAATCTCTGCAAGTCTGTCATCAATAGATTGAATCTCGTTCTTTAATGAATCAATCTTTGATTCTAGTTTGCTTTTGTCTTCTTTTAATTGAGCAATGTCATCCATTGGTTTTTCTCCACAAGAGATAATGAATACACTAAAAATTATCGCTGTTATATATGTGTATGCCTTCATAACGATTCTATTATTCATATTTATTACTTGCCTTATCTAAGGCAGATTTTGCGTTTAAAAAATTAAGGACTGATTCTATATATTTACCTTCTTCCTGCAAGTATTGGCTTTGCATTTGGTTCAGTTCAAAACTAGATGCAATTCCCTCCTGATATTTTATTTGGGTCTTGTCATATATTCTCTTCGCTAAATCAGCATTTTGCCTTCTAATTTGATATTGTTCTTGTGCAAAGAGAAAATTTGAATAAGCATTATTATAGGCCATTTTAATTCCTTCTTCCGCTTGGTTAACCATAATCTCCGCATTATCATAATCCAATTTTGCTTGCTTTACCACATTCTTTTTCATACCACTACTAAAGATAGGCACGTTTAAATTTAAGCCCCAAATAGTGGCAGGAAACCACTCTTCATCACTATTAAAAAAATCAAATTCTAGTCTTTGGGCACTTTGACTATGTGTTGCGAATGCTGATAAAACGGGAAGGTATTGTGCCTTTTTGTTTTTTACATTTAAGCCATTAAGCGTTAAATTACTCAATGCCGTTTTATAAGTGGGGTGAGTTTCTGTTTCCAAAGTTCGTTGTGCTAAAGTAATGCCAGAATAGCTTTGTAATAGGGCATTCAGATTGTCCGTTAAACTTACTTGTTGGCTAATAGGCATGCCAATTTGCATTTTAAACAAATCCATAACATTATTGCTTTGCCTTTTAACATTTGATAGGTTGGCATTTAACTGAGAGATTGTCAACTCCAACTGCTCTACTTCCTGTTGTTCTATAAAACCTTCCTCATAGAATGCCTTAGAATCTTCCAAAAGTTTGGTTAGAGAATTTAGATTGTCCGTTAATATCACTTCATTTTCTTTGCTAACCAAAACGGTGTAGTATGCAGAGGCCACGGCCTCCTTTACCTCCGCTTCATTAATTAATAATTGATTTTCATTTACTTCAACAAAGGCCTTTGTGGCCTGAAGACCAATTAAATAGGAACCATTAAATAATAGTTGTTGCAACTCTATTGACCCCGTTACATTAAAATCGGTTTGAAATTGTGCAGGTAAAGTTCCGAACTGGGGCACATTTGCACTTGGAATAAGGTCCTCCGCAACCAAGACCCCATATATTGAAGGCGAAATAAAATCTGGTAAAACGGTAACTGGTATATCTAAAAAATGTTGAAAGGAGCCATTTGCATTAACCTGAGGCAACCCTATCGCAAAAGTCTCTTTAACCAAGCTCTTAGATTTCTCTATTTCTATTCTCGCTGATTTATTGGAATAAGCATTCTCAAGAGCATAAGCTTGTGCCTCCTCCAAGCTCAATGCATTTTGAGCTAACATGCTACTACAACATAAGATAAGGACAGCAAAAATGTGTGTTAATTTCTTCATGCGTTCTTTGTTCTTTGGTTCTTTTCTTTTTTCTCTAGGTATTCTATCCCTTTTTTATTGGCGATTCCCCTGATATGATATCTGAATAAAATGGCGTATACTTCTTCAAATGAAATCTCACTAGGTGGAAATACTTCTGCATCAAAAACTACATCTATTTTTCTTAGATAGATTTTTGAAATTACATCTGCATTGAGGTCTTTTCTATAAACACCTTCCTCCAAACCTTTCTCCAGATTTGTTTGCATGCATGTGAAAATATAGCTTTGATGTTTGAGCATCGTTTCTTGAAATACTTCCGCATGATATTTTTCTAAATCATAGTGAATAGAAGGATGCATTCCCTTTAGTAAGCCAGAAATAAACTGACCTATTTCAAACATTTCATCAATAGCGTTTAAGCCTTTTGATCGAATTTCATTAATGACTTTTTGTTCTAAACCGCACTGAAACAACAAAGCCTTTTTTACCAGATCGTTTTTGTCTTTAACAAATTTATATAGGGTCTTTTTGGAAATGCCCAAATGCCTGGACATATCATCCATCGTTACGGATTTAATTCCATACTGCATGAAAACGCCTAATGCCTGGCCTACTAGCTCTAATTCTTTTTCCTCCATTTCCGAGTGCAAATATAAAAACTATTTACACAACGGAAACATTTTTTACATATTATGTTTCCAAGTGGAATTTATTTGACCCCGGTACTTCCGAATCCACCTTCACCCCTTAAAGTAAGGCTCAACTCTTCTTTTTCCAACCATTTTGCCTGCTCATGTCTTGCAATAATCATTTGTGCAACACGTTCTCCATCTTCTATTTCCACAATCTCTCTGGAAAGATTTACCAATAGAATTTTTATCTCTCCCCTATAATCTGCATCTATAGTCCCAGGAGAATTCAATACGGTGATTCCCTTTTTATAGGCCATTCCACTTCTGGGTCGTATCTGCGCTTCTGTTCCTTCGGGAAGCGCAATAAAAAGACCTGTAGAGACCAAGGTTCGATCCATGGGCTGCAATGTTATCTTCTTATCTAAATTAGCTCGTAAATCTAAGCCTGCTGATAAGCTGGTTTCGTATCTAGGTAAATCGTGCTTGGAGCGGTTAATGATTTCTACTTCCATGCTCCAAAACTATTAAGGATTTAATCTTTTACCAATAATTTGAATCCTTTACCATGAATATTGATGATTTCTATATCCTTGTCTTCTTTTAAGTGCTTTCTAAGTTTAGCAATATAAACATCCATGCTTCTTCCATTGAAGTAATTATCATCCCCCCAAATTGTATTTAGGGCATAATTTCTTTCTAGAATATCATTTCTTTTTTTACTTAAAAGATAGAGCAAATCGTTTTCCTTTGTTGTCAGCTTTACAGCAGAGCCATTATTTCTCAACGACTGCTTATTAGGATCAAAATTGAATTTGCCTATTGCATGTTCCGATGGTTTATCTTCAATATCCATTCCAGACCTTCTTAGAATTGCTTCAATTCTAGCTAGCAATTCATCCATACTAAATGGCTTGGTCATATAATCATCAGCTCCAGATTTAAAGCCCTCTAAGGTATCTTCTTTCATGCTCTTTGCAGTTAAAAACAAAATTGGAATTTTAGGATTTAACTCTCTTATCTCTTTCGCTAATGTAAACCCATCTTTTTTGGGCATCATAACATCTAAAATTAAAAAATCATAAGTTGATCTTTTAAATTCGTTAAATCCCTTTTCACCATCAGTCATTAACTTTACCGCATAACCCTTAGCATTCAGGTATTCACTTAAGAGGTTCCCCAGGTTTGGATCATCTTCTACTAAAAGAACTCTAATTTTTGCTTTCATAATCTGTAGGTAATAAAATTGTAAATGTGCTTCCTTTTCCAAGCGTACTTTCCACAAATATCTTGCCCAAATGTTTCTCTATAATTACTTTAACGTAATGCAGTCCTAGGCCAAATCCCTTAACATCATGAATATTGCCTTTAGGAACACGATACAATTGGTCAAATATTTTTTTCTGGTTTTCTTTTGAAATTCCTATCCCATTATCAATGATTTGAATCTTTATACCATCGGCATCATCAATTGTTCTAATTGTTATTTTGGGTTTTGAATTGGTGTATTTAATGGCATTATCCAATAAATTATAGAAGACATTGGTAAGATGAATCTTGTCTCCAATAATCAAATTGTTTAGAGCATTAAACCTTCTTTCAACACTCCCTTCATTAGTATTTAATTGTAATTCAAAGCTTTTAAGCACCTTATTAAATAGAAAATGAACATCTATTTCTTCTGGTTTAAATTTCATTTTACCTTGATCCAAAACTGCCGTCTTTAGAACATTCTCTACCAAAACGCCTAAGCGATTATTCTCTTCCTTAATCATACCGACAAACTTCTTTCTACTATTATCTGACTTTTGCATATCAGGATCAGCCAAGGCTTCACAAGCTAAACTGATAGTAGAAATAGGTGTTTTTAATTCGTGGGTCATATTATTGATAAAGTCATTCTTTATTTCAGACAGTTTTTTCTGCTCAAGAATGGTATTAATTGTATAATAGAAACCTCCAATTATCAAAAGCGTGAAAAGCCCAGAAACCAGAAAAAAGGGTAGCATAGTACTTAACAAATAACCTCGCTCATTGGGGAAGTTTAATTTTAAGAAATGGGGGTTATCAAAAACTTCGTTCGCAAAGAGTTGAACTTTAAACTCACTTTTATCAAGACTGGAAAGAGAACGACTTATTTTAGAATATTTAGTATCCATCATCTGATCTGCTATATCAACAATAGCAAATGTATATTCCGCACCTATACCCCAAGTTTTTAATTCTTCTCCAATTAATGTGTCCAGATATTGGACATCTAATCGTTCAGACATCGATTGAAAAATGTCATTAGACATCATCCCGGAAATCATCTCTTCCAAAAGTAGGCTAATGTCCGGGCTATATTCCGTAATTCTCTTTAGCTCATTTAATGGGTTGGAAACATTCTTTATATCCTTAGCATTAAACGTAAAAAGATCAGTGCTACTGCCTCCATAGTTTACGTCAGAAGTGAAAATAAAATTACCGTTCTCAGTCTGTATAACTATTGTATCATTAAATACTCCTGAGGGTAATTTTTTAATAGAAGTCCTATGAAGACTATCAATTTTTTCAAAAAGTCTTTGACCAGCTTGATTGCTTTTTATCCTGTCCAGAGCTTCTTTTCTTTCCAGTTTATAAGAAACATTGGCAAGAGCAGAGTTAACACTTCTCTTGAATTGAGATTTTCTCCATTCGATATTATCATTTATGAGTGAAATTTGCACTACTATCAAACCCATAAGCGCAAGGCTCATAATTGCAACCAATATTCTTATTCCCTTCTTATTCATTAATCTATATCAAAAATACTCCTGAACTCGGTTATTGTTGTGTAGCTTAACTATTTTTAACAAAGCTTATCTAAAGAAAAAACACAAAGAAATTGTTTAGCCCTCTTTTACAGAAGACTAAGAAAAGAATTGGCAAATTCGTTTGCCTAACTTAGAGTTTTAATTGTTTCAAGCTGCAGTATTATTCATTCTCTCTTGAATTGCTTTTTGCCCATTAACAAAAAACCATCCGAACTTCTCATCAAACCACAACTCAAACTTTTTAAAAAAGTTGATAGCTATTTTCATTGAATGCAGGTTTAATTGGTTTCAATAAAAGTCGAGTTTAAGTTACTCAATTAATAGAACGCTAATAATTGATGGATTGTTGTCTTATTAACAATTAAATAGCGACATGTGTTCCATATTGATCTAAGATTAAATTGTCAAACCAACAATTTGTGTTTTGCTTCAAATATCTTATTCTCTACAATCGCAAAAACTTTGGCTTGCTTTGATACTTTAATTGTATGGGTTCCAGTAAAAACTCCAAAAGCTGGGAGTATCATTTGCTTTCCGTCCATATAGAAACATGGAAACTTAAGACTTTGTAAAGCACTTCCTCTTAACCTAACAGCGGGGTGAATGTGACCACAACAATTTAATAGGCTACTCTTTTTGGGTTCATGGGTATAAAGAATCCGATTGCGCCTCAACTCTTTTACTCGAAGAATATTCGCTTTTTGATATTCCATAATATCAAATGAATCATGGTTGCCTTCTACCAGAATAAAGTTGATTCCTGAGAAGTGATATCTGAGTGCTTTAAAGTCATCCCACTCAGCGTTCATTTTACTATGAAATAGGTCCCCCAAGATTAAAAGCTCCTTAGGATTATGAAGGTTCAAAATAGCATTGAGTCGTTTAAGGTTTTCTAGACCCAAGTTTTTAGGAATAGCTATTCCATTTTTTCTGAAGTGCATGGTTTTACCTAAATGCAAGTCACTTAGAATTATACTATTGTTTTGAAGGTCATGTATATACTTTTCTGGATAAAAAACAAGTTCGTTGCCTTCAATTATATGCTTAATTTTTGCTTGCAAATGGCCATAAAAATAAAAAAGAAAAGGCCCCCTCACGTTAGAGGGAGCCTCTTACTAACCTTAACCAAAACAAAAGTTATAAAAAAACTAAACCAAACAACTATGAATAAATTCTTATAGTTCTACACGTATTGGTAGCAAGGCCGCAGTGTAGTTATACTCTACAACAAACTCCGTGCCATCTACAAACTTTATAAGTCCAACTGGTTGGTTGTAAACTATTTGCGCAGAATCTGATGCTTGTGGAAATAGCTTGACTGCGAACTCAACTTCATCAATCAAGAATTCCCCATCTAAATGAGTGTCAATTAAAATTTCTTTGTTTACATATCCCTTTTTTGCAAACCTCAATACATAATTTTGATTCTTATAAGCCTCAAAATTAAATTTGCCATTACTCTTTATTTGAATCTCTTTTACTGCTCCATCCTCATTTCTAAGTTGTAATGAGCTTTCTTCAATATCTCCATCTATAACAATGAAGCTTCCTTTAATGTTTATCGTTTCGAGATTTTTCGCTTGGGAAAATTGCGCGAATAACAATGCTAATACTAAAAATGCCAGATTTTTCATCTACTTAAATAATTGGTTTCAAAATTCACTTACTAATACAACTTCAAACTTATTACCCTACAATTTCATGCCATAAAATTGAAGTCGTTCCTATCAGGAAGTTTAGCGTTGCTTGTTCAGGTTAATAACGAAACAAGTATTTTGTTATTGTTTGATGCAGCAATTAAATTGTCATTTTAGCAATTCTTGCAGATAGACTTTCGAAACTTATTTTCTCTCTTAAGCGGTCAACCATTATCGGAAAGCAAAAAGGAGTGTAGCTAATTGGCTCGGTTATAACGATTTCCTGATTATTTATTCGTTCAAGAGCTTGTCGCAAACGGGTTTCTTCTAACTGAAATTCCAAAGCCTCTTGAAAAGCTTGACGATACAATAAATTTTCTGGTTCATGTTCTTTAAAAACTTCAAAAAACAACTGTGAAGATGATTGAAGATGTCTTTCTTTTTGTTTGTTTCCGGGAAAGCCCTTAAAAATCAAACCAGATATCCCAGCAATATCTCGAAATCTTCTCTTGGCCATTTCATTTGCGTTAATACTGTTCTGGATATGCCGAAACAAATCTGATGTTTCAAAAAGACCTTGTTCCATAGCTTCCTCTAATGGAATTTCTTGATCGGAAAGCAGCTCAAAGCCATAATCATTATAGGCAATAGAAAAACTAATCTCTTTTATCCTACCTATCCTCCATGCAAAAAGAGAGGCCATTCCTTCATGCACAAATTTACCTTCTATAGGATAGAAAAAAAGATGGTGGCCATCCTTAGAATGAATTTTTTCAATAAGAAATTCTGTCTGCTTTGGAATATGGCTGAGTTCTTTTTGTTTATCAAAAATGGGCTTAATTTTTCTAACCTCTTCATCTTTCTTCCCATCAATTGTTCCCATTTCAATTTTCTCTCTAAGAACTTCCGCCAACATAGATGAAAGAGGCAACTTGCCACCGAGCCAAGCTGGAATTTTTCCAGTATTCTTCTTTGACTTCTTTACCAAAACAGTCATCTCTTTCACACGAATTAATTCTAATGCTCTACCAGCAAACCAAAAAACTTCTCCTGGTTTCATAGATGAAACAAAATACTCCTCTATATGACCTAAACTAGAGCCTCTTTGATATTTGACATTCAACATTGTTGCTCCTACAATGGTTCCAATGCTCATTCGGTGTCTTCTTGCCATTCTATTGTCAGCAATTCTCAGAAGACCCTTTTCATCATAAATCACTTTCTTGAATTCATCATAAGCATATAAAGACTTTCCTCCATTAACTATAAAACTGATACACCAGTTCCATTCTTCCTTAGTTATACTTGAAAAACAAAAGGTGTTCTTTACTTCTTCAAATATATCCGATGGCAAAAAGCCGTCTGAAACAGATAATGTAACTAAGTATTGAATCAAAACATCAAAGCTTCTTATATGAGGCTCCTTAGCTTCTATCTTTTGTTGTTTGATTGCTTGCTTAAGAGCTGCTGCTTCTAAAAATTCTAAAGCATGAGTTGGTAAAAAATGAATATTGCTGACCTCTCCGGGTTTATGACCAGAACGTCCTGCTCTTTGAAAAAATCTGGCAACGCCTTTTGGACCTCCGATTTGAATAATTGCATCTACCGGTCTGAAGTCTACACCCAAATCTAAGCTAGAAGTGCAAACTACTGCTTTCAGTCTTCCTTCATGTAGTGCATCTTCAACCCAATTGCGTAGCTCTCTATCAATAGAGCCATGATGCATAGCTATTATGCCTGAAAGTTCTGGATGCGTATTTATAAGATGATGATACCAATTCTCACATTGAGATCTGGTATTGGTAAAAATAAGAGTAGATTTATTAGACTCTATAATCGGAATAATTTTTTCAGATAATCTTAAACCCAAATGCCCTGCCCACGGAAACTTTTCCATTTTATCAGGATAAATGGAATGAACGATATACTTTTTCTTAATTTTTGATTTGATAAACTCAAAATCTTCTTGGCCAGTATTTCCGAAAAGAACTTGACCCGCCTGTTGCATATTTCCAATGGTGGCAGAAATACCAAATATTTGCATTTGAGCTATTCTTTTTAATCGGGACAAAGCCAGTTCTACCTGAACCGCTCTCTTTGTCCCAATAAGTTCATGCCACTCGTCTACTACAAAAAGCTTAACATTAGCAAAGTAGTCTTGATAACCCTTAGATGCCAAAAGAATATGTAAGCTTTCTGGAGTTGTAATAAGAATATTGGGTGGAGTTCTTTTTTGTTTTTGCCTCATTGAAGAACTAGTATCTCCATTTCTAACACCAACAGTCCATTTTAGGCCTAAACCATTTACCGCTTTTTCTGAAGTGATAGCCAACTCCTTTGCTAAAGCTCGAATAGGTGATATCCAAATAATTTGAACTCCCTTAGCCTTTGTATTTTGAAACTTTGCTTCTGATAGACAAGCCAGCAATCCAGCATAGGTTTTACCACTTCCCGTTGGAGCATTTATAAGGCAATTTTTACCTTCTAAATATGCATTCCATGCAGATTTTTGAAAACTAAGAGGAGACCATGAAAGTTGGTCAAACCAGATTTGAATGGGTTTAAGAGATTTTCGCAAAGCCCATAAAAAAACAAAAAATTAAGATGCCATTGCAGGAATAATTTCTACCCCTAGAATATCTTCTTCAGCAATAAAACTTAATCGACTTTGAACCTTTTGATTGGTTTTGTCCTGAGCAAGAGCCTTAAACGTTTCTACGCTAGCAAAAAGTAGCTCTCCGTTTTCTGACCAAATAACACCAAAAACCTCTTTACCAGAGCGAAGTTTAAATCTGCATGGCTGATTAAAATAAGCTTTTAGACCTGACATAAAATAGATTCTAATTCGCCATCAAATTAGCTATTTGAAGCTTTCATGTAAATCCTATTTATGAACATCTCATTAACAATCCATGTAATTTGCTGTATTCTAATTTCTTAAATGGTGAAAAAAAATAAACATGCATTAGTTTCTATATAATAATCCAGAATAGCATGGGCCACAATTTATTGAATACATTTGTCCGAGAACATTTAATGGAATGCCAACAGATATTATCATAATAATAGTTTCATTACTCTTTTCTGCATTTTTCTCTGGAATTGAGATAGCATTCATATCTGCCAATCGCTTACAAATAGAACTTGAGAAAGAGCAAGGAAAATTCTCCAGTAAAATTATTTCTAATTTTCAGCAAAACAGATCACGATTTGTTGCTGCGCTATTAGTAGGAAATAATATTTGTCTAGTTATCTATGGAATCTATATGGGTAAATTAATTATTGACTTACTTTTCCCCATTTATGCCGATTCGGACTCCATTCCTTTTCTAATCATTTTTGCTCAAACAATTATTTCTACGCTGGTTGTACTAATTACTGCAGAGTTTTTACCTAAAGCAATTTTTAGAATAAATCCGAATGGGATACTTAATTTCTTTTCTGCACTGCTTTTTGCGCTGTACTATGCCATTCTAATAATTCCAGCACTTATTATAAACTGGATCTCTAAAGTATTATTAACTACTTTTTTTAAAGTTGATGTCTCTGATGAACAACCCATCTTCGGAAAAATCGACTTAAATAATTATCTGAAAAGATTTACGGAAGTAGAAGGCGATGATACTGATGTTGAAACCGAAATTCAGATTTTTCAAAACGCCTTGGAATTTGATAAAATTAAGGCTAGAGAATGTATGATCCCCAGAAATGAAATTCTTGCCTTTGAATTAGAAGATGATTTAGAACTCATTAGGCAAAATTTTATTGATAAAGGCTATTCTAAAATACTTATTTACCGAGATAATATTGATAACATCATTGGTTATGTGCATTGTAATGAATTATTCAAAAAACCGGAAGCGATTAAATCAATATTACTACCAACCACGTTTATAGCTGAATCTACTCCTGCAGATCAGATTTTGAAGGAGTTCATAAAGAAGAAAAGACAGGTAGCAATAGTTTTAGACGAGTTTGGAGGCACTGCAGGAATGTTGACAATAGAAGATATTGTAGAAGAAATTTTTGGTGAAATAGAAGACGAGCATGATTTGGAAGCGCTGCTTGAAAGACAAACTTCAAATAATGAATTTCTGCTTTCTGCAAGACATGAAATCGACTACCTTAATGAAAAGTACAAGCTAAATTTGCCACAAACAGAAGACTTTGATACCGTAGCAGGTTTAATAATAAATCGCTTGGAAGATATTCCTCCTAAAAACAGTATTGTGGAAGTTGGAAGGTTCAAATTCACCATACTAAAGGTGGCTAACAATAAAATAGAAGCTGTTCGGCTTACTTTATTGGACTGATTCTATCTTTTATATATAAAATTAAGGCACTATATTCGCGAACTATTTGAGCCAAAGGCTCGTAGATGAAGAAATTTATAGCATTTTAAGATAGACCATTATGGCCGTTATAGGAAGTATTAGAAAAAGATCAACACTACTTATTTTAATTATAGGTGGAGCATTATTTGCATTCATTGTTGGAGAATGGATCAATAGTCAAATGGGACAAGGTGTGGGTCAAGGAACACAAATTGGAGAG
Organism: uncultured Flavobacteriales bacterium; assembly: GCA_964609215.1. Lineage (GTDB taxonomy): Bacteria > Bacteroidota > Bacteroidia > Flavobacteriales_D > JABDKJ01 > JABDKJ01. The sequence continues at coordinate 299,904 of CAZSQZ010000001.1, forward strand.
ATTGACGGAATAGACATTTCGCCTCAGGAATTCAGCAGAAAGTATAATGATATTAAAAATATGTATGGTATCTATCAGCCTAATTCTGGAATCTCTGATGAAGATTTTAGAAGGTTCGCATGGAATGAGCTGGTAAAAGAAAAGGTGCTATACAGTGAAATTGAGAATACTGGAATCAAAGTTTCTGCCGATGAATTAGATGACATGCTATATGGTGATGGAGCTTTAGATGAGTTTAAATCCAATGCTCAGTTTCAAACCAACGGTGTTTTTGATGGTGAAAAAGTAAGACTACATTATGAAAACATTTTCGGACAAATAGGTGGTAATGAACGTTTAGGCGGCAAGCCCATGGCTGATATGCTTTATAGGAGAGAGATTGATAGAATTCTGAATCAAAGAAAAGAAGACAAATACAATAACTTAATTAAGCAGGGAATGTTTGCTACGACAGTAGAAGCTATGGATGAATACAATTCTTCCAATGCAACTATGGATGTAAGCTATGTATATAAAAGATACAACACTATTCCAGACTCTACCATTTCAATAAGTGATTCCGAAATTAAGAGTTACTTTAATGCGCATTCAGATGAAAGTCAATATCAGCAAATTGAGGGAAGATCCGTTTCTTATGTTTCATTTCCCGCAAAGGCGACTGAAGAAGATATTAAAGCCATAGAAAAAGGATTTGTGTCATTTCGCTCTAATCCAACATTCACCGGAGATAATGATACTAATGTAGTGGTCAACAACAATCCCTCAAGAGCATATTTGCAGTACTATAATGCAACCACAACAGATAGATTAGTTGCAACGGGATTGGGAACGGACGTTATAGATTTCTTAACAACAGGAAACGTTGGAGATATCTCTCCAGTTTTAAGAAATGGTCCAGCTACTTTGTTGAATTTATTTAAAATTAAAGACAAAATGCAAATGCCCGATTCGGTAAAAGCAAGTCACGTTTTAATTGCATTTGCTGGAGCGGAAAGAGCTAATCCTGACGTAACTCGTTCTCCTTTAGAAGCGAAACAACTTGCGGATAGTTTATTTGCTGTAATCAGTGCCAGCCCATCACAATTTGAAGACATTGCTACTAATTTCTCCGATGGCCCAACAAAAACCAAACAAGGGGATTTAGGGTGGTTTACCGCTGGAACTATGGCTCCAGGTTTTAATAATTACTGTTTCTTTAATAAGAAAGGCGATATAGGTTTAGTTCCTACATCTTTTGGGTTCCACATTATTAATATTAAAGATCAAGCTGCTACTGGAGTTCCTACCACTCGTTTTGTACAAATTTCAAAAACCATTAAACCTTCAAAAGAAACTAGAAAGGCCGCTTATAATTTAGCTAGTTCATTTATGTTTGATGTAAAAGGCAAAGGAATTGAAACATTTGAAACCGTGGCTAAGGAAAAAGGATATGCTGTAATTCCAGCGCAAAAAATGAGTACGAGTACTAAAATACTTCCTGGTGTTGAGGGGTCTGAAAGAATTATCTCATGGGCCTATAGATCAGAGGTATCAGAGGAAGAAGTGTCAGATCCGGAAGAAGCAAAAAACGAGTATATCGTTGGTATTTTGACCCAAAAGATTGCAAAAGGAGATCCCGTATTTGCTCACGTAAAAGATATTATGAAAGCTAAGGCTCTTAATGAGAAAAAAGCAGCCATGATTAAGGAAGAATGGAATGGTTTCGGAAGCTTAGAAGATATTGCGGAATTGGAGGGTGTTCAAGTTCAAAAAGGACAACAAGTAAAGTTCTCGACAAGTTCAATCTCAGGAATGGATCCAGAACCTAATGTTATAGGAACTTTGGCCGGAGCTGAAGAAGGAAGTATATTCTTTATTGATGGAGATAACGGTTTTACTGCGGTTCGTTTAGATGCTGTTACTGGTCAGGCAAATGGAGATGAGCAGTTTGCTTCTCAACAATCCTCAGTAAAGACAAAATTGGATGGTAAGGTTAATTTTGGAATTAACAACGCCTTGAACAAGCTTTTCAATGTAAATGACAATTTACATGAACTTTAGTCCTTTTTCAAAAGCATTTCAAAAAGCCGAGACATTCCTGTCCCGGCTTTTTTATTTATAATAGTCATATCGTTTAATCCCTTAATTTCATTGGCATTAGGATCTATGATGTATTTTTCACATTTTGGATGCGCAGATTGGACTAAGCCAGCCGCTGGATAAACGTTTAATGAAGTGCCGACAGTTATTAAAATATCTGCCTTATAGACCAAAGTGATGGCCTCATCCATCATAGGCACTGCTTCTCCAAACCAAACAATATCTGGTCTCCATTGTCCTCCATCTTCAGCAAGATCACCAACTTTAATTTCTCCGTATCCTATATTCTTTTTGAGGGAAGGAGTAAGTGTGCTTCTTACCATTACCAATTCACCGTGCAAATGCATTACATTTTTGGACCCTGCTCTTTCATGTAAATCATCTACATTTTGTGTTATTACCGTTACATCAAAATACTCTTCCAATTCAGCAGCTTTTAAATGTGCCTCATTAGGCTTTACTTTCGCCAATTGCATTCTTCGCATATTATAAAAATCCAATACCAAACCGGGGTTTTTTGAAAACGCCTCAGGAGTAGCTACATCATATACATTATAGTTCTCCCACAAACCACCTGAATCTCTAAAGGTTTTTAATCCGCTTTCTGCACTTATACCCGCTCCACTAAAGACTATTACTTTTTTCATCTCTTGTTTTACTATTTAACAATATAATAATGGTAATATATTCCAAAAATACATATTACCACTTCGTTTAAAAGTGCTATTTTTACGCGCTTTTCAAGCCCTTAACAAGGAGATGATAGATTATATAGAAGGTCAATTGGTAGAAAAAAGCCCATCCCATGCAACTATTGCTTGCAATGGATTGGGATATTTAATAAATATCTCGCTAAGCACATTCTCTGATATTGAGGTTGAAAACAGTTGCAAATTACACACCTATTATCATGTTTCGGTAGACGTTCGCTCGGGAGCAAGTAATCATACTCTTTTTGGTTTTAGTTCACTTTCAGAAAGAAGCTTGTTTAAAGAACTAATTACGGTTTCTGGCGTAAGCTCTAATTTGGCTATGGTCATTTTATCCTCACTTAATCCAAATGAATTGCAGATGGCAATTGTTCAAGGTAACATTGCTTCTTTCAAGTCGATTAAAGGAATTGGCCCCAAGCTTGCCCAACGTATTGTCATGGATTTGCAGGTCAAATTCCAAAAAATGGGCGAATTAGGCGAAATTCCCGTTAGTCAAAACAATACTATTGAAAATGAAGCGTTATCGGCATTGTGTTCTTTAGGTTTTGACAAATCTAAAGCAGAACTAACCATTCAATCGGTGTTGAAAGATAGCGGTGAAGAACTAAAAGTGGAGGAATTAATTAAAGAAAGCTTGAAAGCGCTATAGTTTTGAAAAACAAACTAAACCTTAACATAAAACAATTCTTAGGTGTTCTCTTGATTTTCATATCAGGAGATATTATTGCCCACAAGGATTATCATTATGAACTGTTAAACACTACACTTGCTGTTGACAGTCCAGAAGTTGAATTGCCTTATCCGATATCGGATACTTATACTCCCTTTGGTAATATAAACCTCATTGACTTTAACAATCCTTCTAATATAAACTCTTCTATAATTTATAATCCCAGTACTGGACAATACTCTTTTTTCCAAAATATAGGTAATTACTACTACCGGAATCCCGCGACTTTATCTACCGAAGAATATCTTCAATATAACCTCAACCAGACATTAACAGATAATTGGCAGCAGATTACGGATGAGGCCAATTCAACAGATGGAGAAGAGGGCGAAGAACTATTGGAAGAGTGGAGACCAAAATTGAATATAAAAAGTGAAGTCTTTGATAGAATTTTTGGTGGTGACGAAATAGATATTCGTCCTCAAGGAACTGCAGAACTTTCATTTGGAATCAACAGGTCCAAAACAGAAAATCCAAGAATACCGGAGAGACAAAGAAGTATTACAACCTTTGATTTTAATCAAAAAATTCAATTAAACGTTATTGGTAATATTGGTGATAAGCTAAAATTAAACACCAATTATAATACGGAAGCTGCATTTGATTTTGAAAACAAAATGAAGCTAGATTATTCCGGTGATGAAGACGAAATTATTCAAAGAATAGAAGCTGGTGATGTTAGCTTGCCTCTTCAAAACTCACTTATTACTGGGAGTCAAACATTATTTGGTTTAAAGACAGAATTAAGGTTTGGAAGATTGACTTCAACCGTTCTGTTTTCTCAGGAAAGAGGGCAAAGAAAAGAAATTGATGTTTCTGGTGGTGCACAAACTCAAGATTATGATATCACTTGTGATAACTATGAAGCCAATAAACACTATTTCCTATCTCATTATTTTAGACAAGAATATGATCGAGCTTTAGCAAGCCTTCCTATTGTAAATTCTGGTGTCAACATTACCAGAATAGAAGTTTGGGTAACCAATACAAGAGCAAACTTCGAAGAAAATAGAAACATAGTTTCATTTACGGATATTGGAGAAGATATTCCAAGTAATGTTCTTGAAGGCAACATCAATACGGATATTTCTTTAATTGATAGCCCCGGAAATTTTCCGGATAATTTGCAAAACAGTTTGTACGAGCAAATGTCCAATGATCCTGGAGTAAGATCATTTACAGGAGCTGCTCAGGCTCTTTCAGGTTTTGGGTATCAACCAGCAGTTCACTATGAGGAGGTAGAAAACGCAAGAAGGCTAGAGCAAAGTGAATATACTTTTAACAGACAATTAGGGTTTATTTCTCTAAACCAATCCTTAAATAATGATGAGGTCTTAGCTGTTGCATACCAGTATACCTTAAACGGACAAACTTTTCAGGTAGGTGAGTTCTCAACAGATGGTATTGAACCACCAAATGCTTTGCTTTTGAAGCTGCTTAAGGCAACCATTACGAATCCCAACAATCCGCTCTGGGATTTGATGATGAAAAATGTTTATTCATTGGGTGCTTTTCAAGTAAACAGTGAAAACTTCAGGTTAAATGTATGGTATAATGACCCTTTACAAGGAGTTGATATTCCATTTATACCTCAGGACGGAGTAGATCAACAGCCATTAATTCAAACAATAGGAATGGACCGTATTGATCAAAATACAAATCCAACCCCAGACGGTGTTTTTGATTATGTTGATAATGCCGCAACTAATGGTGGAACTATCAATAGTAGAAATGGGCGTGTCTACTTTCCTGTTGTTGAACCTTTCGGAGCTCACTTAGAACAGGTTTTAGAAGATGTAGGTACTGACCCTGCGGTCATCAATCAGATTGTTTATAATCAACTTTACGATAGTACTAAAACCGCTGCCATTCAATTACCAGAATTGAATAGATTCAGAATTAGAGGTTCCTATCAAAGTGCTTCTTCGGATGAGATTTCACTTAATGCTATAAATGTTCCTCAGGGTTCTGTTACTGTTACAGCAGGTGGTGTTCAATTAACTGAAGGTGTGGATTATCAGGTAGATTACAACTTAGGTAGAGTTAAAATCTTGAATCAAGGATTACTTGAAGCTCAAACACCGATTAGAATATCTCTAGAAAGCAATTCCCTGTTTAGTATTCAGACCAAAACCCTGATGGGAACACGCTTTGATTATGAGTTTAGCGACAACATAAACTTAGGGGCTACCATTCTGAACTTGACAGAACGTCCTCTCACTCAAAAAATTAATTTTGGAAATGAGCCAATTAGTAATACTATTTGGGGCTTAGATGGTAATTACTCTTCCGAGTCGCAATTCATTACTAAGATGGTTGATAGATTGCCCTTTTTGGAAACTAAAGAGAAATCTACTTTTACGTTTTCTGGAGAAGTCGCGCAATTGATACCTGGCCATTCAAGAGCTATTACCCGAGAAGGTTTATCCTACATAGATGATTTTGAAGGTAGCCAATCTACTATTGATATCAGAAATTTTGCTCAATGGCAACTCGCTTCTACTCCACAAGGACAACCGGATTTATTTCCTGAAGCGCAATACGTTGATTCACTTATATATGGTCAAAATAGAGCAAAATTTAGTTGGTATGTCATAGACCCTATTTTCTTTAATGAAAATAATGGAATTACCTTAACCGGAGTTGAAGAAGAAGAAAGGTCTGATCATAGGATGAGGCGTGTTTTACAAGAGGAAGTTTTCCCAGATCGACAATTACCTACTGGTACTCCCGGAAATATTCCTACGCTGGATATTACTTATTATCCCGATGAAAGAGGCCCATATAATTTTTCTCAGGATTTAGTGCAAACCGTGGATGGTGAACTTAAATTGAACAACGATCATGCAGAAAACTGGGGTGGTATAATGCGTAGTTTAACCACTACGGATTTTGAGCAGGCAAATGTAGAATTCATTCAATTCTGGTTGATGGATCCATTCAATAGTGATTCAGAAAATAATACAGGAGGAGAGCTTTATTTCAATATTGGAAATGTCTCAGAAGATATCTTAAGAGACTCTCGAAAGAGTTTTGAAAATGGTCTGCCTAGTGATAATAATCCCACAGCAGATACCGATACAACAAATTGGGCTATTATTCCTACGCAACAATCTATAGTAAATGCTTTCGACAATACAACAAATAGTAATGCTCTGCAAGACGTAGGTTTGGATGGTATGAATGATGATCAGGAAGCAGTATTATTTGCCGATTTTGTTGCTGGTTTACCTTCCAATGTTCAAAACGAATTATTAAACGGTGTTGGACCAAATGGACCAGACCCTGCAGGTGATGATTTCCATTACTTTAGAGGAAGTGATTATGATAATCTTGGTCTAAACACCTTAGAAAGATATAAGGATTTCAACGGTGTTGATGGAAACTCAATTACAACCGCTGATTCCAATGAAGATTTTCCTACTCAAGGAACTACGCTTCCATCAACAGAGGATATCAACCAAGATCAAAACCTAAGTAAGTCAGAAAGTTATTTTCAGTATAAAGTTAACCTAACACCTAATCTTCAAATAGGACAGAACTATGTAACGGATATAGCAGAAAGAGTTGCTCAAACTCCTAGCGGATCCAAACCTGTTAGATGGTATCAATTTAAAATTCCTATTAGAGATTTATCTATAAATGGTGCCAAAAGAGTTAACGGCATTCAGGATTTCAGATCTATACGTTTCATAAGAATGTTTATGAAAGGTTGGAGCGAAGAAGTCACCTTAAGGTTTGCAAGGCTGGAATTAATTAGAGGGGAATGGAGAAAGTTCGTAGATAGCTTAGGAGAGCCGGGAGAAGGAGAAGGAGATGAAGTCGGACAAACTACTTTTGATATTTCTGCTGTGAACATTGAGGAAAATGGATCCAGATCTCCGATTAATTATGTTCTTCCTCCTGGAATTACCAGAGAAATTGATGCAGGAACAGCCAATTTGAGAAATCTTAATGAACAATCTCTTGCTTTAGAAGTCTGCAATTTGCAGGACGGTGATGCTAGGGCCGCATTTAGGAATGTTCTGGTGGATATGAGAGCATACAAAAAGCTGAAGATGTTTATTCATGCGGAATCCTCTGATGAAAATCTTTTTCCCTTAAATGATGATGATATCAGTGTTTTCGTTAGGCTCGGAACCGATTTTAATCAGAACTATTACGAATATGAAATTCCGATTAAGGCCTCACCTCATGGAAACAGCTCCGTTGAATCAGTGTGGCCTGAGGAAAACAATATGGAGATTGAATTTAGAGATCTTCAAAGAATCAAAACCGAGAGGAATCTAACTCAGTTTCCAATTAATTTAGAGTTTATAGGAAATGATGGGCGTAATATCATTAGGGTAAAAGGAAATCCCGTTTTAAGTGCTGTTAAAACCATTATGATCGGTGTTAGAAACCCGAGAAGAGAAAATAATCCTTTTAGCAGTGTAGATGATGGATTAGACAAATGTTTTGAGGTTTGGGTAAATGAGTTAAGACTTTCAGATTTTGATGAAAGAGGCGGATGGGCTGCTATTGCAAGAGTAAGTGCACAGCTAGCAGATTTTGGTTCTGTTTCTGTTGCAGGAAACTATAGCACTCCTGGTTTTGGAAGTATTGAAAAGAAAGTAAGCGAACGTCAAAGAGAAACCATTGTAGGAATTGATGCCACATCCAATCTTGAACTGGGTAAGTTTTTTCCTGAAAAGTCCGGTGTGAAAATTCCAATGTATTTGGGCTATTCAGAAAATGTTTCTACCCCTCAGTTTGACCCTCTTTCTCCTGATATAGAATATCGAGATATTGAAGACGATTTAACCACACCCGAGAGGGAAAAAAGACAGAATATCTCAAAGCTACGAAGTATCAACTTCACCAATGTAAGGAAGGAACGAAGTCCAGATAAAAAGATTCTCTATCCTTGGGATATTTCCAATTTTACCTTTTCATATTCTTATTCAGAAACCTTCTTAAGGGACATAAACACTGAGTTCAATAATAGTAGAACCTATAGAGGTGGATTAACTTACAACTATAATCCGAAACCTTTGGAAATAAAACCATTCTCCAAATTACCATTGGTAAGTAAGTCTAAATGGTTAAAGTTGATTAAAGATGTTAATTTAAATCTGGGACCTAAGCAATTTTCATTCAGAACAGATATCAATAGAACATACAACGAGTCGCAGGCACGAAACAATATTGATGGTTTTGACTTCCCGCCTTTAGCTCAGTATAACAAAACCTTTAATTGGACTAGGACCTATGATTTAAAGTATGATTTGACAAAATCATTAAAGCTGGATTTTAATGCAAACAACAGGGCTATAATTGACGAGCCTCAGGGTAGAGTTGATCGTGACTTTGAAGATGAATTCCAGGCTTTTAAGGATACTGTTTGGGCAAGTATTAGAAACTTTGGAGAGACCACAGATTATAATCATTCAATCAATTTGACTTACAATCTGCCTTTGGATAAATTTCCATTGACGGACTGGGTGAGTGTAAATACAAGATATTCTGGAACTTATAATTGGTTAAGAGCTCCATTTTCTCAAGATAGTTTAGGGAATACTATCCAAAATTCCAGAAATATGTCTGTAAATGGGCAGTTCAACTTTGTTAATCTTTATAACAAAATTGGTTATTTGAAAGATCTGAACGGTTCTTCTAGAGCAAGAGGAAGGACTACCGGAAGAGGCGGTAGCCGAGAAGAAAAGGATAAAGATGAAGATGAAAAAGACAAAAAGAAAAAAGAAGGAAACTTCAAGCCTCATAACGAGATTTTGAAGATAGCAATGGCATTGAAAAATATCTCACTTACTTTTTCGCAGAACGAAGGAACTGTTTTGCCCGGTTATGCGCAACGAACCAATGTTCTTGGGATGGATCCTAATTTCTCGGCTCCCGGGTTAGGGTTTATTGCAGGCTTTCAGGATGAAAACTATCCTTTTGAAGCCGCCAGAAGGGGATGGTTAATCGAAAATGATAATTTGAACAATCAATTTGGAACTACATTTAATCAGACTTTGAACCTCAGGGCAAATCTCGAACCAATAAAGAACATGAGAATAGAGGTAACTGCAAATAGTACAAAAACCAATAATCTCAATGGTTTCTTCAGGTTCAATGAAAGTATAGAGGATTACGTACTGGACAGTCCATTAGAAACTGGAAGTTATACCGCTTCTACAATAACTTTAGGATCTGCCTTTGGCGACAAACTAGATGAAAATGGAAGTGCTGCCTTTGAACAGTTTTTAATTGATCGTCAAATGATTTCTAATAGATTGGGAGATGCTAATCCTAATTCATTTATAGATCCTTCAAGCGATTTCTTTGATGGTTATGGAGATACTAATCAAGATGTTGTAATTCCTGCATTTATTGCTGCTTATAGCGGAAGAGATCCAAATTCTGTGCGTTTGGATGCTCTAAATCAAATACCATTACCAAACTGGCGAGTTACGTATGACGGTCTGTCTCGAATTCCTTTATTCAAAGACCTTTTTAGATCAGTTACTATTAATCATGCGTATAGAAGCTCATATAGTGTTTCTACATATACTTCTAATCTGCTATTCCAATCTGACAATGATGGTAATCCAATAGCACGAGATATTAATGACAATTTTATTGCACAAAATCAAATTGATGGAATAGCTATTTCAGAGCAGTTTTCTCCTTTAATCAATGTTGATGTGAAGCTCAGGAATAGTTTTGATGTGAAGCTGGAGTTAAGAAAATCGAGAAATCTTGCTTTAAGCCTGGCCAACCTTCAAGTTACTGAAAACAGAAGTGATGAATTAATAGCTGGTGTGGGTTACGTATTCGAGAAATTAAAAATTAAACTTGGAGGAAAGCCTTTTGAAAACGACCTAAGAGTAAGAGCCGATTTATCTATTAGAGACAACCTAACTATCACCAGAAGAGTGGTTGAAGATCAAGATCAACCAACTTCAGGACAAAAAGTACTGTCCATTAAAACAGCTGCCGATTACGAATTAAACAAACAATTGAACTTAAGGTTCTTCTACGATCATCAAATAACTGAGCCAAAAATCTCTCTATCCTTCCCAACCTCCAATATCAACGCGGGTATTGCGCTCCGTTTTATATTAACCCAATAATAATTTCAAATAGAATATAAAATTCAAGGAAATCTTATTTTATTTGGATTATAAATTTTAGTATGAGCATACCTGAAAATTTGAAGTACAGTAAAGATCATGAATGGATCAGAGTTGAGGGCGATGAGGCCTATGTTGGAATTACTGAATTTGCTGCTGGAGAATTAGGAGACGTTGTCTACGTTGAAATAGATACTGTCGGTGAAGAGTTAGGACAAGATGAAGTATTCGGAACCGTTGAAGCGGTAAAAACCGTTTCCGACTTGTTTCTTCCTGTTTCAGGAACAATTTTAGAAATTAATCCCGCACTTGAAGATGAACCTTCATTGGTAAATTCAGATCCTTATAGAGAGGGATGGATGGTAAAAATAAAAATGAGTAATCCTGCTGATTTAGATACTTTGATGGATACAGCAGGGTATGGAGAATTAGTGAATTAGTGCTTAGGTACTCTTTTTTCATTTCTATTATCTGGGCTATTTTAATAGCTTTCCTAAGCTTAATGTCCGGTAAAAATTTACCGTCAATAGAGTTCGATTATATTGATAAAGTAGGCCATTTCACAGTTTACGCGATTTTGGCTTTTTTCGTTTATCATGCTGGAGTACAAGCTAAATATAAGGCTCCAATTCTAATGGCTATTGTGATTCCTATTGTTTATGGAATACTGCTGGAATTTTTGCAAGATCAGCTAAGTGATGTTAGACATGCAGACTTCTATGATGCTCTTTTCAATGCGTTTGGAGCAATTTTTGTTGCTCTTGTTATGTTTTTAAGAAGATAGACCCGTTATTTTTTGCCAATAAATGTCAATTCTATCGTATTTATTTAAAGGAAAAATCTAAATTTAAGGCTCTAAAAATTTCAAATGGAATTAAAGAAATCAAATTCAGCAAATCTTGAGAAAAACAAGATGTCAATATTTTTTACTGGACTCATGTTTGCCTTGGCTCTCTCCTTAGTCGGATGGGAATGGGCACAATTTGAGGCCAGAGATTTAGGAAATATTGTATTTGATGGGGACTTCTTGGAAGAGGAAGTCATTCAAAACAGTTTTCAAGTACCTCCTCCACCTCCACCACCACAACAACAGGCTCAAATATTAGAGATTGTTGAAGATGAAGAAGAAGTAGAGGAAGAATTGGAGCTTGATGACTTAGAGATTGATGAAGACACCGAAATTGAAGAAATTGAAGAGGAAGTAGAGGAAGTCGTTGAAGACAAGATTTTTACAGTGGTTGAGCAAAACCCTGAGTTTCCAGGCGGAATAGCTGAATTTCAAAAATATCTGAGCAAAAATATCCAGTATCCATCCCTTGCCAAGGAAGCAGGTATTTCAGGAACGGTATATGCAACATTTGTAGTTGGGAAAGACGGATCTATAAATGATGTTAAAATTCTTAGAGGAATTGGTGGGGGTTGTGATGAGGAAGCGGTAAAAAAATTGAAGAAAATGCCTAAATGGTCCCCAGGCAAACAAAGGGGTAAACCAGTAAAAGTGCAGTTCAATGTTCCTGTGAGATTTACTCTGCAATAGAGAAAAAGAAAGAAATTCGAAACCTCCAGAGATTCATTCTGGGGGTTTTTTTATGCCTTTATCTTTCTTATTCAACCGTTAATGAACCGATATTCCATTTCCAATACTTAGGAATAAATTTTGCCCCTTTCACGATGTTATCCTTTTATACAATTAAAATTTAAACATCATGAAAGAGAAAAAGAATCAAGAATCAAATCTCGAGAAGAAAAGAAGTACCTTCCTAGTTGGAGGTTTAATTTTTGCCTGTTCGCTAAGCCTTTGCAGCTTTGAATGGGCAAATTTCAGTTATGAAGATTATCATACTCCATTAACCTATGAAAGGGATTTCATTATACAGGAGGAAATTAAGCAAACATTCACTGCTAAACCCATCAAACAGAAAAAACAAAAAGTGAAGTCACTCATATTAGAAATTATTGATGATACAGAGGAACTTGGGGAAGAAATTGATATGGATATTGATGACCTAGATGAAGAAGATGTGGATGTGGAAGAAATTGGCATAGATGAAGAGCTAAACGATGATGAAAAGATCTTCATAGTGGTAGAACAACAGCCAGAATTTCCAGGAGGCACACAGGCCATGCAAGAATTTCTTGCAAAAAATATCACCTACCCTCAACTAGCTTTAGATGCTGGAATTAAAGGCCAAGTCTATGTCACCTTTGTTGTTGGAAAAGACGGTTTCGTAATTGACGCCAAAGTATTAAGAGGAATTGGTGGAGGATGCGATAAAGCCGCTCTTAAAGCAATTAAAAAAATGCCCAAGTGGAAACCAGGCAAGCAAAGAGGTAAAGCGGTAAATGTTCAGTATAATATGCCCGTTGTTTTTAACCATTAAAAATTAAACTAAAAAAGCCCCTGTTCATCGAGCGCAGTCGAGATGGGGGCTTTTCAATTTAATATTTACATGTCTTTCAGTACTTCCTAATGAACTTATACATTTCTCTATAGTCCATTGAACCTTCGTGTTTCTTTCGTACTTCTCCTTCTGAGTTAATTATAATAATCGTTGGATACTTAAGAACTCCAAACTCCTCTGCAATATCCATTCCCCAAAAATAATCGACATCTACTTCAAAAGGAATATATCCTTCCTTCATTTTTTTCTTTACCAGAGTATTTGGATAGGTTAATTTCTTCATTTGCTTGCACGGAAAGCACCAATCAGCACCAAAGTGTAACAAGACATCCTTCTCCTCTTCTTTCGCCTTTGTCTTCGCCTCATCATAACTGCCTTGGAAAAAAACGGAGTCTTCTTCTTTATCTATTGATGATTCTGATTCCTGCCTACTATTGTCTTCAATAACAGCAATCTCGACTTCTGATTTTTCACTTGTTTGCGCATAACTGGCACAAGTAAGAAATAACATCATAATGACTAAAACTCTCATAGAACAAATGAATTTACGAAAACCATACCAAAAAACGATTAAAAATAAAAAAGGGCCCCCAATTTGGGAGCCCTCTTTAATTCTTTTATCAAAGTCTTTTAGTTAACACCTAAGGCTTCCAATGTCTTAAGATCTAACTGTCCTTGCGGTAAACTATTGTCTGATTGGAACTTTAATAATGCCGCTCTTGTATCAGAACCCATTATACCATCAATTCCAGAAGGCCCGATATCATAACCCTTATCTCTAAGAGCTTTTTGAACTCTAGTCATTAAGCCTCTATCGGTACCACCACCACAAACAACTTCTCTCCATTCAGTGTATCCACCTTTCTTTACCAAAACTCGGTTAGTAACAGTTTTGTATTCAGCAGGGATATCAACTACCTCAGACCCAGCAGGCTTATCAACTAATTTTTTAGTGATGGTCTTGTATTCTGCAGGAATCTCAACTTCTCTTGTTGTTGCAGGAGTCTTTACAACTCTTCTCTTGTACGTCTCATATCTTGCAGGCTCAGTTTCTGCACATAAAATCATACAATCTCTTGGGTCAGCAGATTGGCAGTTTCTATCTCTTTTTCTTACCCAAACAACATTTTCTTCTTTTACTTTCTTAGTTTCAGTAACATACTCATATTCAGCAGGTACTGCAACTAATCTTTTAGATGCTTCCTTTGTCAAAACTTGCTCTGTCTCCGTTCTATATGTAGGAGGAGTAGTTCTAATAGAAGTTGAAGCTTCTTTTACCAATACTTGTTCAGTGTTAGTTTCCCAAACATCAGGGATATAACACTTCGCATAGCACTTGCCAGCAACCATTGGAGGCAGTTCGCTATCTTGCGCTTGAGTTCCGAATACTAATCCGAAAACACTCAAAATGATTAAAACATTCTTTTTCATAACTTTTCTTTTAGAGAGGTGAACTTAACAAATTTATAATTAAAGTTTTAAATTTTCTTTTTGATAATATATGAGACGATGATTAGACTAAATGTCACATAAAACTTAGAAAGAAAAAAGCTCCCCCTCCTGGACTCGAACCAGGGACCCTCTGATTAACAGTCAGATGCTCTAACCAACTGAGCTAAGGAGGAATTTTATTTCAATACCCCATAAAAATTTAGGGTGGGCAAATTTATGCTAATCACTTAATATAAACAATATCTTTGGCCAAAATTTTAAAGATGAGTTTAGTAAGTGTTGGTACAGTTGCCTTTGATGCAATTGAAACGCCTTTTGGAAAGGTAGATAAAATTGTTGGAGGAGCTGCTCTATATATCAGTCTAGCAGCAAGTTACTTCAATAAAAATTGCAATATGGTTTCTGTAATTGGAGACGATTACGATCAAGAAACACTAGAAAGATTAAAGCAAAAGAATATAAATATTGAAGGTATTGAGGTAAAAAAAGGTGAGAAATCCTTCTTTTGGTCAGGAAAATACCACTACGATTTAAATACCAGAGACACTTTAATCACCGATCTTAATGTTTTAGCAGATTTTGATCCAAAACTTCCGGAATCTTACAAGAACCCAGAATACCTAATGTTGGGTAATTTATCGCCATCTGTTCAACTATCTGTAATTAATCAATTAGAGAACAAGCCCAAACTCATTGCTTTGGACACCATGAATTTTTGGATGGATGTGGCAAGAGAAGAACTAGATCAGGTGGTTTCAAAGATAGACTTGCTAACTATTAACGATGAGGAAGCACGTCAATATACCGAAGAACATTCCTTAGTAAAGGCTGCAAAAAAGATTCTCAATTTGGGGCCGAAGTACTTAGTGATCAAAAAAGGTGAACATGGAGCTCTCCTTTTTCACGAGGACAACTTGTTTTACGCACCTGCTTTGCCCTTGGAAAACGTAATTGATCCTACAGGAGCTGGAGACACCTTTGCTGGGGGAATGATGGGATATCTTGCTAAAACAGATAATCTGTCTTTTGATAACCTAAAAAGATCTGTTATCATGGGTTCTGCAATGGCTTCATTTGCGGTAGAGGAGTTTGGCCCAGAAAAACTTTATGATTTAGATGAAGACCAAATCAATAAAAGGGTAGATGAATTTAGAAGCTTGATAAGCTTTTAAAGACATAAGCCTGATTATTTTCGAATAATCAATTTAGCATTAATACTTCCTAAGTCGGTAAGTACATGAATAAGATATGTGCCCGATGATAGTTCCTCGGTTTCAATAAATAATTGATTTTCTTTTTTTGAAACGGGAAGCGCTATTGTTCTTCCAGCTAAATCTCTTATTTCTTGCCCTAGTATTTGAGCTTCTGGTTTAACTTCCAAAATGAGCCAATTATTGGCTGGGTTCGGATACAAATTGAAAGGTATTTCTTCAATTGAACCGAGTCCGTTATAATTTATAAAGGTCTCCGGACTCAAGTCCGAACACGGAAAATCAATACCCACTAAAACCGAATAAAACCCGTTTTCCTCGATATTAATTGTCTGTTCATTAGCGCCTGATATTTCTTGCCCATCTAAATACCATTGATAATAATCGCCTTCAGAAGCTATTAAAACACCCATTTCCTGAATAAAGCTGGCCTCAAAAAGACTGCAATCATAAAGCACACTCCAAGTAGTGTTGGTAATGATTGGGTCATTATTGTCAAAGAAAATATGAGCGGTATTGTTTATTTCCGTCAAAAGTGGAGTATTTGAATCTGATTGAATGGAAAAACGCACAAAGCCATGACTATCAGGCTCATTATTGACTGAATCAGGCAGCATAATGTCTTCAAAAAAGAAGAGCAATTCTCTGTTTTCTGGATCAATCGAAGTAGCTACCGAATGCGAACTGGCAATGAATTCGAAACTGTTCAAATCCAGATTAATGTCTAGACTATCTCTAATCCATATATTCTGAGCTGGAGCATTTCCAGTATTCTGAAATCGTATCATATATTCCAAAATGGTGTCGTTCTGCACCCAATGTTCCTCATTATATCCTTCAGGGAAAACCTGTTTATCATTTGGATCATAACTGCACTGAACAATACGTTCTTCAGCATCGTTTCCTGACGCAACCAATGCACCTATATGAAAGCCTTCTACATTTAAGTTATTTACTATAGAGTCGCCAATATTATCTGCAGAAACTGGATTGAATAAAATCGGTATACTCAAATTTTGGCCCGGCAAAAGACTGTCTATGCTAAATGAAGCTGTGTGGTCTGTTAGACTGCTTGGTGGAAGACCAAATGAAAGCCATTCGAGCAAGCTGTCTTTTTGAAATTCGATTTCCGTTTGCAATGGCACAGTTCCATTGTTCAATATGACTAGATTATATGGATTCACATCTATACACAAATTGGTCGCTGAATAAATATTCACCTCTAAATCAAAAAAGGCCACAGTATTAGATGTCCCAAAGAACAAGGTGTCTGTATTCCATCCAAGCGAATCTGTGTGATGCGTAATTTGAGTGGCTGTGGTTGGAAATGGGAAGTCGTTGTCTGGCTGAAGAGAAAATGTCAATTCACCTTCTTCATTTAAATCTACACTGAAAAAACCATCATTGTTTGTAAATGTAGAAATGCCGGCTGCATCAATTACAATCTCTTGATTGGCCAAACCATAATCTAAACTGTCATATATGCCGTTGTTGTTCCCATCGAAATAGACAAAACCGAAGGTGCTGTATTCACAAGAGCCATCATCACAAGTAGCTGAAGAATTGAAATTAAATGCAGAATTATTGGTGCAGCCACAATTATTATAACAACAGGAGCCATCATCTTCACTTGCGTTTGTATCATAATTACAAGCGGTGTTATCTGTACAACCCAAGGAAGATTGGTTCATTAAAATAGCGACTCTATCACTGAAAATATCAACATAAACTAAATCTTCATCTCCATCATTGTCCAAATCAGCGCTATTCAGATCAACAAAAGAAGCGCTGTAATTTCTAAGATTTTCAGCCTCGTAAAACCCATTTGCGACCCCGTTAAAGGCATATTGAATACCGCCCGTTCCTGCCATTGTCAAGTCCAGGTCTCCATCATTGTCTATGTCCATTGAATGAATATCGTTTGGTGGAAATACATTCAATTGTTCCTGACTAGAATCAAAGTTTCCTGACCCATCGTTCAAATATTTTCTAGAGGGCCCGCCTATGGCGAAAATATCTATATGTCCGTCAAAATTAAAGTCGCCTAGGGTAAAGGTTTTGACATCATCATTCAAAGCCAAATGGTTTGCCGCATTAAAAGATCCGCCTCCCAAATTAGGATACCAGACTAGGCCGTCTGCTCCAAACGAACAAGAAATTATATCTAATAGTCCATCTTCATTCAAATCTTCAGTAGCTATTTGTCTGGCTTGATGAGAGTTTTCCGATAGTATGATAAGGCTTGGAAAGTTTTGACTTCCATCATTTGGAAACCAATAAACTTCACCATCATCAAATGAAATAGCACAAATATCCATATCTCCATCTGCATCTAGGTCATCAATTTCAAAATCACGCGGATAGTCAACATCATCGGTTAATGTGAGCATCGGAGAAAAGTTTCCATTTCCATCGTTCGCTTGCCAAGCAATATGGTTATCTGAAGAACTTCCTGTAATAATGTCTAAATCACCATCACTATCTAGATCTGCCAATTCTATATGCCTATAGCCTTCATTCTCTTCTATTGAGGTAATATGACTTTCTTCAAATTGGCCGGTTCCATTATTTTCATACCAGACAACCAGATCATTGTACAAAGTCGCAGTTGCAATGTCTTCGTCACCATCTCCATCAATATCTCCTATTGCCACAGCATGAGGGCCACTAGGATCTTGTGGATTGAAAAATATAGGAGCACTAAAAGAGGCATTCCCCCCGTTTTCAAAGCGGGTCAAATAATCGTCCCAACCTAAACCGTGGGAAGCAATAACAATATCCAAAAAACCATTTCCGGTAAAGTCTCCACTCGAAATAGATTCCAATCCGATGATATCTTCATCGATATATGTTAGCGTAGCAAATGTGCCAGATCCCAAATTTTCGAGATACTTTATTTGAGTCGCCAACACCACAAAATCAATATCCCCATCATTATCAAAATCGCCTAATTCTATATCCTTAAAATTATTGAACCCTTCTTGAATAGCGATAGGTGATCCAAAGTTACCAGCACCATTGTTAGGGTACCAAACCAAGGTTCCCGGACTCACAAATTGTCCAGTTAAAATGTCCAGATCGCCATCCATGTCAAAATCAAATAATTCTATTTTGTGTCCTAAAGAATAGTTGGTCTCAAAAGTGTCCGGAACCATAAAAGTGCCATCTCCAGAATTTGGAAAATAGATAAAAATATCTTCAAGGGTGTTGTTTAAAAGTAAATCGGCAAATCCATCGCCATTTAAATCTGCCGACTCAATAAAACCTATTTCTTCATCAAAACTGAAAAAGTTTTCGAGCAAAGTGAAATTACCGCTCCCATCATTTTTAAAGGTTTGAAATGCAAAAGATGATGAAAAACCGCTGTGTATAATGAGGTCAATATCATTGTCATTATCAATGTCTTGAGCTTTTAACTCTGCTATTCCACTGTAAGTAGCCTGTATAACTTGTTCAGGGCCAAAGTTCCCGTTTCCCAAATTCTCTAACCAAAAAACACCTTGTAAATCTGAGGAGGTGCTGAGCAAATCGACTAGCCCATCATTATTCAAGTCTTCAAAAAACAATTGAGTAGAACTTCTGGCAGAGTAAGAAATAACGTGTATTTCCGCGAATTGACCCGAACCAAGGTTTTCAAAAAAGGCTATTTTACCATCACCTATTGATGTGCAAAAAACATCCAAATCACCATCCAAATCTATATCAACAATAGCTGAAGTCTCAGGGTAATTGATGGATTTAGAAATGTCTATTTCCTGGGAAAAAAACTGGGCATTGATTTGAACACAAATCAAACTGAATAGCCACAAGAAAACGTTTTTAAACATGGTGTAATTTTCCTCAAAATAGAATTAAACCACAATATTCACAATCTTCTTAGGGACTATTATGACTTTTTTAGGTGTTTTACCATCTAAATATTTGATCGTTTTTTCAAAGGCCATTACCTCTTTTTCTATATCCTCTTTTGACATAGCCATAGGTAATTCCATCTTGAAACGCATTTTTCCATTAAAAGAAACCGGATATTCATGAGAATCCTCAACAAGGTATTCCTCATTATATATTGGCCAATTTGCGTTAACTACATATCCCTCTCCCCCTAGTTGTCCCCAAATTTCCTCAGCAATGTGGGGGGCATATGGAGAAAGCAATATTGCAAAGTCTTTGAAAATGGAATTGTTTTTAGATTTAAGCGCATTCAATTCGTTCAAAGCAATCATAAATGCAGAAACCACTGTATTGAAGGAATGCCGTTCTATATCTTCAGTTGCTTTCTTGATCAAGGTATGTATCGCTTTCAATTCTTTCTTATTAGCATCACCCTTATCGTTCGCCTCTGAACAGGCCTTAAACAATTTCTTCAGGAAATTATGAACTCCGCTAATTCCGTTGGTGTCCCATGGTTTATGTTGTTCTAATGGCCCCAGAAACATCTCATAAAGACGCAAAGTGTCCGCACCATAAGTATCACAAATTTCAACCGGATCCACTGTATTGTGGTATCGCTTACCCATTTTCCCTTGCTCAGATTTGGTAACCAACCAAGAAGAATCTCCTCCTTTTGAATTGAAATTTCCTTCACTCAATACTCCTTGACCACATTCAAAAATGGCATTTTCAAATTCAGGCATCCACTTTGAAAAAGTGTTTAAGGCCTCTTGACCTAAATAAGAATCTGGGTTACCATAATCTGAAACTAAATCGGTTCTTACGGCAATCTTGATAAAATTATCCATATCCTTAGGATCGACTTTGTCACGACACATAAAATGTGCACGTCCATTGGTCTTTTCCTTTCTCATCAACAAATACTCTATGACGCCACCTATCATTCCTTGATTGATCATTTTCTTAAAAGGTTCGTCAAAGAATATATGTCCTAAGTCAAATAGTATTTTTACCCAGAAACGACTATACAGTAAATGTCCAGTACCATGCTCAGCTCCTCCCAAGTATAAATCAACATTCCCCCAATACTTCATTTTCTCAGGGTCACAGAATGTATCGTTATTTTTAGGGTCCATGTATCGTAACCAATACCAACAGGAGCCTGCCCAACCAGGCATGGTATTGCACTCCATTCTATCTCCTTTAAAAATATGCCAATCCTCTTTCCTCGCCCTTCCCAATGGTGGGTCACCATCTTCGGTAGGTAAGTATTTATCTATTTTTGGCAGTGTATGAGGGAGCTCATTATCCTCTAGCAAATAAGGAATATCGTTTTCGAAATAAACAGGAAATGGTTCGCCCCAATAACGCTGTCGACTAAAAATAGCATCTCGCATTCTGTAATTCACCTTTCCTTTCCCAATTCCTTTTTTCTCAATTTCTTCAATACATCTTTTTATTCCTTCATATCCTGTTAAACCATTTAGGAAATCGCCATTTATTATTTTTGCATCCTTAGTAGAGTTGGCCTCCTCCCTAATGTCAATGCCCTCAAAAACAGCAGGAATGGGTAAATCGAAATGCTTGGCAAAGTCAAAGTCTCTTTGATCACCGCTGGGAACAGCCATCACCGCTCCAGTTCCATAGCCCATCAATACATATTCAGAAATCCAAACGGGAATTTTGTCTCCAGTAAAAGGATGCAAGGCATGTGCGCCTGTGAATGCCCCTGAAATACTTTTAACATTTGCCTGACGCTCTCTCTCTGATTTATTCTTTACTCCTTCTATATATTTTGTTACTTCATCCTTTTGACCTTCTGTGGTGATTTGCTGTACCAAAGGATGCTCCGGTGCTAAAGTCATGAAAGAAACTCCAAAAATAGTATCAGGTCTTGTAGTAAAAACTTCAATCTTTTCCGAATGATTTTCCAGATCAAAACAAAGCGAAGCTCCTTCAGAACGACCAATCCAATTTCGCTGCACTTCTTTAATTGAATCACTCCATTCAATCTTATTCAAATCATCCAATAAACGCTGAGAATATGCTGAAATACGCATACTCCATTGCTTCATCAGTTTCTTAACTACAGGATATCCTCCACGTTCAGAAACACCATCTTTAACTTCATCATTTGCTAATACAGTACCTAGTTCTGGACACCAATTTACCATAGTATCACTCAAATAGGTCAATCGGAAATGAGCCAAGATTTTCTGTTTTTGAATGGCATTAAATGACTTCCAATCCGTATCCGAGAATTCACCTGTGAAATGCTCTCCAAAAGGAAAGTCTGCTAAGTCTAGTTCTTTAAACCAATTCTCATCATTAGCAGCATTAACATTATAGGTTCCATTATTCTCAAATTTTTCTATTAAGGTTGAAATAGGCTCAGCCTTGTCACTATCTTTATTATACCAAGAATTATAAACCTGCTTAAAAATCCATTGCGTCCATTTATAATAGGCGGGATCTGATGTCTGCACTTCTCGACTCCAATCATAATTGAAACCTATTCTTCTCAACTGCTCCTTGTAGCGTTTGATATTGGTTTCTGTAGTAATTGCTGGGTGTTGACCCGTTTGAATAGCGTATTGCTCTGCTGGTAATCCGAAAGAATCGAAACCCATTGGGTGTAAAACGTTAAAGCCTTGCAGTTTTTTATATCGCGCTACAATATCAGAAGCAATATACCCTAAAGGGTGTCCAACATGTAAGCCCGCTCCAGATGGATAAGGAAACATGTCCAAGACATAATATTTTTCTTTCTCATTTTCAGTGACCTGGTAGACCTTTTCATCCTCCCATTTCTTTTGCCACTTTTCCTCTATTTCCTTGAAATTATACAAAACGCTATAAAATTTGGGTAAATCTACTGCTTTAGTTTAAAGATAATTGGGTTTAAGATAATTAGATACAAATTGAGGTGTGCCATTCAAATAACAAAATCCTTTTCATCATGCTGAGTTCGGCATTCAAAATTTCTCATGTGGATAACTCACCTAAGAAATAAAAGGAAGCATTTTTTAGTTTCTAATTTTACCCTTGATTCTTTAAATGAATTCTTCTGGAGAAAAAATAGCCAAACGAAGAGCCCGGTCTTCTTACTTCTCAACTACTTTGGGAATTACGCTAGTGCTATTTATGCTAGGCATGTTGGTATTGCTCTTGCTCAACGCCAAAAAAATCAATTCTCAATTAAAGGAAGACTTAAAATTGCAGGTTTATCTAAAAAAAGAGGTGAATGATGTCAATAGAGACATGGCTTATGATATTATTCGTACCAAGAAACAAGTCAATGATGCCATACTAATTACTGCAGAGGAAGCAGCTTTAGAAATGAAAAAAGAATTTGGCGAGGATTTCATTGATATGTCTGGAGGAACAAATCCATTGCCCAACTCTATAGTGGTTTCGTTTAAGGAAGAATACATTCAAAGTGACAGTCTCAAGACTTTTAATACGGAGGTTTTAAATCTCGCACAAATCTCCGATACAACATTAGCCGATTATGAATCCATTTCCTCAAAAATAGATGCTAATATTAAGAAAGCTGCCTGGGCGCTATTGCTTTTAAGTGCGCTTTTACTGCTTATCGCTTTTGCTTTGATCAACAATACCATTCGCCTGAGTATTTATGCAAAACGCTTTATTATCCGGAGCATGCAATTGATTGGTGCGAAGAGCAGCTTCATTCAAAAACCTTTTATCTTAAATAGTTTATGGCAGGGAATAGTAAGCGGAATTTTAGCAATTGGTCTCTTGCTGGGTCTTATGTTTGCTATAGATAAATACTTGCTTCCTGGCTTTATTCAGTTTCAGGATTTAACACTTTTTGTTAAGCTTTTTGGAGTAATTATACTTTTGGGCATCGCTATTACCCTTTTATCTACTATTTTCGCTGTTCGCAAATTTTCCAGAATGAAGCTGGATGATTTGTATTAATTGAGAACTCATGAAGAATTCAAAAGGATTTTTTTCAAAGCAAAACTACATTTTACTGGGCATTGGAGTGCTTGTTTTAGTAATAGGTTATTTGCTTATGATGGGAGGAGGAGCTGAAGACCCAACCGAATTTAATGATGCCATTTTTAATGCCCAGAGAATTACTGTTGCACCCATTTTGGTTCTTTTTGGATATATGTTTGTCATCTATGCAATCATGAAAAAACCAAAAGAAGATTAATCCTAAATGGGTTTAATAGAAGCCATTATCCTAGGCATTGTTCAAGGTCTTACCGAATTTTTACCTGTTAGCAGTAGTGGTCATATTGAGTTGGCTCAAAAAATTCTAGGTACAGATAATTTAAAGGACAAAGAAGAATTACTGAGTGTAGTTTTGCATGCGGCTACAGCTTTAAGCACCATTGTTGTTTTTCGAAAAGATATTATAAAAATCATTCAAGGACTCTTTGGTGGAATAAAAAAGGAAGTAATGTTTTCTACTGCAATTATCATTTCAATGGTTCCTGCTGCTATAATCGGTCTGCTCTTCGATGACATCATTGAATCTTTTTTTGATGGTAATTTAATTTTAATCGGTTCAATGCTCATTCTAACCGCCCTACTTTTATACCTAGCAGATAAAGCAAAGCATACCAACAAAGGTGTTTCTCTTCCAAATGCATTTATTATCGGCATAGCACAGGCTATTGCTATTCTTCCGGGTGTTTCCCGTTCTGGTGCTACCATTTCTACCTCTGTTCTTTTAGGTATAGATCGCTCTGAAGCTGCCAGATTTTCATTCTTAATGGTTGTTCCCTTAATCTTAGGAAAAATGGCTAAGGATATTCTAGATGGTGGTTTTATTATGAGTACGGATCTTGCCTTGCCCTTCACCGCTGGGTTTTTAGCATCATTTATTACGGGGATTATAGCTTGTGTTTGGATGATCAAACTTGTGAAAAAGGCAAAACTGTCCTGGTTTGCTATCTACTGTCTAGTTGTTGGAGTAATTGCAATTATTGTTTCGCTTTGAAAAAGGAAAACTATCATTTTCAGGATGGGGAAGTTTTATTATTTGACAAACCTCTTAAGTGGACTTCTTTTGATTTGGTGAATAAAGTTCGCTACCTCATCAAAAGAAATCTAGGTGTCAAAAAAATCAAAGTGGGACATGCCGGTACTCTCGACCCTCTTGCAACAGGACTCATGGTTATCTGTGTTGGAAAAATGACCAAACAGATAAACCAAATGACCAATGGTCAGAAAATCTATGAAGCTGAAATCAAGTTAGGTTCATGGACTCCATCATTTGATGCTGAGACTGAAGTGGAAAAAGAAATGGATGTTAGCCATATCAAAATGGAAGATGTTCAGAAAGTAGCAAAATCATTTTTAGGGAAACAAGAACAGATTCCGCCCATTTTCTCAGCAAAAAAAATAGATGGTGTCCGTGCCTATAAATTGGCTAGGGAAGGCAAAGAAGTAGAAATGAGAAAAAATCAAATAGAAATCTTCTCTTTTGACGTCCTCTCCTATGAAGCTCCAATTCTAAAATGTCGCATTCACTGTTCTAAAGGGACCTATATCCGATCTATAGCGAATGATTTTGGAGAACGTTTGAATAACATAGGAACCTTGGTTGGTTTAATAAGAACCCAAAGTGGTTCGTTTGATTTAAGAGATGCTATTAAGGTTGAGGATTTTGAGAGTATATTGACTCCTCAATGAAATTTGCTTTATCCGCAAGCTTGGCTTAAAACCCATATTTATTCGATTCTCATTTAGATTTTCATTTTGAATAAGCAAATGTTATCTTCGCGCTCCTTAAAATTTTAAGAAAGTCTACAGAATGAAGTTATCTCAGTTTAAATTTAATTTACCAGACAAGCTAATTGCAAGTGAACCTTCAGATCAGAGAGATGAATCTCGTTTGATGGTTATAAACCGTGCTGAGGGAACTATTGAGCACAAAATGTTTAAAGATGTTTTAGACTATTTTGATGATCAAGATGTTTTCATCCTTAACAATACCAAGGTTTTTCCAGCTAGAATGTTTGGAAATAAGGAGAAAACTGGAGCTAAGATTGAGGTTTTTCTTTTGAGAGAATTGAATCGTGAAAGTTTACTGTGGGATGTTTTGGTTGATCCGGCAAGAAAAATTAGAATTGGTAATAAACTTTATTTCGGGGAGAATGACGAACTGGTTGCTGAAGTAATTGACAACACAACCAGTAGAGGGCGAACGCTGCGTTTTTTGTTTGACGGTCCCTATGAAGATTTTAAGAAAACGATTTATCAATTGGGCGAAACTCCTATTCCTTCTTACATAAGAAAAAATAGAGACGTTAAAGAATTTGACGAGGAACGCTATCAAACGATATATTCTAAACATGAAGGTGCTGTTGCAGCTCCAACTGCTGGTTTGCACTTTAGTCGAGGTTTGATGAAGCGACTTGAATTGAAAGGAATTGAATTTGCTGAAGTGACCTTGCATGTTGGACTAGGGACATTTAGACCTGTAGAAGTAGAAGATCTTACCAAACACAAGATGGATAGTGAACAAATCATTATTGAGCAGGATTGTGTCACTAAGGTAAACGCTGCAAAGACAAGAAAAAATAAGGTTTGTGTTGTTGGAACAACTTCTATGAGAGCAGTTGAAACTTCAGTAAGTACAATTGGTGAATTAAAGCCTTTTGATGGCTGGACAAATAAGTTCATCTTTCCTCCTTATGATTTTAGAATCGCAGATTGCATGATTACCAACTTCCACATGCCTGAATCTACCTTATTAATGATGATTAGTGCATTTTGTGGTCATGACCTGATGTTCAAAGCTTATAAAAAAGCGATAAAAGAAAAGTATCGTTTTCTTTCTTATGGAGACGCTATGCTGATAATCTGATTTGAAAAAGGCTTTCATATTCTTTGCTGGATTGATTGAGGAATCAAAAGAAAGCAGCATTGTTCCTAAAGATTGGGAATATTTCCATTACGATATTGATGCGGAAGAGCACACTATATTTGATTGGGTAATTTCATTTTTAAAAGAACATCCTGGTCTAGAATACTTATGCATGAATACCGCTTATATTCCGAACTGGCCAAAAGATATCTGGAATTCATTTTTTGAAAAAGGAATAAAATTAGGAGCGTGTAAATATGTATTTGAAGATTGTTCCCTTAAAAAAAATCTAGATACCCAACCCTATATGGCTATTTTCGATTTAAAAGATCTACGAATGGCTGTTGAACAAAACTATCGCCCAACCTTTGAGGACTTAACAGAAGCCGTTGCTACTTTTGGTTTTCCTGTTCAGTTTTTCAATCCAGAAAAAGCCTTAAATTAGGTCTAAATGGCCAAAAAAAATATCCGAAATACTTCTTTAGATGATTTGAAAAACTTCTTCACCGAGAATGGCGAGAAGGCTTTTAGAGCTAAACAAGTGTTCGAATGGATTTGGAAATTCTCAGCCTCTTCCTTTGATGAGATGACTAATATAAGTATAGCTAGTCGCGAACTTTTAAAGTCGGCCTATGAATTTAAATCGATGCATCTTGTTGAGGAACAATTTGCGGAAGATGGCACCGTAAAATTGGCCTTTAAATTGCACGATGGTTATGTAGTAGAGGGTGTGCTTATCCCAACTGAAAAAAGAATGACCGCTTGCATAAGTTCGCAAGTAGGTTGTAGCTTAACTTGTTCTTTTTGTGCTACTGGGAAGTTAAAGAGAATGCGAAATTTAGATGCATCTGAAATATATGATCAGGTAGTGGCTTTGAGGGATTTAGCAGAAAAAAAATATCAAGCTCCACTAAGCAATATTGTATACATGGGAATGGGTGAACCCTTATTAAATTATAAAAACACCCTTGATTCGGTTACCCATATTACAGGAGAAAAAGGGTTACATATGGCATCAAAACGCATTACCGTTTCTACTGCAGGCATTGCTAAAATGATCAAGCAATTAGGTGATGATGAAGTTAAATTCAATCTGGCTCTTTCATTGCATGCAGCTAATGATAAGAAGAGAAGTGAAATTATGCCAATTAATGATTCCAATTCTTTGGACGCATTAGCTGAAGCATTGAACTATTATTACCAGAAAACGAAAAACACCATCACTTTCGAGTATATCATATTCAAAGACTTTAATGATTCTATAGAAGATGCTAAGGACTTACTCAAATTTTGTAGAAGAGTTCCTTCTAAAGTGAACATTATTGAATACAACCCAATTGATGAGGGGCTTTTCGAAAAAGCAGATCAAGCAAAAACGGATGCCTTTGCAGCATATTTAGAAAACAATGGTGTAATCTGCAAAGTGAGAAGAAGCCGAGGAAAGGATATTGATGCTGCCTGTGGACAATTAGCAAATAAAAACAAAGCGGCTTTAAAAGCCGAATCCGACTTTAAACCCTAAATAAAAAGCAATTCCCTCACTCTTATTAAAAACCAGAAAGTGGCTGGGTTGAGTGCTTATGTCCGGTTCTAGATGTACTTCCTGAAAATCTTTAAACTTATATCCGACCCCTCCATAGAAATCAAGAAAAAAATTAGAGTAATAACCGAGATTCTGTATTCCTCCAATTAATTTTATTTCTCGGAAATTCCTACGGTCCAATATGCGTTCATTGGTTGATATTCCCAAGGTATCTCTTTGAAAATAGTTGGTCATAAATTCTCTTTCACCATATTCCGCTGAAATATACGCCCCACTCAGTTCCAGATTATTTCTAAAATACCATCTAAGAGCTAGTTTATACCCGTTGCCTGTTTTCACTTCAGTAATTCCAGATTGCGCTCCTAAATCATGATCAAAAGCTCCGGCAAAAACATCATTTTTTGTCCATAGATATGCTGCCTCAACACTTAGATTTCCTGTAATTTTTTGCTCCAAGTATACAGGAAGCTCTCCTCTAAAAAACAATAACGGGTTTATTTTAATTCCAGTAGTTACCCTATTTAGGCTATCATTTTGAAAATTGGCATCCGATTTGATTGGTAATAACAATAGAAATAGCCCAAACGAAACAGATAATTTATTTATTTTTAGAATGCGTTTAACAGACAAGTTTTTATGAATTACACTCAAATATCTAAGTTTTTTTCTTCCATTCGGAGGAACTTGCTGTTGTTTATACCCATTTTGTTTTTCACAGTTTCAATGAGTTCTCAAGATTCGACTGATGTATATAAGTGGACTCCTATTAACAAAGGAAGAAATGTAGAGCCCTTATTATTGGTTGGTGGAGATGATGATCGAGTGGTTACCGTTTTTAGAGAAAAGAGGAGAAACATTTCCGTGAAAACCTATGACTATCATTCTCTGGAAGAAACAACTTACGATAGTTTTCAGTTAGACACAGAATATAACTTAGATGAGGAAATTGTGGAGTCATTCTACGTAAATGAAAAAGTTTATTTTTTCATTGAGCAATTTTCGTTTAAGGAAAAAACACAAAAATTGGTAGTAAAGTCACTTGATACGGAATCAAATACTTTTACTCAGCCAAAAGAAATAGATTATATAGAAAAAGCGAAAAATAATAAGAGAGGTACATTTTTGATTAGTTTAAATAATGATTCAACTCATTTTATTGTTCTTGCTGAGGATCCTTTTCATAAAAAGGAGAAGAAGAGTTTTACTGCCAAGTACTTTGATACAGATCTAAATCTTAAATGGGAAAAATCATTTAGCCTACCCTATGGATCTGGCTTTACGTTTATAAATCAAGTCAAAGGAGATAATAATGGAAATCTACATTTGGCCATAGAAATATCTCCGGATAGAGGTTCCTCTGATGTTAGTTTTAGGGATCAATCACAAAATAAGTTCATCATACTTTCATATCTCTGGAATAAAAATAAGATTAAAGAAACCGATTTGAACATTGGTGATAAATGGGTGGCCGACATGGCTTTTGATATTTCCGAAAAAGATGAAATTGTCGTTTCCGGTTTTTATTCTAATGATCGATTCAACTCTATTGCTGGTTCATTTTATTTGCGTTTGAATGGCTCTGATTTATCGGTTCAAGCATCTGCATTAAACCCATTGAGTCAAGATTCTTTTACCCAACTTATCGGAGAAAAAAAGGCGAATAAGGGTAAGGAAGTTCCAAAAATGGAGCTTAGAAATATAGTGGTGACAGAAAATGGCGGAAGTGCAATTATTGGAGAACAGTTCTGGATTAGAGAGCGAAGCGATTATACTACAAACGGTGGTTTTTTCACTAGGCAGGTATTTTACTTTATGAATTTAGTGGTTATCAAGTATGATCCGACAGGCACATTAAAATGGGATAAGGTTATTCCCAAAAGACAAGAAAGCATAAACGATAGAGGTGTTTATTCATCCATTGCGCTGGCAAACAAAGGTGATGATTTATTCATTGTATTTAACGATGATGAGAAAAATCTTGAGATTATCAATGACTCCTTTAACAACAATCTTCGCAATTTTAATGTTCTAAAATCTGACCCTTCGTATGTTCGAATAGATTCAGATGGAAACGTAAAAAGAGAGAGCCCATTCAAAGGCAAAAAAGGGCTGTATAAATTACGTCCTTTAGATTCCATTCAATCTTCTAAAAACCATCTTGTCATACTTGCTTCACGAAACGGAACAGAGCGTTTCTGCCTTTTCAAATTAGACTAGGAACTGTTTTATGCTTCGGCTTTTTCAATCTCTTGTTTGATTTTATTTTTGGTTTTCAAAAATCCTTAACTTAGCCGTGCATGGATGACATTGAGATTATCAAAAAACCCATTCTCGATGAGATGAAAACCTTTGAGGGTCGTTTCAGAAATTCTATGCAAAGTAAAGTTCCTTTACTGAATAAGATCACCCATTATATAGTAAAAAGAAAAGGAAAGCAAATGAGACCAATGTTTGTTTTTCTTTCGGCTAAACTTTTCAATAAAGTAAATGAGGATACTTATGTTGGTGCATCACTCATTGAGCTTTTACATACCGCAACACTAGTGCATGATGATGTTGTAGATGATGCGAATACCCGAAGAGGTTTCTTTTCCATAAATGCCTTATGGAAAAACAAAATAGCAGTATTAGTTGGTGATTTTTTGCTTTCAAAAGGCTTGATACTTTCCATGGAAAGTAAAAATTTTAACCTGCTGGAAATTGTAACAAAAGCCGTTAAGGAAATGAGTGAAGGAGAGCTACTGCAAATAGAAAAGACCAGATCTTTAAATTTAAGTGAGGATACCTACTTTGAAATAATTAGACAAAAAACTGCTTCTCTTCTATCTGCTTGTTGTGAATGTGGCGCAGCCTCTGTAGGAGCAGACAGCGAAGTGCAAAAGGATATGCATCTTTTTGGTGAGTACACAGGTTTAGCCTTTCAAATTAAGGATGACCTTTTTGATTATGGGATTGGAGAAGATATTGGAAAACCAAGGGGCATAGACCTGAAAGAAAAAAAATTGACCTTGCCTATTATTCATGCCTTAAATCAGGCTGATAAAAAAGAGAAAGAAAGTGTTATTAAAATAATTAAGAAGAAAAAACACAACCGAAAAAAGGTACAACAAATTTTGGCGTTTGTTCAAAAACATAATAGTTTACAGTATGCACACGATACTATGATGGAATTGAAGGAAAAAGCTATCCAAATTCTGCATAAATACCCTGAAAATGAAGCAAGGTTAGGTTTAGAAACCTTGTTAAATTATACCGTAAATAGGACCCGATGATGCAACGATTACTTATTCTTTTATTTGTTCTTTGCTTTGCTTGTAAACCAGCAGCTGAAAAAACTGAAATCACCAATTCCCAGATAGAGGAGACAAACACAGAAGGAGAACTCAGTCAGGAGTATTATGATGAAGGTGGATTAAAAAGTGAAGGACGACTGGTTGATGGAAAAAGAAATGGCCTTTGGACCAGCTATTTCCCAAACGGAACCATTTGGAGCCAGTCGAACTATAAATTGAATGTTCTTCACGGCAACACCAAAGTTTATTACCCTACCGGTGTTTTACGTTATAAGGGTAAATTCAGAGATGGTAAACGAGTTGGAAAGTGGGTAGAATATCTGGAAGATGGTAAGGTGGACTTTATAAAAGAATACCCCGGCTAATTTTCAACTAAATTTTAGTCCTGAATGTGAATCTATTGTTAATAGTTTACTTCTTATAAAGACAATCTAGCAACTATGAAGCCCGTATTTTAGTGGGCTGTACAAAATGATATCAGAACAGGACAAAATGCGCGTATTAATGGCTTCAGACATTGTCGAGGTCATTGAATCCTATGTTCCCCTTAAGAAAGCAGGGCAGAACTATAAGGGCAATTGTCCTTTTCACAATGAAAAAACACCTTCTTTCACCGTTTCTCCTCAAAAACAGATTTTTCATTGTTTTGGTTGTTCTGAATCTGGTGGAGTCATTTCCTTCTTAATGAAGCATGAGCACATGTCTTATCCAGAGGCAGTAAAGACTTTGGCTGAACGCTATAATATTGAAATTGAAGAAAAGCAGTATACTCCTGAACAAGAAGCGGCCAAAAATAAGGCAGAATCATTTGTTGGTATTCTTAGAATGGCATCAGAATGGTTTAGAAATCAACTGTTGAATTCAGATAGGGGAAAGGCAATTGGTTTGAGCTATATTGGGGAAAGAGGTATTCGTCCAGAAATGGTTGAAAGATTTGGAATGGGTTATTGTCCTGAAGATGGACGCGCATTTGCAGACTATGCCATTGGAAAAGGATATTCTAAGGAGTTTTTGGATGAGCTTGGTTTGGTTAAGGAAAACCAGAGAGGTGTCTATGATATTTATCGAGGCCGACTTATTTTTCCAATTACAGATTTAGGTGGTAAAATTATTGCCTTTGGTGCCAGAGCATTAAAAAAAGGACAACAACCCAAGTACATTAACTCACCTGAACATCTTGTTTATAATAAAAGTCGAACGCTATATGCACTTCACGAGGCAAGAAAAAGTATCTCTCAAAAAGACAATGTATATGTAGTTGAGGGTTATACTGATGTTATTGCAATGCATCAAGCGGGAATAGAAAACACTGTTGCTACTTGTGGAACTTCGGTAACGGAAGATCATATTTCCAGATTGAGGCACATGACCAAAAATGTCACTCTGCTTTTTGATGGTGATGTTGCTGGACAAAAAGCTGCGCTCAGAACAATCAAAATAATTCTGAAAACGGGATTGAACGCAAGAGTAGTTTCCTTGCCAGAAGGAGAAGATCCCGATTCCCTTTCCAAAACCTTGTCTCCTTTTGATTTTCAGAATTTCCTTGAAGAAAAGCAAGAAGATTTTCTGGGTTATTTAATTGAAACGCAGTTAAAGCCAGCAGAAAATGACCCGGTAAAAAAAGCTGCTGCAAGTAAAATAATTATTGAAGCCATAGCAGAGATTAAGGATAATGTAATGCGTGCCTTTTATATTCAGGAGACTGCGGCAAAACTCAGAATTACCGAACAGGCAATAGCAAAAGAAATATCCAAACTTAAGCTCAAGAATACCTATCAAAATAAAAATGAACGTTCCCTCATTGAGCCGGAGATTATTGCTCCCAATAAGGAAGGAGAGCAAATAGAAAGTGTTGATATTAGTGACTCCGAAGGACAGGAAAGAGATATTATTAGAATGCTGTTATTTTATGGGAATAGCCTATATTCTTATGAAGGATTAAACGAAAATGATGAGTTGGTTTCCGCAGAATGTTCCTTCGCAGAATACATCATATCTGAAATTGATCTGAATGGAATTCAGTTTCAAAATGATCAACTACAACAGATTTTCGACCTGATAAAAAGTCAATTTTTAACACATAATGCAGTAAATGCATCACTTCTAACACAGATAGAGGATCAGGATTTGGTTAAGCATATTTCTACCATCTTAAGCCATGACATTCATGTTTCCGAAAACTGGACGGGTAAATACAATATTCAAGTAACTAAGGAAGATAAAAAACCTGTTCCGTTAATGGAAGGCGCTTTAAATAAATTAAAAATAAAGACGGTTTTTAAAACAAGGAAAAAATTAATGGAGGAGCTGTCTAGCAGCACAGATGAAAATCATCAAGAGCTTATTCTTAAAAAGATTAATAAACTAGATAAGGTAAAGGCCGAACTTTCTGATTACTTTGGTATAAGCATATACTAAGTTGGAAAAGCTCAAGAATATATTCGTAAAACCTCTTTTTGAAAACTCAGAGCATTTTCATTTTTCCCTTCTGAATATTATTGAGGCGATCCTACTTTTTCTTCTTGCACGTTTCTTAATTCGTTTCATTAGGCAGTTTATTAGAAAAGTACTGAAGAAAAGAGAATGGTTTGACGAAGAACGTTCGGAAATCATTTATCGCTTTTTTCGATTGCTCATTATTGTACTATCTACAGTTGTTATTTTTTCTGTTTTAAAACTGAATACGCTTTTTGGCAAAATTCTAAATTATGCCATAATTGATACCGAACATTTCCATCCAAAAGTTTCTAATCTTTTGGTAATTGCTTTAATAATAATGTTCTCTCGAATCATAATCCGATTCGTTCTTTTAGTCTTAAAAAAAGCACTTAACTCAAGCGGACAAATTGATCAAGGCAAACAATTTACGATCAATCAACTGGTAAAATATGTCTTGTACATCATTGCCTTTATCATTGCCTTGGAAAGTACCGGAGCTGATTTACAAGGAATTCTTTTAGGTTCTGCCGCGCTTTTAGTAGGTATTGGTTTAGGCCTTCAAACTTTTTTCTATGATGTTCTTTCTGGCTTTCTTATACTTTTCGAAGGGGCTTTTAAGGTGGGAGACGTTATAGAAATTGATGGACAAATTGCACGCGTAAGAAGAATTGATATTCGAACCTCAAAAGTTATGACCAGAGATGGTACCATGATCATTGTGCCCAATAGAAAATTAACGTCTGAAAATCTAGTCAACTGGACCATCAGTAGAGAAATTTCAAGATACAGTATTCGTGTTGGTGTGGCCTATGGGAGTAGCACAAAACTGGTGAGACAAGTACTTTATGACTGTACTTTAAAACATGCGGACATTGAAAAAACAAGGGAAATTTTAGTGCGCTTGGATGATTTTGGAGATTCTTCTCTCCAATTTACCGTTCTTTTCTGGACAAAAAGAAATTGGGATATAGAGATTCTTAAAAGTGATTTGCGATATGCAATAGACGATGCGTTCAGAACCAATGGAATTGAGATTCCATTCCCGCAAAGAGTTATTCATCAGGCACCCTAAATACTAGTTATTCCTTAACCAATTGATAGTTTACAGTTGTTAAAAAGCTTGGTCAAAGCTCTTCGCTCAACTCAATGTCCTTCACCATTAATTCAATTTTCTTATTCCCCTTCCATTCATTTTCATAAACCTGATAAGCAATACTAAAAGGCTTTCCACTTTCCAGAATGTTCATTTTATCAGCCATTCCAAAAGCTATGCCTCCCATTTTAATGGATGGATTCTTTTCTTGTTTTATATACAGTTTCAAATGTTCTTCTTTTAACACCTTGCTATAACCTGTATCCAAACAATGATGGGAAACGAAAACGGGTTTCATATTACCAGGCCCAAAAGGAGCCATTTGATTGATTATTGAAATGAATTTTGGAT
Source organism: uncultured Flavobacteriales bacterium (assembly GCA_964609215.1). Lineage (GTDB taxonomy): Bacteria > Bacteroidota > Bacteroidia > Flavobacteriales_D > JABDKJ01 > JABDKJ01. The sequence goes on from CAZSQZ010000001.1 coordinate 335,066, forward strand.
TAATTCTTTCCAGATCAATTTCCAACTCGATATTGAGTTCGGGAATTAGCCATTCTTCATTCATCGATTCAGTCACCACTTTTTCAAATTTCATTTGAAAATTAGTGAGATTCTCTTTTTTTAATGTTAACCCCGCTGCATACTTATGCCCGCCAAAATTCTCTAACAAATCTGAGCATTTTTCTATAGCATTGTAAACATCGAAATGTCTGACTGATCTTGCTGAACCTGTTGCCTTCCCATTATTTTCTGTTAAAACTATTGTTGGCCTATAATAATGTTCTGTTAGCCGTGATGCAACTATTCCAATAACTCCTTTATGCCAGCCTTCGCTAAAAACAACCGAACTCTTAGCTTCTAATAGTTCAGAGTCACTGGAAATGATTTCTAAAGCTTCTTTTGTGATAGATTTATCCAAGGTCTTTCGGTGGGAATTGAAATGTTCAATTTCCTTGCTCAATTTTTCCAGTGTTTTCTCATCATCTGAAGTCAACAGCTCAACAGCTTTTAAGGCTGAGTGTATTCTTCCTGCCGCATTTATTCTTGGGCCAATAATAAAAACAACATCCGTTATACTTAATTCTTTTTTTGCCTTTGCAACCTCAAGTAAAGCTCTTATTCCAGGTCTTTTGAGTTGATTAATAACCTTTAGCCCATAATGGGCTAAAATTCTATTTTCACCTACAATGGGAACAATATCGGCTCCTACCGCAATTGCAACCAAATCAAGATACTCAAAGAGCTCCTCCATATTCAGGCCGTTCTCAATAACAAAAGCCTGAAGTAATTTAAAGCCTACACCACAACCACAAAGTTCATCAAAAGGATAATGACAATCTGGGCGCTTGGGATCAAGCACAGCAATTGCCTTTGGAATTTCATTTCCAGGTCGGTGGTGATCGCAAATAATAATATCTATACCCTTTTCATTTGCGTACTCAATCTTCTCAATTGCCTTTATTCCGCAATCCAAGCAAATCATTAGACTTATTCCATTTTCATGGGCAAAATCAATTCCTTGATAGGAAAGTCCATAACCCTCCTTATATCTGTCAGGAATATAGAATCCAATATTTGGATTTATTTTTTCTAAATACGAATACATTAACGAGACAGATGTTGTACCATCCACATCATAGTCTCCATAAATGAGCATTTGCTCCTTGTCCTCAATAGCTTTCGTCAGTCTTTTCACCGCCACATCCATATCCTTCATTAGAAAAGGATCATGGAGATCACTCAGTTGAGGCCTAAAAAAGGTCTTGGCTTCGTTAAATGAGCTAATTCCCCTATTCACAAGTAGTTCCGCTAAATCCTCTTTCATCCCAAGAACCATAGCCAATTCCTCCACTTTCCTTCTCTCCTTATTCCGATTAACTGCCCATTTATAGTCCATTTCCCTTTGTTTTTTTTAAGCTTCTGAATTTAATAATTCTGTCAAGACCTACTTTTTTTAATTCAAATATTCCTTGATTTGAGGGTAATTTGCCAAATAGGGCTATTATATTTGTAACAATAATTAAGTGAAAGACTTTTGTTTCCTTTTGGAATTGAGCTATTTTGCTGAAAATTTAAGTAATAATCGATGAGAAATCTGTTTCACTATTTTCTGATGGCATTTGCAACAACGATGTTGTTAGTATCATGTTTTCATGATGATAATCTTATACAAGCTACTTGCACGGATGGAATCTTAAATCAAGATGAAGAATTTGTGGATTGTGGAGGTCCAAACTGTGACCCATGTGTTCCTACATGTGATAATGGTATTCAGGATATAGATGTTCCGAATAACTGGATTGAGCAAGGAATAGACTGCGGTGGTCCATGTGAATCTTGTTGTGGAAATGGTGTAGTAGACGCTTTTGAGGAATGGGTTGATTGTGGAGGACCAGAGTGTGAGCCTTGCGAACAATGCGCAAATGGTGTTATGGATGGAGCGGAAACTGGAATTGATTGTGATGACAATCCAGCTACAGATTGCCCACCTTGTTCTGAATTGTGCAATGACGGTTTATTAAATGGAAATGAGGACTGTCCTGATTGTGGTGGTGCTTGTGTTCCTTGTGATAATTCATTTTGCTTCAATGGTCAGTTGGATGACAATTTTGATATCGAACAATTGAATGAAACTGGAATTGACTGCGGTGGATGTCAATGCCCTCCTTGCGCAGATTTATGTAATGACGGTATTCTTAATGGAAATGAAATAGAAATTGATTGCGGTGGTGATGACTGTCCTCCATGTGCAGACCAATGTACTGATGGTATTCAAAATGGTTTAGAAACGGGAATTGATTGTGATGATGATCCAAGTACACCATGTCCATCATGCATATCACTTTGTTCAAATGGAAGTTTTGATGGTGGAGAAGGAAATCAAGATTGTGGTGGGCCAGATTGTCCTCCTTGTAATCTGGTTTGTTTTATGACCTATGACATAACTTATAACCCCGGAACTGGATTAGAGACTACCGATAGTTATGAGTCTTATGAACTTGATATGGTTTCAGGGAATAATCTCGGCCTTAAGCAAACATTTAACTATACTCCTCCAGTTATTGTTCCTCCTCCAGGAGCAGAAGCTTTATTTAGCTTAGCCGGAGGAATAAATCCATTGTTAATTTGGTCCGATATTAAGGCTCCAAACGATGCGGAAGAAATGTCAGGTTCTGGCGAATTAGATTTCACTCCAGGTACCTACACAATGAATAATTCTATAGTTATAGACCCAGATGATAACTCTATGTTGACTTTCATTCCTCCGAATGATCCTACAATTGTTTATACATCTAATAACCCTGTGGGTATTCAATTACAAATCCAAACTTGGGAGTTCCAAGTAATTCCTGGTTTTCCAGCGACTTTTGAAATTGAAGCAACTTTTGAAGGGCAATTGTATGATGCAGCAAATGATGAGTTTATAAATGTAACCAACGGTCAGATTTTCCTATTTCAGGATTAATTCTGAGCCAAAGACTTTGAAAAGCACTCTCCTAAAGGGGAGTGCTTTTTTATTTTATAGCCTCTATAATAAGAACGATTTCTCCCTTTGGGGGCTTCTCCCCGAAATGCGATATTAATTCCGTGCACGTGCCAATTAGATTTTCTTCGTAGACCTTACTTAGCTCCCTTGAAACACAAATTCTTCTCTCTCCTATTCTCTCAGCCAATTGACCAATAGTTTTCAAAATTCTATGAGGAGATTCATATAAAACAATCGTTCTCTTCTCTTCTTTTAGAAAGTCTAATTTTGTCTGCCTCCCCTTTTTATGTGGGAGAAAACCTTCGAAAACAAATTCATTTAATGGAAAACCAGAGTTGACTAAAGCAGGAACAAAAGCTGTTGCACCGGGTAAAGTACTTACCCTAATTTTTTCTCTCAAGCACTCCCGAACCAGAAGAAAGCCTGGGTCGGAAATTGCAGGAGTTCCAGCATCAGATATAAGGGCAAGCGTTTTGCCTCCCTTTAAATCTTTTAAAATATCCTCCAACACCCTATGTTCATTGTGTTGATGAAATGGTTTTAACGATGTTTGAATTTCATAGTGCTTGAAAAGTTTTCCGCTTGTTCTGGTGTCCTCCGCCAAAACATAGTCCACTTCCTTTAAGATTCTTAGGGCTCTTAAAGTAATATCTTCCAAATTTCCTATGGGAGTCGGAACTATATATAATTGAGGGTCAATCAAAGCGTGAAACGAATCTGGTAAAGAGCTGGAAAATATCCTCAAACTCAACAAAGGTTAAATTAGAATATTGATCGTTAATATCGTGATAGGCCTTGCTTCCACCTAAAGTATAAATGAAAAAACAACGCACCCCTTTCTGAGTAAACCAATAATGATCACTATTTGCTGCTGGCCCTCGAATTTTAACTTTACTTAATAAAGCCTCTTCCTTATTAATTTCTGTTAATGCCCTAAACTCTTCTTCAAATAAAGTTCCATTGACTACAGTTATTCCTTCCTCTCCAGAACCCATCAAGTCTATATTCAAAAGAAATTTTATCCTTTCCAATGGAAACAAAGGATTGTCTACGTAATGCTTAGAGCCTAAAAGCCCTGCTTCTTCTCCTGCAAAAGCAATAAAAACTATTGAATATTTATTCTTCTGTTCAGAATAGTGTCGTGCCAATTCCAGCAAATATGCTGTGCCGGAAGCATTATCGTTTGCACCATAAAAACAAGCTTCCTCTCCCATCATTCCCAAATGATCATAGTGGGCAGTAAATACAATGAAAGAATCCGGCTCAATACTTCCCTTTACATAGGCTAACATGTTCATTGCCTTAAAATGGTCTCGAAATTCAGCCCCAACACCAATATTAATGGCTCTGCATTCCTCTGGAAAACTACTTTTCAGAACTTCAACTATTGGAAATTTGGTTTGTTCATTTCCAACTGACCATGTGAGCTTAGAATCATTCAAAACCACAACGGGTAAATGAGCGGAGTGATAGTATTTCAAAGCATTAAAAAGTGCTAAAGAATCTTTATCCTGAACATTACTAGGGTCTAATACCAAAACAATTTTCTTGCCTGGAATAATCAGCTTTCCAGGTTCCGGAATGTCTGAAATATTGTCTTTATGGAAAATTACGGGCTCAAAAATTCCATAGCCTGAACCCGAAATAGGGTCTACATGATAGTCCACACCTGCAGTTAATTCATTTCCATCTATTGATATAGACAATGAGGAGGGGAACGTATTTACCCCCATCTCAAACTTCTGGCAATAGTCTTTTTTAAATGACTTGAGCCCCAGGCTATCAAACTGAGCGTGTATATATCCGGCTGCTTTTTCAAGTCCGTTTTGAACATAACCTCTTCCTTTCATTTCTGACGAGGAAAGAACTTTGGCCTGTTTTCTCAAATACGTTTCGTTTTGACTATAAAGAGTTCCGGAAACTAGGAGCATTAAAAAAACGGTATATAGAAAAAAGTTACGCTCCAAATCTTCGATTCACTAATTCCTGAAATTCTTGAACCGTTTCATCCTCCATATTCCAATTATATTCGTCTTCCAGTTCTTGTAAAATTTGATTTGCTTCATCCAAAGAAGCACTTTCTTCTATTCTTTGAAGAGAATAATTAAAAACTTCTGAATTGTCTCCAAATAAGTTTTTCGTATAAGAGAACCTCTGATTAATGCTAATTGCTGACTTTATCTCATTTATAGCTTTATTCTCCATTTTTTCGGCAATACTATCACCTTCACTTTGCATTTTTTCCACTATGCTTTCTTCTACCTCATCTTCTTTTATTTCAATTGAAGCCTCTTTCTCAACTTGATTTATACCGTCCATAATTGTCATCTGATTGACATTTACCGTTTCCTTTTTCTCCTCTTTACTCTCTTCCTCTTGCTGATCTTCTTCAACTTCTGTTTCTTTTATCTGAGGAACTTCCTTGACTTGAGAAGCCAATTGCTCAATGGCCTTATACTTTAGCACTATAAGCCTTTCCTGTAGCTCATTCAAATCCAGCAAGGTGCTTTCAATTTCCTTAAGGCTATATTTCCCATTTCCAATTAATTCAGCCTTTTCTTTGATTGCTCTTCCCAAATCAAAAAGGCTTTTGAAAGTATTGTTATTCATTCCTATATTGTCAAATAATAGCTCACAAATTTCCATAATTTTGTGAGGCTAACAAATCTCATATAAGAATAGTCAATTGTTCCTCGAAAATCAAAAAAATATAAGCTCCGCTGGCTGGATAGAAATAATCGTTGGCAGTATGTTTTCCGGTAAAACAGAAGAGCTTATTAGAAGGATAAAAAGAGCAAAGATTGCTAACCAAAAGACCGTAATCTATAAAGCTTCTGTTGATACCCGTTATGATGATTCCAAAGTCGTTAGCCATGATGACAATTCCATTCTATCCATTCCCGTCAAATCTTCCATGGATATTTGGGAGAAAACTACGGATGAAAAAGTAGTTGGAATAGATGAGGCTCAATTCTTTGATAATAACCTCCCCAAAATCTGTTTTAACCTAGCAAATGCAGGTAAAAGAGTCATTCTTGCTGGCTTAGATATGGATTTTAAAGGACGTCCATTCGGTCCTATACCAACTATAATGGCACAAGCAGAATATGTAACCAAAGTGCATGCAATTTGCATGAGGTGCGGAGGAGTTGCCCAATTTTCACATAGAATAAGTGAGGGTGATGCATTGGTCGTTTTAGGCGAAACGGATAAGTATGAACCTCTCTGTAGAAGTTGCTTTGTAAAGGCAGAATTTGAAGAGTCAATTGAGAAAAGCTGAATAGCCAATGAATTATTCAGTTTCTGATCTCATTTCTATAAGTAATGGAAGTCATTTATGCGGTCCAAAAAATAATTCAATTACCTCTTTCTCGATTGATAGTCGAAGAATTTGGTCCAAGAATTCTATAGCATTTATTGCTCTGAATGGAATAAATTTCAATGGTCATGACTTTATTCAAATAGCTTACGATAAAGGAGTTAGAGTTTTTATCGTGTCCGAACCTCGAGACTTTTATTCTGAGCTAAAACATGCAGACTTTGTCCAAGTAGAACATTGTGTAGATGCTATACAAAAAATTGCTGTTGACCACAGATCAAAGTTTTCTTTCCCGTTGATTGGTATTACGGGAAGTAATGGAAAAACCATTGTAAAAGAATGGCTTTCACAATGCATCGATGAAAAATATAAAGTCGTAAAAACACCTAAAAGTTACAATTCACAAATCGGTGTCCCTTTGTCCATTTTCGAAATCAAAAAAGATCATAACCTTGGCATATTTGAGGCGGGTATTTCTCGCCCCGGAGAAATGGAAAAATTAGCCAATATCCTAAGGCCGGACATCGGAATTTTTACCAATATAGGAAATGCGCATGCAGAGTTTTTTAATAGTGAGGAAGAGAAGGCTCTTGAAAAAATCAAGCTATTCTATTCCTGTAAAAAGACTATTTTTTGTGCTGATATAAAAACGGTTTCTGTTGCTGTCCAAAAATTAAAATCAGAAACTCTTTCGTGGTCAAGGAATGGGAAAGGAGATATAAATTTCTCCATTTCAAATTTGGCTAAGGGTTCAGTGAAGGCATCGTCTCAAAAAGGTGATTTCATAATTCCATTTGACGATGATGTGTCCATTCAAAATTGCTTGCACGTTATAACAGCAATGATCTTGTTAGGCTTCTCCGAAACTGAAATAAACGAAAAAATAAAGGAGTTAAGTCAGGTTAGAATGCGCTTGGAGAATGTGGAAGGGCAATATAATTCCATCTACATTAACGATGTTTACAATAGCGATTTAAATTCATTTGAAGCGGCAGTAGAGTTACTAAAAAAAGAGAAGACAAAAGATGAAAAGCACCTCATCCTTTCTGAAATAAAGAATACTGGTTTCAGTCCAAATCAGATTGCACAAATAATAAGTAAGCAAGTTTTGGATTTACCCTTGGCATCAATCCATCTTATTGGAAAGAATGCAAAAGCATATTCTTCTGCTTTTACAGGCAACATTAAATACTACGAAAGCACTAATAAATTTCTTGAGCAAATACATGCAAATAATTTTAAAAATAGTGCGGTACTGGTAAAGGGTTCAAGACTATTTCGATTGGAACGTATAACCCGCAAATTCCAAAAGAAGACCCATAAAACCGTACTTGAAGTAAATCTAAGTCAGATACAAGAAAATCTTAATTTCTACCGTTCAAAACTCAAACCTGAGACCGAGTTGATAGTAATGGTAAAAGCATTTTCCTATGGTTCTGGTTCCCATGAAATTGCTCAGGTTCTAGAGAACAACAACGTAGATTATTTAGCAGTTGCATACGTGGACGAAGGTCTTGCGTTAAGGGACAAAAACATCCAGATTCCAATCATGGTTATGAATCCAGAAGATCCAGAAGTAGAAACTCTTATTTCCAGTAATTTGCATCCTGTTATCTACTCTTTTGAATCTTTAGAACACTACAGGCCCTTTGCCAAGGATATCCAAATTCATATTAAAATTGATACTGGAATGCATAGGCTTGGATTTGCCATGAACGAATTAGAATGTCTTTCTTCTCTTTTACAAGAAAGTGATTTTAATGTCCTAAGCGTTTTCACCCATCTTGCTGCCAGCGGAGAGAAAGAACATGACGCATTTACCATTCAACAACTTGAGCTATTCAAAGAGGCGCAAAAAAAATTAGGTCTTAAGAACGTAAAATATCATGCGCTAAATACATCTGGGATTTCTCGTTTTCCGGAAAGTCAGTTTGATATGGTAAGACTTGGAATAGGATTATACGGGGCGTCTCAAATTAGAAGTGAAAGAGCTTTTCTAAAACCTGCTGTTCGCTTAATAAGCTCTATTTCTCAAATCAAAAAAGTACTTAAAGAAGAATCTGTTGGCTATTCCAGAGGCTTTATTGCAGATAAAGACCTTACTATTGGTATCATCCCAATTGGTTATGCGGATGGTATTCATCGTTGCTTTGGAAATGGAAATGGCAGCGTTTATATCAATGGTGATTTTGTTAAGACTGTTGGAAATATCTGCATGGATATGTGTATGGTAGATTTGACAGAAACGCATTGCAAGGTTGGTGATGAAGTTGAATTTTTTGGCGAAAGAAAAGACATTGAAAAAACAGCTGAAGAAATGAAGACTATATCATATGAAGTTCTAGCAAGTGTTTCTCAGCGCGTGAAAAGAGTATTTTATTTTGATTAGCGGTATCATCACGACATATAATGAAGAAGATAATATTGAAGGTGCTTTATCTTCAATAGAATGGCTAGATGAATTGATTGTTGTTGATTCGTTTAGCTCAGATCGTACTGTTGAGATAGCAAAGTCTAAGGGAGCAAAAATTCTACAACGCGAATACGATAATCCATCCTCTCAAAAGAATTGGGCTATTCCTCAAGCTCGCTATGAATGGATCTTGCTATTAGATGCTGATGAACGTTGCACTGATGAATTAAAGACAGAAGTCCTTGCTACAGTTAAGAACCCAAATTGCGATGCGTACTGGATTCCTCGAAAGAACTATTTTATGGGTAAGCATGTGAAATACAGTGGTTGGCAAGGTGATAAAGTTATTCGATTATTCAGAAGAGATACCTGCAAGTACAATGACAACTGGGTTCATGAGGAAATAATAACAGATAAAAAGGTTGGCTTTCTGAGCTCTAAGCTTATCCATAACACCTATAAAAACATTCCTCACTATAAGGCAAAAATGGAGCGATATGCTGAATATGCCGTTCAGGATTTGCTTAAAAAAAAGAAGTCCGTTGGTTTTTTCCATCTCCACATAAAACCTATTGCTAGGTTTCTTAAACATTATATTTTCCAATTAGGTGTTTTGGATGGAAAGGTAGGGCTTACTATAAGCAAGATTTCAGCACACTACGTTAAATTGAAGTATCAAAAACTTAAAAAGCATTTAGATTCTATTTAATTTTTATCGGCCTGTTGGTAACAAAAAAGCAATAGAAGAAAGTAACAAAAGTGACTCCCACCTGCGTTTCTAAAGTATCCTCCGTAATAAAACTCAAAGAAGAGATTATTAAGAAAGCAGTAAATAAAAAACCTCTCTTTTCAGCCAAAAATGGATAGAAAAAACAAACTAAAAAAATCACAAAACCTATTACTCCGAAAGTAGCGGCAATACTTAAATATTGATTGTGAATTCTATATCTGTACTTCTCGCTTAACAAGGTTCCGTTTAGCTCGTACTCTTTATTGAGCTCATCTTTCACATCTCCTGTTCCAGTCCCTAAGAATTTATTTTTCAAGAAGACTCCCCAACCTGCTCGCCAAAATTCCGTTCTCATAAATAAAGAATTTCCCGAGGGGTCAGCCCCATTTTCAAAAGCAGTGTATTCATAGAACAACTCATTCAATCTTTTTTCAATAGGATTCCATTCATTTTCACTACAATTAGTAATACCCGATTCTATATTCTGAATGTCATTTATTGATAAATTTTCTACACCCAATCTATCCTTTTTCAGACCTTTTGAGGTTATATATCTCTTCAGGGTGCTATAAATATTCTGTCCTCTTTGATCCTTTCCATCATATCGGTAATCACTTTTCTCATTCCAAGCTTCTCTGAGCTCATTAGGTGCAAAATTTACTTCCGTATAATATCCATTCTCCTTAAATGTACGCTCTCTTAAATGAATATACTCTTCCCCATCGGCAGTAAATTGATCGAGTTCATTCAAGTTCTCCTTTGGTGTAAAATATTTGCTGTGGACTCCTAAAACATACAAGGTCGCTGCACAAGAGATTCCTATTACACCTAATATCAGAAGTCTGGAGAAACCTCTTTTCCAATTTCTTAACGCCCATGCAATGGAAAGTATAACCGCTGTGCCAAACGACACAACAAGCCCTGTGGTAATTTGCGCTTTATAAATGAAAAGCAAGAACCAAAGTGTAAGAAAAACATAGGCAATTTTCCAAAATAACTTTTCATTCAGAAAGCTAAATGTCATATAAAAAAATGCCAAAGCAATCATGAGCCCCATTCTGATATGGGAAGTATAAATCATCGCTTCCCTTAAGTCTGAAAGATTCTGACTTACTATTTTATAGAAGGAAAGTAGGGTTGATAAAAATAATGCCAATATGAAAATCTTCATTAACCACTGTGAACCACTTTGTTTCAAGTTGGGAGCCCCTGCAAATAAGATGGGTAACGCCAACAAGGGCAATTTGGTTCTAAGGTCATTTAAAGCATAATCAAAATTACTTGTGTAGAAAAGTCCAACAACATGTAAAAGAAAAATAAACGATAAAAATACCAATGGTGGTTTTGAAAAGAAGCGTTTGAATTTATAGCCAAAAGAAAAGCCATTTAGTATTGCATCAATAATCCATGCTCCCAAAACAAAAAAGGTTCCAAAGCTGATTAAAAAAACACCAAGGGATAGTCCAATAACTATCTGCGCAAAGCCAATAAAATAAAGGTATGGCAGATACTTTGGAAGATATGTTTTAAGTAACGAAGCGATTCCTTGAAATTACTTCTTTCCAGCTAATATCAAAGAATAGTCTGGGCCATTTAATGTATTCAAAGCTTCCGTGATATATGGGTCATCATTTAAAGAATGTTCTGCTCTACCACTCTGATAATAGTAACGGGATACAATCTCATTTTCGATGATTCTTTTTATTTGATCTTTGAATTTATAGATGTCGTCTTTCTGATTGGTATTTAGTTTATTCTCCATCGCTACCAATTCTTCTTTTACATCTTCATAGTATTTTTCTTTCTTAGCTACCTCTATCAGATCTTCCAAATAAAGTTCAGAGGCTGTGGTGTAACTTAGATCAAACAATCGAGCATAGGCAACAAATTCATCATACTGAGCGTCTGTTAATCTAAAATTCTTTGCGTCCGCAATTTCAGAATTAGCAACTTGAAATTTATTGACCCATTTAAAAATTATGTGGTTGGAAAATAAAGCGTCTAATACCTTTCCATACTCTTCGTTCTCAACTTTTACATCTGGATATATTCCTCTTCCATCATATACCGTTCTCCCGTTAGTCGTTTTGAATTTCGCTACCAACGAATCAGGCACTTCATTAACTCCTCCTCCATCATCTTTATTAAAATAATCTAATTTTTGGATGCATCTTCCGCTTGGGGTATAATACTTTGCAACGGTTAACTTTAATTTAGTTCCGTAGGGAATATCTTTCGTTTGTTGGACTAGCCCTTTTCCAAATGAATTGGTTCCAACTATAACTGCTCTATCCAAATCTTGAAGTGTGCCAGAAACAATTTCCGATGCAGATGCTGAACCTCCATCAACCAAAACCACAACAGGAATATCCTTACTTAAAGGCTCGTTAAGCCCCTTGTGAACCTTATCCCATTCTTCCAATTTCCCTTTTGTGCTAACAATCTCTGTTCCTTTTGGGACAAAGAAATTGACTATGTTAACTGCTTCTCTTAACAATCCACCACCATTTCCTCTCAAGTCAAAAACAAGCTGTTCCATATCTTCTTTTTTCAAGGCCTGATAAGCCTTTTTCACCTCAGAACTTGCCGTTTGTGTGAAACTGTTCAGTTTTATATACCCTGTCTTATCGTCTAACATTCCAGAATAAGGCACGTCCGGAATTTTTATTTCCTCTCTTTTAATCGAAACATCTACTTTCTCACTTTCATTTCTTTCAATCACCACCTTCACTTCTGTTCCTGCTTGGCCCTTTAAAAAAGAACTTATTTCATCTTGTGTTTTATCTTCTACATCTTTATTGTCAATGGAAATAATTCTATCACCAGCTAATAAACCAGCTTTTTGTGCTGGCGAATTATGATAGGGTTCAGAAATGTATGTTTGTCCATCAATTTCTCTAATTAAAGAACCAATTCCTCCATATTGTCCTGTAGTAGTAAATCTATAATCTTCAATCCTAGATTCAGGGTAATACGTAGTGTAGGGGTCTAAAGATTTGAGCATTGCATCAATACCCGTTTTCATTAACTTACCTGGCTGGGTATCGTCTACGTAATAGACATTCAAGGTTTTGTATATATCGGAATAGATTTCCAGATTCTTTGAGACCTCAAAAAAATCTTGTTTAATACCAGCAGCGGTAATTATTGTAAAAGTCAACACTGCAAGACCTGTTCTCTTAAGAGCTTTTTTCATAATCAGTCGATTTCCTTTATTAAACGTTCTAAAATTAGCTTTATTTTCTCCTGAGATTCATACAATTCTGGGAGTTTTTCACTATTGTAAATCAACATTAATGCCAACTTGGTTTTTTTATCCTGGAAATATTCTTTCTGTAAATTAAACTCTTTAAAGAAGGCTTCCTTGAGAATTCGTTTGGAGCGGTTTCTTTCCACTGCCTTTCTCATTCTACGTTTGCTAGCCCCAAAACCAATTCGGAAATTGAAATCGTCCAAATCTTCCTTCAAAAAATATAAAATAAAAGATCCTGACTTTAAGACTCTCCCTGTTTCAAATAAGGTGGCTAAGGTCTTTTTGCTCTTCAGCTTATGACTTTTTGGTATAGCCCTTTCCATATATAAAACTATTAATGCAGGCGAGCGAACTACTACTTATTTGAGGTCTTCACATAACCCTCTATGGCCATAGACATTGAAGGATAATTAGGCATTGGAGCATGAACATCCAAATTTAGTCCAGCATCTTCTACTGCTTTTGCCGTGCTGCTCCCAAATGCAGCTATTCTCGTCTTGTTTTGTTTAAACTCAGGGAAATTCTCTTTTAAAGATCTAATTCCGCTTGGACTAAAGAAAACTAACATATCGTAATTCACATCTGCAAGGTCAGATAAATCGCTAGCAACAGTTCTGTAGAATATACATTGAGTATACTTTATTTCAGCCTCATTTAATGAAGCTGGAATTGTCGGCTTTAAAATATCACTTGTAGGTAGCAAAAACATTTCCTGCTTATGTTTTTTTATGATTTCCATCAAATCAACAAAAGTGTTTTTTCCAAAGAAAATTTTCCTTTTTCTATAAACAATGTACTTCTGGAGATAATACGCTATCGCCTCGGAAATACAAAAATACTTCATGCTATCAGGCACGGAAACACGAGTCTCTTCACAAATTCGGAAATAATGATCTACAGCATGTCGGCTAGTAAAAATAACAGCTGTATGGTCTAAAATTTGGATTCGTTGCTTTCTAAATTCACGCGCTTCTATTCCAACAACATGAATAAAGGGAATGAAATCTATTTTAAGCTTATACTTCTTCGCTAAATCAAAGTAAGGCGATTTTTCAGAGCTAGGCGCTGGCTGAGATATCAGTATCGATTTTACTTTAGTTGTTGCCATAAAAGATTGTTCCTAAGGTGATTATTAAATGATATATGCCATGGCTTGTTTACCAATAACAGCAGTCGGTAAAATTTCAAGCATACAAAGGTACAAAAATATATATTGCGATTTCGCATGATTTTCCATCCCAATTTGCACTCCTCTTGCTAATCTTGCCAGAAGTAAAATAAAAAAGATTGAAATAGAAGTGTATAAAACCCAAACAGCAATGCTAATAGGTGCTAATGCTATGCAGATGTTTAGCGGTATGAGTATTAATCCTATGGTATGGTTGAAAATGAATATATTTCTCAAATATTCCAGTAAACCGTAATTTTTATCGAATAACATACCCACGATTGCTATAAATACGCTTTTCATAAAATAAATAGCCAAGAGTATTAAGGCAATTATCCAAAATAAATGAAAACCCAGATCGTTAAAGGTTTCTGATTTAAGATGCTTTGCCAAAAAATAAAAGCTAAGAGAAAACATTAGCCAAAAAATAAGAACAAGAAAAATGGAGTAACGACTTCCCATCAGGTGCTCTTCTCTCATTCTTTGCCTTACCATTCTAGAATTGAAAAGTGCTTCAAACATTTTTGCTAATTTATTTGAGGCTTTTACTCGAATAAAAGCAAGCATCACTAAAACAATTACAAATAATGCAAGCATCCAAGTTTCTCCTAAAATATGTTCTGCTCTTAGTTCCAAAAAAAATGTTCTTGAACAAAATTACAATAAATCTTCTCCGAATAGATGCGAGGCAGCTATTGGAAAAGATTAAATTTGCGACAATTAAGAAATCACATGAGAACAGATCAATATAACGGGCACGATTATTATTTAATGGATGAGGTTTTATCTGAAGAACATAAGTTGGTGAGAGACGCAACGCGTTCTTGGGTAAAAAAAGAAGTTTCTCCAATTATAGAAGACGCCTTTGAAAAGGGCACGTTTCCGCAACACTTAATTAAAGGACTTGGAGAAATTGGGGGTTTCGGACCATATATTCCAACCGAATATGGAGGGGCTGGCCTAGATCAAATTTCTTATGGAATCATAATGCAGGAACTAGAAAGATGTGACAGTGGTCTGCGCTCGACATCTTCTGTTCAGAGCTCTTTGGTTATGTATCCTATATGGAAATACGGCACTGAAGAGCAAAAAAAGAAGTATTTACCAAAACTAGCCACAGGTGAAATGATAGGCTGTTTTGGGCTGACAGAGCCAGACCATGGTTCAAATCCTGGTGGGATGATTTCTAACTATAAAGACGAGGGCGATCATTATCTTCTAAATGGAGCAAAAATGTGGATTTCCAATGCTCCTTTTGCGCATATAGCAGTGGTATGGGCAAAAAATGAAGAGGGAAGAATTAATGGCCTAATTGTAGAGAAAGGAATGGAGGGGTTCTCAACACCAACCATGCATGGAAAATGGAGTTTAAGGGCATCAGATACTGGAGAACTTGTATTCGATAATGTTAAGGTGCCAAAAGAAAACTTGATCCCAGGTCGAAGTGGTTTAGGCGGTCCTCTTTCATGCCTTGATTCTGCAAGATATGGTATTTCTTGGGGTGCTATAGGGGCTGCTTTAGATTGCTATGATTCTGCGCTTCGCTACTCCAAGGAGCGTATTCAGTTCGGTAAACCAATAGCAGGGTTCCAATTACAGCAAAAGAAATTGGCGGAGATGATAACGGAAATCACAAAAGCTCAGTTGTTGACCTTCCGCTTAGGTCAACTTAGAAATGAAGGAAAGGCCACATCTGCGATGATCTCTATGGCCAAAAGAAATAATGTTGATATGGCTCTGAAAATTGCCAGAGAAGCTAGACAAATTCATGGTGCAATGGGTATTACCAATGAATACTCCATTATGAGGCACATGATGAACTTAGAAAGTGTTATAACCTATGAGGGAACTCATGATGTTCATTTATTAATAACTGGTCTGGACATCACAGGTGAAAATGCATTTGTATAATTGCATTTCAATTCTAAAAAATGGACAAACATCAAATCCTTTCAAAAAAAATTGAAGAGGCCAAATTAGGCGGTGGTGAAGAAAGAATAAAAAAACAACACGAGAAAGGTAAACTAACTGCTAGAGAGCGGATAGAATTGCTTTTAGATGATGGTAGCTTTCAAGAAATAGGACAATTAGTTCAACACCGAAGCACTAATTTTGATTTAGATAAAAAGAAGTTTCTTGGTGATGGAGTGGTAACTGGATATGGAACGGTTAATGGGAAAAAAATCTTTGTCTTCTCACAAGATTTTACCGTATTAGGCGGATCGTTGGCTGAAGCTCATGCGGAGAAAATTTGTAAGATTATGGACTTGGCCTTACAAAACGGTGCTCCCGTTATTGGTTTAAATGATTCAGGTGGAGCCAGAATACAAGAAGGTGTTGTCTCGCTTGGGGGTTATGCTGATATATTTTATCGAAATGTAAAAGCAAGTGGTGTTATTCCTCAGATCTCTGCAATAATGGGGCCTTGTGCAGGTGGAGCTGTTTATTCTCCTGCTCTAACCGATTTTATTTTCATGGTTGAGAACAGCTCCTATATGTTTGTTACCGGGCCTAATGTGGTGAAAACAGTTACACATGAAGAAATCAGTTCCGAAGAATTAGGGGGTGCGAGTACGCATAGTTCGAAATCTGGAGTGGCTCATTTTTCTAGTGCCAATGAAATGCACTGTATAGAAAGTATTAAAACCTTGCTTTCTTATGTGCCCTCAAACTGTGAGGAAGATGCTGATTTATTCAGTGTTCCTGCCGGGGCATTGCTAACGGAATTGAACACAATTATTCCAGAAAGCGCCAATCAGCCTTATGATATAAAAGAAGTTATAGAAAAAGTAATTGACGATGATTCCTTTTTGGAGGTTCAAAAAGACTTTGCCGAAAATATAGTTGTTGGTTTTTCTAGGATCGGTGGAAGAAGTGTTGGCATTGTAGCAAATCAACCTGCTTTTCTTGCTGGTGTTCTAGATATTAAGGCCAGTCAGAAAGCCGCTCGTTTTGTGCGCTTTTGTGATGCTTTTAATATTCCCTTATTAGTTTTTGAAGACGTCCCTGGTTTCCTGCCAGGAACCGATCAGGAATGGAATGGAATTATTTCGAACGGGGCAAAATTACTCTATGCTTTTAGTGAAGCTACAGTGCCAAGAATTACTGTTATTACACGAAAAGCATATGGAGGAGCTTATGATGTCATGAACTCCAAACACATAGGGGCGGATTTAAATTTTGCTTGGCCCACAGCTGAAATCGCAGTGATGGGTGCAAAGGGCGCAGCTGAAATAATCTTTAAGAAAGAAATCAAATCTTCTGAGAATCCAGAACAAACGTGGAAGGAAAAGGAGGCTGAGTATGCTGAGCTGTTTGCCAATCCATACAATGCTGCTGCAAGAGGTTATGTGGATGAAGTAATACTCCCTGAAAGTACAAGAGTAAAGATTATTGAAGGGTTTGAAATGCTCGAAAATAAAGTTCTCCATATGCCTAAAAAGAAACACGGAAATATTCCGTTATAATATTCTCTATTGAATAGGTTTTTCCAAATACTTGGCAGAGCTTGGGTTTATAAATCCAATGTTATTCTGAACATAATTTGTAATACCATTTATCAGATATTTAATGTCATTAGTCTGCTGCTTTTTATCCCCTTTCTCAGACTTTTGTTTCAAAAAGAGAGTCCAGTATTAGAAAAACCTGTTTATAGTTTTTCTAAGGAATTTTTTCAAGATTGGTATAACTATCAAATGGCTGAATATGTCAATTCAACTGATAAACTGTATTTACTAGCTTTCATTTGCGTTACTGTGGCCATCGCCTTTTTCATTAAAAACCTTTTTCGTTACCTAGCCATGTTTTTTCTTGCGCCTATTAGGAATGGTATTTCCAGGGATCTTAGGTCTGAAATGTATGAGCGCATTCTGACACTTCCAATTTCCTATTTTAATGAAGAAAAGAAAGGAGATATACTAGCAAGAACTTCTAATGATGTAAAAGAAGTAGAACATTCCATAATGGGCTCCTTGGAAATGCTGTTTCGAGATCCCTTTTCCATTCTAATTTCTTTTATCGTTTTATTGCTCATTTCTCCCAGCCTAACATTATTCTCAGTTCTTCTATTACCTGTAGGAGGTCTTATAATTAGCCTTTTAAAAAAAACCTTAAGGAAAACTTCAAGGGACGGGCAAGACAAACTTGGAGAGTTATTAAGCAAGCTTGAAGAGACTCTTGGTGGAATAAGAATTATTAAGGCTTTTAATGCTGAGCAACAGATGAACTCAACCTACGATAACATGAATGAAGAGTATTATCGTTTGAGTAACAAAATTTATCGTTTTTCAGATATGGCTTCTCCTATGAGCGAGTTTCTTGGGTCCTTGGTAATGATCGGGCTCGTTTGGTTCGGTGGAAGTTTGGTGCTTGGAGAACAAAGTTCAATAAGTGGTGAAGAATTTATGGGTTTTGTAATCGTGTTTAGTCAAGTTTTAAGACCTGTTCAATCTATTGCCAACGCTTATTCAAAGGTAATTAAAGGAGCTGCCTCACTAGACAGAATAGAAGAACTAATTGAGTCTAAACCCACTATCCTTAATGATAAGCAAGCACATGAAATAACCTCTTTTGATTCAGCTATCGAATTTAAAGATGTGTCATTCGCCTATGAGGAGGAGCCTGTCCTTAAAGGAATAAATTTTAATTTGAAAAAAGGCAAGTCCATTGCGCTTGTTGGAGAATCAGGTGGAGGGAAATCTACAATTGCAGATCTTGTTCCACGGTTTTATGATGTTCTTTCTGGTGCTATTGAAATAGATGATATAGATATCAAAAAAGTTGAAATAAAGTCCTTAAGGAATGTTTTCGGAATAGTAACTCAAGAATCTATTCTATTTAACGACTCAGTATTAAATAATATAGCTTTTGGAACTGATACACCCAGTATGGAAAGAGTTATAGAAGCTGCAAAAACTGCAAACGCTCACGAATTTATAATGAGATTGCCAGAGGCTTATAATACAACCATTGGAGAACGAGGAAATAAACTGTCTGGTGGTCAAAAACAGAGGCTAAGTATCGCTCGTGCTGTTCTTAAAAACCCTCCTATTCTCATTTTAGATGAAGCCACCTCTGCATTAGATACTGAATCGGAAAAACTGGTTCAGGAGGCCTTAAATAATTTAATGGCCAATAGGACTTCTTTAATCATAGCTCATAGATTAAGTACTATTCAGCATGTAGATGAGATTCTTGTTTTGCAAAATGGCGAAATTGTCGAACGTGGAAACCATCAGTCGCTTTATGATTTAAATGCTGTTTATCGAAAGCTTTGCGACCTCCAAAACTTTAATTAATGAATGGATTAAAAAGCAAACTACCCCATGTAGGCACAACCATTTTTACTGTAATGTCTCAAATGGCAGTAGAAAACAAGGCTATAAATTTGTCCCAAGGCTTTCCGGACTTCGATTGTGATAAGCACTTAAAAAAACTAGTAAGCTATTACATGAAATCTGGTTACAATCAGTATGCCCCAATGGCTGGCTTGCCTGAATTACGGCTTGCCTTATCTAAGAAAATAAAGAAATTATATGCTAGGCTTTACAATCCCGAAAAAGAAATTACCATCACAGCTGGTGCTACTCAAGGTATTTTCACTGCAATTTCTGCATTAATAAGGCCTGGTGATGAAGTGATTACATTTTCTCCTGCTTATGATTGCTATGAGCCTGCTGTTACTTTAAACGGAGGAATAACCAAGGAAATACCTCTCCAACTGCCTAATTACACCCTTGATTTTAAGGCCATAAAAAAAGCAATCAACAAAAAGACCAAGCTTATCATTCTAAATACTCCACACAATCCCACAGGAAGTATTCTAAGTAAAGATGAGCTAGAAGAGTTGGCAAGGGTAATTCGATCAACAGACATAATTATCTTGAGTGATGAGGTCTATGAGCATATTGTGTTTGACGATAAAACGCATCAAAGCATTGCCTTATTTCCAACACTTGCAAAACGTTCTCTGATTATATCCTCTTTCGGAAAAACCTATCATAATACGGGTTGGAAAATGGGTTATTGTTATGGTCCGGAAAAATTAATGAATGAGTTTAGGAAAGTGCATCAGTTTAATGTTTTTTGCGTAAACCGACCCTTTCAGCATGCCTTCGCAGATTTTCTTAAGGATGATAAAAGCTTTCTGGGTCTAGCTCACTTCTATCAGAAAAAACGGGACTTCTTTTTGAAGAAAATAAAGAAATCCAGATTTAAGGCCTTACCATGCGATGGTACGTATTTTCAACTATTGGATTATAGCGAGATTTCAAATCTAACTGAAATGGAAATGGCTAAGAAGCTCTGTGTTGAAGCTGGTGTGGCTTCCATTCCCGTCTCTGCTTTTTATCAAAAACCTCCTGAATCTAAAGTGCTAAGGTTTTGTTTTGCTAAAGATAAGAACACCATTTCCGAAGGCGCAGAAATTTTATGTAGTTTATGAAAGAAGATTTAAAAGTTTCCCTTGTTCAGAGCGATATTGTCTGGGAAGACAAAGAAGAAAATTTAAAGAGATACGAAGCAAAATTAAATGCGAACAATGACCTCATCATTCTTCCAGAAATGTTTAGTACCGGCTTTAGCATAAACGCTTCTAATCTTGCAGAAAGAATGGACGGCACCACCATAAAATGGCTTCTTCAAAAATCAAAGGATTTGAACTCCGCTATTTGTGCTTCATTAATAATTGAAGATTCTGGATATAGAAATCGCATGGTCTTCGTAAAACCTAGTGGAGAAATTGACTATTACGATAAAAGACATTTGTTCTCTATGGCCGATGAAAACAGTGTTTACACAGCAGGAAATAAAAAAGTATTTGTAAATTATTTAGGATGGAATATTAACCTGCAAATTTGCTACGACTTGCGATTTCCTGTATTTAGTCGCAATCTTTTTACTGCTGGAAAATGGGAATATGATCTTTTAATTTATGTGGCCAATTGGCCTAGCCCGAGAAGAAATGCATGGAAGAATTTACTAGTCTCTAGGGCAATAGAAAATCAATGCTTTGTAGCTGCAGTTAACAGAGTTGGAAAAGATGCTAATGATCTGGATTATTTAGGTGATTCCGAAATTATTGATCCAAAAGGAAAAAGTCTTTTGGCTTTTGATGAAAGCAGTGAATCTGAGAATTCTGCTGTTTTGTCCTTTAAAGAAATGAATAACTATAGGAAAAAATTTCCTTTAGGCAATGATGCCGATTCTTTTAAAATTATTCTTTGATAAACCATTCTTGGTCAAATGACCAATTGGGTCTGATCTGAATTTTCTCCTTATATATCCAAACCCTCTCAGGCTGTCTTTTAAGAAAATAATCTCCACTATCCCATTTCCCATTTTGATTTTGATCCTCTATCAATCTCAAACTGATCTCTCCTGTTTCAAACCAGGTCCAATTAAACGTTCTTGCAGTATCAATTATCTCTTTCTTTAAAATACTATTGTCCGTATAAACCTCAAAAATGTAATTCCCCATAGTAGGTGGACTAACGGTAACATTAAATTCTCCAAAATCGGATTCATTCAAAATTTTTAGTCTTAGAATTAAGGTGTCATTTGTTTGCCCGTAAATATCTTGAATAGCTCCTGGATATAATGCAATGCTCCCTTTATTTGATTGGATCCAGTCTGCATTCATACGTATTTGATTATAACTCTGTAATTCTTTTTTTACTTCTTGAATTGTAGTATCTATTCTGAGAGCTATTTTGCTTTCATCAATTGATTTTATTGGATTATTTGTTTCTAAGTAGAGAGGATCGTTCGGATTGTGCTCTATAGTTTGTCCTTGAATTAAAGAAAGCTCGGGATATTCAACTTTCTTATTGTTTTCAAAAGAAAACAAAGAAACCGTATCTATTAAATGAGTGCCATTTAAAACTCTAAGAGCGCAATTTTTTTCAGGAACAACATCTTCAAAGAAAATAATAATTGAATCTTTCTGATTTTGATTTATATGGGCATTTGAATAGCTAAAACTAATATTTTCAAAGCTAAGGCTGTCTAGCTCCTTGTTAAACACCATTTCTAAACGACCAGTGTTTTTAGCATCTGACCTTAATAATAACAATTCGTCTGGTTCTTTAGAAAATAGGTTCAATATATGTTCAACGCTATCTGCGGCATGAACCTCAACAGTGTTATTTAAAAAAGCCAAATTCTCATTTTCGGACCATTTATAGTTCTTGTCTAAATCATCTAAGGCAAAAATTTGGTAATGTCCTTCTCGCAAATTTTCAAATTTGAAATTCCCTTTATCGTCTGATTTGGTAAAATAGGAAGGGTTATTCAACACAATGGAGGAGTCATTCAAAATGGAGTGTAATAAAACCGAAGCTTCAAGCCCTCTATTTGTGTAGGCATCTATAACCTTTCCTCCAAGTATCAAAGAATCTAAAACTGACCCCGATGAAAAAACAAACTTGCTGCTGTCTAGTATATTCCCTTCATTATTGTCAATAATTCCTTCTCCCAGATTAAAAGTATAGGTTGTATTTTCTTGAAGTATTTCTTTCAGATCAATAACAAGGCTCTTTCCTTTAAGGATTATTTCGGGCCTTTGTTTCAAAGGCGGAGAGACCAATAATTGCTCATAGATACCATTGAGCTTCACATACTCATCAAAAGTTATTACAATCCTATTTTCATTAAAATTAGTACTAAAGTTTGCGGGCTTCATCTCAATAATCTGGGGTGGAGTGGTATCTTTTTCACCGCCAGTTGGAGATCTAATTTGAGCACAACCTATTATAAGAATGAAAAATATGTAAATGTATTTGTTCAAAGTAATTCAGAAATAAACACGCCTATTTCTTCCAGATAAATTTGATCTGTTTGATCAAAATGACTTTCCATTTCACTGTCCACATCCAAAACCATTCTAACCTTGTCATTTTTTAAAATGGGGATCACTATTTCTGAAAGGCTGTTCTCACTGCATGCAATATGTCCCGGGAAGTCATGAACATTATCAACCAAAATAGTTTTGCGTTTTTCCCAAGATGTTCCACAAACCCCTTTTCCAAAGTTTATTCTAGTACATGCAACTGGACCTTGAAAGGGACCTAAAACCAATTGTTCAGCTTCAACCATATAAAAGCCTACCCACCACCAATTAAAGGTGTCTTTCAAAATAGCTGAAATATTAGATAGGTTGGCTATTAAATTGTCTTCTCCTTTGCAAATTGCTTTAATCTGTTTTACACAGATAGTATATTTTTCTTCTTTATTCATGCGTAAGCTATGCTTGCCAAATATAGTTTTATCCCCTTAATACCTTTAAGTGCATGAGCACAAGATTCCATTGTTGCTCCTGTAGTTATTACATCATCAACAATAAGAACCCTTTTATCTTCTAAATATTTTTCATGCCTTGATTCAAAAATCCTTTTTGTATTTCCATGCCTATGATAAGTGCTCTTCCCTGTTTGGGACGGATTAAAAAGTATTCTTTTGACATATTTGTCTGACCATTCGCACCCCAATGCCTCTGAAACACCAGCAGCAATGAAATCACATTGATTAAATCCTCGTCTCCTTTTCTTTAATCTGTGTAATGGGACAGGCAGAATAAGGTCCATATCACTAAATCTGTCGGAGTTTTTAAGCTGATATCCTAACTCTCTACCGAGCTCCAAACCAACTTCTGTATTGTTTTTATACTTAAGCTCGTAAATTGCTTTTTGCAATAGGCCATCCTTTATATACTGCGCATATGCTGTACAAGCAGCTAAAGAAATTTTACCCCAAAACCTTTTCTCTATTTCATTCTCTGGATTGTCGTGAAAATTCGTTCTTTTAAATTGAAACTTACATGTAACACAAATGGACTGTTCGGCAGAGTTTAAAGGTTCTTGGCATGATGCACAAAATTTTGGATAGAAAAGTTCTATAAAATCCTTTAGATATAACTTAACTGTTTCAAGCATTAATTAGTTCTCAAATATAAAAAAAGAGCCCTTTCGGGCTCTCCAGTTTTATATTCCAGTATTTAAGCTTGTATATTTATTAGACGTTTATTTTGGCCTTTTTTAATTAAAGTTCGCTCGTTTGCTCTCTATTGTGGATTATATGCGGCAAACAAGGGTCTTGCGGGATAAATCGCTTTACAAAACCGCAGGAATATTTGTTAAGTTTATTCACAATTAAATTTCCATTCAACGAAAAACTGAAACTATTTACCCTTGAAATAGGTTTACTTACTTGGTTATGTTTAGTCAAGAAAACACACACAACAGGATTTTTGACGATAAGAAAAGGAGGACTTAAAGTCCTCCTTTTTTTATACAGAGTTTTTTCTAACTCCTACGTTTATTATTCTTCTTTCAAGCCCTTCTTTAGATGTACGATTGTTTAAATCATTTACTGTTAAAACTCTTTCATCCGCTTATTACCAATGGTTAGGTGCGGTATGCCTAGGTTTTTCGAACAAACAATTTTACAGATGGGGCAGTTGTAAGAGAATCTATGAATTTAATATATACTGAAATCTCTACTCAGCGAAAAGCTGAAACCATTTACGGTATAATTGGGTTTATTAAGTTGGTTATGTTTTAGTCAAACACACACACAACAAGACTTTTGACAACCGAAAGGGAGGGCTCATGGCTCTCCTTTTTTAATAAAAACCCCCTTCAAAATATATTTGAAAGGGGTTTATAGGTTATAACTGAGGTTCGGAGCGGATTCGAACCGCTGTACAAGGTTTTGCAGACCTCTGCCTAGCCGCTCGGCCACCGAACCTTTTGTTAAAAGGGCTACAAAAATAGCATTTTCATACCTGTACGCAAATTTCCTTAAGCGGTTACAGAAATGCTTACTTGTTCAACATCTCCTCCAATTGGCGGAAAGGGTTTAATTACCTGTACTTTTACGGATTCTAACTCTTGCCAATTATTTTTTAGGGTTTTGGCTATTCTAGCTCCAACTGTCTCAATTAGTTTTGATCTGATGTTCATCTGCTCCTTTACAATAGAATATACTTCGCAGTAATCAATAGTGTTTTCCAATTCATCCTTAGCCGATGCATTACCTAAATCAAGAAAAAGCTCGACATTAATAATGTATTCTTGGCCTATTTTAGATTCCTCTTCCAAGCAACCATGAAAAGCATAACATTTGATTCCCTTAACCTCTATACAGTTCATTCATTTTTTCAATTGAGTTGTTTATTCTATCCACGCTTTGGTTCTTCCCCAAAATTTCAATAATCAAATACAAGGAAGGGCCACTTCCTAATCCTGTTAAAGCAAGCCTGAGATTCGGCATTATTGCCCCCATTCCAATTCCTTTATGCTCTATAAATTGCTTAAAGTGTTCTTCTATACTAACCTCATCAAATTCCTCTAATTGCGATAGACCATGCGAATATTCCCTCAACAATTCCGGAGTTTCTTCTTTCCATTTTTTGCGTAAGGTTTTCTCATTAAACTCCTTTGGGCTATTAAACAGAAACTCCACATTAGCCATTTCAGCTATAAAATGTGAGCGATCCTTCATTAAAGAAACCACCTTCTCAGTTTGTATTGTCTCTTTTTGAAGCCCTCTAGAATAGAGCTCCTTGCTTAGTGTATCTACAAGGTCCTTTTCTGGTTGAACTTGCAAGTATTCCTTATTGAACCACTTGGCTTTTTCCGGGTCAAATCTTGCTCCAGAATTATTTATTCGGTCTAAAGAGAAGGCTTTTATAAGCTCGTTTAATGAAAACAACTCTTGTTCAGTCCCTGGGTTCCAACCCAATAGGGCCAAAATATTAACGATTGCCTCTGGAAAATATCCTTCCTCCTTAAAACCTTTCCATACATCTTCTGAAGAAGGATCATTCCACTCCAATGGAAATACTGGGAAATTACCCAGCTCTCCGTCTCTTTTACTTAATTTTCCTTTACCTGTAGGCTTTAATATTAGAGGTAAATGAACCCATACTGGCGCTGTCCAACCCAAAAACTCGTAAAGAAGTTGGTGTAAGGCCGCGGAAGAAAGCCACTCCTCTCCTCTTATTACGTGCGATATTTCCATTAGATGGTCATCCACAATATTTGCAAAATGGTAAGTAGGTAGTCTATCTTCTTTTATCAGAACCTTATCATCCAATTGTGAAGAGTCAAAAACGACATCTCCCCTTATGATGTCGCTTACCGTAATTTTTTTATTCTCAGGAATCTTTGTTCTAATTACATAAGGAGTTCCTTTTTCAATAAGGTCTTCTGCTACTTCTTGACCTAATGAAATCGAATTCCTCATTTCATTTCTTGCGCTTGCATTATAGGTCCAATTAGGGTTTTCATTTCTTTTTTTTGCTAATTCCTCTGGCGTATCAAAGGCGTAATAAGCATTTCCATCTTGTAATAGCTTATCAATATGTTCTTTATAAAGCTCGCTCCTTTCACTTTGCCGATAGGGTCCTTTTTCTCCTCCCTGTTCTGGGCCTTCATCAAATGCTAAACCAAGCCAATTCAATGCTGAAATAATGTATGCCTCCGCTCCATCAACATAACGTTTCTGATCCGTGTCTTCAATTCTTAGAATAAAATCCCCTCCGTTTTTCTTCGCAAATAGGTAATTATATAGAGCTGTTCTAACCCCCCCTATATGCAATGGTCCCGTTGGGCTTGGAGCAAATCTTACTCTTACTTTTTCTTCCATCAAAAAAATTTTCGCAAATGTAATCATATACAAGGCATATATTTGACCCTAATGAAAAGATCGCCAGAGAAATGGAAAGAATACTCACTAATAGATAGTGGCGCAGGTAAAAAACTAGAGCAATTCGGAAAGTATGTTTTAATACGTCCAGAGCCTAAAGCTTTTTGGTTAAGTGATTTGAGTTGGGATGAATGGGTAAATAGGGCCCACGCTGAGTTCATTCAAAAAACAAGTAACTCCGGTGAATGGAGAAAATTTAAGTCCATAAGCAACGAATGGCCATTAACCTATTCATCTGGCCATCAAAAATTTCTGTTTTCATTAAGGTTAACAAAATTCAAACATGTTGGCGTTTTTCCTGAACAGGCTGTAAACTGGGAATTCATTCTTGGAAAAATTAGCACCGGTTCAAAGTTCTTGAACCTTTTTGCATATACTGGCGGTGCAAGTATTGTTGCAAAGAGTTCTGGAGCAGATGTTTATCATGTTGACAGCATAAAACAGGTTATTTCTTGGTCAAAAAACAATATGGAGCTCTCTGGCCTTAAAAATATTCGTTGGGTTTTAGAAGACGCTTTAAAATTTGCTCAAAGGGAAAACAAAAGAGGCAATAAATACGATTTTATATTAATGGATCCTCCCTCTTTTGGTCATGGGCCAAAAGGTGAAAAATGGGTGCTGTCCGAAAAAATTAATCCCTTATTAGAAGCTTGCTCTGCAATACTAAGTAATAAAGGGTGTTTAGTATGGAACAATTATTCTCTTGGGCTCTCAGAAATGGCCGTAGAAAATCTGTTAAAACAACATTTTAAAAGCAAAAAAATCACCATTGGGGAGTTGTTCATTGAAGATTCCTTTAATAAAAATTTACCTATGGGAGTTTTTGGAATTGTAGAGTAACAGTTCTTTTTTCATGATTTAGTGGTGTCTCTATTGCAAAGCCCCTGTTAAATGCTGAACTTTAAGGTATAATTATTGTACCAAATATTGGAACAAATTCGTTTGAAAGAATATGAGTGTTGAATCTAACTATAACAAGCTAATTTCAAGGTTAGACGCCTTTATTAGAAAATATTATAAAAATCAGATTGTCAGGGGTCTCCTATATACTTTGGCTCTGGTAATGGCCTTTTATCTAATCGTTACCCTATTGGAGTATTTTGGGCGATTCAATTCTGGTATTAGAACTGGGTTGTTTTATGGTCTTATTGCTGGCTCTGGATATGTTCTAACCCGTTTTGTCATTCTTCCAACTGCAAAGTTATTCCGTCTAGGCAAAACCATTAGTTACGAGCAAGCTTCTAAAATAATAGGTGAACATTTCGGAAATGTTGAGGATAAGTTGGTTAATACTTTACAACTTAAACGATTAGGTAGTGCGACACAAGGAGATATCTCTCTAATAAATGCAAGTATTGATCAAAAAATATCAGAATTAAATCCTGTGCCTTTTTCAAATGCTATTGATCTAGGTGAAAACAGGAGGTATCTCAAGTTTGTTCTTCCTCCAATAGGTGTCTTTTTAGTCTTACTTTTTGCTGCGCCTAGTATATTAAAGGATAGCACTAATAGACTGGTAAATCATAATCAACATTTTGAAATTGAGGCGCCATTTACTTTCGAGATTCTAAATTCCGAAATGAAGGTGCCAGAACAGGAAGATTTTACTCTAGCCGTAAAACTAAGTGGTGACATTTTTCCTGAAGCTGTTTATATCAATTATAATAATGCAAGATATAAGCTGAATAAAGAGAATAATATCAGTTTCAATTATACATTTAAAAATGTTCAAGACGATATTGTCTTTCACTTGTCTGGAGATGAATTTGATTCTGAAACATACAATCTGGATGCGCTTCCCAAGCCAAGTCTTTTAAATTTTAAGGTTGCGCTCGATTATCCTGCCTATACGGGTAAAAAGGATGAGTCATTAAAAAATATTGGGAATTTAATTGTCCCTTATGGCACAAAAGCAAATTGGGAATTTAACACAGAAAACACTGAGGATTTGCTTTTATATTATAAAGATTCCATATACGTTCCTCAACAAACCGATAAACAAAAATATTTATTCGCGGACCGTTTGTTTAAAAGCAATGACTACGCAGTATCTACGAAGAACTCTTTCATAGAAAAAGCAGATTCTCTTGTTTACCAAATAAATGTAATTCCTGATTTATACCCTGGTATTGAGGTTGAAGAAAGGGTTGATTCTCTTTCCTCAAAAAACATCTATTTCTCTGGTGTTATTGATGATGACTATGGCTTTTCAAAACTTACTTTTAACTATAGAATAGTTTCTTCTGAAAACGAAATAAGCGCTTCTGGAAATGTTATCACAGAGGCGATCGCCATTAATAAGGGGGGTAATAAAGATCAGTTTTTTCATTTCTGGAATTTAAATGATGTTAACATCAAAGCAGGCGACAAGGTTGAGTATTATTTTGAAGTTTGGGATAATGATGGTGTTTCCGGTGCCAAGTCCAGTCGTTCAAAGACGGAAACTTACAGTGCTCCATCTATTGAAGAAATAGAGGCAGAACAAGAAAAGTCTAATGACGAAATCAAGGAAAACTTAGAAGATGGTATTAAAGAGGCGAAAGAACTTCAAAAAGAGTTAGAGGAGCTTCGAAAAGAGTTGCTGGAAAAAAAAGAATTGAATTGGCAGGAAAGAAAGAAAATCGAGAATCTTCTGGAAAAACAAAAAGAGTTGGAGAAGAAGATGGAAAATGCCAAAAACCTCAACGAAAAAAATAACCAGCAGAAGCAAGAAAATGAACAGTCGAGCGAGAAACTGATGCAGAAACAACAACAATTACAAGAGTTGTTTGAGCAAGTTATGTCTCCTGAAATGAAAGAACTTTTTCGTCAAATGGAAGAAATGATGGAGGAAATGGATAAGGACGAAATCATGGAACAAATCGAGAAAATGGAGCTCTCAAACGAAGACATTGAAGCCGAGATGGACAGAACATTAGAGCTATTCAAAGAAATGGAGCTTGAACAAAAGGTTGAAGAAATAGCCGAAAAACTTGAGGAGCTTGCAAAGGAACAAGAAGAGCTTTCTGAAAAAACCAAGGATAAAGAGTCTGACAAAGAAGAATTAAAGAAAGAGCAAGAGGAACTGAATGATAAGTTTGAGCAGCTCAAGGATGATGTTGAGAAGATGAATGAAATGAACGAAGATCTAGAAGATCCAAAAGATCTTGGAGATACTGAGGAAATGGAAGAAGAGATTCAAGAGGAAATGGAAAACAGTTCTGAACAATTGGAAAAAAATCAGCAAAACAAAGCCTCAGATTCTCAAAAAAATGCTTCGGAAAAAATGAAGCAGATGTCTCAGCAACTAGGTTCAGCAATGGCTTCAGGTGAAGAAGAAGGTCAGCAAGAAGACATGGAAGCGTTAAGAGCTCTTTTGGAAAACATTATTGAGCTTTCTTTCGATCAAGAATCCGTTATGAAAAATTTAGGGAGTGTAAAGTCCAATGATCCTAAATATAACGATTATGCCAAGGAACAACGTAAACTAAAAGATGATGCTCAAGTTGTTAAGGATTCATTAAGAGCGCTAGCCAAGAGAATTGTTCAATTGCAATCCATAGTGAATAAAGAGATCAATTCAGTTAATTCTAATATGTCCAAGGCCATTGACAAGTTGTCTGATAGGCTTACCAATGAGGCTAATACCAGACAGCAATATGTAATGACCTCCTTAAACAATTTAGCCTTGATTCTAGATGATGTATTACAACAAATGCAACAACAAGCTGCAAGTAATATGCCTGGTCAAGGAAATTGCCAAAAACCCGGTGGCTCTGGTCAAGGAAAAAAGGGGATGAAAAGCATGAGACAAATGCAAGAAGCTCTATCTAAGCAACTTGAAAAAATGAAAAAAGAAGGCCAGAAACCGGGAAAATCTGGTAGTGGCAGAAATAGAATGAGCAAGGAGATTGCTAAAATGGCCGCAGAGCAAGGCGCCATAAGAAGGGAGTTGGAGAAGATGGGTGAAGAATTGAATAAAGATGGTTCTGGAAATGGTAATGAACTTAAAAAAATTGCCAAAGAAATGGAGGAGCAAGAAAAGGATTTGGTTAATTTCGAATTAGATCAAGAACTCATAGAACGACAACAAGATATCTTGATCAAAATGCTTGAAAGCGAAAAAGCTGAAAAAGAACGTGACCAAGAAGAAAAGAGACAGTCTCAAGAAGCAACGGATTGGGAATTGAGTAATCCTAGTGAATACTTCGAATATCAAAAGAAAAAAGAGGGTGAATTAGAACTTTTAAAGACTGTTCCGTTGAATTTAAAACCTTATTACAAAAATAAGGTAAATGAATATTTTATTAATTTCGACCTTAAGTAAGGAAATCCGAATGGTAGAGCCAAAGACAATGGAGATTGAATCCAAAATTGAAAATATTTCTGTAGTAGAGCGTATGGTGGACGAAATATGCGAAGCATATGGTGTTGGAGAAGATTATTATGGAAACATTCTAATTGCAATGACCGAGGCAGTTAATAATGCCATTACTCATGGCAATAAACAGGACTCTAGCAAAACAGTTTCTATAACCTTTAGGGAAGAAGATGACGTGTTGAAGTTTATAGTAGAGGATCAAGGTCCTGGTTTCGATTATGAAAACTTGCCCGATCCTACCTCTCCCGAGAATATTGAAAAACCGAATGGTAGGGGTGTTTTTCTTATGTCTAAGTTAGCTGATGAAATAGAATTCGATGAAACGGGTTCTGTTGTAGAACTATCGTTTAACTATAGAGTTCCAGTTGAATAATTACAACTTAAGGTCTAAAAAGACCATCTCTTTTTTTATAGAAAACATTAATTATCGTCTCACCGATAAAAACCGCCTAAAAAGCTGGATATCAAAAGTTTGTGAAAAAGAAAGCGTAGTTATAAATAGTTTAATTTTCGTTTTCTCGGATGATGATTTCCTGTTACAAATTAATAAGAAATATCTACGGCACAATACCCTTACTGACATCATTACTTTCGACCTATCCGATGATCTTTGTTTAGATGGGGAAATATATATAAGCCTAGATCGCGTTAAGGATAATGCAAAGAAATTTGACGTTAAATATGTAAATGAAATTCACAGGGTGATGATACATGGTGTTTTACACCTCATTGGTTATAATGATAAGACGCCCTCTCAAAAGCGCAAGATGACAGCAAAAGAGGATTATTATCTATCTTTGCGCGAATTTTAATCACGTGTGTGTTTCACGTGGAACGTATGCTTTCGGAATATGATATTATAGTAGTTGGTGCTGGTCATGCGGGTAATGAGGCCGCACATGTTGCAGGTAAAATGGGTTCTAAAGTGCTACTCATTACTATGAACATGAACACCATTGGACAAATGTCTTGCAATCCTGCTATGGGTGGAATAGCAAAGGGTCAAATTGTTCGCGAAATTGATGCTTTAGGCGGCATGTCTGGAATAGTATCTGACAAGTCCATGATTCAATTCAAGATGCTCAACAAATCCAAGGGGCCTGCTATGTGGAGTCCTCGAACCCAAAATGATAGGGTCATGTTTGGAAATGAGTGGCGTCTTTCATTAGAACAGAATCCCAACGTTGATTTCTGGCAAGACATGGTCAGCTCGATTATCGTTAACAAAAACAAGGTTGTAGGGGTTAAAACTGCAATGGGGGTTGAGATTCATTCCAAAAAAGTTATTCTCACAAGTGGGACCTTCCTTAATGGTTTGATACATCTTGGTGAAAAACAATTCGGTGGTGGTAGAGCGGGCGAAAGAGCTGCGTTTGGAATTACTGAGCAACTCAACGAACTTGGCTTTCAGTCTGGTCGAATGAAAACAGGAACACCTCCTAGAGTAGATGGAAGATCTCTAGATTATACCAAAATGGAGGAACAACCCGGTGACAAAAACCCAAGTAAGTTTTCTTTTGGTTTAGATAGCCAGACTCTCGACAAACAGGTTCCATGCCACATAACTTATACTAATAATTCGACACATGATATTCTTAGAGAAGGTTTTGATCGCTCGCCAATGTTCAACGGATCCATCCAAAGTGTAGGCCCTCGCTATTGTCCTTCCATTGAGGATAAAATCAATCGGTTTTCGGAAAGGGAGAGGCACCAAATATTCGTTGAGCCTGAAGGTTGGAACACCATTGAAATTTACGTGAATGGATTCTCTACCTCTTTGCCTGAAGATATTCAAATCAACGCCATTAAAACCATTCCCGGGTTCAGCAATTGTAAATTGTTCCGGCCCGGTTATGCAATAGAATATGATTATTTCCCTCCTACCCAGCTAAGAAAAACTTTAGAAACAGACATTATTCCAGGCCTCTACTTTGCTGGGCAAATAAATGGGACCACCGGATACGAAGAAGCTGCTTGTCAAGGCTTAATGGCTGGGATAAACGCTTCTCTTTCCATACAGCAAAAGGAACCCTTAATTCTAAAGAGAGATCAAGCATATATTGGGGTCTTAATTGATGATCTAATTACCAAGGGTACCGAAGAGCCCTACCGAATGTTCACTTCCCGTGCTGAGTTTAGAACACTTCTCAGACAAGATAATGCGGACCTAAGGTTAACCTCTATTGGGCATAAGGTTGGGGCCGTTGATTCTGAAGGGTTCCAGCTTTACCAGACAAAGCAAGGCAATATTGAAAGGCTCAAAAAAAGTGTTCAAAGCATTAGCGTTTCTCCACAGGACATCAATCCAATACTAGAGGTGAAAGGTAGCTCTCCTCTTAAACAAAAGGTTAAGCTAAACTCCGTTTTGAGTAGGCCTAACATTTCACTTTCCGATCTAACTCAGTGCCAGGACTATTCCAATTTAATTGCGGACAATAACTTCACCAAAGACGAAATTGAGCAGGTAGAAATTCAAATCAAATATGGTGGTTATATTGAGAAAGAGCTAAATAATGCCAATAGGGTGAGCAGCCTAAATAATATCAAGATCTCTGACAAACTTAATTATTCTGAGATTAAATCCCTATCAGCTGAGGCTGTTGAAAAGCTAAGTCGTTTGCGTCCCGAAACCCTTGGTGAGGCTGCGCAAATTTCTGGTGTTTCTCCTTCTGATGTGTCCATTCTAATGATACATTTAGGGCGTTAATGTTTCACGTGGAACACGAAAAAATATCAGAATGCCCAATATGCTCTTGTACTGACTTTAAAGAACATCTTTCGGTCAAAGATCATTTCTATTCGAAACAAGAGTTTAAAATAGTTAGGTGTCATGACTGCGGCTTACTAATAACAAACCCAAGACCCAACTCCAGTTCTATCGGCTCATATTACAACAGTGAAGAGTATATTTCACATAATTCCAACAAGAGCTCCTTGTTGTCGTCTTTATATAAGGTTGCTCGTAATCTGAATTTTAAAAGGAAGTTTAAGCACATTCAGAAGTACGAAAAAACTAACTTACTGGATTACGGTGCTGGTGAGGGCCTTTTCGTTAGGTTCTGCTCAAACAATGGTGTTAGTGCCAAGGGTTTTGAGCCCAACCCTCAGGCAAGAGAAAATGCTGCCTCCCACGGAATCGAACTGCTTGACTCGCTTCCAGCAAATGACAAATTTCACAACATTACATTGTGGCATGTTATGGAACACGTTCATGATTTAAATGCAACGTTAAGCAGCTTAGTTGATTTGCTTGAGCCCTCCGGCAGAATGATTGTTGCTTTGCCAAACCCAGAATCTCATGACTGTTTGCATTACGGGTCCAATTGGGCAGCATATGATGTCCCCAGACATCTTTGGCATTTCAACCAGTCTCAAACGATTAGACTATTAAAGAACCACGGCCTAAAACATCTTTATACCTCTCCATTAAAATTTGATGCATACTATATTTCCATGCTTTCAGAACAATATTCCAATAGATCAAAGTTATTTGGCTTGCTCAATGGTCTCAAATCCAATTTAAAGGCAAAACAACACGGGGGCTACTCTAGTCAGATATATGTTTTCGAAAAGACATAAGGGGCTGATATTCAGGTTGTTAAAAAAATACTAGCCCTGATTCCTTAAGGTCTTCATTTTTCTTAGTTTTGTGCAAAATATTGAGATATGGCAGATGAATATGGTATAAAGAACGCCCTAGACCAACTTGGGATTTCACAAAACAACGGTGGGGTAGCTATTGGCAACAAGTTCTTCGGTGATGGAGAAGCTATTCAGTCCTTTTCTCCTGCAGACGGGCAACTAATAGGTTCTTGCAGCACGACTACAAAAGAAAATTTTGATGAAGTAATGCGTGCTGCAGAAGAGGCGTTTCGGGAATGGAGAAATCTGCCTGCGCCTAAAAGAGGTGAGATTGTTCGGCAATTCGGAGATAAGCTCAGGGATAAGAAAGAGGCTCTTGGCAAGCTTGTTTCTTATGAAATGGGAAAATCCTTACAAGAAGGTTATGGAGAGGTTCAAGAAATGATTGATATCTGCGATTTCGCAGTTGGTTTGTCAAGACAGCTTCACGGACTAACCATGCATTCAGAAAGACCTCTTCATAGAATGTATGAGCAATATCATCCGCTCGGAATTGTTGGCATTATCAGCGCGTTTAATTTTCCAGTTGCTGTTTGGGCGTGGAATACTGCTCTCGCTTGGATTTGTGGAGATGTTTGTGTGTGGAAGCCCAGTGAAAAAACACCTCTTTGCTCCATTGCTTGTCAAAAAATAATAGGAGAAGTTATAGAAGAAAATCAAGTGCCCCCTGGGTTAAGCGCCATTGTTAATGGGGATTACAAAGTGGGCGAATTCCTGTCTCAAGACACACGTATTCCGCTTGTATCGGCTACCGGTTCTACGCGTATGGGAAAAATAGTAGCATCTACAGTTGCGCAAAGACTTGGAAAAAGTCTATTAGAGCTGGGTGGTAATAATGCTATCATCGTTTCTCCCGATGCTGATTTAGACATGACCATTATTGGTTCTGTTTTCGGTGCTGTTGGAACTTGTGGACAAAGGTGTACTTCTACAAGAAGATTGATCGTGCACAGTTCAAAAATGAATGAGGTAAAGGAAAAGCTGTCTAAGGCTTATGGTCAGTTAAAAATTGGAAATCCTCTGGACGAAAGCAACCATGTTGGGCCCTTAATTGATAAAGATGCTGTTTCTGGTTACAATAAAGCTGTTGAGCGCGTTGAAGCGGAAGGAGGCAATGTTGTTGTTTCTGGTGGTGTGCTTGAAGGTCCTGGTTATGAATCTGGGTGCTACGTTAAACCTGCAATTTATGAAGCAAAAAACACGTATTCCATAGTTCAGCATGAGACCTTTGCGCCAATCTTATATCTAATCGAATACAATACTCTTGATGAGGCTATCGAAATTCAAAATGCTGTGCCTCAAGGTTTATCATCCGCCATCATGACAACAAATATGCGCGAGGCAGAACGTTTTCTTTCTCATTCTGGTTCCGACTGCGGTATTGCTAATGTAAATATTGGAACCTCAGGCGCAGAGATTGGTGGTGCTTTCGGAGGAGAAAAAGAAACCGGAGGAGGAAGAGAGTCTGGATCAGATGCCTGGAAAATCTATATGAGAAGGCAAACAAACACCATAAATTATAGTACAGAATTACCATTAGCGCAGGGAATAAAGTTTGATATTTAGTCTTTTCTGAAGCTCTCTTTTCAATACTTTTTTCCATATTAGCAACATGGTAAAGCCTTATTATTTCATCATTTTTTGTGTTTGTGTATTATCATGCACACAACCCGTAAAAGAAAGCACAGAGATAATTCAACAAGGATTATGGAGAGGCGCTTTGGATATTGGTGCTGGTGAAGAAATTCCGTTTCACTTTGAGTTAAGTAAGTCCAAAAACAATTATACCTGCACATTTATAAATGGCGATGAAAAAATAGTTTCTGACGACATTCTCTTTTATGAGGATTCTTTGGTTATTAATATGCCTGTTTTTAATTCGGGCTTTTTCTTGTCATTAATTGACCCCAACAACATATCAGGATACTGGCAGAATTTCAGCCGCACCCCAGAATATCGGCTGCCTTTCGTTGCGGAATTTAATAATAAAGAAAGGTTCCAGAAACCTGAGAATCCAATAATGGACCCCTTGGGTGACAAAAAGTGGGAAGTTTCATTTCTAAGCGATGAAGGAGAATCCTCTCCAGCGATGGGGCTTTTTGACTATGAAAAATCTGGAAGGGTTTGTGGAACATTTGCAACAGAAACCGGTGATTTTAGATATCTGGAAGGCTTGTACTGTGATTCAACTTTAAAACTTTCCTGCTTTGATGGCTCACACGCCTTTTTATTCAAGGCTAAAAAACAAAATAACGGTTCTTTATCTGGAACGTTTTGGTCTGGAAAACACTGGAAGGAGTCGTGGACTGCTTTTGAGAACTCCAATTATAGCTTGTCAGATCCTTATTCTCTTACTTCCCTTTCCGTTCCAGAAAACGAAATCGCTTTTTCTTTTCCCGATCTAGCTGGCGAAACCGTTAGTCTGTCAGATGAAAGGTTCAAGGGAAAGGCAATCATTATTCAGGTTCTTGGAAGTTGGTGTCCGAACTGCATGGATGAGTCAAGGTTGTTTCAAGAAACGTATGCAAAACACAATAAAGATGGTTTGGAAATAATCGGTCTTTGCTTTGAGGCTTCCAAAGATTTTAATGTTGCTCGAGAAAGGGTTAAAAAATTCCAGAATAATCTGGGTATTGAATACCCTTTGTTAATTGCCGGTGTTGCTAGTAAGTCTAAGGCTACGGAAACGCTTGGTTTTCTGGATAAGATTCGTTCTTTCCCCACCTCTGTTTATATAGACAAAGAAGGTAGGGTTTTACAAATTCACACAGGTTTTTACGGTCCAGGAACGGGTGATTATTATGAGCAACACGTAGAAGAATTTAATGAGCTAATTTCCCAGCTTATCAACTAGTCTAGCTTAAGTCGCTTATCCTTGTTCGCTATCTCCCAAGCAGTATAGAAAACTAGCCTAGCGGTGTTCTCCAGTTTATCATACATGATTTTTTCTGGTGTGTCAGTCGGTTTGTGATAATCTTCGTGAACTCCTGAAAAATAGAATATTACTGGAATATCGTTTTTCGCAAAATTATAATGATCTGACCTATAATAGAATTTGTTTGGATCATCCTCCGCATTAAAGGTATAATCCAACTCCATATCACAACAAGATTTATTTGTTGCCTCACTTAACTCGTGCAGCTCCGTTGAAAGCCTGTCCGACCCTATTATATAAACGTAATTATTGTTTCCTTCATGAGCCGCGTCTGATCTTCCAATCATATCAATATTCAAATCCACTACCGTATTCTCTAGTGGAAATACAGGATTGTCTGTATAGTATTTCGACCCTAAAAGCCCTTTTTCTTCTCCTGAAACGGTCATTACTAGAACACTTCTTCTTGGGCCATTACCATCATCTCTTGCCTTTGCAAACCCTTCCGCTATTTCTAATGCCGCCACAGTTCCTGAGCCATCATCATCAGCCCCATTATTAATCTCTCCATCTGTAATACCAATATGGTCATAATGCGCGGTTATAACAACCAACTCATCCTTTAGGTCTGTTCCTGGTATATAACCCAATACATTTGAGCTAACTACTTTATTGCTATTGCGCTCAAATCGTAGATTTATTTTGCCCATATTCTTTGTCATTGGACCTTTTTTAAATGCCTTTTTTCGGAATTTTAATAGTTTCTTGTCTCCTTCTAATAAAGCAATTCCCATTTCATATGAACAATAAAATACTGGTACAACTTCCTCATTAGGCTGGTCCGAACTCTCATCAAGAGACATAGACTTTCTTCCAAAAAATTTCTTTATTCGTTGAATATTCTTTTTAAAGTCCTTATTCGCATATATAATCCCTTTCACGCCCAGTCCCGTTAAATAATCTACTTTCTTTTGCGTTCTGGTAGACCATTCACTCAATCTTTTCTCTCCTGTTATTCTAGAAACTCCTGCCTTGTTTGTCGGTTCATCATCATAAATAAAAACCACTTTTCCCTTAACCTCTTCCTCCTTTATTTCATCATAGTTTTGGTCACTTATCCCATAACCACCAAAAAACAGGTCATACTCGAAATTACCATCAGGGCCTCCTGGGTAATAATAGAAGTCTTTCAGAAACTCAAATTGTTTCTGCCCATAGGAAACAAAAACTTTTGAGGGGTCTTTTACGGTTAGATTAAATTCTTGGATATATTTTCCATCATGCGCTTGAATACCAATCTCCTTGAAATGATCTATTATATACTTTTCAGCTTTCTTCTGTCCCTTTGTTCCCGTTTCTCTACCCTCAAATTCATCTGAAGCTAAAACTTCTAAATGGGTTCTCAGTTCCTCCGCTGTAATCGTTTTCGCATAATCCTCTTTATTCTGACCAAATCCATAAAACACAGTCATTAAAAACCCTAAACCAAAAATGTATTTCATATTTAACAAATCCTTATTTTCTCAACTCTTCTTTGATGTCTACCTCCCTCAAAATTCGCTCCAAAAAAGGCAGTTATAATATTTTTACCTTCTACCATATCTATAAATCTAGCAGGTAAACAAATTATATTGGCATTGTTGTGTTCTCTTGCGAGTTTAGCTACTTCAGAATTCCAAGCAATTGCCGCTCTTATTCCTTCATGTTTATTTGCGGTCATACAAACGCCATTTGCGCTACCACAAATTAGAATTCCCAAGTTGTTTTCATTTTCTTCCACAGCGCTGGCTACTTCATGAGCATATTCCGGATAATCTGTACTTTCCTTTGAATAGGTCCCTTTGTCAATAAGGTTTATTTCCATCTCCAGTAGAAACTCCTTTAAGGATTCTTTAAAATCAAATCCTGCATGATCGCTTCCAATAAATACATTATTCTTTTCCATAAAGCCCAAGCATCTTATTCACAACAATAACCAACAGATTTTATAATCACTTGTAAAACAACATTTTACTTTCTCATTTTATTCATACCAAATTAGTTAAGTATGTATAAAAAAAATGAAAAATACTTTTCTATTATTTACTCTTTTAACAAAATAAATCCAGCTAGTAATTCATTATTAATTATGAGTGATTGAAGTAATTATTTATCTCCCATCTTACTCACATTAATTTTAACAATATAGAAAATAAATAAAATCTAAAAATATTAAATGATGCGTTATAAACAGTATTTTTAATAACTCTTGGAAAGCTTGTTAAACAAGCGTTCAAGATTTTTATAATTGTTTATCATTTGTGCATAATAATTGATAAGTATAATTATCAAAATATAAGTTATGATTTTTTTCAGTCTATGAACACACTAATAATAATTACAATTATTTTTATATAAAATATTCTATTATAATGTTTATTAAACCTCTCCATAATTTAACTACGCTATTAAGTTTTCTTATTCTTTTTAGTTTCGCTTCGGCTCAGGAAATAGATCCCAATGGATATAATAAGTTCTATTATCCCAATGGAAAAATTTCTAGTGAAGGTCAAATGAAAAATTCCAAACCAGAGGGGTATTGGAAAACGTATTACAAAACCGGAAATATAAAAACGGAAGGAAATAGATTAAATTTTGAATTAGACAGTGTATGGAAATTTTATAATTCTGAAGGAAGTTTAACAGATGAGATAAATTATAAACGTGGTAAAAAAGAAGGACCACATGTTTATTATTTAGACAGTCTAAAAATTAAAACAGAATTTTTTGTTCAGGGAATAAAACAAGGTTTAGCAGAATATTATTTTCCGTCAGGAAAAGTTCAAAAGCTTGTTCCTTTTGAGGAAGGCATTGAAAATGGGAAGGGAAGAGAATTTGCTAAGGATGGTAGAATAATAACCCTTCAAACATATAAAGATGGTTTTTTGCGAAAATCAGTAAAACTCAATAGAAGAGATAAATTGGGTAGAAAGCAGGGATTATGGCAAGAATATTATGCAGATGGAATATTAAAAATGGAAGGGGTATATGTGGATGACCTAAGAAATGGCTTGTTTAAATATTATGATAAAACGGGAAATCTGGAGGAAATAGTTAAGTATGATCAGGATAAAATTGATGAGGAAGCAGAAGAAACCATTGTTTTAGATATTAAAAATGAATATTCAAGTACGGGTAAGGTAATTTCTTCTGGCGGTTATCAAGATGGGAAAAAGCATGGAACGCATAGAAATTACGATGAGAATGGAAATGTAACTTCTGGAACGATATATAAGTTTGGAAGCAAAACAGCAGAAGGTCTGGTAGATAGAAATGGAACTTTTCAGGGAGAATGGAAATTGTATTATCCAACTGGTGAATTACGTGCGGAAGGAGAATATAAAGATGGAAAAAAGACAAAGCAGTGGAAATATTATCATAAGGATGGTAAGGTTGAACAGAAGGGAAAATATGTGAAGGGAAAACCACATGGAGAATGGAAATGGTATTTCAAAAATGGAAGTCTTCACAGGGAGGAATTATATAGAAAAGGAAAGGAAGATGGTATGTCTGTGGAGTATGATGAAGACGGAGAAGTAGTTACCCAAGGTGAATTTATAGATGGATTAAGAGAGGGGGAATGGTATTATAGGGTAGGAGATCATACTGAAAAAGGATCGTATACGGATGGAGAAAAAAACAGCAAATGGATTCATATTTACGATAATGGAAAAACAAATTTCAAGGGGGAATTTGTGAATGGTTTAGCCATTGGAAAACATAAATATTATCATCGTTCCGGAAAAATTAAGGAAGAAGGAAAATATAATAGCGGTTTTAAAGATGGAGACTGGAAGAGATATGATGAAGAGGGAAATGTTCTATGGGTTATTTCTTATGATAATGGAATAGAAAGAAAAGTGGATGGAACAAAGATAAAACCTGCCTATGAGGAGTTGGAAAACTAGGAAATGAAAAAAAACATTGAGGATATAATTATTGATCTAGATAGCCCAGCTATAATCACTGATATAGATATTGAAGAAGTTATCACCATTAATCCATCAGGAGAAACTTTAATTGGCACAAAAAACAAGGAAATTTTACAATTTCTGGGAATATCAAAACTTGATCAAAGAGAAATAGCGGAGCAGGTTCAGCTCTATGGTTTTCATACCCAAAAAATAAAAGGATATAGGGTAGAATACAATAA
Source organism: uncultured Flavobacteriales bacterium (assembly GCA_964609215.1). GTDB lineage: Bacteria > Bacteroidota > Bacteroidia > Flavobacteriales_D > JABDKJ01 > JABDKJ01. Next base: position 376,709 of record CAZSQZ010000001.1, read on the forward strand.
AGTTAATTCCAGTAAGAACAAGGAAAGTGTTTTAATTCGAATAAACAAAAACACGAAAGAGGGAGGGGCAGAACGAGCTTTGAATGAAAAAGTTCGTGCAGTACTTGCAGAGGAAATCAATAAGGTTCTTAAGCACGAAATTAATCAGCATAAAATCACGCAGGAGAAACTCTATCAAGCACAACTTTTTTCTAGAAGTATTATAGATAGTAGTTTGGACATGATTATTGCGGTCGATAAAAACGACAAAATCACAGAAATTAATAAAGCAGGACTTAGTCTTTTTGGATATGATCCTGAGGAAGTTTTAGGCAAACCATCTAAGATGTTATATGCATTTAATATTGAACACGAAATTGTTCAGAATGCAATCATGAAACACGGTAACTATAGTGGCGAAATACAAAATGTGGATAAAAATGGAAATGCTTTTTCTTCACTGCTATCGGCATCCAGATTGATAAACCATAACGGCCAAATTATAGGTTCAATGGGTGTATCCAGAGATATTTCTGAAACCAAGAAACAGGAAGAACAGATTCAAAAACAAAGTGCTAAAATCAATGCAATTTTTGATAGCAGTTCTCATATGATTTGGTCGGTGGACAAATCTTTTAGAATAACATCATTCAATAAGAACTTCGAAACCTTCATAAAAAAGAACTTTAATTTCAAATTAAAAGAGGGAAGTAATTTAGCCAAGGACATCAGTAAGTTTAAACAGATTTTTGAAGAAAGATTACGACCGGAATACAAAAAAGCCTTTAAAGAAAACAAACAGGTTTTTGAAATTCATTTAGAATCAAAAAAAGGAAAAAAGGAATGGATAGAAATTTTCCTATCGCCAATTTTCTCTGAAAATGGAAGGGTAATAGAAGTCTCTGGTATTGGAAATTCTATTTCTGACAAGAAAGAAGCGGAAGAACAGATTATAGAGTCCTTAAAAGAAAAAGAGGTTTTATTGCAGGAGGTGCATCATAGAGTCAAAAATAACCTGCAGGTTATTTCCAGTATATTGAATCTGCAATCTTCTTATGTGAAAGACAAGAACTCCCTAAATATATTAAGGGAAAGCCAGAATAGAATAAAGAGTATGAGTTTTATTCATGAAAGCCTTTACCAAACCAAAGATTTTAATAGAGTAGACTTTGAGGATTATATTACTGGATTAACAAAAAACCTACTGTATTCTTATAGCATGTTATCAGACCAGATAGCCTTAGACTTAAGGGTTGAAAAAGTTTACTTATCTTTAGACCAAGCTATTCCTTGCGGTCTTATAGTAAACGAACTGGTTTCGAACGCTATGAAATATGCGTTTCCTGGGGAAATAGATGGAACTATATCTTTAAGGGTTAAGGAAAAGGGACAACAAGTGCTTATGGAAATTGCTGATGATGGAGTGGGTTTTCCTAAAGGCTTTGAGATAGAAAAAAGCGACTCGCTTGGCTTGCAATTGGTATATACACTTACTGAACAATTGGATGGGGAAATCAAAATTTCCTCAAAAAAGGGAACCAAATATTTAATTAAATTTGAGAAATTAAAATCTTAGTATATGTCCAAGACAAACGTCCTAGTGGTTGAAGATGAGAGCATTGTATCAAAAGATATTCAGCACAGTTTAAAGAAGTTAGGCTATAATGTTGTGGGTTCTGCCGATACTGGTGAAAAGGCTATTGATTTAGCCGTTGACCTTGAACCAGATGTTGTTTTAATGGACATTATGCTAAAGGGAGACATTAACGGAATTGAGGCAGCGCAAAACATTAAGAGAAAGGTAAGCATTCCAGTTATATACCTCACTGCTTATGCCGATGAAGGAACACTATCTAGAGCGAAAGTTACAGAGCCTTATGGATATATTATTAAGCCGTTTAAAGAAATAGATATTCATACATCTATTGAAATGGCTATCTATAAACACAACAAGGAAAAGGAAATTAGAAACGAGAGAGACCTTCTTTACAACATTGTGGAAGGAAGGGAAGATAAAGACATCGTTTTTGTAAAATCCAATTCAAGACTTGTAAAGGTGAAGACAGAGGACATTTATTTTGTTGAAGCACTGAAGGACTATGTTGTTATCAATACGTTTACCGCTAGGTACACCATTCATTCAACAATGAAGGATATCGAACGCAAGTTACCGCATGATCAGTTTTTAAGGGTGCACAGATCCTTTATCATAAGACTGGATAAAATTGCTGCAATCGAACAGCCTAACATCATTTTAGAAAATGATAAGAAGGTAATTCCAATTGGAGGATCTTACAAAGATGTTTTACAAAGCAGAATAAATTTAGTCTAGCGTAAAATTTACGCGCCCACAGATTCAAAAGAAATTACTAGTTTTTCTTGATAAGCTATCTTAGCTCAAATTCTGTTGTGCCAATTTTTGCGTCCTCATCATAAATTTCAACCTTGTAAAGCCCAGTCGCCATCGCGTTTGAAACATCATAGAAGACGCAGAATCCCTCAATGGTTTGGTTTTGATAGTTGACCTCTCTTTTAGCACTGTACTTCCCTGAAACGCCATTAAAATTGAATGTTGCATTTGGATTTGACGGATTGTTTAATACAGAACCCTCGGGACTAATTATTCGAACATAAATATTCTTAAGACCCGCTTTCGCTATTCTGTTTTCGTAAAGCGTACAACAGGTTTTAATTTTTTCAACACGACTCGCCTTGCTGGTTTCCACTTGGTTTCCGTTATTTCTCAAACGGATAGGAACAGAATTTAAATTAAGTGTTTGTAGCACAGAACCCTCCTTGATTACCTTGTCTTTATTCTGAACATCTTGTTGGAGTTTGTTCTTTTCGGAGGAAACTGTTTTTAACTCAGAACTAATTTTTGCCTTTTCAGAGGCTAACTCCATATTAGAACGTTGCAAAGAATCTATTTCTACCAAATATCCCTTCATAATACCCCTTAAGGTGTTATTCTCCTTTTTCCATTTTGCAATTTCATATCTAAGCTTTTTATCATCAGCCTTAAACTTATCAATGTCAGCAATTAAGGAATCTATTTTAGCCATTTCCAAAAGAATGCTTTCGTTCAGTTCTTGATTCTCCGTTTCTGCTTCCAAGTACTGATTTTTCATTTCGATAAGGCTTTGACGAATACTTTCTTTTTCATCACTAAGAGCAACAATCTCCGTTTCTTGAGATTTTATCTCTCCCTTATCTCTGAAGACATTCCAGCCTAAAATCAACACCAAAACCAGCAATACACCAATAATAATTTGATACGTTCTTGTAGTCATAATTCTCTTAGATGATTCAAACAAAAATAAGAATAGTAATTAAATGCCTAATTAAGTTTGCTAACGCTCGCTAACAAAAGATATTTTATTTAATGTTGAATGCAAACGTTCTTGGGTTCGGTAAAAAACCTTAGTGCTTCAAAGCCACCTTCCCTGCCTACACCGGAACTTTTTACACCACCGAAAGGTGTTCGTAAATCCCTGTTCAACCAAGTGTTTACCCACACAATTCCCGCATGAATTTTTCGAGACATTCGGGAGACTCTGCTTAGGTTTTGAGTCCATATGGTACATGACAAACCGTAGTCTGTAGAATTAGCATACTTTAACACTTCTTCTTCCGTTTCAAAAGGCATAATGGTAACCACAGGCCCAAAAATCTCCTCTTGATTTGTTCTGCAATCATAAGCCAAGCCCTCAATAATGGTCGGTGAAATATACCAACCTTCTTCATGGTCTTTTGGTGAAACGCTTGAGCCTCCTGTCAAAATTTTTCCTCCTTCTTCCTTTGCCAAATCAATATACGAGAGCACTTTTTTATAATGCGCTTCAGAAACAAGAGCACCAACTTTTGTGTCTGCAGCTTTTGGAGGACCAACCTTTAGTTCGCTCACTTTAGCCACAAAATCATTTTTAAACTGCTCGTAAAGAGAAGACTCAATAAATATTCTAGAACCACAGAGACAAATTTGTCCCTGATTAGCAAAAGAGGAACGAACGGTCGTAGAAAGCATTTTGTCATAGTCACAGTCTGCGAAAATAATGTTCGGATTTTTACCGCCCATTTCTAAGGACAACTTCTTGAACATAGGGGCGGCAACAGATGCTATCTCCTTTCCAACTTTTGTGCTGCCTGTAAAAGAAATGGCTTTAATGCCTGGGTGTTTTGTAATTTCTGCACCTACTTTTTGCCCATAACCGTGAATAATATTTAAAACACCATTGGGCAGACCAGCATCAACACATATTTTGGACAACAAGAAGGCGCTCATTGGAGTAACTTCTGAGGGTTTTGCTATTACTGTGTTTCCAGCAGCAATGGCTGGCGCAATTTTCCATGTAAAGAGATAAATGGGTAGATTCCAAGGAGAAATAGTTCCAACAACACCCAAAGCTTGTCTAAGTGTATAATTGATAGAATCGTGAGCTTCATGAGCAGCAGTGGAAAACTGTGTAATGGCCTGTGAGAAAAAACGAAAATTACTGGCCGCTCTGGGTATATCCACAGCTTTTGCTAACCAAACTGGTTTGCCGTTATCTAAGGACTCCGCTTCAGCTAAGGCATCCGTGTTTTCTTCTATCAAATCAGCAATTCTTGCCATGATTCTTGCTCTTTCATTGATAGGGGTTAAGGACCAACTTTCAAAGGCATTGTCTGCTGCAGAAAAAGCCAAATCAACATCTGAAAGATCGGAATCAGGAGCTTGAGCATAAACCTTTCCCACAGAAGGATCAAAAACATCTAGGGTTGAACCGGATGATGAAGGGATTAATTTTCCGTCAATATAATTTTGAATGCTTTTCATTTGTCTAGTGGCAAATAGGCGATTGCTTTTATTTCTATTAGTAAATTAGGATGAGGTAATTGATGAACAGCAACGGTTGTTCGGGTAGGCCCTTCATAATTAAAAAATTCACCATAAACAGCGTTATAGCCCTTAAAATCCTTCATGTCAACAAGGAATGTTGTAATGTCAATAAGGTCTTTTAAATCCGCATTCATCGAAGCCAAAAGCTTTTCAATATTTTGAATGACCGCCCTAGTTTGTTCTTCTATGTTCAACACCCAATTTCCAGAGGCATCTTTTTCTGCTCCAACATGCGTGTTGTCTGGTCTTCTGCTGCTCGTTCCGGAAACATATATAAAATCACCCACTCTCTTTACATGAGGATAATTTCCTAAAGGCTGTGCGCTTTTTTCAAGAACCTTACTTTTCATGCTGTTAAATACTTAAATTCATTAGTTTCTCATAATACTGTTCTAGAGGAACTTGATCAAAGTTCTCTTTCTCACACATTTCCAGAAGCATTTTATCTTGATTTCTTCCTCTTTTCATTGCCTCTTCATAGGGAAGTTCTGGCCTGAAAGTAACCAAAGAGTATTTAGAGTAATAATCGGGAAATTGCTGCTCTAGCTGCATCTCTATTTTTCTTTTCCTTATGAAAGCAACATCATTGACGTGATCTTTCATCTCGTGAAAATTATCAATAGCTAAATCGGCAATTGCATTTGCATTATTTATACGAGCTGTCTCAAAGTCTTTAAAAAGGGTTTCCCAGCTGGCCCCATGTTTCTCCAAAAGCTCATCAAAGACCCGCACATCTTCAAGGCTAGAGTTCATGCCCTGGCCATAAAAGGGAACAATAGCATGGGAAGCATCACCCATTATCAGGGCCTTGCCAAAGGCTTGCCACGGCTTACATTTAATGGTTCCAAGAGTACCCGTTGGGTTCTCAAAATACTCCTCTTTGTAATGAGGAATAAATGGTAACAAACGGGGATAATACTTCTGAAAGAAAGCCTCTAATTTAGATTCGTCTTGCAAAGCGCGAAATCCCTCTTCCCCATCAAAAGGGTGGAACATAGTAAGTGTAAAACTGCCGTCCATATTTGGGAGAGCAATAATCATGAACTCATCCCTTGGCCATATATGCAGTGCTTCTTTATGAATTTTCCAGGAATTATTTTCGCCAGGTAAAATGCTCAACTCCTTATAACCAGAGCGCAGGAAATCCTGAGAATAATTAAACAACAATTCTGTGGTGTGACCCATCATTGCTCTTCTTACAGCTGATCCTGCCCCATCAGTACCAATTACTACAGCTCCAGAATCACTTTTAGATTCTCCATTTTGCGTATAACTTATCTGGGCATTTTTTAAATCTACCGCTGTAACCTTACTTTGAAAATGAAGGGTAACGTTTTCCAGTTTTCCCACCTCTTTGAGCAACATAATATTCAGGCCAGGACGAGAAACTGAATTGATATAATCATTCGACCTGCCACTATAAGGAGATAAAAACGCCTCACCATCCAAAGGGTGAATCATACGGCCTCGCATGGGAATACACTCTTTTAAAATGGTGGATTTCAAACCCGCCCTTTCCAAGGCCATTAAACCTCTGGAGGAGAGCGCTAGATTAATAGACCTACCCACATCCTTTATGCCCTCTCTCATGTCAGGCATTTTTTCATAGACCTCTATCTTGAAGCCTCTCTTGGCCAACACAATTGAAAGCAAGGACCCACAAAGCCCAGCCCCTACAATGATTACTTTATCGGAATTTGACATTGTTTTTAGTTTTCAATTGCTTCTTTTAAAATGCTATAAAAATGAAATACATCTTCATATGAATTGTACATTGGAACCGGAGCAACCCTTATTACGTCTGGCTCTCTCCAGTCAGCAATAACGCCTTTTTCAGTAACGATATCAAAAAGCTTTTTGTCTGCATTTTTAACTCTAATGGAAAGTTGAGAACCTCTTTTCTCAGGATCTTTGGGTGTTATAATATCAACAACATCATCACCTAATGATTGAACCAAAAACTCAAGAAAACCGGTTAAAGAAATCGCTTTTTTCCTCAAGTTTTTAATGCCCACCTCATCAAATAATTTCAAGGAAGACCAAACAGCAACCATGCTCAAAATAGGAGGGTTGCTCAATTGCCAAGCCTCAATTCCAGGAATAGGTTCAAAAGCGTCTCTCATTTTAAAACGCGTTTCTTTTTTATGGCCCCACCAACCTTCAAATCGAGGCATATTTTCATCATGAGCGTGACGTTCATGCACAAAGGCTCCTCCCAAACTTCCTGGTCCGGAATTCAAGTATTTATAATTGCACCACACCGCAAAATCGCATCCAGAATCGTGTAATTCTAAGGGAACATTCCCCGCACCATGTGCACAATCAAAACCCACATAACAACCCTTTTCATGACCCCATTCAGAGATCTTTTTCATGTCAAAATACTGACCCGTGTAGTAGTTGGTATTACCCAACATAACTAAAGCCACCTCTTCTCCTTGTTCATGGATTATTTCTTGAATATCTTCTTCTCTAATAAGCACCTCACCATCTCTGGATTTCAGCTCTATTAAACATTCCTTAGGATCGAAACCGTGAAACCGAATTTGAGATTCTACTGCATATTTATCTGAAGGAAAAGCATCCGCCTCTATTATGATTTTGTTTCTTTTAGAAGTCGGTCTATAAAAAGAGACCATCATTAAATGAAGGTTAACGGTAAGCGTATTCATTACCACAACCTCAATAAGCTTTGCGCCTACCACTTTGGACATTGCTTCCGTCAGAAACTCATGATAGGGCATCCAGGGATTTTTCGCATGAAAATGACCTTCAACACCTAAATTTTTCCAATCACTTAATTCCTGCAAAACATTTTCTTCAGTGCTTTTGGGCTGAAGACCTAAAGAATTTCCGCATAAATAAACATAAGGCTCTCCATTTTCTTTTTTGGGAAGATGAAATTGAGAACGGTAGTGCTTTAAAGGATCTGCATTATCTAGGCCCCTTGCGTACTCTAAGTTTATCTCGTGCTTTATAATCTCAGTCTGACTCATCAATTTAGCTAGGGATTAAAGGTTTAACTTTTTTTTTGATTGGCAAAGTGAGATGGTAAAAGGTATTAAATAAAAAAACCCTGCAACAGGCAGGGTTTAAATGTGGGCCCACATGGGCTCGAACAGTGGGCCCCTAGATTATGAATCAGAAGATTACGGACTTGCAATAAAAACGGGAAAAGAAATTACCACCACCAAGACCGATCACGAAAGCTGAACAGTGGAACATGGAAATTTTCGATAGTGTTGTCTTGCTAGTGTGTTTCTTTTGTTTGAGAGAGTAGATGCATGAAAAAGAGCAGAGGCTCCTTATTTCAACGTTTATTGTGTTGGGCCGGTTTACATATGTACTTCAAAAATTGGTGAATCTTTAAGAATTTATTATACTTGGCATAAGAAAACTAAAGTGATGTATGAATAAGTACTACTGGTTCTTATTGGTCGCAGTTGTTGCTGGATTTTCATTTTTACTAGGACAGCGCAATGGAAATTTGCGTTTGGCTTATGTTAATTCTGCTGTGCTTGTTGAATCTTATGAAGGAACAAAGTTAGCTAGAGAAAAACTCAATGCAGAATCCAATATACTTGCGATGAGATTGGATACTTTGAGGATGGAGTTTGAAGAAATTCAGAAGATATATATGGAAGAGGAATCTACCATGTCCAAAAAAGAAAAAGAATTACAAATTGAATTACTTAGAACAAAGGGGTCACAGGTAGAGGGTTATCAAAACATGATGATTGATAAAGTGCGTGAAAGAGAAAGTAAAGTGATGTCAGAAATTCGTAATCATATAGACTCTAAAATTAAATCTTATGCTCAGGAGCGGGGATATGTCCTTATTTTAGGCGCAAACGGGACAGGTAATGTGGTCTACGGGGATCAATCCATTGATATAACACAAGAATTGGTGCAATTAGTAAATTCATGAGAAATATTGCCGTCACTTTAGGATTAATTACATTGCTTTCATGTTCGTTTAACAAGCATGAAAAAAAAGATGGAGTTTTATTAGAATATAGTGGCAGCATAGACTCACTCCTAAATTATACGGTAGCGTCCATTTCTCCAGAGTTGATTCCGAACATAGATTCTGTAGAAGATGGCGATTTTTTTTCTTAATGAAATTTAGTTCACATGGTTCGGATTTAGCCTCCTTATCAGCCAAGAACCCTGATATTTTTAATGAGGTTTCACACAATTTGAATTTTCGAAATGAGGGTTTAATTGAATGGGTTATTGATGGCGAATCCTATTATCCAAGCTGGTTTTATAATCAACCAAATTTGGGCACCTTTCCTCAAACGATTTTTTTAATGTGCTTTAAGGTTTCAAAGAAAGTACCTAATACTACCTATTTTAAATTCAACTTTGGCAAAATAGGGTTGAACGATTATGAGGTAAATTTTAACTCAGATTTTAAAAAGATAGAATAACAATATGAAGATTGAAATTCCTAATTCAAGGCAAAAACGACTAAAAAGGGCAAGTAAATTTCTTCTCCTTTTATTCTTATTTGACATAGCTCAACCTTCCTTGGTTTTCGCATTGACTTCGCAGCACCAGCCGGAGTTTACGTCATATGAACCCACACACAATACCGATGTCGTTGATCTTTTAACAGGTGACTTTACTTATACGATTCCACTTCTAGAGGTGCCAAGCCCAGAGGGTGGATTTAGCTTTCCTCTAGCATATCATTCAGGTATCGAGGTAGATCAAGAAGCTTCATGGGTCGGACTGGGATGGAGCCTGAATCCAGGAGCTATAGTTAGGAATGTTCGGGAGTACCCAGATGATTTTGATGGCCAATCTATTGTATCCGAAATGCATGACCCAGGAGGGCACGGTTATGCATTGAACCTATTGTTAGGGTCTTATTCCTATGATTCGGAAAAAGGCTCAGGAGGCTCTATAGGTCTTGGAAGCCTTGGAAGTATCGGATTCGGTACACAATCTGGGCTGACCATTTTGGGCTTGAATGCTGAAAATTCTCTGGCGCAAAATGCAGTTGGATTGGGTATGGCAATGGTAGGATTGGCTCTTGGAGGAGCTTTTAGTGAAGGGGCCACTTTCAAAGCCAATGTTCTAGGAATAGGTGAGGCTACAAATGTGACTGATGGTATGTCAGCTGCTTCTTCTGCAATTGGAATTGGAACAGCTTTAGCATCAGGTGCAATTAGTTCATCTGTTACGAATGTAAATAATTGGACCACTAAGAAGAGAAGTTACTTCTTCTATAGTGATTACGAATACTACTTGGATTTCACAAGAACAAATAATGCTTATGGTAGTTTGCATTTAGAACGAGCATATGATGGTGGTTATACATCAGGTAGTGGTCCAGAAAGCAAAAATGGTTCTAGCGGATCAAGTGAGGTAGCAGGCAAATTCTATAGTGCTAATAATACATCTGATGTAACGGATTGTTCCACTGAAATTATTGATAATAGAGCTTGGACAATTGCTCCCGTGCATACAACTTATGATAATTACAGGGTTATGGGCGGAAGTGTTTCTGGAAGTATTCAACCTTATAGGCATGAAATAGGTTCTCACAGCTATCCGGTGGGTGGTCAGACGCAAGGCCATAGACCTTATTTTCTTACAAAATTTCTTGACTATGATTACACAGGAACACAAGAGGTAGAGCGAGTACCTTTCTATTATCCAGGAGAAGTATCGAACTATTACCTCGGACACCAGCAAGACCCATCTCAGGCTTTGAATGATCCAAGTCAAATAGGTGTAAATTTTTTGGATCAAGGGACTTATGGCACTTATGAATTGCTAGATTCAAAACTTTTCAGATCAGCTGACAACTCAGCACATAGTTCGTTCTCAAGAACACATAAATTAGATGGGCTTGATAGAGATGAAGCTTCTCAAGAGAATATGGCTGTAGCCAGAGGAAAGCATGTCAAATGGTTTACATTTGAGGAAATGGGTTTGGTGAGCTCAAGTAGTCCGTTGAAGAATCTCATAGGAGGATATGAGATAACCGATATGTCAGGCACCGTATATCACTACAAACAACCTGTTCTTAATACCGAGCATATTCAATATGATGCAGGGGATGATAATGACTATGCATACACACATATCGAATCAGACTACCCGGTAATGTGGCTATTGACAGGAATTACGGGGCCCGACTATGTCGATCGGAATTTGAATGGAGAATTAGATTTATCGGACTGGGGAAGGTGGGTTGCTTTCGAATATGGCAAACTCAACAATAACTTCGGGTATCGCTCACCTTATTCTGGTGATTCAGTCGATGATCTGGTAACCGCAAGCGGGTTGACGGAAGATAAGTTCTTCTATGGAGAAAGAGAATCTTTTTATTTGAATTCGATAAGAACACGAACCCATACTGCACTTTTTATAAAAGAAGAGAGAATCGATAGCAAAGGAGCTAGACAAGAGGGGTTCTGGAATAGCGATCATACTAAATCCAATGTTTCCTTGAAGCTCAATGATATTCTCCTTTATGATAATGAGCGTTTGAACGAGACTTTAGGGTCTCTGGATGATCTTCAATCCATCAATTCTTATACAAATGGAAGGGGGGATGATTATTCCATGATTCTTGATGTTGATGATTTTAGTACAGCTAGTTGGGAAACGGCCAAAGAGAATTGCGTTAAGAGGATATCCTTCGGATATGAGACCCCATCTAATAGTTTGTGTTCTAAAACATTGAACTCTTTTGCTTCAGCAGATAACCCGCCAGTGAGCGGGGATCATGAGAACACGGGAAAACTCACGCTCAACAGCGTGTCATTTTATGCTTCTGATGACATCAAGCTTCAACCGGATTATGAATTCGCCTACGGTTCTAATCCTGACTACGATAAAGATCATATCGATGCATGGGGCTTGTACAAAGATTTTGGCGAAGAAGAAGTCATCGTTCATGAATGGGACGCCAGTCAGCAGACGTGGAATTTTTACTTTAATCCGTTGAAGCCTAAAAGAGCCTCAGGAAATGGAGACGATTGGTGTTTGAACACCATTCTTACGCCCAGCGGAAGTCAATTGGAAATTAGTTACGAAAGAGATGATTTCAGGTCGATTTCAGGCCACGCTGCTAAAAGAACTTTCAAAGCAAACCAAACATACCATGCAATGGGTAAGTTATATTTTGATGACGTATATGCTTTCAATCCCATAGATCATTTTACTGTAGGACAAGAAATTAGAGTACACCGCCCAATGAATCCGAACAGTCAGGCTACCGTCAAAAGCAATGGAGAATCCCCCTGTGATCAATTCGTTGAATTGCCCTTTGAACAGCACATCACCGCTGTTGGTGCGAATTGGATTGCAATTGATAATCCTATTGCGCTCAATGGTGATAACGGAGCAGCATACAATGAGCATCTTTGCATAAACGATGCAAGTTCATGGAATATGTCCAAAGAACCAGAACATGTATTCCATGGAGGTGTTGAAATCTCTTTTGTTGAAGACAATATGGAAGGAGGCGATGTTCGGGTCAAAGAAGTAACATCCACAGATTTACTGGGTAAATCTTATACTACCGCCTACAGATATACGGAAGATGGAACGGTAAATGGAAAATCTTCAGGAGTTATTGCCCAGAATCCCAGAGAGCTAAGAACTTTCGATCATTCTTTCTATCATGACTACGATTTCCCATTCACACCAGTCATGTATGAGAAAGTCACTGTCTTGAGTGGCTACGTTTCGGATGCCGATTATTTGACTAGCCAAGTATATCATTTCACTACCCCTCATTATACAATGGTCCAGAACTCATCTTATCAAGAGTATGATGGTGCATCCAGCAATATCAGTAACCATATCCATAAGAATTATCACAAAGTTGTTGAGGTAAATACTAGCAAGATGGGGAGATTGGAGTCAATCGAGAACTATAATTTAGAAGGACATTTGCTTGGTTCCAGTCACTATGGTTATGTTGATGATGGAGATGATCGATTTAATGATCTTGGAACATACACGGATGGAAATCTATTTGCGGAATTTTATAATCCAAATTATTACGATAGTGACCCCGACAATCAAGGCAATGGCGAAAACCAATATTTGAAATTGTTTAGGACTACCAAAAAGTATAATCCCAATATTCTCTATTCTGTTCGTCATGAATCTGGCCAACAGGTCAAAGAAGTCACCAATACCGAATACGATCTTATTACAGGTGCTGTTTTGGAAACTCAATATAAAGATGCTTTCGGTCAGTTATTCAGAACTAAGATGACTCCAGCTCATCATTACTACTCGGAAATGGGGAGTAAATATGTGAATCCCACGTCACAGAATATGCTATCCCAACCTGCATCAGAATATTTATATGCTAGCAATGGGATAGGATGGGATGTGGTAAGTGCTTCTGTTCAGACCTGGTCTGATGATATCCCATACAGGAGGCTTGATAATGCAAATGATATATATGTTACGGTAAATGATCCTGGAATATGGCGGAAGCATAAGGCCTATGTTTGGAAGGGGAATTTAAATCCAGACGGAACCTATTTGGATTCTGGCCCAAGTCCATTCGAGGATTTCGAAGCGAGTCATTTCTTGGATCAACAGTTGCCACCTTCCAAATGGATAAATACTAGTACTGTGAATTTAGTCGATGACTATTCCTCTCCGTTGGAGGTGGTCTATATTGATAGTAGAGCCATAGGCACTAAGAAGGGATATGGTGAAGCTTTTTCGACTTCGAATGCGGTTGCCAGATATATGGACTTCGCTTATTCTGGAGCAGAGTCTGAAGTGGTAAGTGGATATTTTGGAAATGAGGTCAAGAAGTCATCCAGTGCCACAATATATGACGTGAACAGTGGAGGTGATGATGAGTATGTCCATACGGGTTCTCGTTCTATTGCTGTTTCTGATGGAGAGTTCGGGCTTTCCTTTGACAACACTGAATATGATGCGAGTACTGGGTATAGGGTTGGTGTTTGGGTGCATGAGGACGGAGCTGATGATGCACAACTGGCTGCTCATATCTTCGATGGAGGAAATACGGTCACAAACGGATACTTATCGGCTTCCATTGTAGATGGTGAGACCAAAAAGGCTGGAGATTGGTATTATTTGGAACTCGAAGTCCCTTCAGGAGAGGAGGAATCATCCTACCTGTCAGCGGATAGGATTGAGTTCAAAGCCTATAATCCTTCTGGTGGAAATGCAGCAACTGTCTACTATGATGATTTTATGATCGTACCGACCAATGGTCAATTGACGTGCTCTGTTTATGACAAAGAATCTGGGCGAACGCTTGCAACACTTTCGCATCAAGGCCTTGCTACCAAGTATGATTATAATGATGCTGGTCAATTGACACGCTCTTACCAAGAATTCTTTAATGAACCTAATCGCACTAGAGGTTTTGTAATGACAAACAAATATGAACATAACTACGCAAGAGAATAATATAATTAAGTCAATTATGAAAAAATTTAAAATAGCTTTTATCTTTTACTCCATTCTATCTTTTACAGGAATGTACGGTCAAACTATGGAAACTCCTGTTGAGGCAAAGTTATACATAGAACTACTTTCTGAGGAAACAGATTTATCAAACCCTTTGTCTGCCTTTTCTGTAGGATCAACCGTAAAGTACAGAATTTCAATAGACGTAGTAAATGTATTAAACGTTTCTAGTATTCATGTTCATCTAGGCACATCTCTAAATGATAGTGATATTCTGTCTACATCAATTAATATAGATGGTTCCAATCTTGCGAATGATCAGACCATAGCACTAGGAAACAATAATGTGTTAATCAGCTTAGGAGAAGGAATTTTGGCCCAGGAGATATTTGGCAAGGTATTTTTCGTGGATGAACTGGGAGACCAAAGTGGCGAACTATTATTTGTTCATTAATCATTAAAATTTTATTGTGATGAGACATTCCGTATTCATTCTATTGGTATTCCTCTTTTTTGGGGGACATATGAAATCTCAGGATCATGAAGTCATTTGGAAAGAGATAATTGGATGTGTTCAGGGGGAAGATCGATCGGTCGAAAAAGTTCTTGATGACGGATGGGATAATGCTGTGTTAATAGCTGAAAATACATTCCAAGCGGAAGGAAAGGATTATGTAGGATTTGAATATAAGGAGGGCTTAAAAAATTTAGTAATTGGCATTTCTGATGGCGAAGGAGAAATTGGTTTTGAAGAAATTGATTTCGGTTATTTCTTTTCGGACACAGAAGCATTATACTTATTAGAGAATGGAAGGGTTATTGGACAATATGGTGAAGTTTTTCCAGGAGATGAGCTTAAAATTATCCGTGTTGGTGAATCTATAGATTATACACATAATGGAAGATCTATAAAAAGAAGTCTGGGGGAAGTTTCGTCAGAATATATGATAGGTGTGTGGATTCATGATTCAGGCACTCAAATATCAGATATTTTTTCTTCCGCAGCTGCTGGTTTTGATCTAGAATGGAACGAAAATAATGGAATTTTATATGATGAGTTGACGGGAGGTTTCAGCAGAGAGGCTTCAGCTTCTGGAGACTGGGCTTCAGGGCTTCTTAAAAACTCCATTCCTGTAGGTAAAGAAGGCTCAATGGACTTTACAGTTTCATCGGAACATGAAATAGCGGTTGGATACTTAAATTCGGATAATCAAAGCATTGATGTCTCGGAAATACTTTATGGCTTTTATTTTTATGAAGGAAGTGTTTTTATTCTTGAAAATGGAAGATGGATTGGCGATTATGGAAACTATACTATAGGAGATCATTTTGGCATATCGAAGAGGGAAAATGAAATAATTTATTTTTGGAACAGCGAACCCGTGAAAACTTCTTCTTTCGAATATGTCGGGCTTGAGGCTGGAATTTTCCTCAAGGAAAATGAAGAGAATCCGATAAATGATTTTAATATCTCTGCTCCATTTGAAGAAAGACCGGCACCAACGCTAGAGAATCGTAACTGTGCTCATTCTGAACTTATTGTGAACGAAGAACTTGTTTTGAACGATCCTTTTATTTCCGATAGCTATGAAGTGATTCTCTATAATTCGGATGAGCATCTGAGGTACGAGTTCGATCTTGGTTCTGGAAGTAGCGGATTCAAAATTGAGGATCTTCCTGAAGTCCTCCCTAGAAGAGACTATCAGATAGTCACACGTGCAAATGGTCCTGGTGGCTGGGGGCTTTGGTCAGAAGCTTGTTTGATATCTGTAAAAGATACCCCACCCCCACCTGATTGCACATCGGATTCGGAATGGAATTCTTCAAAAGAAGAAGCGTATAATATTGATGGAAAGTTGGTTGGCAGAACCAAGACGTATTTCGATCCGTTCGGAAAGATCGTGCAACAACAGACTATGAACTTTGAAGACAATACAATGATGTGTGTGGAGACCAAGTACGATGTGTATGGAAGAAAGGTGTTGACAACCCTTCCTGCTCCCATCTATCAGGATAGATTTTGTTATAAGGAGAATTTCATGCAAGCTTTCGATGGAACGGCAGTAGAATACGATCATACTAAATTCGATGTTCCCAATCATTCAAATAACAGCACAACTTTGACCCTAGGTGAGGTAGATCAACCTTTCCCTGTTTGGCATGACCCCAGCACTGGTCAAGGATCATTAGGATGGTATTACAGTAATGATAATTCTGATGAGCCCTATGTCGCAGCTACTGAATTTCCTTATTCAAGAGTGGAGCATTGTGATCTGAATCCCGGTCAAATACGAAGGTCTTCAGCATCTCATGAACTACTCAAAATGGGGAATGGGCATGAAAACAGTTCCTACTTTATTCCTGCAGCAGGTGAGTTGTACTACAAGTATGGTTACGGAAGGACCTGGGAAACAGACATAGAAGTAAATGATAATTCAGAACCTGGAGATCCACAGTTCCTTGAGTTTAATGTGTCTAGTAATGCTCCTTCCAGATATAAGGTTACCAAGAATATCAGTGAGGATGCTGATGGGAACCAAATGGTTAGGTTTATAGATAGGGACGGGAAACTTGTAGCGACCTGTATGGCAGGATTGAAGAACGGCCAGGTCTCTGAAAGGCAATCGGTTGAAAAACGCTTTAATGGCCAGGAGCACCTTGATATTCATATTACTGAAGGGACTTCAGGCTCCTTAAATATCTCCACAGCATATTATTTCGATGTCTATAGCCTCAGGAATGGACAGAAAATCCATGAACATATATCTGCCACTCCCTCTTTGGCTCCGGGATTCTATCGTATATCCAGAACGAAGCAAAGGATCAATGGGAGCTATTCAGATCATCACTGGTCTTATGAAGGAGTTATCGAATATGATCTGTCCTACCATTCTTGGAGCATAAATTACTATGATAAGGCAGGGAGGTTGATCTCAAATGTTCCTCCTTTGGGCATAGACCTTCAGTATGAACCAACCATTTCGGTATCAGAACTTCAAGTGGAAGAACCGATCGAAATTCTCGATGCGTTGAATGAGTCTTGGACCGTTGGAACATCCGCTACCGAAATCCATGAGATATCCATTCAAGGAATCCAGCCGCCTCAAGATGAGAATTCGCAATTTACCGTGGGTGCATTGTTGGTTTCTACGGTCTCCACTCCTTGGGATCCGATAGGGGTTTCTAAGAGTGCCGATCAAATATCCAGAAAAGGAGAAGCTTCTGCTGGAATAGTATTGAGTAGTGAATTTGCCCCGATCAAATTCAAAGAAGACCATGCCGAAGGAGCGACACGATCTGTTGGACAAGTATCAGACATCATTATTTTACCGGACGACCCTTTTGATTATTCCTATCCTTCAGGTAAGACCACCATCACTTTCACCTACGATTGTTATGCCGTTACTCCTGATGGAGATGTGCTTATTACCTCTGATAATAAAGCAAAGGCTGTCCATAAATATATTCCTCCCGGATCTATGGTTCATATAGGAGGAGGTCAGCAACAAGATGCTTATACACCGCCCAAGTGGTTGAGCTTTGAAAACATAAACTTAGATGATATCGAATATGAAGAACTCAATCACGTTTTAGGAGTAGATGTTTCAGCGAGCTACCATCCGCATATCATGGATTTTGAGACCAGTAATACAGCTACTGCAATGAAGTTCGTGATCACAGACCTGATGTATACCGAGGATCTTTGGGCCAATTCCATTGATGCAATGACACTGTTGGGTGAATTAAGACTCAGTGTCCAGAGTATTACATTCACTGATGCTTCACTTTACCCAGAGCATTCAATGGAAACCTATCATGAGTATAACTCTTTAGAACAACTGCTCCAGACGAATTCAGCGGATAAAGGCCAGACTAAATTCGTATATGACCTGTCGGGTAAATTGAGATTCAGCCAGGATGCTGAGCAAGAGTTGTTGGAGGAATTCAGTTACGCAAACTATGATGAGTTAGATCGTGTGGTGGAGACTGGAGTATATCGCAGCAGTGTGGGAAATGTAGTCTTTGAGGATCAACTGGATGATCAGTCGATAGTCTCTTCCCCCCATATCAGTGTTTTGGATCCATCCATCCTTGAAAATGGTGACTGGAATCCAGGAGTTTCTGTTATCAAGGAAACCCACTATAATGCATATGATCGTCCCGATCCTGGATTCAACCACTTGGGTTTCGAACAGAGCGTGTCATACGGCAAGGTCTCCCATGCCTGGAATGATGAAGTACATACCTGGTACAGCTATGACGTTCACGGAAGGATAGAATGGATGATCAGGGATTATCCGGATATAGGTAAGAAGAGTATCGAGTATGAGTACGACACTCAAGGCAGACTATTAAAAATGGTCTATCAGCGATACGTGCCGAGCGAATACTTCGCTCATCAGTATTCCTATAACAAGAACAATCAGATAAAGCGGACGCTCACCTCTGAGGATGGTCTTACTTGGATGGAACAGGCGGAATACGACTATTATATCCATGGTCCTTTGAAGAGAACTGAATTAGCCGAAGATTTACAGGGCATTGATTATATCTATACCTCTCAAGGACTTTTGAAAGCCATTAATTCACCAAACTTGGGCATCAATGATCCAAATAAATTTATGGATCCAGGACAAGACGGTTATACCGGGAATTTTGCACATGACGTGTTCGGGATGACCTTGGACTACTTTAGTGGAGACTATCTTAGATCGGGTACCTATGTAAACCATGGCGCAGAAGGAAATGATCAACACAACGGATTGATCAAATCTCAAAGATGGAGCACACGTGATGTACTTCTTCCATCACAGGATCAATGGATGTACTCTTACGATTACGATGAGAAAGGACAGTTGAATTCAGCCGTATTCGGTGAGTATACAGGTTCGCTAAGCCATAATCCATCCAATGGGATCTGGAATCCAGCAGGAGGAGTCTTTTATCCATCCAGCAATGAAGACTATAAAGTGTTCGATATCGGATATGATGACAATGGGAACATCCTGTCATTGAATAGGAACGCCTATGGGGCCAATGTGAATATGGATCAGCTGACCTATCGCTATAAATCCGGTACCAACCAATTGGTCAGTTTGGGAGATGATCCAATGTTAAGTGGATCATGGCCGGAAGATATTGATGAGTCTCAATTTTTCTACGACCCAGTAGATGCTACTACACATGACTATGGCTATAATGAGATTGGTCAACTAGTTGATAACCGAAGAGATGGACATTATTTTGTATACAACCAGAAAGGTCTCGTCAAGGAAATCTATACCGATCCTTCCAGAACCCAACTGATGGCCTCCTATCATTACGATGATAATGGGTTCAGGATAAAGAAAATGATCTATGATACTAATGGAAATCTATTGACCCGAAGCTATTCTATTCGAGGCACCTCAGGTATTGTGCTGAGTACGATTGAAGAAGATGTCGTTCAATCAAGCACTGAAGTGGAGAATACCCTATTCGGATTGGATAGATTGGGAACACATAGCCTTGGCAATTACAGCTATGAATTGAAAGACCATTTGGGCAATGTAAGAGCGATGATAGACCGAATCAAGACCACCGATGGCGAAGCCCTGTTACATTCTTATGCAGATTACTACCCCTTTGGAGAAAAAATGCCTGGAAGGACTTTTGCAAGTTCTATCAGCTCCAGACGAGGTTATCAGGGGCAGTTTGCAGAGGAAGACGAAGAAACTGGATATGACCAATTCGAAGCGCGATTGTGGGATGGCAGGATAGGGAGATGGATGGCTACAGACCCTGCCGGGCAATTCTATTCTCCATATTTGGGTATGGGGAACTCACCCATAAACGGTGTTGACCCAGATGGTAGGATATTTCACTTGACAGGTTCTAAATGGAAGACTAATTATCTGCTAAGTATGTTGCCAGACGCTGCGAGAGGAGCTGTCTCAGTTGATGGAAATGGTTTGGTATCATTTGATTTTTCCAGTCTTTCTGGAGCTATACAAGCAGACGCTTCTGTTCAATTGCTAAATAATCTGGTAACAGCAGACAGAAACTATAACCTTAATATAGCTTCATCAGTAACTGGAAGAAGACTATTTCAACGGTCAAACGGAATGTTGTTTGAAGGATCGGTAACGGTGCCACTTAACGAAATTAATCCAATCGAAAATTGGTCACGAACCCAGTATGCTGAGTCTAACCATCCCGATTCGAAAGTGTTAGGTAAGCATATTTGGTCGGATAAATATCATGGTCAAGTGACAATTTTTGGCACTGACGATTTAGGTTTGCAGTTCTTTGAACCAGACTTAAATGGAGGGCTTGCTGACAAAAGCTTAGGTTCTGTTGTATTTCATGAGCTGCAGGAGAATTATTTTCGAACACAGGAGGGAATGTTTCGTAAAACTTGGATACCTACTGCTTCCAATAATGCACATTCCAGAGCAATAGGGCTTGAATATAGTTTTCCTAAAGGGCATCCGGCTTATAGCATCATTCCTGGATTTGTTAATTCAATAAAGTTTAGAAAAGTAAGTAGAATGCAATTTTAAGATGAATTTAAATAGTATAGGTCGCCTTTTCCTGTTATCAGTTATTTTGTTAGCTTGTAATAAACATGGTTACAAAAAAAACAACGATTTTGATTGTAAAATAAATCGTTGGTACCTTATTGAATCTGGTTCTGGCGTTTTTGTTGAACGAATAGGTATTCATGCTTCAGGAAATAGATATTTTGCTGTTAAGGATTTTCGTTGCGTAAGCAGTTCGGAGAGGATTTCTATTTCGGGTCAAGTTTACTGTGACAATATTAGAATTCTTAATGATGATGGAAGCGAAAGCTTGGAGTTTCTTGATGAAGTAATTATTTCAACTGGTATACCATCAAAAGACTGGAGCAAAATATACAGAGTAAAAGAGTTAGCAACCACGGATTTTGAAGGGCAATTTAATATTGATTTAAGCTCCATTGATGGCGCTCTAATCTTCCATTATCGCAATACTGATGGTGTATTCCACCCATTGGTCTTAGACATAAATAAGTGTTGTAAGTGAAAATGTAGTAGATAATTATGAACCCTCTTTTGCTCAATCCGCTGGGGAAGACATTAGAACCGATTATGAGCATGGTATTGAAGATTGGGACTTGGAATCTTTTTCTCCGGGGGAAGTGACAAAATCACCAAATTCGGTTGAGTTTCAAAAACATTTTCCTGGCATAGTTAAAAAGTTTACCAAGCTTATTGGAAAAAAGAAAATAATTAGATGGCAAAGAATAGAATTTTAAGTTTATGAAATTATTAATAACTCTTTTTTTGGCAAATTGTTGGCTTGTTTCTTCTGGTCAAAATAATTCTACACCGTCATTGCGCATTACGGATACTTCAGTGATCTATAATGGTATTGAAGTAGGGATTACAAAAAAGAAAAAGGTGGTTTCTATTTTGGGGTCAGAATATTCAGCGCATAAGCTAAACAGACCTTTGAAAGGCAATAGAAGACATAAGTACACAATACTCTGGTATGAGAACTTTACTGTTATCTTAAGCAAAAAAAATAGAGTTACTAGCTTGACTTTACCTAAAGATGCATTTGATGCAAAAATGGATGTTGTGACAAGGTCAGATGTTGAAGCGAGATTTGCCGAACTCAAAAAATTTAGAGATGTGACTGATAGCATAGAGTATGTATTGAATGGGATTAACATTGCTTTTTATTTCTCGGATGAGAATGTATTAAATGGAATAATTGTAAGACTGGCACAATGAAATTTACAAGGACTTCTGGCAAGACGTAAATACAACACAGCATATTTTTTTGTTCAACTAGAATAATCTTGGCAATCACAGATAATTGGGTCAGTAGATTCATTGTGTTTTAGATCCAAAGAAAGTGAATTATCTCTTCCTGAAAATTTATTTTTTAAAATAGACATATTGGAATCACGTTAGAAAGGAAAATTTACTACTGATTCTACAAATACTCAATATTGAAATAGCATTAAGTGAAGATAAATGATTCAAGATTGAACACCCAAGACAAACCAAGGTGAAATCAGTTATCTTTTTTTTGTTAAAGATCATCATCGCAATAATTGGATTATGTGCCATGTATCTTTCAGCAAACTTTTGGATAGGAAGCCAAGAGAGTTGGGAAGAAGCAGTAGATACTAGGTTTTGGGAATTTTTATTTTCTAGATTAAGTATAACCTTTTTGGTAGGATTAATTTTTGTCCTTATTAGTTTATTGATAAATAGAATGTACTGGTGGAAACAGAGGCGCGATAAATCAAAGGTCAAATATTCCCTTATTTATGAAATAGCCTTTGCCTTTATCGCTGCTATTGTTTTTGTAGCAGCTGCAATGAAATAAGATTAAAAAGCCTCTTACTGATTTTGTAGATTTATTTACATCAAAATGTGTTGTGAGCACTACTGGCTTCCAAAAGCTGCATTATGGAACTTCGATCATACAGGATCACTTTTTTACTGGGTTGGCTGAATCTGATGCGTCCTTCATTGCGCCATCGTTGCAGCGTGCTTGATGATCGACCACCGAGCAGTTGTGAGGCTTCCTTTTCGGTGATCCATTTGGGCAGCTCGGGTTGTTTGAGTCGTTGTATAACGTCTTCAATCAGTTGGTAGAATGCTTCTTCTTCGATGACAATGACTTTCATATTCTATAATTATGGTATTTGGACGGAGGATTTCGTATCGGGGAAGGTTCGATTTTTAAAGGTTTCTGACGAGGAAAATTCCCAAGTGAAATAAGCGCGAATGAAAAAGGCTCCCAAAACGAAATGTTCTGAAAGCCTTTTAATTTGTGGGCCCACATGGGCTCGAACCATGGACCCCCTGATTATGAGTCAGTAACATAAGAATTGCGTAAATTTTGCTTTTTATTGCAGATGTTTGTAAATGAAGGAATTAGAGATTTTTGATAAGATTTGGATTAGTTGTTTCTTGCTGAATTTTGCCTTTTTCTGACACTAACCTGTCCAAATCCTGTCCCTAAAATTTATATTTAAAATCTAGTCCAAAAGGCGTTTGTTATGTAACTTCAAGTGATTTTTAACTATTGTTGGCGCATCTTTATTTTTTAAAGCCCTCATTTTCGTAGATTAAACTTGGTTTTCCAAGCTCATAAAAAGCTGGATTACTAAATCCACCACAATAATTTTCTCCTTGAAAACAATCTTGTTGATTAGGAGAAAGTTTTAGCGTTTGATAATCGTATTCGTTTTGACCGCGAAATATGTCTGAAATAGTCAATACTTTCTTTGTGGAGTTTGTGTCTATAAAGAAATACAAATCCCATTTGATCGATTCAAAATTCAATTCCAATATTGAACCTGATTTTAT
Source organism: uncultured Flavobacteriales bacterium (assembly GCA_964609215.1). Classification (GTDB taxonomy): domain Bacteria; phylum Bacteroidota; class Bacteroidia; order Flavobacteriales_D; family JABDKJ01; genus JABDKJ01. The sequence goes on from CAZSQZ010000001.1 coordinate 400,349, forward strand.
ATTCTTAATAGTAATATTTTTCTCTGTCACAGGGTCTTGCCAAGCGATTAAATCTGGATAAAATTCTAGATGAACCTCAAGATTTTCATCTAACTTGGAATAATCTCTTACGACCCAAAATGCTTCTCTATATATGAAATAAGCAATGGTTATAAAAGCTATAACGAACAGAAATATTTTTAGGTAGTTTTTCATTTTGCTATTTGCGCCAACTACTCACTAAAACCTCAAGCTGAAGTCTAGTCAAGCCATTTTGTCGCACAAGTTCTAGGTATATGCTAATGAATTGATTTCGAATTGTATCAGTTTCTAGGCCAGATCTTTTGATTGGAGGAAGTTTATCAGGCCATATCATATATGAATTGAAGAGGTGAAAATGCTTTATTAGCATCTTCATTGGCTCTTCTGTTTCATTTAAATCTGAGTATGCTTGTAAATCTTCGAAATTCATAAAGCGCTATGTATGTTTAAGTGATGAGAAAGATAATTATAAAAAATGTGGAAATAAGGCGCACTAAAGCTCTCCCGCGTCTGCATAACTATAGTATCCATCTGATGAAACAATAATATGGTCTAAGAAATTTAAATCAAAAAGGCGTGCTCCCTTTTTAATTTTACTTGTCAACTGATTATCAGCATGACTTGGTTTTAAGTTTCCTGAAGGATGGTTGTGAGACAAAATAAAACCAACAGCTGCTGATTTTAGCACGACAGAAAAAAGCAATTTCAAATCAGCCACTGTTCCTGCTATTCCTCCTTTACTCATATTGTAAACCCCTAGAACTATATTGTTTTGATTCATAAGTAAAACCTTAAGTTCTTCTTGTAAATCAATGGTGTCTTTATTCCAATTTTCTATGAGGCAGCCATAGGCTGATTTTGAACCTGAAATCTTGACTATATTATTTATCTTTCTCTTGTATGAGAGTTGTATTTCTTGAATTTTCATAACGTTTTCTAATGGTTTGACAGGAAGAATAATTTAAAAAAGAGTGATTCAGTATGATATAGGAACCCCCTTCATTCTAAATTCAATCCTTAATTTAAAAAGCCCTGTCTGCTTTCACAGACAGAGACTTTAAGCCCAAGTTGAATTAGGCGAACTCTGCAACTCCATTTTCTGAAAACTGCTCTTTATCAGCCTTCACAGGGTTCACCTGAGGGCTTGCAATTTCTGCAATGTTTGCAAAGTTTGCAGGCTTTGCAGAGTTTGATGGGTTTTCATCTGGATTATATACATATGTATGCGTCAACATAAGCACCTCTCCTGTGTCTTGATTCACATATTCATATGGCTCACACGATTCCTTTTCAATTGAACCTGGCATTTCTGTTCCAACAAGGGCTGCACAGGTTGCTTCATTGAAAGTACATGCGATATATGCCTTTCTAGCAGTAGCGTAAAACTTGCCTGATTGCTGACTTTTCACAAATTCAACATCTCCTTGAACAATTAGAGAAAAGAAATTGTCTCCTTCTTTTGTCTCTCTTTCTTTGTAATCAATAATTTTTACCATGATTATCTTTTTAAATTAAACATATGCCCCCAAAGAAATCTCAAGACAGTCTTTAGCTATCACCTTAAATTAATGTCCTGAGAAAATATTTTTGGAGTTGCGATACGGGGGGCTGTTTTGAACCGCCAGGCTGAGTTTGGATATAGGGGGGGAAGTTTATGAATTCAGAATATTACGCAGATATATAAAGTGGATTTTTATTTTTTTTGAATTCTTTTAGGAAAGCTTTAAATCATATCTTGTTTTTTTAAATAAAATAGGAAATCATTAATGAGAAATCTAGAAGATTTAGAAGAACATGCTTTGAAATTTTGGCCAACTGAATTGGCTCAAAAAGAACAAAACCTAAGCATTATCCCAAAACTCATAGAAACACAAGATAAATTTATAAGCCTACTAAACATTTCAGATGGTTCGCCATTTGTTTGGAAAGAAACCTTGCGCTCAACTAAATCTTTGTCTGCAAATCTATTTTTGAAACACTTGGTTGTTCTTTCTGATATTGGCGGGGAAAAGTTAATGAGGTTCAAAAAAGAATTCCCAAAATTATTTATCAATGGTGTTCTTGATTTTAATTGGAGCGGAACTCCGTTTGTATATAAATTCCAAACGTTAAACCAAAGAAAAAACTGGAACAATTCTAACTTGAATATAGATGGAAAAGGGCTAACAGAGAACGCTCAATTGACGCCAATGATTGAAGATGTCTGCATGCTTTTACTTTTTGGAGGGGCTACTAGATCTGAGAACGTGCCTGATGTGATAGTAGAAAAATGCTTAATTGGAAATATGCTTGGAAAGAAAGAGGAATTGGACGCCTTTGTGAAGCAAAGGTATATTTGGGTAAGCAGAATTACTGGTGGAGCTACCGCCAATACTCTAGGGCAGCTAGGCCAAAATTATGTAAAAGAATTTTTGATTAAAGAATTACCAAAGTGGAGGATAAATCAAGACCAGTTAAAAGATGTTAGCCAAAACGAAAGAACCAGCCTTTCTGTTGATATAGTTGCCAAAGCCCCAAATAATATAATATGTGCAATAGAAGTTAGTTTTCAAGTAACCACCAACAGCACAATAGAAAGGAAGGCTGGACAAGCAAAGAGCAGACAAGATTTATTACATTCGCATGGCCACAAAATAGCATATGTAATAGATGGCGCGGGAAACTTTGAAAGACGTTCAGCTCTTAGGGCCATATGTCAGTATAGTGATTGTACTGTTTCATTTAAAGACGAGGAATTATCAAAATTAGTAGAATATTTAAAAGGATTGGAGGGGTAAAATGGGGCATCAAAGCGAAAATGTAAACAGGTTAGCATATGAATTTAGTGGAGACAGTCTTCAGAACAGCAAATTCAAGCCAAATGATACTTGCTTTTTGTCTCTGCCTTATTTTAATAAAAATCAAAAGATTGATTTTAGCGAGGTCAACCACTCTATAAATTCATTCATTAGTTCAGCAAAAAATAATTCCACAATAGTAATTTTGACAAGCCCATTTTATGCTTCTTATTTATTGTCAGAAATAACAGACTCAGCAACATTAAAAATTTGGTTTGCGCTGACTACAGAAGATATAACCCAAAAAGAAGGGCAATTAGAAAATACGCATTCAGCGTTGTTGGTTTTAAAAAAAGACAAGAACAGGTTAATTCACACTAAAACTCGAATTGCTTATTCCTTTTGTCCTCAATGTGAAAGAACAACTAAAGACTATGGAGGGAAGAAACATCTCTACCATGAATACGGAACCTTAATGTCAGATGTATGGAGGGACTTTAAATTTTCTTTTAATGGAGATTTAGAACCAGTAATTAATAGGTTAAGGGACGTTTTTGGGGTTGAGCCAAATTCTTCATTAAACCATATTGATTTAAGACAACATCAGTTTAAAACTACTAAGAAACTAAATATTAAATCTCAAAACTTTGGAAATCAAGTAAATGAATTAGCTTTTGATGGTTCTGCATTACTAAATGGTGATTGTTTGGAAGAATTACGTCATATCCCAGACAACAGTATTGATTTTTGTTTTGCTGACCCTCCTTATAATATAAAAAAGAAGTATGAGTCATGGAATGACAGCTTAGACATTAAGGAATACTTTGAATGGTGTGATAAATGGATAAGTGAATTGGCGAGGGTAGTTAAACCAAACAGGTCAGTTGCTCTGTTGAATATCCCGCAATGGTCAGTAAGGCATTTTAAGCATTTATTTACCCTATTAGATTACCAAGACTGGATAGTTTGGGAAGCATTGGGATTGCCAGTTAGAATGATAATGCCAGCCCATTACACTGTATTGTGTTTCTCAAAGGGAGAACCTAGATCATTGCCAGGACTGACTGGAGTTGAGAATAATGAACTTGAACATTTATCGACAAGATCCTTAAAGCAAGGATTTTGCAAAAGAGCGAGCTGCATAAAGAAAAGAGCCAAAGTCAAAAAGGAGGACAAAGAACTTGTTACTAATCTATGGTGGGATATTCACAGGCTAAAACACAATAGCCGCAGGGTTGACCATCCAACACAATTACCCCCTATGTTCATGCATAGGCTTATTACTCTATTTACAAATGAGAATGAGATAGTATTAGACCCTTTTAATGGATCAGGAACCACTTCTTTATGTTCAGAACAACTTAATAGGAGGCATATAGGAATTGAGTTATCAGAGTACTATCATAAGATTTCTATCAGTCGACATAAAGAACTAAAAATGGGAATTGACCCTTTTAGAAAAAATGAAAAGGTTCCAAAAGCCAAAAACAGCTATGTCAAAAGGCTAAAAAAACAGAATTACGAAGTGAACAAAAAAACTTTGCAATTAGAAGTAAAAGAGATATCAACCAAATTAGGCAGAGTCGCCACACGTCAAGATGTAATTGACTACACACAATACAAGATTGAATATTTCGATGATTATTTTATCAATTGGAGCGAAGTAACAGCAGCAGCCAGAACCACTGGAATGGCACAAGTTGAAAACAAAAGGGACTACATTTCATTAAACGGCAATTAAAACAACTTGCATTTCAGCTGTAATGTATACGAATGTTTCATTTTAGGACTCTCAAAAGCAAATATGCAAAGAATAGAAAACAAAATTTTAATGAGGTTTGAAATCATGTTTTTTTGGAGATGAATTTATTATAGAGAAATAGATATAAAGAGCCTGAAGAAACAATCAAACCAATTATAGCAACTAAATAATTAAAGTCGAATTTCTCTATAGACCCATTTTTGTACCATACTTGAACACCTTTATCCATATACACTCTTTCTCCAAATACAATTCCTAGAACTAAGAAAACAAGTACTCCAAAAATTACAGAAATTATAATAATCTCTTTCTGCGAGCAATTTTTTAAATATGCCTTTATTCTATCTTTAATATGAACTTCCTTTAAGTATTTCTTAAAAGACTTGAGCCTCTTTTGTAAAACAGCGATCATAGTTTTACAGGTTTTTGAAATAATAGTTTTTATAAAAAATAAAAACACTGAAACCAAAACAATCCCTAGTAGACAGATTAATTTTGGAAAAGCTTTTTCTCTGGATTCAACTATAGGCTTCTCTGTTTTCTTTCCGCTGTAATATTTGTCTTTTTCATATTCAACAGGATTCCATTTTAATTTATCCCTTTCATCTAAAACAACTGGCTTATGAATTTCTTCAAAAAATTCTCTTGACATTGAAGAGGTAAGGGTTATTCCGTCAATTTTGACTGAATCCATGTATAGACCTGAGCTATCCAAAATGGCCCCTCCAAAATAGTCATACCCATTTTCGAAAAGAGTTTTTTTAAGTCTTTGTTCGTCTTCATATGGAGTTTGGGCTTTAGAAAAAAGCACAAGAAGAAATGACAGTATTATAATCGTTGACCTATTTTTCATTTTGAGTAAATAATTGATGTTAAAAATATAGTTATCATTTATGATAACCAAAGTTCTTGATTGTCAGTGACTTTTATCTCTCATTTCAGAGAGTGAAGGAAAAGAAGCAACTGCAAAAATTCATTGGAAAAAGGATTAGAAAAATACGCGAATCAAAAGGTATTTCTCAACAAGATCTTGCAGCTGCTTGTGATATTGAAAAATCGAACTTTAGTCGTTTAGAAGCTGGAGGAACGAACCCAACGATATACACTCTTTATAAAATAGCCAAGGCCTTAGATGTTGAGTTAAGTCTTCTATTTGAAAATAGAATTTGAATTTATTCTAGTTATCTTGAGAAAGATAATTGAAAATCAATGATAGGTGATTAGAGTAATTAAGTTCTACATGTCTTGTTTTCTTTCCATGATTTTTACTCCTGGATATACTAGGATTTATAAGTGGTGGCAGATTGGCATGTTCTTTTCTATTTTGCTTTTAATTTTTCATCTGCTGAAATAAATTGAAATTCCTTTTTGTGTTTTAATCAATCAAAGCTACCTTTAAGAAAAACTTTACATCTAAATCTACACACATGAAACAATTTATTTTGGCTTTATGCCTTTTAGTGTCTTTTAATTTTTTTGGTCAGAACGTTATAAATGTTGAAGGAGCTAATTCTTCATCTTTTTATCTAACGATTGAACAAGCAATTTCAAATGCCATTGATGGCGATACTATTTACCTTCCAAGTGGAGTTTTTGGTTTGTCAAACTCTATCACTCTGAATAAAAGGCTTCATTTCTATGGTAAAGGATATAATATTAATGGAGGTTCAACAGGAACCAGTATTGTAAATGCTAATATTATACTTCAATCTGGAGCATCTGAAAGTTTTTTTCAAGGCATTGAATTCTTTGGAAGTATAGGTGCTAATTGGAACGTTGATGCTGACAGCTTAGTTTTTAGTCGATGCAAAATTAACTGGCTCAGTCTAAGCTCAAATGGAGGTAACCCTTGTTCTACTGATTGTAACAATTGGAACATAAACGAATGTTTAATTGGGAACTTCAATCCTTCCAGTACAAGTTTTACTAAAGTTAAAAATTCCATTATCGATGATTATTTTGGCAGCAACAATTGCAATGGGTCAAACAATGTATTTGAGAATTGTGTATTGAGATACACTAGAGGTGAAGACTTTTATGGATCTGATCAATTTGAAAATTGCGTAATTCTATTAGAAGATGATTCTTACAATACTTCTGATATGAATAGTGTAATCATCAATAGTCTTTTTATTTCAGAATTTGCTTTGCCTCTTGTAGGGTCCAATGAAATTATAGGAGACACATTGCTAGTTAATGACACAACAGGCATTTTTTTAAATACTATTGAATTTCCATTGTTTGAAAATTATGCATTAAATAATTTGACAATTAGTCCATCAAGTCTAGCATTTCAAGCTGGGACAGACGGAACAGACTTAGGAATTTATGGCGGCTCTTTTCCTTGGAAAGAGGGTGCACTTCCTTCAAATCCAGTATTTACAATCTTTGACATTTCTCCTTTTACCAATCCAGATGGCCAACTTGAAATTAACATTCAAGTCGAAGGGCAAAGCTATTGAAGAATGCGACATCTCATTTTACTTTTATTGCTTTTGATATTTTCATCAGGGCAAGCTCAATCCGAAATTGATCTGATTCAGTATTGGTTTGATTCTGATTTTGAGAATAGGATAGAGTTGACACAATCGAATCAATCCGTAAACATAACTAGTCTTGATATTGCAGAATTAGATTATGGCATTCATGAGCTACATGTTCGAGCAAAAGATGAAAATGGAATTTATTCAAGCGTTGAATCGAGTTTATTTTATATAACGAATTCTGGTCTTTCTAATTACGAATACTGGATTAATGATAATTACGGGAGTAAAACTGAAGGAATAATAAATGGAAATACATTCATTTTAAATCAAAATTTGACTCAACAATTCAATCAGGGAATAAACACTTTTCATTGCAGAGTAAAATCAGAAATTGGAGAATGGTCTTCCATCGAAACAAGTTACTTTTTTCATTCTAACGATGCCCTTACTGATTTCGAATACTGGATAAATGAAGATTATAATAATAAGGTTCAAGTTTCCTTTCAGAACAATATATTTCAGTTAAATCAAGAGGTTTTCGAAAGCTTTGAATCAGGAATAAATGTATTTCATTGCAGGGCCAAATCAGATATTGGAATATGGTCATCAGTCGAATCTTCATATTTTTTCAAAGGAAATAATGTCTTATCCAACGTTCGATATTGGTTAAATGATGACTATCAAAATATTCAAGAGCATGAACTAGGAAGTCCAACTGAACTAATCTTAATTCAACAACTCTTAAACGTATCTCCTTTGAATTCAGGATCAAATTATTTTCATCTACAATTTAAAGATGGAGATGGTAAATGGAGTTCAGTTGAAACGCATCAATTTGATTATTCTGGCTCCAATTATGTAGACGAGTATGATTTTGTTACAATTTCAATTGATAAGACACAACTGTTCGCAAATAGTATTCTCTATATACAAGGGAATAATTTCACTCCAAATGGTGGGGTTAGCTTAGAAGTTAAAAGCAATCAATTTGGCCCTGAATACTATACGGTAATCGCTAACAATTCAGGAGAAATAAGTCTAGCTGAATTGATTGATCCTAGTTGGCCTAATGGACTGTATTCAGCAGTAGCTATGGATGTAGTTAAACAAAAATTGGATTATGAGACTTTCAGGATCGTAACTGGCCCACCCGTATCTAACAACTTTTTAAACCTTCTTTATCCTTCAAGCAATACTTTTTTTGAAGAAGACCAAAACATAAACTTGTTGTTTTCGGATTTCTTCGTGAATCGTCCGATTTACCCAACAACAGGTCCCCTCAGAGAATACAATTATTCCGTACAGTTTTCATTGAACTCTGGAACTTGGATAGACATTATGACCCTTCAAGGAGAAGAATTAATTGGTCAAATACATGAGTTTGATATTCCGTTTACGTTCGACAATTCAGGCTTCTACGATTTTAGGGTAGTTGATAATATTGACAATTCTAATATTTCAAGTTCGTTAGGAATTGAAGTAATTGATTCAGGTATTCTAGAATCAAGTGTTTCCTATAAATGGGATCATAGTTATAATCATTTTGAAGCTAATGATGGCGTGGAATTGAAAGGGATTTGTGCAGATGGAACATCAAGATTTTTAATCAAACTTGAGTCTGAAACCGAACAAATTGAAGGTGTAACAATCACTCTAAGTGAAGTTGAGGGAAATGTTAGTCCTGCAATTTTAGGAAAGATTGGAATGGCGCAAACGACAAATCAGTACAGTAACGAAGCAAATGGCTTTAACAACATTTCATTTGAAGCAAACAATATAAATAGTGATGAAATTGAGTTTTGGTATGTCGCTCCAGATGACTTCAATCGTCCTTCAAATGTTGATGAGTTTGAAGACTCTCGAATTGTAAAACTCACATTTCAAGTTAATTATGAAAGTGGTTTGTTTGAGCCACCATTTTCTAAATACGTTGAGATTGTGCGTCCACCTCTTTTGCTTGTGCATGGACTAGGAGGAGACCCAAGTACATGGGATCATTTAAAGAGTTCATCAGGCGAGTTAATTAAAAATGACAGCAGGCTTAAACTCGCTCATGCTATGAAGCTCGATCCAGTTGGATCATTCGATCAAAATGCAATTAATTTATGTAAAGTAGATATTGAAGAGCATATTAATCTTAGCAAACAAGATTTTATGTCTTTCCAGGATGTGATATATCGAATGAGAAGTATGGGGTATGCTTGTAATCAGGTAGACTACGTTGGTCATAGCATGGGTGGTGTCGTGGGCAGACACGCAGAAGGTAAACTGACTCAAGAATTCAAAAGAACTGGTCAATCTTCAAACAAATTTGGAAAAAACTATGAGAAAGGATTTATCAATAAATACATAACACTGGTATCTCCACATAATTCAAGCATAGTTGCAGATTTTGCTGATAGGTATATTCCACAGCTAGGCTTTATACCCAAAACTTTTTTATCGAAAAAATACAAAAAAGACAAAAACAATTTAATTTTTAGCTTGATTAAACCAGTAAATGAAAACTTCATAATCAATACAGATTTCTTTGTTCCTGAAGCAATCAAGAATTTAAGGATCGATGCAACTCAAGGGGGTGTAAATCATTTCGAAACCTCATTACCAAGCCACATGATCGCAGGAGATTATTTCCCTTCCTTAATCAACAACCTAGACGAGATACCTATAGAATACATAACAGCAATTGGTGAGGCTGGAGACTTTTTTGAAAGTGCCAATGAAATCTTCAAAATTGGAAGCAAATTTGAATTATCAAATATATTGAATGGTTTCTTTGACATATTTAGCGCACCAACAGATGAAGTTTCTAAGTATTTGAAATATACAGAGGCAGCAGGATTTGCTTATAATTACGCTACAACTGCCATTGATTCAGACTTAGTCGTCCCATTAAATAGTCAAACTGCTGGAGAAAGCATTTTGGATTCTCATGTCACTTTATTAGGTAGTTCTGTATTTCATTGCTGTCCACACTTGGCCCCTCAACGCGCAGCTACAGATAACGATGATGCGGGACAGAAGATTATAGATTTACTCAATACAGAAATATCTAGTTCTGAATTTGACAATATACCTGCAACGGATAACTTTTTACCAATTCAATTTCCAAATTTAAATCCAGATCTTGTGTTGATGGATTCTATAAGTTCTGAATTCGTGAGTATTTCATCTAACTCTTTGCTCAATGAAATCTCTGTTGACAGCATTATTTCTATATCCGCTATGCTATGGGAAGATACTGTCACTAGAAATGTAACTATATATTTTCAAGATCAAGTTTTTAATTTACAAACTGATTCAAGCAATGTCAAATTCAATATTCCAGCCAACTCAAGTCAATTAGGATCTAGTGAATTGTTATTGTACGCTAATTACAGATTAAATGAAGATACTTTAATTCAATTTTATGATACTTTAAATTTTAATGTAGTCCCAAATTCGCAGCTCCTAGACTTTCATTGCAATAAAGAAGTCCTTTATCTCAGAAAGAATGAGATTAGATATCCTGGGTATTATGCAGTATTTGAAGACTTCATTACTCCTATTTTAAATTTTTCGGAAGATATCAATGTGACAATTGAGAATGAATCGATAGTTGAATATATAGAAACAAGCAAGAGCTATAAAGGTATTTCAGATGGGATTACTTATGCCGCTATAGAATACGAAAATATTTATGACACTTTACACTTAGTTGTATCAGGCTCTTTGAGTGCTGATTCTTCTATAATTGATTTTATTGATGAAATTGGATATAGCTCAGAAAGAGCTCAGGAAATGCTTATTTCTCCTAATCCAACGAATGACTTCACCAATATAGAGTTTGAAGCGACAAAATCTGAGAAAGTCGAAATTAGATTAATCAATCTTTATGGGAGCGCCCTATATAGAGATCAAAGAAGAGTTCAACCTGGAAAGAATAGATTTGATATAGATGTTTCGGGTTATCCTCCTGGAGGGTATTTAATTGAAGTACGTGGGGAAAGTCTTTTTGTTTCTGGCACTTTAATTATTCAATAATGATTAAAAATGTCGTTCAACCCCAACTTCAAGTAGTTCATTTATCCAACCAGCACCCTCAATACTTTTTGAAAAATATTTGAGTCAAGTGTCTTTTTCTTAGCACTGCAATTGAAACGAATCAGTTGTATAAAAAGTTAAGATATGAGACTATTTTTAAAGTATTCAGTGATTGCTCTAGGAGCGTTCATTTGGATGGCAAGCCAAGCCTCAATGGCACAAAAAAATTCAGATTCTGATAAACCATCAAAGGTTGATTCTAATCCCAAGATGCCTATAACTGAGCCATGTTTACCAGAGCCTGAAGGACCAATAGACGACTTAAAATTTGAGTCAAATTTGTTTGGCGAATCTTTATTCGCAACTATCGATTGTTGCGATTATTCAGAATGCCCCCATTGTGTTGGAAAAAGCGAACAAGATCAAGACTGGTTCGAAATTAGGAATCTAGAAGACTGTCCTTATGAATTTCAATATGACCATTGCGATTTCTGCGGTGAAGTAGTTATAGAAAGAATATATTCTGAAAGAGATTGGTTTGGTTATCCTGATGAGATTAAAAACCAAGGAGACATTTATGAAGACTTAGATCCTTTTTTAAATCAATAATAAAAGCAAGACATGAAAGTGAAAATGAAAATATGCATGGCAGTTCTAGGAACAGCTTTTTGCATGGTGAGCCAGACCTCAATGGCACAAGAGAACACTAACAATGAAAATTCAGAAAAAGTTGTTAGAACGGTAACTATAGACAGAGATCAGGCCATTCATGTGGCCGATGTATTAACAGAGGCGATTGAAGACGCTCTAGATGATCAAACTTATAGAGACCCAGAAACCGATTTAGACGTAATTGATATTCATATTGATGAGTAAAGCGGCAATTATATTGATTATAACAATTTTCTCATTAACAGGAATAAATTCTGAATGTGAAAAAGAACCAGAGGAATTCGTTAGAAGCTGTACCGTTCAATTCTGGGCTAAACCAGTTAGCTGGAGCCCATATTACGAGTTATCTTCTCATGCTGGATCGATTGGATACAAAGTGACTTTAGATGTGATAGGTGATACTCAAGTCAGAGGAAGAATCAGATATTGGGACACTAATGGAAGGCAAGTAGAAAGGGATTTCTATGATAGTATAGAATTTAGAACAGGGAATTCTTTTGCTTTAGTAGAACTTAAATTGAAAGGAGAGCCTTTAGGAAGTTCAGTTCGAGTTACTTATAACCCTTGTTAAAGAATGTTTAGAACAACAATTGAAAAAGAGGTTAGAATAATATTGACTAGAAGCAATTGTTATTATACAAATAAAACGAGGATAATCAGGATAAAAAACCGCCTTCAAATAGAAGGTGGTTTTTTCTAAATTTGAAATTATGCAAAAAACAATCACTCTTTTAATATTTCTATTTATATCCAGAATTGGATATTCACAAGGGTCAAAAATCTCGTTGGACTCATTAAGAAATATGGTTTACTCAGGTTCTTTTTCTGATACTGCAAAGATTGAATCTTCTCGTAAACTATACTCTTACTATTTCAAAAAAAGAAATTCTGATTCAATGCTTACATATTCAAATATCATACTGCAAAAAGGCTTGATGATGGAAGACACAAATGCAATTTTAGATGGGTATTCATATTCAGGGAATGCATTAAAATTCCAAGGAGATTATAAAGGCTCAATTCAAATGAAAAAAAAGGCCCTTGAAACAGCGGAAATCAGCAAGGATTCACTACGCTTGATGAAGATTCTAAATAGCATTGGCATTGATTTTGAGTTGATAGGAGATTTGAAAAACGCCTCAAAAACGTACTTAAGATCTTTAGAAATTGCAGTTCTCAGAAAAGACAGTTCAATACAGTCAAAAGTCTATTCCAATTTGGGCATATTACATAAAAAACAAAGCAATTTTACTAGGTCTTTTCACTATCAATCAGAGTCCATGCTTATAAAAAAATCATTGAAAGACTCTCTAGGCATTGTTCAATGTTACAATAATCTTGGCTCCTTGTATTTGAAACAAATTAAAAATGATTTAGCAATTCAGTATTACGATAGCTGCTTGAATCTTTCAACAATTATAGATTCAAAATTTGGAATAGCTCTGAGTCAACTAAACTTAGGTATTTGCTATTCGAATGAAAAGGACTATATAAATTCTGAAAAATATTTATTGAAGGCATTGAGCGGGTTTGAAAAGATGAATTCAAAACCTAATATTGCCTCTGTTCTCTCACAGCTCGCAGTAGTCAAATTCGACAAGAATGAGCCCCAGATATCAATAAATTATGGAACGCGAGCTTATGAAATAGCCAAAGAAATAGGTGATGTACAGATGCAATCTTCCATTTCTCAACATTTAGCAAATATTCATCATCAATTAAAGAACTATAAAAAATCAACGGAATATTATATGATTTACAAAATAATGAATGATAGTCTTACAGCGAAAGAAAAAATTCATGAAGTCCAATTTAATGATTTGAAATATAAGTTTGATTTAAAAAGCTTTCAGGATAGTCTTGCTGTAGTTTCTGAAAATGAAATAAGGTTTTATGAGCAAGAGATTGAGAACCAAAAGAGTGAATTTAGGATTCTTATTCTTGCTGGAATTATTCTATCCTCCTTAATAATTGTATTTGTGATAATTCGTAATCGACAAAAAAACAAAATTCTAAAACAGAAAGAAAAATCCCAAGAATTGGAAATTGCAAACAATGAAGCTAAGTTAAAAGCATTTCGAGCTCAAATCAATGACCATTTCCTTTTCAATGCATTAGACACAATTAACAAAACTATTGATCAGAACAAGAAAACCGCTAAGAAAACCACGGAAGAATTCATGAAGTTGGTTAGGCGAATATTAAGGAATTCTGAGGAATCAGAAATAACGTTAGCCGAAGAATTATCTGTGCTAGACGGATATATTAAAATCACTAGCGCAAGATTGCAAAAAGAAGTTCTTTTTATAAAGAATATCGATCCTGAAATTGATCCTGAAATTCTGTTTGTTCCTCCATTGATTTTTCAACCATTCATTGAGAATTCGATAATTCATGGCTTCAATGCATTTGAAGAACTTCCTAAAATAGAGCTCTCATTAAAAATTAAGAATGATCAATTAATTGCCGACCTTAAAGACAATGGAGCAAAGAAACATTCAGAAAAAAACGAAATGAAAAGGAAGTCTTTTGGAATTCAACTTGTAAAAGACAGGCTTTATATAAGAGATCAAAAATATGGAAGAGAGAGCTCTGTAGAAACAGGACTTGTTGGAATTGGAGGAGTATCTGGATATGGAGTAAAACTTAAAATTGCTATTTAAAAAATGGACATAATTAAAGTAATAGTTGTAGAAGATGACAATGTAGATTTTGAAAACTTAAAATCTATTCTTAAGAGTTTTAAGGAAATTAAAATAATAGACAGGTGCACCAATATTCAAGAAGCAATAGATTCTATAAAGGAGAAGAAACCAGACCTGATTTTTTTGGATATTGAGCTGGGTGAAAAAGAAAAAGGTTATAACATCCTAAAGCATTTTGGCAATTTGGATTTCGAAGTCATATTTACTACTTCGCACGTAAAATATGCTCAAGATGCCTTTGATGCCAATGCAGTTCACAACCTTCAAAAACCATTGAATACAGACCTAATTTATGAAGCACTTAATAGATTCAAAAAACGAGTACGAACTGAGGACTATATTACAAACGAGCTACTATCAATTAAGAACGCCATAAGTTTAATGCAATCGCCACCCACAAATGACACAAAGGTAAGGCTTGAAGTAAGAGGGGAAATAATTTTTAGACAATTAAAAGAATTTTCTGTGTTTCAAGCAGATGGGGATTTTACAGTGATCTATTTCACGAATGGTGATAGGCTAACTGATGAACGCGGACTAAAAGAACTATGCAATCAATTCAGGCTTTTTCCATTTAAGAGAGTTCATAGGGGCTGGATGATTTATCCTTATAACATCAAAAAGTTTACGACAAAAAATGGAAATCAGTTCATGATGGAGGGATACAAGGATTCTGTCCCATTAGGGAGAACATTTAGGATGAAAATTTTAACAGAGCTTGGTTTGAAATAAGCTCATTCTCTAATTATTTTGAGTTTAGCGGAATCCCCAGTTTCACTTTGAATTTCAATGATATATATCCCACTACTTTGATGGATTTCAAATTCGAACTGGGATGTATTTTGAAATCTTTTTATTTCCATTAATGAGCCTCTTGCATTATATATGGACAAATCAACAACTTCAAACTCCTTTCCTAGCTCTATTTTAACTGGCCCATTAGTTGGATTAGGATAAAACCTAAAATCATCACCAAATCCATTTTCAAGGATACCGTCAATTAAAAAAGTAAAACAAGCTGTGGTATCAATACAATTCCCATTACTTACAATAACGGCATATTCACCACTAGATATTGGTAAAAAGGACTGACTTGTTTCGTCTTCGAGCAACTCGAATTCCTGCCCTACACATTTTAACCATTGAAACTCTGTTCCTTTAGATGCAATTAAAGATTGCTCTTCTTGTGAAATAGTTGGGCTAAAATTCTCAATGGTTAAATCAAGATATATTATTGAATCACAACCATGAGAATTTAAAAGTGTGTCATTATATATACCTGATTGAGTGTAGGTTTGATTATTTACAGACCAAGTGAATTCACTACATCCTTGATCATTGAAATATACGGAATCAGTGAGAATTTCTAATTCAATTTGTATTATACTATCACAACCAAAAGTGCTCAACAAGGTATCGGAATATGTTCCACTTTCTTCATATTGATATAACCCACTAGGGGACATGTAAGGGTCGCATTGGATAACACTAATTGCAGATTCTTGTGAAGGCATGACTGATACAAGGTCAGGCATATGTAAAGTGTCTGAAACCATCTCTGAATGAACTATAAGAGTTACGTCATACTGCCCTGATGAAAAATAGTTTACTTCAGTGTCAGGCTGAGTACTCTGTGAAGGACTACCACCTTCAAAGATCCATTCATAACTTAATGGTAACCCTCTAGAAATGCTCATGAAATTCATCATTCCTCCTAAACATATGACCCTATTTGACCAATCCATGTTTGCCGAGAGATATTCGCCACTGCCGTCAACAAAAGCAGCAACAGAATCTGTTAATCCAGAATATGAAGCGTAAATATTGCTCATTCCCGCATCTATTGCTTGAAATTCATTGTTTAAAGTGTAAGTGAGATTTAGCGTATCGGATTCAAATTGAACAAAACGAGTAATTGGATAAGTAAGAGTGTCTGCATGGGCTAATACTTCTAAAGAAAAATATTGGCCTAGAATAAGAGTGTCATAAGGAAGGAATACAGATATGCTATCCACACCTGCAATAGGAACAACATCAATTCTTGTCGAACAAATGGAATTCGTGTTTATTGAATCTCCGCTAAGCGCTAAGAATTCCAGTTCACCAAAGGCAGAATCTGGAATTTGAATAAAAAGACTCGACACATTCAAGGTATCAATAACTTCAAATACCTCTTGATTATGTGTAGCCAACAATTTTAAATGCGTATGACTAAAGGGTACTTCTAAATCGACCTGCAAGAGTTCTCCAGGTTCAAATTGGGCAAAGTTTACAGGCGAAATAATATTTAGCGAATCTGTGAAGTTATTTTTATCCAAATCATCCGATATAATACCTTGAGATTCATAAAACAACAAACCTGGTGGAAACCCATCTTGGACGAAACTACTCGACAAAGGATCTTGAGACAATAAATCTGAAGTCAATTCCATCATTTCAATAGTTGAAGAAATACCCATGTGCCATCTTTCTTCAACCCAGTGCATATCAGGCAGACTGCTAAGTTGAGATGACTTTGGCACTACTAAATCTGAAATATCACCCATAAATACTCCATCATCTGTCATACATTGAGCTACAAAGCCGTGAAAAACACCTAGTTCAGAATCATTTTCACCGTTAGAACCTATTACTGCAGAAGGCACAATATTAGACGCTGATTGAGGAATATTGAGCAGGCTTAATTCATATGAAGAATTTGGAAATGTTGAGTTTAAATCAGCAACTTTTAGATCACGAAAAGCTCCAGATTCGGGATAAATTTCTGGATTAGGCAATCCATTCGCGGCTCTTAGAAGGAAAAGTAAAAATTGTCCTTTTGAATCCTCTAATATCCAATTTGCTGCTGGAGTTCCAAAATGTGGAGTGTTTTGAGTAATCAATTTGTTTACATCATTCCTAAAAGCTATGTCCTGATCCTGAAATAGGTTTAAAGACTGGATGTATTTTCGTGCCAACAATCCTCCCATACTATGACCAACGATATCAACTTTAGATGCTGAAATATTCTCATTAATAACGACAAAATTGAGGAGCGTTTTAATATCACTTGGGACTTTCTTTCTATTCAAATTAAACCTGGCAAAAGATGTTGAACTATAATCTATTTTACGAACGAGGGGAGATAGAAATCGCAATTCAATATTGCTGAATTGACTTGGATAAAGGTCGCTTAATATTAAATATTCCTCAAATTTTCTAAAAGTATTTTTACTGCCTCCCAACCCATGAACCAAAAGTAAAGGTGGCCTGTATACTTCCATTTCATTTTCAAAAATCAAGCGATTGTCAGATATTCGCCATACTTGAAGGGATAAAGTCCTAAATGGTGAAGGCTGATTCGCATAAGTAGGATGATTCAGAACTTGAACCAAAGTATCAACTGGATTATTTAATCCAAAACTTGAAGGATCACTAAATGAGCCAATTAAAGATGGAGATGTTTCGTTAGCAAACTTGTCGACTATTCTGAATTCCAAATCACTTGACAGGCAACCTTCACAAAAAAATCTAAGTTCTGTTACGCTTGATCCATCAGCAGATATCTTCACAGGCTCTCTATATTGCCCTTCCGAATTGCCGAGATGAGTACGCCTGCCATCAACAAAATTGTAAAAATCAAGTCTCATGAGATTTTGGTTTTGCACTAAGCTGTAACCAGCACCTGCGCCTTCTCCAATGATCTGAACGTAATATGTAGCTGAATCAAGGAAAACATTTTCCAATGATATATATGGAACACCTGGATTTTCGACACTACATATTGGAAACAGAAAAGGATCTATCGAGTCCCGCAGACAGATTCTTGGGGTTATGAGCTCAGTTTCAAAAGCAGTTGAAGAGTATATCAGCTCAAAATTATACAATCCTGCAACGTTGTTTTTGAGTTTGTAATAGTCATTGCCATCGCTCAAAGCTGGTGGATTAACAAAAGGATAAATGTAATTTATATGACCATTTACAAAGCTTAATGGAGGAATATCGATCGCAGAAGAAAAGTTTCCGTTTTCCTCGACATCTATTGGAATCTCTAAATCGCTTGCAACTACAGAGAAGGAGTAAGAAACCATTCCTTGATTTGCATTGAGTCGCATATAATGAGTTCCTGCGGCCATTCGTCCCAAATTAATCGAACCTCCTCCTTGAGATATATAATGATTGTTTCCACGTATTGTAGCATACATCACATTATTAAAGGGGCTTGTAGAAAAATTTATCTGAACAGACCCATCTGTATCCAAATTGAAACTATACCAATCGAAGAAATCCAATGGGTCTAACCTTAGAGTGCCTTCAATATTACTGCCAATTGTAATATTCTCAGCCCCATTTTGTTCATTGTTTGCGGGCTCATCATCTGCATATGAGAATTGAGAGACAGCCATCATTACCAAGACAACTGCATAACGGAGAGAAATAGATTTAGGATGTGAGGTTTTTGAACTCATCTTCTCTGAAAATACGAATATTGTTGATTTATTCCAAAAACCAAGAAAATCGATTTTCGTTCTCAAGAGCATTGTATAGAGAGTCAGAGAATGACAACGCTTGATTGTTTCCTTCCGCAAATGAAACGATATACAAGGATTTAGAAGCTCCTGTCATTAGATTATAGAAATTCCAGAACGAAAGCTCTTTGTTTTCATTTCTGCTGAAATGCTTGTCCTCGATATAGTTCTTGACCATATAATTTATTTGTTTGTCCTTGAAGGGATAAGATAAAAGAGAAGGATGAATCTTAGTCCTACTGTGACATCCTGAGAGTTTCATTTTGCCTATCACTTGTGCAAATTGGCTCTCAGTCAAACAACGATTTGGAAGCCTTTTCATCATTTTAAAGTGTTCCTGAAAAGAATAGTTTGAAATAACTTCAGTAATCTTCTCTTGAAGCTCAAGAGCTGAACTTGCTCTTAATTCATCTTTATGCCATCAGTTGAAATACAGAGATTACAACACACCATATTCTGAAACCCGATGAAGAATTTAAATTTCTCAATGCTCTTTTTTGAATGCAAGTTGGTCTTGTTGTATGCTCTTACTCCACCAGCTGTTAGATACAGTAGATTTCCGTTTATGGTATTTGTGATAGAAGGGATTCGAATTATGAATGCCATTCTTTCAAAGTATTGAGTCTTTTCATGTGGGAGTAATTCAGCCATAGGCTTATGAATAGCATCTGGTTTTCTCGCTTTTATTTGATGACTGACTCTTACCTTAGGAAAATCAAATGTCTCACCAGGAAAAATAGATAATAAAGAAGATTGGGTGACTTCTATAAATTCATTGTGAGAAATGGTTCTTTCATTATCTTTTGCAAATACTGGAATTACACATTGATCTCTTAAATGAGAAAGGCTAACACTTTTTGTATTAGCCTTAATGAATCGAGCTTTTTGAACAGTATCATTCTCATTTGGTTTTACTAATACTAATTCCATTTTGTGAAATATTATTAAGGTTTAATAAGTGATTTATTTCTTGTTTCTTTTTATTGAAGTCCTTCTTTAAGGATTCTTGAAATGGAGGATGGTCTTTGTAAAGACTCAGTAATTCTTGCAGACTTTTACATTCCTTAATGCTTTTTAGCACATCATTTTCTGACATGGGTTCATTACACCATTTTCTTATTATTCTTCCTGTATTCACTGATATTTGAAATTCAGGCTTACCCATGAATAAGCCTGTTCTGTCTTTGCTGCAAGTCATGAAATGCTTAATGTCTAAATCAAAAACAGTTGTGAATTCGTATTCAATTCCATCCCGTTGCACGGCTTTGAGGCCAACTTTTTCAGGAATGTATTTTCCATTTTTTTGTTGAAGTACATAATGCTGTTTTGTTCTCATGGTGGCAATAAAATGAATAGGAGTTTGCAACATTTTATCAATGAACGCTCTCTGTTTTTGTGTTACCTTATTCCAATTCGTAAAGCTGTTGCCAGGAAGCTTTGAATGAAAAGCAAGCAAATAATTCCAACAATGAGAGATAGAATCAAGAATAATTACTTCCATTCCAGCATCATCACATAAAGAAATTGCGTCAATGTACTTCTCTGGTGAATATGGTGGCTTAACATGAACTACATTGTAGCTTCCTAGATTGCTATAAAGATTGCTACTTCCATTCTCTGTATCGATTACAGCTACTTTGTTCAGATCTCCATTTGCTATTCCCTTAGCAAGCAAAATAGATGAGTATGTTTTACCAGATCCACTTGGACCTTGAATACATAATTTGATCCAGGACTTGCTCCTGGAGGCTTGTTTTAATTGCATTTTGTTTGATTTTTAATGAATAAAAAAGGCCACTCTTTTGAGCAGCCTTTCCTTTTAATTTGTTCGAATAATTATTTATAATTCTGAAAGCTTTTCATTTGCCTCATCAAGAACCTCATCACCAAAAGACTTCAAATAGTTTTCTGTAACGCTTAAATCTGAATGTCCCATGCTTGCAGATATTACATCTGTAGAAACGCCACTAAACTTCATTAAGGTCGCATAACTATGACGAATTACGTAGCTGGTAATGCTATTCTCAATGCCTGCAACTGCTCCTATCTTTTTCAAGTCTTTATTGAACTTCTTTAAAGTCTTCTTTTTCCTGTTTTGAAACTGAGAAGCGGTATAAGTCTCCATTGTTAGAATGGGCATTAAATAATGCTTATTAGGATATTTCTCCTTGAAGTATTTTATAATATCAATAGCTTCTGGCAATAGCTTTATTTTGAATTCTCCTTTGGTTTTAGTTCTTGCATAGGACAAGACTCCGTTGGAGATGTTCTCATGTTTTAACTTTGCCATATCAACGAAATTCATTCCTCTACAATAGAATGAAAATAGGGCTAACTTATGTGAATCTATCAAGCCTGAATGAAAGGTTAAATCCACATTTTTAAACTTCCTGAATTCTTCTTTTGAGAACGCTCGTTTGTTATTAGGCTGTTTTAATCTAGAAATCTTATAATCCGCAAATGGATAATGTTTATTGGATACTAAATTTCTTTTCAGTGCTTTATTAAAAACAACTCTAAGCGTCCTCATTTTAATCGATATTGAAGAATTTTTGTTTCCATGAGATCTTAAGTAGGCTTCATATTTTTCCAAAAATGCCAAGTCTATATTCTCAAATGCTATGTTTTCAGGAGACTTTTTTTCTCTTATGAAACTTGTAATTGAATTTAGAAGGTCTTTAAACGTAAGAGCATAAGAGAGCTGATTTCCTTCTTTCAGCTCAGAGATGATTTCATTGGTAAATCCAACAAATGTTTTTGGCTCTTTCTCTTTTTCATAATACAACTCAAGAAAGTCTTCGAAATCATATAGAGCACCTTTCAAATTTAATTCATCAATAATATCTAAACACTTTGATCGAACATTCAATAATTGACGATTACGATATTTAAAGTTCTGAACTTTTGTGGTGAACTCGCCATTTTTGAATTGATCTTGTAACAGCTTAATTCCCAATGAGAGATATTTAGTTTTATTTTTATGAGAGAGCCTAACACAAAGAGGGCAAAGCCCCTCTTTGTTAGGTTTCTTTCTCAATACTATTTTAGTCTTCATCTGAACCTCCTTTTTTATCTCCTGATTTTGCAGGGTTTGTTTTGTAGTATTGACCATTTCTGGGCTTATAAAGCTTTTGAGATAATGTCCAGACACTCAAATATTTATCCATTGTTCTTTCTGGAATACCGCCTTTTTCACCTATTTCAATAGCCTCTTTCCTAGAAAAATCCAAAGGCATTGCATCGAAAAGATTGTCTATATACGTTTTTGGGGACGACTTTCTTAAAATAGAAATTGACTTTAAGAATAAATACTCAAAAATTTCGAATGCAAGAATGAGATCAATAGTATTACATTTTAAATTCGAAGACCCATTTAAAATTTTTGCATTTCGGAATACACTTAGTAGCATCGCAATTCTTATAACTGAAACTAATCCTCTATACAATTCTGCTCTTTCTAAAGGGTCTGAAAATATTGCAGACAATCTTTTTCCTTTTGAGCCAAACCATTTTATTTGATTTTCTGTCAACTCAAACTTAATCCCATCATTTTTGTATAATCTATTATAAAGCGGCAGAGCAAAATCAGTCCCGCATTTTTTAAATATTTCAGATAAATCTTCTTTTAGTAAAAGAGGGTTAACGAATGATGGTGAATCATCATAAGAATATACAAGGAACCTACTGAACAACCCATTGCTTATATTGCCAAAGAAAGGGGACATTTGATTTAACGTTCCTGATAATAGAACAGACAATTTTGGTTCTATGATTTCATAAAACTCAGAGTCAGTTTTTCTGCTATAAGAAAGGTCTTCATGTTCTGCGGTCTTTCTCAGAACATCACTAAATTGACCGTGCTCTGATCTTAGCATTTGCGACAACGTATCTGTTTCTGATTCTATCATTAACATCCCATGTTCACTTTTTTCTAAATGTGAATAAATCATGGCGGAAGTAGTGTTTCCTGGAAGTAATTTAATCTCCTTTAATTGGGGGTTCCCTCCTTCGCTCGATTCTATTACTTTCTTATGAATTGGATTCACTAATTCTTTAGACAATGTCATTTTTCCTTTACCTGTAGCTGGCGGACCAACTATCATACAATTTAAATTTGAATAGTACTTTTTCCCTCCGTAGATAGTCCAGACGTTTGGGATTATTGAACTCATTGATGTAATAACTGACAACAATACGATATCTTTTTGCCTATCTTTAAATGGAATCAATAGTCCAGAAATAGGCTCAGGCAGCTGGTCATATCTTTCTTTATTGTTAAATATATAGCGCATTATCTTTTGTTTTGAGTGTTAACATTATTCTCACCAGTCACCCATTTCAAAAGATCGCTTTTTAGGAAATAATTCAGCTTTCCTGATGGCTTGTAATATTTGATTTTGCCCTGTGAGGTTAGCTTGTACAAAGCTGATTTTGAAATGCCCAAAAATTGGGCTGCTTTTTGAGAGTTTAGTAATTCACCCTCCTTTAAATTTTTCATAAAATTTATATTAGTTATAGAACTGCTTCGTGCAGATCTTTGAGGGCGCAAAATGCGATCGATTAAGAAGGTGGATTTTTACCTTACCTTACCTAGTAAGGGTTTGAGTTCAAAGGGATGCTAGAATTTTATTGATGGTCTCTTCTTTGGTTACTTTCGAGGTCTGAGAAAATGAGTTATTTGATTGTTTTAAGTTTTTGAGTTCTGAGCCTTTGTAGTCTTTGAATGCATACTTAATAGCACTGTAAAAGTTAGAATCTTCTATTCTGGTTATAAGCTTTTTATTCATCAACTTATGCAGAAAATAAATCAATGAAGGCTTAGATGTTCCTGGCCCTCTTTTGATATTCCAATTAATGCCTTGAGAAGATTTACCAAGAAACAATTTTATGAATTCTTCCATTTGGCATTCAATTATACCTTCTTTCTTGAGTTCTTTGTACAGCCTTTCAAGTTGAGCTTCTGAACCTTCCCATTCTATTAAATTCTTTCCTCTCTCATTCGAAGAATTTTTTTTAGGAAGATATTCCATTCTGTAGTCTTTGATACAATTGTAAATGGGCTTAAAGATTTGTTTGAGGTCTGGATAAATGGACAATGGACTGAAATTTTCAAGTTTTTGTAGCTTTGATTCAATTTGATCCAAATATCGTTTTGTTCTTTGCTTGGAATGAGAATATTGGAGCATTCCTTCGTCTATTAGTCTGACAGATTTATTGATTTCAGATTTAAAGTAAAGATGAAAAACCTCTTTTTTAAAATCAAATTCGATTTCTTCGCCATAGCAGTAAATGATTGACTTATTTTCCTGATCAATTTTAACATCAGGATCTTCGAATTGAATTTTAGTTTCGTTGAAATTGACAGATATTTGAATGTATTGATTAGGATTTCGACTATATTCTTTTAATTTTTTTTCAACTTCGACATGCCAGAAGGCCTCAACAGATTCTTCATTATAGAATCTTTCAAAGTAAGTTATTGGATTTTCTTTCGAACTGTTCATTCAGAATAAAACTAAGAAAAGAAAGCAAAAGAAAGAATCTACCTGTCCAAATCCTGTCCTAGTTTGAATATAAAAAAAGCCCCACATTTCTGTGAGGCTTGATTCTAATTGAGTGGGCCCACATGGGCTCGAACCATGGACCCCCTGATTATGAGTCAGGTGCTCTAACCAGCTGAGCTATGGGCCCCAAAAACTTTTTGGATTGCAAATGTATATTTTTGCATTAGAATTTCGAACTAAAATACATGGCTAAAATAAAAAACATCATTTTCGATTTAGGCGGAGTGCTTCTGAGGCTAGACTATTTGAGTATTCCAAGGGAGTTTGCAGCACTTGGGTTTGATAATTTTGATGCAATTTATAGTCAGGCCAAACAAAGCGGATTATTCAATGATTTTGAAACAGGAAAGATGTCCGCGGAAGAATTTAGAAATGGTCTAAGAAATTATAATTCAGCATTGACGGATGCTGAAATTGATCGTTGCTGGAACAGTATTATCTTGGATTTACCCAAAGAGACATTTAATTATCTAAAGGAATTGAGAAAAGATTATCGACTCTTTTTGCTGAGCAATACCAATGAGATTCACGTAAAAAAGTTCAGTCAGGTTATTGAAGACACATTTGGCTATGAAAATTATAGCAGCCTATTTGAAAAAATATACTATTCAAATGAAATAGGCCTGAGAAAACCGAATACAGAATGCTATGAATATGTTATTCGAAAGAATAGACTATTGAAAGAAGAAACACTTTTTATAGACGATACCGAGAAAAACATTGCGGGCGCAAAAGAAACACGAATACGCACCTTTCTATACCCGCAGAATAAAAACCTAAAAGAATCCCTAGCTAATGTCCTCGCACAATTCAATTAAAACCCCAGAAGTATCTTTTGGGTGAAGAAAGGCGATAAGTTTATTATCCGCCCCTTTCTTTGGCTCTTTATTTAAAAGGCGATACCCTTTTTGAGAATAGTAATCCATTTTTTCTCGAATGTTCTCTACCTCAAATGCTATGTGATGAATCCCCGGCCCTCTCTTTTCAATAAAACGGCCTATTGCTCCATCTGGATCGGAAGACAATAAGAGCTCTATCTTGCTTTCTCCAGCACTAAAAAAAGAAGTAATGACTTTCTCTCCCTCAACTTCTTCCTCTTTATAAGGAGCGGACCCTAAGATTTCCTCGAATAGCGCATTTGCTTCTTTTAGATTAGAAACAGCAATGCCAATATGATCTAATTTCATGTTTATACCTAAAAGGCAAATAAACACAAATATTTAAGAATTACTTTTTGAATGACTCTCCGAAACTGGAGTCGTAATTGATGTAGTAAACCCCCTTGTCAAGACTGGCAACCTCTACGTTGTCTGAGTATCCTTTTTTCACAAGATTACCATACTCGTTAAAAATTTCAAAGTGTGTTTTAGCCGTGAATACTACAGTTTTTTTAGACTTTTCATAATTGTAAGAAACGCCAGATATTCCAGTTGGCCTAAAGGACTTTTCTTCAGTATAGCGTGGCTTTCCTGAATAGTCCATTTGCTTTATTCTTACTTTATTCTCACCACTATGTGGAATGATTTTAAAAGAATATTCATTACTTACCTTAGAACCCTTGCCTTGAACTTCACCCAACTTTACCCATTTGTTCCACTTATATTGTTCTACGATATAGGGAATTTGTCCAGTTTCATTTTTGGTGGTCCAAGTAAGAACACCCTCTCTGGAAATTGCAGAAGAAACCAGCTCATAAGTACTTTGAGGCCTTAAGACTTCCGGATTTATAATCTTTGGCGAACAACCATCTTTGTACTTGATTTTAACAACAACGGGATCTCCCAAATCAAGCTTCCACACGGCTAAATCCACAGCAAAGGCGCTTGAATTAACTTCATCAACGGTTAATTGTCCATTTACCATAACCTCGTATACACAGAAACCAACCCCAGAATCTAGAAATGGGTTTTGGATGTAAAGGTCTTTACCTTGGTAATTTCCTTCTGCCACCAATACACCAGCATTTGCAGATGCCGAGAGCAAAAGGATAAATGATAATATATATGACAATCTATTCATGATAGTTTTTATGGTGTCCTTTTCGATATACGTTTTATCATTAAAAAAGTTATTCATTTTAAATGGAATTGTTTCGTTGAATTGACTTCACACACTTAATCATTCTATTCAAATAATGATCAGAAAACTTTACGTGTTTATCATTTTCAACGAGATAAGTGGTGCCATTTATATCTAACCAAGCACAAAAATGAGTGAAACTCTTTGAACCATCAGGCAAAGATGAAGTGTACTTGATGAAGTTTTCTTCTTCCTCTTCAATTTTATTCGTAAACAATAGATCACCTTCTAAATCTGATTTTACAAGGCCTTTATCCATTTCTGTTTCTATGATGTTCAATTTGAACTTTTCTCCTGAACTAACTTGTAAAACCCCTGAGGTTTCATTCAGTTGCACAGCAGGGGCAACATTAGTAACTGTTTTGTTTGGAACCTGAATTTGCGCTTCTATCCCAAACTCTGTGAGATCTACTAAATCATATTTAGTACTCTCAAATTCGGGAGCATTTTCAACATTTACAATTTCTTGGGGAGTATTTGACGAATTATTCGTTCCGCATGCCACCAACACAAATCCTGCTACAACAGGAAATATCCATCTCTTCATTACAATCACTTTATTACGACTTATTACGAAAGAGTGTCGTTAAAGTTCCAAAAATACTAGACGAATGCGATTAGCCAGCAGTAACGGTGATTGTTCGTATGCCACAATTACTGTATGGACCTACTTCTTTTACACCTTCTTCAGTTGTAAGATTTTTTATAGGATTTCCTTGAGCATCCAAAAGCTCTAAATGCACAGTGTGTTCCCCAACAGATAAACCTTCTACAAAATACGGACACCATTTAGGAAGTATAAACACCTCACCATCTATAGTAGCTCTTACTTTATTTCCTTCTTCGCTCAAAGAGATATTTCTAAGGTAAAAGTCCAGAAGTAATTTTTCCCCGTCCTTACCAGCGTAAGTTCCTTTTGGGCGACTATAAAAAAGCATTGGCTCATCAAGCTCTTGACCGCCAGTGCCATATTTTACTACTTCATGAGCTGCATTTGTTTTGATACTTTCATGATAAGATCTTGATAAAAAAGCAAGCAAAACATTGGTTCCTTCAGGCATCTCTTCCTCAAAGGTGTTTTCATAATGTGCTTTATAGGGCTTATTGTTCAGTATAAAATGAATGTGTTGCCCTTTACCGGAATTTGCGCAATTTCGTTCTGCTGCATCCCCAGTTTGAGCTCCTAAATCATAATTTTCAACTTGAAATTCAAATTGAGTTGGACCAGTTGGAGGAACAATGGGAGAGACTAACTTCAAGGAAGCATCATTAAATTCATTTCCAACCAAAGCCTCATATACTTTGATTCCGTTCTTTTCAAAAACCAGGTCGGTTCCATAATCAACAGGGGTTTCTGGTTCTTTCTGAACTTTATCTTGTGTTTTGGGCTCGCTGCCGCAGCTCATTAAAAAGACAATTGAAAAAAGGAATAAAAAGTATTTCATGATTTTAGTATTAAGATTCAAATGTAATCAGAATTTGATTTTTTTCAACGGTATCTCCCTTAAGGGTTTTTATTTCCGCAATAATGCCATCTTTTGGGGATTTTAGCATGTTTTCCATTTTCATTGCTTCCAACACAACTAAGCTCTGTCCTTTTTCCACTTGATCTCCGACAGATATTAACACATCGAGTATTTTTCCCGGCATTGGAGCCTTTAGATCCGACTCTTCGCTTTTAGACCAATCACTTATTCCAATTTTTGAGAGTATCTCATCAGCTTTTGAAGTAATTGACACAATAGCGCTCTTGCCATTGGAGCGAATCTTAAACTGACCATCTTTTTCCTCAATTCGAATGCGAAAGTTTTTTCCCTTGACGTTGACGGTTAATTCCTCATTTTTTTGAATAATGGTGGAATCAATTTTTTGGTCATTGATGAAAACTTCACCATTCTTTTCCAGCAATTCGAATTCTTTATTTTCTATCTCTATTTTCATTTACTTTCTATTAAAATCTGCTGGTATATCCCCCCAAGCTTTTGTTTCCCATTTTAAAATTTCATTTGGCCATTCGTTTTCGTTTAGCCATTTTTCCGCCCGACTTAAAAGAGACAAGGTTTTTGCATTTCGCACTTTAGAATTGGCCTTCTTTTTTCTTACCCAAGCCATCGCATATTTACTATCGCTATATATTGGCAAATCACTTCTATTCTTTTTTAACCATGCTAAAGCGTGCACCAAAGCTAAAAACTCTCCGATATTATTGGTTCCATCTTGGTAAGGACCCACATGAAATACTTGAGTTCCAGATTCAGTTATTACTCCTTGATACTCAAACTCTCCTGTTTTAGCATTACATGCTGCATCTACGCTCAAGCTTAATAGGATGGGATCACCTATTTTTTCTTTTTCTTCTGGACTTAAGTCTCTTGCTTTTTTAAAGGAACGACCCTCGTAATTTTCTGGTCCTTCTTCAAAGGCTTTTTCCGCCAAATCCTTGCTGCCAAAAGACTTGAATTTTGGTTTTATTGCTCCTTGAATTTGAGCTTGTGTTTCTCGCCAAGACCTATAAATACCCGGTTTTTTACCCCTCCAAACTACATAGTATAATGTTTTTCCATTTGGCTCTTCAACTACACTTTCCGGATTTTCAAAAGCCTTTATTGCTTGTTCTTTGGATTCAAATGACTTGAAATTAGCATTTTTATAACCACTTACTTGTCTCTGACATTCAGTCCATGAATCATAAACTCCTGGCTTATGCCCTTCCCAAACAACGTAGTATTTTTTCTTTTTAGCCAATATTATGAGAATAGTTTTCCAGCATTACTACTAAATAGTTTCACCGCAATAGCAAGTAAAATTATTCCAAACACCTTTTTTATTATCATCAAACCACCTGGCCCCAGAAGTTTTTCAAGTTTCTTGGTCAGCTTCAGAACAAGAAAGATAAAAAGGATATTTATGATTATAGCAATAAGGATGTTTTCCCTATGAAATTCACCTCTTAATGAAATTAAAGATGTAAGAGTACCAGCACCAGCTAATATGGGAAATGCAATAGGAACAATAGAAGATATTTTTGGACTTACATCTTCTGCCTTGAAAAGCTCAACACCTAAAATCATTTCTAAAGCAAGAAACAACAAAACAAAAGAACCTGCGACAGAGAATGAGTAAACATCTATTCCAAGTAATTGAATAACACTTTCCCCCACGAATAAAAAACAAACCATGATTAAAAGGGAAACAAGGCTAATTCTAATCTCGTTAATTCCGCCACTTTTTTTCTTAATATCCAAAATAATGGGTATTGAGCCAATTACGTCTATAACAGCAAAAAGAACCAATGTCGCACTAACTATTTGTTTTAAATCAAAATTCATCTTCTAGTAATTTCTCGATGATTAAAGGAAAAGTTTCTTGCTCTACTTTTTGAACCGCGCCTCTAATTTCATCAACAGTTTTACAATCTTTTATTGAACACTTCCTTTGTGCTATGATAAGCCCTTCATCGTAGTTCTCATTTACCCAATGAACACTTATTCCCGTTTCATTTTCCTTATTTTCTAAAACAGCTTGATGCACATGATCCCCATACATTCCCTTACCACCATATTTTGGCAACAAGGAAGGATGAATATTTATAATTTGACGAGGAAAAGCCACAATAAATTCAATGGGTATTTTAAGTAAAAAGCCGGCTAAAACAATAAGGGTAGCACCATTTTCCTTCAGAGTATTGTGAAACTGAACATTTTTAAGACCTGATTTTTCAATTACTAAAAAGTCAATATTGTTGTTTTTAGCAATCTCTAGAACTCCAGCATTTTTGCGATTAGTAACTATTAATGATACGGTCACATCCTCAAAACTTGAGAAATGCTTAATGATATTGTCCGCATTGGAACCTCTGCCAGAGGCAAATATGATGATGTTATTTTTTTTCAAAGGCGCAAATTTAAGCTTAACTAATCAATCAATTTGTTTATTCTTTTATTTAATTCGAGGCTTTATTTTATTGAATGAGACCCTGGAAAAGAAAGAAGACCATTGGCAGAACAGATTATGTTGATTTTCCCAAATTAAAGCTAAAGGAAGTATCGGTTAAAATTGATACTGGGGCTTATACTTCCTCTTTGCATTGTGACAGTATAGAAGAAGTGGTGAAAAAAGATAAAAAGGTAATTCGTTTTAAACCTCTAGACTCTTCACACTTCCAATTTAGAAAAAGACACATAGAAACATCAAAATATGAAATTCGATCGGTAAGAAATTCATTTGGAGATGATGAAGACAGGTTTGTAATAAGCACGGAAATAGTCCTTTTCAATGAATCTTTTGAAATAGAACTTTCCTTAACCGATCGATCCGACATGAAGTACCCCATTCTTTTGGGGAGGAAGATACTTGCAAACCTTTTTGTTGTGGATGTAACAAAGACCAACTTATCTTTTAAATTTAAAAAATGAGACTGATTATTTTATCTCAGCGCCCGTCTCTATACTCGACATTTCGGTTAACAGAGGAAGCTAGAAAGAAGAAAATAAATGTTGATGTAATCAATCATTTGGGATGTAAATTGATCATCGAGAAAGATAAGCCTAGAGTTGTTTTTGGAGAAGAGGAATTGAGCGATGTAGATGCCATAATCCCACGAATTGGAGCGTCAAGTACATTTTATGGAGCAGCGGTTATTCGTCAATTTCAAATGCAAAAAGTATATACCTGTGTAACAGCAGATGGCCTTTTAACCGCAAGGGACAAGCTGAGAAGTTTGCAAATCCTTTCAAAGT
Source organism: uncultured Flavobacteriales bacterium (assembly GCA_964609215.1). Lineage (GTDB taxonomy): Bacteria > Bacteroidota > Bacteroidia > Flavobacteriales_D > JABDKJ01 > JABDKJ01. Next base: position 431,685 of record CAZSQZ010000001.1, read on the forward strand.
CAGGTCTCAACCTTCCGAAAACAGGATTTACGAACTATTCAGATGATTCCAGAAACTTAGTCAAAACCATAGGTGGAACCCCAATTATTATCAAACTGCTTGAAGGAACACAAGGTTTAGGTGTTGTTTTAGCAGAAACAAAGAAAGCAGCAGAATCTGTTATTGAGGCCTTCAATAAATTAAAAGCAAGAGTAATAGTTCAAGAGTTTATACAAGAATCGGCAGGAAGAGATTTAAGGGCTATTGTAGTAGGTGGCAGAGTGGTTGCAGCCATGAAACGCACTGCTCCGGAAGGAGAGTTCAGATCCAATATCCATAGAGGAGCTATAGGGGAACCAATAATTTTAAACGATTTGCAGGAAGAAGCCGCAGTAAAAGCCGCAGCAGCAATGGGGCTGGACACAGCCGGGGTAGATATGTTATTCTCGGATAGAGGGCCATTAATTATGGAAGTAAACGCGTCTCCAGGACTCGAAGGCATTGAAAAATCTACGGGTGAGAATGTTGCGAAACGATTTATTGATCACGTCATTAAAATGTCTTAAAATATGGAAGCTTATGAAATAGCAGGACATCGTGTAAATCCGGGTGAAAACCAGAAAATAGAATTAGACATTGCGGATTTAGCCTCTGGCACTAGAATATTTCTGCCTATATACGTATTCAATGGAAAAGTGCCTGGTAAAAGGGTTATGCTTACAGGCGGCTTACATGGAGATGAAATAAACGGTGTTGAGATTGTGAGGCACATAATATCAAACTCTGATATACAGAATTTACAACAAGGCACTTTGGTTGCGATACCCTTACTGAATATTTATGGCTTTATAAACTTCTCTCGAGATGTGGTAGATGGAAAGGATATGAATAGAAGCTTTCCAGGTTCTAAATCGGGTTCTTTAGCCTCTAGAATTGCCAATATAATTAGCAGCAAAGTATTACCGAATATTGATGTGGGAGTAGATTTTCATACAGGTGGAGGCGCCAGGTATAATTACCCGCAAACAAGATATAGTAAGGATCACCCGGGGTCAAAAGCATTAGCAGATATATTTGGTGCTCCTATCGCTCTGAGCGCCTCTATTATTCCTAAATCTTTTAGATCAGAGGCTATTAAAGGAGACAAGTCAGTAATTGTTTACGAAGGAGGAGAAGCGCAAAGATTGAATCAAGAAAGTGTAGAGGAGGGAATAAGTGGTGTTATGCGAGTTCTCAGACATTATGACATGATTCCGGGAAAAGGCGAAAAAAAAGCGTCAGAGCATTTTGTTAGATCAAAATGGGTTAGGGCGGAAGACGCAGGACTTTTCAAGTCAAATGTTAAAAGCGGAGAATACGTTGAAAAGGATCAAATACTTGGAATAATCCATCAAATAGACCCCAAAAAGAAGGCACTATCAGTAAAATCTAGTGTAACAGGTAGAGTAATAGGACATAATAATAGCCCAGTTGTAAATCAAGGAGACGCCCTTTTCCATGTTGCGAGCAAATAAATGGCATTTGATTTGATAAGAGCCAAATCGGAAAATAGCTGAAACACAGTATTTTCAGTAATAATTTATTTTTTTGTGGTTACATCTAATATCTTTTTATTTGCAGCCCATTTTAATCTTTAAAATTTAAAATATGTCAGACATTCAGTCAAAAGTTACGTCAATCATTGTAGATAAATTAGGCGTTGAGGAATCAGAAGTTACTAGCGAAGCTAATTTTACAAATGATTTAGGAGCTGACTCTTTGGACACTGTAGAGCTAATTATGGAGTTTGAGAAGGAATTCAATATTGCAATTCCAGACGATCAGGCAGAAAAGATAGCAACAGTTGGACAGGCAGTAGAATATATAACAAGCAACGCCAGTTAAAAGGCTTATACATGGAACTTAAAAGGGTAGTAGTCACAGGACTTGGTGCGCTTACCCCTATTGGAAACTCAGTCCAAGAATATTGGGATAATCTGGTAAAGGGTGTTAGCGGTGCAGCACCCATTACTAGGTTTGATGCATCAAAGTTTAAAACGCAATTCGCTTGCGAGGTAAAGGATTTTGATATTACTGAACACATGCATAGAAAAGATGCGAGAAAGATGGATGCTTTTTCGCATTATGCAATTTATGTAAGTGATCAGGCAATTGAGGATTCTGGAATTCTCTCAAATTCACCTAACCTTGATAGGATTGGAGTTATTTGGGGCTCGGGAATTGGAGGGCTTACTTCTCTTCAGGCAGAATTGACCGATTTTGCAAATGGAGATGGGACACCTAGATTTAATCCGTTCTTTATTCCTAAGATGATTTTGGATATAGCACCAGGACATATATCTATAAAACATGGGCTAAGGGGCCCAAATTACGCCACGGTTTCAGCTTGCGCTTCTTCTAATAATGCGTTAATCGATGCTTTCAATTTGATCAGACTAGGAAAGAATGATGCGATTATCTCAGGAGGTTCGGAAGCCTGTATTAATGAAGCTGCTGTAGGAGGATTTAGCGCCCTTCAAGCGCTATCGAAAAGAAACGATGACCCAAAAACAGCCTCAAGACCTTTTGATAAGGATAGAGAAGGTTTCGTTTTGGGTGAGGGAGCTGCTGGAATAGTATTGGAGGAGTATGAGCATGCTAGAAAAAGAGGAGCAAAAATATATGCGGAATTGGTAGGTAGTGGATTATCTGCAGATGCGCATCACATTACAGCCCCACATCCTGAAGGTTTGGGAGCGAAAAGTGTAATGAAAGCAGCCTTGGAAGAAGCTGGGCTTAACACCTCTGAAGTGGACTACATAAATGTCCATGGAACGTCCACACCACTGGGAGATATAGCCGAAACAAAAGCTATATTATCAGTTTTTGGAGAAAAAGCGTATGACCTAAATATTAGTTCTACAAAGTCTATGACTGGTCATTTGTTAGGAGCTGCAGGGGCAATTGAGGCTGTTGCTTGTATAATGGCAATTAAGAATGACCTAATTCCTCCGACCATCAATCATTTCACGGATGATGAAGAAATCGATTCGAAATTAAATCTTACTTTTAACCAAGCTCAGGAAAGAACCGTAAACTACGCGTTGAGCAACACTTTTGGATTTGGCGGACATAATACATCTGTCATCTTCAAAAAATTTGAGAATTAATTTTGGCCTTCTGGATATTTAAGAGAAAAAAAGACGTTCTAGGCGATAGAATAAGAAAAGCAATGTTTGATTCTTTTGGGTTTAAACCCAAGAAAATCGAATTGTATAAGCTGGCCTTATGTCATAAATCTCATTCTAAGAAAGGATCTTCTAAGAACAATGAGAGATTGGAGTTTTTAGGAGATGCAGTTCTTGACCTGATAATTGCAGATTATCTTTATGAAAAATATCCTTCCAAAAAGGAAGGGGAGCTTACTAAAATGAGGGCAAGAATAGTAAGTCGAGAGAGTCTTGTTGACCTAGCTGAAAAATTAGGTGTAGGAAAGAATATACCCGTTAGAAAACAATTTGATCTTCCAAGAGAAACGATAATTGGAAATACTCTGGAGGCCATATTTGGGGCCATATACTATGATGTTGGCTATGACAAATGCATGAAAATAGGACTAGATGTTATCAGAAAGAACTTAGACTTTGAGCAGGTGATCTCTGTAAATTCTGATTATAAAAGCATGTTGCAGGAGTGGACCCAAAAGAAAAGGAAGAAAGTGGCTTACAAATGCGAGGAAATAGGCCAAGCTCCTAATGGAATTACTTTTGAAGCAACTGTTTTTATAGACGAGGTGCCTCAAGGCAGAGGCTCAGCAAGTTCAAAGAAAAATGCAGAGAAAAAAGCGGCTGAAGAGGCTTGGAAAAAACTAAAAGCATAGGATTATTACAATTCAGCGTTTAAAAAATTTCTCTTTAAGTAATATAAAACCATACAATATTGTTTTCTTTCCGTCTTGATAATGTCAAGAAAAAGGCTACATATTGAACTGGACTTTGCTTTTGCCTGTATTGGAATAAGTTGTCATCAGAAAGATTATCGTCTGGGATGGAATATTAATGAAGCATTAAATATCCGTTTACAGAAGGTGGAATCCATCATCTTAGAAGACAAACTCTTTGGAGAAGAGATGAAATTCCCGAAATTCTATTTTCAAGATGAAGTAAATGGGGCGGAGTATACCCTTATTGGAAATAGAAATAAATGGGGGTTTTTGATTCCAGAAGAGCCTAATATGGATTATTTTCTGGTAATTAATTCGGAGAGATTTGATAGAAAGGAAACATTACAAAAGCTACGGGACATAAATATTATTCTGTCTTTTGGAAGCTTGAATGTTGAGAAATTAAAAAATAAAGAGAGGCTTTTACTTTAAGATAATGAAAACGAAGCAGACCAAAATAATTGCAACAATAGGCCCCAGTTGCTCATCTGTAGATAAGTTAAGAGAACTTATTGAAAGTGGAATGAATGTGGCTAGGTTAAATTTTTCTCATGGAGACCACGAGACAAAAACCACGATAATTGCAGATATCAGAAAGTTAAATGAAGAAATGGGAAGCCATATTGCTATCCTAGCAGATCTTCAAGGGCCTAAGATAAGAGTAGGAGATATGGGTGAAGGAGTTCTTCTAGAAGAGGGCGCTTCTTTTAAGTTCTCAACCAATAAAATAATAGGTTCTTCAGAACAAGCCTATATAAGCTATTCTCATTTTGCCAAGGATGTTAATCCCGGAGAAAAAATTCTTTTGGACGATGGGAAATTGGAGTTATTGGTTAAGGAAACCAATAGAATAGACGAGGTAATTACAACAGTGTCGCATGGAGGAATTTTGAAATCCAACAAGGGCGTTAATTTGCCGAATACCGCAATCTCTCAGCCATCTATAACGGATAAGGACAAAAAGGATTTGGCTTTTGCTATTTCTGAATCTGTTGATTGGGTTGCGTTATCTTTTGTGCGTTTTGCCTCAGATGTTCACGAACTTAGAGATTTAATCAAGCAGCATAAAGGAACCGCAAAAATTATAGCAAAGATTGAAAAACCAGAGGCGCTAGAGAATATTGAATCCATAATTGAAGCCACGGACGCTCTTATGATTGCGAGAGGGGACTTAGGAGTTGAAGTACCTATGGAGAATGTTCCTGTTATCCAAAAGAAGTTGGTTAAGAATTGCATCAGAAAAGCAAAGCCTGTTATTGTTGCAACACAGATGATGGAGTCTATGATTGAGAACATAACCCCTACCAGAGCAGAAGTAAACGATGTAGCGAATGCGGTTTTAGATGGGGCAGACGCGGTAATGCTTAGCGGAGAAACGTCAGTGGGAAAGTATCCCGTGGAAACAGTTCAAAATATGGCGAAGATCATTTCGCAGATAGAAGAAACCGATGGCATTTATTATCAGGAGTATGCGCCAAGCGATAATAAAGGAGAACGATTTACCAGTGATTTAATCTGTTTTTCTTCCTGTAGACTCGCTCAACGATCGGATGCAAAAGCCATTATTTCAATGACTTATTCTGGATATACAGCCTTCAAAATATCTAGCCATAGACCTAAAGCAAAGATTTTTGTTTTTACTGGAAATCGAGAGCTCATGACCAAGTTAAGTTTGGTTTGGGGCGTAGAGGCTTTCTACTATGATTCTATGATCAGTACAGACCAGACTATTTCGGACATCCGATTATTTCTCCTAAACAATGGACATTTGAATGAAGGAGATATGATGGTGAACACCGCTTCGATTCCAATAGCAGATAGAGGTATGTCTAATATGTTAAAGTTAAGCCAAGTTTAAATGACAAAAAGAGAGATCAATTTATTAAAAAGAATTTGTGAAGTAGCAGGGGCGCCCGGCTTTGAGCAAAGGGTAAGAGAACTTGTTCTTAAAGAAATAAAAGGTCATGTAGATGAGGTTTCTATCGATAATATGGGAAATATTTCCGCTATTATTCGTGGAACCGAGCGCGTCAAAAAGGGTGAAAGAAGGAAAAGAGCAATGGTGGGAGCACATATGGATGAAATAGGATTCATAGTTTCCCATATTGGAGCCAACGGTTTTTTAAGATTCCATACTCTAGGAGGATTTGATCCTAAAACCTTAACCGCTCAACGAGTAATCGTTCACGGTAAAAAAGATTTAGTAGGTGTTATGGGAGCTAAGCCAATACACGTTATGACTCCTGCAGAACGCAATAAAGCACCTAAGATAAGTGACTATTGGATAGATATGGGAATGCCCAAAAAAGAAGTAGAAAAATATATTTCTGTTGGTGACCCTATTACACGAGACCGTGAACTCATTGAAATGGGTGACTGCGTGAATTGTAAATCCATTGACAATAGAGTTTCCGTTTTCATTTTGATAGAAGCGTTAAAAGCGATTAAAAAACCTAAATACGACATTTATGGAGTATTTACGGTACAAGAGGAAATTGGATTGAGAGGTGCGGAGGTTGCTGCACTTGAAATTCAACCGGATTTCGGTTTTGGTTTAGATACAACTATTGCATTTGATGTTCCAGGTGCAGGAGCCCACGAAAAAATCACAGAAGTGGGTAAAGGAACTGCGATAAAGATAATGGATGCAAGAACAGTTTGCGATTACAGAATGGTAGACTACATGAAAAAAACGGCTAAGAAGCATAAAATAACTTGGCAGCCGGAATTATTACCAGCTGGAGGAACAGACACTGCTCCTATTCAAAGGAATGTTGCAGGAGGATCCATTGCAGGAGCAATTTCAATTCCAACAAGACATATTCATACCGTAATTGAGATGGCAAGTAAATCGGACATAGACCTTTCTATAAAGCTGCTTACCAAATGTCTGACAGAACTCCACACCTACGATTGGTCTTTTAAATAGTAGACTTAAATTGCTCTAGGAATCGAATATCGTTTTCAAAAAAATGACGGATATCGCTAATTTGATATCTAAGCATTGCAATACGTTCTATTCCCATTCCAAAGGCGAATCCAGAGTATTCGTTTGTATCAATATTACAATTGCTAAGAACATTCGGATCAACCATTCCACAACCCATAATTTCTAACCAACCTGTTCCCTTGGTAATTTTATAATCGGTTTCCGTTTCTAAGCCCCAATAAACATCAACTTCTGCGCTAGGTTCAGTGAATGGAAAATAAGAAGGCCTTAAACGTATTTTAGAATCCGCTCCAAAAAATTCGCGAGCAAAGTAAAGTAATGTCTGTTTCAAATCCGCAAAAGAAACATCCTTGTCAATATACAAACCTTCTATTTGGTGAAAGATGCAATGCGAACGTGCTGAGATAGCTTCATTTCTAAAAACTCTTCCTGGAGAAATGGTTCTAATGGGAGGCTCAGAAGTTTCCATAACCCTAACTTGAACCGATGAGGTATGTGTTCTAAGAGCAATATCTTTTTCAATAAAAAAGGTGTCTTGCATATCCCTTGCAGGATGCTCTTCAGGAAAATTAAGAGCAGTGAAATTATGCCAATCATCCTCTATTTCCGGTCCCTCAGAAACAGAAAAACCAATACCTTTAAAGATGTCTACAATTTCATTCCTTACAATAGAAATAGGATGTCTGCTTCCTTCAAATGTAGTTTTAACCGGCCTAGACCAGTCATAAGTGGATTCACCATTTTGAGAATCCTCCTCCCCATTTCCTTTGATCTTTAAGGTGGCTTTTTGCTTTAGCTCATTTAAAAGTTGTCCTACTTCTTTTTTCTCCTCGTTAGGAACATTTTTAAAGTCAGCATACAAGTCTTTTATGATTCCCTTTCTCCCTAAAAACTTAATCCTAAAAGTTTCTATTTCCTCGGGATTTCCAGCACTGAAAGCCTCAACCTCCTTTAGTATCTCTGCAATTTTTGCCTTCATTAATCTACAATGGATAAAGTCATGCTTACATCCTCAACAGGTCTATTAGGAGACGCTGTTTCCACTGCAGCAATTAAATCGATTACCTCAAGACCTTCAATAACCTCCCCAAAGACAGTATAACCACCATCCAAAGATGGATAACCACCAATTTCTTCATAAATCTTGTCTTTTTCCGAAGGCCCGTTTTTCTCGTAGTTGGCCTTAACTATTTGTCTAACCTCTTCTACGATTTCCTGAAATCTAACTCGTGCATTTTCTGCAGTGCTTGGATTAGTTCTGGCCTGATTTCTCAATTCATTCATTTCATTATTGAAAGCCTCACCTTCGGGGCTCAATAAATATTCTTGAATCATTTGATTTTCCTTTTGTGGATTCATCGTAGCGGGGATCTTAAGGCCCTGAACAATATAAAACTGGCTTCCGCTAGAATTCTTTTCCGGGTTTACGTTATCTGGTTGTCGAGCAGCGGCCAAAGCTCCTTTCTTATGAAAAAATTGAGGTAGTATTTCTGCAGGGATGGTATACCCAGGACCGCCTGAACCCAATCTTTTTCCCGGTTCCGCTCCTCTTGATTCAGGATCTCCACCTTGAATCATAAATTCAGACATTACTCTATGGAATAAAAGATCATTGTAAAACCCTTCATTTATAAGCTTCACAAAGTTATCTCTGTGTTTTGGAGTCTCATTGTATAATTCAGCCACCATATCGCCAAATTTTGTAGATATTTTTACTCTTACTCTTTTATCTTCTTGCATAATCGTTGTTTCAGCTACTTGTTCAATAGTACTTTTATCCTCTGAAACTTTATTTTGAGCGGGCTCTGCGCAGCTATTAAAAAGTAATGCCAGAGCTATAAATGGAAGAAGTTTAAGACTATTTTTCATCGAATAATTCTATTTAAGATTCTTAACTATCGTATAAATTTGATGGGTAAATCGCATCTAACTAGGGGTATTTTCTTAATTTTGTTAAAGCACCCAAACTATTTAGGGGCAAAAATACTAAATAAGTCAGGAAGAATGAAAGGCATACTAATAAAGACCGTTCTAATAGTTGTTATCGCTTTGGGATTTAGTTCATGCAGAAAAACTGAAGACACAATAGCACGAATTACAGTTGTTGATATTAACGGTGTTGGGATTGCCGATGCTGAGGTGAGGCTTTTTGGTGATGGTTCGGGAACCACAGTAAATGTGGGGGATGTTAGAGTAGATGAAATGGCTGTTACAAATGCTGCAGGGGATGCCGTATTTGATTTCACCGAATTCTATGAACCAGGTCAGGCAGGGCTATTCGTGCTTAGTATTGAGGTGGTAAAAGACACTCTTGAAGCAGAAAGCATTATCAAGGTAGAACCGGAAGTAGTTAATGAGGAAACGGTAATTCTTCAGTAAATATTAATTTGTGATCTTTCGAAAATCCATTTTTATCCTATCCCTTATTATTCTGTTTTCATCCTGTCGTGAAACAGAAAACACCATTGTAAACATAAGAGTTGTGGATATGCAGGCAATGACTATCACAGGAGCTCAAGTGACTTTATTTAGCCAACCAGAAGATAGTGAGATAGAAGTAATGGAAGAAACCAATGCTGCAGGTGAAGCTGTCTTTGATCTTTCCAGCTTTTTTTTGGATGGTCAATTTGGCCTTTTTGTACTAAGTATTGAAGTAGAAGCCGATACCTTAAGCGCAAATAGCATTATTCAGATTATTCCAGAAGAAGTGAATGAACTTACCGTTGTTGTTCAATAAAATAATCCATTAAAGCCTGTTTTACTAATCTTTCCTGTTCCTTATCGCTTAATGGAGGCAGCTCTTCCCTAAACTCAAAAATAGGCCAACCATTTTCTCCTCTTTCTTTAAATCTATAATAGCCAAGAGGCTCTAAAAGAGTGCAAACAGCAATATGCATAAGGTTTACCTTATCATCCTTGGAATATTTTCTATAACCAAAACCCAATTCCTGAACACCTACCAAAAAAAGAATAGATTGCAGGTCAAGCTCATCACCGTATTCTTCTGAGCGCATTTTCAGAAACTCAGCCCATTTATTGTTGAAATCAAAATCTATCAAAACTAGAGCAAAGAAAAAAAATCTATTCTCTCATTTTAGTATTGGAATAAAAAATAGTTTTGAATTATGATTGCATTAGATATAGGAATTTTGGTAATCACACTATGGCTTGGCTACAAAGGTTTTACAAAAGGGATCATTATTGAGCTGGCATCACTAGTCGCACTGGCACTTGGGGTATATGGCGCAATTCATTTTTCTAAGCTTTTAACTCCCTATATCATTGGCTTTGGAATATCGGAGAAATACACTCCAATATTGAGTTTTGCAGCAACCTTTATTCTCATTTTATTAGTAATTCATTTATTGGCAAAATTAATTACTAAGCTGATAGACGCTCTATCACTATCCTTTCTGAATAAAATCGGAGGCGCGCTATTTGGAGCATTAAAAGGATTACTGATATGCACAGTCATTATTCTTTATGTCAATAAAATAGATCAACGCATTTCCTTTTTAAGTTCTGAAATGAAAGAAGAGTCTATATTTTATAATCCCATGTTGGGGATTGGTGAAAATGTTTTCCCTAAAATAATGGATGAATATTTTCCCAAGAAAAAAGAAAATTAAGAGCGAATCGCAGCAATCCCTGGCAATGTTTTTCCTTCCATATATTCCAGCATAGCTCCTCCTCCAGTAGAAACATAAGAGACTTTTTCAGCTAGGTTGAATTTTTTTAAGGCAGCAACAGAATCTCCACCACCAACCAAGGAGAAAGCACCCTTTTCGGTAGCCTTTACTATTGCATTTGCTATTGCAATTGTTCCATTAGCAAAATTGTCAAATTCAAAGACACCCATGGGCCCATTCCATAATATTGTCTTACTTTCCAAAATGGTTTTCTCAAAGTGATTGACCGTTTCTATTCCAATATCCAAGCCCATCCAGCCACTGGGTATTTCATTTGTTTTTGAAACCTTTGAGACAGCATCTGGCGCAAAATCTTCGGTAATGATGGTATCAATTGGTAGTAACAAGTTCACATTATTCTCTTTAGCCAACTGCATAGTTTTTAAAGCCTCATCTATTTTATCCTCTTCAAAAAGAGAAGTTCCAATTTGACCTCCCATAGCTTTGGCAAAAGTATAAGCCATGCCACCACCGATAATTAGGTTATCGCATTTCTCAATTAAGTTTAGAATCACATCCAATTTGCTAGAAACTTTAGCGCCTCCAATTATTGCAGTCACAGGCTTTTCCGAGCGGAATAAAACCTTATCTAGACTTTCAATTTCATTTTCCATGAGTAAGCCAAAGCATTTATCCTCTATAAATTTTGCGATAATTGCAGTTGAAGCATGCGCTCTGTGTGCAGTTCCAAAAGCATCGTTCACATATATATCGCATAGGCTTGCAAGTTCTTTGGCCATAGACTCATCACCTTTCTTCTCCCTTTCATCATAGCGAAGGTTTTCAAGTAGTAAAATTTCACCTTCATTTAAATTATTACACCTTTCTCTGGTAACATTTAAATCCTGCATTTCATCAAAAGCGATTTCTTTTCCCGTTAATCTGCTAAGTTCAGAAACAATGTGTTTCAAAGAAAAAGCATCTTCTCTACCCTTTGGTCGCCCAAGATGTGACATTAGAATAACTTTCCCGCCCTTTGACAATATATGATTGATTGTAGGTAATGCGGCAACGATTCGCGTGTTATCACTTACCGTGAATTGATCATTTAGTGGAACATTAAAGTCCACTCTGATTAAGGTCTTTTTTCCGCTGAAATCTAATGTCCTAATACCTTGCATTATTGTAAATTGATGATTAAAATTATTGATTCAAATAAACGATTAATATTTTGTTCGAATCCATTTTTATTCAAGACGAATTAAAAGAAAAATTTGTCACCGCTATAGAGAGCAAAAGAGTTCCTCATGCCATTTTCCTGAAGGGAAAGGAGGGGAGTGGAAACCTTCCCATAGCCATTGCTTTGGCGAACGAATTATTGAATCAAGATAAATCCACGGGTTTGTTTGGAGAACCCAAGAAAGACGATAGAGCTCTTGAACTAAAGCATCCGGATTTAAACATTGTTTTTCCAGTTCAACAACTGGCCTCAAAAAAGCAGGTAACTTCAGAACCATTCATTAACGATTTTCGCGAATACTATCAAGAGAATCCATATATGCGTTTTGATGATTGGTTGAACAGAATAGGTCATGAAGACAAAAAACCAATTATTTCAGTTCATGAGGCAGTTGCTATTTTAAAGAAATTATCATTGAAGTCATTTGAAGGGGGATATCAGGTTCTAATTATTTGGAAGCCAGAATTAATGAATTTGGAATGCGCAAATAAGTTACTCAAGATTATAGAAGAACCAGAACCCAAAAATGTGATCATTATGGTTGGGGACAATTGGGACAATTTGCTTGCGACTATAAAATCTAGGGTTCAATTAATACGAACAAAGCCATTCTCAGTAAACAAAATTGAAAGCTGGTTACGAGATAATTATGAAATTGAGGAAAGTAAAATTATTGATATTGCTAAAAAAGCTGGAGGTATTCCGGGAGAGGCCATTCGTTTAAAAGAGGAGTTGATAAATGAAGACACCCTTTCCATGCTAGATGTTTGGTTAAAGACATGCTCTTCATATAATCATATAGGTATAATAGACTTGGCGGATAAATTTCATAGCTTAAACAAGATTGAAAAACAGAATTTTTTAATTGAAGTTTTGAATAGAATTCAAATAGCTCTGGTCAATGATAAGTTGAGGATAGATCAATGTGATTCCATTCAAAAAATAGTGGAAAAAGCAATTTATAGTCTTTCTAGAAATGCCCATGTCAAGACATTATTCTTAGATTTAAGCTTAAGGACGTGTAAAATATTAAATAGGCCTCCGAAGGGTTGATTATATTATCCTAACTTAGCGATTGATGGGGTGTAATAATTGTGGAAATAGAGGTAGCGGCTTGCCTGCTGGTTGTAAAAACAACGGAGCATGTGGAATAAGTGGTTGTGATAAGTTACCAACCTTTAATTGGCTTTCTAACATGAGGGACCCAAAAGGCTCAAAAAAATATCCTTTTGTGCAAGTTAGGTTTAAAAATGGAAGAAAGGTTTTTTATAGAAACGATAAGGAACTTGAAGTCCATCCGGGAAATGCTATAGTTGTCGAAGCACAAAGTGGTTATGATTTAGGTGTTGTTTCTTTGGTTGGAGAATTAGCAAGAATTCAAAAAGAGAAAGTAAAAACGAAAGGAAAGGAAGAAATTAGGAGAATCTTGAGGCTTCCCTCGGATATTGATATAGAGAAGTGGGTTGAGGCTAGGAAAAAGGAAAAGGAAACCATGGTAAGAACCCGACAGATTGCTCTAGCTCTTGGTTTGCAAATGAAAATTGGTGAAGTTGAATATCAGGGAGATGGAACTAAAGCCACCTTCTTTTACACAGCAGAAGAGAGGGTGGATTTTAGACAACTTATTGTAAAACTAGCTGAAGCTTTTAGAATTAGAGTTGAGATGAGGCAGATTGGGGCAAGACAGGAAGCGGGTATGGTTGGCGGAATAGGTTCTTGTGGAAGAGAGTTGTGTTGTTCAACTTGGCTAACAGATTTTAGAACAGTTCAAACGAGTTCAGCAAGATATCAGCAATTGGCCATTAATCCACAGAAGTTAGCTGGACAATGCGGAAAATTAAAGTGTTGCTTGAACTATGAATTGGATAGTTATTTGGAAGCTGTAAAGGATTTTCCGGGCTCAGACACTAAGTTAGAAACGCAGAAAGGGAGAGCGCATTTATTTAAAATGGATCTATTCAAAAAGGTAATTTGGTTTGTTTATTCAAATGATCCAACAGCTTCTCCAGTAGAGTTATCTCTTAAGCGAGTTCGTGAAATTCAGAAGATGAATCAAAGAGGAAAAAAGCCTGAAAGTTTAAGAGACCTTTCGCATATTCCTAAGCAATTGGATTTTGATTCTCACGATTCAGAAAATGAAAATCTTGGTCGATTTGATGCTAAGTTTAGCAAGAAAAAGAGAAGGAAAAAGAGAAAACCAAAAAGAAAGAATTTGCAAAAAAGTAATAAAGCAAAATGAGACTGGTTTTTTCCTTACTGATTATTCTTTTTATTAGCTCCTGTTCATACAATTCAGTTTACGATGATTTCACGGTTATTAAAGGTGGAAACTGGCACTATAAAGATACCGTGAACTTTAGTTTTGAGGTTACTGATACCACTCAGTTCTGCGATTTTAGCTTGATTGTTCGTCATGATAATGATTATCACTATAGTAATTTCATTTCTTTTGTTCGTTTGGAATTTCCAAACGGGAGAGCGAGAATGGATACGGTAGAAATGATATTGGCTGCATCAAATGGAAAATGGTTAGGACAGGGTTTGGGAGACATATATTCCAACGAGCAGATATATTTGGAAAGGAATAGATTTCCTTTGAAAGGAGAATACAAATTTCAAATTTTACATGCTATGAGAGATGAGTTGCTGCTAGGTATTAATGATGTTGGAATAGCTATAAGAAAGAATGAGCACTAACTGCAGCTTAACACTTTTTATCAAATAGAATTATATTTAAATCGTTATTGGAGAAAATCGAATGGCAAAAAAGAAAACACCTAGAGACACGAGCAAGATTAAAAGACTCTTTTGGGTTGTAGGATTACTCCCATTTATGGTACTTGGAGGCCTTCTAATTGCTGCCGCTTTCAGCGAGCTTCCAACGTTTCAAAAAATAGAAAATCCTAAAAGCGATTTAGCAACGGAAATTATTACGGCAGATAATAAGGTAATAGGTAAATTTTGGAATAAGAATCGAACCAACATTGAGTTTGAAGATATTCCTCCTCATATGGTTCAAGCGCTTATTGCAACAGAAGATGAACGTTATCATAATCACTCTGGCATAGACCCTGAAGGAGTAGCTAGAGCGGTCATTTTTATGGGGAATAAAGGTGGGGGAAGTACCATAACCCAGCAATTGGCAAAGCTACTTTTTAGTGAAAGGCCGAGAACGAAGTTTGAGAGAATCTTTCAAAAAGCTCAGGAATGGATTATTGCCGGAAGGTTGGAAAAAAACTATTCGAAAAATGAAATCATCACCATGTATTTTAATCAATATGATTTTCTATATAATGCTGTTGGTTTGCAGTCGGCATCTCAAATCTATTTTGACAAAAAGCCCTTGGAATTGAAGATAGAAGAAGGAGCCGTTTTAGTTGGAATGCTTAAAAATCCATTTATCTATAATCCCAAAAGAGAGAAATATAAAGAAAGCGCTTTGAATAGAAGGAACACCGTTTTAAGTCAAATGGTGAGAAATAATTTCTTATCGCAAGTTGAATATGATTCATTGAAGCTGCTTCCAATAAAGTTGAATTTTTCTCCACAAGGACATGAAGAAGGTTCTGCACCCTATTTTAGGGAAATTCTAAGAGCAGAGGTAAAGGAAATCCTAAGTTCAGAAGATGAAGATGGAAATCCGATCTACATGGATGCCAATGGTAATAGATATGATGTTTATAATGATGGATTAAAAATTTATACCACACTTGATTCTAGACTACAAGAATATGCTGAGTATGCGGTTACCAGACATCTTTCAGAAGAATTACAAATAGATTTTGATCGGCAAAGCAAAAAGAATAAGAATAGGCCATTTTCTAATGATATAGATGATGAACAAGTCCAAAAGATTTTAGTGAGCACCATGAAAAGAACCAAGCGATACAAGATTGCTAGTGGTAAGTTGTGCCCCTTCTGTGAGCGAACGAAATTCATTGATAAAATTGATGTAGAAGGCAAAGATTATTATTCATGTTCATTCGAGGATCACAAGCATAAATATAAGGTTCCAGTAAGGAGTGATAAGGAGATGCTTGAATACTTTGATAAACCTGTTCAAACACGAGTATTTACTTGGGCTGGTTATAGAGATACTTTAATGTCTCCTATGGATTCTATTCGCCACCACAAGAAATTTTTACATGCGGGAATGGTATCCGTAGATCCTAAAAATGGATTTGTAAAAGCATGGGTTGGAGGAATAGATTATAAATTTTTCAAGTATGATCATGTTAAGCAAGGAAAGCGTCAGGTAGGCTCTACGTTTAAACCCATTGTTTATGCAAATGCGATAAGAGATGGTTATTCACCTTGTTTTGAACTTCCCAATCAAAAAGTGTGTTTTGATTTACCCAATGGTGATCAATATTGCCCAAAAAATTCTGGAGATAAGTATGGAGGAGTTATTTCTTTAAAAGCAGGTTTGGCTAATTCAGTGAACACAGTTACCGCCTGGGTAATGAAAAATTGTGGAGGACCAGAAGCTACTATCAAGTTAGCAAGAGACCTAGGTATAAAAAGTCATCTAGAACCCGTTCCTTCTCTTTGTTTGGGAGTCGCAGATTTATCGGTTCTTGAGATTACTGGGGCCAATGCAACCTTTGCAAACAAAGGAGTATATATTGAACCCACCACTATTTTAAGAATAGAAGATAAAAATGGAAACACTATATACGAAGCGGAGCCGATGACTAAGGAAGCCATTGATGAAAAGAACGCTTATGCCATGTTGGAGTTAATGACTGGGGCAATAGATGGTGTTTACAACAAGTCTACGGACAGAGTAAGTGGAACAGCAATGCGATTGAGGGGGGACAACAAGAGGAGAAAATATGACAATATTGGGAAGATGCAAATTGCTTGTAAAACAGGAACCACTCAGAATAATTCAGATGGTTGGTTCATTGGAATAACGCCAGATTTGGTTACCGGTGTTTGGGTTGGAGCAGATGACAGATCGGTGCATTTTGAAAACACTTCCTTTGGACAAGGAGCCAATACTGCACTACCTATTTGGGGCTTTTATATGAACAAAGCATATAAAGATAAAAACTTGAAAATTTCTCAGGAAGATTTTGAAAAACCTCCTTTCTATATAACAGAAGATTGTGAAAATTATCAGCCCAGCAATTTTTCATTTGGAGATGATGATGATCCAATGGATGAGTTTGAAGATCCAGATGAAGAACTAGAATTTGAATAATGGATAAAAGAGTAAATAACGCAAAAGAAGCAATTGCAGGAATTGAATCTGGAATGACCCTAATGCTCGGAGGTTTTGGCCTTTGTGGAATTCCTGAAAATTGCATTTCTGCCCTTGTAGATGCAGAAGTAAATAACCTGACATGTATTTCCAATAACGCTGGAGTAGATGACTTTGGCTTGGGATTATTGTTACAGAAAAAACAAATCAAAAAAATGATTTCCTCTTATGTTGGAGAAAATGATGAATTTGAAAGGCAGATGCTTAGCGGGGAATTAGAAGTAGATTTAATTCCACAAGGTTCCTTGGCTGAAAGATGCCGAGCAGCAGGTGCAGGTATTCCTGCGTTCTATACTCCGGCAGGCTATGGAACGGAAGTAGCTGAAGGAAAAGAGACCAGAGAATTTAATGGAAAACCACATATTCTGGAACATGCTTTTGAAGCAGAATTTGCTATAGTAAAAGCCTGGAAGGGGGACTCAAATGGAAATTTGATTTTTAAAGGGACAGCCAGAAATTTTAACCCTTTAATGGCAATGGCTGGGAGAATCACTATAGCTGAAGTTGAACATTTAGTTGAACCGGGAGAGCTAGACCCAAATAGTATTCACACCGCAGGAATATTTGTTCAAAGAATATTTCAGGGGAGTAACTACGAAAAAAGAATAGAACAAAGAACGGTTAGAACAAAAGGATAATGTTAGACAAAGTAGGAATAGCAAAAAGAATAGCACAGGAATTACAAGACGGTTGGTATGTGAATTTAGGAATAGGAATTCCCACCTTAGTTGCAAATTACATTCCCAAGGGAATAAGTGTAGAGTTTCAGAGTGAAAATGGAATTTTAGGCATGGGTCCATTTCCAATGGAAGGAGAGGAAGATGCAGATTTGATAAACGCAGGAAAACAAACGGTAACACTTCAACCGGGTGCTGTACTTTTCGACTCTGCAACAAGCTTCGCAATGATAAGAGGAAGACATGTTCAATTAACTGTTTTAGGCGCAATGGAAGTAGCAGAAAATGGAGACATTGCCAATTGGAAGATTCCGGGAAGAATGGTAAAGGGTATGGGTGGAGCTATGGATTTAGTAGCTTCTGCGGAGAATATTATTGTGGCTATGATGCATACGAATAAAAGAGGAGAGTCCAAATTATTGGAAAAGTGTTCATTACCATTAACGGGAGTAAATTGTGTGAAAAGGGTAGTTACCAATCTTGCCGTGTTAGACGTTAAAGATGGAGCATTTCATCTATTAGAAAGAGCTCCTGGAGTGAGTGTTGAAGAAATTAAAAATGCAACTGCGGGCAAACTAGTTGTTAGTGGAGATATTCCTGAAATGCAGATTTAAATATCGCCTTTCACAAAGCGAATACTTTGACTTTCACCATTTGTTTCTATACGCATAATATAAATCCCTGGCCGTAAATGAAAAACTTCTATAGGCAAGGAACTGTTTCCAGTAGAACTTTTGTTCTGAGAATAAACAATTTGACCAGTTAGGTTATAAATTTGGATAGATACAGGGTTCAGATTAAAATTTCCAATTACATCAAAAGCACCGTTCGTTGGGTTTGGGAAAAGCAAAAAATTGGAACCTTCAGGAATAGAAGGAACTAATTTATAGTTCTCAGGGAATAACTGAGATGATGGAATAATTTCATTTTCGATAATGGAAAAATTCCATTTTAAAGCTAACCTAGAAAAATCTTTGAAATGTTCATACTCTAATTTGAAATTGTAATATTCTCCAGCATTGAGAAGGATGTCATTTTCACTATTTTCAATTACCAGTGTATTGAAAGATTCATTAATTAATACAGAATCTTCCAGAGTGAATTTTGCCAACCCATCGTGTAAAATTTGAAGATTATAAAGGCCAGTATATGGAGCTAGGATAGAACCTGAATAATGAACACTAAAACTATCGGTGGGAAAATCTTCGTTCCAGCGGAAAGGGCTAAAAACCGTCCAGTTTTCATTAATTACTTCAGATTCACTGGACTGATAAAGCTCTTTCCCAGAACCTACCCCCCTATAATAGTCAACACTAATATTTCTATTTGACTCGCCTTGAATATATTCATGTAATTCCAAATATTCAGCAACTATTGAGGTATCTATGGCATTAAATTGAAATTCGTTTTCCAATACGTTTTCATCCCAATGATTGAATTGATATAAATGATTGTTTTGAATCACATAATCGGGACATTGTAATGTGCGTCTCATGCCTTTTACACTTATGATATCAAAAGGACTAAGAGCTGAGTTTCCATCAGCGGAAATAAATATTTGAGAGGGAACTGTAGCTACATTAAAACTGCACAGCTCGGGAAAAACATCGGAAAAAGCTGTTTGAGAAAGCCCATCTGAATCAATTACCTTTAGGTTAACTCTGTACCAAACATCTGTGGATACCTCACCGAAATTGGGAATTACATAGTATCCATTGGTAATTCCTGAAATGTTCTGCATGGCCGGATGCGTATGAACGTTGTGATGGAAATCAATATTCCAATAATAATTGCTTGCCGGAATGGACGGCTCATCAGGGTCTGTTACTGTTGCACTAAAATACAATGTGTCTCCAGCTACATAATTTGAATTATCAAGAGAAGTCTGGATATGAACTTCAGGTCTTGTTCCATCTACAACTGTTAGAAATACAACATCTGATGTATCAGAGCCAAAGGAATTAGAAACAACACAGAAATATTCGGTATTATCCATGGACAGAGAGACGTTATTAATTTCTAGACTATTGGACTGGCTCGAAATAGATTCTCCATTTTCATACCACTGATAAGTTATTTCATCTTCTGATAGTGCGTTCAATTCAAAGATCACATTTTCTCCTACAGCAGCTATGAAGCTTTGTGGCTGAGAATATATATTCGGAGTACTTGTTCCTGAAAATTGAATCCTAAAAATTTTACCTTGATTAATATCAAGAATATATAAATTGCCATTTCCATCAAAACAGATATCTACAGGTTTTGATAAACCAGTAGCAAAGGTTGCAGTCTCATAGGTTATAGGGTCCAATGTTTTTAACCATCCATTGCAGAAATCCATAAAAAAATACTTGCCAAAATACTCTGGAGGGAAAGTACTTGAATTCGGCTCATAGAAACAAGCTCCTACTATGGCACATCCATCCTCATGATTGTAATAATGAATGGGATCAGCGTAACTTTCCGGTGGCTGGGTTCCGTTTTGTATAGGCCCTTCAATTAGATTCCAACCAAAGTTATTTCCAGGGAGAAGCTCATTTACTTCTTCAAAATCATTGTTCCCAACATCATTGAAAAAAATTCTTCCAGTATTTATGCTTTTGGCCATAGAAAAGGGGTTTCGAACGCCATAAGCCCAAATGCCTTTGTATTTACCTTCGAGTTGATTGTAGAACGGATTATCTTCAGGAATACTTCCATCTGGGTTTATGCGGAATATTTTTCCTAATGAAGAATTGAGATTTTGCGCTTGTACCCAGTCTGTTCCATCTCCTAAGGCGACATAGAGTTTACCATCATCACCGAATAGCATAGCTCCGCCATTATGCCATTCTCCCCACATAGGATCAAATTTGAAAATTAATTCCTCACTTGAGGGAACAGCAGTATTTCCAGCATCAACAACCTTTGATATCTGGTTCAAATTACTATCAGGTAAAGAATAATATAAGTAGATTAACTTATTGAACTCATAGTTAGGATCAAATGTTAAACCATTTAATCCCCGTTCTCCTTGAGTCTCTGTTGCCACTTCTATAAATGGTTGGTCTAATAGAATTCCATCCTCAATAATTCTAACAGAACCTGATTTTTCCGTAATAAAAAGTCGTCCATCAGGAGCGAATTCCATAGAAGTTGGTAAGTCCAAACCATCCACAAAGACATTTATTTCAAAACCTTGAGGAAGTTCCTGGCAAAGAAGGGTTAAGTCAACAATAAAAGAACAACAAATACACATGATAGTTCTATAAATCATGCGTTACTGACTTTTTACAAATCGAATACTCTGACTTTCTCCTTCTGTTTCTATTCGCATAATATACATTCCTGAGCGCAATTGAAAAATCTCAACTGGAATGTTGCTGCTTCCTTCAGGCATTATGGTTTCTGAGTAAATTTTTTGCCCAACTTGATTATATATGTCAATTTTCACAGGATCTAAATCGAAATTCCCTTTGATAGTCATATAGTCTATTCCAGGATTTGGAAATAAAATAATATCCTCTGGGACAGGTAATGGAATGGTGTCGTTGCAATCAGGGAAAACGCTCTTTTCATCATACCCCTTTAATCCAGCTGCATCCTCCACCTCCAATCTTATTCTATAGTAGTAAGTTACATTTTCCTCACATGGTGCGGGTTGAATAAAAGTGCTGGTGCTTATATTGTTATCAATAGGCTGAGGATGGAAATGCGTGTTGTGATGAAAAAAGGTTTGCCAGGTATAAGTCAGATCATTTTGGCTGTGTTCTGCATCGTTGACACTTGCTTCAAGTGGCAGATTGCTGGTTTGCTGAAGAGGATATAAATCGCCTTCATTAAAACTTGTAATATCAACTTCGGGAGGAGTATTATTCAATGAAACAATAAGTGTTTTTGTTCCAATATTGTTGGCAGAATCGGTAACATTGAGCTGAATTTCAAACATTTCCGGGTCAGTTCCTGAGGCCACAAAGGTATGACTTGGGCTTTCCTCCATACTGGAAGAACCATCGCCAAAATCCCAATCAAAGGTAATAGGGTCGTTATCAGGATCGAAAGATTCACTTCCATCAAATTCCACAGTTAAGGGGCTAGGTCCGAAATATATATCAGCTTCTGCTTCGGCAATAGGCTTTAGGTTTTCTGCAAAACACACCCTATAAAATTTGCCAGAAAAAATATGGGGGAAGTATAAACACCCATCGAAAGGATTTACCGATAAATGAATAATGCCCTCCATATCGTTTAGAAAAGGTTCGGCTTTGATAAGGTTATCGTTTTCATCAAACCAAAAGGTTTTAATCCACCCACTAAAATCTGCGTGAAAATAGGCTCCGAAATACTCTTCTGGATAATTGACACTATTATAAAAAGCACCTCCTACACTAGAAATACCTTCGAATTCCTCCATGCCCAACTCAGCATCTATAATAGAAACACCTTGTGATTCTCCAGAACTATTAAATCCAGGAATAAGTGTTTTGTCTTCAGCGCTATTGGCTTCATTCATATAGGCAATTACTGGCCTTTCATGAATAAATGTTCGTATGTCTTCAATGGGTTCAAAGCCATCACAAGGATTGCCAAAGAAATTAGTATGACTGGAGTTGGGTTGTTGAATCAAGTCCCTAAAACGGTAGTGTTCGGTTTGGCAATTTGTTCCATTGAAAAGCGGATTGTCCAGTAAAATATGTTCAGTGGGTTTGGGATCATAACCGGGTTGTAATACCATTCCTTCATATCGAGGCCACCCAAAGTTTTGACCAGGATCATTTGAAACATTTATCTCCTCCCATTTATCTAAACCTACATCACCAATATAAAAGCTTCCTGGATTTCCATCCTCTGGATTTAATGAACCCGTATTTGGTTTTTTGGTAAACCTAAAGGGATTTCGTAGTCCCAATGCCCAAACTTTGGATTGATCTGAATTAGGGTTTTCTTCATTATAAAACGGATTACTTGGATAACCTTCACCAGTTTGAGGGTTTATTCTAAGCAATTTTCCATTGACAGAATTAAGGAGTTGCGAGCGAAAGGAACCCACATCTTCATATTCTTCCAACATTCCTAAAGCCAGTCCTTGATCATCATATCCAAAATCAGGAACAGGAAGCCCACCTGTATGAAAATCTACCCAAGTAGTACCTTCACCAGCGGTAATCATCAATGAGCCATCTGCTCCAAATGCAAGAGAACCAACACCATGTGTTGGTGATGGTATAGCAATCCCATCTTCGAAATCGTTCCCGAGTAAAATAAATCTTGATCCAGGCACTATTGTTCGGTAATCACTAGTGCTTAGCTGAAAACGTGTGACTCTACCCGTTTGTGCTTGCCACATGTCGGTATGATCTGGGTCATAATTTCCTGTTCCAAACTGGGTCAAATAATGTTTGTCCAATGCATATAATAAGTAGACATATCCATTTGAAAGAAAATTTGGATCTAAAGCGAAACCGGTCATTCCTAAATCACCATAAAAAGCAACTTCTTCAGAAATATCAATAATGGGTGCGGCATCCTTAATGCCATTTTCAATGACCCAAACCAAGCCATTAAGTTCCCAGGCATAAGTAAAGCCATTTTCAGCATAGGTCATTCCTGCAGGAGCAATCCAATCTTCAGAAACCACTTCTAACTGAAAGCCTTCAGGGACTGTTTGGCCTTTCACAGGAAGAAAGGAAATAAGCAAAAAGGCTGCTAAAGCAAATTTTAATATTTTACGCACTCAATTGAAAATTTGAATAAAAGTAAGCTTTTCGGGTCAATTTTAAATTTGTTTGGCAATTCCAAAGGTGCCATTTCTGTGATTTTTATTCTCTTTATTTCCTTTGGTTTTTATTATGGAAAGTGGAGAACTGAAAAAATAATTCAATGGGACACCATTGTTTACTATGAATATTTGACTGCTGCCTTCATGTTTAATGACATGTCTTTTGGTTTCATTTACAGCATGCCCGATGATTTTGATGGTGAAATTTGGTTAGAAACGGGCCCGAATGGCGAACGCTTTCCTAAAACAACAATGGGCGTTGCTATAATGCTTACACCAACCTATCTGATAGCTTATTTCTTGAATTATGTATTTGATTTTGGTTCATACGGATATTCATCATTTTTTCAGTTTTTCATCTTTTTAGCTGGGCTATTTCATTTTTTAGCGGGTATTGTCATTTTGAGGAAAATACTAAGGCATTATTTTTCAGATAAGATAGCAACTATAACCTTATACGCTTTCTCTCTCGCAAGCGGAATTCTTTTTTATGCGGTAATTGAGCCCGGAATTTCTCATGTGTATTCCTTCTTCCTTTTTACCTATTTGATTTGGTTAACCATCAAATGGCATCAAAAGGCGAGTTGGAAAAACACCATTTTGATAGGATTGGTTTTGGGCCTTATTGTCTTGATAAGACCAACAAATATTATCATGGCCATTATTCCTTTGCTTTTTGGAATTGAGAATTTCAAGGATTGGATTCAATATTTTTCTAAGCATATTGGAAAAGCCATTGTGGCTATTACAATTTTTGCCATTGTAGTTTTTCTTCAGTTTGCATTCTGGAAATATCTAACGGGTAACTGGTTAGTTATGAGTTACGGAGACGAAGGGTTTTTCTGGACAGACCCAAAACTTTTTGAGGGTCTTTTTGGTTTCAGAAAAGGACTTTTTATCTATTCACCTATATTGTTGGTGGCCTGTATTGGAATGTTCTTTGGTCATGGAAAACTCAGAAAGTTAAAATGGTCTTTTATTATTTTTTTGGCACTTCATACTTATATAGTTTTTTCGTGGTGGTGTTGGTGGTTTGGTGGAGGATATGGTCACAGAGCATTCATTGATTGCCTGACCATATTTGCAATATTCTTTGCAGCTACTCTGGAGTTATTGATGTTAAGGGCAAAGCAATATCAAAAGGCTCTGTTCATTTTGTTAATTGGTTTTTTTGTTACGCTAAATCAATATCAAATCAAACAATATGATAGAGGACATTTGCATTGGGACGCGATGACTTGGGAAGCCTACAAAGCAATATTCTTTGCAGAAAACAATCCCTTTAATTACGAAAGGATTCTTGATTTTCCCGATTATGAGGAAGCAAAAAAAGGCAATGGGAGATAGCTATTTTCGCAAACCGTATTTGAGGATTACCCAAAGTATTCTTAAGCCATCCATATTTCTAATTTTCTTGCCCTCTCCTTTGTTTCTTGGATAGTAATTAACGGGAACCTCAGTAATTTTAGTTCTATTTCGTTTCGCTGTTTTTATAATCAACTCCGCTTCAAAACCGAATCGGTTTTCTTTAATATCAAGGCTATTAAATAATTGTTTTGAGAACAATTTATAACCACAGGCAATGTCTGTAAAACGAACATCTATAAGCAATGAAGCAAGATTGGAAAATAACTTATTGAAGAAATATCGCTTATATGAATATAAAGGCCTAATTCTACCAGCCATGTATCGAGATCCGTTTACCAATTCATACCTTCCAGTTTTATATGCTTGAATTAAGTGCGGAATATCACTTGGGGTCAATTCTAAATCGCTGTCTTGAATAATTATAGCATCTCCTGAACAATTTTCAATACCGGTCTTTACTGCCGCTCCTTTACCTTGGTTTTGTTTGTGATGTAGAAGTTCCACTCTCTTATTAAATTCAGGATGACTTTCAACCGATTTAGAAGATTCATCAGTAGAAAAATCATTGACTACCAAAATTTCAAAGCTGTCTGTTATTTTTTCCAAATCAAGGGCAAAAAGACTATTTAGAACAGTACTTATTGACTTCTCTTCATTATAAAGCGGTATGATTATGCTTAAGCGGATAAGATAAAATGAGTGCTAATATTACATTAATTATTTTGTTCTAAAGACCAATGTTCAACAGTAATATCGGAACTTTCATACCATTTACTATCCAAGCTGTATCCCTGACCTACTAAAGTTTTGGAAATGTTCTTTTCAGAATCTTTATAATCCCCAATAATGAGCACTACTTCTTTTCCTTTATGATTTTTTTTAATACCATGGTAATCATAGATGGAATAAAAACCATCTGCCTCCATAAGTGAATCTCTTTTCGAATATTTGCTAAAATATTCGCGATTGAAATAGTAAGAAAAATCATTTTTTCTCCAAGTCGGCAGTACATAGAAAACCATGTTTTCGTTTTGTTTTTCTTTCACCATTTCTGCCACCTTGTCCCAGCGCATATAACCTCGGTTGGAAGGGTTGAAGCTTTCAAAAAAGGGGAGAACAAAGAACAAACACAGAACCAGTCGAAGAATGACAGGAATTCTCAGGCTGCTCAGCACATAAGCCAATGCTAAAAAGATTCCAATACTTGCAAATAGCATATACCTGACCCTAAAAACGGGAGTGTATTGAGCGATCCAATAATTAAGGTAAATGGGGATGAAAAAAACAGCGATAAAAAGAAGTAGCTTTTTAAAATCAAATCGCCTCGAAAAAGTCTTGAAGAAGAAATTGGCTACCAATAATACAAGGCCTGCAAATAATGCATACTTCATATTTCGGTAAGACGGATCATGACCTGATAACTTAAAAAAGGTCAATTTCAATTCATGTAAACCAGGCTTTCCCAACCAAAAGTCATCATCGGGAATGGTATCTTTAAAATTTAAGAGTTGCGGTATAAATAGAATAGCGGAGGCAACAAAGCCCACCCCAATTCGCAGGAAATCTTGAATCCTTTTTGGAATTAAAAAGAGTAGGATAAGTGCTTCA
Source organism: uncultured Flavobacteriales bacterium (assembly GCA_964609215.1). Lineage (GTDB taxonomy): Bacteria > Bacteroidota > Bacteroidia > Flavobacteriales_D > JABDKJ01 > JABDKJ01. The sequence continues at coordinate 458,082 of CAZSQZ010000001.1, forward strand.
GTAATGGGCAAAAGAACAGAGGTATAGTGTGCATAGGGTAGAAGGGTGTTAACCAGACAAAGCGCCACAATGTTTTTCCAGCTTGTTTTATCCAAGAGATTAAGGAAGAAATAGATGCTCAAAGATGCCAGCAAAAACACCAATGAAAAAGCACGGACTTCATGGGAAAAATCGAAATGCACATCGCTAAAAAGGAAGAGACAAGAAGCGGTGAATGCTCCTAGTAAATTCATGTGTTTCTTTCCAATATGAAAGGTGACAACGGCAGCACCCGTGCTAAATAGTGCAGACAAACTCTTGACAGCTACAGGCCCAATTCCAAACAACTTAATCCAAAAATGAAGCAATGTGAAATACAAAGGAGGGTTAGCCTCTCTTGCTAACTCAGCATAAAGTTCCGAAAGACTTTGTTGAGAATAGAAAATTGTAAATGCGTCATCGTGTTTTACATGCATTTCTTCCAGAAAGAAAAATTTATAAAAAACATTGAGCGCAAGAATAATCCAAAAGCTAATTTGAATGGCCCTTTCATTTTCGAAAAAACGATCCAAGAACGAATTTACTTTATGCCAATATTCCTTCGCCTTCTGCAAGTTCTTTTACTTTTCCATGTTTCATTTCAAATACTCTATCAGAAAAATATCTAACCACATCCATGTCATGTGAAATGAATAAATAAGTCAGTTGCATTTCGTCTTTTAAATCTTTTAAAAGATTCAAAACCTGTGCTTGAACAGATACATCTAATGCTGAAACGGACTCATCGCATACTACAATTTCCGGTTCGAGAATCAAAGAACGAGCAATACCAATTCTCTGTCTTTGTCCACCCGAAAACTCATGAGGATAACGATCAAAATGCTCCTTTAGAAGACCTACTTTTTTCAACATGTCTACCACCTTTTCTTTAGCTTCTTTTTTGGAACCTATAATATTATGAGCAAGCAGAGGCTCCGAAATCGCAGAGCCGATAGTCATCTTTGGGTTTAATGCTGAAAAGGGATCTTGAAAGATAATCTGCACCTTTTTTCTGTATCTTTTCCAGTCAGCAGGACTAAAGCTTGAACGTTTATTACCTTGGAAAATAAGTTCTCCTTCTGTCTCTTTTTGCAAACCTACAATGGTTCTGCCTAAGGTAGTTTTTCCGCAACCAGATTCACCAACTAAACCTAATGTTTCACCTCTTCGGAGACTAAAGCTAACTCCATTTACCGCTTTAACATGATCTATAACTTTATTGCGTATACCCTTTTTTATTGGATACCACATTTTTAAATTTTCAATCTCAATAACAGCTTCTTTTGCGATATACTTTTTGGATGGTTTTGAGATATAAGTGCCTTCCATTATTTGTTTCACGGTAGGTAGCCTATGTGGTTTTCCCTTCTTCGGTGGGCGACAGGCCAAAAGAGCTTGAGTATATTTTTCCTTAGGGCTATTTAAAAGGTTTTGCGTTATGCCTTGTTCTATGATTTTGCCCTTATACATAACCGCAATTCGATCTGCAAAGCCCCTTAAAATTTCTAAGTCATGGGTGATGAAAATAACCCCCATTCCATTTTCTTTTTGCAAATCTTTAATCAAATCTAGGATAGACTGACTGACGGAAGGATCTAGTGCCGTTGTAGGTTCATCAGCAATTAATACTTTAGGTTTACATGCCATCGCAATAGCTATCATTACCCTTTGTTTTTGACCACCAGAAATCTCAAAAGGATATTTACTGAAGATAAGTTCAGGATTAGGCAACCTTACTTTTTCAAATAGCTGCAATACGTTTTTCTTAGCTTCTTTTTTAGTTAAACCTAGATGCAAACGCAAAACTTCGGCCACCTGTTTACCACATCTCTCAACAGGATTTAAACTGGTCATAGGCTCTTGAAAAATCATTCCTATTTTCTTGCTGCGATAGGTTCTTAGTTCCTTTTCAGAAATTTGTGTAAGATCTATATCCTCGAAATCGATTTTGCCTTCTGCAATTTTAGAATTTCCCTTAGGCAGCAAACCCGTAATTGAAAGAGAGGTTACAGATTTACCCGATCCCGACTCACCTACTATTGCAACAATTTCTCCAGAACGAATTTGAAGATTAACATTCTCAACGGCTCTTTTCCATTTACCTTCTTGAAGAAAATCAGTGCTTAGTTGTGAGATATTTAGAAGAATGTTATTCTGCATAGAAGCTTTTGTCAAAGTCTTCGTAAAAATTAATAGAAACCATTTTTAGCTCCGAATTGATTGACTCATCAAATAATTCTATTTCAATGACTTTATTGTGAATAGAGGAAGTATTCCAAGCAGCATATCCTTCGTCCATTTTACTGCTTCCATAGAGTTCATCCAATTTAGCCTTGCAATCATTAAAGAAAGGCAGAATCAATGAGTCTTCCTTTAAATAAAAATCGACAGCAATTTCGTAAATTAACTTTCGATCCAATGCGGTTCTTATTTCTCTTCTTTCAATTCTTTGATCATCCGTTTCTGCTGAGAATATTAGTTCATCATTGTTTGACAGAACCAGACTATCCGAATAAGTATTAATAACAATGCTTGCAGAATCACCAATATTCAATTCTGCATAATGTCCTTTTTTTAATTCATCTATAGCAGAGTAAACTTCACTTTCTTCTTGATGAGTGCATGCAGAAAGTAATAAAATGAAAGCAAGCACTAATAATACATTTTTCATAGTAAAGGAATATTTCTTTTCAGCAATACAAGTCCAAATCTAATTAAAATAAAAACCCCCAATCCACAAGGTGAATTGAGGGTGAAATAAAGTTATAAGAGATTTTAATCTACAGTGCCTATTATGTCGTAAAGCTCATCCAATTTCGGAATCAAAATAATTTCGATTCTTCTGTTTTTGGCCTTATCATCTTCATCAACAGGAATGTATTCACCCCTTCCTGCTGCTGTCAAAATTTGAGGTTCAATGTCACTATTTTCAGTTAGAATTCGAACAACAGAAGTCGCTCTCATTACACTTAAATCCCAATTGTCTTTAAATGGCATTCCACCACCAATTTTATCTTTATCAGTATGTCCCTCTACCATTATTGAAATATCTTCGTTCGACTCTATTGCCTTAGCTAAATCCATTAACGCTTTTTTACCTTGAGTCTCTACTTTATCACTTCCAGAATCGAAGAGTAGTTTTGCCTCAAGATTCACATAGACCCTTCCATTTTTTTGCTCTACGGATAGTCCTTTATCTTTGAAAGCAAGAAGTGCATCCGCGACCTTATTTTTTAATGCTTTAGCTGATTCTTCATTTGCGCTTATCATTTGTTCCAATTCCCTCACTCTCATTTCTCTATCTGCCAACTCTGCCGATTTTTCATTTAGAACATCTTCTAATTGATTTAGTTCCGCCTCTTTTTGCTGTAATTCAGATTCTGTTGCATTCAATGTGGAAAGCAAGCTTTCTTTTTCTTTGGCATTGCTGGACATTAACATAGCCTGTTTATCCATCATCTCCTCGTTCAGATTATTGGCTTTATTGTATTGACTCTTGAGTTTTCTAATGCTTTTCCCATTAAGTGCTGTATCCTCTTCCAACGCATAGATGCGCAGATTCATATCTTCTATTGCACCAACCATTTCAAACATTTCTTGCTCTTGTCCTTCATTTATGCGTTTCAGTCTATCATTTTCCTCTTGCAAGTCTGCAGCCTTCATTTCCATCTCAGAAAACTGCTTACCTGGAACACAACTACTTAAGGCAAGAATAATAGTGGCGAAAAGACATATATTTTTCATTTCTTGAATTTTTCTTAAAATTCGTTCACATAGCCCTGTCTTTCGGGCACTTTTATTCATTTTATTCACAGTCCATTCTTAATCCAGTAGCGCTGCCTTTTGCCGTTAAAATTCTTTTGTAGAGTGAATAATATTTCCGTATTTGCTTGCATACATATAAAGAGAAATGGCTTTTTCAGAAGAAATATTATCGCGGTTAGGTGAGCTCGAAACAAAGTTTGATGCAATGGGTCAGGATTTGAAATCCTATTTAGACGGCCTCTTATATTCAGATTATTTAACGTATTGGGAATATATTAAATCAGACGCCCTTTTAAGTTTGCAACATCCTTTGACCAGCTTTCCCGATGAGAAAATCTTCATTTCCTATCATCAAATTACAGAGTTATATTTTGATTTGATTCTTCATGAATTTGATCAGCTTTCATCAAATAAAGAACTTAAAGAAGAGGAGTTCCTAGAGAGAATAAAGAGAGCCAATAGATACTTTTCGAATCTCATATATTCTTTTGACATTATGATAGAGGGGATGCATAGAGATCAATTCTTGAAATTTAGAATGTCATTATTACCTGCCAGCGGTTTTCAATCTGGACAATTCAGAAAAATTGAGATTTATTCTACGGACTTTATCAATCTACTGTCCCATGCCGATCGCGAAAAATATCCAGCTTATGTTGGACAGGATATTAAGCATATGTACCAACACATGTACTGGAAAAAAGGGGCAACAGAGCTGGCAACCGGCAAGAAAACATTGACTTTAAAACAGTTTGAAGCTAAGTACTCTGAAACACTTGTTAGACTCGCCAAGAAAAAGATAAAAACCAATTTATGGACGCTTTATTCCAATTTGGAAAAGGGAGAATATAATGAAGAAATAATCGAGGAGTTAAGGAAATACGACTTAAATGTAAATGTGAATTGGTCGCTTGCGCATTATAAATCAGCGGCAAAGTATTTACAACTCGAACCTAAAACTATTGAGGCAACAGGCGGAACCAATTGGCAAAAGTATCTGCCACCTCGCTTTCAAAGAATTATATATTTTCCGGAATTATGGTCAAAGGAAGAATTGGAAGATTGGGGAAAATCCTGGGTAAAGGAAGCCCTAAGTAAATGATTGAGTTATTCGCGTAACGAGGTGAATAAAAAATCGTTAGTATTCTGCACCTTCTCTTCATTTTTCATTTTTTGTACGACATGAGAAACCAATCGCTTCTAGTTATTATTGTTTTATTGCTGATTGCCTGTTCATCGGAAAACAAAGAACCCGAGGTCGTTCAAGTTGAACCTCAGAAACCAGAGATGATTTATCATTTCCCAAAGGATAGTTTTTTAATTGTTCAAGAAGAAATTAAGAAAAATGAAGTGCTCTCTACTATTCTTTATAGACACCATGTGGATTGGCCTCAGATTGATGAAATTGTTAAAGCCTGTAAAGGCACTTTTAATATAAATGGCATTCAATTGGGCAAGCCATACACAGTTTTGTGTAAACCAGATTCTACGGAGAAAGCAGAGTATTTTATTTATGAAACATCCGCAGCTAAATATGTCGTTTTAGAATTAGAAGAGCCTAAGGCCTATATTGCAGAAAAACAGCAGGAAATAAGATTGGATGTTGCGGAGGGAAAAATTGAGTCTAGTCTTTTTCTTACGATGACCCAAAATAATTTAAGTCCGGCATTGGCGATGGAAATGGCTGATATCTATGCTTGGACAATTGACTTTTATCGATTGCAGAAAGGAGATGCATTTAAGGTCTTCTATGAGAAAAAATACGTTGAGGACGAATTTATAGGGATTGGTAAAATTTATGCTTGTGAGTTTAGTAACGGAGGTGAAAAACTCCAAGCATATAGATATGAGAAAGACGGAAAAATAGATTTTTACGATGAGGAAGGAAACAGCTTAAGAAAAGCCTTTTTAAAATCACCTTTAAAATTTGGAAGAATTTCCTCCAAGTACACCAATAGAAGGTTCCACCCAGTTCAGAAAAGATGGAAAGCCCATAAAGGGACAGACTATGCTGCACCAACAGGAACTCCCATTCTATCTACTGGGGATGGAGTAGTGATAGCTTCTGCCTATACAAAGAACAATGGGAATTATGTAAAAATTAGGCACAACAGTACCTATACTACTCAGTATTTGCACATGAGCAAAAGGCTTGTTAAAAAAGGCGATAGAATAAAGCAAGGACAGACTATTGGTAAGGTTGGTTCAACAGGATTAGCAACAGGGCCTCATGTATGTTATCGTTTTTGGAAAAATGGAGCTCAAGTTAATCACCTAAAGGAAAAATTTCCTGCAGCAAAACCATTAGACAAAAACGCAATGGCCGACTTTCTTGTTCATAAAGACTCTCTAGTAAATTATATGAATGGAGTTCTAAAAGTAATAGTTGAAAATACTGAAACGACCAAGGATATGAATCAGTTCTAGGAAGCCTGTTTTTGTTTATATCTCTTTTTGAGAATTCCTAGCTTCTTATTATCAATTACCCCAAGCACACTAATATTTATCGAAATCAATATCTGGTAAAATTTCTTCTTTATGAGGAACATTTAGCCACTCTCCATAAGAGTATTTAATGAACATCAAAAATTCGTATTGAGTAGATGATTGTAGGAATTGGTCAGAAACATTGCAATAGTCTATGAACTCATCAAATTCCTCATCTTTTAAGTCTATGATATCGTAGTCTATGTATTTTCTAAATAGCTCTTTTAGAAGATCCCGTTTTCGATCTTCATTTATCAATTCAGCTAATTTTCTTTTACTCCTTTCCCTTCTACTAAAAGCCTGATATAAAAATGTAATAGGGCTTTGCAAGGCATCTATACCGGAGAGAACATAGTCTTGTTTTGAATAACCTAATTCCTGAATATCTTCTTCTATTTCTTCAAGATCTCTTTCCGCAATAATGGTTACAGGTTTCAAAAAAACAACTGGTTTTTTTAAGGTAGGTGAAATTGTGTAAATATCTTTTTTGGTAGAATCTTTTAGTGAAAAAACATAAGAAGAGAAACCAAATGCAGAAATTACGATGCTGTCATTTTTTCCAACATGCATAACGTAATCACCAAATTTGTCTCCGAAGGTTCCGTTACCATTGGTTTTATTAACTACAAGAACATTGACCAGTTTATTCCCTGATTCATAGTCAATGGCATGACCTTTTATTTTCACAATGGTGTCTTGCCCTAAGACATTTCCGCAAATAGAAAAGGCTAAAACAAGAAGGAATATTTGTTTGAAATTCAAATCAAGAGCAAAATTAGTTGATAAAACAGCAATTCTTGTGCCCAAGAGACAAAATCTGTTAAAATGAAAGTGACAGAAATACAAAATACTGATAAACAAGCTATTACAAGAATATTATATTTGAGACCATTTTATCACATGAGACCAGCACTTTATTACACCATATTAATACTATTGTTCTTGTTTGGCTGTCAAGCAGATACTGCCATTTCATATGGTATAGAGGACATGAAAGCAGACTTAGAATACTTGGCTTCAGATGAACTCGAAGGAAGAGAAACAGGGACGCAAGGGGAAGCTTTAGCTGCACAGTTTATTGCAGAAAGGTTTATGAGTTTGGGATTATTGCCATACGGTACGGAAGGGAGTTATTTTCAGGAATTTGAGTTCAAGTCTAAGGCAATTATTAATCCTGATAATTGGTTGGAGTTAGACGGAGAAAAAATGGAAAATGGTAAAACATTTTACCCCATTTCCTATAGCGGAAATGGGGAGTTTGATTCCGAAATTGTAGACATTAAATTTGCTATTTCTGCACCAGAGTTTGACTATAATGATCTGGAAATGAATACAGATTTGGAAGGTAAAATTGTGCTTTTCGACATTTCTTCTCCAGATGGTATCCATCCTCATTCTAAGTACATAGAGTATCACGATATTGGAAAAAGAATTGGGATGTTAGAAAAGATTGGTGTGTCTGCGGTTTTAATGTATAGTACAGATGATAATGCAGAGGAGCCATCGGAAAAGATATCTTCTCGTGTAAACCCTTATGGGTTTCCAATTTTGTTTTTGAAAGAAAAACCAAATGCAAAAAGAGCTAAGGGTTTCGTTGAAATCTCAAGACCATCAAAAACAGGGAAAAACGTTATTGGATATCTAAGCAATAATGCAGACAATACAGTTATTATAGGAGCACATTATGATCATTTAGGCCATGGAGAAGAAGGCTCTCTTTATAGAGGTGAAGAAAGGTTAATTCATAATGGAGCTGATGATAACGCAAGTGGTGTGGTTTGTCTTTTTGAACTTGCAGATCAATTGAGAAATGAAGAGTTGAACAACAACTTTGTTTTCATAGCATTCTCAGGCGAAGAAAAAGGGCTTTTGGGTTCAAACTACTATGTAAAAAATATGCCCTTTACTAATGAAAAGGTAAATTATATGCTAAATATGGACATGGTGGGAAGATTAGAAGGAGATAAGATAAGCATTAATGGTATTGGCACTTCACCATCATTGAGAATGATAGATTCACTTATAGTGGGAGGATTAAGCGCACAAACTACTGAAGGGGGAATTGGAGCTTCTGATCACACCTCATTTTATCTTCAGAACATTCCTGCCTTGCATTTTTTCAGTGGGACACATGAAGATTACCATAAACCTTCTGATGATGCTCATAAGATCAATTATGAAGGCATGCAAAGCATAGTTGATTATATGATTTACATTATTAATGAATTGGAGGATGATGGGAAATTGGAATTTACCAAGACAAAGGATGAAGACAGTAGGAACACTCCAAATTTCAAAGTGACTTTAGGAGTTATTCCAGATTATTTGTTCGATGGGAAAGGAATGAGAATAGATGGAATTAGCGAGGGTAGACCAGCGGCAGCTGCTGGCTTGAAGGCAGGAGATATTGTAGTAAAAATGGGAGAATTTGAAGTTAGAGATATGACTACTTACATGCAGGGTCTTTCAAAGTTTAATGAAGGGGAAAGCACTGAGGTTATAGTGAATCGAGAAGGGAATGAAATTAAAGTAAATGTTCTTTGGGACTAGAAAAGAATTATAGCATAGGAGTAATTGGTGGAGGTAGCTGGGCAACTGCTTTAACTAAGATTTTCTGCGAAAACTCACTTAGTATTAATTGGTGGAACAGAAATGCAGAAAGCATAGCTTTTATTGAAGAGCATGGCAGAAACCCCAGATACTTGAGTGGTGCGGAATTGGATGTGGAACGTTTGAATATGAGCACGGATTTGGAGTTTGTTATTAGCCAATCCGATATTCTTATTATGGCTATACCATCGGCATTTATTTTCGAAGAACTAAAAAACGTGTCTAAGAAGGTTTTTGAGAATAAGAAAATGATTTCTGCTATTAAGGGAATAATTCCTGAAGAGAATAAATTACCAGCAGTTTATTTTAACGAAAACCTTGGGATTCCATTTGAAAATATTGGAATAGTATGTGGTCCCTGTCATGCAGAGGAGGTAGCAATGGAACGCCTTTCTTACTTGACCGTTGCTTTTCCCGATGAGGAAATCGCTAAGTATGTGGTAAGCAAATTGACATGTAGGTATATTAAGGCAATAGTCTCAGATGATGTTTTAGGTACAGAAGTATCTGCTGTATTGAAAAATGTCTTCGCTGTGGCTAGTGGAATTTGTGCAGGTTTAGGCTATGGCGATAACTTTCAGGCAGTCTTGGTTTCAAATGCAATTAGGGAGATAGGAAATTTCGTAGAAAAAATAAAGCCACAGCACAGAGATATCAAATCATCAGCCTACCTAGGAGACCTTTTGGTAACGGCTTACTCTACTTTTAGCAGAAACAGAAATTTTGGAAGCATGATTGGAAAGGGCTACTCGGTAAAAGCGGCTCATGTTGAAATGGATATGGTGGCTGAGGGGTATTATGCAGTAAAAGGAATAATGGAAATGAACAAAAAGTATCAGGTTGACTTACCTATTACTGAAGCTGTTTATAATATCTGTTATGAAAAAATTTCTCCAGTTATAGAAATGAAAATTTTAAGTGAGAAATTAACTTAATCTTCGTTAAAATAGTTAAAAATCAATTCTGCTTTTTTCTTACCAACAACAACACTGAGTTGCTCAATGTTAGCCTCCCTTACATTTTTGATTGACTTAAATTTTTGCAGTAAAGTTTGAGCTGTTGCTTTTCCAATTCCTTCTATTTCGGTTAGACCAGTTTTAAGTGTATGTTTTCTTCTTTTTAGCCTATGATGCGTAATTCCAAAACGATGGGCCTCATTTCGTAAATGCTGAATTACTTTCAAAGACTCTGATCTTTTATCAATATAAATTGGAATAGAATCATGAGGAAAAAATATTTCTTCTAGTCGTTTTGCAATGCCGATAATAGCCACTTGTTTTTCTATCCCTAGCCTTTCAAGGCTTTTATACGCAGATGAAAGCTGGCCCTTGCCACCATCTATTATTATTAATTGAGGCAGGGGCAGACCATCTTTTAAAAGACGAGAATATCTTCTTTGGACAACCTCCTCCATTGATGCAAAGTCATTTGGCCCGGTAACCGTTTTGATATTGAAATGCCGATATTCTTTCTTAGCGGGTTTGGCATCTCTAAAAACTACACAAGCAGATACAGGTTGAGCACCCTGAAAGTTGGAATTGTCAAAACACTCAATATGAGTAGGAAGTTCTTTTAACCTTAAATCGGATTTTATTTGTTCTAACAACCTGTTTTTTCTAGACTCAGGATCGACTATTTTTTCCTGTTTACGTTGATTCAGAATGTGGTATTTAATGCTTCTTTCAGCCATTTCAAGTAGGCTTTTCTTATCTCCCCTCAAGGGAATATGTTGCATGAAAGAAGGAAACTCGGAACTCAGTTTAAAAGGAATAATAACTTCTTCAGCAATTGACTTAAACTTATCTCGAATTTCAAGGACGGCAATAGTCAACAGATCCTCATCTGCTTCATCCAGTTTCTTTTTTATTTCGGTATTGTATGACTGAACAACAGCGCCATCAATAATGCTTAGGTAGTTTATATATGCTGTCTTTAGGTCCGAACTTATATTGAAGACATCGGCATTTTTAATGGAAGGATTTACAACTACCGATTTACTTTGATATTTATCTAGCATAAAAATCTTTTCTTTCAGCTGTTGTGCTTTTTCAAACTCTAGTTCTTTGGAAGCTAGATCCATTTTTGCTTCCAAAACTTTTTTAACCTCTGAAACATTTCCTTTTATTATCTTCTTGATTTCCTTAATTCCTAGGTCGTAATCTGTTTTGGACTGATAACCTTGGCATGGTCCAAGACAATTTTTTAGATGATATTCCAAGCATACTTTGAACTTACCAACCTTAATATTATCGTCACTTAAGGCATAGTTGCAATTTCGCAACGGGTAAAGTTTACTTGCTAAATCAAGTAAGGTTTTCATTAGTTTAACCGAAGCGTATGGACCAAAATATTCTGAGCCATCTTTTATTTTATTTCGGGTAGAGAAAATTCTGGGAAATGGTTCCTTTTTAATACATATCCATGGAAAGGTTTTATCATCCTTTAGTTGAATATTATATTTTGGTTGTAGCTGCTTTATTATGTTGTTTTCTAGAAGCAGAGCATCTAATTCTGTGGCGGTTTCCACATATCTAATAGAGCTGATTTTTTTAACCAACACGCGTGTTTTTCCATTTAAATTTCCCGATTTGTTGAAATAAGAAGAAACTCTATTCCTCAATTTTTTAGCCTTGCCAACGTATAGAATTGTTCCTTCTTCATCGTAGTATTGGTAAATACCTGGCCTGTTCGGCAATGATGTAATTTCTTTTTGAAGGCTATCTAACACAAGTCAAAATTAGAAAAGGCTTACAATAATCGTAATGTTTTTCCTTTTCTGCTCGTCTAAATTTATTAACTTTGTTTAACTATATACGTAAATAATTAAACAAAATGGGAAAGTATTCAATCAAAGATTTAGAAAGACTGAGCGGAATAAGGGCCCATACCATTAGGATTTGGGAGAAGCGATATAATGTTGTTGAACCTCAAAGAACATCAACTAATATTCGTTATTATTCGGATAATGATCTGAAGAAAATTCTCAATATAGCCTTGCTCAATAGGGCTGGTGTAAAAATCAGCAATATTGTTGAGTTGAGCTCTGAAGAATTAAAGCAAAAAATTGAGGATTATTCGGTTGTAAAAGAAGATTTTAAGTTCTTTCTAGATAGCTTGGTATTTGCCATGGTAGACATGGATGAGAAGAGATTTGAGAAACTTTTAGACCAGGCCATTTTGGATTATGGAATGGAAAGAGCCATGGTAGAAATAATTTACCCATTTTTCAAAAATGTTGGCATTCTATGGCTTACAGGCGGCTTGAATCCTGGACAAGAGCATTATGTTTCCAATTTTGTTAGAGCGAGATTAATCATTGCAATAGATAAAAGAAATGAAAGAATTGACTATGATAAAAGGGTCATTCTATTCCTTCCTGAGAATGAGTGGCACGAGTTAGGGCTTTTATTTTTTCATTACATCTGTTTAGGTTTGAAGGTAAGGCCATTTTATTTAGGACAGTCGGTTCCATTAAACTCACTTGAGGCAATTATTCAATCTAAGAACCCGGATTTTTTGGTTTTCTCAAACCTTTCCATTAAAAGCCAAAAAGCATTTAAAAATTATTTAGAAAAATTGACAAAGATTGCTAAGCATCAAGAAATAATTTTCATTGATAGACCAGCAGAAAAGAACAGTGTTTTAGATCAGTTTGATATTTATAATCCGACAGAAATAGAAGATTTCAAACAATTTATAAATGATTAACAAATTGATAAAAAGATTAAACAAAATAGATGACAGCACCAGAGTTTTATAAGCAAATAATCGATTTCCAATCCTCTCTAAAAGGTTTTGCCTTTAAGTTCACATCAAATGAGGATGATGCTAATGATCTTCTTCAAGAAACATATCTGAAGGCACTTAGATATAAAGACAAATTTGCTGAACACAGCAATTTGAAGGCTTGGTTATATACGATAATGAAGAATACGTTCATTAACAACTATCGAAAAGCGAAAAAGGCAAATACTTTGCTGGATGACACGGATGAACATTACTTTTTAAATCTGGGTGATAGTTCAAAATTAGAGTCGCCTCAACAAAAGCTTGCATATAAGGAAATAATCAAAGCAATAAACTCCTTAAGCGATGAATACAGAATTCCATTTCAAATGCACTATAATGGATTTAAGTATAAGGAGATAGCTGATCATTTAGAATTACCAATTGGCACTATAAAAAGCAGAATTTTTTTGGCAAGAAAGAAGCTAAGTGATATGCTTGTGGACTATAGAAGCTAAATGGGGAAGAAGGTATTAGTTATTGGGTCGGGATTTTCGGGACTTTCTGTATCCACTTTCTTGGCAAATGCTGGCTGTGATGTAACAGTTTTGGAAAAACACGATCATCCGGGAGGAAGGGCAAGAACCTTTAGCGAAAAAGGATTTACTTTTGACATGGGCCCTTCTTGGTATTGGATGCCAGATGTTTTTGAAAGATACTTTAATCAATTTGGGAGAAAAGTGTCTGATTATTATCATCTAGATCGTCTTTCACCATCTTACAAAGTACTTTATGAAAATGATGAATTAGACATTCCCGCAAACTTGGATGCACTTTATGCGCTATTCGAAAAAATTGAAAAAGGGAGTGCAGAAAAATTGAAGCAATTTTTAGCGGAGGCGGAGTATAAATATAAAGTTGGAATACAACAATTAGTATACAAACCGGGACAAAGTATTTTGGAATTTGCAGATGCGAAATTGATGAAGGGGATGCTAAAGTTGGATGTATTCAAACCCATCTCAAAGCAAATTCGCTCTCTGTTTAAGGATAAAAGGTTAATTGATTTATTAGAGTTTCCAGTTCTCTTTTTGGGTGCGAAGCCATCAAGAACTCCGGCTCTATATAGTTTGATGAACTATGCTGATTTAGTTTTAGGCACATGGTATCCTAAGGGTGGAATGCATCAGATTGTTCAAGGAATGTATAAGCTTGCAATTGAAAAAGGAGTTCGATTTAGTTTTAACCAAAATGTGACAGCTTTTAATTTTGAGGGGAAAAGAATAAATGCTGTACTAACCGATGAGGACTCCCATAACTGTGATTGGGTAGTTTCAAGTGCGGATTATCATTTTACCGAAACAAAGCTATTACCCAAAAAATACAGAAACTATTCTGATCAGTATTGGGATAAAAGAGTGATGGCTCCTTCAAGCTTAATCTTTTATTTGGGAATTGATAAAAAACTTCCAAAGCTATTGCATCATAATCTTTTCTTTGATCAAGATTTTGACTTGCATGCCTCTGAAATTTACGATAACCCAGTTTGGCCAACTGCTCCTCAGTTTTATGTGAGTTGCACTTCAAAAACAGATCAAAGTTCAGCTCCAGAAAATTGTGAAAATGTCTTTATCCTGGTTCCAGTTGCTCCGAATTTGCAGGACACAAAAGAAACAAGAGAGTATTATTTCAATATGATCATGAAAAGAATTGAAGATAGAATTGGCTATTCAATTAGAGAAAATATTTTGTTTAAACGTTCTTATGCTCACAATGAGTTTATAGAAGATTACAATTCCTATAAGGGTAATGCATATGGTTTAGCAAATACGTTGAAACAGACTGCGGTTCTAAAACCTGGAATTAGAAATAAGAAAATTAAAAACCTTTACTATACAGGCCAGCTAACGGTTCCAGGGCCAGGCGTACCTCCGTCATTAATATCAGGAGAAGTAGTTGCTGGTGAACTTTTAAAAAGAATGTAGATTAAACTATTAAACAAAAATGATATCTTGTTTGTTACTTGAAAGCTGGATATTAAGAATATTAAATGACCAATAAACCACTATACGATAAAGTAAGTTATAGGTGTTCAAAGAACATTACCAGATCATATAGTACTTCTTTTTCTCTAGGAATAAAGCTTTTATCCAAGGAATTAAGAGAACACATCTATAACATTTATGGTTTTGTGAGGGTTGCTGATGAGATTGTCGATACTTTTTACAATTTTAAGAATGAGGATTTGTTTTATCGTTTCAAGGAAGATACCTACTTAGCCATTGAGCATGGAATAAGTACAAATCCTGTTTTAAATAGCTTTCAATACACTTTTAACAAATATCAAATTCCTATAGACTTGGTTGAGAAATTTCTCAAAAGCATGGAAATGGATTTGAATAAAAACAATTATGATAGAGAACATTTCGATGAATATGTTTTAGGCAGCGCAGAAGTTGTTGGTTTGATGTGTTTGAAGGTTTTTGTTAAAGGAGATACCAAATTATATGATGAACTGACTCCATTTGCAATGAAGTTAGGAGCTGCATTTCAAAAGATTAATTTTTTAAGGGATTTGAAAAACGACTTTCAAGATCTGGGAAGATCTTATTTTCCGGAAGTTGATATGGCAAACCTATGCGCTAGAACTAAAATGGTTATTGAGGAGGAAATAGCAGAAGACTTTAGACAAGGACTAATCGGTATTCAAAGGCTTCCAAGAAACTCTCGTTTTGGAGTATACCTCGCCTACAAATATTACTTAAGATTATTTAATAAGATTAGTAAGCTTGATTTCGAAGATATTCTCGAGAAAAGAATTAGAATTCCAAATGAGCAGAAAGCAACTATTTTGGTAAAGTCTTATTTAAGACATAGTTTTAATTTGTTATAGTTTTACTTCCAATGGAACATGTGATTTTGGTCAATAATCAGGACGATAGTATTGGCACAATGGAGAAGATGGAAGCTCATGAAAAGGGGGTTTTACATAGAGCTTTTTCTGTTTTTTTGTTTAATGAAAAAGGAGAAATGCTACTACAACAAAGAGCAAAGAGCAAATACCATTCTGGAGGCTTGTGGACCAATACTTGTTGCAGCCATCCGAGACCTGAAGAAAGCACGTTAAATGCTGCCTCTAGGCGTTTAATAGAGGAGATGGGAATTAAAGCAGAGGTCCATGAAATTTTTCAATTTATATATAGGGCAGAGTTGGACCAAGGCTTAATTGAACATGAACTGGATCATGTTTTTTTTGGTCATTTTGATGGAGAATTCGAAATTAACAAAGAGGAAGTGGAGTCAGCACGGTATATTTCCAAGGAAGAATTGATATTAGAAGTAGATCAAACACCAGAGAATTTTACAGAGTGGTTTAAAATAGCTCTCCCTGAAGTTTTGAAGCACTGGGATAATTATCTTTTGAATTGATGACCAGTATCTTTTGGCATCGAAGAGATTTACGAATAGATGACAATGCAGGTCTTTATTATTCGTTAAAGGAAAGCCATAACGTTCAACCAATTTTTATTTTTGATTTAGAAATTCTTGCTCAATTGAAGAAGAATGATACAAGGGTTCAGTTTATCCATCAGGCGCTTCAAAGGCTAAAAGGAGAATACCAAAAATTAAATACGGACCTGAAGGTTTACTATGGAAACCCTTTGAGTGTATGGAAACAAATTGTTCAAGAAGAGAATATAGACGCAGTCTATACAAATCATGATTATGAGCCATATGCAATTTCGCGTGATAAAGATGTTAAGGCCTATTTGGAGCGTGAGAATATTTCATTTAAAACATTTAAGGATCAGGCAATTTTTGAGAAAGATGAGGTCACAAAGGCTGATGGCTTACCTTATACTGTTTTCACTCCCTATTCTAGAAAGTGGAAGGAAAAGTTAAATGAATTTTATTTAGAAAGTTACTCAGTTCAAAACCATCAATCAAATTTTAAAAAAATCGATCCAACCGATTTGATTGGTTTGGAAGAAATGGGTTTCAGTTCATCTGATTTTAAATTTCCTAAACCTAATTTGGATTTGGAAATACTAAGAAAATATGCTGAGCAAAGAGATTTTCCTTCAAGAAATGGAACAAGCAGACTTAGTGTTCATCTTAGGTTTGGAACGGTGAGCATACGAAAATTGGCGAGAATAGGACTTGTAGAGAATGAAAAATGGTTGAATGAGTTAATATGGAGAGATTTCTATATGATGATTCTGCACCACTTTCCGCATGTTGTCAAAAGTGCTTTTAGACCAAAATATGACCGTATCGTTTGGAGAAATAATGAAAAAGAATTTCTTCAATGGTGTAAAGGAGAAACGGGTTACCCAATTGTTGATGCAGGTATGAGAGAATTGAATCAAACGGGATTTATGCATAATAGAGTTCGAATGATAGTTGCCTCCTTTTTAACAAAGCATTTACTTATAGATTGGAGATGGGGAGAAGCATATTTTGCAGAAAAACTAATGGATTTTGAACTGTCTTCAAATAATGGAGGTTGGCAATGGGCTTCCGGTTCAGGATGTGATGCCGCTCCCTATTTCAGAGTTTTTAATCCTGAATTACAAACCAAAAAGTTTGATTCAAATTTTGAATATATTAGAAAGTGGGTCCCAGAGTTTGAAGATCCGTTTTCCTATTCCCAACCTATTGTAGAGCACAAAATGGCGAGACTCAGAGCCATAGAAACATATAAAAGGCATCTATCTTAATTCTCCAATTAATCTGAAATAGTCCTTCAAAACAATATTGATTTTATTCAAATCTTTGGACTTTACTTGGATAGACTTTTCATTTTTAATAAGGTGAACTTCATGATTTTCGCTTATAGAATGGTAAAGCATATAAGCCACTCTTAAATGGTCCCTTCCATTCATATTTGCAGAATCCATTACTATGCTTTCTTCATTTATTTTAAAAGCGATTTTAAAGGATTCAATATTTTCAAATAAAACCAAAGCTTGGTTTGTTCTCCAGGCATTACAAATTGTAGGGCTTAAGGGATGATTTGTGTTTAAGTCTTTATAATTATATAAGTCTATTTGTTCTGCGTTTTTTTCCCTTTGAGTATAGAAAAAACTGCGAATGTTTTTGAAATAAATTTCATCTTGACTTGCAACTTGAGTGCTTAAATTTTCGAAAGTAAATTCTTCCTTATTGGAACTAAAAAAGACCGCCAGAAGGAACATACAAATGAACCATATAAGAAAGTATATTTTGCTTACTCTAGACATTTATTTTGTTTAATTTAAACATAAAACACATTTGTTTGTTCTATTGCTGTCTATGACTATCATTGATGCATATACGGATAAGGGTAATTCAATTCTTGAATTATCAAATGAACAAAAGGTTATTTTGGTCTTTCTTAGGCATTTTGGATGCAATTTTTGCAGGGAGACGCTGATGGAAATATCTAAAATTAAGGGTGAATTAGATAAAACGTCTAGAATGATATTAGTTCATCAATCATCGAGGTCATATGCAAATGAAATTTTGAAAATATATGAATTAGAGACTTTAGAGCATGTTTCAGATTCTGGACACGTTCTATATAATTCATTTGGATTGGGTAAAATGAGACTGATTCATCTATTTAACCCTTCCGTTATAATAGGGACTTTTAAAAGTATCTTAAAGGGGCATTTTCCTGGTAAACCAGTAGGTTGCCCATATCAATTACCCGGAATTTTTATATTGAAAAATAAAAAACTGATTGATTCTTATAGATATAGAAATATTGCGCAGGTTCCTCCATTCTTAAAGTTAGCTTCCTAAAGTCAACATTTTTTCCTTTTTTGTATTTCAATTATGCAAAAGCATCAAAGAAATAATATTCTTACTTGGAGTATTGTGCTTCTTTTTTTCCTGTATATAATGGCAATTTTTGGATTAGCAAAAAGGTCGGAGGGAATTTTTGTTTTCTTAACAGTGCCTAGTCTTTTGATAACTGTGGTGGCTCTTGTAGTTAATCACTTTGGAGAAAAAGAAAAAGTGATCTTACACTTTATAGTTTTTTCCGTTCTACTGTATTTCATAGAGGTTCTTATTATCAACTTCAATCTAACAGGAAAATCTTATGCCAAGGAATTACTTGGATTTACTTTTTTAGGTGTGCCTTTTATTATGGGAATAAGTGGTTGGATAAGTGTTTATATGGGTATACATATGGTCAAAAAACTTAAAATGAATCGCTTGAAAAAAGCGATTATTGGCGCTGCAATTTTGGTTTTACTAGCTTGGTTAGCAGAACCGGTAGGAATAAAACTAGGACTTTGGAAGTATAATGGTAATTTTAATCCTCTAAACCTTTTACCCGTTTTCATTGTTAACTTTTTAGCCATTTATTTTTCGAGACTTATTCGTTTCAAGAAAAAAAATGCCATTGTAGTTTATGTATATATGATTTTCATTCTCTTCTTTATTGCTTTAAATTTGATCTTATCATGAGCATCCTTTTGAACATCGCATTATTGATCGGAACTTTCATAATTATGGAAGGAGTTGCTTGGCTTACTCATAAGTATGTAATGCATGGTTTTCTATGGGTGTTGCATAAAGACCATCACGTTCATGAGCCAGGTTTTTTTGAAAGGAATGATGCATTCTTTCTCATTTTTGCAATTCCAGGATCATTATTAACCATTTTTGGAACTTTTAATCCAAATGATATTATGCTTATGATAGGTTTGGGGATTACTCTCTATGGCCTTTGTTATTTTTTGGTACATGATATATTTATTCACCAGCGTTTTAAGGTTTTAAAGAGAAGTAATAACAACTATTTGCGAGCAATTAGAAAAGCCCATAAGGTTCATCACAAGCATTTAACAAAGGAGCACGGAGAATGCTTCGGAATGTTAATGGTTCCGTTCAAATATTTCAGAGAAGCCAAGAAAATGAGAAAATCCTTATTGGGATAACATGGGATCATATCTCTATATTTTTCTGGACCTTATATCTATTTCATTTCCCTTATTTGCCAGCTTTGATAAGAGAATAGCTTATTACAAAAATTTACGATTTATACTGCCTTCCATTTTTATTGTGGGAGCTGCTTTTATCGCATGGGATGTTTTCTTTACAAAATGGGGAATTTGGGGCTTCAATGATAAATATCTCCTTGGGATTGATTGGTTAAATCTTCCAATGGAGGAATGGTTGTTCTTTTTTTGTATACCCTATGCTTGTGTCTTCATATATGAATCGGTAAGATACTTCAAAGGGGGATTGATAAAGACATTTAAAAGTAAATACGTTACAACGGTCCTGGCTATTGCCTTATTTATTTTTGGATTTATTTTTTTGGATAGAGCATATACCGCAACCACTTTTTTAAGTCTGGGAATAGCGTTACTTTTTCTTGAATTTATTTTGAAAGTGAAATGGTTGAGTCATTTCTATATTTCCTATCTATGGGTTTTAATTCCTTTTGTAATAATAAACGGATTTCTCACCGGAACTTTAATTGAGGACCAAGTTGTTTGGTACAATGATTTAGAAAATATGGGCATTAAAATGGGCACGATTCCAGTAGAAGATACATTTTATGGAATGTTGCTTATAATTTTGAATATCTCATTATTCGAGTTTTTTAAGAAAAGACCCAAAAAGTGAAAAGTCCTTCTGCCACAGAGACAGAAGGACTTTTGTTAACCTTAACCAAATACAACTAACCTTTCACCAAAAAACTGTTAAATCAAACAACTATTTTAATATTCATTTCTCTTTCTAGGTCTCCATCCTGTTTTTACTTTGTCCCATTTATTCTTGAATTTTCTGTTTTGAGAAGATTCATAATAAGTATCCCACAAAGGAGTATAGTCAAAGTAGTTAAGAAAGTCTGAAGATTGTAAAGAGCTATCCATAATTTTATTCTTTAAGTACAGTGTAATTATTTTCTAATGTTTCCTTGTAGTTAAGACCAAAGCTTGTGCAAAGCACTTCTAAGGACTCATCTAAGTCATTTAAATTTATATCCGCATCTACCATTAATGAAGATGAAATATGAGAAGAGTTTATTGTAACATTGTATTGTCTTTCAATTTCTCGAAAAGCGTCAATCAAAGGAATATTTTCAAAATGATATACTCCATTTTCAACCCAAGAATCTATTTCGTTTAGGTTGCATTCCTCTGGTTTAATTATTTCACTATCATAAAGCTCTGTTCTTAAACCAGCAGTCAACATTTGCTCCCCTTCATCATTGCTCACTCTTACCTTTCCGGTTTTACAAGAGACCTGAAATAACTGATTTCTATTCAATACGTTAAAAGATGTTCCTAGAACTTGAACCAAACCATTTGAGGACTTAACAGTAAAAACCTGTCCTTTTTCAACTTCAAAAAATGCCTCACCTTCCAATTCGACTAATCTTTCTTTTTCCCAATTCGCAGAATTGAATTGAACAGAAGAGCCAGAATTTAGAAATACTTTTGATCCATCTGGCAGTTCAATAATTTCTCTTTCTCCGTAAGCAGTTTCAAATGACTGCGATCCATTTTGGTTTAATAAAAAAACTAAACTGAAAATAATTGCCAGTGAAGCGGCCATTGAAATCCATGTTCTATTTCTTCTAAATAGAGGAATAACCTTGGATTTTTCTCCTGCACTAATCTTAGCTTGAATTGCTTCCCAAGAGCTTTCTTTACTATTTGAAGATGGGATGTTCCAGCTTGATATGTCTTTGTTTATTTTTAACATGCTTTTGCGCCTGTTTTTAATGCTTTTCAATCTTATTACAAGGTGTTTAAAGCTTCCCCTACCCAGTTTAATGGAAAAATTGAGCGAATATCTTTCTTTAGCGTTCTTCTTTCATAATTTTGCAAAGATTTGGTGAGAATAGATAATATAGAATTAGGAGAGTTTCCTTTGTTACTGGCTCCAATGGAGGATGTAAGCGATCCTCCATTCCGTGCATTATGTAAAAAACATGGAGCTGATTTAATGTATACGGAGTTTATTTCTTCAGAAGGGCTTATTAGAGATGCGGTAAAAAGTGTCCAAAAGCTGGATATATATGAGTATGAGCGCCCTGTGGGAATACAGATTTTCGGAAATGATATTCAACACATGAAAATGGCTACGGAGATTACAGCCAGAACAAACCCTGATATAATTGATATTAACTATGGTTGCCCAGTAAAGAAAGTGGCCTGTAAAGGTGCCGGTGCAGGCATATTGCAAGATATCGATAAAATGGTAAGCATGACTTCGGAAATAGTAAAATCTACTAATCTTCCAGTTACAGTTAAAACTAGATTGGGTTGGGACGAGAAGAGCATGCATATAGTTGAAGTCGCTGAAAAACTTCAAGATGTTGGAATAAAGGCTATTTCCATACATGGCAGAACACGTAAGCAAATGTATAAGGGAGAGGCTGATTGGACGTTAATCGCTGAAACAAAAAATAACCCGCGTTTAAAAATCCCTGTTTTTGGAAATGGAGACATTGTTAATCCGGAAAAAGCAGAGGAGTACAAAAATAAATATGGAGTAGATGGTATTATGATTGGGAGAGCCAGTATAGGCTACCCATGGATTTTTAAGGAGATAAAGCATTATTTAAAGACTGGAGAACATTTAGAAAAGCCAAATTTGGCAGAACGAATCTCTGCCTGTAGAGATCATCTAGAAATGTCTTTAAAATGGAAAGGTGAACGATTGGGAATAGTTGAAATGAGAAGGCACTATTCAAACTATTTCAAAGGTATTCCCGGATTCAAGGAATATCGAATGGTATTGGTAACAAGTCACGACAAAAATGAACTATTCGATACTTTAGATAAAATTTCAGAAGTTTTCGGTCATCATGTATTTTCTAGGTAGATGAGCTTTGATCAAACACATGAACTCTAGAAAGGTATTTTACAGGAAACCAAGTAAAAATAAACCCCATGCCTAAAACAATACTTATAGTTAAAAGAAAATCTTGCCAATGTAATTTTACAGGATAGTGTTCTACTATGCCACCCTCCAAGGGAATTATTCCAAATTGTTGTTGAATCACACTTAAGAGAGTTCCAATAATAACACCGATTAAGCAACCTGCAATTGCAATAAGCATTCCCTGCCAGAAGAATATCTTTCTAATCATTTTTGAATTTGCACCCATACTGTTTAAAACGCCAATATCTTTTTTCTTATCAATAATGATAATGGTAAGTGAAGCAAGCATGTTAAAAGCGCCAATTACAACAATAAAACTTAATATTAATATGGTTGCTAAGCGTTCAGAATTAGATGCTTGGTAAACTAACTTATTTTTTTCCTCTCGGGTAATGAACACTTGGTTTTCGCTCAATAGATTTTGATTCTCCTCTTTAAATGTTGTGCCTTTTTCTCCTTCAATTAAATCTATCTCTAATGAAGATATCTCATTAGCATATCCAAAAATGTCTCTTGCAAAATTCAGTGGTACAAGCAAATATTTTGAGTCAAATTCTGCATTAACAGAATAAATTCCTCCGATCATTATTTCAGACTGACTGAAAGAGCCCTGCTTGTCTTTTCTTATTTTTTTGCCTTTTTCAGGTGCAAAAATGGTTAAAGGTTCAAAAGATTCAGAGAATAACTTTGCTCCTAATTCGGACTTAACTCCGTAACCCAGTATAGCGAATTGGGCATCTTCTTCTTCTATAATGTCCGATCCGATAACAATGCTGTGACTCAGGCCTGAACTTTGAATGAACTCATTACTTACTCCTTTTAGAGAGGCAATTCTTTGTTTATCATAGAAAGCTACAAGCACGTTTCCTTGAATCACCTCATCCGTTCTTAGAACTTTTTCATGCCCCATTATTTCAGCAAAATGGATACTGTCTTTATCAAGTGTTTTTCCGATTTCTGGTATAATTGCTATGTCCGAATCAAAGGAACTGTATACTTCATCTACCAACTCTTCTATTCCATTAAATGCAGAAAGAACTAAGATCATTGCTGCAGTGACAAATGCAATAACCAAAAGGGAAATGAGGGTAATTAGATTGATGATATTCTTTGACTTCTTTCCAAAGAGATATCTTTTTGCTATGTAAAAGGGAATATTCAAATTATTTCCATGCTTTAACAATCAATCCAGTTCCGGTTTTATGATTGCCATTCACATCTAGGAAATTAAATATAATTGAAAAAGGGAAGGTAATGAGATAGTAGAAGGGAAGAATAATTAAAAACAACTTTGATACATTCAACATTTTTAGAGGGTAATACATAGATAGTTTCCAACTGATTTTACCTGGAGAACCATAGGAGTACTTTGCATCAACCTTTGAAAAACCTGCGCTTAACATCTTTTCTTTTATTTCCTCTATAGGATATCCATCTCTTACGTGTTCATCGATAAAACCTTGAACTTCACCTTCATGATGTTCTTCTATTCCACTTCCTCCCTGATCAGAGGGAGTGGATACGAGTAACATTCCTCCAGGCTTAAGAGAGTTCGCATAATTTTTAAACACAGTTCTGTCCTCCAGAATATGCTCCATAACATCCACACATAGAACAAGATCGAAAGTCTCCGGTTTTACAAAAGTTGTGAGGTCATCAACTATAAACTTAACCTGTGGTCTTCCGATTGAAGCGAAAAAGCGATTACAATCTGCAACTTGTTCATCCTTTACATCAACCGCTAAAATTTCCCAATCTTTGTTGAGGGATGACATAAAATAGTCATATTGGCCAAAACCGGAACCAGCATCCAGAATATTCGCTTTAGCAGGAGCAGACTTAGCCCATTCTTTTAGCTCTTTTTGCACGTGCCAGGCCCTTAATAATAGCCAATCCAATAAGTTATAGAAAACTCTTCTCAAGAAAAAGCTTTTATTAAAAAAACTACCAAGCGTTCTTTTTATTGGATCGTATTGCATACTATAATTTTGGTGGTGGGTCTTTGAGCAATTTGTCTATTTCTTGAGCGTATTCGGAAGAGTCATCTATGTAAAAATTCAAATCGGGAATTTTTCTCATTACCTTTCCAATAGCCTTACTAAGCAAGCCTCTTATAGCAGATTTTTGAGAACGAATAGAATTTAGAAGGGCTTCTCTATCCTTAACGGCTAGGAAGCTTAAATAAACTCTGGCAAAGGACATATCAGGACTCATTCTAACAACGGTAACAGTTATAAATGCTCCTTGAAACATATCCCTGGATTGCCTTTGAAAAATAATGCCTAGTTCTTTTTTTAGTAGACTAGCTACCTTCTGTTGCCTAATACTTTCCACAGCGTGCAAAAATAGCATTCTTGGCTTATTTTAAGAATCTTTTGAAAATTAGGAAAAACATTAAAAGTTTAGGTTTTTGCAAAGCATAAATTATTTTTGCCGCTCAGTTTTATGTTATGAGCGAAAAAACCATTTTAGTTCCCTCCGATTTTTCTGCTGTTGCTGATAATGCAATTAATCATGCCAATAGAGTTGCAGAGACAACAGGATCATCAATTACCGTATTGCATGTAGTATCAGCGGAAAAGAAAAAGGAAATGGCCCAAAAGAAATTGGATATGTATCTGGAAAGGCATAGAACTGAATACCCTAAAGCAAACTTTAGATCTCATGTGAGTGTCGGAAATATATTCGATGATATAGGAGATGTAGCAAAAGAAATAGGAGCATCTCTTATTGTTATGGGTACCCATGGAATGAAAGGGATGCAATTTCTGGTAGGTAGTAATGCATTAAGAGTAGTATCAAATTCAGAGACTCCAATTATTATCGTTCAAGAAAGGCCCGCTCGTTTTGACGATTATAATGATATAGTTGTTCCTATGGATTTGTCAAAGGAAACAAAGCAAAAACTAAAAGTTGTTGCTGATCTCGGGAAGTATTTTGATTCTAGAGTTCATTTGGTTAGTCCTTCAGAAAAAGATGAACATTTAAAAAATCAGTTGTCAAGAAATATGGCCTATGCTAAACAATATATGATAGAGCAAGGCCTAAGTCCAAATTGTGAAACCGCAGAGGAAGATAGCGGAGATTTCGATGATGGTGTAATTAGACATGCGGTTAAAAAAGATGCCGATATAATTGCAATAATGAATCTTGGTGTGAATAGTCTGATGGGAATTTTTGGAGGAAAATTTGCGCAACGCATAATTACTAACGAGGCTCAGATTCCGGTTTTGATTTTAAATCCAAAATCAATGACTTTAAGTTCCGATGTATTTGGAGTTTTTAGCTAGAAACGGGTTCCTATAACAAGAATGTCGTCTATTTGTTCATGACGATCTCCCATCCAGTCAGTGATGGCGTTATCCAATTCTTCTTTTTGTTCCTCTATATCTAAAGGATAAATATATTTAAGAAGAGGTCTAAATCTGCTAAACTTAAACTTGCTTCCGGCTTCTGACTCTCCTCCAAATTGATCAACATAACCATCAGAAAACTGGAATATCATATCTCCTTTACCCAGAGTTAATCTTTTGGTCTCGAATTTAATACCTAAATAATCTGAGTTTCCAATGGCATACCTATCTCCTTTGATATGGTCTAACTCACCGTCTTTGAAGAAATAAAGTGGTCTTCCTGCTCCTGCAAAAGAGAGCTCCCTTTTCTTTTCATCCCATACACATAAAGACATGTCCATTCCATCCCTTACTCCCAAATCTTCCATCTGTCTATTCAAACTGGATATGGAAACATCATTTAATCGAGTTAGAATTTCACCAGGATCATTTGAAGGATACTCCTTAACTATTTGGTTAATGCTTGTATATGCAATTAAACTCATAAAGGCTCCAGGAACTCCATGTCCCGTGCAATCTACCGCAGCGAAATATTTATAACCATCCGCTTCATAGAACCAATAGAAATCACCTGAAACGATATCTTTTGGCTTATAAAGCACAAAGCACTCATCAAACATTTCATTTATTTTGCTTTGGGAAGGCAGAATAGAATCTTGAATTCTCTTAGCGTAACGAATGGATGCTGTCACATCTTGGTAAAGTTCACTTACTTTTTTTCTTTGTTCTTCTATTTGAATGTTCTTGTCCTGAAGTTCTTCTGTTTTCTTTTGAAGCTGATGAGTTCTTTGTTCTACCTTGGCTTCTAATTCCCTTTCGTTTACAGCAAGATCATCACGCATCTTTAAGAGAGCCATTCCCATCTCATCATTATCGCTTAAGGGTTTGTAGTCCACTTCAAAATTTCCTGTTCCCGTTGCAGAAGCAAAATCTCTTGAGGCTTTTAAACCCTCCATAAGTGTATTCAAAGCTTCGGTCATGTCTCCTATTTCATCATTTGTATGGCTTAACTCATTCTTTGGAATTACTCCTTTTCCTAAATCTTGCAAGGCACCTTTTAGTCTGTAGACCGGAGAGGTAATAGATCGGGTGGTTAAAATGGCAATGGCAATACCAGCAATAATCAATGCAATACCTAAATAGGTCAAATACATTTTCAAATTCTCAAAAGAGGAAACCATTGCATTACTATCAGCCGTGCTCGCAGCCCTTTGATTTTCTATAAGCTGATTCAGATCAACCATCAAATCGTTAAAGGTTTGATCAATGGGGCCATCAGGCTCCGAGAATTCCATCATATACATTCTTTGGAATGGATCATCGGGTTCGTAGCTTTGAAAATCAGGAAATGTCACCTGAACTTCTTTATACTGATCTACAAGGTCATTCATTTTAGAATAAACCTTCTTTTTCAATTTCCTGTCACCATCTTTCTCCCAGCTATTTTCTAAGGAATTTATTTTTCCTTTCACAATGGGGAGATCCTGAGAAATGATTTGTCTTAATCGGTTTTTTTCATAGGTATTATCATCCCTCTGAACGTTTGCCCAGAAAACAATAAGTGTTTTAGATTCTTCAAGTAGTGCTCTTAGGTCATCAAGACGCTTTACGGTGGGGCTGGAAACCGAAGTGATTTCATCGTTTAGCTCTTTACTTTCTTTTACCGTCTTGGATGTGAAAATTACGAATACCAAAGTGGCTAGCATAAAGATGCCAAAACCTATACCTATTTTTCTTCCAATGGTAAATCGCATGACTGTTATTGTTTAGGGCAGTAGAATTTTATCATTTCCCTTTTCCGGGAAGCCTTAATTGAGGTTGATCATCCTGAACATCAAGACGTTCAAACATATCTTCCCCTTCTATATTAACGTTAACCCCTTCTATATCCTTTGAAAGTGATTTGACACATTTTTGATGAATGGAAACAGCATTACGCTCGTATTTCAATTTCCATTCCTGAAATTCAGGGCCATCTAATGCACGTCCTTTTTTCAATTCTTTCAAATTTTCATCGAACCACGCTCTTTTCTTATCAATTAATAAGCTATAATAAATAGCTCTTAAGGCTTTATTAATCTCTACTCTTTCTGGCTTTAACTTATAAGCAGTTAATGCGTAAGGAAGAGCTTCTTTAAACAACTTAACACAAGCTCTCTGAATTGTGTCGATACAATTCAAATCGCAATCATTGTCCATGGATTCTATTTTAAAAGCCGCCTCATTATATAAATTGATTGCCAAATTATAGTTGGCACCATAGTCCATTGTATCTATACGTATAGCTGCCTTATAATATTTGATTATGGCATTAAATTCTTTTCCGTACGACTTAATATCATAACCTTCATTTCGCTTTTCTTCAACAATTTTTCTATACGAAGTTGCGTAAGCCTTAAGGAAATTTATATCCCTAACGTCTAAGTTATAATTGGGTTCTAGTCTTAATTGGACTTCTCTATATTTTTCATAAAACCCTTTTATCGCGTCAATGTTTTGTGAATTTCTATTGTTCATTAGGTTCACAACATCATTGTAATAAGAAGGAATAAAAAATGTTTTTAAGACATTGTAATTCATTTGCTTGAATTTGTCCTGAGTATCAAGCTCCATAGCTTTGAAGAAAGAATCAACAGATTTTTCTCGATTAATAGAATTGTGCGCTCTATTGTCTATTAACTTGTAAAGCTCCTTATAAATATGGCCTCTTACATGCCAAGTGTAAGAATCTGATTTGCCGTCTTCTGTTAGAATTGCAGCATCAATTTTTTCCTTTGCTCTTTGCAACTCTTTCTGCTCATATAGTTTAGCAGCCTCTATAGTAAGCACTGGTGTTTGTGCTAAAGCAAATAAGCTAAACAGAACAAATGTTATCGATATGTATAATTTCCTGAGCATAATTATTTTTTTATGGGAGTCCCCAGAGTTTTAAGCGTTACACCAATTGTTAAACCCTGTTTGGTTGCGTTCTCCTCATCAAATTCATATTTTATTTGGCTCTGTTGATTAAAGAAATTTATGGACGAACCTGTTGTAGTTCCCCCTTCAAATTCAGTAACTATAAGTATGTTTTTATTTTCTAACTTTTTTACTAATTCAGGATCTGCATCATAGACTCCTTTTGGAATATATACAATGTGAATTTTATCCGAACTGAGCAATTCCTCAGTTGTTGGAGATGTAATGACCAAAGGCTGATCACCTACCTTTTTGCCCGAGTATTTTTTTGAAAGTTGTAAAGTAAGTTTTGGGGATTTTAATACTGCAATGGTAAAGTCGCCAGACTTCATATCATCGCCCCAAGAAACTAATTTTGCGAAATTGTAAAGATATGTTGCCCTGATAATATTAGGAGTGTCTCGCTCGTCAAGTTGGGAAACCCCTTCCTGACAGAAGCATAGCATGACACATATAAGTAAGGCAAATTTTTTCATTAAGTTTTCAAATCAAGGCCAAAGGCAAGATAAATTCAATTTACTGATGGATAAATCAATAAATTGCATCTTTTCCACTAACGAGTTTTGAAAACGAAAAGTTACGAAATACGATTTATTTATTTTCTACTTCAGAATCGATATTCATCGTTTCTAATTCTCTATCGAACAGATAAAGAGAGCTTTTGTCGCCACCTATTAGGTTTAATTTATCAATAATGGTCCTTGCTAAAGCTTCTTCCTCGATTTGTTCTGAAACATACCATTGCATAAAATTAAGAGTGGTATAATCTTTCTCCTTAAGGGTGACATCAACAACCTTATTGATCTCTTTAGTCACAAATATTTCATGTTCAAGTACTTGTTCAAAGACGTTCTTAACGGACTTAAATGTTTTAGCTGGAGCTTTAAATGCTGGGACTGTTGCGTGGCCTCCCCTCTCATTTATGAACCTTATTAATTTTAACATGTGTTCTCTCTCCTCATCTGCATGCCCATAAAGAAACATTGCCATTCCATTCATACCAACTGTTTCTGCCCAAGAGGCCATTGATAGGTATACTTGCGAACTATTTCCTTCAACCTCAATTTGTTTTTGTAAAGCAGTTTGGACCTTTTTAGAGATCATAATCTTAAAATTTTACACAAAGCTAACAATTACAATTCATTCTTTAATTAAGTCTATGGATTAGATTTGATCAATTATCTCTGAAGGAAAAGTGTTTGGAGGTTCTTTATTACTCCTTTTCACAAAAATGGAGAAAGCTAAATAAGAAATGCCAAGTAGAATAGATAAAGAGCCTGCAGAATAAACAAAGAAATCATGCATTTCACGTGGATACAAACCTCTTCTGGTAGATACAAAGAGTAGAATGAGAGTTAATACAAGAACAATCCAGTATACTATTAGGAATACCCGAAACTTGTATTCCAATTTTTTACTCCTAAAGCCAAACACAATTGAACCGATTACCTGCCATAAACCGAAAGGTATTAAAAACAATAAGACCAGAATACTTGCAAATGGAATGCAACAAATAGCAATTAGAATTATTGCAACTTGTGAATAAAGGTTAACGTTGAGCCATTTTTTCATTTGTTTCAAATATATCTGAAACTTTTATTTTTTCATAAACTTAAACAGGGCATTTGTAAACCAATTTTGTTCCGCCTTTTCTATTTTTCTTAAAAATTTATCAGATTTGGTTGCAATTTCCTTAATCTCTCCAAGCAGATTAGCAAAATGCTTTTCCTCTTTATTTCCTTTTTTAGTTTCAAATTCTCCTAAAGTTTGAAGTCTATCAATTAACGGACTCAATTCTCTTTTTCTTCTTTCACTTGCAATTTTTCTTGCTACTTCCCACATATCAGACTCTGCTATGAAAAATTCTCTTCGTTCTCCAGTCTTCAAAACTTTATGAACTAAGCCCCAATCTATTAGTGCACGGGTATTCATGTTTGCGTTACCGCGGCTAATTTGCAAATCTTCCATTATTTGTTCTGTAGAAAGTGGATTGGTGGAAACTAGAAGTAATGCATGTATTTGAGCCATAGTTCTATTAACTCCCCACTGTGAACCAAGAGAACCCCATATTTCAACAAACTTTTCCTTCCTTTTAACTAAATCCATAACCAATAATAAGGTTTTAATATAATTTCAAAAAGAATTGATTTTAATAATTAAAATTGTGAAACTTAAAACATGAAAGACTAAGTATCGTGAAACCAGTAAAACTTAAAAAATTAAAGAAGAAATTAAAACTGAAAACATTACAGGTTTTGATTGATGAAAAGGGGAAGGCCTTAAACTATAAGCAGGTTAGTGCTAGACTTGAGGAAAGAGATAATAGCGTTAAGTTAATCATCGTAGAGGCATTAAAAGAACTTACGGACGAAGGGAAAATTAAGGAGAACGAAAAAGGAAAATACGCTTACGTTGGAAAACCAAAAAATGTCATTGAGGGGCGAATAGATATTTCTAAATGGGGAAGAGGATTTGTAAAACATGAAGACTTTGAGGAAGATATTTCGATATCAAAAAAGAACATTAGAAAGGCCTTAAATGGTGATTTAGTGCTAGTCGAACTTTACAAAAAGAAAAACAAATGGGCTGGAAGAGTGTTAAATATACTTGAAAGAAGAACAGAGACTTTTGTGGGTATAGTTAGTCGCAGAAACAATATTATTTTTCTGGATTCTGAGAGTAATGGACACGTAAGCTTGTTTATTCCTGCTGGAAAAGATATGAATGCTCCTAATGGAGTTAAGGCGGTGGGTAAGATATTGAACTGGCCAGATACGGCAGAAAACCCCTTTGGTGAAATTATTCAGATCCTAGGGGAGGAAGGCGAAATAAGAACTGAATTAGATGCGATCCATTGGGAATTTGATTTGCCAAAAAAGTTCCCGCAAATTGTAATAGACAAAGCAAATGCCTTAAAGATGGAGGTAAGCGAAATTGATTTGAAAGAAAGAAGAGATTTTCGTTCTGTCCCAACTTTTACAATTGATCCTGATGATGCAAAGGATTTTGATGATGCTTTATCTTTTGTAGATAAAGATGGTTTTTATGAAATAGGCATTCATATTGCAGATGTCTCTCATTATGTTAAAGAAGGTGATGCTCTAGATAAGGAAGCAAGGCTAAGAGCAACTTCTGTTTATTTGGTTGATCAGGTTATTCCAATGTTGCCGGAAGAGCTTTCCAACTTTCTTTGTTCACTTAGACCAAATGAAGATAAGTTTTGTTATTCAGTTTGGATTAAAATGGATAAAAGTGCTAAGATTCAAGATTACTGGATTGACAAGACCATTATTAATTCGAATAGAAGATTTACGTATGCTGAGGCGCAGGAAATTATAGATGGAAGTGATGGAGAATTTAAAAACGAGATCAGAACATTAAAAGATCTTAGTCAAAAGATTAAAGCAGAAAGGCTGAAGAGTGGTGCTTTGGCTTTCGGTGGAAATGAATTTAAATTCAAATTAGATGAAGAGTTGCAACCCATTGACATTTATGAAAAAACAATGGGAACGGCTAACCAGCTTATTGAGGAGTTTATGCTTATTGCAAATCGAATTGTTGCGGAAGAGATAGGAAAACATCCAAAAGAAAAGAAACCATTTGTATACAGGGTACATGATAAACCTAAATCTGATAAGTTAGCTGAACTTCAAAAATTTGTTTCCTTTTTAGGCTATGAATTGAAGACTACGGTGGAAGATGCGAGTAGGGATTTAAATCGTCTTATGGATAGTGCCAAGGGAAAGCCTGAGGAAAAGATTATCAGTCAGATGGCGATTAGAACTATGTCTAAAGCAGAATATTCGGTTGACAATATTGGGCATTATGGATTAGCATTTGAACATTATTCACATTTTACATCTCCAATAAGAAGATACCCGGATTTATTAGTACATCGTTTGTTGAATGAATACCTGCATAAAAAGACAATTTTAAGTGAGGATGAAATAGAGAGAAGAAATAAGCATTGCTCTCTTATGGAGAAAAGAGCTGCGGAAGCCGAACGTGCCTCAATAAAGTATATGCAGGCTGTTTACATGTCGCAATTTGTTGGTAAGGATTTTGAGGGCAGGGTTTCCGGTCTTACCAAATGGGGAATTTATGTTGAGTTGAGTAATAAATGTGAAGGAATGGTATCCTTTAATTCAATGAGGGATGATCAATATTATTTTGATGAAGATAGTTTTATGGTGATAGGAAAACGGTACAAGGAAACTTTAAAAATGGGAGATAAAGTAAAGGTCTTTGTTTCTGACTGTAATATTCTAAAGCGCCATATAGACTTAGAACTTATAGAATATTAGAAGTTTTGATTCTTCCTAATGCTAATTTCGGTTCTTCTATTTTTAGCATGCTCTTCTCTTGTGCACTCAACATTATTGGTGCAATTATTTACCAATTGAGTTTCACCCATTCCTATAGCTTCCAGCCTTTTTGCATTGATGCCATTGGCAATAAGAAATGCTGCAACTCCTTCAGCCCTGTCCTGAGATAGTTTTAAATTATATTTATCAGTTGCTCTGGAGTCCGTATGTGATGTTATGTCTATGGATACGTGGGGATTGTTGTGAAGAATAGTAATTAACTTGTTCAATTCCGCTTGCGCTTCTTCCTTTAGTTCTGCACTATTATAATCGTAATAGATATTATTAATAACGAAGGTCTCATTTGCCTTAATGTAAATCTCTTGATCTTCTGAGTTAATCAGAGAGATATATTCATCATCTGCAGTAAGACGTTCGAAATAGTATCTTAAATCTTTGTTGCCTAGGATAATCTGAATTGGATTTCCGTCTTTATCAAAAATGGCAATTTTCAGTGATTCGTCATTATTGGATAATTTGAAAATGTAAAGGTCATCTGGCTTTAAATGTTCGAATATAAAATTACCCTCGTCATCGGTAAGAGTTTTGTCAATCACAATTCCGTATTGATTTACGATACTCACCTCTTCATTAGCAGCCAAATCATTATAATCTTCTCTAAAAACTTGTCCTTTAATGCTGATAGAAAGGAAGTTATTATCTGACTGTTCCATCAAGGCTAAATTGTCAAAATCGTCCAAAGCAAGAATTTCGAAAGCAAAGCCACCGTTTTCATCTGCTTCTATTATTTCTGTGACATCTCCATTGGAGTCTGTTAGTAGCAATGCAACATCTTTAAATTCTTCAATATTCTTATCCAGTTGAATAGTATAGTTTGTAATGCCGCTTTCTTTCAAAAAGAAAAATTCACCTTCAGAGTTAGTGAATGCCTCTTGCAATTCGTTACCAAATTCATCAATCAAAAACACTTTTTGATTTTTTAAGACTTCACCATCTTTTTCAAAAATACCCGTTATATATCTAGATTCTTTAGCTGGACCAGACTCGGTAGACTCAAATTTGTAGATGTCATCTTTACCAGATCCTCCAGGTCTATTTGATGAGAAATAACCATTTTTACTGTTTTCAAAACAAATCCCAAAATCATCATAGGGAGAATTAAACGGTGCTTTTAAGTTCTCCACAAACTCCCAATGATGGCTTTCTTCAACTCTATACAAATCAAGAGAACCATAACCAACATGCCCATTTGATGAAAAGTATAAATACCCTTCATTATAACTTGGGAAGACCTCGTTTTCTGGAGAGTTTACATTATCTCCTAAATTAATGGGGCTTGACCATCCAGTTTCGGTCTTAAAACAATAATAAAGATCCATACCTCCATAACCACCAGGTTTGTCGGAAGAAAAGAACAATGATTTTCCATCATCAGAAATTGCTGGGTGAGCAACATTATAATCTTCA
This sequence comes from uncultured Flavobacteriales bacterium, assembly GCA_964609215.1. Lineage (GTDB taxonomy): Bacteria > Bacteroidota > Bacteroidia > Flavobacteriales_D > JABDKJ01 > JABDKJ01. The sequence goes on from CAZSQZ010000001.1 coordinate 492,688, forward strand.
TTGTTGTATTTAAATGGAATAGGTTCACTCCATTTATCATCTACTTTTTGAATGGAGAAAACATCATTATAGTTTATCCCAGACCTTAATTGAGAAGCACTTGTATAAAATATTTCTGTTTTCTCTTTATTGATACTTACAGGGCCAATATGTTTTCCGTGAATTAGACCAGGTAAAAACTCATGGGAATTTTTTGATTCGAACTGACCTAACTTCTTCTTATATAATTTTGAGAAATTCTTAACACTGGGGTCTAATTCCTCCATATTAATTAGATCCGCTTTATTCATGGTACAGAAAACCATGTCCTCTCCATAAATGAATGGGCTATAGTCACCCGCGCTTGTATTAACCTCATCGAAATTTCTTACCTCTATTTTGGTAACTATTTTATTCCACTTTGCTTGTGAAATAATACTGTTACTCAGATTAGCTATATCCGGTTCCTGTTTGCTCGCAGGACTTAATGTATTCCAAGTCTCTTTTGCCTTATCATATTCTTTTTGAGCAAGGTATGTTCGAATGAGAATATACTTATAGTCATCCTTTTCAGGATATTTTTCTACTAAAACTTTTGATGTATTAATAGCTTTTTCATACTCACCAGCATAGAAACTGCTCATTCCGTAGATATAACTATTGACATCACTGACTTTTCCTTCCTCAAACTCCTTATCGAGAATAGTCATGGCATCGTGAAAACGTTGATCTTCGAATGCTTGAATTGCTTTCTTATTTTGCCCAAGAACAGAACATGATATAAGACAAAGGCAAATGGTATGAAATAGCTTTTTAGTCATAAACTGTAAAATCGAGGAGAAACAATTTCCCCCTTTTCTTTTCCTAAATTGATTCCCATAAAAATTTCATGAGAATTTGGTTTATTGGTTTTCAGATCGATTAAACTTAATTCATAAGAATAGCCAATCCGAATGTTCTTTCTTACGAAAAAATGACTAATAAGATTCAAGTTTTTACTATTTCTATAGGATACTCCAAAAGTGATTTTATCCTTTAGTGTAAAATTTGAACTAATGTCAAAAGCAAATTGATTGGTTTCTGTTGCGTTTACTAATATGTAGGGTTTCCAAACCAAATTTTTAGATAAGGGTCTGGCGAGACCTAGAAGTAGGTCTGCATGGATAAATTGTCTTGCAGTTCCAAGCTCGGATAATTTATAATTACTCTGCAGCAGGTTGGAGAATTTTATTCCAGCAATTAATCTATTGTTTTGATACAATCCTGAGAAATTAAATCTAGGAATAACAGAATTTAAGGCGCCTTGCTGTGGATAGGCTAAGTCATTTTGCTGAAAAACCAGTTCTGAAAAATTAAATGAGATTTGTTCCAGACCTAAATCCAAAGCCAAAGAAAAAAGCCCTCTATTTGACTGCATATGATAAGCAAAAGTTCCTTCAATAGAACTGCTTCGATGAACTCCAATTGATTCATTTGAAATCAGAATACCAAGCCCCATTTTTTTTTCATTTAATGGAGTATGAAGGCTGATATATTGTGAAAACGGAGCACCCTCAACACTGGTCCATTGACTGTTAATACCCAGCCCTATAGCAGTTATGTTTTTACTTCCAGCATACGCTGAGTTGAGTTGGTAATAATTAAAAAGGCTTTGATTAAATAATTGATTTTGTTGACCATTAAAATCAAGGAAGGAATTGCAAAGAATAAGAAGTACAAATAGTCTCTTCATCTTAATAATTCTATAAATCCAGAGAATTCCTGATTATCGGTTTTTACAAAATAGAAGTAAGTAGCATCAGGTAGAATATTACCATTTTGATCTATACCAGAAAATACGACAGTACTATTGTCATAATTTTTCCCCTTCCAGATGAGAACACCAAGACGATTATAAATTTCTACTTCGTTCTGTAAAAATTCCTCGGCTGTTATATTTTCAATTATCCAAAAATCATTAGTTCCATCCTCGTTTGGTGTAAATCCATTGTAAAAGACAAGATTGCAATTACCAGCACCTTCTTCTACGATTATTTCAATTTCTTTAGAACATGAGGAAGAAGAAAAAAGAATGTCGTAAGTACCAGCGGCAAGACCGTTAAGAGTAGAGTCGTTAAATGTCTGACCGTTGACAGTTATAAAATAGGGTAAAGTGCAACCAGCAATATTAAAGAAAGAGATTGAGCCGTCACTTGCTTCTGGACAGGAAGTGTTAATGACATTATAGCTTAATTCCAGACTATTAAACCATTGCTGAAACCCCTGGCTAATAATTGTACTATCGTTCATACCTAGTTCAACAACGGGTTCTCCTATAGAGAAGCTATACTGGTTTCCATTACTATGATTACCCTCACCACCAGCTGATGCAATAAGTTTTTGTTCAAGATTTTGACCTAATGCCGATATGGAAAGGACTATCGTTAGAAAGTATATTGGGAAGTATTTCATAATCCCTTTGTGAAATACCATCCTTCAAAACCAAAAGAGATAACTGAAAAAACCTGCTCACCATGTGCAGGAGAAAAAGTAATATTGGGTTGAGAGTTAATGTTAGAATTACCTACAGTTAAAAACTCTATGGAATGATTTACAGTATTCTTGAAAATAAAAACGTACTCTCTTCCGACAGCATCTACGGCACTTGGTAATGTAATTGAGAAAGGTGCTGTTGAATTATTAATTAAGAAGTGACTAGAGTTTGATGAAGGGTTTAAGGTATTGTTAGAAATGATTTCCGTTTGATAGGAAATAGATCCATTTATATCCAAAGTGGAGTTAGGATTTGCGTTATTTTCTCCAACTCCAAGATTTTCGTTACCAGTATAATACAGCGCACCAGTTCCATTTTCTAGCCAAAAATTGGATGGCAGAATAGGAGCTAAGTTTACTGAAAAATCCATTCCAGATTCAGTAATAACCAATTGTGTGCCATTCAATAAGGCTTGAGTGATTGATTCATTTTGTGGATCTCCATCATCATCTACTAGATCAGATAAATCTGCATTTAACACTCCATCTAAATCTGTTATCGATAAGATGTTATTGCTACTGTCAAAGGATAAATCCAAATTGGTTTCATTACTGGGATCTGCATCTGCATCGTCCGCATTGCTCACAGTATTTGCATGCAATGCATATGGAACTGAGATTAATTGAACTACACTTATTTCCTCGTAAGTATCGCCCCCATCATCACTGATAAGAGTGGCAAGAAAAAAAGTATTACTGCCCCAATCGATAGCTGAAAAATTAGAAGAACTGGTACCATTTCCAATCACTAAGGTAAATAATCCGAAACTATTTGTTGTGACTGTATGTGTTTCGCTATAAGCGGTATCGCCATTCATGTTTCCTTCTCTAATTTCGAACTTAACATCAATGATATCATTTGGAATTTCTTGCCCTGCATTATCTCTTGCAATCGCTTGATAGTTAATGCCAAATGGACTTTGGGCATGGCCATCAACTAACAGAAACAAAAGAAAAAGAGAAACGAGCAGTCTTTGCATAAACTGAAAGATTATTAAAAACTAAAAATACCATCAATAAAAAGGGCAGTCCTGAGAATTGAGCTCTATTGCAAACAGGTTCGTGTTAATTAAATCTCTGAATATCAACCTCTTCGTGCAGAGGAATGTCTTTGAAAATGAGATCACATAATTCCTTTGAAAAATAAGGAGCCAAAGTCACTCCTCTGGTGCCAAGCCCATTGAATATATATACATTTCTGTGATCTGAATGTCTACCAATTAGCGGACGTCTATCTGAGACAGTAGGTCTTACACCACCTATTTGCGAAATCACTTTGACTTTTTCCGAAGTAAAAGGTTCTATCTTTTTGAGTAGTTCCTTTAAAGCAGAATCGCTGGTACTCTCATTAAAGTTGGCCCATTCAAAGGTAGCTCCAATTTTGTAGCGATTATTACCTATGGGTAAGATGTAAACTGGGGCTTTTAGAATTTTATCAACCTGAAGTTTTTCATCTTCAATTACGATAACTTCACCTTTTACTTTTTGCATGGGAAGAGTTGAGAAAAAAGGGTTATGTGTCATTCTATAACCTTCACAAAAGACGATGGATTTTGAATGCAGGCCCTTGTAATTGATAGAAGATTCATCCATTATTAAACTACTATGCTCAAAGTTGCTATTGTAAAAAGCGTTGTTTCCAATAAGTTTTTCCTTTGTGCATTCAATTAGTTTAGGAACGTTTAGCCATCCGCTCATTTTTACTTTTCCAGTATGTTTTTTTTCATTAAAAATATCAAGAGTTCCATTTTCTATGTAATCCATCCAGGCCAATAGTTGAGTTTTTTCTTGCCAAATTTTTTCTTCTTCTGCATTAGCAAATATTCTATGAATCTCTATATCATGCCTAAGAACCACTTTAAGTTCTTCTTCACAGTTTTTATAAAAAGGAATGCAATAATTGATGAACTCCTTGGCTCTCCAAGATTTCCTTAAACGTTTTATTATTAGTGGATTATGAATTCCAATTGCTGCCCATGATGCGGTATTTATGTGATTGTTTTCAAAAACGGCAACACGTTTTCCTTGTAAATGAAGCTGATTTACCAAAACAGAACCAGCTAAACCCTGTCCCACAACTATGACATCATATTCATTTCCTTGCACAGATTCTAAGAAACAATTATTTTTTGGAATAGATTTTGTCATTATTGAATAAATTACGCTGATTATGAAAGGGATTGGAACTAAATATTTAATAATGTTCATGGGTTTTTTATTTCTTTTTCTGGGTAGCGATGCCCAAATAAAAGAGCCTGAAATCGTTAATATAGACACTATGGAATCTGTTTCTCTAAGAGAATTACCATATAATTCATTTAAGGCGGGTGAGTTTCTTAGATTTCGCTTACACTATGGTTTTGTGGATGCAGGTGAGGCAACCGTTTCAGTTAATGAATCGGCAGATATTAACGGACGGGAAGTATTGCATATAGTGGGTAAAGGAAGAACTCTAGGTGCTTTTAATTGGTTTTATAAAGTGAACGATAGGTATGAAACCTATCTGGATAAGAAAGGTGTTTTTCCTTGGAAATTTGTTAGAAGAATTAATGAAGGAGGCTACAAGAAAAGTCAAGACTACTTTTTCCATCAAGACAAAGAAACAGTTGATAATGGAGCAGGAAAAACCTTTAAAGTACCAACTGGAATTCAAGATATGATATCCACATTCTACTATGCCAGAACACTAGATTTTTCTGAAATGAAGGTGGGAGAAGTTGTTGCTATAGAGACCTTTTTAGATGATGAGCTTTATACTCTAAATGTTAAGTATCTGGGTAAAGAAGAAATTAAAATTAGAACAGGAAAATTTAGATGTATGAAATTTGTTCCTGTTGTTCAGGAAGGAAGAATTTTTAAAAGCGATGAGGACATGCAGGTTTGGATAACTGATGATGATAATCACATTCCAATATTAGCAAAGGCTAAGATATTAGTTGGCTCAATAAAAATGGAAGTTGTAGAGTATAAAGGCCTGGCGCATAAAGTTGCTAAACTGGATTAATTTGAAAGATAAACTTCAGTTAGTTCAAACTTCTTTAAAGGGTTTATCATAAACCCTTCCACATTTTTACTTAAAGCGTATTCAGACTCGAAATAATAAAGTGGAACTATTGCAGCGTCCAGCATTAGCATTCTTTCTGCTTTTTGAAAGTATACTTTTCTCTCAAATTGCGATCTAGAATAACGTGCGCTATCTAATTGAGTATCGTAAAAAGGATTCTTATATCTATAAATATTATACCCGGGATATTCATCCAAACTTTCTGGGACAAACTTCCCATAAAATAGGGTGTAAAGAAAATTTTCCGGACTAGGATAATCGCCAAAATAACCATCAATGAATAAGGAGCCCTTGCCCTTTTCTAATAATGTGTAGTATTCATCAGGGTGGTAGTATTTTACTGAAAGATCCATCCCCAAATTAGTTTTAAGCATCTCCTTTATTTTATCCGCAAGCAATATATCCGACTCTCTATTAGTTGTCATGATACTTAACTCCTTTAAATCCGAAGATGAAAAGCCAGATAGCTCTAAACTGTGTATGGAAGATTTGGGGTTAAATTTATAACCAATTTCTGGCTCACTCTGGTAATCGGAGAAAATTGGAGGAACAACCCCAGAGTTAGCAGGAATACCTACTTGACCCAAAAGAGAATCTACTATATAGTTTCTGTCAATTGCATATTGAATAGCTTTTCTTAATTGCTTATTCTTAAGTGTTTCATTGGGCATAAATAGACCTAAGAATTTTGTTCCCATAATTGGACTCTTCACAATTTTAAAATCCCCTTTCTCATTATTGCGAATCGATCTATTCCTTTGGGGAATATCCGTAATGAGGTTTAGATTTGAATTGGAGAAGGCGCTTACCTCGTCCTTTTTGTCTTTTTCAAAAGTGATTTTCACACCGGATAAATAAGGTAAAGTTTCTCCACTATCATTCTCCTTCCAGTACCTATTATTTTTTTGTAAAATCAGAATGTTTTCCTCTTCGAATTTACTTATTTCAAAAGGACCGGTTCCAACTAAATGGGAACCCAAATTATCTTCATACATGTTGTAATATTCCTCAGGATATATTCCTAAAGCAGGGTTACTCAAAACAGGAATAAACTCGGAATAAGGATTTTCTAAAATTATTTTAAGTTCGAAATCACTTACTATTTCTATTCCCTCTACAACTTCATTGTCCTCATTAAAATAAGCATCTGCACCAAGTATAATGCCTCTTAGGTAATGGCTAATAGCATTTTTCTCGATATTCTCACAGGCCTTGGAAAGGCAAAAAGCAACATCTTTTGCCGTTAGTTCTCTCCCTTTATCATCTTCAAAACACGGGTCATCGTGAAAGAAAACCCCCTCCCTAATTTTGAAAGTATATACTTTACCATCCTCACTTATCTCCCAGCTTTCAGCAATACACGGCTCAAGAGACATATCATTCTTCATTTTTACTAGAGGCTCTACGATATTACCTACTATCTGAGTTTCACTTTGATAAAAGGCAGAGGCTGGAAAAATAGAGTTAACAGTCCCCGATTCATTGTATGCAAAGACTCCCCCATATTTCTCTGAGAATTGAGAGATTTTTTCCTTTGAACTATCTCCCTGACAAGAAATAAGAGCAATTGTGCATATTGCTAGAACATATGGAATAGTATTATGCTTGGTCATTGCTTCGAAATTATTTTAATTCCCTTTTTGATACCTTTCAATGGATAAAAGTTTCCAACTTTAGCTATTTAGAAATTTCAAGAAAAATGGGGCAATGGTCTGAATGGACTGCATCACTTAAAATTCCAGCTCTTTTAAGTCTGCTTTCGAGATTAATTGAAGCCATTATATAATCCAACCTCCAACCCAAATTCTTCCCTCTTGCTCCTGCTCTATAACTCCACCAAGTATAATTATTAGGTTCTGAATTGTAATACCTGAAGCTATCAATATAACCATGTTTGGTGAACTTATCCATCCATTCTCTTTCTTCTGGTAAAAAACCGCTGGAGTTCTTATTAGCGACAGGATTATGAATGTCTATTGCCTTATGACATATATTGTAATCTCCGCAAATGATGAGCTTATTTCTTACCTTTTCTAGTTTCTTGACATATTTAAAAAAATCGACTAACCAGTCCATTTTAAACGATTGTCTCACATCCCCGCTACTCCCACTTGGCATATATACACTCAGTACTGAAACATCTCCATAATCAGCACGAATTACCCTTCCCTCAGAGTCATATTTCTTAATTCCCATACCATATTCAACATGATCGGGCTTCTCTTTACTTAAAATGGCAACTCCCGAATAGCCTTTTTTTTCAGCTGAAAACCAATAATCTTGATACCCTAAATTACTAATAGCTTCCATGTCCACTTGATCTGAATTAGCCTTAGTCTCCTGAATACATGCAACATCGGCCTTTATAGACTCTAACCAATTTACCCAATCTTTCTTAATTGCAGCTCTTATTCCGTTTACGTTATAGGATATTATTTTCATAGATATAGGATTTCGACATTCATTCGTTATATAATTTGGATGTGTAAAAATAATACTATTAATATTCCATTAATTTCCATATCCGAAAAGCCTTAGTCAGAAATTGAATTTATCACGACTCATAGTTGTTTTTTCATGCTTAATGATATCACAGATTATTAATGCTCAAGAAAAGAGTAATCTGAGGAAACAAACAATTCTCTTTGAGTCTACTACTATGGGCTTTGATACTTTAAGCATTGTTCCAAACTCACTGTCTTGCTATTTGAGAGATTCCATAATTGACAATAAGGAATTCAACCTGGATTTTGCCAATGCAATAATCACATGGAAGAGTATTCCTGAAGATTCTATTACACTCAAATACCGGGTATTTCCCTTTGACTTATCAAAAGAATACTTCAATAAGGATGAAGGCCTTATTCAATCTGGAGAGCAATTAAAAGACCCCTTTAAATATTCTGCAAAGCCGAATGAAGAAGATATTTTTGCAATGGGGGGTCTAAATAGAAGCGGGAGTATTTCAAGAGGCTTAAATTTTGGAAATAATCAAGATCTTTCAGTAAATAGTAACTTAAACCTCCAGCTTTCCGGGAAAATAACTGATGATATTGAAATTTTAGCATCAATTACCGATGATAACATCCCAATACAACCTGATGGAAATACTCAACAATTGCAAGATTTTGATAAGGTTTTTATTCAATTGTTTAATGAAAAAACCAGGCTAACAGCAGGGGATTTTCAATTGCGAAATTTCGATCCTTATTTTCTGAAATATTTTAAAAGGGCAAGAGGAGGTACACTTAGCTCAGAAGTAAAAATAGGTCAAGAGAAAACAAACATGGAGTTCTCAGCTGCACTTTCAAAGGGAAGATTTGCCAGAAATGTATTCTTCGGAACGGAAGCAGTACAAGGGCCTTATAAGCTAAGAGGAGCGGATAATGAAAGCTTTGTAATAATTCTTGCAGGAACGGAGAAAGTCTTTATTGATGGGAAGCAAATGAGAAGAGGCGAAAACTATGACTATGTTATTAATTATAATTCCGCAGAAGTAACATTTACTCCCAATCAGTTGATAACTAAAGACAAAAGGATAGTTGTGGAGTTCCAATATAGCGATAGAAACTATGCACGTTCTTTATTGCAGCATAGAACAAAGTATCAAACAGGAAATTGGAAATTTGATTTCAACATTCTTTCCGAATCGGATAGTAAGAATCAACCATTGCAGCAAACACTGGAACCCGAAGATCGTTTGTTATTAAGTAATGTGGGAGATAATTTGTTTAATGCGGTTATTCCAAGTGTTGATAGTCTGGAATTTAATCCCAACCAGGTGATGTACGCTTTAGTGGATAGTTTGGGTTATGATTCTGTTTTTGTTTTTTCTACGAATCCTGATTCTGCTTTTTATTCTCTTGCATTTTCAGATTTGGGCACAGGAAATGGAAATTATATTTCAGATGATTTCTCCGCAAATGGAAGAACGTTTAGATGGGTAGCACCGGATACTGTAAGTGGTCAAATTGTGCTTAATGGAAGGTTCGAGCCGGTAGTTTTATTGGTCTCTCCAAAAAAGCAACAAATGCTTAGTTTAGGAGTTGAAGTTCAGGCAAGCAGACAATCCAGATTCATTGGTGAAATCGCAGTTTCCAATAATGACCTTAATACTTTTAGCGATGCAGATGCCCAAGATGATTACGGTGGAGCAATCGTTTTGGGTTGGGAGTTTAAAAAGAATGTTTCGAAGAAGGACTCTGCAAATTGGAATTTGATTGGTTTATTAAATACTGAATATGTCAACTCGAACTTTCGTGAAATAGAACGCTTCAGGCTCACTGAATTTGAAAGAAATTGGAACATATTAAATGTGCCAGTACAAGAAGATTTATTTAGAAATCAAGCACTTATTGGAATAGAGAGTAAGGAAATAGGACGTATTTCGTATGAAGTTAATTCCTTGAATTACACCGGTCAATATAATGGACTTAAAAATCAACTTATTTCCAGTATTAATACAAAAGGCTGGAAGGTTAATTTTAATGGAAGTGTACTTTCAACTAATGGATTAGTAAATACTTCATTCATAAGACATAAAGCAGATATTTCAAAAGATATTGGTCTCTTCACAATTGGTTTTCGCGATGATCAAGAAGAAAATAGACAGTTTATATCAAATGAAAAAGACACTTTGAATTTGAGTAGTTATGCTTTTTTCGACTGGCAAGCTTATTTAAGCAATAAGGACACTTCCCAAATAAAATATGAGCTGTTTTATAGACAGCGAACAGACGACAGAATAAATATCCTAGCATTGGATAGAGCGGCTACAGCTGAAGAATATGGGGCAGAGGCACAAATTAAAGTTTCCAAGACCCAAACCCTAAACCTGTTATTCAAAAACCGAGAGCTGGTAATTGATAATTCCGAATTAATTTCCGACACTCCTGAAAGCACGCTTCTTGGAAGAGTTCAATACAATGGACATTTAGCAAAAGGAGGGATTTCACTTTCTTCCTTTTATGAAATAGGATCGGGGTTAGAACCCAGAAGAGAATTTATTTATTTAGAAGTTCCGGCAGGTCAAGGGACTTATGTATGGAACGATTATAACGGAGATGGTAATCGAGATTTGGATGAATTTGAGATAGCTCAATTCGCTTACGAAGCAAACTTTATACGAGCGTTTACACCTACTGATGAGTTTTCTAAAACCTTTACTAATCAATTTACCCAAACCTTAAATCTAAGACCAAAAGCCTTTCTGAACCAGGAAAAGAAATTAAATAAGTTCATTTCCAAGATTACCAATCAAACCAGTTTTAGAATTGATAGAAAGACTAATCGAGAAGATAGGAATGATGCCTTTAATCCTTTTCTAAGCGAAATAGGAGACACCACCTTATTAGCCTTCAACTCATTAATTAGAAATACGCTTTCTTTTAATCGTGCAAGTGCTGTTTGGGGTTTAGATTTTATTTGGAATGACAATCAAACCAAACAACTACTATCCAACGGTTTTGACTCTAGAGCCAATACTTTTTTAGAATCAAAATTAAGATGGAATTTTAAAAAGAGCTGGGGTATGATTTTGGAAAGTGAAATAGGTAATAGAAAAAGTCTTTCGGATTTTCTAAATAACAGAAACTATGATTATGAATTTATTTCTTTGATTCCTTCATTGTCCTATCAACCCAACCAATTTTGGCGGGTAAAAGTCAACATAGAATACTCTGACCAACAAAATGAAGAAATGTTTGGAAATGAAAAAGCGCAAATAGTAGATACTGGTGCAGAATTGCGTTATAGTTGGCCTGGTAAGGGAAGTTTACAGGCAAATTTCAATTGGGTGGACATCGAATTTAATGGCATTGACAATTCGGCAATAGGTTTTGAAATGCTAAACGGTTTAAGAACGGGAACAAATCTAACTTGGTCCTTGTTCTTACAAAGAAACCTTTCCAAAAATCTCCAAATGAATGTGACCTATAATGCTCGCAAATCAGAGGCAAACAGTGTCATTCATAATGGAGGAGTTCAGGTAAGGGCATTTTTCTAATATATAATAGTTCTAAATAGATTAAATTTTAAAGAAAATGAGACACTTTGGGGCAGATGAATTACATTTGAACACCACTAATCAAATAAAGAATTAAGCATGGCAAAAGCTGCTTTATTAAAAAGCTCTATAGGACGGAAGTTTGCAATGGCACTCTCGGCCCTTTTCCTATTATTTTTCTTGCTACAACATTTATCCATTAATATGATATCTGTTGTTAATGCGGATGCCTTCAATGAGGTTTCTCATTTTATGGGAACCAATTTTGTTGTTCAGGCAATTTTACAACCCGTTTTGTTAGCTGGAATACTATTCCATTTCATAGCAGGGTTTATTTTAGAAATTAAAAATAGAAGTTCTAGAGATAGTAAGTATGCCTCTTACAAAGGAAATGCAAATTCATCATGGATGTCCCGAAATATGATCATTTCAGGAATTGCAGTTTTGCTTTTTTTGTTTTTGCACCTCTATGATTTTTGGTGGCATGAAATCAGCATAAAATACTTGGGAGGTGATTTGTCTGGCTTGAACGATCATAATATCGCGGAAAGTGGTTATAGATATTATTCTGACGTGAGGGAAAAATTTAGTGGAGATCATTTCAGGATTATTTTATACATTCTTTCATTTGTATTCTTAGGGCTTCACCTTAGTCATGGCTTTCAATCGGCTTTTCAATCTGTAGGAGCAAGAAGTCCAAAATACTTGGGATTGATTAGAGGTTTAGGAAAAATTTATTCAATAACAGTTCCTGTATTATTTACAGTAATTGCAATTTATCACTACTTAGAATTATAATTATGGCATTGGATTCAAAAATACCCGAAGGGCCATTAAAAGATAAATGGACAAAGCATAAAAATGACATTAATCTGGTTAATCCTGCCAATAAGAGATTAATAGATGTCATTGTTGTAGGTACAGGATTGGCTGGCGCAAGTGCAGCAGCTTCTCTGGCTGAATTAGGCTATAATGTGAAATCATTTTGCTTTCAAGATTCTCCTCGAAGAGCCCATTCTATTGCTGCTCAGGGGGGAATAAATGCAGCTAAAAATTATCAAGGAGATGGTGACTCTACCTACAGGCTTTTCTATGATACTGTTAAAGGTGGCGACTATAGATCAAGAGAGGCTAATGTCTATCGACTAGCCGAAGTTTCAGCCAACATCATTGATCAATGTGTTGCTCAGGGCGTTCCTTTTGCGAGAGATTATGGAGGGCTTTTAGATAACCGTTCCTTCGGTGGAGTATTGGTTTCCAGAACTTTTTATGCTAAGGGTCAAACAGGACAGCAATTATTATTGGGAGCATATTCCGCTTTGTCCAGACAAATAGCAAAGGGCAAAGTAAAAATGTATAACCGCCACGAGATGTTGGATTTGGTTATTGTTGATGGAAAGGCAAGGGGAATTATTGCAAGGAACCTTATAACAGGAGAGATTCAGAGACATTCTGCGCATGCTGTTGTGTTGGCTTCAGGGGGTTATGGAAATGTCTTTTTCCTATCTACAAATGCGATGGGTTCAAACGTGACCGCTGCTTGGAAAGCGCATAAGAAAGGGGCGCATATGGCAAATCCATGTTTCACTCAAATTCACCCAACCTGTATTCCGGTATCTGGAGGATTTCAATCTAAACTGACTTTAATGTCAGAATCATTGAGAAATGATGGTAGAATTTGGGTTCCCAAGAAAAAAGAAGATGCGGAAGCCATTCAGCAAGGAAAGAAAAGTGGAGTAGATATTCCTGAAGAAGATAGAGATTATTATCTGGAAAGAAGATATCCTGCATTTGGAAATTTGGTTCCAAGAGATGTTGCTTCCCGGGCTGCAAAAGAACGTTGCGATGCTGGTTTTGGAGTGAATAAAACAGGTGAAGCTGTTTTTCTAGACTTCAAATCTGCTATTCAGAGATATGGAAAAGAGACTGCTTTTGTGGAAGGGAATAAAAACCCTTCAGAAGCAGAAATTTTGAAACTTGGAAGAGCAGCAGTCGCTGCTAAGTATGGAAATCTGTTTCAGATGTATGAAAAAATTACAGATGATAATCCATATGAAGTTCCGATGAAAATTTACCCAGCTGTTCATTACACAATGGGAGGTTTATGGGTAGATTATAATTTAATGACAGACATACCGGGTTGTTATGCTGCAGGTGAAGCGAATTTCTCAGATCATGGAGCCAATAGGCTAGGAGCATCTGCTTTAATGCAAGGATTGGCAGATGGTTATTTTGTCCTTCCATATACCATTGGAGATTACCTATCCAATGATATTCGAACAGGCCCTATTGCGAATGATAGTCCTGAGTTTATGGAGGCAGAAAGAGCCGTGAAAGAGCGAATTGATAAGTTCATGAATTCAAATGGAGCAAAGTCCGTTGATCATTTTCACATGCGTTTAGGAAAAATCATGTGGGAAAATTGCGGTATGGCAAGGAATGCTGAAGGCCTGCAAAAAGGAATTGATGAAATCAGTGCTTTAAGAAAAGAGTTTTGGGAAAATGTAAGAGTTCCTGGAAAAGCAGATGGAATTAATCAAGAATTGGAAAAAGCTGGAAGAGTTGCAGATCTAATGGAACTAGGAGAGTTAATGTGCAAAGATGCTCTTCAAAGAACGGAAAGTTGCGGAGGACATTTTAGGGAAGAGTCTGTTGAAACGGATGGACTGCAAAAAGGAGAAGCGAAAAGAGATGATGAGAATTTCACATTTGTTTCAGCTTGGAAATGGAATGGAGAATCGGGTAATCAGGAACTGGTTAAAGAAGATTTGAAGTTTGAAAATATTGAAGTTAAACAACGTAGTTATAAGTAAGAATTATGAAGCTACTTTTAAAAGTTTGGAGACAAGACGGACCAAATTCAAGTGGGAAATTGGTTGATTATCCAATGGATGATATCTCAGGAGACATGTCATTTCTGGAAATGATGGATGTTTTGAATATGCAATTGGTAGAGAAAGGTGAAGAGCCAGTAGTTTTTGATCATGATTGCAGAGAGGGAATTTGTGGGGCATGCAGTATGTTCATCAATGGTGAAGCACATGGACCTGGAAGAAGTATTACTACTTGTCAGCTACATATGCGTTCGTTCAACGATGGAGACACGATATACATAGAGCCGTGGAGAGCCAAAGCATTTCCTATCATTAAAGATTTAATGGTAGACAGATCTGCTTTCGATAGAATTATTCAAGCGGGAGGATATGTTTCTGTTAATACTTCTGGTAATACGCAAGATGCCAATGCAATTCCAATTCCAAAAGATGATGCAGATGCAGCTTTTGATGCAGCCACTTGCATTGGTTGTGGTGCCTGTGTTGCTACCTGTAAGAACTCAAGTGCAATGCTTTTTACTTCAGCCAAGGTATCTCAATTGGCTCTGCTCCCACAAGGTCAGGTGGAAGCACCAGAAAGAGTAATTAATATGGTCAATCAGATGGATGAAGAAGGTTTTGGAAATTGCACCAACACTGGAGCCTGTGAAGTTGAATGTCCTAAAGGAATTTCCTTGGACAACATCGCTAGAATGAATAGAGAATTTCTTAAAGCATCTACAACATAATGAAAAGTATTTTAAGTGTTATTTTTATTATAGGAGTTCTAATTTTCCCAAAAGAGGAAAAGAAGGAATATCCACCCGTTCAATTTTGTCATCCAGCAGATAGTTTTGCTGAATTTAGCAACGATGCAGATTTTCTTGCTGCCCATTATTTACCTGAAACCTTAATTGATTTTCAGGCTAAGGGTGAAATGATTCAATTTGATGTAAAAGAAAGAGAAAAGGCAAATGCATACCTTCTTCAGCCAGATGAACCTACTAACAAATGGTTATTTGTAGTTCATGAATGGTGGGGATTGAATGATCACATCAAGAAAGAATCTGAAAAATATTTTGATGCCTTAGGCTACAATGTTATCGCTTTAGATCTGTATGATGGTAAGGTAGCAACCGATAGAAAAACAGCCTCCCAATACATGCAATCCTGCTCCAAAGAAAGAGCTGAAGCCATAATTGCAGGAGCATACGCTTATGCAGGTGAAAATGCACAAGTGGGAAGTGTAGGTTGGTGTTTTGGTGGAGGATGGTCATTGCAGACTGGAATACTAGGAGATACTCAAGCAAAAGCATCTATTATATATTATGGGATGCCTGAAAAAGACACGGATAAATTGAAAAATTTAAAAGCCGATGTACTTGGTATTTTTGCAGCTAAAGAAAAGTGGATTAGCCCTGAAGTTGTAGCAGAGTTTGAAAAGAACATGAGACTCTTAAACAAAAATTTAACTGTAAAATCGTATGATGCTGAGCATGCATTTGCGAATCCTAGTCGCCCTTCTTATGTAAAAGAATATGCGGATGAGGCCTTTGACCTGTCTATTGCTTTCTTGAAAGAGAGGATTTAGTATAAAAAGTTGTTATAAGGAAATCGCACGGCATGAATTTCCTTCACCTTTTCATAAAGTAGTTCTTTTAGCTCGCTGATATTTTCTTTTTGCGTTGCTGAAATAAACACTACAGAATCACCTTTTGTCATTTTTGCCATCCAGGAATTTTTAAGATCTTCCAAAGAAAAAATAGGTTCATCCATCCACGGTAAATCAGATTTCTTTTCGTGCTTTTTCTTTAAAGCATCAATCTTATTAAATACTAAGATGGTCGGTTTATTTAAGGATTCAATATCGCTTAAGGTTTCGTTTACTACTCCATAATGATCTTCAAAACTATCATGTGAAATATCCACTACGTGCACTAATATATCAGCCTCTCTTACCTCATCTAATGTGGATTTAAAAGACTCCACCAACTGATGAGGTAGTTTGCGAATAAACCCAACCGTATCCGATAAAAGACAGGGAACATTATGCAGAACAATCTTCCTAACGGTAGTATCCAATGTTGCAAACAATTTGTCTTCAGCTAAAACTTCAGATTTGCTCATCATATTCATAATGGTAGATTTTCCTGCATTAGTATATCCTACTAAGGCCACTCTTACCAAAGCTCCTCTATTTCCTCTTTGAGAGCTTTTTTGCTTATCTATTTTCTGGAGTTTTTCTTTGAGCTTCGCAATTTTATCCTGAATAATTCTTCTATCCGTTTCAATTTGTGTTTCACCTGGGCCGCGCATTCCTATACCCCCTTTTTGTCTTTCAAGGTGCGTCCACATTCTAGTCAATCGAGGTAATAAATATTGATATTGTGCCAGTTCAACCTGTGCTTTTGCATGTGCAGTTTGCGCTCTTCCAGCAAAAATATCCAGGATCAAATTATTCCTATCTAGAATTTTAAT
Organism: uncultured Flavobacteriales bacterium; assembly: GCA_964609215.1. Lineage (GTDB taxonomy): Bacteria > Bacteroidota > Bacteroidia > Flavobacteriales_D > JABDKJ01 > JABDKJ01. The sequence goes on from CAZSQZ010000001.1 coordinate 509,558, forward strand.
GGTTACTTCTCTTTCAATATTCCTTAATTGAGTTGCGGAAAGCTCATCGTCAAAAATGATGATATCTGTTTCATGTTCGACAATGTATTCTTTGATCTCTTGAAGTTTCCCCTTTCCTACAAAAGTTGCAGGATGTGGAGTCTCTCTTTTTTGTGTGAAACGTTTTTGTTCATGAGCGCCAGCAGTTAGAGCTAGAAATGAAAGTTCGTCCAAATATTCCTTGGCTAATTCTTCATCCATATCTGGATTAATAAGCGAGATCAGTACCGCTTTTTCCTTTTCTATTGCTGTGCTATGCAATTCTGCCATGAGCGCGTAAAGCTACATATTTTAAGCATGGATTCAAGGTGTTGGGGTTTCGTGGATTCAAGGTGTTTTGGTTTCAAAATTTAGTTTACTAAGTTGACTGAGAAAACGGTCATACTCAAGAATGACATTTTAATGCTGCAAATCAAAAAACTCAAAAGAGGGAAGTAATTACTTATTGGTATAGGTATTATTGGAGAAAGGTAGTTTTAACAGATCATTCAAATTGGCTTCATTTTTATCGAAAACATCCAAGCCAAAAACCAAATCTTCTTGAGGAACATACCGGTAAGTGCCAAAAACTCTATCCCAAAGACCAAAAATATTCCCATAGTTTTTATCCGTTAAAGGTTGTTCAAAATGATGGTGAATTCGATGCATTCCTGGAGTTATGATAACATAACTGAGTAATTTATCCGATTTCGGATTGAGACGGATATTTGAATGATTAAACTGAGATAAAAAAGCAGAAAGACTTTGATACAACATCAATAACCAAATTGGAGCGCCAACCAACAGAACAGCGAGCATTGTGAACGCAGCGCGAAAAATACTCTCTCCTGGATGATGTCTCAACGAAGTTGTGGCATCTACCTTAGTATCACTATGGTGGATAACATGAAATTTCCACATCCATCCAATTTGATGTTCTATCCAATGAATAAAATAGGCCCCGATTAAATCCATGAATAACAAGCCAACCAATAAAGTCAACCAGAAGGGCATTGGAACCCAATTTACCAATCCGAAATCATTTTCTGTTACCCAATCCGAGCTTTTGATGATTAAAAAGGCAAAACCCAGATTGATAATAGCCGTTGTAAGAGTGAAAAAAAGATTTGGTAGGGCATGTTTAAACTTAGAATATTTAAATTTAACCATAGGTAAAATTCCCTCGATTATCCAGAAAAATAGCAAGCCGCCAACAAGAATTATAGTTCTATGAGCGGATGGAATATTTTCGAAATATACAATTAGTTCATTCACGAATACTTTCTACATATATGGAAACAGCCTCAATTTGTTCTTTGGTTAAGACACTTTTAAAAGGCGTCATTATTTTTCCGGGATTATCCTGTTTGCCATCATGAATAATAGCTACAACCTCTTCATGACTCAAAACAGATATTGTCAAATCTGTAGCTCCCGCAAAACCCTTTTTACCATCTGTGCCATGACAGAGAACACAATGCTTTTCATAAAGAGCACTCCCATTTAATTGAATTTCGGAAGTCTGATCAGTCCCTAAACATGAAAATATTAGAACCAACCATATGATGCAAAACCTTCTCTGAACGGCCATGGAATAGATATTAGAATTAAAATTAATGCGATTAGAAAGAATGTTTTAAGTACCTTCTTTTTGTCTTCGGAATCGGATTTTCTTTTGGCTTTTGAGTAACCAATGGTAATAAGAATAATTGCAGTAAGCATTCCGAAAATATGCTGATACGTCCAAAACCATAAAATACCTTCTTGTGCCATTTCACTGCCAAACATCTTGCTATACCCTTTACCCATGTACAGACCAAGACCCAACAAAAATTGCAAGTGCGCAATTATTAAGGTGAAAAGAGAAGTCAATTTCAATCCCTTGTCGTAAGGTTTAGCGCTAAAAGATCGGATAATGGTTATGATGAGTAAAATCAATATTAGCCATCTGAAAAGAGAATGCGTATGCGTAAGTCCTGTTACCATTTAATTTATAGATTTCAACGTGTAAACTAATTCAAAATTTTGAAATTTAAGAGAAAGAAGATACTTTTTTAGTATCCTACAGCTTCTCTAACCCTGCTTAATACCTTTTGTGCGATTTTTCTTGCTTTTTCAGCCCCAATTGCAAGTGCTTCATCCAGCTCTTTTTTGTTATTCATGTAATGATTGTATTTGTCTCTTTCTTCTGAAAAACGTTCAAGAATACATTGATGAAAATCTGCTTTAGCGTGCCCCCAGCCATAACCACCTGCAGCTAACTTTTCTTTCATTTCTATACTTTGCTTTTCTGAGGCTATGAGTTTATAGACTTGGTAGACTGTAGCCCTATCCGCTTCTTTTGGATCTTCCAAAGGTGTGTCGTCCGTAACAAACTTCTTATTGATTTCCTTTTTCAAGGGTTTTTCATCCATGAAAATATTAATGGTGTTTCCTCTGGATTTACTCATTTTATTACCATCTGTTCCTAACACATACATGGTTGATTCTTGAGTTTTAGCCTCAGGGGGAACCAAAATATCACCCATTTTATGGTTAATTCGGTTGGCAACATCACGTGCCATTTCTAGATGTTGTAACTGATCTTTTCCTACTGGAACAAACTCTGCATCATAAAGAAGAATATCAGCCGCCATAAGCATTGGATACGTGAATAGCCCAGCATTCACATCTTCCAGACGATCCGCTTTATCTTTAAAGGAATGTGCCAAAGTCAATCGGTTATAAGGGAAAAAACAAGACAGATACCAAGCTAATTCAGCAACTTCGGGCACATCACTTTGTCTATAAAAGGTGCTTTTTTCAATATCCAGTCCGCAGGCAAGCCAAGTTGCTGCAACGGAGTGCGTACTTTCTCTTAGGTAGCTAGCATCCTTTATTTGTGTGAGTGAATGCATATCTGCAATAAATAGAAAGGAGTCATTATCAGGAGCCTTTGCCATTTCAATAGCAGGTAAAATGGCACCTAAGATATTTCCTAAATGAGGAGTTCCTGTACTTTGTATTCCGGTTAGGATTCTGGACATATTGAATAATTGATGCGCTAATTTAAAAAGCCTTTCCCTTTTGACAACGATGCTATAAGATTGTTTTCAGTAAGAATAAGTATATGCCAATATTTGAGAAGATATTCGTATCAAATATTATCCTAAATAAGCTTTTTCCTTACTATGAATAAAACCATTCATCATTAAACCCGTTTGTTTTACAAGATTATTCGTTTATTCGAATAAGCTATTCAAATGCGCAAGGCATGCACGAAAGCAAATTCATAAAATATCTCCTAGCCCCTTTCCGATTTTTATACAAAATTTATTTTGGATTGGTCTTCATACTCACTATGATCGTGTTGTATCCTATCCTATATCCGCTGGCATCGAAGAAAGAAAGACACCCTGCCTTGTTCAAAGTAAAAATCTTCTGGGGATGGTTATTGTGTTTATTGACAGGCGCTATATTCTATGTTAAAGGAAGAAATAAAGTTCCTGAGGGCCCCTTTATTATAGTTGCTAATCATCAGAGCTATACCGATATAGTGTATATGTATCGTGTTGTTAAAACCCATTATAAATTTATGGCCAAGGCAGAACTTTCGAAGTGGCCTTTATTTGGAATATTTTTCAAGAAAAAATCGGATATCGCAGTACACAGAAGAAATAAAAAGTTAGCTGGACGAGCTATGGAGGAAGCCGATCAGGCAATAAAAGAGGGGATATCTGTAGCCTTTTTTGCTGAAGGAACAATCCCTATGAATACTCCACAGCTTGGAGCCTTTAAAAATGGAGCCTTCAAAGTTGCAATTGAAAATCAAGTTCCAATCGTCCCCATTACATTCCTGTCCAATTGGAGGAGAATGGGTGAACCATTGGAATTTTTATCCAAAGGCAGTCCAGGACTATGCCGGGCAGTTATTCACGAACCAATACCTACCAAAGGTTTGATGTTAGATGATCTTACCGAACTTCGAGAAAAAACAAGAGATGTTATTCATCAACCATTAATTGACAAGGGTTACTCCAGTGTTGAAATAAAAAGAGATGAATTTCAGGAGTGGGAGAAATCTAAGAAGAGTTCCTAGTCTATAATTAATAGTTGTCCAAAGGAACTAGAGATTACAAATTAAAAACTCTAGCCGAAGGCTAGCAATACTCATCAAAAGCCATCTTCAGGTTTTCCGCTATCATTTCCGCAGTCCTTCCTTCAATATGATGACGCTCAATCATATGCACCAATTTCCCATTTTTAAAAAGGCCAATCGAAGGAGAAGAAGGAGGATAGGGCAACATATATTTTCTTGCTTGTGCAACTGCTTCGCCATCAAAACCAGCAAAGGAGGTAGTTAATTTACTAGGAAGTTTATGGTGTTGAACGGCTAATTTTACCGCAGGACGCATGGACCCAGCAGCACAACCACAAACAGAATTTAACACCACTAAAACTGTTTCCTCAGCACCTGAATTTAAAATTGCATCTACCTCATTAGGTGTTCGCATTTCTTGGAACCCAACTTCAGTTAATTCGCCTTTCATAGGCATTACCATTTCCTCTGGATACATAATCTTAACTTTGATGCAAAGTTAAATAATCAAATTCAAATGAATGGATTCTTTCAAGATATAAATGAGTTTTAACTTTTAAAGCATTTGAAGAAAAACTGACTATTTTAATTTAAAATTCAACACTCAAAACTTAAAATTCGGAATTAAAATTTATTTTAATGACCTTGAATAAAATTGTTGAACATATCGAGAAACATGGGAAGGAATGGCAAAAACCCATCGCCTATCAAATCCGTGAATGTATTTTGGATTTTGTCCCAAGAGTTGAGGAATCCATTAAGTGGGGTTTACCTTTTTATCAAGTAGGTAAACATAACCTGTGTTACATTCATATTCGAAAGGAAAATATTAGAGTCGGTTTTTATAAAGGCGTAAAATTTCGAACTCAAGAATTGTTGGAAGGTGATGGGACTCAGGTTAGACATCATGTTTATAGACAAAAGGATCATTTTGATGAAGCTGTATTAAAGGTTTTGCTTGAAGAAGGTCTGGAGTGGTTGGAGTTTAGGATTCCTTATACTAGGAAGAAATAATTACCTCTTTGATTTAAAAAATCCCCTCAAAATTTCCCCACATTCTTCTGCCATTATCCCACCAACTATCTTGGTTTTAGGATGCAAAAGATGCCATCCTTCATTTGAAAAACCTCTTTTTTCATCATAAGCCCCAAAAAAGACTTTACCTATTCGCGTCCAGTATGAGGCACCAGCACACATGACACATGGTTCTAAAGTAACGTAGAGCTCGCATTCATTCAAGAATTTCGCACCTAAATATTCAGCAGCAGCTGTAAATGCCTGCATTTCTGCATGAGCCGTTACATCATTTAATCTTTCCGTCAGATTGTGTCCTCTTGCGATAATCATTCCCTTACAAACCACAACAGCTCCAACAGGAACTTCATCTTTTTCCCGTGCTTTCTCAGCTTCTTTTAAGGCCTCTCGCATAAATCGTTCTGGAGATGTGTCTAGCATTGCATTTGAATCAAAATCAAAATTAGAATCAAAATCAAAAGAAACAAGGATTCTGGTAATACAATAAACAGATCATAGTGGGCAAAACATTTCAACCATATCAACTCAATTAACTCTATCAACTCAATTAACTCTTCCACTAAAAAGGCTATTTTCGCAGCAAATTTTCAAATCATGCATAGATCGCATACGTGTGGAGAGTTAAGAATAGATCATCAAGGTCAAGAGGTTACACTTAGTGGCTGGGTGCAAAAATCAAGAGATTTAGGAGGGATGACATTTGTTGACCTAAGAGATCGCTACGGCATTACTCAATTGGTTTTCAATATGGAAACTAATGCTGATTTATGTGAGCAGGCAAGAAAATTAGGGCGCGAGTTTGTGATTAAAGCAATTGGAAATGTGGCTGAACGTTCTAGTAAAAACGATAATATTCCTACTGGACATATAGAAATAGAGGTTTCTGCTTTGACCATTTTAAATGAAAGTAAAACACCCCCATTCACCATCGAAACAGAAACGGATGGTGGTGATGATCTAAGAATGGAATACCGCTATTTAGACCTAAGAAGAAAGCCTCTTATGGACAACTTGGCTCTTCGTCATCGTATGTCCATTGAAACAAGAAAGTATTTAGATTCTATTGGCTTTTTTGAAATAGAAACACCTTACCTGATTAAATCTACGCCAGAAGGAGCAAGAGACTTTGTTGTTCCAAGTAGAATGAATGAGGGGCAGTTTTATGCACTTCCTCAATCACCTCAGACATTTAAGCAATTGTTGATGGTGTCGGGTTATGATCGCTACTATCAGATTGTAAAGTGTTTTAGAGATGAAGATTTAAGAGCAGATCGTCAACCTGAGTTTACTCAGATAGATTGTGAAATGGCTTTTGTAGAAAGAGACGATGTCCTTAATACTTTTGAGGGGTTAACACGCCATCTGTTTAAAATGGTAAAAGGAGTTGATCTTCCTGAATTACCAAAAATGCACTATGACGATGCAATGCGTGATTATGGAAACGACAAACCAGATGTACGTTTTGATATGAAATTTCAATATATCGATGAGGTATGCAAAGGAAAAGGATTTCAGGTTTTTGATAATAGCGAAACAGTTATTGCTATTGTAGCAAAAGGCTGTGCAGAATATACTAGAAAGCAATTAGACGCATTAACAGATTGGGTGAAGAGACCACAGATTGGAGCCAAAGGATTAATCTACTGCAAGGTGAATGAGGATGGATCATTTAAATCTTCTGTAGATAAATTTTTTGACCAAGATGCGCAAGCAGCATGGTCTCAAGCAACAGGAGCTGAAAAAGGTGATTTGATATTGATTTTGTCTGGAGACTTGAATACTACGAGAAAGCAAATGAGTGAACTTCGTTTACACATGGGAGGAGAATTAGGATTGAAAGATCCGAATGTTTTCAAACCTCTTTGGGTAGTGGATTTTCCACTAGTAGAATACGATGAAGAAAGTGGACATTGGCATGCAATGCACCACCCATTTACTTCTCCACGACCAGAAGATTTGGACAAGATGGAATCCGATCCAGGTAATGTTTATGCAAATGCCTATGACTTAGTTATTAATGGAGTTGAAATTGGAGGAGGGTCTATCAGAATTCACGACAGAGCCATTCAATCAAGAATGTTTGATCTTTTAGGCTTTTCAAAAGAAGAGGCTCAGGCACAGTTTGGTTTTCTAATGAATGCATTCGAATACGGAGCACCACCTCATGGAGGAATTGCCTTTGGTTTTGATCGTTTATGTTCATTATTTGGAGGTTCTGATTCTATTAGAGATTTCATTGCCTTTCCAAAGAACAATTCGGGAAGAGATGTAATGATTGATGCTCCAGCTCCAGTGGATCAAGATCAATTAAATGAACTTTCCTTGGCTTTGAATCTCAAAAAATGAGATTAACGCTTCTTATAGCGTTGTTCGTATTGTTTTCTTGCACATCAAACCTACCAAAGAGCATAGCAGATTTGGAGCAAGAAATTCTTCAAAGACCACTTGTAGGAGCAGTGGATTTTTATCAAAAGAATGATTCCACTATTAAGGGATTTAGTCATCAGGAAGACTCATATCATTATTTTCTAATAAAAGAATTCAATGATTCTATTGGCAATGGGTTTTTTGGACCTGTAACAAATGAATTTGCTTTTGATCAGATTATTTCATTTGATATAGAAAGCTCTGGTGAATGGGAAGTAATTAATCAAACTGCATTTCCGGGAAGATTGGTTCAGAATAGTCAAAAAGGAGTGTTCTCTGTTTCCCAAACCTTGTTTTTTGTAGATAGTGTTATAAGCGTAAATATTTATAACATCAGAAATACTGATTCGAACAAAAGACTGCTGAAGCCCCATTTTACTTATTACTTAAACAGTCAATTAAAACTGGAAAAAAGAAAAGGGTACGGCACAAGATTTTTGACAAGTAGCGGAGAATACTGGCCACATAGTTCTGGGGAGGATAAAATTTATGCGAATGCTGATTCTACCATTTTCTTCAAAAAGAATCACCCGATAGAATTATTGCCTCAAGAGGAAATTGAGTTGTATTCTGTTTTGTATTTAAAAGAGGGTATTGATAGTATCCGAACAAGCCTTAGACCAAAACCTTGGATGTGTTTTCCAATAGAAGAGCTTGCAAAAAATACCATGAGGTGGGGATATAAACTATCTGAATAAAGGCCTGATTTTCCCATCTATTCTCCTAAATTAGTCGAACAAATATTCTCACTCAATTTTGCTATGTCAGAAAAGAAGACCTTATATCTGTTAGATGCTTTTGCCTTAATATATAGAGCCTATTTTGCATTTATACGCAATCCAATTACCAATTCTAAAGGGATGAATGTATCTGCGATTTATGGCTTTACAAATACATTAAATGACTTAATAAAGAATAAGCAGCCTACCCATTTTGCGGTTGTCTTCGATAGCAATGATGAAACCACCACCCGAGCGCAGGAATACGATTTCTACAAGGCCAATCGAGAGAAAATGCCTGAAGACATTCAAATCTCTATTCCCATTATTAAGGAAATTACTAAAGCCTTTAATATTCCTGTTTTAGAATGTCCTGGTTACGAAGCGGATGACATAATTGGTACCCTAGCTAAACAAAAAGAGAGAGAAGGTTATACTGTTTATATGGTAACTCCTGACAAGGATTACGCCCAACTGGTTTCAGACAATATTTTTATGTACAAACCGGGTAGACAAGGTAAGCCAGATGAGATTTTAGGTATTCCTGAAATTCAGGAAAAGTGGGAGGTAGAACGCCCAGAACAAGTTATTGATATTTTGGGAATGTGGGGTGATAGTGTGGATAATATTCCCGGTATTCCTGGGATAGGAGAAAAGACAGCCAAGAAACTGATTAAGCAATTTGGTTCATTAGAAGGACTTTTGGAAAATACAGATCAGTTAAAAGGTAAACAAAAAGAGAATGTAATCAACTTCGGGGAACAGGGAAAAATTTCTAAGATACTGGCCACCATAATTCTCGATGTACCCATAGAAGTGAGTGATGATGAACTGATAATCAATGAACCGAATAAGAAAGATTTGACTACTTTATTTCAGGAATTGGAATTTCGGACATTAGGTAAACGGGTATTAGGAGACGAATATACCTTCAATGCACCTTCAAAGCCTGGAGATCAAATGGACATGTTTGGAAGTGGAGGTGAGGATTTGGAGACTTTAGATCAGGGAAAAAACATTGAAAATACTGAACATAATTATCGTCTTGTTGAGTCTCAAGAAGATGTGGATGGGCTGATTAAACTACTGAAATTCTCTAAGTCCTATTGCTTCGATACGGAAACTACAGGAGTAGATCCTTTAATGGCAGAGCTTGTTGGAATGTCATTCGCTGTTAAAGCCGGAGAAGCCTTTTATGTTCCTGTTTCAGAAGAATTTGAAGTAGCAAAATCTTTTATTTCTCAGTTTAAAGAGGTTTTAGAAGATCCTTCTCTAGAGAAAATAGGGCAAAATTTAAAATATGATATCAAGGTACTCAAGAAGTATGGAATAGAGATTAAAGAGAATCTTTACGACACCATGCTTGCACACTATTTGATTGAGCCAGAAAGAAGGCATAACATGAATTATCTTGCAGAAAATTATCTGGGATATACTCCTGTATCAATAGAAAGTCTTATCGGGAAAAAGGGAAAAAATCAGAAGAGTATGCGTGATGTTCCTTTGGATAAAATCACGGAGTATGCCAGTGAAGATGCTGATATAACTTTACAGCTAAAGGAAAAACTACAACCGAAAGTGGAGAAGAAAGAAGTCAATGAGTTATTGACTAAAATAGAAACTCCCCTAATTAATGTCTTAGCAGATATGGAATTTGAAGGGGTTGCATTGGATAAAGGATTTCTCGAGAAATTTTCCGGTGAGCTGGGCGAGGAGATACTGGTCTTAAAGGACAATATATTCAACCTCTCAGGCGCAGAATTTAATCTAGACTCTCCAAAGCAATTAGGAGATATTTTATTCGAACAAATGAAATTGACCTACAAAGGTGCTAAAACCAAAACAGGACAATATTCTACGAATGAAGAAACCTTAACCAAATTGAAAGATGATCATGAAATTTTTCAGCACATTCTAGATTATAGAGGATTGACTAAGTTGAAAAACACTTATGTAGATGCTCTACCCCAATTAATCAACCCAAACACAGGACGGGTTCATACCACTTTTCACCAGACGGTTGCTGCAACAGGAAGGCTAAGTTCTCAGACACCAAACTTGCAAAATATTCCTATAAGAACAGAGAATGGGCAAAAAGTGAGAAAAGCATTCATACCAAGAGATAAAGAGCATATTTTATTGGCAGCAGATTATTCGCAAATAGAACTTCGTTTGGTTGCTGAAATAAGCAAGGATAAGAATTTAATGGAGGCCTTTTTGGAAGGACAGGATATTCATTCTGCTACAGCAGCAAAAGTATATGGTGTTGGGATAGATGAGGTTGATAGAGATATGCGTTCAAAAGCGAAAATGGTAAATTTTGGAATTATCTACGCTATTTCTGCATTTGGTTTAAGTCAACGATTAAAAATTCCTAGAACAGAAGCTAAGGAACTTATAGAGAACTATTTTGAACAATATCCGAATGTCAAAAAATATATGGATGAAACTGTTGAGTTTGCGCGACAAAACGGATATACCAAAACCCTATTGGGCCGAAAGAGATTTTTTAGGGATATAGACTCAAGAAATCATACCTTAAGAAGTGCAGCAGAAAGAGAAGCCATTAACTCACCCATACAAGGTTCTGCAGCCGACCTCATAAAAAAGGCGATGATAGATATTCACAACGAACTCAATAAGAGACAATTGAAGTCTCGCATGACTTTACAGGTGCATGATGAATTGGTTTTTGATGTATTTAAACCAGAATTGGAAGAGGTTAAAGATCTGGTTAAGGACTTAATGGAGAATGCCATTCCCAATCTAAGTGTTCCTATGAAAGTTGATTCTGGAATCGGTGAGAATTGGTTAGAAGCGCATTAAGGGAAATATTTTATCGATAAAAGGAAACAGTCTCTCTATTTTTCCGTACAAAAACACGACTAATACCATTTTTAGGATGATGATTAAGGAAAAAATGAGACTGAGAAACACTATTATTGGGATGATGGCAATCGCCATTGCTTTATTGATTTCAGGATGCGAAGCTGAAAATACTGGCTCCATTGGCGAAGTTGGTAAAAGTGCTTTAGATGAAGAGCAAACAAAGAATAATGTAGAGAAAGTAAAGAAGATATTTTACTCTATTCCATCTACAATAGAGATGGCAACCATTATTCAAGAATCAGGAGCTTCATACAACAGTGAAATTCTTAATGACATTAATAATGTATCTAATTATACTTCATCAAAATCTAAGGCGATCAACTTAGGTATTTATGGAGCAGATTTAAGTTATACAAGCGTATTCAATAGAAACCAAGAGTCGGTATTTTATCTTTCTTGTTCAAAGCAATTGGCAGAACAGTTAGATATTTCAAACGCATTAAGTGATGATTTATTAGATCGTATTCAGGAACAGGTTGAGGATAGAGAAGCTCTAACCGATATTGTGACTGAAACATATTGGTCATTGGATTCTTATTTAAAAGATAATGATAGAACTGAACTTTCTGCAATGATGGTAGCTGGAGGATGGCTTGAAGGCTTATACCTGAGCACACAAATATTTAAGGAAGGTATGGCAAACGAGAACTTAACCCAGAGAATCATTGACCAAAGATTTGCCTTAGACCATTTAATTAAATTGGTGGAGAGCCATAAGACAATGGCTTCTTTGGTAGATATAAACACAGACTTAAAAAGTATTCAAGACCTGTACCTGCAGGCAAACGCCTCTGAATCTAGTACACCTTCTAAAAAGGATGGAGTAACAGTTATTGGCGGAAAGAAATATTCAATGACTACTGCACAGTTAACTGAACTAGCAGAACTTGTTGAGGATATAAGAACTAAATATGTGAGCTAGAGATGAGAACGAGAATCCTATTAATCAACTTATTTTTATTGTTAGGTGTATTTGCAAGTGCACAACAATGTAGGTCTTTTGTAAAAAAGAATTGCTTGGAAAGTGTTGCACCATATACTCCGAATGAAACATTTAACAGCGCTGTGCTTATTCCTGGAGATGAGGCAGAATTGAATATGACATTTTACGCTGGACAGGAATATAGACTTTTTGTTTGCAACGACCCGATTTTAGGAGAGGTCGATTATAAGGTCTATGACAGCGAAAGAAATGAAGTTTACAACTCTAGAGATGCAGAAGGTGGTTACTTCGACTTTGCAATGGAAAATACACAACAAATGATCGTTGAAATTGTAGTGCCATTGGAGAGAAATCCCAATAAGCTAGTTCACCAAGGTTGCGTAGCAATAATGGTTGGATACAAGCAGTCCGAAAAGTAATTTACTCCTTTATAATTTTTTCAGCAATAATTCCTTTTTCGGTATAGAGTTCGAAAAGGTAAATTCCGCTGGACCAAGAAGAACTTTCTATTTGGAATTTATTCTGTCCCATTTCAGGATTTGAGTAAGTTCCATTTGCTATTAGTTTGCCAGATAGATCTTTTAACTGCCAACTAATGTCTTCTATATTCTCTAGTTCAAAAGAGATATTGAAAAAACCTCTACTAGGGTTGGGATAAACTTTGAACTGATATTCTTCATCGGCAATTGATACAATACCAACATTGGTGTCAAATATGTTTATATCATCCAAAAAGACATTATTTCCTCCATCACTTTCAAATCGGAATTTCACGAGCAAATTACTAACATAATAGGTCTCTAAGATATTCGTTGTAATCACTTGTTCCCATTCATCATCATTTGGGAACCAGTTCACATTAGTAGTGTTATCAGCGGTAGGAAAACTATTTCCCTGTATACTTTTTCTTAGTGACCATATTTGTCCACAGTCTCTGGAAACGTACATTCTTAAACGTTCGTTGTTATCTGTATTTCTTTCAGCATACGCATATTGAAATGAAACCGCCACTTCTTCGAAATCTGAAATATCAATCGGCCGGCTAACAATTTCATCAAGCTGGCCTTCATCATTAAATCTGTTGTTTATCCAAATAGCACTATTCCCATTTGCAGAGGTATTGTCGGTCAATTCCCAACCAAAAGTTTCATCAAAGTTGATTACATCCCATTCTTGTTCAAACTCATTTATACCATCTTCAAATCCTTCGACAAAAGGCAATTGAAGACCTTCGGGAGGGAGAACATCTATATAAGAATCAAATGTTTGTTCAACACTTGTTTGCCCATCCGAAACTGTCAGAATTACTGTCTTTAAGCCAGGCTCGGTGTAATAAACAACAGGGTCTTCTTCTGTGGATGTTGCAGGTATACCACCTGGAAATTCCCAAAGTCTGTTCTCAATTCCATGGTAAGATTGGTCATGGAAATAAACCGAATCTCCAAAACAAACAGTTTCATAATCTGCCGCAATTTTCGCTTCACATAAAACATCTCCATTTATCACCCCAGCTGCAATAAGATTGTTATTAGTCCATAACTGGTTTCTTTGAGCAACACCAGAGTTCAAAGCATTTCTCATTCTGGTTTTTTGACCTTCGGTAAACATCTTAGAACAAAAACTATACTCCATATAGTTTTCTACATTGTCCAATGATCCGCAAGTAATTCCATTAGGATTACAGCTAGTCCAACCAGTAGTTTCAGGAGTATCGAATATACCATCATCACCACATTCCACATTTGCATTATTAGTATTCCCCCAAACATGAGCAAGATTCAACCAATGGCCAACTTCATGTGTTAAAGCTGTTGAACGCGTAGGGTTTGATGTACCAATACTTCCAGTATAATCATGCCTTAGTACGATACCGTCATAGGAAGGCTGATTATGCACAGAGCTGGGCCTAAAGGTGTAACCAGCAGCATCTGCAGCATCTGCACAAACCCATATATTACAGTAACTATTTCTTGGCCACTGTATCAATTCTTTCATGTCCTGATTGCCTTGAAAAGTTAGAGGTGAGGCAATTCTATTGATACCTGTTGTACAATTCCCCTGAGGATCTTTCCTGGCTAAGACAAACTCTATTTCGGTATCAGCAGCGATATCAATGAAGTTAGAATTAATCAAAGAGGCGTTCGGATTTTGTAAACGCATTTGCTCATTTAACACTTCAACAGAATTGTAAATCTGCTCATCAGAAATATTTTCTTGCCCGAAAGAATGGATAATGTGATAAACAATAGGAATTTGAATAATGTTTCCAGATCTAGTGTTCTCACTTTCCGATTCGGAAAGCATATCTAAACGATCAGCTTCAACTTTAATTTCAGGGTGCTTATCGTATAATTCATTGGTCTTCTTTACAGTATTGCAAGGATGAACATGATTATGATCGTTTTGAGAGAATGCACTCTCCCAAAGAAAAAGAACTAAAACCAGAGATATAAAATTTCGCATGAGATTCAAAATTGCCACAATATACTATATATACAGGCTATTGACAATTTAACCTAAGGTCTAAACCTAGAAATAAATTGGGCTTTTAATTTACCCCATTGCTGTTTTTAAGTCTTGAATCAAGTCATCAACATCCTCAACCCCAACACTTAAGCGTAATAAAGAATCAAAAACACCTGTCTTAACTCGCTCCTCTTTTGGAATCGCAGCGTGAGTCATGGTAGCTGGGTGACCTATTAATGACTCTACTCCACCAAGCGATTCTGCCAATAAAAAATAATGTGTAGATTGTGCAATTCGACTTGCTTCTTCCAAATCATCACCTTTAAGAGAAAAGGAAACCATACCTCCAAAACCTCTCATTTGTTCCTTAGCTAAATAGTGGTAAGCATTGTCTACGAGTCCAGGATAGTTTACTTTTTCAACCTTTTCATGATTATATAAATACTGTGCAATTTTTAGCGCATTTTCACAGTGCCTTTCCATTCTCAAGTGCAAAGTCTTAACCCCTCTCAAAACCAAAAAGCAATCATTGGGCGAAGGAACTGCTCCACAAGTGTTTTGAATAAAGTAAAGTCTTTCGGCAAGTTCTTCATTTCTAGTTATTGCAGCACCCATTATAACATCACTATGCCCACCTAGATATTTGGTGACAGAATGCATAACAATATCAGCACCTTGATCCAAAGGATTTTGTAGATAAGGAGTGGCAAAAGTATTGTCTACACAGAAGAGAATATCCTTCCCTTCAATAGCGGATTTAATAGCAGCAAGGTTTAAAATTTTAATGGTTGGGTTAGTTGGAGTTTCCACCCAAATCATTTTTGTTTTATCAGTTATTAAGGAAGAAATTTCATCAACATTATTCATATTGTTGAAAGTGAATTTTATTCCTAGTGGCTCAAAAATCTTTGTAAAAATTCGATACGAACCGCCATATAGGTCACTACAAGATATAACCTCATCGCCAGGCTTTAACAATTTTACAATTGCATCTATTGCACCCATTCCACTGGAAAAGGCCATTGCATATTTGCCGTTTTCTAAGGCCGCAAGATTTTTTTCCAAGGCAATTCTTGTCGGGTTTTGGGTTCTAGAGTACTCATAACCTTTATGCTTTCCAATTCCATCCTGCACATAAGTTGAAGTTTGGAAAATTGGCGTCATAATAGCACCAGTTCCTGAATCTGCCTCTACTCCCGCATGAATTGTCTTTGTACCAAATTTCATTTCTTTCGATTTTGCCGCAAATGTATGAAAATGCATCAATAGGGGTCAAGCTATTTTTGCTTTAGAAACACGTCTCAACCATCTTGGGAAAATAAGTACTCCCAAAAATAAATAGAGGAAATAAGTAAGTATTCTCCACAGTATGGATAATGGCCCTGCCAAGTGACCTGGAAGAATGTTTTCATCAAAGAATTCGGTAAAGATAAGTTCAGCTAATCCGCTGCTACCAGGTGTTGGGCTTATTAGCATTATTATCCACATGCAGAGTTGTTTAGCATAAATTAAAAAATGTTCATCTACAACTACTAAAGCAGCAATCAAGCAGTTTACAACGAGGTACCTAGAGGTCCAAGATAGAAATGTTGCTCCAAAAGAGGATATCCAATATCTTTTTGGTTTATGGCGTAGTTCTTTTGAGGTGGTTATTAAATCATCTCCCCATTTTATAACGTTGTATTTCCACCTTCTCAGCCATTTTAAATTGAATATTTTTAGAAGTAAAAATTTAATTTTTCGGGGAGAAACAAATATTCCATAAATGATCGTAGAAGTGAGAATAACCAAGAAAAAATAGCCAACCCAAAAGATTTTGGTAGTACTTAATGTAAAGCCTAAAACACTGGTACTCCAATCTTCTGGGAATATCATTTCAGAAGTAAGAAATATAAAAACGAGGGGAACCATTAGAATGTAAAAGAGCTCGTCAAGCATTGCTGTAATCATCACAATTCCTGTAGATTTACCAGCAGTAAAACCCTCCTTATATAAAAAATAAACCGCAAAACCTGCCCCACCGACTACTGAGGGAGTTAATGCGGAGGCAAACTCCCAAATCATTATTACATCAAAACACTTTTTCCAGGAGAGTTGCTTATCCGTAAGTATCCTTAATCGCAATACGTATCCAAAAACCCTAACACTCACACAAACACAGGCAAGAAAAATCCATAGAACAGTAAAAAATGACCAATCAATATTTTCAAGTGTTTCCTTGTATGTGATTTTTACAAATTCACCTTGGCCACTTTCAACAGTAGTAAAGTGTGAAGGATCTTTCATATTCAGATCACTTTCATCCACACTTTCTTTTTTTACATGTGTACCTTCTAAAGATTTTTCAAAGTGAACCTCCGTTATACTATTGTATAACACGTATGAGGCAGCCAATAGACCTATTAAAATAGGAATAACAACTTTTCTCAGGCTGAGTTTTTTCTTTATGTCTTCGCTTTTTTCCAGAGGGCTTAAAAATCGGACTGAAATTAGAATAAAAGTGATTAATTCGTGGAAATGTTTTAGATGAAAAGGTTTTATTATTTAAGTACCTGCTCAACATGTAAAAGAATTATGCAGGAAT
This sequence comes from uncultured Flavobacteriales bacterium, assembly GCA_964609215.1. Lineage (GTDB taxonomy): Bacteria > Bacteroidota > Bacteroidia > Flavobacteriales_D > JABDKJ01 > JABDKJ01. Next base: position 526,717 of record CAZSQZ010000001.1, read on the forward strand.
TGGCACTTCCAGATGATTTTGAACTTCAGGATATAAAGACTGAAAAGCTCTGTGAAAATAAGTTGAATGAAATGATTTCTTTGAGTGGAAATGTTGAATCTCTTTTCAGCAAAAGATCAATGAAGTACAGGGCAATGGGTCTTCACGAAAAAGAACTGAGTGATTTTGAAATGAAAGCATTAATCTTGGATGAATACACTTTTCTAAAAAGACCAGTTGCTATTATCGATGATGAAATATTCATTGGAAACTCCAAGAAGGTGGTTCAGGCAATTAAGGACAAACTAGCTTCTTGAATAAAAATTGGCTACCCTATATCGCGGTCATTTTTGTTCAGCTTATTTATGGTTCCAATTATGTTGTTGCTAAAGGCATAATGCCAGATGTAATAGGCCCAACTGGCTTGGTATTTTGCAGAATATTGGGTGCGGTGATTTTGTTTTGGTTATGCTATGCTTTCAATTACGAAAGAGTTGAAAAGAAAGACTTAATCCGACTTTTTATTTGTGGCTTCTTTGGCATTTTTGCCAATCAAGTACTTTTTCTAAATGGGCTTAATTTGACATCACCAATCAATGCTTCATTGATTATGATAACCCTTCCTATTTCTGTGTTTATTTTATCCGTTCTCTTTTTCAAAGAAAAGGCCACAAAGAGGAAAATATTTGGGTTGTTATTAGGTACTATTGGTTTTACTTATATGGTAATTGTAAGTAATAAATCAAGTCAGGTTTCTTCTTGGCAGGGAGACCTAATGATTGCCATAAACGCCTTTTCCTATAGTTTGTATTTGGTTTTGGTAAAAACACTTATGCATAAATATAAGCCGCTTACGGTATTGTCTTGGGTCTTTTTGTCCGGTGCTATTTTTATCATTCCATTCGGTTGGAATCAATTCAGCATTGTGGAATGGTCGGCTTTAGCAGATCATCAAATTTTTTCAATTTCCTATATAATTATAGTGGTCACTTTCATAGTTTACTTTCTGTCCATTTATGCCCTTAGCAAAGTGAGTCCAACGGTTATTGGAACTTTTACGTACACTCAGCCACTTGCTGCAGCCTTTTTTTCTTGGTTATATTTCGTTGTCTTAACCTCATTAGGAAAGGAGGTAAGCGACTATACCAATGACATTAATTTGTCCAAAATACTCAGTGCAATTTTAATTTTTATTGGAGTTTATTTTGTAGCCGTTAAGTCAAGGAAGTCTACTGTTTAAGTTTATTTAGAGCCACTTTTTTGTAAAAGGATACAATTGCTTTAAATGATTACTTTTGAGAAATTTAATAAAGATATGATCTTATCAATGACCGGTTATGGTCGAGCAGAGGGAAGCATTCAAGAAAAAAAAATTATTGTTGAATTAAGGACACTTAACTCAAAGCAGTTAGATGTTTATTTCAAAATTCCTGCTGAGTATAAAGAAAAGGAAGTCGATTTCAGATCTTTTTTAAATGCTAAACTTAGAAGAGGAAAAGTAGAATGCATTATATCAAGTTCTGGAGGTGCCAATAAGCGCGCTGCCTTAAACAAGACAATGGCAAAACTTTATTACGATGAAATCAAAGCTTTGGAATCTGAGCTGGGATTTGCCACTCAAGATTATGCCTCAGTTTTGGTAAGAATGCCAGAGGTAATGCAGACAGAATTGACTGGAATTGAAGATAAAGAATGGGAACTGATAATGAATCTTTTGGCAGAAGCAGCTGAAAAATTAACAGCCTTCAGGACGGACGAAGGCAAGAAATTGGAGAAGGACCTATCAGGCAATATTGAGAACATTTCTAGTTTGTTGGAAGAGGCTATTCCACTTTCGGAATCGAGATTGGATATGGTTAAAAGTAAGATCAAGGCTGCTTTGGAAAAAAACATTGATAAAGAAAATGTGGATGAAACCAGATTTGAGCAGGAGTTGGTTTATTATCTGGAGAAGATGGATATCAATGAAGAAGTTGTGCGTTTGAAAAGCCATTTGAATTACTTTATGGAGACGCAAAACGATAATGATTCAAACGGTAAGAAATTGGGATTCATAACTCAGGAAATGGGTAGAGAAATAAATACGCTTGGAGCAAAATCTTATAATGCAGATATGCAAAAAGTGGTCGTACAAATGAAAGACCAATTAGAGAGAATAAAAGAACAAGTATTAAATGTCCTCTGATTTTTTAGGTAAGTCAATCATAGTTTCTGCACCTTCTGGAGCTGGAAAAACGACTTTGGTTAAGTATCTTTTGTCGGAACGGAATGATCTTGCTTTTTCTATCTCTGCCACCAATAGACCTATTCGTACGGGGGAAAAAGAGGGAAAGGATTATTATTTCTTTGATAGTTCTGAATTCAAAGCTAAGATCAAGGATGGAGATTTTGTAGAGTGGGAAGAGGTTTACGAAGGAAGATTTTACGGAACGTTGAGATCAGAAGTTGATAGAATTTGGGAGAAAAACACACACGTAATTTTTGATGTAGATGTGGTTGGAGGATTGCATCTAAAAAAGAAATTTGGAGAACGAGCCTTGAGTATTTTTATTAGTACTGGAGACATTGAGACCCTGGAAAAAAGATTGAGAGAGAGATGCACGGAAAGCGAAGAAGACATTCAGACTAGAATAAAAAAGGCAGATGAAGAAATGCAAACAGCCTCTCAATTTGATGTCATTATCATTAACCGAGATCTGGAAAAAGCACAGAGGGAAATAAGAGAAATAGCATCTAAGTTTTTATCGAATGCTTAAGGTGGGATTATATTTTGGCTCCTTTAATCCAGTACATGTTGGGCATCTTTCCATTGCAAATTACTTGTGGCAAAATGAGGAAATTGATGAGGTTTGGATGGTGGTTTCCCCACAAAATCCGTTCAAAGAGAAAAGCAGCCTTTGGGATGAACAGATCCGATTGAAACTATTACAAACTGCACTATCCGGTCATACGAAAATCAGAGTTTCAACCATTGAGTTCGATCTTCCACAACCCTCTTATACGTATTACACACTCAAAGAATTAAGGGCTAAATTCCCAGAGCATAGGTTCTCTATAATTATGGGAGAAGATAATGTAGAGGGCTTACCCAATTGGAAAAAGGGAAAGGAAATAATAGAAGAAAATTTCTTTTATATCTATCCGAGAAAAACAGAAAACAATACGGAAATAAACCTGCCCAATTATAAAAAACTCAAAGCTCCAAGATTGGATATTTCATCTACACTTATTCGGAAATCACTTAAAGAGGGAAAGGATATTCGTTACTTAGTGGGAAAGGATGTTGCTCAGCTCATTGCTCAGTTGAAACCCTTCTAATTCTTCTTGTTTTATAAATGTAAAGCCCATCCTTCTGTTTAAATACCGTGCTAAATACTCTTGTTCTGTTTGCCCTGGTGTGGGAATAAGAATGGCTTCTTTTTCTAATGTATATAAATCCATAATACTGGAATATCCAGCCCTACAAATTATCTTTTTACTTTGATTAATTAGATGATTTAATTTTTCTGCGGGTAAATGATCATAAACATCTAGGCCCTCTTCTATTTGAAGTTTGCTAGACCCTGGAACACCTCTAACTAAAGCGCATTTGAAAGAAGAACTCTTTAGTTTTTTTCGCAATGTTTCTTCAAAAATACTTTTTTGAGGTTCCGGTCCTGAGACAATGGCTAAGTAATCGTAAACTATTTTAATCTCCGTTTCGGGTCTTGTAAATCGGCTCAAAACACCTAAGTATTTGGCTTTTATGTTTGGTCCATGAGAAAGCTTTCCGGACAAATTATTAGCCCCTTCATTATCGGGTATCCAGAGTTCATTGTATTTAGAAATAAACTGTTGATTGATTTTATTTAGCCAATTTAATCCTTGCGGTAAAGCAATGTTTATTTGATGACTCATGAACACGGAAAAGCACTTTTTATGGTAGCAACCAAAACGATTGTCCGAAAGAATCATGTCAATATCACTACTCCTAAGTATATCTTTAATTCGTTTTTTCTCCTTGGTAATTGCAATTAGAATTTTTTGGCTTTGCAGACCCATATGCAAAACAAAGTGCTTTCCTTTTTTGGGATAAGAAATGTCGTAGTCTGGAAGCTCGTAGAAAGACAAGTGAGGAAATTCCAATTTCAATAAGTTTAGAGAACGACCATTTCCTGCAATTGAAACACGTTTTCCTTGTCTAAGAAATTTTTGAATTAAAGGGATACATCTTGTTGCATGACCAAGGCCCCAGTCCAATGGACAAACAAGAATATGATCATGTGATTTTGTATCCATGCCTAAATTTAAGAATCATTATTAAAAGCAAATGGGTTTTTATTATCAGCAGTATTTTCAATGGATAGGTGGTTAAATAATCCGTATTTTTGACCTAATGGGAAAAGACAAATTGAAACGATTTGCTGAGAATGCGGTGATGGAAAATGTGTTGGAACCTTCCATTGAGGATGTGTTGAAAGAGGATAGTGACTTTAAAGGAAAATGGCATAGGCACTTTGGAAATAATAACCCTATAGTTTTAGAACTGGCCTGCGGTAAAGGAGAATATACTGTGGGGATGGCAAGAAGGTTTCCTGAAAAAAACTTTATAGGAATAGATATAAAAGGCGCAAGAATGTGGAGGGGCGCCAAAACAGCAAACGAGGAAGAGATGAAAAATCTCTATTTCCTAAGAACCCGAATAGAATTTATAGAGCGGTTTTTTGAAAAGGACGAGGTCTCCGAAATTTGGATAACATTTGCAGATCCGCACAAGAAAAAAAGAAACGCAAAACACAGGCTTACACATCCGTTATATCTGAATAAATACAGAAATGTTCTTAGGCAAGATGGAACGGTAAATTTAAAATCGGACAGTACTTTTCTTACGGACTTTACTTTAGATGTTATTCATGAACAAAGGCTAAAAGTGTTGAACCAATCTTTAGATGTTTACGGTATTGGAAAAGAAAAATTTTCGGATGACCTCAATGCTTTAATGGAAATTAAAACCTTCTATGAAAAGCGTTGGTTAAAAGAAGGAAAGAAAATTAAATTCATACAATTTAGCCTTGGCCAAAACGATTAAACTTTCAGAAAAGAACAAGGACTTTTTTGATCAGGTCTTTCAAGTTGTTCGACTTATCCCAGAGGGAAGAGTAACTAGTTATGGAGCGATTGCCAGATATTTGGGAATGGCGCGTTCTGCTAGAATGGTGGGTTGGGCTATGAATGCAAGCGGCACTGTTCACCCTAAAGTACCAGCCCATAGGGTAGTGAACTCATCTGGATTGCTCACTGGAAAACATCATTTTAAAGATCCTTCAGATATGCAGAGAAAGCTAGAAGCGGAAGGAATAAAAGTGAAGAACGATAAAGTTCAAAAATTTAAAGAAGTATTGTGGGAACCCATAAAAGAATTAACGCTCGATTAGGAATCCATTTCTCCCACTAGTGACTTTCCAAGTAAGGAAATTTGTTTTTTTCTAGAATAATTCGATCCTAACAAAAACATCATTTTTGTAACTGCCGCTTCCAAATTAATATCGTTCCCGGAAATGACACCAGCATCATTAAGCATAGTAGAATTAGCATATTTCCCCTGATCTACACTTCCATCAATACAGTGCGTAGTATTTAAAACAATCTTTTCTGAACTTATGCATTTTTTGATGGCTTGCTTTAACCATTTTTTATTCGGAATATTCCCACTACCGAAAGTTTGAAGGATAATTCCCTGGTTATTTTCATTCTCAAAAACCGATAGAATATGGTCTTCTCTAATTCCAGGAAAAAAAGTGACAACCGCTATTTTATCCGAAAGGGTTTTGTGAAAAACGGTTTCCTTTTTCGATTCTTTTAAGTAGAATTTTGGGTTGTATTCTATATGCACACCAGCTTCCGCTAGCTGCGGATAGTTGGGAGATTTAAAAGCATCGAAATGTTCTGAGGAATATTTGGAAGTTCTGTTTCCTCTATATAGCATGTCCTCAAAATAGATACAAACCTCTTTAGGGGCTTGTTCCGAAGAAGCTATTTCTATAGAGGTTATTAAGTTCTCCTTACCATCCGTCCTAATCATTTCTAAAGGCAATTGGCTTCCGGTAAAAACTATTGGTTTATGCAAATGCTCTATCATGAAACTTAAAGCAGAGGCAGAGTAAGCCATCGTATCTGTCCCATGCAGAATAACAAAACCATAATATTTAGAATAATGTTTTTCAATTAAATTAACCAACTTAATCCAAGTGCTTGGATCAGCATCTGAGGAATCTATTGGTACTTTAAAAAACAAGGCATCTATTCTGCAATTAAACTTTTTCAATGCAGGAATTTGATCCAATAGATTCTCAAAATCCACAGGCTCTAATCTTCCACTAATATGGTTTTTCACCATGCCTATAGTTCCACCAGTATAGATTAAAAGGACCTTTTTCTTTTTCATTGGAAATCAAAAACTTCGTGAGCATTTTGGCTGGTTATTTCAGCAATTTCAGAAAGTGAAATATTGTAAACCTCCGCTAATTTCTCAGCTACGTAATAGGTATAACTGGTTTCATTTCTTTTCCCTCTATGAGGCTTTGGAGAAAGATAAGGAGCATCTGTTTCAAGCACCAAATGTTTTATATCTATTCTAGAAATAGTTTCTGCCAAACCAGAATTTTTATAGGTCAATACACCACCTATTCCCATTTTAAAGCCACCATAAGAAATAACTTTTTCCGCCTGTTCTATTGAACCAGTGAAGCAATGAAATATTCCCCAAAGAGAATCATCATTGAGTTCATCTATGATGTCAAAAATCTCATCGAACGAATCTCTTGCATGAATAACTATGGGTAACTTATATTCTTTTGCCCAAAGAATTTGTCTGCGAAAAGCATCCTGTTGAATCTGTAAAGTGGACTTATCCCAATGCAAATCAATTCCTATTTCTCCAACGGCCTTATAGCTTCTTTCAGAAAGGTGCTTTTTTACAATTTTCAATTCATCCTCATAATTATCCTTTACAGAGCATGGATGTAAACCCATCATTGCAAAACAATTATTTGGAAATTCTTTTTCTAAATCATGCATTGCCTCTATGGATGAACTGTCTATGTTCGGTAAGAAAATTCTATCCACGCCTTGTTTGATGGCGCGATCTATTGCTTCCTTTTTGTCTCCATCAAATTGAGATGAATACATGTGACTATGAGTATCTACAAATTGCACGGCTCGAAAATAGGGAATTAATTTACCTTTGAAGCCAATTAGAAAATGGCAAAATTTTTAGTTATACGCTTTAGCTCTATTGGAGACATTGTATTAAGCACTCCTGTAATTAGACATTTGAAAGAACAAGTCTATGGCGGAGCAGAAATTCACTTTTTAACCAAGAAACGTTTTGCACCTCTATTAGAAGCCAATCCCTATTTGGATAAAGTATATACCATCGAAAGAAGCACACATGAAGTTCGAGAGGATATTCACAATGAAGGCTATGATTATATCATCGACTTGCATAGGAATATTCGATCAAAGATGATAAAGAGGAAAACAAAAATGTTGGCTTTAACCATTAAAAAGTACAATTGGGAAAAATGGCTTTGGGTAAATTTTGGAATGGATAAAATGCCTAAAAACCATATCGTGGATCGTTACATGGAAACGATAAGAGGTTTTGATATCAAGGATGATGGAAAGGGTTTGGACTACTTTATTCCCGAAGGGCAAACCATTGACATGGAAGGAAAGGAATACATAGCTTGGGCTTTAGGTGCAACACACATAGGTAAGCGATTTTCCGAGGATAAATTAATGGAGATTTTACCATTGGTTTCAAAACCTGTTATTCTTTTGGGTGGTAAACAGGAAGAGGAGATAGGAAAGCGTTTGGATAAGGAATTTTCTCATGTTTCTAGTAAGGCTGGATCACTTTCCTTACATCAATCAGCTTCTATTATTAAGCAAGCAAAACTGGTTCTTAGCCCAGATACAGGTATGATGCATATTGCTGCGGCTATGAAGAAAAATACCATTTCCTATTGGGGTTGTACGCATCCTGGTTTAGGAATGTATCCCTATATGGATGAATCTAAGTATAGCATTGTAATGCCAAAAGGAGGAAGAGAAAAGCCATGCTCAAAATTGGGAGATAGATGTAAAATTGATAAAAAGAATCCTTGCCCAAATCATATTGAAGCTGATGAGATCATAAAAGAAATAAATCGCTTTTGGCCTTAGTTTTTCTTTTTGAAAAGTAGAGCAGGTTTATTTTCATCATTGGAAATGATTTCTATATCGTGTACCTTTTTCCCCTGATTCGTGGTTTTATAATTTAGAGTAACCGCGATGGAAAAATTAAAATTCCCGGAAATGATTTCTTCAATGTGCGTATTGACATTGAAAAGCACGGTTTGCATACCTCTTTGCCCCACGTAAACAGAGTAAACTTTGTCCTGCTCCAAACTTAGATTAAAAATACCATCCTTTCCCTGTACAAAGGTCCTGTTGTCTCCAAACTCCATGGTTTGAATATATATAGGATTGTTTTGATCAGGACTTTTAGCTTCAATCTTAAGCTTGATTTCCTCTGTGGCGTGAATCTCGTAGTATCCAAAAGCCAGTGAAGATAAAACCAGTATGGCAATGAAGGTGTGTTTCATATTTGAACACAAGTTTTTTTAAATTGGTGTCTATGCTTTTTACGCTATTAATGCGTAATAGTTCCAATTTTTACCCATCAGCCAACATAAGTAGTGTCTTGTCATTAGCTCCGTGAAAAAGATGAAATCTTATTTGGTCATCCGTTAAGGACCCAACAATTTCTTTCTTCATGAAGATTTCAATAACATAGGATAGATTACCCTTGGTAAAACCCTTTACGTTCGTATCTATTTTAAGGATTTTACTTTGACAACCTGCTTGTTCAATATGAATATCATATTCTTCATTTAAATCCAATAGAATATTGAATTTATTCTTGGAGTCTTTAAGATTATTTTCCTCTAAAACACCATTTTTAAGCACATCTATTTGAATGTCACTTCTTAAATTTTCAAAAGTGTGTGCAATAACTTTAAGTTTTACTTGTTTTTTGTAGTCGCTCTCATCGGGAAGGGCAAAACTAAAGGTACTTAACAGAATTATCCCCAGCACAAAATTTCTAACAGCTCTCATATAATTTAATTCAAAATTTTCTCTGTTAGACAGTAATAGTAGATTCAGGTCATTTCTTTATACTACTAAAAAAAGAATATGTTTCAATCTTTTTTGTCGATGAATAAGCTTTTTAGCTCGTTGGCCTCATTTGGGTTCATTCTTCCAGCTAAAATCAAACTCAATTGTTTTCTTCTTAAAGCTCCCGCATAGCGTTCTTTTTCTTCTTCAGTTTCAGGAACTAGTTCAGGAACTCTTATTGGGCTGCCCAGCTGATCCACTGCAACAAAAGTGTAATAAGACTCATTACAAGGTATTTTTTTCCCAGTTTGATGGTGTTCTACCCAAACTTTAGAAAATACTTCCATAGAAGAGTTGAAAGAGCGGGAAACCCATGACTCTATCGTTACAATGTCTCCTAATTTAATAGCCTTATTGAAGGAAACATTGTTTACTGAAGCTGTGACCACAATTCGCTTGCAAAGCCTGTGTGCTGCAATTGCAGCGTTAATATCCATCCACAATAGGAGTTGACCTCCCATTAAATTACCCAAAGTATTGGTTTCGTTGGGCATTACCATTCTGGCAGCAATAGCCATTGTTTCTTTCGCGAAAACCTTGTCTTCCATTTCAAAATTTTGGCAAAGTTAATTTAAAAAGAAGTCTTTATGCTAATGTAATTTAATATTGGAATCAGACTTTGTAAGGACTCTTCATTAAACTCCCTATTTCTTCAAAATCCAAGCTTCAGGAGCAGAACCATTTTTCAATTGTCTCAACAATGCGAGGGCCTCTTCTTCATTTTGAAAGCTACCTTGACTTACTCTATAAAGTCTGCCTTTTTTGTCTACGATATAGGCATCAAAGCCTTTTTTTCTAAGTCGTTTAGTATGCTTCTCAGCATTTTTCTGAATACTAAAACAACCATTGATAATGTGAAAAGGATAATTTGAAATAGCTTCGTCCGCATAAATAGACTTGACCTTTGGAGTTTTAGGTATTTCAGCAGTTTCCCTTGTTTCTGCCTCTTCTATTTTTTCTTTTTTCTCAAGGTCAATATTAATAATCAATTCTTCGGCATCTTCAAGTCGAGTTTCTACTGTTCTTTCAGAATAATTGTTTTTCTCAAAAGATTTTAGAGGATTCAAATCACTGATATGAATAGAGCGATCATTCAACACATCACTATTATAGGTAACTAAGCCAGCATACATAATCAAAGGAAGGATAACCGCGGCAGCCCAATATCTAAACTTGCCAGGCTTTTTCACATCATCTTGTCGACCATCCATTTGAATCACCGGAGTTTCTGCTATTTTTTCAGTTTGCGAAGGTTCAATCACCTTATTTTCGGGAATGGTCAGCACTTTAGGCTCTAATTCTTCCACAACGGCTTCTTCAACTTTTTCCAAAGCTGCAACAGGACAGTGGAATTCGTACATTCCAAAAGAAGAGCTGAGATAGTTAATAGAATCATAGGGTTCAAATTGAACGCTACTTTCTTCATCTAAATAAAGAATACCCACTTTTTCAAAAACCACTCTATTACCTGCATTTAGTTTTTCAAAACAGTTTTCTACTTCATTTTTTAATTGGGCATTGGCTTCTTCAAATGTGATGTTTTCAGAAACTGAAATATGATTGGCTAACAACCCATCATTATTGGTTAGATTTCCATTGAAACTTAAAGCCTTGGAAGGGGGAAAGATGACTTGCGTGTCTTCATTGATATATGCAGGCTTATAATTGGTTACAAAACCACCAAGCTCAGGAATGATAACACAGTCATATTCAAAAAGTAAGTCGCTTATTTTCTCAGATAGGTTCTTCAATTCTATTGGCCAATGAATGGACAAATTTAGTAAAATTCACAAGAGAGAATTGAGGTAATCCCAATTGGCAATTAAGTAATCATAATCTTGCGGAGAGTCAATAGAAACACCTGCATGATCGCTCACTGCAGTATGAATATCAAAACCATTAATGAGCCAAGTTAATTGTTCCAATTGTTCTGCCTTTTCTTCAGGACTGGTTTCCAATTCTTCCAATTTGGAAATGACCTCTCGCTTAAAACCATAGATGCCTATATGTGCATAGCGCACCAAATCTTCAGGTTTTTTTCTGGGAAAAGGAATAACCGATCGGCTAAATAACAATGCTCTTCCTATATTGTCCACCACTACTTTTACTCTATTTGGATCTACAATTTCATCCTCGTCCTTTTCCGATCTTATTAAAGTAGCAATCTGAACAGCATCTTTTTCCAAAAGACCGATAACCTGATTAATGCTATCAGGATGTATCAATGGTTCATCTCCCTGTACATTGATAAAACCATCAGCTTCTTTTCCTATTTGATTAAAGGCAAAACGACAACGCTCACTTCCATTGGGGATACTTTCTGGCGTCATTATAACGTTGCCACCGAATGACAATACCTCACTCTGAATTCTTTCATCATCCGTAGCAACCCATACTTGGCTTAAATTAGATTGTATGGCTTGCTCATATACTCGTTGAATCATGGATTTGCCCTTAATGTCAACCAAAGGCTTTCCCGGAAAACGGGTAGAAGCATAACGAGCTGGAATTATACCAATAATTTTCATTTCAGGCTAGTTTTAAATTGTACTTGAACCAGCCTCTGCGCCTCTATTGCTAAAGGGCGAATAGCGTAAACTCTGTTCAAAGCATTGTTAACAATAATAGAGATTCGTGATTGTTTGGTCAGCTCATAACCCATTCTAAGGTCAAAAATAGCATCTCCTTTATTATTGTCTATTCTCCATTGAGTAAGTCCAGTTTCGAGTCTCAGAGCTGGCGGAATACTAGGGTCTGAATCTAGATCTTCAAAGATTCTATCTATGTTTTGCATGAAACTGTTATAACGGCCACTTAATCCAAAATTAAACTTCTTAAAGTCTATGCTTATATCACCTCTTAATTGATGCTGCATTCGATATTTTAAAATATCATTGGCGGGGTTAGAACTGGTATTAATAAAAGTAGGGTCTACAGGAGAATTGGGGTTATCGATATAAATTTCTTCTGGGGTCAAAGTAACAGGTACAGTGTAGGTATATCCCAGTATACCATTCAATTCATAATTGCTCTTTTTCTGATTGACCGCTATGCTCGTTTCCAAACCTCTAACTCTAGCCTGACCAGTATTTAATGATCTAAAACCAAGACCAAAACTGGGATCGGCAATAGTCCCCCATTGACCAAAGGTAAACTCAATGAATCGGTCAAACTCTTGTTGAAACAGGGCTATGTCTGCAAAACCTTTAAAAGATCCCAATTTAAAACCTTGTTTTAGGCCTAGTTCAAGGTTGGAACTCTTTTCAGACTCCAATTCAAGATTGGGATAAATGATTAGAGAACTTACGGAGGTTTGAATAAATTTTTCTGCAATGGTTGGAAAACGAAATCCTTGACCAAAAGAAGCTCTTAAAAAACTTGCTTTTCCAAACTGATAGTTTAACCCACTTCGAAAAATAGTTGCACTTTCTTCCTGGCCATTGATTTCAAAATTCTCATTTCTAAATCCTACCGAAACATTCAGCTTTTCGAAAAACTTTTTATCTAATTGCAGATAGAAAGCCAGTTTATCAGCTTCATTTTTACCAGAACCCCCATCATTTCCAGCAAACAAGTCAGATTCAGCATTTATATTTTCATAAACAACACCTGCAGTAGAGTTGAAATTTGGAATTCCAAAGTCGGTGTAGTCCTGAGAAAACTGATATTCTGTATACCACACATCTGAGAAATTACTTTGATTATTGGTATTCTCGTTATCAAGGCTATAAAATCTACTCCTTAAGCTGTGATTTGAACCTTTGTTACCAAAATATTCAATATATGGATCTATGTGATAAGCTGTTTGATTGGTAAAAGTCAATGAACCGGGATATGGGCGAAAAAGCCCTGTATCACTATTCAACCATAAAAGAGTAGCCGTGCTTTTGTTATTGTAAAAGTTGATATTTAAACCCAACTTTAAATTAGGATTGTTTTTAAAATGTTTTCTCAAGCCAAGGGTCAACCTACCGTAGTTTTCAAAGCCATTTCTATTTACATCTGTGTTGTTAAAAAGAGTATCCAGCGGATCAACTATTTCAGGACCAATATAACCTTGATCTCCAAAAACACTTCCGCTTAAAACAAAATCAAGTGTTTTTATTTTTTGGGAGTGTAGGAAATTTGCACCACCAACCAGCGAATTGCTTTCCTTCCACCAGGTTGCTTCTTCAATAGAAGGATCACTATATCGCCCAGAGAAAACAGTAATTTCAGTTTTAGGTTCGTTTCTGGGATATGCAGTCCTTAAATTAATTACTCCACTTAATGCAGCAGAACCATATAGCACACTGCTCGCTCCCTTTATTATTTCCATTTGCTCTAGATTTTCAATGGGCATATAAGACCAGGACGGTCTACCTGCATCACCAGATAAAATAGGAATATTGTCAACCAGAATTTGAACCCTGCTTCCAGCCCCAAAACTAAATCCGCTCCCACTTCTTATTTGTGGTTCGTTATCTACGATAGTAACACCAGGAGTAATTTGTAAAATACTGACCAAAGAAGTGGTGTTTCTATCCTGAATAATTTGGGGTTTTATCACCTCCATAGAAACAGTTATATCACTTAAAGATTGTTCAAATTTCCCCGCGCTGACAACGATAGCATCCAACAATTCTCCCTCGGCACTTAGTTCAATATTTAATTCTATGGAATCGTTTTCTTTTAAATCGATTTGTTGCGTTTCTATTCGAAAACCTACAAATGAAAAAGAAAGCACGTGCGATCCACTTTCCAGAGAAAGAGAATATTTTCCATTAATGTCTGTACTTGTTCCCTTATTATTTTGGTTGTAAACGTTTACTCCGGGAATCAATTCATTATTGCTTTTGTTTGAAACAACACCATAAACCACAGCACTCTGACCATTAAATTGGATGAATGAAATAATGAAAATGAAAAAAACGCAATACCTAAACATAGTCCGTTATATTTGTTTGCTACCGTTCACAATAATACAAAAGATAAAACAGCCTTTTTGACAGAACAATCTTGGATATATAGATTAGGAATAACTTTTTTGGAGGGAGTTGGTGGGATTACCTCGAAAAAATTAATTGCCTATTGTGGAAGTGCCGAAGCAGTTTTTGGTGAAAGCAAAAAAGCTTTAGAGAAAATACCAGGAATTGGTTCAGTCATGGCCAATAGGTTGAACAAACAAAGAGACTTAGTTCGTGCAGAAAAAGAACTGGAATTTGTACAAAAAAATGCAATTGGACTACATTTTTACCTGGAAGAAAACTATCCAACCAGACTAAAGCATTGTGACGATGGTCCTTTAGTATTGTTCAGTAAGGGAAATGTCAATTTTAAAAGCGAGAAATGTATTTCTTTGGTGGGAACTAGAAATGCAACCAATTATGGAAAGGACTTTACACGTGCATTGATAGAGAAACTGAAAAAGCACAATCCATTGGTAGTTTCTGGCTTGGCCTATGGAATAGATGTTGCAGCTCATAAAGCTGCTTTGAAAAATGATTTGGCCACCATTGGAGTTATGGCGCATGGTTTAGACAAGCTTTATCCTGCAGCTCATAAGAACATTGCAAGAGACATGATGGAAAAAGGAGGAATCATTTCAGAATTTCCATCTGGAACACCTTCATTAAGAGATAATTTTCCAGCCCGAAATAGGATAATTGCAGGAATGTCAGATGCTATAGTTGTTGTGGAATCTGCCTATAAAGGAGGTTCAATGATTACCGCAGAATTTGGTAACAATTACAATAGAGATGTTTTTGCAGTTCCGGGTAGAATAACAGACGGTTATTCCGAGGGTTGTCATCGCTTAATAAAGACGCACAAGGCTCATATTTTTACAGATATTTCAGATCTGGAGTATATTATGAATTGGAATGTAGCAGAAAAAAAGACGGTACAAACGAAAACTTTTGTAGACCTCAATCCAATAGAAGAAAAACTAGTTGAGTTATTAAAACAAGGCTCGGAAACTATAGATGCTATTTCATACAAAAGCAATCTACCCATAGGTGAAGCTTCTAGTCATTTACTCAATTTAGAGTTTAATGGAATTGTACGTTCTCTCCCGGGAAAAGTGTTTGAACTGGTTTAGATCTTATCCCTACTTTTTCTTAATAAACTCTTTCAATTTATTAGTCAGCAGAAGTTCGTGCCGCTCAAGTAGATCATAGTATTTTGCCTTCCAATATTCAAGTGACTCATAAGTTCCTTTGGAGTCGCTTAATTCTTCAACTTTAAAATCCTTTTGAATATTTGCTAAATCAGCAAAATCATTGGAAAAGTCGTATTGAATAATTTTTCCAACTTCTATTAAAACGTCTACGGAAATTTCTCTTCGTTCAAATAAGTGATAGATATGCCTTCTACTTTTGCCGAGTCTTTTGGCCAATAATTTAATAGGAAATTCAGTTTTCCTAACCGCATTCTCTAGAATTTCACCCTTGTGTATAAGCATGATCAAAAATGCACACCAGAATGTGTAAAAATATACACGCTCTTACTTCACATATGTGTAACAAAAGACTAAATTAGTACTATCAGAATGTGCTTAATTTCAGATTTCGTTCCCAAAAAATCTCGAACAGCAAAGTAACGCATATTCTATGAAATGTAGAACCAAAATAAGAGAATAACATAGATAAGATATAATCGATTTCCCTCATTCACTGATAATATTCAAATCGGATTACGTAAAACTTAGTATACGAATCTTTCAAACAAATACGGGGATTTCTTTAAAATAGGAGGGCAACATGAATAGGCCCTCCATTTTATTTTAAAGTTCTCTTAATTCAAAAAGAAAAACAATACTTTTGGAGCCAAATTAACAATCTAGAAAATGGTAGCTGAAGAATTAGCTCAAGTAGAGGCTTTCATGGAAAAAGTCAATGCTAAACAACCGCATGAAAAAGAATTCCTTCAAGCGGTTCACGAAGTTGCAGAAGCTGTTATCCCTTACATGGCTAAAAATCCTAAGTACGCTAAACACAAAATTTTGGAGCGAATTGTCGAACCAGAAAGAGTGTTTCAATTTCGTGTGCCGTGGTTAGATGATAGTGGTGAAATTCAAGTGAATAGGGGATTTAGAGTGCAGTTTAATTCTGCAATTGGCCCTTATAAAGGTGGTTTAAGATTTCACCCAACGGTAAATCTTTCTATCCTTAAATTTTTGGGATTTGAACAAATATTTAAAAACTCCTTAACTACACTTCCTATGGGAGGAGGTAAAGGAGGAGCAGACTTTAATCCAAAAGGGAAATCTGATAATGAAGTGATGCGTTTTTGTCAAAGCTTTATGACAGAATTATGCAAACATATTGGTGCAGATACTGATGTTCCAGCAGGAGATATTGGTGTTGGTGGAAGAGAGATTGGATATATGTTTGGTCAATACAAACGAATCAGAGATGAGTTTACCGGTGTTTTAACTGGAAAAGGCAGAAATTGGGGTGGATCATTAATTCGTCCTGAAGCAACTGGTTATGGTTGTGTGTATTTTACACAAGATATGTTAGGCACAAAAGGAGAATCATTAGAAGGTAAGAAAGTGTGCATTTCAGGTTCTGGAAATGTGGCACAATTTGCTGCTGAAAAATGTCTGCAACTCGGAGCAAAAGTTTTAACAATGAGTGATTCTGGTGGATTTATTTATGATGAAAACGGAATAGATAGATTGCAGCTAGATTTTATCATGGATTTGAAAAACAATAAGAGAGGAAGAATCAAAGAATATTGTGAAGAGTTCAAAAGCGCAAGTTACTTTGAAGGAGATAGACCTTGGGGTGTGAAGTGTGATGTTGCTTTGCCATGTGCAACTCAAAATGAGTTGAATGGTGAAGAAGCGCAAAAGCTGATAGATAACGGTTGTATAGCCGTTGCAGAAGGAGCAAATATGCCATCTACACCAGAAGCAATAGAAGTCTTCCATAAGAACAAACTATTGTTCGTTCCGGGAAAAGCTTCAAATGCAGGAGGAGTTGCAACATCTGGTTTAGAAATGTCACAGAACTCTTTAAGAATGTCTTGGACAAGAGAAGAAGTAGATGAAAAATTAAAGGGAATTATGCATTCCATTCATGAGCAATGTGTTGAGTTCGGAAAAGAAGGAGACTATATTGATTATGTTAAAGGTGCAAACATTGCTGGCTTCGTAAAAGTGGCCGATGCGATGATTGACCAAGGAGTAGTATAATCTCAGAACGATAAAAGATTGAAGCCCATTTACTACAGTAGATGGGCTTTTTTATTGCGCCATCCCGATAAATCGGGAACGGGCTTTCCGCTATATCTTTTCTAATATGTACCTCGAGCGAAGTCGAGAGGCACATATAAAAAAGGATGCCGCTTCCAATCCCTTGTCGAGTTTTGAGATTGCTTGCACAGCAAGACCAATTGTACCAATTAGAAAAACTAAAATTCAATTATCTTTGTACCCTACAAATGAATAAGGAATCATAACCCCTAACTCAGAAAAATGTACGGAAAAATAAAAGAGCATTTAAAGAAGGAATTAGCTGAAATTACTAATGCAGGATTATTCAAAAAAGAACGTGTTATTACCACTCCACAGGGAGCAGATATTTCCGTAAATACAGGAGATGAGGTCATCAACTTTTGTGCGAACAATTATTTAGGATTGTCTAGCCATCCAGCGGTTATTGAAGCTTCAAAAAAAGCATTGGATACACACGGTTATGGTATGTCTTCGGTAAGGTTCATTTGCGGTACTCAGGATATTCATAAGGAGTTAGAAGCAAAAATTGCTCAGTTCCATGGAACCGAAGACACTATTTTATATGCAGCCTGCTTTGACGCAAATGGTGGAGTTTTTGAACCGCTATTCACGAAAGAAGATGCGATTATTTCTGATTCCTTAAATCACGCTTCAATTATTGATGGAGTTAGATTATGCAAAGCCGCACGATACAGATATAATAACAATGATATGTCGGACCTTGAAGCTAAGCTTAAAGAAGCTTCGGCCCAGAACCATCGTTTTAAAATTATTGTAACAGACGGGGTATTCTCTATGGATGGAATTGTTGCAAACCTCAAAGGAATTTGTGATCTGGCAGATAAATACGATGCACTAGTAATGGTGGATGAATGCCATGCGGCTGGTTTTATTGGAAAAACTGGAAGAGGTACCACTGAACATTGCGATGTTATGGGCAGAGTGGATATTATAACCGGAACTTTGGGAAAAGCTTTAGGTGGAGCAATGGGAGGTTATACAACAGGAAGAAAAGAAATTGTTGAAATGCTTCGTCAGAGGTCAAGGCCTTATTTATTCTCTAATTCTCTTGCCCCAAATATTGTTGCCTCATCAAACAAAGTATTGGACATTTTGATGGACTCAACTGAGTTGCGTGATAAATTAGAGTGGAATACCAACTATTTCAAGCAAGGCATGTCCAAATTGGGCTTTGATATTGTAGAAGGTGATTCTGCAATTGTACCCGTGATGCTTTATGATGCTAAGCTTTCTCAGGTCATGGCCGATAAACTTTTGGAAGAAGGAATATATGTTATCGGTTTTTATTACCCAGTTGTGCCAAAGGAAAAAGCAAGAATACGCGTTCAGCTAAGTGCAGGACATGAGCAACATCATTTAGACAAGGCTATAGCAGCTTTTGAAAAAGTAGGCTTAGAATTAGGTGTTATTAAGCAGGGAGTAGGAGCTTAGTTTTTTTCAAGTAATTTCTTCAACTCCTCTATTTGTTCCTGCTGTTCTTGAATAGCTTTGATTAGAACAGGAATAAGAGAATTATACTTTAAGCCATATTGTTCCAAATCCACCTTGCGAAATTCGTTAGTAGTACCCTCGACCAGTTCATAGTCATTTGTTTTAACCGCTTCCGGTATAAGGTCAACCAGATTCTGCGCGCTCAAACCAATTTTATCTTCTTTAAATGGATCGTTTTTCAGTTGGTAAGAATATGTTTCCATTAAAAGTACCTCTTTCAATCCGTAGTTCATAGACTGTACATTTTTCTTTGAACGCATATCCGAGATATTAATGAAATTATCTGCGTACATATCGTCCCAATAAAAAGGAGGGCCTCCCATATCAAGAGTCAAAGTAGATACTGGATCAAAGTCTGCAAAAAGCGATATGGTATTTGTACCATCTCTGAAGTATTCTGTATTTCCTAAACCAAAATGAGTGTTGCTCGTTGCATTTCCATCCCTTATGTGAAGGGTATATGAAGGATTTGCATGGCCTATTGCAACTCTATTTAAATTGGCGTTTGTGGAAATGGTAGTTTCCGTATTACCTCTAACTATAAAGTTATTTTCGCCAAAACTCTTGTTAATCAAAACGCTTCCATCAACATCTAAATTTGCTGAAGCCGACTGAGTATTAATACCAAGGGAATTGTTTATATAAACCTGATTACTTGAAAAATTTCCGCCAATTAAAGGAAATGTGTTGTTGTCATTATCAATGAAAAGTCGATTACTAGAATTACTCAGCTCTCCTGCCAGATGTCCAATATAAATATTACCACTTCCCGTTGAGTTTTTAGCGCTCCCAAATCCGATGTAGACATTGTTATCTCCGTGATTTAAATTTAAGCCAGCTTCCGAACCGATAATCACATTCTCACTTCCAGTAGCAGCATTAAATGCAGCTCTTTCACCTACAATAACATTGAAATCTGCGAAGGAGGAATTATAACCAGCATTTTGACCTAGAATGGTATTAGAGTATCCAGTATTCTCATATCCTGCACTTTGTCCTACAAAAGTATTGAAGGAACCTTGTTGATTGCTATGTCCCGCTTGTTGACCAATGGCTGTGTTGGAATTACCACTTTCGTTATTATATCCAGCTTCGTTTCCAACAAAGGTGTTCAAAACAGAAGTTGAGGCATTATACCCAGCATTGTTACCTAAAAATGTATTGAAGCCAGCACTTGTAGCAAGTCTTCCTGCATTATGTCCTAAAAAAGTATTGTATTTACCATCAATTCCATTCGGGCTAAGATTTAATCCAGCAAATTCCCCAACAACGGTATTGTCGAATGCATTTTTCAATTCTAAAGTTGGCACTGCACTTGCATTTCTTGAGAATGTAAGCGATTCCACTCCACCTAAACTTATTCTAACCATATCCTCATCTGGATTTTGCTCTACTTCAACAGTAGTGTCTTCATCTTCATCAATAAGCTTAACAATGCTTTTGGACAAAATGGGAATCCAGTTGGCTCCATTGAAATAGAAAAAACCGGAATCCGCATCTGTTTGGTAAATAAGTAGACCATTCGCAGGATTTAGAATTCCATTTTTCTGATTTTCCATGAGTCTGGGAACAAGAAAACCTTTGTCATTAGACTTAACATCTAAAATTGCAGAGGGGTCAGGATTATCTCCATTTTCATTGATACCAATATTCTGAGAGAACAAGGATAAAGCGGAAAAAAGTAAGACTAGCAAAATTGCAATTCGATGCATTGCGTAAATCAGGTTTAGTTGGTCTTTTTTACGTTTATACCTATTAATATGTTTCTATATGGCATTGGAATAACTTTTATCAGAGGAGCACGTTTAAAAAGCTAATTTTTATTAATGAAGGTATTTTGTTTCAAAGAAAAATATATGTTATCTTCGCACGCCCAAATAAAACGGGGCATTAAAGCTTAGAAAAGTGAATACTTTAAGTTATAAGACAATATCAGCAAATAAAGAGACCGCTAACAAAGAATGGTGGGTTATAGATGCTGAAGGACAGACTCTAGGTAGAATGGCTAGTGAAGTAGCTAAGTTACTAAGGGGTAAACACAAGACAAATTACACACCTCACGCAGATTGCGGAGATAATGTGGTAGTTATAAATGCGGATAAGATCACCCTTTCTGGGAACAAGATGGCTGAAAAGACTTATATCAGACATACAGGTTATCCAGGAGGTCAGAAATCTTTAACTGCAAGACAATTAATGGAAAGAAAACCTTTTGCTTTAGTTGAAAAAGCGGTAAAAGGAATGCTTCCAAAGAATAAATTGGGTAGTGCGTTGTACAAAAACTTATTTGTATACGCTGGCCCAGAGCATAATCAAGAAGCTCAAAAACCAAAAGAATTTAAACTTAGTTAATACAGAGTATGGACGTTGTTAGTACTATAGGAAGAAGAAAAGCCTCAATCGCAAGAATTTACCTTTCAGAAGGGAAGGGTGGAATCACCATTAACAAAAGAGAAGCGAAGGAGTATTTCCCAACCGATATACACTTATATAAGTTAAACCAACCCTTTTCTTTAACTGACACAGAAGGAAACTATGATGTTAAAGTAAATGTGATTGGTGGTGGAGTTACAGGACAAGTTGAAGCAATAAGATTGGCCATTTCTAGAGCCCTTGTTGAAATTGATCCTGAACATAAACCAAAACTGAAATCTCACGGATTAATGACCAGAGACCCGAGAATGGTAGAGAGAAAGAAACCAGGTCAGAAAAAAGCCCGTAAGAAATTTCAATTTAGCAAGCGTTAATATAAACGCTGGTTTAGAATCCAAACTAGCAGGACTCTTTTTTAGAATAACCTGTGGTTGCTTTTTAGAGAACGTAAACCGATAAATAAATATATGTCTGAAGTAAAATTCAATGACCTTTTAGATGCTGGAGTGCATTTTGGTCACCTCAAAAGAAAATGGAATCCGAGTATGGCTCCTTATATCTTCTCAGAGAAGAAAGGGATTCATATTATTGACTTGAACAAGACCATTGTTAAGTTGGATCAGGCTTGTGCTGTAATGAAAGATATGGCGAAGTCTGGAAAGAAGATTCTTTTCGTTGCTACAAAGAAACAAGCCAAGGATATCGTTGCAAATAAAGTTGCTGAAGTAAACATGCCTTATGTTACTGAAAGATGGTTTGGTGGTATGTTAACCAACTTTGCTACAATTAGAAAGGCGGTAAAGAAAATGTCATTGATTGATAAAATGTTCGAAGATGGAACATCTAAAACAATGTCTAAGAGAGAAAGGTTAATGTTGACGAGAACAAGAGCAAAGCTTGAAAAGAACTTAGGTTCAATTGCAGATTTGAGCAGATTACCTCAGGCAATTTTTATTGTTGATGTTCTTAAGGAACACATTGCAGTGGCTGAAGCAAATAAATTGAACATTACTTCATTTGCAATGGTAGATACCAATAGTGACCCAAATTTGGTTGACTACGCTATTCCTGCAAATGATGATGCTACAAAATCTATCTCTTATATTATGGATAGAGTTTGTGGAGCTATTAAAGAAGGTTTAGAGGAAAGAAACAAAGCTAAGGAAGAAAGAAAATCTTCTGCAGAAGCCCCAAAGAAGGATTTAACTACTCCAGAAACTGCTGAAGAAGTAAAAATGTCATCTGCAGTTGAGGCGGAGGTAAAAGTTGCTGAAGCTGCTGCTGCTAAAGAAACTCCTGCAGAAGAAACGGCTTCTGAACCTGTTGCAGAAGAGGCTCAAGCTGCCCCTTCAGAAGCGCCAGCTACCGAAGCAGATGATCTTACTAAGGTTGAGGGAATAGGGCCAAAAATTTCTGAGGCTTTAGGTAATGCAGGAGTTAAAACATTTGCTGAATTGGCAGCAAAAAGTGTTGAAGAAGTTAAGGCTATTTTGGAAGAAGCTGGTGGAGCTTTGGCATCTAAAAATCCAGGTACCTGGCCAAAACAAGCTGAAATGGCTGCTGCTGGTCAGTGGGATGAGTTAAAGAAATGGCAAGATGAATTAGATGGTGGTAAACCAGCTTAATCTTGATAATTAATAATTTTAAAAAAGAAGGACATGAGTATTACAGCTGCTGATGTAAATAATTTAAGAAAGCAAACCGGTGCTGGAATGATGGATTGTAAAAATGCATTAGTTGAAGCAAATGGCGATATGGAAGCTGCGGTTGATATTCTTAGAAAGAAAGGTCAAAAAGTTGCCGCTAAGAGAGGTGACAGAGATGCGACAGAAGGTTTGGTTGTTGCCGTAACAAATCCAGACTCTTCTCAAGGAGCAATTATCGTTTTAAATTGTGAAACGGATTTCGTTGCTAAGAATGACGATTTTGTGAATTTCGCCAATAAAATTGCGGATATTGCTATTAACTCAAACCCATCTAATCTTGATGATTTAAAATCTAAAGATTTTGATGGAATGAGCATTGCTGACAAAATCATTGAGCAAACAGGTGTTATTGGAGAAAAAATCGATTTATCGAAATTCGAAAGCATCTCCGCAGAAACTGTATATGCATATAATCACCCTGGTAATAGAATTGCCTCCGTTGTCGGTTTAAATAAAGGAGGAAATGCTGATGCTGCCAAAGATGTTGCTATGCAAATTGCAGCTATGGATCCAATTGCTCTTAATAAAGAAGGTGTTTCTCAGGATGTAATTGATAGAGAAATAGAAGTGGGTAAAGATTTGGCTATTCAAGAAGGAAAGCCTGCTGAAATGGCAGAGAAAATTGCAATGGGAAGGTTGAATAAATTCTTTAAAGAAAATACCTTATTGAATCAGCAATATATTAAAGACAACAAGAAAACGATTCAAGATTTCTTGTCAGGAGTTGAACAAGATTTGACTGTTACAGAGTTTAAAAGATTTTCATTATCGTAAATCAAAAAAGAGAGACAAGGTTCTCTCTTTTTTTTTGCTTTATATTTGAAGACAGCTAGAAATCATTTATGAAATACAAAAGAATCCTCCTAAAGTTGAGCGGAGAGGCTTTAATGGGAGACAAGCAATTTGGAATTGACAATAATAGATTGGCTCAATATGCTGAAGAGGTCAAACAAATTGCGGAAAAAGGAGTAGAGGTTGCCATTGTAATTGGAGGAGGAAATATTTTTCGTGGAGTGCAAGCTGAAGCTGGAGGCATGGAAAGAACCCAGGGAGATTATATGGGTATGTTAGCAACCATGATTAATGGAATGGCCCTGCAGTCGGCACTCGAAAAAGCAGGACTTTTTACAAGACTAATGTCTGCCATTAAAATGGAAGAAATTGCAGAACCATTTATAAAAAGAAGAGCAGTAAGGCACTTAGAAAAAGGGAGGATTGTCATTTTCGGTGCAGGTACCGGAAATCCATATTTTACCACAGATACTGCAGCATCATTGAGAGCGATAGAAATAGGAGCAGATGTAATTCTAAAAGGTACAAGAGTTGATGGAGTTTATACTGCGGATCCCGAAAAGGTAGCAGATGCTGTTAAGTACGATAAGATTACTTTTGATGAAGTCATTTCCAAAGGCCTAAAAGTAATGGATATGACCGCTTTCACTTTATGCAATGAAAACCATTTACCTATTGTCGTATTTGATATGAATAAGCCTGGGAATTTGCAAAAAGTTGTGGTTGGAGATCCAATTGGCACGCTCGTTGAGGTCTAATCAGGGAAATTTTTATTTTTGACTATATTCTTACACTATGACAGAAGAACTTAATATCGTTTTTGGCTCTGCTCAGGAGCAAATGGGTAAATCTATTGACCATTTGAACAAAGAGCTTCAAAGCATTCGTGCTGGAAAGGCTAATCCTAGTATGTTGGATTCAGTTAAGTTGGATTATTACGGAACAGAAACAGCATTGAGTCAAGTTGCTAATATTAATACTCCAGATGGGAGAACCATATCTGTTCAGCCTTGGGAAAAAAGTTTACTGGACGATGTTGCAACTGCAATTACCTATGCCAACTTGGGATTAAATCCTCAAAATAATGGAGAGATGATCATTATCTCAGTTCCACCACTTACAGAGGAACGTAGACAGGACTTATGTAAAAAATGTCGCGCGGAAGGAGAGAATGCTAAAGTATCTGTTAGAAATATTAGGAAAGAGGCTATGGATCAAATCAAGACACTTCAAAAAGATGGCCTAAGTGAAGACATGGCAAAGACTGCAGAGGGAAAGGTGGAAGGAATCGTGAAAGGATTTATTGAAAAGATAGACAAGGTTATTTCTGTTAAGGAGTCAGATATAATGAGTGTTTGATTATGCCTTTTCCTTTTTGAGTTATTAGTCTTTATCCTGTTCTTTTCCTGTATATATACCTTTCAAGAAAACGCTTGAGACATTAAGCTTTGGTTATAAATCTTAGAAGTTATCTAAGTCAGTTGGTCTGATAACTC
>CAZSQZ010000002.1:0-409316 GCA_964609215.1 uncultured Flavobacteriales bacterium
GGTCCCCGTCAATTCCTTTGAGTTTCACTCTTGCGAGCGTACTCCCCAGGTGGATTACTTAATACTTTCGCTTGGACACTGACAGTATATCGCCAATATCGAGTAATCATCGTTTACAGCGTGGACTACCAGGGTATCTAATCCTGTTCGCTCCCCACGCTTTCGTTCCTCAGCGTCAATAATAGTTTAGTGAGCTGCCTTCGCAATCGGTGTTCTGTGTCATATCTATGCATTTCACCGCTACATGACACATTCCGCCCACTTCATTTATATTCAAGAAAATCAGTATCAATGGCAATTCTATGGTTGAGCCACAGGCTTTCACCACTGACTTAATTTCCCGCCTACGAACCCTTTAAACCCAATAAATCCGGATAACGCTTGCACCCTCCGTATTACCGCGGCTGCTGGCACGGAGTTAGCCGGTGCTTATTCGAATGCTACCGTCAGCCACCTACACGTAGGTGGGTTTCTTGGCAAACAAAAGCAGTTTACAACCCGTAGGGCCGTCTTCCTGCACGCGGTATGGCTGCGTCAGACTTTCGTCCATTGCGCAATATTCCTCACTGCTGCCTCCCGTAGGAGTCTGGTCCGTGTCTCAGTACCAGTGTGGGGGATCATCCTCTCAGACCCCCTACCCATCGTAGTCTTGGTGAGCCGTTACCTCACCAACAAACTAATGGGCCGCATGCCTATCTCTATCCACCGGAGTTTTAAGCACAAAATCATGCGATAATGTGATACTATGGGGTATTAATCCCGATTTCTCGAGGCTATCCCCCAGATAGAGGCAAGTTGCATACGTGTTACGCACCCGTTCGCCACTCGTCAGCAGGAGCAAGCTCCTCTGTTACCGTTCGACTTGCATGTGTTAGGCCTACCGCTAGCGTTCATCCTGAGCCAGGATCAAACTCTCCGTTGTAAAAATTAATTTATGTTCCGAAGAACAAATTTTGTGAGTTTGAATTCTCAAGGGACATGCTAATTCAAGGCTATTACAATTTTATCAAAGAACTTTCCTATATATTAATGTAAAATAGGTTCAAATTTTATTTCAATAAAAAAGGACGGCAAAGATAAAAAACTATTACATCCGTCCTAAATAATTTCTTGAAATTTTGTCACAATTAATCGTTTTTAATTGCCGTTTCGCTTAAAGCGGGTGCAAATGTAAAAGCTTTTTTTTATAAACCAAATATCTTTTATAAAAATATTCATTTGCGGGTTCATCACTAACGTTCGTATACCAATTAAGTTTCTATTTTTGTAATAAATAAATGAATACATGAGAAAATTGACACTATTAGCTCTGATTCTGATGTTGAGCGTTGCGAGTTTCGGTCAGGATGATAAGAAATGGACTGACAATATTTATGTTGGAGGGAATCTTGGATTGAATTTGGGAACTATCACCTATATAGATGTATCCCCATTAATTGGATATAGGCTTAGTAATACTTATTCTGCTGGTGTAACTCTTACTTATCAATATTTTAACGATAAACGATTTGATGTTTCGGGCAATGTAATCGGGGCTGGAGTGTTCAATAGGTTTAACATTACAGAAGAAATTTTTCTAATTGGGGAGTTCCAGAATTTGAGTTACAGCGGATTATCGGCTACTGGCGATAACAGTAATAACCCAAGATTGAGTATTCCATATCTATGGTTGGGTGGTGGATATAGCCAAAGGATTGGAAGTGGAAGATCTGCTATTTTTATTTCCTTCTTATATGATGTTATTCAGAATCCTAATGGACTAATACAAAACCCACAAATAAGAGGAGGTTTTACTTTTGGCATTTAACTTTGAGCGTAGACGCCCATTTCTCCGTACTTATTAATTCTATTCTCAATTAATTCTTCAGGAGTTATTTCCTTAAGTTTCTGAAAAGTCTTTAAAATTTCATTCTTGACATTTTTGAATGCCATGGCCTTATTGTTATGAGCTCCTCCCAATGGCTCTTTAATAATACCATCTATTAACTTATTGGACAACATATCCTTTGCTGTTAACTTAAGAGCATCTGCTGCTCTTTCTTTATTTTCCCAATTCCTCCATAAGATAGAGGAGCATGATTCTGGTGAAATAACAGAATACCATGTATTCTCCAACATAAATACTCTATCTCCCATTCCTATACCTAAAGCACCACCTGAAGCACCTTCTCCTATAACTATGGCGATTAAAGGAACTGAAAGCTGAGCCATTTCATAAAGATTTCGAGCGATAGCCTCTCCCTGCCCTCTTTCTTCTGCTTCTAGTCCTGGATATGCACCAGGAGTATCTATAAATGTAACAATGGGCTTGTTGAATTTCTCAGCAAGTTTCATTAGACGCAATGCTTTTCTGTATCCCTCAGGGTTGGCCATTCCGAAATTTCTGTATTGTCTTTGTTTTGTATTTCCTCCTTTCTGCTGACCAATGAACATGAAAGTTTGTTCTTCTATCTTACCAAAGCCTCCTACCATAGCTTTATCATCTTTTACATTTCGATCTCCATGTAATTCGATAAAATCATCTGCTATGGCATTAATATAGTCTAGAGTATATGGTCTTTCTGGATGCCTAGAGACTTGAACTTTTTGCCATGGGGTAAGATTTGCATAAATCTCCTTAGTTTTTTCCTTGATTCTATCTTTTATCTCTTTAATTGTGGCTTTTACATTCACATCTCCTTTAGCTGCTATTGCCTCCGCATTACCTAGTTGCTCATGCAACTCTTCAATCGGTTTTTCAAAATCTAAGAAAATTCCCATTTCTATTTTGGTGTTTTAATGTATAAAATGACCGCGATTATACTAAAAATTGCATTTGGTGCCCATACTGCATATAACACATCTAGGCCAGTATTGGTTGCTGCCACCGTCATTATCTTCATGGCGAAGATATAAAGTATTGCTATAAGTAGCCCAACTACTATCTTAAGGCCCATTCCACCTCTGACTTTCCTACTTGCTACTGAAACTCCTATTAAAGTGAGAATGTATGCAGCTATTGGATATGATGTTCTTTGATATTTTTCTATTTCATAAAACGGAATTTTATCGGAGCCCTTTAGCCGTTCTTTCTGAATAAATTTATTTAGCTCTGGAGTCGTCATTGTGTAAATAAAGTTCTCGTGTACACCGAAATCTGATAATTTTATATTTATCACTGTATCCAAACTTGTTCCATAATCTATGTGTTCGCCATCATTATCAAAAGATCTGATAAAATAATTTTCTAATTTCCATGTTCCCTTAATGGAATCATAGCGTGCGTAATTGGCAAATAGTTTTTTTCTAAGTTCATTTTTTTCTGTATCCCAATGCTCAATTGAAAATTTACTTCCCCAATTATCTTGGTAGTCTATTGATTTGAAATAGGCTATCTCTCCTTCTCTCACTTCCGCGTGATGATCCTTATCCCTAATTTCAAAAGGACCACTGATATATTCTAATTCGAACTCTTCTTTTATCTTATTTGCTTGAGGCACCAAAAAGTGCATTGCCACCAAGGAGATCACAACTAAAATTGAGGTTCCGATAAAAAATGGCAGGAGAAATCGCTTAAAACTTACTCCTCCTGCAATGATTGCAATGACCTCTGTCTTTTGGGCCATTTTGCTCGTACACCAGATGAGTGCAATAAAAAGGATTAAAGATGTAAAGAGGTTTCCATAGTGGATAATGAAATTTAGATAATAATTAAAAACAATGCTTGTAAATGGCGGGTTTGTATCCAGAAAATCATCCATTTTTTCTGAAACATCGAATACCACCGCTATCAACATAAGCAGCGAAAGAATGAAGATAAATGTGCCAAGAAACTTCTTGATAATATATATGTCAATTTTCTTAAGCACTATAATCTATTAGATAGTCTAGGCATAACATCATCTTTCCAACGGCTAAAGGTTCCTTCTATTATTTTCTTTCTCGCTTGTTTTACTAAATCTAAATAAAAAGCCAAATTGTGAATACTTGCAATCTGTGCTCCTAGCATTTCTTTTGATATCATTAAATGCCTGAGATATGCTTTGGAATGTTTTAAATCGACAGATGCAGTCCCTTTATTATCAATAACAGAAAAATCATTCTTCCATTTTTCGTTACGAATGTTAATAATACCATCCCATGTAAAAAGCATTCCATTTCTCCCATTTCTGGTTGGCATCACACAATCGAACATATCTATTCCCAGAGATATGCATTCTAAAATATTTTGCGGTGTTCCAACTCCCATCAGATACCTGGGTTTATCCTTTTCTAAATAGGAACAAACCAGACTGGTCATTTTATATAATTCTTCTGCTGGTTCCCCGACAGACAGTCCTCCTATTGCATTAATATCTAAATTCTGATTACTAACAAATTCTGCTGATTCTTTTCTTAAATCTTCATAAGTACTTCCTTGAACTATTCCTGCAAAGGTTTGATTGTAGTCGTACATTGGTGGTTGATTGTTAAAATGGTCAATGCATCGTATTAACCATCTATGGGTAAGTTGCATTGAACTTTTCGCATACTCATAGGAGCATGGCCAAGGCGTACATTCATCAAATGCCATTATTATATCTGCACCTATTTCTCTTTGCACATCTACTGCGCGTTCTGGAGAGAATGTATGTAATGATCCGTCTATATGACTTTTGAAAGTTACCCCTTCCTCTTTAATTTTTCTATTTGCAGAAAGGGAGTAAACTTGATAACCTCCGCTATCTGTAAGAATGGGCTTATCCCAATTAATAAATTTGTGCAAGCCACCGGCTGGATTAATCACTTCTAAACCCGGCCTTAGAAAAAGGTGATATGTGTTTCCAAGAATTATTTGAGCGTTGACCTGAGTTTCTAATTCGCTTTGGTGTACTCCTTTTACACTACCTGCTGTTCCAACAGGCATAAATATTGGGGTTTCTATTTTACCGTGGTCAGTTTTAAGTAAACCAACTCGAGCTGAAGATTTATCATCTTTATGTAAAAGGTCAAATTCTGCCATACAATTTCTTGGGGTAAAGTTATTTTAATTGACTAATTGGCAATCTGTTCAACGTAGTATTTGTTATTTAGCAAAAAGTTGGAGGTTTTTGTTTACATATATGTGTTTTGCTTTATTGTATTGGTTTTTTACTATCTCTACTTTTTTAATTCTCTAGAATTAAGTGAAGACAAGGATGAAATGATTAAAGAAATTGGTATTTCAATAATCGTCTGCTCAAGAAATGAAGCATCAAATTTGGAATTATTGATTCCAAAATTGCTAAAACAAAACTACTCCAATTTTGAAATTGTATTAGTTAATCACGGTTCATCTGATAGGACTAAAGAGGTCATTAAAAATTACCAGTCAACCGACAATAGAATAAAATATCTAGAAGTGCCTTTTGAAGATTTTCATAGTAAAAAATACGCTTTGAATTCTGGAATTCATTTCTCCAATAATGAATTTATCGTTCTCACTGATTCTGATTGCACTGTGCAATCCAATGATTGGTTAAAGATTTATTCTCAATATTTTCAGAAGAAAGACATAGTGCTAGGATATGGGCCTTATCAAAAAAAATCTGGGTTTCTCAATTTATTTATTCGTTTTGATACCTTCTTAATTGCTGCTCAATATTTTTCATTTGCGAAAAAGGGAGTTCCATATATGGGAGTTGGGAGAAACTTAGGTTATAGAAAAGAAATATTTAAAAAAAATAATGGTTTTGAAAAGCATTTAGATTTGAAATCTGGTGATGATGACTTGTTTATACAAGAAGTGGCTAGTGCAAATAACACCGTTATATGTTTGGATAAAGCACATTTTGTAAAGAGTATTCCCGAACAATCATGGATTAACTTTTTTAATCAAAAAAGAAGACACTTAAGTACCGGCAATAGATACAAACTAAAGAGTAAATTTCTTGTCGCACTATACCCAAGTTCTGTTCTGGCTTTTTCAGCACTTATGGCTTTGTTTGTTGGTGTTTCTGACCATTATGTAATGGTTGTATTATTATATTTTCTTAAGATTATTATACAATGGACCGTATTTAAGAAGATTTCAAAAACTCTAGGTGAAAAAGACTTATGGATTTTCTCTCCTATATTGGAATTAATGACGGTTATTTACAATGGAATTGTGGCTATGTCATTATTCGCTTCTAAAAAAATAGAATGGAAATAAATAAGAATCTTTCGGAAAAAGCAAAATACGATTATGCATTAGTGCAGAGGGCAGTGGACAAAAGAGATCAGGCAGCTTTTGCAGAGTTGATGGGAAGGTATAGAGACTCTATTTATTTCATGCTTTTGAAAATGGTCAATAATAAGGATGATGCTGATGACTTGACCATTGAGGCTTTTGGTAAAGCGTTTAATAGATTGCATCAATATACTCCAAACTATGCTTTTAGTACATGGTTATTCAAGATCGCGTCCAATAATTGTATTGATTTCATTCGAAAGAAGAAGAAAAGACTAATGTCTATTGACAACGATTTCGAAAATGATAGCGGAGACAAAATTAAAATCGATATCGAGTCTGATGGTTTAGATCCTATGCAGAGTGTTATAAGGGATCAGAAGTTTGAGCATATGAGAGAAATTGTGCAAAAGCTAAAGCCAAGATATCGTCAGTTGATTGAACTCAGATATTTTAAAGAGTTTTCCTACGAAGAAATTTCTGATGAATTGGAAATTCCCTTGGGAACTGTAAAAGCACAATTGTTTAGGGCTCGTGAGTTCCTTCAAAACATGATGAAACACACCAAGGATATGATATAATTTCCGCAAAAATGCCGGAAATCATTTTCAAATATTTTCCAGATTTAACAGAGCAGCAAAAGAGCCTTATTATTGACTTAAAAGGTATTTACTCGAATTGGAATACCAAAATAAACCTAATAAGTCGAAAGGATTTTGATTTGTTCTATGAGCGTCATGTTCTTCATTCATTGAGTATATCAAAGTTCATACAGTTTGAGGACGAGTCGCATATTTTAGATTTCGGAACTGGTGGCGGATTTCCTGGAATACCACTTTCAATTCTATTTCCAAATTGCAATTTCCTTCTGGTTGACTCTGTCCAAAAAAAGATTAATGTTGTAAACAATGTTATTGATGAATTGAACTTAAATAATGCTCAAACCAAATGGACTCGTGTTGAGCAAATCGATGGAAAATTTGATTATATAACTGGGAGAGCGGTTAAGGATATTGGGCAGATATTAAAGTGGACTAAACCGCTATTAAACGGAAAGAGTATAAAGAAAAAATCCGGTATCTATTATTTAAAAGGAGGTGATTTTTTTCAAGAGTTAAAGCAAGCGGGAATGAAGTCCAAAGTATTTAACTTGAATGAAGTCATAGAAGGTGAATTTTTTGAAACTAAAAAGCTAATCCGTTTTTACCTATAATCTGGCCAACTGATTCTTGCACCTAATTGCAAATAAAGGTAAGAGTTAGATTGCTGAGTTGATAAATTCACAAACCTAAAGTCTGCGAATAATCTAAAATCATCTCTTTTAGATAGAATGTAATTAGCGGTCAATCTAACATCCAATAAATTATGCTTAACGCCTTGAGCAATTTCATTACCGAAATTTAGTTCGGGATTAACATAAGACTGGTATAAATTCCCCCCTAAATTTACGTTTAGTGAATCTCTACCAAAATGACTGTAGATGAATTCTCCTTCAATTAGCCAATTGCCTTTTGGATAGGTTGCTAGCATATGTAAATTGTAGAAATTGGACCCTAATGGATGGGCCAAAGGCTGGTTAAAATGACCATAATTCTGTGTTACATTTCCATGTGAATAGGTAAATGGCCTAACCAGATTAAATTCCGTTTTTAAAGTCAGTTGGTCAATATTAAAGGCATTGAAATAATTGTTACCTAGTTGCAATCCAAACTTGTTCGCCCACCAACCATTTCCTGCAACGAAATTATCCAGTAAAAATTCATCAAGCATCCATTGTCCATAAAAGGACAGATTGTCAGAGGCTATATATTTCATGCCAAAGCCAATAATAGCATTATCTGCGGAACCTAATGAAAATTCAATTGGCCTATAAAAAATTACCGGGTTGAGATAGTTTAAATCGAAGCCTCTGTTATTTGAAACATCCCTTGCTGCCCAAATTATAGTTTCAAACAATGATAGACTTACTTGTGGTGAAACATTCCAGCTTAAAAAGTGAGTGGCAGTAAATTTATCTAACCACCGATCTCTATTAAAAGGATTGATTCTTATATCTTTTTGCCAAGAATAAAGGTTAGTGTACTTAATATTCCAAACTGTAGTAGTGAGCTTAAAGTAAGGATATGCATTTGCATTGGAAGAAAGAAAAAGTGAATTTATACCATCTCCGAAAAAATGCCTGCCTCTTCCTATTTCAAGATTAAATATATGATCAGGACTATAGGAAACGTAACCCTCAAATGAATCAAAATTTCTTCCTATTCCTCCATTTCTTGCAACTCCCCAATTTGGAAAAACATTTAAGGAATCCAATAAAATTTCATCCCATCCATGTGTATTTTGAGTTCCATAATAAGCAGATGCATTAATGGCCAATTTATTTTTCAAACTGGCTGTAACGCTCAACCCTGAGTACAGAGTTGATGAGAGATGTATATTATCATTGGCATGCGCAGACCCAGAAGTAAGATATACTTGTGGCTTTATCTCTATGTAATCTATTCCTGCATTAATCAAGGAATCTCTTTGTATTTGATGAATAGAATCATTTGAGTCCTTGAATAATTTTTTCAGATCATTGTATAAGTAAGGCCTGACAGCACTATGAAAATTTGGATTGTGAATTGATTGTTGCTTTTCTATTTTCAACTGAGCCCAATTGCTTTGAATCAGTTTTTGTACTTGCCCATTCCCTTGAAAAGAAAGAAAAAACCCCAATAAGATCAAATATATTCTTTGGGCCTTCAAGTTATGGACTTTGATCTAAAAATAAATGGGATATGATAGACTAGTGCTGTAATGGCAAAGATTAAGAAGAAAGTCGTTGTTGCGCTATTCCCCTTTAAAAAATAATTGACCAATACCATTGAAAGACTTAAAAAGTAGAGCACAAAAGTGGTGTATTTATGACCTAAACCTAATTTCATTAAACGATGATGAATATGATTCTGATCCGCAGTAAATGGAGATTGTCCTTTTATGAGTCTTAAGAAGAAAACTCGAATAGTATCAAAAAGCGGATAAACCAAAATAGACATTGCTAGAATCGGCTTTGAAATTTTTCCAAGTCCTAAAGGCATTTGTTCAACAGGGTATTCTATCATTTTTATTGCAAGAACAGACATAACAGCTCCAATAAACATAGAACCTGAATCGCCCATAAATATTTTTGCAGGTGAAAAGTTAAATATTAGAAAAGCTAGTAAAGAACCGGCTACTGAAGAACATAAAAGAGTAATGGGAATATTTCCTGCCAGATAAAACCAAATTCCAAAAAATATTGATGCAATTAACCCAATTCCTGTAGCCAAACCATCAACTCCATCTATTAAATTGAAGGCATTTACCAAGACGATATATGTGAATAGAGACAATATTATGCTTGTCCATTCTGGTATTTCATAAATACCAAAAATACCTTGCATGCTGGTAATTCTTATCTCCGCCATTAAAACCAGAATACACCCCACCAGAATATGTCCGATCAATTTCTTTGATGGTGCGGTTCCAATGATATCATCTTTAACTCCAATAAAAAATAGAATTAATAAACTAGCTATGATATACTTAAACTCATTAAATGAGGTAATCATTAGCTCTAAAGGCAAGTTGTAGTTTCTATCTTCCGTTGGAAACCAAAGGCAAAAGGCAAAAATTGCTCCAGCAAAAATAATGATACCACCAATAGTAGGTTTGCTCGTTTTATGAACCTTTCTTTTCTCATTTTGATAATCAACCAAATGCTTTAGTTTGGCCACTTTTATTAAGGAGGGTGTAGCAACCAGAACTACAAAAAAAGAAGTAATGAATCCGAGTATGATTATATCCAATTGCTAGTGATTTTTTCAAAAATATTAAAAATCGTAATACTGATTAAAGAGTTCTGTTCTTACTCCAAATGTAAGCAAACCGTTCTGTTCCTTTTCGAATGTTGGACTATTAAAGGATCTAGTTTGGAAGGATAAAAAGGCAGTCAAATTATAGAAGGAATTGAACTTATATCCCAACCTTATCAGAGCATTATTAAGCCTAGCTATCTTTTGTCCTGATGGCCGATCCTCTTCTTCGAAATACGGCCTTAACAAGTTAATCCCTAAATTTTCAAAAACACCCGGTTCAATTTCCAAATCTTTATCGTAGTCCGCAATTTGAAGATTGAAATCCACGAACCATCTATCATATGTATATACTCCTTGGAAAATCCATTCGTCAAACCCTGATCCTAATGGATGTGCCAGAGGTAGATTTCCATTTGTTAATGATTGCAATGGTATTTCATGAGCTCCAGTAAAAGAATTGCTTCTATTATATTCTACTCGTAGCCAAGTATTGTCAACCAAATTTATTCCTTTTAGTCCAAGTTGAAATGCTGTTCTACTAATATCATCTAATATATACTGACCATAAACTTGAACTTTATTGATTGGCTTAATAGCTACATCCACTCCAAGAAATAGATTATCTACTTCATTATAGGACAAACTTGAAACGTTATAAAAAGGCAATGGATTTATCCATCTAGGATCGAAATCTCTATCTCCCACTAATGGAATAAATGTTTGCCAAATAACTCCTTCCGTAATTCCTATTCGAATTCTTGGAATCGGAGAAACAGAAAGGGTTGTAAGGGACATTGCCTTGCGTTGAAATAAGCTTTCTGGTGAATCTCCAGAAGGAAGTCGTGTTATATTCTGAAGTGATGAAAAAAGATTTGTAAGGGTTAGTTTACCTTTAAATAAATCTAAACTCGATCTAAAGTAAGGGTAATTCATAGAGTTATCAGATAGTATGACTGACCTGTAGCCTTCTCCAATAAAATGCTTACCATGTCCAAACTGAATATTCCAATTTCTTAAGGGTTGATATGAGAAAAATCCTCCTGCATAACCAAAGTCGAATCCCACAGTTTGAAAGCCTTTTACTATAGTCGCTCCCGGAGCTACTTTTTTATCAAGGATAAACTCCCTCTGATAAAGAGGTACAAATATTTGGTTTTCACTAAAAAAGGTTTCAAACGTTAACTTTTTACCCAAAGAACCTCTTACGAAGAAACCTCTTGTATTAATGAAATTCTTGGCTGTATCAGCATAGGCTGAATTGTCTAATAGTTCTTTCCCAACTTCTAAATGCAAAATGGGGTCTATGGTAACAAATAAGTCCTTTTTCTTAAGTACTATAAGGTTATCACCATATAATTTCTTGGTTGCATTGAAATAATAGAGCCCCGTATCCTGCTTAAAACCAGGTAATTGATATAGTTTTTTTTGACCTACAACATAGGGCTTAAGGGCTGAATTTGGGATAGAATCGGAAGTACTAAGAAAGTCATCCAAATAAATTGTTGACCATTTATTCAAGGGATAGTTGACCTGATTATGCTGTGCAGTCATGAAAACAGACAAGAACAAAGCGCAGAAAAAAAGTAGCGTTCTGTAATTAACTTTCATGTTCAATAGCAATGACCTTCTTAAAGTCCTCATAGACTGATATAATCCCAGACTTGAGATCTATTTTATGTTTCCAGTCTAGGTCATGCAATTTACTAACATCTAATAACTTTCGTGGAGTCCCATCGGGATAATTTGTATTGAAAACTAATTCTCCTTTGAATCCAACCACACCTTGAATTAGTTCTGCCAACTCCCTAATAGATATATCTTCACCAGTACCAATATTTAGAAATAGCTCTTCTGAATAATTATTCATCAAGTAAACACATGCATCAGCTAGGTCGTCCACATGTAAAAACTCTCTCCTCGGAGAACCTGTTCCCCAAATTTCAACTGAAGGTGAGTTATTTAATTTTGCTTCATGAAATTTTCTAATTAAAGCTGGTAAAACATGTGAATTTTTTAGATCATAATTATCATTTGGGCCATATAAATTGGTTGGCATCACAGAAATGAAATCGCAATCATACTGTCGCCTAAAAGATTCGCTCATTTTAATACCAGCAATTTTAGCAACAGCATATGGTTCATTGGTTGGCTCCAAATCACCCGTAAGTAAATATTCTTCTCTCAAGGGTTGAGGGGCCATTTTTGGATATATACAGGATGAGCCAAGAAAAAGAAGTTTTTTTGTTTTAAAATCTGCAGCGGCTTTAATGATATTGGCTTCAATCATTAAATTATCATAGATAAAATCCGCTCTATAAATATTGTTTGCATTAATGCCGCCTACTTTAGCAGCAGCTAAAAAAACGTAGTCGGGTTTTTCTTTTTCAAAAAATTCTTCTACTGCACTTTGTCTGCATAGATCCAACTCCATTCTAGTCCGGGTAATGATATTATCAAAACCTTTGGAATTAAGATTTCGAAGCAAGGCAGAACCTACCATACCCCTGTGTCCGGCTATAAATATCTTATCTTGCTTATTCATTGTAATTCATAATCTCATGGCCACCGTCTAACAAGTACTTATCTCTTTCAAATAGTTTCAAATCGCATTCAACCATTTCCTTTACCAAAGCCTCAAAAGAAATTTCTGGTGACCATCCTAAATCCATCCTTGCTTTTGTGGCGTCACCTACCAATAAATCTACTTCTGTTGGTCTAAAATATTTCTCATCTACCTGCACCATGCATTTACCTGACTCCTTGCAATAACCTTTTTCCTCTGCTCCCTCACCTTTCCATTCTAATGAAATTCCAGCATTAGAAAATGCAACTTCACACATTTCTCTTACAGTATGCATTACTCCTGTAGCTAAAACATAGTCTTGTGGTTTATCTACTTGCAGCATAGCCCACATTCCCTTTACATAATCTT
Source organism: uncultured Flavobacteriales bacterium (assembly GCA_964609215.1). GTDB lineage: Bacteria > Bacteroidota > Bacteroidia > Flavobacteriales_D > JABDKJ01 > JABDKJ01. The sequence continues at coordinate 12,941 of CAZSQZ010000002.1, forward strand.
TTGCATGACCCCAATCTCTTTTCGCATCTAAATTTCCTAGATAAAGTGATTTCTGAAGTCCTAAGGAAATTCTTGCAGCTGCCCTAGTTATTTTCCTTGTCACAAAGGTTTCCCCTCTTAAGGGACTTTCATGATTAAACAATATTCCATTACAAGCAAACATTCCATAAGCTTCTCTATAGTTCTTTACAATCCAAAATCCATAGAGTTTGGCCACACCATAAGGGCTTCTAGGATAAAAAGGAGTGGTTTCCTTTTGAGGCGTTTCTTGCACCTTTCCATAAAGTTCAGATGTGGAAGCCTGATAAAATTTAACCTTTTTATCCATCTCAAGTATTCTGATTGCTTCTAATATTCTAAGCGTTCCTAATGCATCAGCATTTGCCGTATACTCAGGCTTTTCAAAAGACACCATAACATGAGATTGTGCCGCCAAATTATATATCTCATCTGGTTTAACTTGCTGAATTATTCTTATCAGGTTTGTTGAGTCTGTCATATCTCCATAATGAAGAAAAAATCTAACACCAGATTCATGCTGATCTTTATATAAATGATCAATTCTATTGGTATTAAACAAAGAACTTCGCCTTTTTATTCCATGAACGATATATCCCTTTTCCAATAATAATTCTGCAAGATAGGCTCCATCCTGCCCTGTTACTCCTGTGATTAATGCTACTTTACTCATGTTTGTTTAAATATAGGTAAAAAAGAAAACCCGGTTCCAAAATAGGACCGGGCTAACATAAATATCTTTAAGTTAAAATTATTCCTTGACAATATTTTTTGTCAAATATCCTTCATTGGTTAAAATGGAGATGGAATAATTCCCAGCAACTAAACTTGAAATATCCATTTGTATTGAAGCTTTAGAATTGTATTGTTTTTCCAATACTCTTCTACCCGATATATCAAAAATAGTTACCGCAGTTATCAAAAGGCCGGGTTTTTCAGAATTCAAGTTCAATAAATTCTGCGATGGAACTGGATAAAGAGTAAAGTTTTGGTTTAAGGGAACATCCTCAATTCCCGTTGGTATTTGAGCGACACTCATAAAACTCTGATTCTTTATAAAAACAGCGGAATCAAAGGCACTATCTCCAGCATCCCCAATAACCATTTTTATATGATAGGTCTCACCAGGCACAACATTAAAAGCTACTGGGATTTCAAGTGTATATCCATCAAATTGAGCCTGTGTACTATCTCCCAAGAAATTATTATCAAAGTAAAAACTAGAATTGGTATCAGAATTTATGTTATCGATGCTTACAAAATCTGAAGAATTTGGAATTAGCGCTACATTCATAGAACCATCAGGAAAACCAAGAGGGCTTGAAAAAGGTCCTGAAATTCCCGGTCCAGAAACAAAAAACCCAAATGCATCATTAAAACCAGAGTTTACAAACTCAGGATATTCCTCAGAGCCAAAAACATATTGATAAATAAGGATATTCTCTGAAGGGATAAAATCAAATTCCAGAACAGCTATATCGTTAAACATAAAGCCAGGCAATAACATTCCTAAGTCTGCATCTCCAGAAATTGAATTTTCAACTGGCATAGTAACACCACCACCATCATTTGGTCCTTGACAAACCTGAATATCTCCAGTAGCGAAAATAAGGCCTTTAGTTAAAGGAAAATTCATAACTCCCTGCGCATCAAAAAAACCTATTTGATTGGTGGAATCTACATGAGTTAGTGCATTAAATGTTGCATTTTGAACAGTTACACCTCCGCCCAAAAGAACTGAATCAATCATCCAATTTAGAGATTGAGTATCATCCAAAACAAATTGTGCTTGTCCATTAAAACATAGAAACAAGCTGATAATTGCTATGACTTTTTTCATGTTATTTTATTGTATTTCAATAATCATTAAAAATAATAAACACCTTAGTATATGAAAGAAATATAGATTACAAATTATTTCCTTATAACTTTCTTTGTTCTCAGAAAGTCATTTGACTCTAATTGCACCAAATAAATTCCTTTCTGTTCTTCTGACAAATCTATTTCAACAATTTGGTTCATAGAGCGGAAGTATTCTTCAAAAATCACTTTACCCGTTAAATCCATTACGGAGATCTTTATTTTTTTTATTTCTGTTGATTCAAAAGAGAGAAATAATTTTGATTCAGTTGGGTTGGGATAAATGCCCCAATCCACGACCAATTCATTTTCGTTTAAACCTGTCACACAATCTTCCCTTAATTGGTTGAACCAAAGCAATGTACTTAAAAGATAGGGCTCGAAACAGTCGCTATGGTCTCCTGTCCCTGCGCTTACAGCAGATACTTCAGTTGCTCCATTAGCTAGCATCTGTGTTTCTGCTTTGAGTGAATTGGTGTAAACCACTTGCTCATCTCCAGTACAATAAACCATTCTAACTGGGCTTTGAGGTGTCCAGTTCCAAAGGTCATTATCTCTTAGTGCAATATTAATGGGGTGCAAAGAATCTTCCAGAGCCAATAAAATATCGGGAGTAAACATTTGATTTGGAATGGCGGGAATAAAAGATTGAATGGTACTCCCTGAATTTGTCCCATCAAATAGAGAAGGAAAAATTGTGTCAAAAGGACTTAAAAAGACCTCACTCAAATCGTTATATAAATCACCATATACGCTTTGATAAGATAATAACACATAGGGTAAATATGAGCCCGTAGGATAGGGTTCATCTGCCATTACAAAATCAAGTTGCTCTCCAGAAATATCATAAGGACCAGAACCGCATGAAGTTCCAATTGTATTAAGCACAAAATCATCTCCTGGATATTCCTGAATAAACTTTAATAATCCCATTGATGCATGTCCACCTTGAGAATATCCTGTTAAAAACAACTGACCATTCAATTCAATATCGTTAAGAAAACAAAATTCTTCGGCTGCTCTAATCATATTAAAAGATGCCTCTGCCTGAGAATTTGCATGAACATAAGGATGAAGTCCAGGAGAATCTCCTAATCCCAAATAATCAGGCAGAATAGAAACATAACCATTTGAAGCAGCCGCAGCTCCAAGAAAACCTTCAGAGTTGAAACGCGAAGGCACATCTTCCTTTAAAAATACAGTCCCATGACAATAAACAAAAACTGGCAATGCGCATGAGGTAATAGGTATGGATAGTAAACCACTTGCCACTGTTGGTTCACCACTTACATCTAAAGTACTGTATACTATCTTTCGCACTTCCACATCATAGGTGGCTCCAGGAATACCTTGATTAATAAAATCTTGAGCAGGAATGATATTTAATAAAGAGTCACTAAGAATTGCCTGAGCGTTAACAGAATTTAAGATTAGTAATCCTGCAAATAAGAATAATATTCGTTTCATGGTCGTTTTAATGATTTTGAAAGTTACGTATAAAATCGTCCTTTTTTATTTCATTAACGAAATTTAACTGCCCAATAAAAATAATTGTATTTTGAACCCGAATTAAAGACAAACAATGGCTGAAAACATAGAAGACAAAGGTCTTCCCGAAGAATCTAGTAATTCTGCAAAACCAGATGAAACAAACAATTCTCTTTCTGAAAAAGACCTAATAAATGAAGAAGTTAGACTAGAGGAGGAATTAGGTTCTCTTGATAATCAAACGGAAAGAAGCGAAAGCATGTCCTCCCTTAGTGGATTTGGAGACATGAAAATAGAAGAGATAGAGGCCATAGCAAATGTACTACATGATGTTAAATCTGAAATTCAAAAGGTAGTTATTGGCCAAAAAGAAACCTTAGATCTTCTTATGGTAGGTTTATTTACTGGAGGAAATATTCTTCTTGAAGGTGTTCCGGGTATTGCTAAAACACTCTTGGCAAAAATGTTGGCAAAAACTCTTAAAACAGAGTTTGTACGAATTCAATTTACTCCAGATTTGATGCCTGCAGATATCATAGGGACTATGATATATAATTTAAAAATTTCTGAATTTGAATTCAAAAAAGGTCCTATTTTCTCCAATATAGTTTTAATAGATGAGATAAATAGAGCTCCTGCAAAAACGCAAGCTGCCTTGATGGAAGTTATGGAAGAAAAGCAGGTAACCATTGAAGGTATGACACATAAAATGTCAGAGCCGTTTTTTGTAATCGCAACTCAAAACCCAGTAGAACAAGAGGGAACCTATAAGCTTCCGGAAGCACAGATGGATAGATTCTTGTTTAAACTGAATATGGAGTTTCCAGAGTTAGAGGATGAAACACAAATTCTAATGCGTTTCAAAAATGATTTCACTCTTAAGCAAACAAATGACGTGAAACCCGTTTTAACAAAAACGAAGCTTAAAGAATGTAAAAACATTGTAGAAGCAGTAAATATTAAGGATTCTCTAGTCGATTATATCGCTAAAATTGTTGTGGGCACCAGAAATGATGGAAATATCTATTTGGGTGCTTCCCCAAGAGCTTCACTTTCCATATTAAAAGCTTCAAAGGCAATTGCTTTGCTTCGTGGAAGGTATTTTGTGATTCCCGAGGATATTAAATTTGTCGCTCCTCATGTACTCAATCATAGAATTATTTTATCTCATGAAAAAGAATTGGAAGGTATAGAACCAGAAATGATTTTAAGAGATATTATTGAATCTATTGAGATTCCTAGATGATTTTTTTGGAAATGGAAATTAGCTGGAAGCTTCGTCTTCTTGCAATAGTAGCTATTGTATTCGTTCTGTTAATTGTCTTTCGAAAGCCATTGAAGAGGCTTATTGTTTCTTTGAAAGAACTTCACTTGAATAATAGATTTACCATTGCTGGTGCTTCTATTTCGCTTATATTCATGGCTAGTTTCACATTCCCTTTCTTGTTTGCAGTAGGAAAAACAGCACTGGTGGTTTTACTAGCATTCTCTTTGGTAGACATTATCATGTTATATGACAAGAAAATCAAGTTCAACGTCTATCGGGAATGTCCAAAAATAATGTCACTTGGAGACGATAATAAAATAGAGCTTTACATCAAAAATCAATCTCCTGCGAATTTGGAAGTAGACATTATTGATGAGCTACCAGTTCAATTGCAAAATAGAAATTTTGCCAAATTTGGAGCTTTTGCCCCTCATACCAGCCTATTATTCCCCTATACCGTAAGACCTTCTCAAAGAGGAGAATATCATTGGGGTAAAGTCAGATTGCTGATCACACATGCAATTGGGCTTTTTCGCAGAAGAATTTCCGTTGATTCCGAACAAATGGCTCCTGTCTACCCTTCTCTGATTCAAATGAAGAATTTTGAATTAATGGCTTTTTCCAAAACAGCGCAGTTTTCAGGTGTTAAAAAACTGAGGAGAATCGGAGTTAGTTATGAATTTGAACAAATAAAGCAATACGTTGAAGGTGATGACTTCAGACATATAAATTGGAAGGCAACAGGTAGAAGAAATGAGTTGATGGTTAATCAATTTCAAACTGAACGTTCTCAAAATGTTTATGCAATCATTTCTAACAGCAGGGAAATGAGAATGCCATTCAATGACTTGACCCTTCTAGATCATGCGGTAAACACCTCTCTAATTATAGCAAACATTGCCTTACTAAAGCATGACAGGGCGGGTATCATGACTTTTTCAAATCAGGTTGGAAGTTTTGTAAAAGCAGATAGAGGCAAGAATCAACTCAACAAGATTTTTGAAGCATTGTATAATGAGAAAGATTATGAAATAGAATCAAACTATGATATCCTATTCAAAGGAGTTAAGAAGGTAATAAAGAATAGAAGCCTTCTTTTTCTTTACATCAATTTTGAGAGTATGTACGCCTTAGAAAGAGCCTTACCCGTTCTTAAACGAATCAATGATTTCCACTTACTTGTTGTCATGTTTTTCAAGAATACCGAAATTATTGAATACAGTGAAAATCAAGCAAACGATGTAAAAGAGATTTTTAATCAAACCATCGCCAAGAGGATGATTTCAGAAAAGATTAAAATGCAAAGAACCCTATTCAGGTATGGCATTCAAGCAATTTTAACGGATCCGAAAAACCTATCTATTAACACGGTAAATAAGTATCTGGAATTAAAGTCTAAGGGTCTTATCTAAATCTCAATTTCTTCATCTTGAGCATTGAAAAAACCGTATTCCATAATGTTATAAGATGACATTTCTCTAACCTCTATTTTCTTGCCTAGTTTAGAAGACCATTCTTTCTTCAAAGAGTTCCCCATTAAACCTTTCCAGCCATCTTTTTTCATGATATATGAAGCCACATAGGGATGAACACAAAGTGCAATATCTCCCCCATTTGCCTTTACCTTAACAAGATCCAATTTGTTTTCTATTTCGTCCGTAAGGAGAATACTTGCTTGTATCTCTCCCGAACCATGACAGGAAGGGCATTTTTCCGCAGTTTTAATATCCGTTTCTGGCCTAACCCTTTCTCTTGTAATTTCAATCAAACCAAATTTACTTGGTCTTAATACGCTGCTCTTAGCCTTATCTTCTTTTAGGAACGATTTGAACTCATTATAGAGTTTCATCTGATTTTCCTTCTTTTGCATATCGATGAAGTCCACCACAATCAAGCCTCCCATATCCCTAAGTTTCAAAACTCTGGCAATTTCCTTAGCAGATTCTAGATTAGTTTCAATTGCATTTTGCTCCTGATTCTGACCTGTAATAGCTCGGTTTCCACTATTCACATCAATAACATGCATTGCTTCTGTATGCTCAATAATAAGATAACCTCCATTTTTAAGGTTTACTTGCTTACCAAAAGAAGCTTTAATTTGCTTGTGAATATTAAAGTGCTCAAATATCTCTCGTTTCGCACTGTGATGTTTTACAATCTTCGCTTTATCAGGAGCAATTGTTGTCAAATAATTTTCTATTTCGATTGCTAAATCCTTGTTGTTTACATGAATGCTCGAAAAGTCATTATTCAATAAGTCTCTTAAGATTGCAGATGTCTTATTAATCTCACCCAACACCCTATGAGGAGGTTGAGATCGCTGTAAGTTTTTATGAAATTTCCCCCATCTCTTTAAAAGATCCTGTAAGTCTTTGTCTAGTTCAGCTACCTTTCTGTTCTCAGCTACCGTTCTAATAATAACACCAAAATTCTTAGGCTTTATACTTTGGATAAGCCTTCTAAGTCTTTGTTTTTCAGCACTATCTTTTATTCTTCCAGAAACAGAAATTCTATTCGAAAATGGGACCAAAACTATGAATCTACCAGCGAAGGTAATTTCAGAAGTAAGTCTTGGACCTTTATTCGAAATAGGTTCTTTTGCGACTTGAACAATAACGTGCTGATTATTTGAAATCTGCTCGTTAATTTTTCCATTTTTATTAATGTCCGATTCTAATCTGAAATGATCTAGCTTGGGACTATTTTGTTTACCACTTTTCACCCGCTTGACAAATTTGATAAGCGATGCGAATTGTGGACCTAAGTCATGGTAATGTAGGAACCCATCCTTTTCGTGGCCTACATTAATGAATGCAGCATTTAGATTTGGGGAAACCTTTCTAGCTTTTCCAAGATAGATGTCTCCAACAGAAAAACTGTTATCGTTTTTCTCTTTATGCAGTTCTGTAAGAACCCCCTCCTCTAAAATTGCAAGATTTACTCCACTTGGTGCAGAGTTAATAATCAATTTTACTTCCACTATAAAATGCTTTTTGCGCTATGCAAAGCAAGAAGTACACAAAACCGTATTGATCAATACGATCAAATGGCAATTTTAAGGCTCCAAGCCTTTAAATATGAAGAATTTGGAATTACTTCTTCTTCTTGTGTCTATTTTTTCTAAGTCTCTTCTTACGCTTGTGCGTGGACATCTTATGTCTCTTTCTTTTCTTTCCGCTAGGCATAGCTTGATTTCTTTAATTGTTATTTAATTGTTCTAAAAGACCTAGTGTTTCATTTTTTAATTCCTCACTAGGATTTAATTCTAACAATTGATTGAAGCTATCAATTGCCTTCTCATTTTGAGATAAATTGGCGTATAAATTACCTAAGTAGAAATAAGCCTCTTTATACTTAGGGTTATCAGTTTTATCTAAACTACAGACCTTTTCAAATCTTTCGATGGCCTTTTCAAATTGTTTAGATTCCACTGAGAGTTCGCCAAGATGCCATTGGGCATCAATATTATTTGGCTCTTTTTCCGCAAGATCCCGAAGCATTAAAATTCCTTGCATCGGGGCTTCTCCTCTTACGAGTTGAAGAGCCTCTTGAATAGTGCTCTCGGATTCCGTTAATTCTTGTTCTACAGACGAATCTCTTTTGTCTGCTGGAATTCGAGGCAAATTAATTAAAAGAACGAGTAGTAAAACAAAACCAGTTACTAGGGTTATTTTCCCAAATTTCCCCAAGCTTTACTTTACTATTACGTTGGCCTTTACCCGCTCAACAAATACTTTTGCTGGCTTAAATGAAGGCACATTGTGTGCTGGTATAATAATCGTTGTATTCTTTGAGATATTTCTACCTGTCTTCTTTGCTCTTGTCTTAACAACAAAGCTACCGAAACCTCGCAAATACACGTTTTCACCTTTGCTAAGGGAACCTTTAATAGAATTCATAAACGCCTCAACAGTTGTTTGAATTTCTACCTTTTCTAGTCCCGTTTTTTCAGCGATCTCCGCTACTATATCCGCTTTAGTCATAAATTTGTATAAAATTTATTTATTCTTGCTTTCCACCCTATTATTTAGGGGCTGCAAAGATAAATTTATTTATTGTAATTGGACAAACAATTGACCATATAATTTGAAAATCAATGGATTATAATCACTTTGATAAGAGATTCTCAAATATTCTATTGAATTGGTACGATGATAATTCAAGAGAGTTACCTTGGAGAAAAACCAAAAACCCATATAAAGTATGGATTTCTGAAATTATCCTTCAGCAGACCCGCGTGGAACAAGGAATGGAATACTATCTTAAATTTATTGACTTGTTTCCTAGTATTTATGAAATGGCTCAAGCAACTGAGAAAGAAATATTAAAGGCTTGGCAGGGTTTGGGATATTATTCCAGAGCGAGAAACCTTCATTTCACTTCAAAATATATTGTAAATGAATTGAATGGCAATTTTCCAAATAATTATTTTGATCTTTTAAAATTAAAAGGGGTTGGACCCTATACTGCTGCTGCAATATCCTCAATTTGCTTTAATGAGAAACAGGCAGTCGTAGATGGAAATGTCAATCGTTTTTTAAGCAGGTACTTTGGAATTTATACTCCTATTGATTCCACAAAAGGAAAAAAAGAAATAACTCAACTCGCGAATTCTCTAATACCTGAAAAACGTCCCGGGGATTTCAATCAGGGATTGATGGAAATGGGGGCAACGGTTTGTAAACCAAAAAAAGCGGATTGTAAAAATTGTGTTTTTAACAATTCATGTATTTCATTTCAAAAATCGATAGTTTACGAATTGCCTATCAAGACGAAAAAAATCAAAATCAAAAAAAGGCAAATTGATTATTTGGTTTGTGAACACAAAGGCAAACTTCTCTTCAGAAAAAGAGAGATGAAAGATATTTGGCAAGGACTTTACGACTTCCCTGAAGTTAACTTAGAAGTTGCGGAATACGATAAAATTTTGGGCACGGATAATTACACACTATTAGGTGAGGCCGAAACAATCTACCATATTTTATCACATCAAAAACTGACTGTAAATTTTCAAAAAGCCGAGGTTGAGGATGAATCCAAAATAAATTTGAAAGGCGAATGGGCATCTATTGAGCCTTCAGATCAAATACCTTTACCACGATTAATAGAAAAATACTTGTTGGAAAAACACTAATTCTGTTGAATAATAGTGCCTAAAATAAAGGGTTCAAAGGTTCAGAATTCTATCTTTGTTTAAAATACAAACAATGGCCGGAGGCATCAATAAAGTTATTTTAGTTGGGAATTTAGGTAAGGATCCAGAAATTAGAAATCTGGAAAATGGAGCTACTCTTGCTCGATTCCCATTAGCTACTTCTGAAACCTATACTGATAGAAATACGAATGAGAAAAAAACAATTACTGATTGGCACAATGTTGTTTTATGGAGGGGTTTAGCGACCATTGCTGAAAAGTATTTGAGTAAGGGAAAGCAGGTATATATAGAAGGTAAGATTAAAACCAGACAATGGACAGATGCCGAAGGAAACACTCGTTATACTACTGAAATTGTTGGTGACCAAATGCAACTATTAGGTAGAGCTGACAATTCGAACACCACACCTCAGGTTAATTCCAATATGAATCAATCTTCCAATCCAGCTCAAAGTACTGTTGCTTCAGTCGGGTCTGAAGTAAAGGCCCAAGAAACCGTGGGCTCAGATCAAAACATTGAAGAAGAAAGTGATTTACCTTTCTAGATTGTTAAACGAATTCCACTAATTTGGACTTAAGCGAACCCCCGAGTTTATTTCTACTTTCCTATAACGGTTTTGGGCTAAACGAAATATTGTTTGTCCTTTTAATTCTTGCCCTGCTCTTTTGTTCTGCTTTAATCTCTGGTTCAGAAATCGCATTTTTCTCTTTAAATAAAAAGAACATTGATGAACTTAGAAAAGATAGTAAAGGAGAATCTAAGGTTGTTCAATTACTTGAAGCATATAAAGGCCCTGAGAAGTTATTGGCAACTATACTTATAGCGAACAATTTTGTAAATGTTGCTATTATCATCTTATCAGATCAATTGGTAAGCAACCTTTTTTCTTTTGGACCAACAGAGACTTTAGCTCAAATGCTTATTACTGTTGTTGGAGTTACTTTTTTCCTTTTACTTTTTGGCGAAGTATTACCTAAAGTTTATGCAACATATAATTCTGTTCGCCTTTCAAAATTAATGGCTAGGCCCATTGGAATTTTAAAGATACTCTTCAAACCCTTAAGCTCCCTTCTACTAAAATTTACTCCTATTATTGACAAAAGCATAAGAAAAAAGAACACGGAGATTTCTGTTGAAGATTTAGAGAAAGCATTGGAACTAACTAAAGATGCCAATGGAGATGAAGAAGAACACAAAATGTTAAAGGGAATTGTTCGTTTTGGTAATACAGATGTAAAACAAATAATGACTCCCCGAACCGATATAACAGCCTATGATATGGATACACCTTTTGAAGAGCTGATAGAAGGTGTCGTTGAATCGGGTTATTCAAGAATTCCTATATATACTGAATCAACCGACACAATAAATGGAATCTTTTATTTAAAAGATATGCTACCCTATTTGGACAAAGAAGAATTTAAGTGGCAAGAAAAATTGAGAAAACCATTTTTCGTTCCTGAGAATAAAAAGCTAGATGTATTACTAAGGGAATTTCAAGAACGTAAAATGCATATGGCGGTTGTAGTTGACGAGTATGGTGGAACATCTGGAATTGTCACCTTAGAGGATATTTTAGAAGAGATTGTTGGCGAAATTACTGATGAATTTGATGATGAGGATGTGGTATTCACCAAATTAGATAGTGAAAATTATGTCTTTGAGGGCAAGACTCCTTTGATTGACGTTTATAGAATAATGGAAATTGATGGAAGTGATTTGGAAGAGGCAAAAGGTGAATCCGACACGCTTGCTGGTTTCATAATAGAGCAGGCTGGAAAGCTTTTACAGAAAAATGAAAAAGTAAAATTCAATGAGTATACTTTTACCGTAGAAGCCGCAGATAGAAGAAAAGTAAAGCAAGTTAAGATCAGCAAAAACATTGAAGTTGAAGAATAAAATCATTCTATTATTCTTCCTCGCTCTCCTAGGATGTTCTGAGGAATCTTATATTCCAAAGCCCAAAGGTTATATGCGTCCAAATTTACCAGCAAAAGAGTATAAAGCATTTAGTTCCAATTGTCCATTTGAATTTGAATTTCCAGTAGCTTCTAAAATAATTGTTCGTGAGGATCAGTTTTGTTGGTTTACTATTCGTTATCCAAAAGTTCAAGCTGAGATTCACTTGACTTATAAGGCAGTTGAGAATAATCTCAAAGAGTATTTAGATCAAACCCATAAGCTTGCGTACGACCATCATTTTAAGGCGACAAACATTAGAGAAGAAAAGATTATTAATAGAGAAGATGATGTTTACGGTCTAAGCTTTTACCTTAAAGGCGAAGTAGCTTCCAACACTCAATTCTTTTTAACGGATAGCACGAATCATTTTGTAAGGGGCTCGCTTTATTTTAACTCAAAAGCCAAACCCGATTCTTTGGCACCTTATGTCAATTATGTAAATGAGGACATCTCTCGATTTATTGAGAGTTTTCGTTGGAGATAGTCTGTTATTTTGAACCTAGGGTTTTGTTTTTCAAGAATAGCTAGCAAAAAGGATTCTCCATTTGAATCAAACATCATAATCTCACCATAAGAAAGTAAAAACTTGAGCTTATAACAATTAGTCGAAAGGCTTTTCACAGTTTAATTATTGGTTTCGAAATTACCAGCTTACAGAATGAAATGTATTAACGGTTCTATTAGAAATGGTCGTTACTTTCCTTTCAAGACTGTAATAACAATCTATATTAAATGTTTTTACATCCACACTTTGGACTACATGTGATAAAGTTAAACTATCTGGAGTTATGGCTTTAAATGAAATTCTAAAACTCTTTACATAATCCTCTATAAAAAAAGAATATTCACCATGTTCATTAGACTTTTGCTTTAAATAGCTATGAGCAGTATAAAAATGACCTTTGTAAAATTCATAATAAATTTCCACATCAACACCCTCAACTTCTAATCCTTTTTCAGCAGTTACTCTTCCTTCAATAGTTATATTTTTTTTTGAATTTTCTCTAGTACACGATGAAATGCCAAGAATTAGAATAATCAGCATTACGAATTTATGGTTCATGGAGAACAAATTTAAAAATTTAGTCTGACCTTCAATTTACTGCAAATTAGACTCGAACAGATCTCGGCTTAAACTTTGCAATCAAATAAACCTGAACTCCAAAAATACAACACGCCAAAAAGAGGTGGGTAGGTTGCATTAGCTTGGGCATAGAAAAATAGGAGAGAATTACCCCTGATAAAATTTCCAAAAGAACTAAAGCTCCAAGGGTTAAGACAGCCATTGTAACCCTCTTTTCTTTAAAGAAAAAGTAAACAATTGTTGCATTTATAAGAAATACCAAAATTGCAAATGTTCTATGCAAGGGGAAAATAGAGCTTAATTTTGAAATCCATTCACCCCTATCTGCTATAGCTTTTCCAATTACATCTATTTCTTGTCTTACTTGAGTTCCAAAATAAATTTGAACCAAAGAAATTGCAATCGCAGCACCGATTAAGTATTTCCATTTATGATTCCTTGAAACTCTCTTTGTATTTTTTCTTACCAAAACAAGAACTAATAGAGCGATTACTATCAAAGCAAAACTCATGTGAAGTGTGACCATCCAAGGAAGTAAATTTGTTGTTACCACCACTGATCCCAACCAACCTTGAATTACAGTAAATATCAAAGCCAGAAAAGAAAGTATGGGAATCCAAATATCCTTTTTTCTGTATTTAAATGATAGGATCATAGCCCAAATCAAGAAGATTCCAGCCAAAGCCCCCATTAGTCTATTTACATATTCTATCCAGGTCTTGCTCGCTACAAATGGTTCTTCTTCCAACAGAGATTTATCATTTCTTATTTGCTCCGCTTCTTCAACAAAACCAAAGCTTTCCAGGGTTTTTGTGAAACGCTCCAACTTTTTAATTCTCTTCTCACCAAATTTTTCTAGATAATCATCAGGCAACTGATCAATAGAGGTCGGAGGAATATATTGACCAAAACACTTTGGCCAATCCGGACAGCCCATTCCAGAACCAGTCATTCTAACAAATGCCCCCGCGAGAATTACCGCCATAATTGAAAAGAGCGCAAGTCTTTGAACTTTAAAAAATAGTGGAGTTTTGGAAGAGTTTGTCAGTATTCTAAATTGTCTTTAAAAGAACAAATCTTTTTTGGCTTTTGCCTGAAAATTGAAGAAATAAATCCATAAAAAAACCCTTTCAATTTAAATCGAAAGGGTCTATTCTTAAATATCATGAAGATCACCTCAAAAGGTTCTCAAATATATCTGAGATATTGGGTAATCTGAATTCCCTAATTCCAATAGTTGCGTCTTCTGCTACTTCAGAATCATTTGACTCTACTTCAGCCTCCACAACTGTAACGACCTCTACTTCTTTAACGTGAAACTTACCATCATATAAAGCTCCTATAGCTTCAGCAATTTCCTTTTCACTGGTTTTTTCCGGATCATATGTAATTTCAAACGAATCAATAGGTCTATCCGCATCAAAGTCCATTTCAGATGCAATCACACCATCGACAGCTTTTACACATTTGGTAATAGAACTTCCACAACCTTTAGAACAAGACATACCTTCAATATCAAAGTTAGCATATGTCTTTGCAACTTCACCTTCAACCTCTGTGTAGGAAGTCTTTATTTCAACTTTCTCTAAAGAAACGGAACTATTGTTTTGGCAAGCCAACAAAAGGCCTCCAAAAAGAAATATAATAAGTAACGATTTAATAGTGTGTTTTGTCATTCTATGTCGCTTAATTTGCCCTAAGACGAATCAAAGGTAAAAATTGTTACAGGGAATATACGAAAAACTGATTAAATAATTGTTAAAGCAAAGCAAAAATCCAATAAAGTCAAGACGAGTAGAGGCCTGGATTCTACTAATTTTACTTTCAATCGTTTGGGGGAGTTCTTTTATACTCATCAAAAGAAGTTTGGAGTCACCCGAAGGATTGACAGTTTTTAGTCCTTTTCAAGTTGGATTTGGAAGAATTTTCTTCGCTGGCCTAGTTCTTTTCCCCATTTTTTTAAAAGCTATTAAAAAAGCTTCGAAAGCTCAGATTGCATGGGCCTTTACCGTGGGCTTAATTGGCAACTCAATTCCTGCAATATTGTTTGCCAGAGCAGAACTGGAAATAAGCAGTGCACTTGCTGGAATGCTGAATGGCACTACTCCATTTTTTGCAATAATTATTGGATCGCTTTTCTTCGCTAAAAAGCATCAAAACCATAAATGGCTTGGAATTGCAGTTGGCTTTATAGGCGCAGCTGGTTTAAGCCTCAGTAATGGCAATGGTGATTTTGAATTGAATTACTACGTATTTATGATTCTAGCGGCTACCTTTTGCTATGGTATAAGTGTGAATATTATTGCAGAAAAACTAGATAATTTACCAGCCTTACATATTGCGGCTATTTCTTTATTTCTGGCCGGATTTCCACAAGGAATTTTACTTTTTTGCACAGATTTCCCCCAGATCATCGCTGAAAATCCTCATGGATTAAAGTCTTTAGGTTACCTTCTAATATTAGCTATAATAGGCACTGCCATTGCATTAATATATTTTAATAGGCTAATTAAACTCACAGATGGTATCTTTGGGAGCACAGTTACGTATCTAATCCCCATAGTTGCTATTTTATGGGGTTTTCTCGATAATGAAGCAATTAGTGTTAAACAGTTGATGTTTATGGGGGTTATTCTCTTAGGAGTATTTATCACAAATAGACGCCTAAGTTAATTGCTCATTTAAATTTGTTTAACTACATTTGCAGCCCCTTAAAAAGGGGTATAAAATTTATAAGAAATGTATGCTATAGTAGAAATAGGTGGGCATCAATACAAAGTTGAGAAAGACCAGCAGCTTTTCGTTAATCGATTGAACGGTGAAAAAGGAGACAAAGTCCAATTTGACAACGTGTTATTAATCGATAAAGGAGGAAAAGTAAATGTTGGCGCCCCCGTTATAGATGGCGCAGCCGTTGAGGCCAAGATTGTAGACCATCTAAGAGCAGATAAAGTAATCGTCTTCAAGAAAAAAAGAAGAAAAGGTTACAAGAAGAAAAATGGTCATCGTCAGGATATTACTTCTGTAGAGATAGCTAAAATCATTGAGACCGATGCCAAAAAATCTTCTGCTTCTAAGGCAAAAACTGCTCCAAAAAAGGAATCGCCAAAGACAGAAGCTCCGAAAAAAGAAACTCCAAAAGCTGCTGCACCTGCCGAAAAAGTTAAGGCAAGTGGAAAAGATGATCTCAAGAAAATTGAGGGTATCGGACCAAAATGTGCGGAACACCTTAATAATGGTGGCATCAACACTTTTGCTGAATTAGCTGATGCTAAGATAGAAAGAGTGCAAGAGATTTTGGATAATGCAGGGCCAAGGTATAAGATTATCAATCCCTCCACTTGGGCGGAACAAGCTGCTCTTGCCAGAGATGGTAAATGGGATGAGCTAAAAGAATTACAAGACAGAATTGACGGTGGAGTTAAAAAATAATTTCACCTCATTATAAAAATTAGAAATTATGGCACATAAGAAAGGAGCCGGTAGTTCGAAAAACGGTAGAGAATCAGAAAGTAAACGACTTGGGGTCAAAATTTATGGAGGTCAAGATGCAATTGCTGGAAATATCATCGTAAGACAAAGAGGAACAAAGCATTTTCCCGGTGAAAATGTAGGCATGGGAAAAGACCATACTCTTTTTGCTCTGGTCAATGGTAAGATTCAATTTAGAAAAAGGAGAAACAATAAATCATATGTTTCCGTAATTCCCGCGGAAGACTAGATTTATTAATCATTAAAAAGATTTAAAACTCTTCCGCATTTACCTTTTTCAGGTCAAATGCAGAGGAGTTTTTTTGTTTAAAGACAATTTCCATGCTTGAGGTAAGAAATATCGAAAATAATAAGGAAGCAATCATCAAAGCATTAAAGAAGAGAAACGTTAATGCAGAAGAAGATTTGACAAAAGTTGTTGAATTAAATGAGCTTAGAAAAAAAGCTCAAGCTGCTATGGATGAAAAGCTGGCAGAATCTAATGCAATCGCTAAACAAATTGGAGAACTTTTCAAATCTGGAAAAAGAGATGAAGCTGAAGCTTTAAAAGCAAGACCTGCAGAATTAAAAGAAGAGATTGCAAGCCTAAAAGAAGCTATGCAAAGTGCGGAAAACGACATGAAACAGGTTCTCTATACCCTGCCAAATATGCCACATGAATTGGTTCCTGATGGTGTGACTGAAGAGGATAATGAAGTTGTTAAACAAGAAGGAGATATTCCGGATTTAGGTGATCATGCAAAAGCGCATTGGGAATTGGCAAAACAGTATAATCTAATTGACTTTGAGCTAGGAGTAAAAATTACGGGAGCAGGGTTTCCAGTATACATAGGTAAAGGAGCTCAATTGCAAAGAGCCTTGATTAACTTCTTTTTGGAGGAAGCTAGAAAAGCTGATTACATTGAAGTTCAGCCTCCGCATATGGTAAACGAGGCCTCTGGTTATGGAACAGGGCAATTACCAGATAAGGAAGGCCAAATGTATCATGTGACTGAAGATGATTTATACCTTATTCCAACTGCTGAAGTGCCCATCACTAATATGTTCAGAGATGTAATTGTAAAGGAAGAAGATTTCCCTATTAAAAGAACGGGATATACACCATGTTTTAGAAGGGAAGCAGGTTCTTATGGAAAAGATGTTAGAGGTTTGAATAGACTGCATCAATTTGACAAAGTGGAAATTGTAGAAATTGCACATCCTGATACTTCCTATAATAATCTAGACCGAATGGTAGAGCATGTATTAGGCTTATTGAGAAAATTGGAACTACCCTTTCGGGTGCTTAGACTTTGTGGTGGCGATTTAGGGTTTACCTCCTGTCTTACTTATGATATGGAAGTATATTCAACTGCTCAGGACAGATGGTTGGAATGTTCTTCAGTATCTAACTTCGAGACCTTTCAAGCAAACAGATTAAAATTGAGATTTAAGGATAGCAACGGAAAAACCAAGTTAGCACATACACTAAATGGCAGTGCTTTAGCGTTACCGAGAATAGTTGCTGCGCTTTTAGAAAACCATCAAACCGCAGATGGCATTAATATTCCAAAAGCGTTGAGACCTTATACTGGATTTGACAAGATTCAATAAAATGAAAGCAAAAATTCATTCCCTTTTTCTATTGATTTCTGCATTTGCACTATTTTCTTGTGGAGAACAACCTTTTCGTTCTGAACTAAAGAAAATTTCAAAGTTGCAAAACCAAATAGATAGCATTGAAATTGTTTTTAAAACACTTGATTTAGAGGACGCTGTGGCTAAAGGAGTTAAAATTCGACAGGATGCACAAGAACTAAAAATGTATGTTGAGAATTATCCTGAAGCATTTAGTAGAGAACTTGGAACACTTATTGATGATTTAAGGGCAGCTAACAAGGTTTATGGTTCTATCGAAAAAAATCATGCTAAGATGGCTGAAGAAATTAAGTTGAGTAGAAATCAACTTGAAGGCTTGAAAGCGGATTATAAAAAGAACAAATTTAAACTGGAAGAAGGTAGAAAGCATTTTATCTCTGAAGAAAAAGCGGTCAAAGAACTAATAAAGAATATTGATCAATTGAAACTTAATTCTAAGATAGGTGTAGTAAAGTATGATAGACAGCTAGATTTAATTAAAGATTATAAATCTCGCCAGAATTAAAATGAAGAAATTTCAATACATATGTAGTTTAATAGTCCTGTTATTTATTGGAAACATTTCGTTTGCTCAAAATGAAGAACTTGCGAATGAATACTACAATAATGGGGAATTTGAAAAGGCCTTGCTTTATCTGGAGGATATCTACAAGAACAAGCCAGGCATGCAAACTTATGAGAAGTATCTAACCTGTTTAAAACAAACAGAAAGGTTTGATGATGCTGAAAAACTGGTAAAAAAGCATATGAAGCGCTACAAAACCAAATTGGAATTGCATCTTGATTTAGCAGATATTTACCAAGCGATTGGAGAAGAAAATAAGGCCAAAACTGAACGTGAAGAAGCCAAGAAAAATTTAACAGCGCAGCGTTCTGTAATTTCTCAACTAGCAAATGCATTTAGCAAAAGAAGCATGCAAGAAGACGCACTAGAAGTTTACAACATTGGAAAGAAACTTCTCACAGATGCTGGAAAAGAAAATGATGCTATCTATTTCAACTTTAACATTGCTGATATTTATGGGACGCAAGGAAAGTATGACTTGATGATATCTGAGTATATCACCTATCTGGGTTATAATCCAAACTATTATAAGACGGTGCAAAACCGTTTGAATAAAGTTTTAGACTTTCAAGAAGATGATCCTAATGTAGATCTATTAAAAACAGAACTACTAAAAAAAGTTCAGCAAAATCCTGAAGAGGAAGTATACTACGAATTGCTAATTTGGGTATTTACTCAAAAGAAAGATTTTAACTCAGCATTTATACATACTAAAGCACTCGATAAAAGATTGAAAGAGAACGGTGTTCGAATCATTCAATTGGCCAGTCTTTGTTCAAACAATGGAGCTTACGATGTTGCAAGTAAATGCTATGCATATATTGCTGAAAAAGGTCCTGAAAATCGTTATTTCTATACTGGAAAAACAATGGAAGTAAGTACTTTGAGGAAAGCACTGAACGCAGATGTATATTCTTCTAAAGAGCAGTATCAAGAATTAAAACAGAAATATATTTCAGTTATTGAAGATTTGGGAAGAAGTTCCGAAACGACTAAAATACTAAGAGAACTTGCCATTATTGAAGCATACCATTTACATGATTCGGAAACAGCTTTAGATCATTTAGAAGAATGTTTAGAAACACCGGGAACAGACGCTGCATTTAAAGCATGGTGTAAACTGGACATGGGGGATATACTTCTAACAGAAGGCTATATCTGGGATGCATCCATTCAGTTTTCACAGGTTGACAAGGATTTTAAGGACGATTTATTGGGGCATGAAGCAAGATATAGAAATGCGAGAATATCGTATTATACTGGAGATTTTGAATGGGCACAAGCTCAATTGGATGTGTTGAAAGCAAGTACATCTAAATTGATTTCAAATGATGCAATGGATCTTTCATTACTTATTACTGACAACTTAAATCTGGATACCATACTAGATCCAATGTTAAAGTATGCAAGAGCGGATTTGTTGACTGTTCAAAATAAGTTTCCCGCTGCTATTGCTACTTTGGATTCATTAAGTGAAATGTATCCTGCACATAGTTTAGAAGATGAAATTCTTTATCAAAGACATCGTATTGCATATAAGCAAGGACAATTCGAGAAATCAGCTGAATATTTAACTGAAATTGTTGACTTGTTTTTTTACGATATTCTTGCAGATAATGCACTCATAGAATTGGCTAAGATGAACGAAGAAATCTTTAAGAACGAGGAAAAAGCTATGGAGCTGTACGAGCGGTTAATAACTGAATTTCCGGGTTCAATCTATGCAGCTGAGGCAAGAAAAAGATTCCGTTTCCTGCGTGGAGATATTTATAACTAGTAATTGTTTCGTCATTTGAAATTGATAGTTTCTAGTTGATGGTTTCTTTTGGAGCAATGAAGTTTATATTCTAGATAAGTATTTATATTAGCCTCATGTCACAGGCAGTAATTTACAACGTTACTATTTCCATAGATTACGAGATTCATAATGATTGGTTGAATTGGATGATAAGTCAGCATATTCCAGATGTAATGAATACGGGTTTCTTTTTAGATTATAAACTTTCAAAAATAATTGGTGAGGAGCAAGGCGGAGCAAGTTATTCTATTATGTATACTGCAAAAGATATGGCTGCACTAAACACTTATCAGGCTATGCATGCACCCGCATTGCAAAAGGAGCACACCGAAAGATATCAAGGTAAATTTGCTGCCTTTAGAACACTGCTTGAAGTTGTGGATGATGGTAAAGCCTAAAAAACATTTAGGACAACATTTTCTGTTAGATCAAGGCATTGCAGAAAAAATATCAAGTAGTTTAGAAGTTGAAAGCGACTTGGTAATAGAAGTCGGTCCGGGAACAGGAGTGCTCACTCAATTTTTGTGTAAAAGCTATCCAGATAAGTTAAAATTGGTTGAGATTGACAGAGAATCTATTGCCT
Source organism: uncultured Flavobacteriales bacterium (assembly GCA_964609215.1). Lineage (GTDB taxonomy): Bacteria > Bacteroidota > Bacteroidia > Flavobacteriales_D > JABDKJ01 > JABDKJ01. Next base: position 33,851 of record CAZSQZ010000002.1, read on the forward strand.
ACTTAAATCAGCATTATCCTTCTTTATCAAAGGATATTATTTCTGAAGATTTCCTGCGAATGGATCTAAATGAATTCGATGTTTCTAAAATTTCAATTATTGGAAACTACCCTTACAATATTTCTAGTCAAATTTTATTCAAAGCACTTGAACATAAGGACAAGGTAGTGGAACTCAGCGGTATGTTTCAAAAGGAGGTTGCAGCGAGAATAACAGCTGATCCAGGAAGCAAGACCTACGGGATTTTAAGTGTACTCAGTCAGGCTTATTTTAAAACCGAATATTTATTTGATGTCCCTCCAGAAGTTTTTGATCCTCCTCCCAAGGTTACCTCAGGTGTTATTCGCTTGAAGAGATACAGAAGCAATATTCCAGAATGTGATGAAAAATTCTTTCGAAGGCTGGTTAAATTGGCTTTTAATCAACGAAGAAAAACACTACGAAATGCACTGAAGTCAATTTTGCCAGAGGGGTATACTTCTGAAATATTGAGTTTAAGGGCAGAACAATTGAGCTCAGAAGAGTTCATTCAACTCTCTAAAGATCTCAACATCAATTAATCCCAGATTATCCAAAAAAAGTAAAAAGCTAAACAGAAAAAATAGTATTCCTCCAATAAGTAAGAAATTACTACCTCTATTTCGCCATCCATCCTTATCAACAACAATATGATATCCCTCTTCACTAACAACATATCTTATATCCAATACATCTCCCACATTCATGTCACTAGAACCAGCACTGAATACTAATTCAAATACTACCCATTTATTTTTCTGATTTACAAATTCAATAAGTGGGCTTCCGTTCTCTTCATCGAATCCAATAATTTCAGCTTTAGTTCTTATACCAGATTCTAAAATACGCTTTGCTTTTTCTTTTTTTCGAATTCCAAAGACGATGACTATATAACCAAAAAGACAAGCAATTATATGCAGGACATTACCCAACGACCTAAATTGAGTTAGGTAAAACTCTCTCTCCCAGTCTCCTTCAAATCACCCACAATGGCTTTTATTTTCTGCTCATCGCTCTTCTTCACGACCATAAAAGCCTCTTCCGTCTCTACCACTATATAGTCTTGTAAGCCTTGTAGAACAATAAGTTTATCGGTAGTGATTTTAACCATGTTATCCGAGGAATCATACATTAAAACATTCTTGCCAACAATGGCATTGTCATTTACACCTTTCTCTATGTGGGTATATAATGAGCCCCAAGTTCCCAAATCGGACCATCCAAAATCCGAGAGTATAACCTTAACAGAATCTGATTTCTCCATTATCCCATAGTCAATAGAAATATTTGTACAGTTAGGATACATGCTTTCTATAAAAGACTTTTCAGACTCCTTGTTGTAATGTTCCTTTCCCTCACTAAACGCTCTATAGACATCATTCAAATCTTTTTCAAAGGCCTCTTGAATATCCTTTAATGTCCAAATGAATATACCCGAATTCCAGAAGTAGTTTCCTTCGCCCAGAAATTCTTCTGCAGTATTCGCATCTGGTTTTTCTCTGAACTGAATTACATCTTTCACACTGCGCGTATTCCTTACTCCTTCTTTCTCAAATTCTATATATCCATATCCAGTATCGGGGCGACTAGGTTTAATTCCTAAAGTAACCAAACTTGAACTTTGCTCTGCTTGCGCAAATGCTATCTTGATTGTTTCTATAAACTCATTTTCATCTAAAATTAAATGATCAGAGGGTGCAACAATAATATTTGCATTTTCACACTCTGCTGCAATTTTAAAATTTGCGTATGCAATGCAAGGAGCAGTATTTCTCATACAAGGCTCCAGTAAAATTCTATTTTCAGAAATTTGCGGCAATTGTTCTTTTACCAATTCTAAATAGGCCTGATTGGTAACCACCAGAATGTTTTCCTCAGGACAAATCTTAGCCAAACGATCAAAGGTCATTTGAATTAAAGATTTCCCCATACCCAGGATATCATGAAACTGCTTTGGAAAAGTAGAACGACTCATCGGCCAAAACCGACTGCCTATTCCACCGGCCATAATGACACCGTAGTTTTGCAACATAAATCTAGCTTAGCTTTTCCAGTGCTTTTCTAATAGAACTCACTGCTCCTTCAACATCTTCTCTTTTAGCGGTTCCAATTGAAAGTCTATACCATTTTGAAGTTCTCGGTGCTCCAAAACAATAGAAAGGAACCATTGCAACTTTTGCTTCATTTAATATATAAGCAGTAGTATCTTCTATAGAATTTATAGTAGAGCCATCAGCTTTTGTCTTACCTATAATATCAATTTTAACTGTAAGATATATTGCGGCTTGTGGTGAAATCACATCTATTGGCAATCCATCATTCTTCAGGTCTACAATACCATCGTATATTCCATTTAATCGGTATGCAAATTCATCATTTAATGCATCCGTATCTTTTTTCACCTGTTCCAAATCAGAAAGATAGGTTCCAGAAGCCATTTGTTCTGCTTTTGGAGACCACGCTCCCATATGACTTAAAATAGCCTTCATTCTACCTATTAATTCTGATGGACCATATACCCAACCTACCCTTACACCTGTTCCAACAAAAGCTTTAGACATTCCGTCAATCGTAATGGTGTATTTTCTCATTTCCGGAAATAGATTCACCGGATTATAATGCTCAGTTTCACCGTGAGTAATCATCCAATAAACAGAATCGTACATAAGGTAAACGGGCTTTCTTATTCCTTCCCTTTTCTTATTTTCCTCTAAAACAACCTCACATATTTCTTTCAAAGCTTTCTTGGAAAAAACAGTACCTGTTGGATTTAAAGGAGAGCAAAGAGCAAGTAATGTAACATCCGAAATATGCTCTTTAATAGATGCCGCACTAGGCATAAAATTGTCTTCCGGAAAAGTCTCAATACTAATCGACTTACAGGAATTTAAGTGAGTATAATGATTGTTATTCCAAGATGGAGCAGGAAATAAAACGGTATCTTCCTCATCAACAAGAGCTCTATATGTTGCATAAATTAAAGGCCTGGAACCACTAGAAACCAAAATATCATCTTCGGAATATTCTAAATTCCCAAAAGCTTTGAGATATTTACTTACAGCTTCTCTTAAGCTAGGCATTCCATTTGCCATCGGATAATTAGTAAAGCCTTGTTCATAAGCAGAATTTATGGCTTTCTTCCATCCTTCAGGAATAGGGAAAATCTCTGGGTTAAAGTCACCAATGGTAAAATTGTAAATATGCTCTCCTGCTGCTATTTTCTTTTTAACCTCACCAGCTAGTTTTATGATTTCCGACCCAACAAGACCTTCGGCCATCCTAGAAAACTGAGAAATCTTTGTATCTAAAGTGTCATGCATAATATCAATTGGATTTAACGCGAAAATAAGAAATTTAAAATGCTAAATTCTTCTTAATTCTCTAACATATTAACCTCTGCTAAAGGATTTACAAGATATATTCTCTTGGTTCCAATCTCTTCACATTTAAAGCGCTTTCTTAATTTTTCCTTTTTCATCATTCTCTTGCCTCCTTCTAAACTGAAAGGAACATCAAATGGAATATCTTCTAAATATGTTTGAACATGATCATTATAGCTATTAAGAATCCGAGTCAATTTTTCATCTGTGCAGGATGAAGCTTTAGGATCTCTGAGATAGTTATTTAAACCATCTTGAATATCTTGCGGAAAAACATGTAAATACTCCTGAAGTAACTTTCGGAATTCACTCTTCCAAAGCTTACCATGCGGATTCTCCAAATTCTTCTGAAGATTCCAAGTATATAAATGAGCAAATTCATGAAGGAGAGTAACTAGAAATGAATAGATATTCAAGTCTCCATTTATTGAAATACGATGAGTTTCTTTTTTGAATGGTGGCCTATAATCACCCAGTTTGGTTAATCTGGGACGAGTAATTTTAACAACTACTCTTTCCTTGATAATCAATTCAGCAATTGAATAAGAAACTCCATCGGGCAAATAGGCTGCTATTTTACTGGCAATCGTCTGTACTCTTGAGTCCATTATTTGCATGATTAATAAAACTATCTTGCTCTATTGAATTAAACTGAGGACAGGTATTGCACCTATTTTTTCTTCGAACCGAGCAACTTTGAGTACACGATAACACGAAAAGTGCTAACATAAAAACCACAATTTTTTTATTATTCATTGTTTAAATTTAAATATTACGAAAACATAAGACAGGGGTAGTGTAAAATTAAATTAACTTTAAAGCCTAGATATATACGGTTTAATAGAAGTATATATTTGCTGAGTTATGGAGTTGTTGAGGCAAATAGGAAAATTTAGTTTGTTAATGGGGAAGACTTTCTCGAAGCCTGAAAAAGGAAGGGTTTTTCGCGAGAGAATTCTTAACGAAATGGATTTGTTAGGCATCAATTCTCTTGGACTTGTTTCTATAATGTCATTATTTATGGGTGCAGTTACCACTCTTCAGATGGCTGTTCACTTGCAAAGTCCTTTTATCCCCAAAGCCTTAATTGGATATGCTACCAGAGAGTCCATGATTTTGGAGTTTTCACCAACAATGATGGCTGTAATTTTAGCTGGTAAAGTAGGCTCAAATATTTCTTCTGAGATAGGCACAATGCGGGTTAAGGAACAAATAGATGCTCTTGACATTATGGGAATTAATTCTGCAAGTCATTTGATCTTACCAAAAATTATTGCTGCATTACTTATTTTTCCTTTTCTAATTGTTATCAGCATGGCTCTTGGAATTGGAGGAGGATATTTAATTTCTGTGCTTACTGGTGTTGTTGCTCCACCTGTTTTTCTTGAAGGTATTCTAGATGAATTTAAAATTTACCATGTTGTTTATGCTTTGGTAAAATCTGTGGTTTTCGCTTATTTAATTACTTCTATTTCATCCTTTCACGGTTATTTTACAAGAGGTGGTGCTCTTGAAGTAGGCAAGAGCAGCACAAAGGGAGTAGTTCAAAGCACTATATTAATTCTAATAATGGATCTTGTGCTTACAAAACTAATGCTCATTTGATTGAAATTAGGAACATAAGAAAAGGCTTTAACGGAATAGAAATTCTCAAGGATATTTCAAATACGTTTGAAAAAGGGAAACTGAATCTGATCATTGGAAAAAGTGGGTCTGGCAAATCGGTTCTTACTAAATGTATTGTTGGCCTTCATGAGGTAGATTCTGGGCAGGTCATTTACGATGGTGAAGTTTTCAATGAAATGAACCAAAAAGAACGTAAGGAAGTTCGCAAAGAAATAGGCATGTTGTTTCAGGCAGGAGCGCTTTTTGACTCCTTGACGGTTGAAGAAAATGTAATGTTTCCTTTAAAGATGTTTACGGATATGAGTAAAGCGGAAATGCTTGATCGTGCCAATGAGTGTCTCACAATGGTTGATATTATCAATAAAAATAAACTTCTTCCTTCTGAAACTTCCGGTGGCATGCAAAAGAGAATAGCAATTGCTAGAGCTATAGCCATGAAACCAAAATATCTTTTTGCAGATGAGCCTAATTCAGGATTAGATCCTCAAACAGCAATTCTTGTAGACAACCTATTAAAGAAAATAACTTACGAATTGCAAACTACCACGATAGTAATCACCCATGACATGAATTCAGTTATGGAAATTGGCGACAATATTATGTTTATTCATGAGGGACAAAAGTGGTGGGGAGGAAACAAGAGAAGTATTTTAAATACGAATAATCAAATATTAGACGATTTTGTTTATGCTTCTGAATTCATGAAACAATTGAAGGGACAACTTTCATAAAAAAATTTGCATAAAAAAACCCCGGCAGTGCCGAGGTTTTTTTGAAAAGAAAATTTCTTACTTGGTAACAATCATTTTCTTAGTTAATCTATCACCATCAATAATAATTGAGTAATAATAGATTCCGCTATTCAAATCTTCCGTATTCAAAACGATAGAATTTACACCAGCCGGTCTAGATCCTTCATTAATGGTCATAACAATTTTACCTGTTAGATCATAAACTTCGAATTGAACATTTTCAGAGCTTACCAATTCATAAGCAATAGTTGAAATATCCGTAGCAGGGTTAGGAACATTCTGTCCTAAAGATACTTTGTCATTAATAGATACCTCAAACAAACTTACATCTTCCGCGAAAGCCATTCTCACCATTGGAGTAGCAGTAGTAAAGAACCAAGTTGCTTGTTCTTCGTTGAAAATAAATGAAGTTTGAGCTGGAGAGTTTCCAGAGCTTCTTACAAATGCCTCATTTCCATCACCACCAAAAGCTTTGAAATGAGCGTAGTAATCAATACCCGCTTCTACATCAAAAGGCTCATCTAATTCGATATAAGTGAAAAATTCATCTCCATTCGCATTTCCTTGCGCAGCAGTATAATTTAATTCATCAGCTCCACCTATTAGAAATTCAAAATCAGCAGCACCATCTCCCCATAATTCTACGGTATACTCCGCTTCATCATCAGAAACAGTAGACATCGCCACTCCAATTGCATAAACAGTATTATTCTCACTTATACCAAAAGCGTTACCTAAAGTATGTCCTAAAGCACCGGTATTTGTAAAGCTTGCTCCAGCTGTTCTTCTATCTCTAGCCATGATATCATTTTCAGTCCAGAAGCTAATATCATTTACCTGATCCGAAGGATCTACATCCATTTGATCTTGCACTACTTCAAGGTTAACCAAGAACTCACTTATAACACCAGCAGGTGGAGTCCAATCTTCAATAACTAATAGAGAATCTTCTCCAGGATTTAATGAAATTGGAGCAGAACTTAAATCTACACTACCACCATCATAGTTAATAGTCGCGTTTAAAGTAACTCCTGTTTGCTGAGTACCTCCGTTATTTACAACTCTTGAGGTGAAATCAATTGGTCTTAACTGTTGTTGAGGATAAATTGAATAATCTAAATCAACATAATTAGTTGATGTATTCAAATCCCAAGTAGAATACCCTGCATCCGTCACCAAAAGATCATTGTCTTCAGGAACAAATAATTCTACATCATCAATAACCCAATAGTAATGACTTGGTGAAGCCCAGGTCCATCTGATCTTAACATTTGGCTGATTTGCAACTATTGAAGACACATTCCAAATGAATGTTTCATTCACCTCAACGTTTGCATCACTCGCATCAAGAACATTTTCAGGGCCATAAGTTGCTCCTCCATCAATAGAAATAGCAACACTTACGTTTAATGAAGAACAACACCATCTGTAACTATGATCAAATCTTAATGCTAAAGCAGACTGACCTGAACAATCAATAACAGGAGATTCAATAGAACCAATTAAATCTGTTTGATTAAATACTGGTGGGTTAGCTCCAGGATCAATACAATTCAAAGAATCTGCATCAAACAATAAAAATCCATTTGCTACAGATTGTGTTTGTGGCAGTCCAGTATTAGCCGAAAAACAACCATTCGTTTGTGAAGTTGAAAATCTCCAAATACTACCATCAACACCACTCGTTGTCCAAGTTCCTGTATTCGCAGTTACCGAACCACTACCCGATGCTCCATCAAAATCCTCTACCCAAAATGAAACTCCTCTTTGAGAGAAGGTATTATTAATAGGTTTAACATTTTCTGGGGCTTCAGATAATTGATATCCTATATTCTTTTTTTCAAAGGACCATTTATCGGCAATTCTTTGCGCATCTATCGCAAAAGAAACCACCAACATTAATCCTAAAAGTAAACTTATCTTTCTCATACAATTAAATTAAAACTTTAATATTCTATTTTATTCTACCAACATCTTTTTAGATATGGAAGCATTTTCTGTGATTAAGGTATATGTATATAAACCTGCAGCTAAATTATTATTTTCAAAATTCCATCTTTGTGGACCTTGATTCAAAAGGCCAAAATCTTTTGAAAGAATTAATTTACCTTCTATATCTCTTAGCTCGATCAAAACATCTTGTGCTTGTTCAAGTTCAAATTCTATAATGGTATTCCCATTAAAAGGGTTTGGATAATTCTGAAGCAATTTCAAACCATTTTCGAAACCAATATCTTCCAATCCAGTAATTTCAGCAGTAATCAATCTTACCATAGGAGTGTTCAATGTAAAGAACCATGTTCCCGCCTCATCTTGAAAGAAAGAAGTTTGTGGAATAGATTGTCCACTAAGACCGATTCTTACATTTTCCTCTGGTGAACCACCAAAATGATGAACCGTTCCCATTACAACCTCACCAGCCTCTACTTCATATGGGTCCTCAAAAGGAATAACTGCAAAACTAGCACCTCCAGATTCATTAATATCATCTTCTTCAATTTCATATTCTGCATTTGCCAATATATCGTCTAGAGCGGCATTCCATAATTCTATTTCACATATAGTTCCAGGTTGCGTAGGATCTGTAATTCCAGCACCAAAAGCAACTGCAAGTCCATATACAGTCGTTCCTCCAACAGGCATTTCATAAAGATTTGCAGACCTGAACTCATTTGTTGCATTGGATTGGAATAGGGTCAAGGAGTTCTGATCTCTTGCATAAATGTTCTCAGTTACCAAAAAGGATTCAACTCCTGAATTGTTATCTGGATTTTGATCTGGATTATCAGAACTCACAGACATTTGCACCTCTACTTCGCCAAGCTCAGAAGGAGTAAATCCTGAATCAAAGAAAATAGAATCCGTTTCCAAAAATTCCAAAGATGCTAAAGGATCACTTTCAAAAACTCCTTGTGAAACTCCATTAGAAAAAATTTCTGCGCTTACGATAATATTTGACTGAGGGTTTATTCCATTGTTTGATACTGCAGCACCAAGCCACATAGAAACAGTTTGTTCTAGTGGAACTTGAGAATATTCTATAACTACATTTTCAAGGTCGGGATTATTCGGATCTGCAGAAAATACTTCTTGTAAAGAAAGGTTATCATCTAAAATTTGATCCACAACAATATTATCTACCGCAAAACCAGTTGCCCATGCACTTGCATCAGACCACTGAAATCTCAACCAAACTTCTGCTTCACCATCATAATCAAATAAGGTTACTACCACTTCTTTCCATTCAGGACTTCCATCATCAGCTGCAGAAGAAGTAAACTCTGTTACCCAATCTACTCCATTTATGCTCGCCTGAACTGTCCAGTCGCCACTTCCAAAATTTCCATCTTGAAATGCATTGAATGTTACTGCAGCATTTTCAACAGTAGAAAAATCCATAACTGGAGTCTGTAGATAAACATCAATCATATCGCAGTCACATGGAGGGCCATCATCATTGGCATAGGCAAATGTGTTTCCAGCAATATCTGGAACTGGAAAAAACCCACCATTATTTGCTGCTGATGCATCGCCAGAAACAAAACCGGCTACAAAAGTACCTAATGGATTTCCACTGGCATCTAGTTGTTCTACATCATTGGTTACCCATCCTGCAGGTAAGCCTGGAATTCCAGATTGAAAATCTTCTTCTAAGATTGGAACATTTTTGAAAATCGGCTTAAAACTAGCCTTTGGAGATGTCATAGGATCAGTCTGATTTTTGTCCGTAAATAAATCAGATTGTGGTAATTGCGCTGAAAGCGCCACAAAACCTATGCAAAAAGTAAAAAGTAAAAATTTTCTCATAAGATTTATTGAATTAAACAAATATAAAAATAAAGGGAATTCTTACAAGAATATTAAATGTTTTCGGACAGTAAGAACTTCGCCAATATTGAAAGCCATAAAAATTTGAATTCAAAGGAACGGTAACTAAATCCAAGAAACGGTCGATTATTTTGAAATAAAAAGCTTTTCTAGTTCATCTCTACGCTCTCAGGGCTTTCTTCATATTCGCTAACTGAAGGGCATGTACACATCAAATTTCTATCTCCATAAGCATTATCTACCCTTTTAACACTTGGCCAAAACTTATTACTCTCAAGATAACTCAATGGAAAAGCAGCAACTTCTCTGCTATAAGAATGGTTCCAATTTGAACTCATTACTTCAGTTTGGGTATGAGGAGCATTCTTTAAAGGGTTATTCATAATATCTAATCCCCCATTTTCTATGTCTGCAATTTCTTTTCGTATTTGAATTAATGCATCGACAAACCTGTCCAGCTCTTCCTTTGATTCGCTTTCAGTTGGTTCTATCATTATGGTACCTGGAACTGGCCAGGACATTGTAGGTGCATGAAAACCATAATCCATCAATCGCTTTGCAATATCCTCCACATCTATTTTAGCAGATTGTTTAAACATCCTACAATCTATAATCATTTCGTGCGCTACTGTACCTTGAATACCCTTATACAATACTTCAAAATCTTCTTTTAGTCTTTGATATAGATAATTGGCATTTAAAATTGCCAATTCAGTAGATCTTTTTAAACCATCTGCTCCAAGTAGCCTTATATACGCATACGATATTTGCAATATTAACGCACTTCCCCAGGGAGCAGCTGAAATGGCTTTAATAGCATTTTCACCTCCTGTGTTTACCAATGGGTTTGATGGCAAGAATGGAATTAAATGCTCCGCAACACAAATTGGGCCCATTCCAGGTCCACCACCACCGTGAGGAATAGCAAAAGTCTTATGTAAGTTAAGATGACATACATCAGCATTAATAGCGCCAGGACTGGTCAAACCTACTTGCGCATTCATATTGGCACCATCCATATAAACTTGTCCTCCATTATTATGGATTGCTTCAATCATCTCAACAATCTTATCCTCAAATACTCCATGAGTGGAAGGATAGGTAATCATCAAACCAGCTAAATCCTGAGAATATTCATTGGCTTTTTCTACTAGATCTTCCAGACTGATATTTCCATGTTTATCGCATTGAACAACTACTACTTTCATTCCAGCCATAACTGCACTTGCAGGATTCGTTCCATGCGCGGAAGAAGGTATTAGCACAACATTTCTGTTTTCATCTCCCCGGCTTTTATGGTAGGCTCTTATAACCATTAAGCCTGCATATTCACCCTGTGCTCCTGAATTAGGTTGAAGACTTACACCTGCAAACCCGGTAATCTCCTTTAAATAACCTGAAAGACCAGAGAGCATTTCTTGGTAACCTTCGCATTGATTCAAAGGTGCAAAAGGATGGATATCCGAAAACTCCGGCCACGTAATTGGCATAAGTTGAGCTGTCGCATTTAATTTCATTGTGCAACTTCCCAGAGGAATCATTGAATGACAAAGCGAAAGATCCTTATTCTCCAGCCTTTTCAAATATCTCATCATTTCAGTTTCGGAACGATAAGCACCAAATACTTCATTGGTCATATAAGTAGAGGTCCTTTTAAACTGTCCCAGAGAGTCTTTATTATCAAAACCATTCATTATGAAAGGTTTAAAATCAAATTGACCAACTGCTCCTATAATCTCCACTATTTTATTTAGCTCCTTCTGATCAGTAATTTCATCCAAGGATAAACCAATAGAACCATCTGAATAATAATGAAAATTATATCCCAGTTTTAAAGCTTTCTTCTGAACTTTTTCTTGTTGTTCTTTACTGATTTTTAGGTGTAAAGTATCAAAGAAGAAATCATTCTCATTTTCAATGTTTAGTTCTGAAAGCTTATTTGCAAGGAAACAAGTATTCTTATGAATTCTCTCGGCAATTTCTTTAATACCCCGCGGTCCATGATATACTGCGTACATTCCAGCCATAATTGCCAAAAGAGCTTGAGCAGTGCAAATATTAGAGGTAGCTTTATCTCTTCTAATATGTTGCTCTCTTGTTTGCAAAGCCATTCTATAGGCCACATTTCCCGAAGCATCTTTCGAAACACCAATAATTCTTCCAGGTATATTTCTTTTAAATTCTTCTCTGGTGGCAAAATAACCTGCATGGGGGCCCCCATAACCCATAGGCACACCAAATCTCTGAGTATTTCCTACCACAACATCTGCACCCCACTTTCCTGGTGCTTTTAAGATGGCTAGAGACATTAAGTCTGCAGCAACACACACTTTAACTCCGTTCTCCTTAGCGCGAGAACAAAATGAAGAGTAATCCTCTACTCTTCCCTTTGAATTTGGATATTGAACAATCGCACCAAAAAACTCCGAACTCAACTCTGCATCCTTAAAGCTCCCTGAAACTATTTTAATTCCGAGAGGCTCAGCTCTTGTTTCAATAATCGCCCTGGTTTGTGGAAAGACAGAATCATCTATGAAGAACTTTAAAACATCTTCTTTTTGTTGTGTTCTTGACCTTAAATTCAGAAACATAATCATTGCTTCCGCAGCAGAAGTTCCTTCGTCTAACAAAGAACCATTCGCCAGTTCCATTCCAGTTAAGTCTGAAACCATTGTTTGAAAATTAAGAAGTGCTTCTAGTCTACCTTGAGCAATCTCAGCCTGATATGGAGTATATGCCGTATACCATCCCGGGTTTTCTAAAATATTCCTTTGTATAACAGGAGGAACGATAGTTCCATAATACCCCATACCAATCAAAGATCTCAAATTTTTATTCTTAGCTCCAACTGCCTTAATATGATCTAAATATTCTTTTTCTGTAAGTGCTTTTGGTAAATCCAATTCTTCTTTCAATCGAATGGATTTTGGAATGGTTTTATCTATTAAATCTTTGATGGTTTTCTCACCACAAATCCTCAACATTTCACTTATTCCCTCTTGAGCTGTTCCTAGGTGTCTTTCAACAAATTTCATTCTCTAAAAATTGAGCATCGCAAATATAGTTTATCGCCCAAAGATTCTGCCATTTTTATGCTGAATAAAATCAAAAATATCAACTGTTATTTAAAAGCTATATTTGACCCACATGTTAGGATTTCATAAAACGATATTCACCGTTCTTTTCATATTAATTGCAATAACTTCAAGCTTTGCGCAAGACAGTTCAAGAGTCAGTCAGTTACAGTTGATGAATGGAAAACTGATGAATGTTCAATTAATAGATTCTTCTGGAGCAAATATTTTTTTTAACGTTCAAAAAAGATCTGGAAAATGGGTTTCAAGAAACCTATATAAGGATCAGGTCTTTTCTATTATTTCTCCAGAAAAGATTGAAAGTGTTCTTTATCAAAAAATAGACATCATTGGAAATGATTTTACAATTAATGAAATGAGGCACTATATATACGGTGAGCGAGACGCAATGAACGGTTACAATGCCAAACCAACTTTTTATGGTGGACTTATTATCGGTGCTGGAGGAGCATATTTACTAAATGGAGGAGTACTTTTTCCATTCCTCATTCCGCTTGGCTATACTTTAGGAATGCAAATTCCGTTCATCAAGGTTAAAGAGAAAAGCATTTCTGACATGAAGTACACAACAGTAGATACTTACATTTTGGGATATGAGAAAAATGCCAGGACAAAGAAGGCTATAAACTCTATTTTAGGATCTTTACTTGGTGCTGCGATTGGAGTAACAGTTTATGAACTCACCAATTAATTCATGAAAATTGTCAAGTGGTTTATTGACAGTCATATATGGATAGCTTTTGGAGCTATTGGACTTTCCTCATTTACCTATTCTTTTTTAGGCAAAAGCTTTAACTGGAATATTGCAGGCCTTTTATTTTTTGCTACTATTCTCACCTATAATGGTCAATCCTTTTTAAAGTGGGCAACATTAAAAAAGAAAGGCAACTATCAGGAACATAAAACAAGAGTAATCACCATGATGATTATAGGATTCATAGGGCTTGTTCCTTTAACCATTTCCTTTCAACTGGAAAATCTAAAAGTTCTTTTAATACTTGCCCCATTATGTTTTCTTTATGCCTTTAAAGTGCCAGTAAAAACCAATGCTTCAATCAACCTTAGAAGTATTCCATTCATTAAAGTTTACCTTATTGCTATCGTTTGGGTAGTCTCTTGTATTATGTTTCCTATCCTTTATGAAAACATTGAATTACAATTTCAACATATAGCTTTACTCCTCATATTTTTTTTCTATCTAATTGGAATTACTATTCCATTTGATATTCGAGACATAAAATATGATTCCACTTCGTTAAAAACCATTCCTCAATTAATTGGTGTTGAGAAGGCAAAAATATTAGCTATTTCTCTATTATTAATTTCGATAGGAATAGTTGCTTTTCTAATGATTGCTGGCTATATGAAGTTTAATCTAGGGGTGCTAAGTATTTCATTGTTTGCTGGTTCAATATTTTTAGTGATGCGCTGCAATGAGAGTAAAAATGGATATTATTACACAGGATATATAGACGGGACAATGATTCTGTTTTTTCTATCCTATTTTTTATAAGTCAACGTAATGGGTTTATTCATTCTAACAGCTATAGTAGTTTTAGCCATTTTCTTATATAAGAGACCAAAGTCTCCAAGAGTAAGCGCATACTTTCAGGAAGAAAAACAAGTATCTTTAAAAGGGAAAAGTAAAAAGAATAAACAAATAGATTGGAAACTCATTTTATTAATACTACTACTTGTGGCATTCGGTATATTTTGCTTTAAATATGTTTTCGTTTAACCAATTGCTTAGTTTCACGTAAAAACTGTTATGAATAGATTTTGGATTCTGGTTTTAGCTTTCGTATTGTTTATAGCACTTGCGCTATATAATAGAAGACGTAAAATATAATTATCTCCTATGTACCGTTCAATTAGAACATATTTGAATGAATAAATTCATATAAATTCTGTAATAAATCGAATTCTATTCTGTTATTTTATACGTGAAAATGAGGATAATATCAGCTTTAATATTGCTTTTCCTTACCTGCACTTCAAATGCGCAAGTAGTTTATGATAAGTTTAATCCTTTTGTAGGAGATCAAAATGCACGTCCAAGTGGTCTTTATTTTGGTATTGGAGGAACCTATACAATTCCTGCTGCGGGTAATGACGGGACCTTTTCAGATGGTTCTCTTACCTATAATGTAAATTTTGAAAATAAAGGAAAGTTTGGCCCTTTTGCAGAATTCGGTCGCTGGCATATACTTAATTATGGACCTTTTCAATCGGTAGAATATGGCATCACTTATAGGCAATATGGAGGTAGTGAGGATTACACAGCTATGGAGATTCCAGATTTGATGAACGGTGAACCTGCAAGTACTGGAAATGGAAAATTTAATTCTCATTACGCTCATTTCAATTTCCTTTTCAATTCCGCTTTCAAAATAAATAAGCTATCCTTTGCTCAAATTTCACTCGGAGGGGACATTGGTTATCGATTCATAAATAGTAACGAGTATCAAATTGAACTTGGAAATGTAAGTTCTATTAATACTATTGAAGTTAGAGAGGAGCTTACTTCTCATTTAAATGTCAGACTTTCATTCGCCCATAGAGTAAACAGGACGTATTGGATTCCATTTATTCAAACAAGCTTTGTAAACTTAAGAGAACTGAGTCTAAGAGAAGCTAATCTTCCCTATTTTAACAGTAGATATAAACCAGTAATTTTTGGTTTGCGTTTGCAATGGTTAAACAAGAAAAGGGGACGAGAATGCGCCAAGAAAGGACCAAAAAACAAAAAAATCTATAAGAAGTCCACATCGCTATTTGGGAAAGATGTGAAGAGTAAGCAACTCAAAAAATAGATCCTAAAACCAAGGATTGTTAGACTTTTCAAAGCCTATAGTGGTCTCCGGCCCGTGACCAGAATAAACGGTATAATCCTCAGGAAGGGTAAACATTTTTTCCCTAATATTCTTTAACAGTTGCTCGTGATCTCCTCCAGGCAAGTCTGTTCTACCTATACTTCCTTGAAAAAGTGTATCACCACCTATGATAACTTTATTCTCGTCATTAACAAAAATCAAATGACCCACCGAATGGCCTGGAACTTCAAAAATCCTCCAAACGGAATCACCAACACTTAATGTATCTCCTTCCTTTAAAAATATTTCTATTGATGGACTTCCAACAAAAGGAATATTCCACATCTGCGCAGATTGTGGAGCAAAAGACAAGGTTAACTTTTCAGCTTCACTTGATTGAAGCTTTAGCCCATAATTTTTACTGATATAGTCATTACCCAAAATATGATCAATATGACAATGTGTATTTATAAGGGAATTCAAGTTGAGCTCATTTTCCTTCAAAAATTTATCAATTTGATTTTCTTCTTCCTTAGTACCCATGCCTGGGTCAAAAATAGCTGCACTTCTATTATCATATACTATGTATGTATTTTCTGAAAAAGGATTAAAGGTGAACTTCTTAATTTTCATGGCTCAAATATCGTAAAGCGTGGATTTTTAACAAGGGGGAATTTTTTTATGCTTAAAAACTATAAAATAAAGCAAGCGTATTATAGTTATATTAGGAGGCCCATTTTATTCATGAAGAGACAAAAGAAATACTTCCTTTTTCTGTTGCTATTCAATATGATTAGCTTCATTTCAATTGGCCAATTCTACAATGGTTCTACACAAGAGTTTGGAAAAAATAGAATTCAATACAAAGAATTTCAATGGCAATACTATCAGTTTGAAAAATTTGATGTCTATTTTTATGAAGGAGGCATGGGGCTTGCTAACCATATTGCGAGTATAGCAGAAACCCAAATCAAGGAAATTGAAAACAGATTAGACTATGTGCTTCAAGACAAAATCGAGTTTGTCGTTTACAATTCTCAAACAGATTTTAAGCAAAGCAACGTTGGGCTAAATACCGATGCTGCTTCTAATATTGGAGGTACCACCCAGATAGTTGGCTCTAAGGTATTTTTCTTTTTTGAGGGAGAATACAAACAGTTATTAAGTAATTTAAGAAAAGGTATTAGTCAGGTTTTAGTAAACCAAATGATGTTTGGTGGAAATTGGAGAGATGTTCTTAAAAATTCCACACTTTTAAACCTCCCTGATTGGTATTTAGATGGTTTGGTTTCTTGGGCATCCGATTCTGATAATCCGGAAATAATAAATTTCATCAAAGATGGTGTAGAAACAGATAAGTTTAAAGGCTTTAATTGGTTAAGAGGAAAAGAAGCAACATATGCTGGTCATGGAATCTGGAACTATATAGAAGAAGTCTACGGTATATCCGTTATTCCTAATATCCTATACATGTCTAGGATTAGCAGAAACGTGGAAAGTGGATTCTTGTTTGTGTTAGGGATGTCATTAGGCACATTGCAGACCGAATTCCAAGAATTCTATAAGAATAAATACGCAAAAATAGACAGCTTTAAGGATGACGTTTCTCTTGAACAAATAGATTACAAAATTAAAAAGAAGCATGTCTATTCTCAACTAAAACTAAGTCCTTTTGGAGATAAAGTAGCATTTGTCTCTAACATAATGGGACAGTACAGAGTTTTTATTAGGGACCTAAATGATGGTTCTCAAAAGAAAATTGCCAAAGGACAACACAAACTAGATCGTTTAGTTGATGATTCTTGGCCAATTGTTTCATGGTCTCCTACAGGTGATGAACTTGCCTATATTATTGAAAAAAGAGGCGAATTGTTTATGCATATTTATGACATAAATGAAGACAAAACTTACAAGAGAAATATTTTCAATATAGATAAGGTATTGGACATGTCTTATTCTCATGATGGCCGGCAAATGGTTTTTTCAGGTGTAAAGAACGGGCAAACAGATCTCTATCTTTATTATCTAATAGGTAACAGACAGGAAAAGTTGACTAATGATTTTTTCGAAGAAATTAATCCTGAATTCATAAAGAATTCAACGAGAATTATTTTCTCCTCGAACCGAACTAACGATACATTATCAGTCAATTCTTTAGAAAATATTGGACCCAACAGAGATATTTTTGTTCTTAATCTTAACGATAGAAAAAAACTAGAGAGAATAACAAATACTCCATTAGTAGATGAAATACAACCAGCTCAATTCGATAGTATTAGGTATACCTTTTTAGGTAAAAATGGAGAGTTTTATAATCAATATCTGGCTACATACGATAGTGCTATTTCCAGAATTGATACAACCATCCATTACCGATATTTTACCCACACAACTCAAATAAGTAATTATAAAAAGAATATTTCCGAATTGGATGTGAATTACAGAAGAGGAAAATTCACTCAACTTATTTATAAAGATGGTGAATATAAATTCTATCAGGGAGCATTGAACGCCTCATCTATTGGCGAAATCCGCTCAGAAAATCAAGGGGACGATAGTGACTTAGGGAATGAAGAAGATGGAATTGAAACTACCGTCATATCCATTCCTGCTGATGATGATGAAACCATTGATATACAAAATTACAATTTTGGGAATGAAGAAGATGTTAGCTACGAACAGAACACTATTGTAATTGGAGAAGAACCAGTTAAACAAGATTCTGAGGTTATTATTTTAGGTGAAGAAAGCAAATTCAAACAATTGGAATTGCCAGGATCAAGGAATTACAATGTGAACTTTACCACAGACTATACAGTAACTCAATTAAATAATTCCTTTAATAATCGTTTCTACAATCCTATTTTCAGTAATGAATTCGCAGGCAATGCAAATCCTGGACTTAGCTCATTATTTAAAGTGGGAATTTCAGATCTCTTTGAAGACTATAAAATATTGGGTGGTATCAGGCCATCATTAGATTTACAGAATTCTGAGCAAATGGTTGAATACCAGAATTTGAAAAAAAGACTCGATCTAAAAATCAGGTTTGAACGTTCGGTAAATGAACTGGTAGACCCAAGAAATTTAAATGCAAACAGCAGGTTTAAACTCAATGTAAATGTCGCTCGATTATTGTTGAGTTATCCTATTAATGAAGTTTTTAGGGTTGAAGGTGAGCTTATAGCAAGACATGACCGTACCGCTTTTTTGGCTAGAGATATTACTTCCCTAGCACAAGATAATGAATACCGAAATCAAGGTGGCACTAAACTTTCTGCCGTTTTTGATAATACCATAGGACTAGGTCTAAATCTGTTTCAAGGTAGTAGGTTTAAAGTTTGGGGCGAATATTATCAGCAAATTGACAGAGAAGATTCTGACTTCTTTGTTGTTGGTGGAGATTTCAGAAATTACATTAGAATTCATCGAAGTTTTATTTTCGCAAGCAGACTTGCGGGTAGCACATCATTTGGAAGCGAAAGACTTGTTTATTATTTGGGTGGTGTGGATCAATGGTTTGCACCTCGTTTTTCAGATCCTCCTTTACCTATTTCTCCAGATCAAAACTTCCAATACCAAACATTTGCGACACCTGTTAGGGGCTTTTTATATAATGCCAGAAATGGAAACAGTTTTGCTGTTGCAAATCTTGAATTAAGGCTTCCGGTATTCAAATATTTCTTTAACAAACCGATGAAATCAGATTTCTTGGATAATTTTCAGGTGGTCGGATTTAGTGATGTTGGAACTGCATGGACTGGAAGAGATCCTTATTCAGATGAAAATTCTTTTAATAACGAGGTCATAAATAATAACCCTCTTACCATTACTCTAAAAGGTAGAAACGAACCTATTGTTGGAGGTGTTGGTTTTGGTCTTAGAAGCAGATTACTTGGATATTTCGTGCGTGCAGATTGGGCATGGGGTATTGAAGATGGAAAATCTCAAAGACGCATATTCTATATTTCTACATCTTTAGATTTCTGATTTATTACATTTGTGGCCTATTCAGGCAAAATTGAAAAAGAAAATGGACGTACAAACTATTTTGATACTCTGCAGTATCGGTCTATGTGCAGGAATTCTTAGTGGAACCCTAGGTGTTGGCGGGGGGGTTCTCATGGTCCCAGCATTAGCCATTTTTTTAGGTATGACACAAGTTCAAGCCCAAGGAACGTCCATTATAACTATGCTTCCTCCTATTGGAATTTTAGCTGCTTGGACTTATTTCAAAAACCCAGAATTCACAATAGACTGGAAATATTCGGCCATACTTGCAGTTCTCTTTGTGGCGGGAGCATTTCTTGGTTCTAAAATGGCATTGAAGCTATCCGCTTTGCCAAATGGCAATGTTAGATTAAAAATGATTTTTGGTATTTTCATGTTAATTGTAGCCACAAAAATGATTTGGGATTCAGCAAAATTTATTTTTGAACAGAATAACCATTGATGTCTTTAATTTCTGAAATAAAGCAACTTTCAGAACAGTATTTTGATGAGATCAAATCTATTCGAAGGCATATTCATGCTCACCCGGAATTATCTTTTCAAGAATTTGAGACATCCTCATTTATCTGTCAGCAACTAGAAAAAAAAGGCATCTCCTATAAAAACGGCTTTGTCAAAACAGGGATATTGGCAGAACTAAAAGGTAAAAATCCTGAGTCTAGAAATATTGCCTTAAGGGCAGACATGGATGCACTTCCCATAACTGAATTAAATGAAATCGAATACAAATCAAAGAATGAAGGTGTCATGCATGCCTGTGGTCATGATGTTCATAGCAGTTCACTACTTGGAGCTGCCTTTATTTTAAATGATCTTAAAGAACATTGGGAAGGCACCATTCAATTGGTTTTTCAACCAGGAGAAGAAAAATTACCTGGTGGAGCCTCGCTGATGCTAAAAGAAGGACTATTCAAAGAATCTAAACCGGAATCAATTATTGGACAGCATGTTTATCCGGATATCGAAATGGGTAAAGTGGGCATCAAAGGAGGACAATATATGGCCTCAGCAGATGAGTTATATCTTACAGTTATTGGCAAAGGTGGACACGGTGCTTTGCCACACAAAAACATTGACCCTGTCCTCATTGCCTCCCATATCATTGTTGGACTTCAACAGCTAATAAGCAGGAAAGCAAAAGCCGATATTCCAACCATTCTATCCTTTGGGAAAATCATTGGAAATGGAGCAACAAATATTATCCCTGACAAAGTAAATATTGAGGGCACGTTCAGAACAATGGACGAGGATTGGAGAAGCAGAGCACATGATGAGATTAGAAAAATGGCCAATGGAATTGCTGAGAGCATGGGTGGTAAATGTGAATTGGAAATTCTCAAAGGGTATCCTTGCCTTTGGAATGATGAAAAACTTAGCGAAAAAAATAAGGAAGCAGCAAAAAGTTATCTGGGTGAAGAGAATGTAATTGATCTGGGCCTAAGGATGACATCAGAAGATTTTGCTTGGTATACAAAAGAGATTCCCGGTTGTTTTTATCGTTTAGGTACTGGTAATAAAGAAAAAGGTATTAAGGCACCATTGCATAATGCCCATTTTAACATTGACGAAGAAGCCCTTAAAATAGGAATGGGTTTAATGGCCTGGATGGCTATTCAGTAACTACTGAACAATAAACCAGTTATTCAATAAATTTTCTTTGTTGTATTTCATTTCCGACCCAGTGGCATGATCTTTCACCATTTTCCCAGCGCACTTTGCTATAGCATGACCTGCTGCAGTATCCCATTCCATTGTAGGAGCAAATCTTGGATAAACATCTGCCTTTCCTTCGGCAACTAAACAAATTTTCAAAGAACTTCCCATTGAAGTAATCTCAACCTCTCCCTGTTCTTTCTTAACCTGATCAATGAACTCTTCTGTTTCAGGAGACATGTGCGATCTACTACCTACAATTATATAAGGTCCTTCCTTTGATCGAGGTAATCTTAAACCGTCTTGCACAACCTGTTCCAAATCTAGTTCAGTATTCGGTTGAACATTTTCCAACTTGAAAGAACCTATATTTGGTATAGCAACATAAAGCCACTTCTTAACGGGGACATATATCACACCACCAATACTTTCCTGCTTATGAATTAAAGCTATATTAACTGTAAACTCACCATTTCTTTTCACAAATTCTTTGGTTCCATCTAAAGGATCTACCATCCAAAAGTATTCCCAGTCTTTTCTCTCCTCAAAATTCATTTCTCTTCCTTCTTCACTTAATACTTGTAAATTAGTACTAGCCAAGCCCTCCATAATTTTTAAATGAGCGCGTTTGTCTGCTATGGTCAAAGGTGAATTGTCAGATTTGATCTCAACATCAAAGTCAGAATCATAAACATCTAAAATCTCTGCTCCTCCAGAAACAGCTGCATTTACGGCTTTTTCAATCCATTCTTTGTGGTTCATCATTGGTATCAATTATTCTACGTAGTTATATATATTGTGACCAAGAATCAAGGTAATGTCACATAAGATGATAACACTATTTGGTTATAAAATAAGTTAGATCAAATGACTAAGCATGGGTGATCCATTGATTAATTTGGTTAGAATTCTTGTTAAAAAGAAAAGAGAGGTAAGACTTAGTAGCCGCTGCCTGAGGCACCAATTTGCTCAATTGGATGCCAAGTAGTTTTCACCTCGCAGTAATTTAAAATTGAGTAGGGATTTTCAACTTCTTCTTTCCAGGCATTTTTGTTTTCGTTAAAAACTCTTTTCACATTACTAGCCGCTATCTCTTTCAAGCTAGCTAATTGCTTCTTATCTCCCACTCCATAGTAAATTGCATTAATATCTAAATGTGAACCTGCATGAGCCAACAATTCATCCGAATAACCCGTTAGAATATTAACTACTCCACCCGGAACATCCGAAGAATTTAAAACTTCTGCAAAAGTCATTGCACACAATGGTAACTTTTCATTTGCCAGAACTATGCATGTGTTACCACCACTAATAACAGGAAGAATAGCGTTCACCAATCCAAGTAAAGAAGTGCTCTGTTCGGAAAAAGCAAAAACCACTCCCATAGGCTCATAAACAGAAAAATTGAAGTGCTTAGATGCAACCGGATTAACGCTACTAAATACCTGCTGGAACTTATCCGTCCACCCTGCGAAATAAATAATTCTGTCAATACTCAAATTAACTTCTTTCAGCGCTTGGTTTTTAGTTGCTCCCTGCAGAACGAGTTCATCAACGAATTGTGCCTTTCTACCTTCTAACATTTCCGCTATTCTGTATAGAATTTGCCCACGATTAAAGGCTGGTCTTGCAGCCCAAGAACCAAATGCTTTTCTGGCAACAACAACAGATTCTCGTAAATCCTTTCTACTCGATCTGCACAAATTGGCAATGAGTTCGCCATCATATTCAAGTTTCATGGTTCTTCCAGATTCCGTTCTGGGAAATTTTCCACCAATGTATAATTTGTAGGTTTTTAAAACCTTTACTCTGTCTAATTTCTCTTTTACTGCCATTTAGCTCAAATTTAAGTATGCAGAAAGTCCGTGCATCCCTCCTTCTCTTCCAAAACCACTTTCTTTATATCCACCAAAAGGTGAAGTTGGATCAAACTTATTGTAGGTATTTGCCCAAACCACACCGGCTCTCATTTGATTGGTCATATTGAAAATTTTCGAGCCTTTATCAGTCCAAATTCCAGCTGAAAGTCCATAGGGAGTATTGTTTGCTTTTTTAATAACCTCGTCTACTGTTCTAAAGGTTTGAATTGCGAGAACGGGGCCAAAAATTTCCTCCTGTGCAATTCGATTGCTTTGAGCTACATTGGTAAATAAAGTAGGTCTACACCAAAATCCATTTTTGGGAATATCACATTCTGATTGATAGATTTCAGCTCCTTCTTTATTTCCTAATCTTATATACTTTTCTATGGTTTTAAGCTGCGATTTGGAGTTAATAGCCCCAATATCCGTGTTCTTATCTAATGGATCTCCTACAATTAAGGATTTCATTCGCCATTTAAGCTTATTAATGACCTCATCATGAACAGACTCTTGCACAAAAAGCCTTGATCCTGCGCAGCATACATGACCTTGATTGAAATAAATACCATTTACTATTCCCTCCACTGCTTCATTAATAGTTGCATCCTCAAAAATGATATTAGCTGCCTTTCCTCCCAATTCCAAAGTGCACCTTTTATCAGTTCCTGCAATTGCTTTTTGGATAATTTTTCCAACACTTGTAGAACCGGTAAATGCTATCTTATTTATATCTGCATGATTCACAATTGCGGCTCCCGTTTCACCTGCACCAGTTATTATATTAACCGCACCTTCCGGTAAATCAGCTTCTTGAATAATCTCCGCTAATTTCAAGGCAGTTAAGGAGGTTGTTTCTGCGGGTTTTAAAACAACCGTATTTCCACAAGCCAATGCTGGAGCTATTTTCCAAGCAGCCATGAGTAATGGAAAATTCCAAGGAATAATTTGTCCAGCAATACCCATAGAATGCGCATTTCTATTTGGGAAAGCATAAGATAATTTATCCGCCCAACCAGCATAGTAAAAAAAGTGATTTGCGGCTAAGGGAATGTCTACATCTCGAGATTCTCTTATCGGCTTACCGCCATCCATAGACTCAATAACCGATAATTCTCTTGCCCTTTCTTGAATAAGCCTTGCTATCCT
Organism: uncultured Flavobacteriales bacterium; assembly: GCA_964609215.1. Lineage (GTDB taxonomy): Bacteria > Bacteroidota > Bacteroidia > Flavobacteriales_D > JABDKJ01 > JABDKJ01. The sequence goes on from CAZSQZ010000002.1 coordinate 58,035, forward strand.
AAAAATATACTTAGATCGTTCCTTGGCAGGCATTTTGCCCCAAGTATTATCGTAAGCATTTCGTGCAGCTTTAACTGCTTTATTTACATCTGCCTTCGAAGCTTCTGAAATTGTAGCAATTTTTTTCTCCGTTGCAGGGTTAATCGTTTGGAAAGATTTCCCATTTCCCTTAACGAATTTCCCATTGATAAAAAGACCATAGTCCTTTTTTATCTCGAAATGACCTGTATTCTCTGGAGCAGGAGCATAGTCCCAAGTTCCGTTTTTCTTCATAAATTAATCTATTGAGAAATAATCTGCAGATTGATAGGCTCCTTCTGCTTGTTTTACCAATTGCATTAAAACATCATTTGCTAAACTACTCGCGCCAAATCTAAACCATTTATTATTTAGCCAATCATTACCCAAAACTTCTTTTACCATCACCAAATAATGTAAGGCCATTTTTGCATTAGAAATACCTCCAGCAGGCTTCATTCCTACCATTTTATTATTATTCAAATAAAAATCTCTGATGGCCTCAAGCATTACTAAAACCACTGGAAAAGTAGCAGCTGGTTTAATTTTACCTGTGGATGTTTTAATAAAATCAGCTCCTGCAAGCATTACAATATCTGAAGCTTTCCGAACCTTATCCAAGGTTCCAAGTTCCCCAGTCTCAAGAATTACTTTTAGTCTAGCCTGACCACACGCCTCTTTTACTTTGCTTATCTCATCAAAAACATAATTATACTCTCCAGAATGAAATTTTCCTCGGCTAATCACCATATCTATTTCATCAGCACCTTGATTTACAGCTAGTTGCGTTTCTTTTAACTTTAAACTTTGGTCGGATTGACCGCTTGGAAAACAAGTTGCTACAGATGCAACCTTCACTTTTGAGCCCTGAAGTGCTTTTTTAGCGGTTTTTACAAATCTCGGATACACACACACAGCTGCTACAGTTGGCAAATTTGGATATGAATCATGCAAATGTAAAGCCTTGTAACACAGCTGCTTGACCTTATTTTCTGTATCAGCACCCTCCAAAGTAGTTAAGTCTATCATATTCAAGACTTTACATAATCCTTCAATTTTAGCCTCCTTTTTTATGCTTCTTTTTCGGAATCTAGAAACTCTTTCCTCGATTCCCACCTGATCAATTTTGGTGGAATTTAATCCCTGAATAGTACCTATTTTCATATCTTCATCGCCCGATTTAAAAAAGCTTTATCAAATATAGAGTTTTCGGGAAACACGCATTGATTTTATTTGCTTGCAAATTAAAATGAATGGGCTAACTTTTTTTGTTCGTTTTCGTATACTATTTATACAGAAGCAAAGCAAAAAAGCTAGGCCGAAATAAACTTAAACTAAACACTTTGTTCAGACATAAACCGTCAATACTGTTTGGATTGATATCATTGGCATTGGTGCTAACCATGTCCTCTTGTACATCCAACAAAAAAATTGTTTATCTACAGGATGAGGAGTCTTCAAAACCTCATGATGCTCTGGTGGATAAAACTTTTGCGGATAATGCTGTTTCCTGGAAATTAGAGCCTGAAGATGTGTTAATGGTTAGAATAAACCATTTATCTACACCGGGAAGTAATACCGCAAATTATTCTAATGACGATCAGGTTTTACTAAGAACGAATATTCAAAATCCCAATATCTATGGATACGAGGTAGACAGAAATGGAAATATTGATCTACCTATTGTGGGAATGGTTAAGGTTGGAGGACTTACTCTTGAAGACGCAAAAGTTGAAATAAGAGCTGCAGCTGAAAAAGTCTTTTCTCACCCTACGGTTAAGTTAAACTTATTGAATTTTAGAATCTCCGTTTTAGGTGATGTGAACAATCCAGGTCAATTTGTTATCCATAATGCAAATGTCAATATTTTCGAGGCATTAGGTATGGCGAATGATGCAGGCGAATATTCTAACAGAAGCGGTATTAAAGTGGTTAGGACAAGAAATGGGCAAAACCGTTTGTTTCATTTAAATCTAGCGGATGAAAATATTTTGGAATCAGAGGCTTTTTATCTCCAACCCTCAGACATCGTTATTGTATCACCATTGAAGAGAAAAAAATGGTCTGGGAGAGAGGCTCAAAGTGTTTATACCGGTTTGGGAGTATTAGTTTCTCTAACAAGTCTCATAGTAGCAGTAACTAGATAATAGATTTTGGCAGAGAATAAGAATATAGTCGAGTTTGACGCTCAAAGTGATGGAATTGACCTAAAGAAAATCTTTAGGAGTTTTTTCAGATCATGGCCGGTAATTATTCTGTGTTTTGCTTTCTGGATACTTTTTGGTGTTTTTCTTTTGAAAATTATTCCGCCTACTTACCAATTAAAAACCTCTATACTTGTTGAAGAGCCACAAAGAATGTATGACCCTTATAGGTTTACTCTTGGGCCCCAAAACTTCAATCCTCCAGATGATGAGTATTTCGTAAACGAAAAGATTAGAATTAAGAGTCTTCCTCTTATTCAACAAACAATAGATTCATTAGATCTTAACGTAAGTTATTTTAAACAGAGCTTTAGAAAAGACGAAATCTATTTGGATGCTCCATTTAGAGTAAATGCAGGTAAGGAGTGGTTTAATGAACGGTCAGACCTCCTTTTTAACGTGCCCATTTCTGTTAAACTTTTAGATAATAACGCTTTTCAAATTTCGGTAACAGGAGAGAGTTTCGCCAGCAAAAGCAAAATAAACATTAACGAAACTTACCAGTTTGGAGAATCTATAATACTTGGGGATGGAAGTATTAAAATCACCAAAAACAACAATAGTTCATATAAAGAAGGCAATTTTGCGTTTACCATTAGAAACCCTAAGGAAGTTCTAATTGAGTATACAGATAAACTGGAAGTAGAAACTGAAGAGTTGAATGCCACGGTAATGGGCGTTTACATAAATGGTGCTTCACCCCAAAAGCAAATTGATTTCCTAAATACCTTGGGCGGAATTTACATAAATGAGCATCTAAAGGAAAAAAGAAGAGTTTATTCCAGCGTAAAACAATACCTAGATAATGAATTAGCAAAGTTAGGAGAAGACCTAAAAGCAAAGGAAAATAGACTCTCTAGCTTCAAAGAAATCAATAAGGTCAGTAATCTCAGTAGACAGGCAGGTTCTATACTCTCTCAGACTAATAAGTTAGCTAATGAGGAGGTCAACTTAAAGGTTAGACAAAAATACTATGATTATCTGCGTGATTTTATGGAAAACGCGGATAACTATGAAAAGTTAATTAGTCCTCAGGCATTTAAAATTAAAGATCCTATTCTTATTGATCTAACCAATGAGTTGGTGCAATTGCAGATGGAAAAAAACCATTTGAAAGTAGAAGGTCATGAATCAAATCCTTCATTTGCTTTCATTTCCTCTAAAATTGAAGCCATAAAGAAGTCCATCTTGGAAACAGTAGATGGTTTTAACACCTCAAATCTTATTCGTTTGGAGGACATAAAAGCTCAAATGAATGAATTGGATAGTGATGCACGAACCATTCCAGGTATTGAAAGAGAATACATAGCTCTGGAAAGGGATTTTACAATGTCCGAAACGGCCTATTTAAATATGATGGAAAAAAAGGCGGATAGTGATATAGCTATTGGTTCTGTGGTTTCTGATTTTAGAATTATTGAGCCTGCACATCTAATGGACACCAAGCCATTTTTTCCAAATAAATTGGTAATAGCCGCTATTGTTTTGTTGTTTACAGCCCTTTCGATTCTGGTATACATGATATATAAATTGGCATTCCGTTCTAAAATAACTGAACTGGATGAATTGAATAATGTTCTGAGAGATGTTCCTATGGACGGGCTGATTGATTTCTCCAATTTAACAAGTCTATCTGATTTTGAGAAGTATAAAAACTCTTTTACTGTAGAGAACTTTAAGTCGCTGATGCTAAAGATTAATGAACGTACTAACGATAAAGCAAAAGTGTTCTCCATTACATCTCATAATATTAATGAAGGAAAATCACATATAGCAGCAGGTTTGGCTCATGCATTTGCTGAGGATGGAAAAAAGGTCATTGTTCTCGATACTAACGAATTAAAGCCCAAGCAACATGAGCTTCTAAATTGCTCAGACACCAGAAATCTTTCCGATTATTTTAATGGTGATGTGAGTTTAAAAGATTCCCTACTACCAACTTTACATGATAATATCTCCCTAGTTAATGGAGGCAAACTCCAAAGCGTTATTTCACTTTCAGGTAAGGATAAGGTGCTGAAGCTATTTTCTGAATTAAATAAACTATGTGACTGTTTAATCATAGACACCAGTCCATTAAGCTTGGTTTCTAATGTTCAAGAAATTTTGAAAATATCGGATAGAAACCTATTCATATTCAGAAGAAATATTAGCGATAAAGAAGATTGGCTGGAAGCGAAGAGAATTATTTCAGAAGAGGTAATTTCAAAAACAAGTTTTGTGTTCAATGGAGACATTGAAAAATATTCGGGTTTATCCAGAGGAGCCAAGAAATATTATAAGAATAGAAGAAAAGGCCTGTTATATCTTTTAAAAAAACAACTGAGTAAAGTCTGATATCTTAGAAAACAAGGATTCATGTCGGACAAGAGCATTCTTTTCATAACAAATCAATTACCTTACCCCTTAAGTACAGGGGGGAAAATGAAATCCTGGAATCTGATAAATTTCTTATGCAAAGAATACAAAACAGGACTCGTCACCCTTTTAAAGAATGATGAAAAAAAAGATGAGTCTGAAATGCTCCAGAAGTTAGAACTAAAAGACTATTATTCTGAGCAATTGGATATTCCTAGAACCGCAATCAATTTGCTAAGGAGTTATTTTAGTACTGGGACTCTGAATATATTAAGAAACCGTTCGAAAAGCTTGGTTACTAAGGTAACTGAACTTTCCAAGGAATATGATTTGGTTATTGTTGATCATTATGAAATGTATCCTTCCATTGAACATATTAAGGGAACGCCCATTATTTTACATGAGCATAATGCAGAATTTAAGATTTGGGATAGAATGTCGGAGATTGAATCAAACCCCATCAAAAAAATAGTTTTAAAAATCGAGGCTAATCGAATTAAAAAAGCTGAAAAGAAATTTGCTGTTGATGCGGATTTAGTCTGGGCATCTCCTAATGATATTAAAGCATTAAAAAACCTAGGAATAGATTCAAAAAAATTTGCGGTCACCTATCATTTAGGTGATGATAAGTTTATAGACTATCCAGACGTTAGTTTTGACCAGACCAAGAAGCAAGTCATATTTGTTGGTACTCAAACTTGGGAAGCAAATATTGATGGCATGGAATGGTTTTTAGGTGAAGTTTGGCCAATCGTATTAGAGGGTGATAAACATACCCAATTGGTTATTATAGGAAAAAACCCAAGCGCAAGGCTTACTAAATTCTTAGAAGACAGCTCAAACATAACTTTTACAGGCTATGTTGATGACTTGGAAGACTATTACTCCACTGCAAGACTCAGTATAGTTCCTTTGAGATTTGGAAGTGGAATGAAAGTCAAGCTACTTAACTCTATGTTTAGAGGAATACCGAATGTCACCACTAGCGTTGGGGCTGAAGGAATAGATTTAAAAAATGGTAGAGAAATTTACATCAGCGATGATGCGAATGAATTTGCTGATTATGTGCTTCATTTATTGAATGATCAAAAAATATGGGAGCAATTCAGAGATAAATCAAGAAAACTCGTTCGAGATAAGTACTCATGGAAAAGCTTATTATCAAAACATAAAAAAGAAATAGATCTGTTGCTTGAAAAATAATGAATTGATATATCGCAAAGCGGAAACCAAAGATCTAGATCAACTAATTGATCTCACAATCGAATCTTTTAATGGATTTAATGGCAAGTCATTCTACGAATCTATTTTCGGAATAAGTAGAGGCGATTATCGAAAAATTGTGGAGGATCTATTCAAATCGAATATTCCAAATAATGAATATGACTTGAATGCTTATTATGTTTTGGAGCATGATAATATATTAGTGAGTTGTCTTGCAGGTTGGAAAGAAGGAAAGGATAATATTGAAAGTGAACGCATACTGCCCATGATGGTACTCCAACATGTTGGACTAGACAAATGGATGTCTAAGCAAGAGGTAATAGAAAAAGCAGCAGAGCTAAATTTGAATAGGGAGTCGGGGAAAATAGAAATAGAAAATATGTACTTGAAAGAGAAGTATAGAGGAACATCTGCATTTTTCAAGATTTACTATCAAACGGTTGATAATCTGTATAAAGATTATCCTGAATGTAACATTGTCCAATCCAGGTTTTTCTCTTCAAATACTTTGGCTATTCGAATCGCAAAACATATTGGTTATGATATAATTTCGTCCTCTTCATTTGACATTGAACCTATAAATCAATACTTTCCAAATGAAGGATTGGTGATGACGGAATTAAAAAGAGATGTATTTTACCAAAAGAACAAATCCTTTGATAGGTTTTAATTATAGTAATGCAATCTACAGCAAAGGAAATAGCAAAGAATCTAAATGAACTAGGAGATAAAATCGCAATTGTAATTGATGGCGAAGAATTTAGCTATGATTATTTAAGAAGCAGGGTTTCAGCTTTATCAAAGATTATTCTAAGGAAAAGCAAGCACCAAGAAAGAATTGGACTTCAATTACAAGACAATATAGATTGCTATGTTGGTCTGGTAAGTCTGTTACTTACCGGAAGAACATTCGTTCCAGTAAATGAAGGCTTTGGAATGACCCAGAATACTTTCATGTTAGAAACTGGAGAAATTGAAAAGGTTATTCAGAGTGCGGATACTGGTTTTCTAAGAGATCTCAAACAGAAGAAAAATTTTGAAATTATAAGTTCTAAGGAGGAAGATGGAGATCGTGTTCAGGTTGTAGAGAGCGAACAAGCATACTTACTTTTCACTTCAGGCAGTACGGGTAATCCCAAAGGTGTCCCAATCTCTCACGAAAATTTAGATCAATTTATACAAGGCATTATTAAAGATGAAGATTGGGAATTAGATTCTAGCGATCGTTTCTTACAGCCCTTTAACCTTTCCTTTGACTTGTTTGTATTCACAGTATATCTACCGTTGACCTTAGGCGCAACTTTTTTAACCGTTCCCTTGAACAGAATTGCAATCTATTCTGCAGCACATCTAAAAGAGGAAAACATTACCGTGTCTTTGTTAGTGCCTTCAACGATGAAGATCATTAATAAACTTTCCTCATCTCTTACCTTTGATTCATTAAGGCTTTCCTTTTTCTGCGGAGAGGCGCTTTATGCAAGTGATTTGAAAGATTGGATGAAAAGTACACCAAATGCAAAGCAAATCAACATTTATGGTCCAACGGAGGCCACCGTTGCTTTTACTAAGTATGTTTGGAATGAAAATTCTAATGAAGAGGTGAGAAATGACATAGTACCTATTGGTGTTCCATTTGGGAACAATATCCTAGGGCTTTTGAAGGATGAGAACGGAAATGAACTTTTATTAGGTGGACCTCAGGTTTTTTCAAAATATGTTGGAACAGACAAAGATCCATTTATTGAAAGAGACAATATTAGGTTCTATAGAACAGGTGATATTTGTGAAATAAATAGCAGAGGAAACTACTTGTTCATTGGCAGAAATGATGGGCAAGTAAAAGTAGATGGCTATAGAATAGAAATTTCGGATGTGGAGAATAAACTAAAAAAGGTTTTTCCCGAAAGGCAAATTGTTGTGGTGCATAAAACAAATTCAGAAAAATTATGCTCGCTTCATGCTTTTATTTCTGGAGATAAAATAGATGATATTCAATTAAAAGTTGAACAATCTGTTCCCGACTACATGCGTCCTAGTTCATTCAATTTTATAGATGCAATTCCATTAAATATGAACGGTAAAACAGATCGAAAAAAATTGAAAACATTGATTTAATATGAGCGAAAAATTACAAAATATATTTCGAGAGGTTTTAAATGAACCCAATCTGGAGATACATGATTCACTTAGCGAAAAAGATGTTGCCAGTTGGAATTCACTAAATAACGTCTTGCTAATAAATAAGATTGAAGAAACGTTTTCTGTCAAATTTGATCTTTCGGAAATTCTTAAGATTAAAAATGTTGGTGATATAAAGAGCCTTTTAAATGCAAAGTTGAGTTAATGCTTTTCAATTCGCTGGACTATATTATTTTCCTGCCTCTTTTAGTATTTACGTACTACATTACTCCAGCGAAGTATAGATGGATTTTACTATTAGCTGCCAGTTACTTCTTCTATATGAGCTGGAAAGCACATTACATTGTACTTATTATTGCCTCTACACTCGTTGTATTCTACACTAGCAAAAAAATACATGAGTCTTCAGATAAAAAAACAAAAAAAAGATATTTATATGCCAGTCTAATTTTCAATCTAGGCATACTCTTTTTCTTCAAGTATTATAATTTCTCCGCCTATAACATTAACTGGATTGCAGAAAATGTTAATCTAGGAATTGAAATCCCTTACTTAAATGTGCTTCTTCCAGTCGGAATTTCTTTCTATACATTTCAGGCAATCAGCTATACTGCAGATATTTATCTAGATAAGATTGAACCCGAAAAACACCTTGGTTATTTTGCACTTTATCTAACCTATTTTCCTCAACTAGTCGCTGGCCCAATAGAACGTGTCAATGATCTCATTCCTCAATTCAAACAAAAAATGAGTTTGAATTATTCCAATTTTAGATATGGAATAAATAAAATTTTGTTGGGGCTTTTCAAGAAAGTTGTGGTTGCAGATACATTGGCAATTTACGTTGACTATATATTTCTAAATGCGGATGGCACAAATGGTTTACAACAATATTTTGCGTTAATTTTCTTCGCTGTACAAATGTTCTGTGATTTCAGCGGATATAGTGATATTGCTATTGGTTCTGCTCGTCTGATGGGTGTTAAGCTCACTGAAAATTTTAATCGCCCGTTTAAATCTTTAAGTATAAATGATTACTGGCAGAGATGGCACATCTCACTTACCAATTGGATACGTGACTATGTCTTCTACCCTATCATGTACTCCAGACCAAAAAAATTCGTTGCTAATACACTTATTGTATTTATAGTCATCGGAATATGGCATGGAGCAAATATTAACTTCATTATTTTTGGACTTATTCATGGAATTTTCAGCGTTCTTCAATTTGGTTATTCAAAAGTAAGCTGGACCTATAAATTTAAAAGCAAATTTGGCATTGCTTTGAAATGGCTTTTTAATTTTCACTTGCTCATTTTTACAGCAGTATTCTTTAGGGCAGAAACGTTTGAAAAGGCCATGGTTGTTATAGGTAATATTTTCACCGACTTCACGCTAAATGTAAGGGCACTTTTTGTCGGATTTTCTCCATTTGATTTTATGCTAGATTTATTTCTAATCGCTCTTCTTGGAGTCACAGCATTCTTTAATACACGAATAAATTTCAAGAAAAATTTTCTTTACATAGGGGTAATGCTCTTAATAATTTTAATCTTTGGTCAAAACCGAGAGGTTCAATTTATATACTATCAGTTCTAGTGAATAAAAGAAAATACAATATCACCAAAATTACTCTAGGAGCTATTCTTTTTACCATTTCCGTAGCACTCATTACAGATTTCTATTTTGAAAATTTTGTTGTTTACAAGAATGATTACGCAAATACTGGAAAAATAAAAAGGTTAATAGAAAATGATAATAAATCTGAAATAGCAATTTTTGGAAGTAGTATAGCTAGAAATAATTACTTCGCTGATTCTTTAGATTTTCCAACCTTCAACTATGGAATGAAAGGAATGGTTTTCGAGTACCTCGAGCCTTTGATGCAGATTGAACTTGAAAAAGATAAGGATGCTCCGATAATTTTTGATTTTCATCATTTAGCTTTTCTTGCTCATGAATCTATACCCTTACAACTCAGTAATTTTGTACCCTTTGTTGAAAATGAAAGAATCGCAAATATTCTGGAAAAGAGGAAGCTCAATAAGGCCTATTTAAAAGTTAAAGGGCTTAGATATTTTGGTTGCTATACCGATTACTTAAAGGAGTATATGCGGTCTAGTTTCAATACTTCAATTACAATTGGTAAAGGTGGAGTGCATAGTCCTTCTCAATCCGAAGTTATCTTTCAACGCTTTATTACCAAAAGGCAACAATCCATCTTGACTAGAGACGAGCTTAAAATAAAGTCTGAAAAAACACCTAATTTATTTACCATAACAGATAGTTTGGAATTGAATCGATTAAACTCTTTGTTAAGATTTACTCCATCCAATTCTGAAGTTGAGCGTTTTGAAAAAATGATTGAAGATAACCAGCATCGCTTATTCATTTTGGTTTATAGTCCACAGCATTATACAAAGCTAGATGGAATAGATAACTACGATGAGATGATTTGGTTTTTGGAAAAGTTAAAAGACAGACATGAAAATCTAAAAATCCTTAATTACTCCTATGAAAGTTATCCAAACGAATACTTCAGAGATACAGGGCATTTAAGTTTAAAAGGTGCTCAACATTTTTCTGGCTTGCTTAATAAAGACTTATCAAAACTACTCGAAAGCGGTGATTAATTTTTCAGATTATATTTTTCGTGACGCTACCGAACAGGACATAGATCAAATGGTTCCATTAATAATGGAATGCTTGAAATGCCAGAACGGCAAAACCAATTATGAAGTAATATTCAGCTTGTCCTATGAGCGTGTTTCAGAAATGATTAAAAACCTTCTTGCTCAAAACATACCAAACCATGAATTTCACTTTGGCAATTATTTTATTTGCGAAAAAGGAGGCGAAATAGTTTCTATTTGTTGCGGTTGGAAGGAAACTGGTGATATTATTGGTAGCGAAAACATAAGGTCAAACCTTATGGCCTCCTTTCTTGGATTGGATACATGGAAAGCGTCCTATCAAATGCTTAAGTATTTTTCAGAAATTACAATACCCAGACAATCTGGATTTCTTTATTTAGAAAATGCAAGTACTAAAAAAGAATATAGGAGATCTAATATTGCGTATAAACTGGTCTATGAATTAATCAAAAAACGCAAAAGTCAACATCCTGAATTAGAAACAATCCACTCACATGTATATCTTTCTAATACAACCATGTATAATATGTTCCTGAGATTTCAATACTTAGTTGAAAAGACAAATAAGGTCTCAGAAAATTCCATTTTAAATGAGCTCTTTCCAGTGGAAGGTTTGGCACTAGTATCTATTCCTATCAAAAAATATATTGAGCTTTATGAGTTCAATATGAAAAGTTAAGCAAACTCGCTATAATCGTTTTCAATCTTATTTTTTATTTCTCTCATTATCTTTTTATCGTAGATATAAAAGAGAAAAATAACCGTAATTGTAGAAATAGATTGAGCTGCAAAAACGGTCAAATATCCATTTGAAATGGAATCTATTACCAGAACCAAGAGATAAAAGCAACACGCTTGAAAAAAAACATTCTTTCTAAAATATTTCACCTTAAGCGCCCATACCAAAGCAAAAACAAATTGGGAATATAATACTACCGCACCTGGAAATCCATAGACAAATACACTACCAACAAGTCCAATATCCGAAGGATAGAAATAAATGTACAGTCCACTCCAACCTCCTTGTATGAAATAGTTACTCAACTTTCCATTTCCAATAAAAGGACTTTCCGCAATTAATCTCTGTGCAATTTGAGTTTCATATATTCTCACGCTTTGACCAACGTCTGGGTTTGCCTTTCCACTTAAGGCATAGAAAATATCTTCAAACATGAAGATATAGCCCTCTATACTCTCTGGTTTAAACAGATAAATAATAAAAATGGTAGTAACAATTGGAATAATTGAACCTAAAATGTACAGAACCTGTCTTTTTAGTTTGACATTTGTAAAAAAGTAAAACCCCATTACAAAGGTGACTGCAATCATGGAAGATCTATCCTGCCTTTCAAAAACGATATAGGATAGAAACAATAAAGAAAAGATTAGATGAAAAATATTTCGCTTCTTAAAGTATCGAACAAAATAATATATGGCACCAAAAAAGATAAATCCCATATTAAATTTAAAGAGCAAAACACCCCCTCTATTGGCACTATAACTAACCACATTAGAATCTAAAAAAGCCGATGGGTTTATAAATGTTGAAGTAATAAAAAACAGGATTAAAGTAAACCATGCTGTAAAGACCATTGCCTTTTCTATATACAGCAAGTTCCGAATATTTCTTATTGTAAAATTGTAGAGGAGCAAAGCACTGCCAATCAGATAGAAATCTCTAAAAGATACAAAACCTAAGTAGAAGGGTTGATCCCAAACAATTTGAGAAGAAATAGCAGGCAAAATAGGTAGCAACAAATAAATGGAGAACATAAGTTGAAATCCATTTAAACGATAGTCATTAGAAACGACTCGATTGATAATCCTACTCAAAATGTACAAAAACATAAGAGCTAAGTAAACGGTCTCTACAATTTTTCCAGTTGCCTGAAGCAAAGTATGATTGAATACCCTAAACGAAATAATGAAATTTAAGGACAATAGAAGTACAAAAACCAATTCCTTAACTGAAGAATTAGAGATAGCTTTTATCTTATATTTTGCAACATCTATAAACATACTTAACTATACCAATTTGATAAATCTCTTTCAATAAGAGCTTCCAATTTTAATATATCTTCTTTAAAGTAACTTTTTAAATTAGCTCTAGTTTCATCACTCATTGATTCCCGTCTAAGCACCTTTTTAAGCAATTTATCCCTGAAGTTTAATAGCATACCTTGAGCCTTATGTGGAAACATTCTGTGAATTCTCTTTGCAAGTTCATTCTTTCTCAAAAAGTTAACCGCAGTCCTACTTCGAGGAATACCAGAGGGATTTGCTTGAATATCCTTTTTCACTTGAAAATCATTTACTCCCAAAAAACCAAACAAATCAGAGGCTAAGTTTTGGAATTTTTTGAGATCCTCGAAAAGAAAGATTTTCACCTCATCAAATTCGTTCTTAAAAGCTTCAACTTGTTTGTAATACATTCCATATTCCAAATAATCGAATCCAGGTCGTATAGACTTCCTTTGCTTTATTGATTCGGGTAAAATTGCTTCTTCAAAAGATTTCTGCTCAAAGCCATTCCTAATTAAGAAAGTATAGTGAGAATATGCGCGATCCACAGGGTTTCTTAAAATCATAGCAATCTTAACTTTTCTATGGTTATCGCCATAAAACTTCTTGATATTAGCGATGCTCTGTTCGAAGTCATACATATATCCAATTGATGCTTCACCCATAATTTTAGCATCTGTATCTTTTTTAAATAGACCTATATACTCCATTGGATTCGTTAGAGTATGCTCCACAAAAGACTTTTCATATGGGAGTTCACGTCCAAAATATGCGAAGAAGTAGGTTTCCTTGTAAAAATTAGGAACATAGACTTCAGGATGTTGTTGAAGTATTCGATACAAAGTTGTTGTACCACTTTTCGCTGCTCCAGGAATTATAAAATCTGGTAAAACAACCTTTTTCTTATTCCAAACTCCTTCCATTCTATTTTGTTAAAAAAGGTATGTAATACATCTTAATAGCATACTTACGATATATAAAAACTGTGACGACCAAATTCCAAATCAAAAAACAAATTGCTGTACTTAATGCCGGACCCAAAATTCCATATTTCGGAATAAAAACCAGGTTCAAGAAAAAGTTAATAGTAATAGTCACTACCATTACGTACATAAATTCTTTTTGATTTCCTGTCATATTCATAAAAATACCTGCCAAACCAAAGTAGGCATTGATAAAATAAGCAAGAACAATCACTCTTGTTATCAGAGCTCCATCAGTATATTCTTTTCCAAATAGGTAAAGTAAATCATCCGCAAAAACAAAAATGAACACCACCAAAGGCAATGTGAGAAATAAATTAAGTCGCTTTATCTTCAGTATAAATGCTTTTATTTTCTCCATTTTCTTGGACCAAAACAACTTTGAAATTTTTGGAGCAGCTACCCGTTGTAAAGCCAGATTCACAAAGTTTGCAAGAACTCCCATTTTTACTGCAATACCGTAAACACCTATATCACCTGAATCAATTTCTTGGAATGATCCCAGCATAACAATATCCATTCTTATAAGAAGGATGAATGAAAGACTGGTAACGATCATAGGATATGATGTCTTTAGATAATAATCGAATTTAAAATTAGATTCTTCACTCAAAACAACATTTTTCCTTAGCTTTTTAAGATACTTTAGGACATCAGGCACCGCATATAACAGAATTAAAAAAGAAGCCAAACAAAATGCAAGAATGGGTATATAATTCGCCTCAAAATATTGACTTAAACCTAAGCTTAGTATAAATGTTAGCCCCCAAATGACAATATACTTTAGAAGCTCTGATTTTCTAAACTGGTTGACACCTCTGTAGAATTCCACAAGTATCCAATAAACTACGTAAGCTGGTAAAAACAATCCAAGAATCCGAAGCATGATTTCCATTTCAGGATCATGAAATAGGTGAACACTAAGAGCATTCGCGCCCAAAATATAAATTATCCCCAGAATACAGGAAAAAAGTAATATGCGCTTGAAAAAACTTCTTAAAATTCGAATAAGCTCCAAATACTTTTCCTTATTCAATAAGTCCGATGCAAACCTGACAATGGACTTTTGAAAGCCAAGGCTCACTACTAAAGAGGAGATGATTAAAATAGAACTTGATAATTGGAATAATCCTACTGTTTCCTTACTAAAAAAATGAGTTAAGTAAAGAAAAAAGACATATGCGATTAAAAATGAAATAGACCGAGAAAAAAAGGAAATTCCTCCTTTCTTAGCAATCTCTAGCAAACCATTTTCTGCAAGGAAATAATTTAATTTGCTTTTCATTTATTCAAAATTGGTCTTCGTTTAAATAAGTCTGTTTAGTTTATACGAAAAAATGGCAAAATAGTGACTAAAACAGAATATTCGTCTCAATATATGTAGTTTCACAACTTTAAACACTGAAACCCAGCATCGTGAAGAAACAAATCGTGATTTTTTTCGGTATACACATGAGCAATGAAAGTTAGCCATAAGCATAAGTATGTTTTTGTTGAGTTACCTATGACTGCATCTTCTGCTGTGGGTCTTGAACTTATAGAAAATTATGATGCGGAAAATTTTAAAGAAAAACACGCTCTGTATAGAGAATTCTTTAAACAAGCATCTCCAGAAGAGAAAGAATACTTTGTCTTTTCCACTATAAGAAATCCTATAGATGTGGTGGTATCAAAATATATGAAGTATGTGAATAATCATCACAACTATCACATAAAGAAAAAAAAGTACATGAATGGTGGTATTGATAAATTCATTAGCCCAATTCGAGAGAGAAGACGATTTAATTGGGTGCAAAAAAACAAAGCTACTTTTAGTCAGTTCTTATTGAAATACTACACAAAACCATACACTAATTGGAGTATTATGGAACACCATAACTTTGACTTTGTTATGCGTTTCGAAAATATTCAGGAAGATTTCAATATAGCATTGAAAAAAATAGGAATTCAGCCTAAAAGAGATCTACCCGTTAGAAACAAAACGGAAAAGAAAAAAGCACACGAATCCTATTTTGACTCTCTAGAGGCTATTGAGAGAGGCAAATATGTTTTTGGTCCGTTTATGCAAAAATGGAATTATGAATTTCCAGAAAACTGGGGAGAAAACACGGTGAGTAAAAAAGCTATTGCTGATTTCAATTCAATAAACAAAGTCAAAAAAATTTATTGGAAGTATCTTCATTAAGCCAGCCAGTGCTGCAAATCCAAATTCAACATTTTCTCCAGTTCGCTAATATCATCTCGATAAAAATCAACTAAATAATTTCTTTCGTCTTCATTGATTTTAGGAAGGTTCTTTGAACTAAAAAGTAATTTTTTCAGATGTTGCCTTTTTTCTCTCGGAACTATAGATTTTGCGACTTTAATAAGTCCAAATCGATTTAGAAGATAATTCAGGCCTTTAGACCTAGGCAGACTGGCAGAATTATGTGCCTTCGAATCCTCAATTTCAATTTTGGCTATTCCCAAGAAATCAAAAATTTTATCTAAGCTATTTTGCTTTTTTGAAATTAAGTCTTCAAAAAAACAAACCAATATTTGATCTTTGGAAAAATGCTTGTAATATCTTTTCAACTGCTCTGAATACAATCCTAATTCTAAATAATTATGGCTGACACCCCAACCTTTAAATTCTCTCTTATAATCAAATTCTATCTCTTCAATAAAACTCCTATTCAAAACTTTCGCTTCCCTCAGGTTCATTAAATATTGAGAGTATGCTCTTTTAATTGGATTTCTCAACACCACCAAAATCTTTGCTTTCGGTTGTGCTTTCGCAATAGTTTGAGCAGCACAATTTGATAAAAAATATGAATTACAAATTTCGCCCTTAATAGAATTCAAAGGAGCATCTTTATACAATTGGAAATATTGATTTTCGTCTCGAACATGAGCAATGTGAACCATATCCCGTTTACCCTTTAAATACTTTTCAATATCCAGAGATGAATCTATTCTATATTGTTTTTCAAACCTTTCATATTGCATATCACAATCAGAAAAGTGATTAGTTTCTTTAATCGGACCTAAATAAATATTTGGGTGTTGCATAAAGTAGTTATACAAAGAGGTCGTACCCCCTTTAACCACCCCAACCACAAAAAAATCTAGATTCATTATTACTGTATCATTTTGTATTCATGGATAAGTAAGAAAAAGAATAGGCTGGGATTTCAATAGATTCAGATCGCTCAACTTTATCAAAAAAATGTATATCATTCCATACTTCGTCTTTACGTACTGCACTCATTCCCATACTACTCATCAGATTGTCGGCATGAAACCCTCTGACATTCAGGTCTATATTCTTTAAGTAATTTGAAAAATCTATATTGGAAGCTGAGTTTCCTTTGTTTACCATAAAACATTGAAATTCTTGCTTTTCTTCTGAATAAACCAAAAGAGTTTTTACGTTTTCATCACTGGTCAAATTTACTTCTGGAATAATTACGGCATCTCTTTCCAATTCCGAAAACAACTTAAAAACTTGATAAGGGACTCTTTCAAGCACATCTTGTTTTTTTCTGCTCAACATAGCATAGCCAAAACTATTGCTATATAAATTATGATAAATCGCCTTTTCTACCTCTGGTCTATTCAGTATCTCTATAATAAAATTAGCATCATAAAGTGCTTGCATAGCTGAGTTGCCATAATGCCTAAAAACCTCTTTTACATTATACTCCGTTATCCATAGCATAATATCTGGCCCATAAACTTCCTTAAAATAACCAAAGCCCTCTTCAAACATCTGATCACTTTTTGACAAGGAAGTATTTAATGCACAATCAAACTTGGCCGCAATATCCTCCATAGAATCACATTCTGTTGTTTTTGGATAGAAATGATTTACTATTCCATCATAGAAATCTTCTTTGGCCAATTGCTCATTCCAATTTCTAAATCTAGATTTAAGACTGAACCCAGTATTGAAAGGAGGATTTGCTGCTGTAGCGGCAACAGGAATTTTGGGGTACAGGTTTTTAATTTTTTCTGTTAACCTCTTCGATCTTTTGATGTATTCTGAGGCATCCGGAAAAACAGAATCATAGGCTTTGAAATAGTTTTCATTACCCAGTTCAATTCCTCTAACTTTTATTCCTTTTTGCACGAAAAAATCTAACAAGGCTAAATTCTCATTATCGTCCGAACTAAAAATATTCATCACCAGAACCACATCCGTCTCCAAATCTTGAACTAGCTTAGCAAATAAGTGGGCATAATTTTTTTGCACTTTCCCATCCTCAATGAGCTTCTCTTCTTTTTTCAAACGAATCATCATTTTTGGATGAACCTGTTTTCCAATTGAAAGGTCAATGTCTTCCTTTTTCAACCCATTGCCCTTACCAAAAAAATGGTAATAGTTAGATTCAGTACCTCCTGGAAATCTCAAGAAAGGAACATTCAATTTTCTTATTTTTTCAGTAAGTAAAGAAGACGATTCTGGATTCACTTCAAACATATGACTGCATGACTGACCAAATACTTCTGCATTTACTTTTACAGGTGTGGAATTAATGTTAAAGCTCTGATCTTCCTCGGACTGCTGCATTTCAGAATTGCATGAAAAACCTAAAATAAAAATGGTGGTTAATATGCTTAGATATGATCTAAATTCCATTTCTCATATAGATTTACCTTATCTCCCAATATCTCTTGCAGTTCATTTATATCTTCCTTAAAAAGTTGAGATAAAAATGCTTTATCTTTACTATTCATTTCTATCCTAGAAAGATTCTTATCCCTTATGTTGTCTCTAATTTCCTGCACTCTTTTTTTACCCAAAATAGCATGATAAATCGGTCTTAATTTACGCTTTAAAAAATAATCACCAGTAATCATTTTTTGCAGTCTTTCATTCTTAGGCTTCCCAGAAGGATTAAAGGATTTACTGGTATCAAATTTAAACTCTTTGGAAACACCCAGAAATGAGATTATTTCATCCATGAATTTGTTAGGATCCTTTTTTAAATCTTCATAAAACAAAACCTTGACCTCCTTAAATGCTTTTTTATATGCTTGAACACTTTCTGCATAATAACTCAACCCAGAAAATTGCCACATGAAATCAAAACCTTTTGCCTTTCTTTCTTTCTCCTTTTTAATTTCTCTCTTCAAATTTTCCAATTCAAATGAGTATTTTTTGAAATGCATGAAAGATGAAAATGTTCTTTCAATCGGATTTCTCAATACAATTAAAATCTTGGTCTTAGATCCCGTTAAACTCAAAATTTCAGGAATAGCGTTTTCATGGAAATATAAGTAACCCGTTCCTACTTCACCTACCAATTTTCCTGCAGCCATATCAGAGTACAGCTTTTCCAGTTCTGATAAATTCCTTACCAAATCCTTTTCTTTTCGTTGCTTTGGATAGGGCAACAGTTTTTCGGGATAAACATCTCTGATAAAATAAAATGTCTCCTTTTTTGGAATTACTATATCTGGGTGCTGAGCTAAATAATTATAGATAGAAGTAGTGCCAGCTTTAGCTGTCCCCACAAAGAGAAAATCTGGAAAATGTATAGGAGATGAACTCATTTAAGAGACAAATATCTATCTTTTAATACATGAACCAAAAATAGAGGATTACCAATAACATACCTTTTCCACATTCTTTTAGGTTCCTTAAATAGTCGATATGCCCATTCCATGCCTACCTGCCTCCAAGCCAAAGGCGCTCGTTGAATAGTTCCGCTGAAAAAATCAAAAAGCCCGCCTGTAGCAAAAGCTGCTTTAGTGTTGATTCTTGAAAAATATTCATCAATCCATTTTTCCTGAATGGGCATGCCAAAAGAGACCAACAAAATATCTGGAGTAGTGGAATTAATCAAATTTACTATCTCATCAGATTCTTTTTCCTTATCAAAATATCCGTGATGAAAACCAGCAATCTTTAAATTTGGCCAAGATACTTTCGCATTTTGAACCATTTTCTCAACGACATCTTCAGATCCTCCAAGGAAAAATATAGAAAACGATTTCTCTTGTGAAACCTCCATAAGATTGGGGTAAAGATCCGTACCGCAAAGATTATCCTGTAGGGAATATTTTTCAAAAATACCCGCTAGCTTCATTCCCATACCATCTGGAAAATTCACTTTATTTGAACTCAGTATCTCATAGAAATCAGAATCTTTTTTGGACAGGTTAATAGCATGTGGATTCAGAAAGTAATAACTACTTTTTTTCCCGTTCTCTATTTTTTCAGAAATCATTTTTAATGCTTCATTGAGCTTAATATTTGTAAATGGAATCCCTACAACCGAAGCCTTATTTGAAATTGAAGTGTCTTTGGCGTTAGAAAAAATCTCCCAATTTTTATTGAATAATTTTCTGATTAAAATATAGAAAAGAAGAACTATTAGGAAGGGAACGACAAAAATGAAAACCAAAAAATTGATTAATTTTTGAAACATGATAGATAAATTGTTGCTATGCTCCCATTTTTTGAAAAGTAATCATATTCCAAACCGTTTGCAAAACGATTTTTAAATCTAGAAAAAATGACCAGTTTTGAATATAAAACACATCCATTTTTACTCGTCCATACATTTGACTAATTTCCTTTGTTTCTCCTCTAAACCCTTTTGCCTGAGCAAGTCCAGTAATTCCCGGCTTAACCCAATGTCTAATCATAAAAGGAGTAATGATTTTCGCATACAATTTAGTTTGCTCTAACATGTGAGGTCTTGGGCCAACAACGGACATTTCTCCTTTAAGAACGTTTATGAACTGAGGAATCTCATCTAAGTTAGTCTTTCTCAAAAAACTACCGATTTTAGTAATTCTGGAATCCCCTGCAGAAGCTTGTTTGGTATCAGATACTGCATTTACCTTCATTGTTCTGAATTTTTTACAGTAGAACACCGTGTTGTTTATACCTGATCTTTTTTGATTAAAAAATACTGGACCCTTAGATTCCAGCTTAATTAGAATTCCAAAAATAATATATAGAATGGGGAAAATGAAAACAAGCACTACCAAAGAGAATAGAACATCAAATATTCTTTTAAGAGCTTTATTTACTGTCTCCTCTAAAGGTTCCTTGACTACGCTAAGAATTGGAGTAGGACCTAAATAATCAATATTGACCTGAACAGATTTCTTATTCATAAAATGAATAAACTCATTCAGAAAGTTTACTTTAATATAGTTCAAATGACAAAACTTGATTAAAGACTTAGTGTTATAATCTGAATAACTGGGTAAGGATAGATAAACCTCATCAATTTTATACTCCAGAAGAAAATCATTCATTTCCGCCATTGGTCTAACAATACCAACATCGTATTCTGACTCAAGTTTGAAATCAAAAAAGCCCATAAATTTGTAGCCATACTCCGAATGTTCTATTATCTCATGCACAAATTCAATTGAAAAAGGATTAACGCCTACAACTGCTATCCTCCTAAAGTTGAAGCCCTTTTTTCTGTAAAATTTTAAAAATAGCTTGAAGAATATTCTTGCAATTATCGCTGAGAAAAAGAAAAAGATATACTGATAGAAAATTATTCCCCTTTGATATTGTTCACCTCCTTTAACAACCGTTACGAATGATAATACTAAGAGCAAACTGAAGACAAACATTTTCATGAAGTCCCATACAATCGTTCTGGTTTTTGTTCTTCTATTCTCTAATTGCTCATTATTTAGAGCCGCTACTAAAAGCCATGAAAGATTAATAAAAATAAAGAGAACCTGATGGTTGGTATCACCGAAGAAGAAATACTCCCCCTTTAAGTATGCAAAACCCAATATAAAGGACAGGTTTAGCATAATAAGGTCGAGGACTATATATAACAATCTCTCGTATTGGGATAGTTTCAGTTTCATGTAAAGCGGCAAAAGTACTGATATTTGTACGTTATAATACCCTTTTGGTTTCTTAAATATACGGCATTATCGATAATTACAGGTAATTTATCTATGATAAACAAGAAATCATCTATGAATAATGATCGTTTTATGATAAAAATTCAATCTAATCCCTTAAATAACAAGGAAGCACCTATTTTTTATACTTTTGCAATCCCATTTTTATGAAGGAGGAAAAAGGAAACATATTTAGCATCTTTGATGAAATATTGAGTCGTACAGAAAAAGAACATTTTCTAAAGCAAAAAGGAAAGGTAATTTGGCTTACAGGGCTTTCTGGGTCCGGGAAAACCACTATTGCAAAATGGCTCGAAAAAAAACTCCATAACGAAAATTATCTAACGAAGTTTTTGGATGGAGATAATATTAGAACTGGACTCGGAAATAATTTGGGGTTTAGTGTTGAGGATAGAATGGAAAACATTAGAAGAATTGCTGAAGTCGCTAAGTTATTTTTGGATAATGGAACCGTGACTTTAGCCAGTTTTGTAAGTCCAACTAGAGAGATAAGAGAAATGGCAAGAAATATTGTCGGAACTGAGGATTTTATTGAGGTATTTATAGATACCCCATTAGAAGTCTGCGAGGCAAGAGATGTCAAGGGTTTATATAAAAAGGCAAGAGCTGGAGAAATAAAGGACTTCACCGGAATATCTTCTCCTTTTGAGGCTCCTGCAACAACTGCCATTCAAATACGTACAGAAAACAAAAATATTGAGGATTGTGGTAAGGAACTCTATGCTGCAATTATCGAACAAATCAAAGCTGAATGAATTACAGTTTAAACCATCTAAAAGAATTAGAATCCGAATCCATTTTCGTACTGCGCGAAGTCGCTGCTCAGTTTGAAAATCCTGTATTATTGTTTTCAGGAGGTAAAGATTCTATTGTCATGTTCTACCTAGCCAGAAAAGCGTTTTGGCCTGCAAAGGTTCCCTTTCCTTTACTTCATGTAGATACGGGGCATAACTTTCCCGAAACCATAGAGTTTAGAGATAAATTGGTAAAAGAAACTGGCGCAAGGCTTATTGTAGGTTCTGTGCAAGAAGCGATAGATAATGGAACGGCACATGAAGAAAAAGGAGTTAATGCGAGTAGAAATATGCTTCAGATACCTACTCTTTTAAATTCTATTGAGTCTAACAAGTTTGATGCTGCAATGGGAGGTGGAAGAAGAGATGAAGAAAAAGCTAGAGCAAAGGAACGTTTCTTTTCTCATCGAGATGAATTTAGTCAATGGGATCCTAAAAATCAGCGTCCGGAACTTTGGAATATTTTCAATGGAAGAAAAAATATTGGAGAACATTTTAGAGTATTCCCAATAAGTAATTGGACTGAAATGGATATATGGCAGTATATTCTGCATGAAAAAATTGAATTGCCTAGCCTTTATTTTAGCCATAAAAGAAAAGTATTTACCAGAGATGGGTCTATTCTTGCCGAAAATGAATTTATTCAACTAAAAGAAACCGAACAAGTTGAAGAAAAGGTTATTCGCTTTCGTACTATTGGAGACATGACCTGCACAGGCGCAGTATATTCAGAAGCTGATACATTAGAAAAAATCATTGAAGAAGTAGCTACTACCAGAACCACGGAAAGAGGTGGAAGATCTGATGATAAGAGAAGTGAAGCAGCTATGGAAGATAGAAAAAAGGAAGGCTACTTCTAAAATTGGAAAAATGAGCGATCAAAAAGACACAAAAGGATATTTAGATATGGACCTGCTAAGGTTTACTACAGCAGGAAGCGTAGACGATGGTAAGTCTACTTTAATAGGTCGTATGTTATATGACAGCAAATCCATTTTTGAAGATCAAATGGAAGCTGTAGAAAAAGCAAGTGCAAAGGCAGGAGATAGCGAAGTAAACCTAGCTTTATTAACAGATGGTTTAAGAGCAGAGAGGGAACAGGGCATTACCATAGATGTTGCTTATAGATATTTCGCAACTCCCAAAAGAAAATTCATTATTGCAGATACTCCAGGTCATATTCAATATACAAGAAATATGGTGACAGGTGCTTCTACTGCAAATCTTGCCATTATCTTAGTAGACGCCAGAAAAGGAGTTGTTGAGCAAACAAAAAGACATTCTTTCATTGCATCTCTGTTAGGTATACCTCATGTAGTTTATTGTATCAATAAAATGGATCTGGTGGATTACAATGAAGAAGCCTATGAAAAGGTAAAACAAGATATTGAGGATTTTGGTTCGAAGCTTCAAATTAATGATGTTCATTATATTCCAGTAAGTGCTTTAAAAGGAGATAACATTGTAAACAAGTCTGAAAATATGGACTGGTACAAAGGAGCAACACTTATGTATACTTTAGAAAACGTGCATATATCTTCCGACAATAATTTTGTCGATTGCAGATTTCCAGTCCAATATGTTGTGCGTCCGTTGACAGAAGCTCATCACGATTACCGAGGATATGCTGGGCGAGTTGCTGGAGGTATTTTCAAAAGTGGAGATGAAGTAACCTTATTGCCTTCAGGCTTTAAAACGAAGATAAAGAGCATAGACACTATGGATGGCGAGATAGAAAAAGCATTTCCACCAATGAGTGTATGCATGACTCTTGAAGATGATCTCGACCTTAGCAGAGGAGGGATGATTGTGAAAGAAAATAATCAACCAGATGCAATTCAAGATTTAGATGTCATGATATGTTGGATGAATGAAAAGCCTCTCAATCCGACAGGAAAATATGCTATAAAACATACCTCAAGAGATGCCAGATGCATGATTAAGAGCGTGCAGTACAAAGTGGATATTAACACTTTGCATAGAATGGAAGGTGATAAGAATATTGGAATGAATGACATTGGTAAAGTTACCATACGAACAACAGCCCCATTATTCGTTGACCGCTATTCCAGAAACAGAATTTCGGGAAGTCTTATTTTTATCAATGAAGCAACAAATGAAACCGTTGCAGCAGGCATGATCGTCTAGTCCATTTATACGATTTTCTGTGTTCAAACGTTGTTTATTCTAGAAAACTATATCTTTAATAAAAGACTACTTTTTTAACCTATGTTTCACTTTTAGTGGTTTTAAGTAAGACCACGTTTAATTTAAAACTTTGCATTTATGAACTTATCAACTTCACAAAGCTCTGTGGGTAATCGAGTTATAAATTCACTCATTCAAGAGCAACAAAACACACACAACCTAAATTTTTTTGGCCCAAATAGATTAACAAATATTGGATTACCCGACAAGGATAATAATCTTCAAATGATACAAATAGCAGACATATTATATTGCGAATCTGTAGGTAATACAACCAATATTTATGTTGAGAATTACCAGTCTAGATTTATAGTCTTTGACTCCCTTAAGTCATTTGAAGAAAGATTGGGTTATTTTAATTTTTTCAGAACCCACCGCTCCTTTTTAATTAACCTAAACAAAGTGCTACGCTATAACTATAGAAAAGAAAAAGGAAGAAAAATTAAAATGACCAATGGTAATAGTGTTGCCGTATCAGACGACAAAAAAAAACTTTTAAAAAAACAATTGCAGTTGTTCTAGGCCTGGAAATATAATATGAGGGAGCTTTATTGCACTTATCAAATTTTGTTCTATTTTTGTTTAATATTTTCATAAAAATATTAAACAAAAATTCAATTAAAGTCCAACGTACTACCAGTAAAGGAAAAAATTACGGGAACGAAAGGCTTAATATGTCAGAATAAAGTAATTCTCATTTTAAGCTATTAATTAGAAAGGAGTCATTGAGCTCCTTTCTAATTTTATAGATAGTCAAAAATGACGTGAAAGCACTTATCGAAATACCCATGCTTAAGCAATGAAACCATGTCTGAAAAAACAGGAAATCACACTTCTAAAAAAAAATGAAAGAAAAGGGCAATGTCAATAGTAAAGCCATAAAAGATGACTAAAAGAAACTTTTAGAAATACACCTGTAAATCTTCTTATCCCAAACATGAATTAAAAAAGGGCTTTCATCACTCTTTTTTTAGCTTTCGTTCAATGTTAAGATTTAAGGATTAAACATTTCTCACCTTTGACCCTAGTTCATAAGTGCTAAACGAATGAATCTATGCTTGAAAATTCTCTAGGAGATTATCCCGGAAGATTTACCGAAAGAATTGGTCGAGCATATCAATTCCGGGATTAAATATAATCCTAAATAAATGTTGAAAAAGAGTTTAATGCTACTGGCAGTATGCTGCCTTTTATTTTCATGCGCAAAAGAAGAAATAACAAGTCCAGAACCGATCGTTCAAAATACCTTGAGAACAGGTGGAAATGGTGATAAGGAATCTGGAGCTGACCATAACACAAACGGTGCAGTATATGATGATAATGGCAATAAAGAAATAATTAATCCAAAACCAACTGTTCAGAATAATTGGAGAACTGGAGATGATGATGAAGAGCAAGGAGCCAGTAACGAAATTGACGGAACAGTTTCAGATGAAAATGGCAATGCGGAAAACAATGTTGAGGTTCAATTGGACACACAAGATGGCATATATATTGCTACCTGTTTTTCAAATGCAGATGGCTATTATCAATTTGATAACATCTGTCACGGTCTATACTTTGTAAGGGTGAGACCAAATCACGGGAACGAAGAAGTCTATAGTGTTAGAATAGAATAACACTTTTACAGACTGATAATGATTAAAGGAGCATAGTGTATAGCCTATGCTCCTTTTAATCTCTTAAAATCAAAAACTTGTACAAAGCCATTTTCCCATTTGTTTTGATAATCGGCTTTTAGCTGTTTTGAAAGCAAATGAATAAGTCGGGTGCCAAAACCAGAACCTTCAGGCTTTAGCTCAAATTCTCTTCCATTATCCTTTATTGTTAAATTCTTCAAATAATTATTCTCAATGCTATACCTAACCAAAATTTCTAAATTATTTCCTTCAGGGCTGGCATATTTAAAGGTATTGGTGCACAGCTCATTGACCAATAAACCTATGGTCAAAGATTTATCAACGTTAATTTTAAATTGGGGAAAATCGGTTTTAATGGACAAAGTCTTTTCACCCGCATAAACATCTTCTAAATTTTCAATGATCTCCCCCATATATTCATCTAGGTTAACGATTAACTGTTCACTTTCCTGATAAAGTTTGGCGTGAATAAGGTTCATGGCTGTAACACGGGCTTCATTGTCGGTAATGGACAATCTTACCTCTTCATTTTCGGCTTGCATAGCTTGAAGACTAAAAATTCCAGAGAGCATTTGCAAATTGTTCTTTACTCGGTGATGCAGCTCTTTCATCATTTTTTGAGTCAGCTCTTTTGCTTTCTTTTGCTGATACCATAGCCTAGATAAGACCAAGGCTAATAAAACAACAGATATTGCAACTACTGCCAAAGTCCTTTTTGCAGCATTTTCCTCTCTCAGTTTTATTTCCCTAAAATCATTTTCAAGTTCCAAAGACTCAATCTCTCGTAATTGTTTTTCATGATTAAATTCAGCCTGAAATCGAGCAACTTCCTTGGCTTTTGATTCGTTTTGCCATTGACTATACAATTCATCATAGACCACATCATGCTGAGCATAAGCAGCTTTGTTTCCTTTGGATAGGTAGTATTGCTTCAAATTATCCAGATTATACAAACGCTTAAATACATTCTCTTCCTTTTCAGCCAAATCATCCGCCTTTATCATTTGTTTTTCCGTCTCTCTTCCTCTGTTCTGCAAAAAATACAATTTGGCCAAATCCACATTATAATCCAAAGAAGCAATAATAGAGCCATCGGTTTCTTTGGCTTTATTGAAATAAAATTGGGCGCTATCTAAATTACCTTTTTCTATATGAATGGCGCCTATATTCATTTCAAGCAAAGCTATGGCCTTTCTGTTTTGAACTTTCATTTTCTTTCTAACGGCCAAGGATTTCAGAAATTTCTCTTTTGCCCTGTCCCATTCCCCCATTTCGTTCAAGGTAATGCCCAAGGAATTTAGGGCTCTGGCCATTTTCATTTCACTGCCCATGTCTTCCGCAAGCTGATACCTTTTGTTTCTATACACTAAACTTTTGGCATAGTCTCCCGAATAATAATAAACGGTGCCTAAAGTAATATAGGATCTAAACATTAAGGTTTTCTGACCGGATTCTTCCGCAAAATAGAGAGCATTTAAAGCCAGATCAATGGCCTTTTCATAGTTCTGGGTTTTGCCCAAAACATCTGCATATAGGGCTGAAGAATAGACCATCAAAAAAGTGTCTTCTTTTGCCTTTTCATTTTCTATAATACTATCAAAATAGACTTTACTTTCTTCAGTATTTCCTTTGCTATTTTCTAAAAGTCCTAAATAATAATTACATCTTATTTCTGGCTTATCTAGACCCTTTTCCCTAAACTCTTCAAGCGCTAATTCCAACAATTCGAAAGCTTGCGCATAAAATTTTTTCAATCGCAAATGATTACCATAGGAAAGCATTAAGTAGGGATATCCTTTCTTCCAATTTCCATCTCCATTTTTCAAAAAGGGCTCCAATAAATTCTTTCGCCATTCTTCACAATTTCTATCCAAAGCTTCCGATAAAATGAACTGAAAATTCTCTTGTTTCACCAAATTCGAATACGCTTCATCTTGCATGACACTCTCAAATTCATTCATTAAACAAGCGCTGTCCTTTTTACTTCTTACCATTAAATTTAAGAGACTATACCATTGTTGATCTTTATCGCTTAATACATCTACATCAATAGTATGAATAAGGCTATCTGCAGCAAATGGACTTGCATCCCTGATTTGATCGTAGTACTTCTTTACCTCTAAATCTAAATTGTTTCTTTGGCATGAAATCAACAGGAAAAAGGACAGAGATGCGAGAATATATGCCTTCACAAAATTCATTCTGGTGTTAGTTAAAAGTTGCGGAATATAAATATAAAGTGGAAAACTATGCGAAATTTTAGCATGGTGGTCTATAGCCTTTATCTTAAATTTGCTGACTATTTATAGCGCATGGAAGAAACAGTAATGGCAGATTTGGTAAGCTTTGAAACAGCAGAGAAACTCGGTCTTTTAAAAGAGGAATTTGAAAAGGTCAAAGAGATTTTGGGAAGAACGCCAAATTTCACGGAGTTAAGTATCTTCTCTGTTATGTGGTCAGAGCATTGTTCCTATAAAAATTCTATAAAGTGGTTAAAGACCCTCCCTCGAAAAGGCCCTCACCTCCTAGCAGAAGCAGGAGAAGAGAATGCCGGCTTAGTAGATATAGGTGGAGGCTTGGCTTGTGCTTTCAAAATAGAATCTCATAACCATCCTTCTGCGATAGAACCTTATCAGGGAGCTGCTACAGGTGTTGGAGGAATTAACAGAGATATTTTCACCATGGGAGCCAGACCCATTGCTCAGCTTAACTCTTTAAGGTTTGGTCCCATAGAAAATGACAGAACACAATGGCTTATTAAAGGAGTAGTAAAAGGAATTGGCGACTACGGAAATGCCTTTGGTATACCCGTTTTAGGTGGCGAAGTTTTTTTTGACGAATGTTATAATCAAAACCCATTGGTCAATGCCATGTCTGTCGGAATTGTGGATGTTAACAAAACACTTTCCGCTATTTCTTATGGAGTGGGAAATCCCGTTTACATTGTAGGCTCTTCAACTGGAAAGGATGGAATTCACGGAGCAACATTTGCCAGTGGAGATTTAACAGAAGATTCAATGGATGATTTACCCGCTGTACAAGTAGGTGATCCCTTCCAGGAAAAACTACTTTTAGAAGCAACACTAGAACTGGCGGAAACAGATACCGTAATTGGAATGCAAGATATGGGTGCTGCAGGTATTATCTGTTCTACATCTGAAATGTCTGCAAAGGGCAAGCATGGCATGACCATTAATTTAGACAAAGTTCCCACTCGACAAGAAGGTATGAAACCCTTCGAAATTTTACTTTCCGAATCTCAGGAAAGAATGCTGGTAGTGGTTAAGAAAGGGCAAGAAGCAGCTGTTGAGCGCATCTTTGATAAATGGGATTTAAATGCCATTCAAATTGGTGAGGTAACAGAAGGTGATAGACTGGAATTTTTTATGGAAGGAACAAAGGTTGCTGATGTTCCTGCGGACGATTTGGTTTTAGGAGGTGGGGCACCTGTTTATGAAAGAGAATATGCCGAACCTCAGTATTTTAGGGATGGTCAAGATTTTGATATCAATTCAGTAAACGAGCCCGAAGACATAAAAGCAGCTGCCTATCAATTATTGAACCTACCTAATATTGGTTCTAAGAAATGGGTCATAGAACAGTATGACACCATGGTTGGAACAAAGAACATGTCTACCAATGCTCCCAGCGATGCAGGAATTACCAATTTAAAAGGGACTGAAAAAGCATTAGCACTAACTGTAGATTGTAACGCCAGATATGTTTTTGCCGATCCAGTGATGGGTACATCAATTGCCGTTGCGGAAGCAGCTAGAAATATTGTCTGTTCCGGAGGCAAGCCTTCTGCAGTAACCAATTGCCTGAACTTTGGAAACCCTTACAATCCAGAAGTGTATTGGCAATTTGTTGGTGCGATCAAGGGAATGAGTGAAGCCTGTGAGAAATTTCAAACACCTGTTACTGGAGGAAATGTAAGTTTCTACAATCAAACGGTTACGGATGATTATATTGAACCTGTCTTCCCTACTCCAACTATAGGAATGGTGGGTATAGTGGAAGATAAAGCGCATATAATGACGCTCAACTTCAAGAAAGAAGGGGATTTAATCTTTCTCTTAGGAGAGTCCAGAAATGACATCAATTCTTCTGAATACCTAGCCAATATCTGCGGTGTTAAATTATCTCCCGCTCCTTACTTAGATTTAAATGAGGAATTTGTATTGCATGAAATCTTAAAAAAATTGATCGAAAATAAAATGATCAATTCAGCACATGACGTTTCAGACGGTGGACTTTGGACTTGTTTGGTTGAGAAAGGATTGCATAACAATCTGGGATTTGAAATAGAAGCAGATGACAGTGTAAGAATGGATGCCTTTCTTTTTGGCGAAGCACAATCAAGAGTGGTGATTTCTTTAGATAGTTCACAACAAGATGCATTCATAGAATACATGACACGCCTTGGGCAATCCTTTAACATATTGGGAGCCGTAACTTCGGGTGAGATAAGGATTGATGGTAAGGATTTTGGCACAATTTCTGAAGCAAAAAACACCCATGAAAATGCCCTTACGCAACATATATAAAAACCTTTTCTTAGCAGGCTTTGTCTTTTTTTGCTTTAATCTTCAAGCTCAGTCTTCTAGTGATATATTCGGAACTTGGATTACCATTGACGATAAAACAGGCAAGGAAAGATCTAAGATAGAAATCTATAAAAAAGGTGATAAAGCCTTTGGAAAAGTTGTTAAGTTCCTTGCAAATCCTCAAAACGAAAAAACGGAACGCTGTGATGAATGCGATGAAGATGATGATCGTAAAGATCAATTGGTTTTGGGGATGGAAATTATCAGAGATCTAAAACTTATTGATGGAAAGTGGAAAGATGGAACCATCCTAGACCCAGAAGAAGGAAAAGTCTACGATTGCAAAATTTGGTTGGAAGACGGCAAATTACAAGTAAGAGGTTATGTTGCTTTTTTCTACCGAACGCAGGAATGGATAAAAGACCAATAACAAAGACAATCGGCAATCCATAACTATGGATCTTTTTTATACTTTAGCCGCGAAATTTTCGCATGATTTACCTTATTCTTCCCGCATATAATGAAGAGAAATCTTTTGATAGCCTTTTCGCAAAAGTCAAAGTTTTTTTCGAAGAAGAAATGAAATTGGAATATCGCATTGTCGTTTGCGATGATGGCAGCAGAGACCGAACACAGGAAATGCTGGAAGAATATAAGAAGTCACTTCCTTTAACCGTACTTACCCATAAAATAAATAGGGGCCTTGGAGAAACCATGCGGGATTTATTTGAGTATGTTGCTGAACATACCAAGGACGAGGATATAATAATAAGAATGGATTGCGATGACACCCATGAACCGCAATTTATGAAAGGGCTAATCGAAAAAATTCACGAGGGAAATGATGTTGTTATTGCATCTCGTTTTGTTGAAGGAGGAAGCGGTGGTGAAGGCTTGAACTTCTTCAGAACTTTTATTTCTAATGGAGCACAATTATTCATGCGTATTTTCTTCCCAATAAAGGGCCTGAAAGAATACTCCTCTGGCTTTAGAGCATATAAGGCATCTGCTGTTAAGTTTGCGATAGAACAATTCGGAAATAGTTTCATTCAATTAAAAGGGCTTGGCTTTACATGCACTCTGGAAAAAATTGTAAAATTCAAAATGCTGAATGCAAAATTTGCTGAGGCTCCTTTTGTTTTGAAATACGATCAAAAAGTAAGTGAATCTAAAATGGTTAGCTCCATAACAACCTTTGGTTATTTAACATTAGCAGTGCTCTATCATTGGCCTTGGGGAGGATGGAGAAGTCAGTACAAAAACAAACCCAAATTGCACGAATGAGCGCAACTATTGAGGACGTAAAAAGTTTCTGGGAGGAAAATCCTTTATTTTCAGGAGAAAGTGAGCATCCCGTTAATTCAAAAGCTTTCTTCGAAGAACACAGACAAGTATACATGGATGATGTTTTTGCTGGAAAATTCGAGGATGAAAAATTCATTCCAAAATTAGATGGCGCAAGGGTTTTGGATTTAGGTTGTGGAGTTGGTTTTTGGACTATAGAAATTCAAAAAAGAAGAAATGTAAGCGAGTTTTTTAGTGGAGATCTTACTCAGGCAGCTTTGGATGCTACTCAAAAAAGGTTGGACATTTACGATTGTAAATCTAGCTTATCTCAGCAAAATGCTGAAAGTCTGAGTTATGATTCGAATTTCTTTGATCATGTAAATTGTCAGGGCGTAATTCACCATACTGTAAACCCAGATAAGGCCATTGAAGAAATAGCACGAGTTTTAAAATCAGGAGGGCAAGCTAGTATTTCTGTTTACTACAAAAACTTCTTTATTAGAAATTGGAAAAGCATTCGTTTTTTTGGAAAATTCTTAAACAAGAAAGGAGCAAAGCTAAAGGGAAGAGGACGTGAAAGTATCTTTGGCAAGGAAGACACCGATGAAATTACCAGAATGTATGATGGTGACAAAAACCCAATCGGAATTTCCTATTCCAAAAAAGAATTGAATAGTGCTCTTGAAAAGTATTTTAAGATAGAAAAAACATTTTTGTACTTTTTTCCTGCCAGATCATTACCTTTCAAAATTCCAAAATATTTACATAGGTTTTTAGCAAAGTATTTTGGGTTTATGATTCATGCAAATCTTATCAAGAAATAAAAAATTATGTGCGGAATAGTCGGTTTTGTGGACCAACATACTGACTACAATAAGGAAGAAGTTCTTCGTGAAATGATGGCTTCTGTAAAACACAGAGGTCCAGATGACGAAGGTGTTTTTTTGAATAAAGAGAATAGTACAGCCTTTGGACATGTTCGCTTATCTATCATTGATTTAGCAAGTGGACAACAGCCCATGCGCTCGGCAGATGATCGTTATACAATAGTCTTTAATGGAGAGATATATAACTACATTGAGCTGAAAAAGGATCTGGAAAAGAAAGGACATACTTTTCGAACCAGTTCGGATACCGAAGTCCTAATTGCACTTTATCAGAAGTACGGAAAAACAATGGTAGATTACCTCAATGGAATGTTTGCCTTTGCCATTTATGATAAGGCTGAAGACCTTGTTTTCATAGCTAGAGATCACCTTGGAATTAAACCTTTGTATTATTTCTCTAATGCATCTTTTTTTGCTTTCGCCTCAGAAATAAAAGCACTGTTTAAGCATCCAAAAATAAGTGCTGAACCAAATGCAGCTTTACTACATGAATATTTAACCTTCCAGTTTATTTTAGGAAAGGAAACGCTCTATGAAAGGATTCACAAAATCGAACCAGGGAATTACGCCATCATTAAGCACGGTCAGATTCAAGAGATTAAACAATATTGGCATATCTCCTATGAAATAAACGAATCAAAAAGTGAGTCCGATTTTCAGGAGGAGATATTGGAAATTTTAGAACATTCCGCTTCTATCCAAATTCGTTCTGATGTGCCTTTAGGTGCTTTTCTAAGTGGGGGAATAGATTCTAGTCTTGTTTCTACATTGGCGTCAAAATATTACAATGGAAAATTAAAGACGTTTACCGGTGGGTTCAAAATTGCTCCAGAATATGATGAAAGCCATTTTGCAAGAATGGTTAGTGATTCTATTAAAAGTGATCATTTCGAGGCGTTTCCCGAATCTCAAGATTTCATAGACACCTTTGAGAAATTAGTTTACCATATGGATGAACCTGCAGCAGGTCCCGGTTTATTTCCACAGTACATGGTTTCTAAATTAGCTTCTGAGCATGTTAAAGTTGTTTTAGGTGGACAGGGAGGTGATGAAATTTTTGGGGGTTATGCTAGATATTCGGTAGCCTACCTTGAGCAGTGTCTTAAAGGAGCTATTTTTGAATCTCAGGAAGAAGGGCAACATGTTGTAACACTTTCCTCAATAGTAGAAAGCTTACCCATGTTAAAGCAGTACTTCCCAATGATTAGAAATCAATTCAAAAAAGGGCTTTTTGGTGAAATGGATGACCGTTATTTCAGGTTGATTAACAGAGCCCCAAACCTTGGAAACTATTATTCAGATAACTTACTGCAAAGTAGAGATGAGGGAAGCATAAAAAATAAATTTGCCTCAATTTTTAATCGACCGGACTCCCCTTCCTACTTTAATAAAATGACCTATTTCGATATGAAAACGCTCCTACCTGCTCTATTTCATGTAGAAGATAGAGTAAGTATGTCTGTAAGTCTAGAATCTAGAGTTCCGCTTTGTGATTATCGTTTAGTTCAGTTAGCAGCTAGCATTCCTCCAACTATGAAATATTCTGGTGGAAAAACCAAGTATATGCTCATTCAAGCAATTAAAGGTCTGTTGCCAGAACCCATTGAAAAAAGAAAAGATAAAATGGGCTTCCCTACCCCTTTAAACGAATGGACTAATGGACCTTTAAGGGATTATGTATTGGATATCTTAAAAAGCCAAAAAGCAAGGGAAAGAGGATTATATAAAGTGGAAAAAATAGAGAAACAAATTCTTGAAAGTCCCAAGTTCAGCAGAGACTTGTGGGGTCTTTTAAATGTTGAGATGTGGCACCGAACATTTATTGATTAGATGCTCTATTTAGAAAGCAATATTAAAGATCATTCCTGGCTAAAATATCTATTGGATGAATTCTGCAGAATTGAAAAAGCTCAATTCGATTTTGAAATTACCTCTGCCCCTCCTACTGGCAGTAATATTGTTTCCTATGGCAAGGATTCATCAGATATTTTTGAAGCTACTCCTGATCATTTCGACAGTAAAATTGAGTATCTCAATGATGATTTATTCATTTTAAAAAATACTAATAACAATTCCTTTAAAGGAAAATTTAAGTTTGATCTTCTCTGGAACGCATTCTATTTTTTAAGTAGAAAAGACGAATGGGATAGGGAAAAAAATGGAATCAACATTCAAAGTTATTCCGGAAAGACAACGCGAAATAATAATGAATCCTGGTTAATTCCGATAGTCAATAATTACTTCCAAATGCTTAAGATTTTCATTGAAGATAAATTTGATGGAATACAATTTGCACCAAGCAACTCTCCCATTCTTGAGCTATCACATGATTTAGATTATCTAAAAAAAACAAGAAGCTTAAAAATTAAACAAGGTGCATTTAATTTTCTTA
This sequence comes from uncultured Flavobacteriales bacterium, assembly GCA_964609215.1. Lineage (GTDB taxonomy): Bacteria > Bacteroidota > Bacteroidia > Flavobacteriales_D > JABDKJ01 > JABDKJ01. The sequence continues at coordinate 93,285 of CAZSQZ010000002.1, forward strand.
ACGGGCTAAAGAATTGGGATGCTGAAAAATTGAAAAGAGCAATTTCATTTAGTAGAACTAAACAAGACTATTGGAATTTTGATTTCTGGACCAATCTTGAGAAAAAATATGCTTTAAAATCTACTTTTTATGTTTACTCAAAAACCAAAAATGGAGGGCCAAAGAAATGGCTTTTGGATCCTTCTTATGATGTCAGATACAATAGCAAACTACAAGACAAACTTAAGGAGCTCATTGAAAAAGGTTGGAAAATAGGACTTCATGGAAGTTTTGATAGTGCTTCAAATTTCGAATTACTCTCTGAAGAAAAAGAAATTCTTGAGAAAGCCATTGGCAGTAAAGTTAGCAAGACTAGGCAGCATTGGTTAAGATATGAAGAAACCAGAACTCCTTTTTATCATGAGAAATTATTTGAACAGGACTCTACTGTAGGCTGGAATAATAGAATGGGATTTAGGGCTGGGATTGCTTCAAAATATCGCCCTTATAACCACAGGGAAAAAAGAGCTTTTAGGCATTTTGTGGTTCCTCAAATCATAATGGATTCAAATATTTTTGACTATGGATTTGAGAATCAGGATAAACTTATTCAACAATCCTTAAAAATGCTTCTGGGATGTAGGCGAGTATCCAATGCACATTTTTCAATATCTTGGCATCCAAGGACATGTAATGAAGAATATAATTGGCATACTGCTTACGAAAAGCTTCTAAAATCTTGGTAAATCCATACTTAGACATATTGGATCAAAATTTTGAAAAACTTATGAATCTCTTTGACAGGGATTCGTTTTCAAATACTTATGGTTTTGCTGACCGTAGCTATTGGGGATGGAAAGTTTCTGATTTTAGTAATGGTACTTTGCAAGGAGCTGTGATGAGTTTAGCTATTGGCTTAAAGCTTTCCAAGAAATATCAAGGACAGAAAGAAGAGGTTCTTGAAGTCATTAAATCTGGAATTCTCGCTTGCGAAAAAATACGAGCTAAAAATGGCTCTATGGCGGAAGCGTACCCAAATGAGAACTCCTTTTGTGTGACGGCTCTAGTTGCTCATGATGTACTTTCAGCAATAAAATTCTTGGATAATGACTTGGATACCAATTTCAAAAAAAAGGCTTTTGAAATTGTGCGCCCGTTGATAGAATTCATTACCAAAAACGATGAAGAACATGCGATAATTTCAAATCATTTAGCAACTGCTGTAGCTGCTATTGAGTTATGGAATAATCTAACAGGGGCCAATAGCTCCCGTTCTGCGGAATTACTTGAAATTATAAAACTGAATCAATCAAATGAAGGATGGTTGAAAGAATATGAGAGCGCAGATCCGGGGTATCAAACGCTTTGCACTTATTACTTAGCTAGTGCTCACTACCAATCGGATAGTTTGGGTTTTATCAATTTGGATGCTTCCCTTAATTTCCTTTCGCATTTTGTGCATCCGGATGGCAGTATAGGAGGCACATATGGTTCACGAAATACGGAAGTTTATTATCCTGGAGGCATAGAATATTTTGCAAGTAAAAACGATGAATTCAGGGATTTACAACAAAGGCTCCTTCTGGGTATTAAAAACGGAAAACATCTATTACCTGAAAATATTGACATTGGCAATTACGTTCCTTTGCTTAATGCCTATGCTTTCGCAGCTTATTTTTACAAGGATAAACCATCATCAAATATAGATGCTGATACTATAGAAATAGACTTCCCGGATGCAGGCCTTTTTGTTAAGAAAAATGAACACTATCACGCCATTTTAAATTACAAAAAAGGGGGTCTACTAAAAGTGTATGATTGTAAAACTAAAAACTTAGATTATTCAGATAATGGATATTTTGGTAATAGTTCCAATGATAAAGTCATATCAAATCAACAATTTGATTCCAATGGGAGCTTTAACACAGCTGAGATTAAAAGCATCTTTTATTATGTAAACCAGAGTGCACCTAGTGCTTTTTCTACTCTTGTGCTTAGAGCACTTTCATTAACTTTTTTTAAATCCGTTTCTTTTGGAAATTGGTTTAAGAAACGAATTGTGAAAATGTTGATGACTGGCAAAAAACCTGCAGGTGGAAGTATTTGTAGAAAAGTACATTTTTTTGACAATCGCATTGATATAAAAGACAAAATCATTCCTCCAAAACATTCAAAGAATATTCAACTTAGTATTGAATCAAGAGCTATTCATATGGCCTCCTCAGGCTATTATATCTCAAAAAATAAAACACAGTCGAAAATTGTACATTCGATTCAAGAATGAAGCTAAGTCCTCGATTAAAGCCTTATTTTAGTTTTAAGGAGACCATTGCTCTCTTAAATCCATTGAACAAAAGTGGAGCAGTTCAAAATTTTGAGAAAACATTTGCCTCTAAATTCGAATGTGATTATGCTACCATGTTCGCGCATGGAAGATCTGGAATATATGCGCTCCTAAAGGCTTGGAACCTTAAAGATGTTGAGGTCATTTGTCCTGCATACACCTGTGTTGTTGTGCAACATGCAATAGTTTTGTCTGGGAATATCCCCGTTTTTGTAGATTCTAGTAAAGACTCTTGGAACATGAATTTGAAAGAGTTAGAAGAGGAAATAAATGCGAAGACAAAAGTAATTATTGCCACACATCTTTTTGGCTATCCAATGGATATTGAGCATTTAGAAAATATAGTGAAACAGGCAGAGAATAAATATGGAAACAAGATTTATGTGATTCAAGATGTTGCACATTCTTATGGCGCAAGATGGAAAGGTGAACTGGTCACCAAATATGGAGATGCCGCTATTTTTGGGATGAATATCAGCAAAATTCTGAGCAGTATTTTTGGTGGAATGGTGATTTGCAAAGACAAAAATTTAGATCAAAAACTTAAGGATTTCAGATCTAAAAATATGCATGACAACAGATTTGTAAAATCCTTAAAAAGAATTGCTTATTACTTAGCTGTGAGAATTGCGTTCAACTCATACATTTATGGATTAATTAATTGGATGGAACGAAAAGGATTATTGAATGCATTTGTAAAATATTATGAAGAAGACAAGATTCAATTCCCTTCAGATTGGGACTCCATGCCCACAAATAGCGAAGCAGTGGTTGGTTTAATCCAGTTAAAAAAATACGATCAAATTATTGCACAACGACAGAAAAACGCGCTGCGATGGAAAAGTACATTTAGGTCTGACGATAGTATTCAATTTATGGATCATATAGAAGGCAGCACCTATTCTCATTGTGTAGCTCTGGTAAAAAACAGAGAAGAATGGATAGAAGACCATAGAAAGCAAGGTATGCAACTAGGTATTTTAATTGAATATTCCGTACCAGAAATGACCGCTTTCAAAAAGTATAAAAGAAGAGAATATCCAAATTCAAAATATTTCTCTGAACACAGTATTAATTTTCCTAATTGGCCGGGAGCCATTGCATATTAAGCGAACATACAAGAGATTTATAGCCGCATTATTCTCCAAGAATAAAAGCGCCTATTTTGGCTTATTAAATATCCTATTGACCCCCATAGGAAGAACTTTTGATAGAATTTTTCCAAAAAAAAATAATAGTAAAAAAGCTAGAACTGTTATCTGTATTTTAAGTGCCCCTAGATCGGGTAGCACGGTTTTATATCAGTCCTTAGGTTCAATCATCCCCTCACTTTATATATCCAACTTACACGACCTATTACCTTCTCGAGCAACTTCGGTTCTGCGGAGAAACAAAAAATTTGGAAAAGATCTATTGAAGTATCGCAACTACTACGGTTATTCTTTTGGTTGGAATGGTGTAAGCGAAGGTAATCGCTTTTTTGATAAAATCTTTGAATCAGAAAATACAGATTCTATTAAACTACTGTTCGAAACCTTCCTTTCCAAAATGGATTTTAAAGAAAACGAAATTCTTTTCTTCAAAAACATAAAACATGTTGACAATATTGAAAAGCTCATTAGAGCTTATCCAGACTTAAAAATTATTCGTTTGAGAAGAGATAAAATGGCAACAGCCCAGTCAATTTTAAAAGCCTATTATGAACTGAATTATTTCAATCCCATCCCAGATGCCCTATCAAGTGTAAATTATCATGAAAATCCACATGAATTTGCAATTGATCAATTACTATGTTTGGAGGCTAGAATGGATGAAATTTGCGCAAATGTGAATAAGGGAAATATTGCTTATGTTGATTATGAGACTTTTTGCAAAGATCCAATTTCCGAGACCAATAAAATAGTGAATTCACTAAACCTTAAAGATGTATTAATCAGTGAAAAAGAAATTTCCTTGGGTATTTCAAAAAACAAAAAAGTAAGCGAAGAGGATCTTAATCTATTAAAAAACTATTTAACCCAAAAACAATGAATGACTTTAAACGCTATAAAGAGAGGTTCGGTATTTGGGGACTTCTAAGGTTTGTAGTCTATCCAATCACTCTTCTAATTACAACACCTTTTGTTCTTTTGCGTTCGGTTTTTTTAAGTTTAAAAGAATTTTTCCTTAACCATCCAATTGGAAAATTCAAACACTTTAATTTAACTCCTTCATTGGTCTCGTATTTTTATTCAACCCGGGCCTGGAACCTAAAAAAATATGGACGTACTGGGCAAAGTGATTTTTTAGGACTTGGAAATTACTATTTAGCAAGATGTTTCAATTACTCTTTACTTTCATTAAATCTATATTGGAAATATGGAGCCTTGACTGTTTTTGTGGGTATGTTTCTCTGGTGGTTTGGTTTTTTTCTTTTTCCTGAAAAGAATCTCTTTTTTTATTCATGTGTTATATTAGCTCTGTTTTCAACACTGTTTTTTTCAAATACTTTTAGAAGTCAGAATTATAATGTTGTGGGTTGGATATTCTTCCCACTAATTGTGATTGGAATATTCGAACAAAATATATTCTTGGTTTCAACATGCATTCTTCTCTCTTCATTTGGAAGTTTTACCGTTGTTGTATTAGCATGTATTCTTAGCGGAATATATGGATTGCTAGAATGCAATGTTCTTTTAGCTCTTTCAGGATTTCCAGCCGTTATAAAACTTCTACTGCACTTTTATCCTTTTCTGAAATTGGAACGAAAGACAAGCAAAGCTATCTTAGGAAAGGTTTTAAAAGCAATTGGTGCGAATGATAAGGCAAAGTACAAAAGAAAAAAAACCAAGGCACTGGATTTATTCAAAGGGTACTTTATACTCCTTGATATCCAATTTATAATTGCTCTCTACATAATTGGACAAGCAATACCCGTGCTATACCTAATAACTTTTCTAATTTATTTTTTGAATGCAATAAAAATAAGGTTTGCAGACGATCAAAGTATGCATATGCTTAAACTTACCATTGCAGTGGTTTCTGCTCTTTATATCAATGATTTTTGGATTCTTCCATCCTTGTGGATTTTGATTTCTCCGCTACCTTTAATGGCGGGTTACTACCAAATGAACGTTTTAGATATTCTACCAATTTCTAAACCATTGGACCTATCCATATTGGAAGAAAATTTTGACATGTTTTTCTCGGAAATCCCAAGGGAATCAAAAGTATTGCTCTCATTTGAAAATCCTCAAGCCAGTTATGAAGCTGTTTTTGATGGTCTCCGAAATTATATTGAACTACCAATTTATATCGCTATGCAATCAGAAGTTAAACTTTTCCCAGATTGGTGGGCCGTTTTCGAATTAAATTATGAAGGATCTGAAGAAATTTGGGGCACTTCTGAAAAAGAAATTCTGAAGAATATGGAAACATGGAAATGCAATTATGTTATATGCTATTCATTTGAAGGAAAACCCATACACAAATCGGTCTCTCAATCTAATAATCTTGAATTGATATCTAGTTTTCATTGGTCGAAATACGACTCTCTATTCGAAGATTATCCAAAAATTAAAAGAGATAATTTAGTCTGGAAACTTTATAAGAAAAGCTAGTCCAAAAATTTGATTTTGAAATGTTTAGAATCATTACTAAAATGACTGCACTCCACTTTAACCAGAGCATTGGTATAGATTGAAGGAAATCTGAACGGCAAATATTTCTTTTTGATGTTAAAAAAAGTTTCCAAGGTCCTCATTATTTGAGTTGCATTGTTACAATGTTCTATGTGAGAAATCAGCTCAAAATCCAAATCAGGATTTTTCTTTTGAAAAAATGGTTTTGAAAGAATGTTTCTCCCCAAATTCCAAAGCCCTCCTTCAGTTGGAAACAAAATTACCATTTCTCCATTTTTATAGGTACATCTATAACACTCTAAAACCACCTCTTTCAAATACCATAAATGTTCAAATGCATTTGAAGAATATATAAAACGAAAGGCTCCCGCTTTAAATGGAAGTTTAGCAGCATCTGCATAAATTACAGTAGCCTCCGGATATCTTTCCTTAAGAATTCGCAATCGTTCCAAATTAATATCCATCCCGATATAGTTTTCCTTATTCTTCAGGTATTTTAACTGTGAACCATCACCACACCCTATATCAAGAACCCATTCATCTGGTCTAGCAATATTCAATTTGTTCATGGATTTATAGGTTAAATCCGCTAATTTTCCTGCAATGGTTTTTTTTTCCGTATAATATTCAAGTCGCTCCGTCATCATTTTATCCCATTCAGAAAACATAGAATGCTCATAAACGACATCCAAAGGTCTGGCAGTCTTTCCCTTCATGAGAATAACACCATGCTCATTGATTGAATATGAATTCCCTTGTTCGGAAACCAAATCTTCATTTAAGCTAGTGCCATCATCAGGGGAGCGAAGAATATCAAGTAATTTTTTATTCATAAAGTTCTAAGTTGATCAAAAGTATTAAAATGAAAATTTGATAATTTGTTCTTACTAACCGAAAAACATTTTGGTAATGTACACTCTTACATATTATCTCATAAATAGCTTAATTTAACGCTTATCATCATTGCATAACGAACACTTAGGATAATAGACTCAATAACTTCCTAGCCTGCTCCCTACGCGTGTATCTCATATACTCCAAACTCACTCCATTAACTCTCCTCTGAAATACTTTTTCTTTCATTGAATTTAGATCCGCATAGTCAATCATTTTCATTCTTCCACATTCTTGCAAAATTTTTGCTGCATCCCCGTCTACTGGCCCAATAGAGAAGAGTTGCGTTTCACTTGCCAAGTACTCAAATAATTTTCCGGTAAGAATTTTTTCATTTCCATCTGTTTTTGGAATGATGAAGAGTAATAAGTTGGAAGACTTCATTTGGGCAATGGCTTCCCTATGAGAAACAAAATCATTGAGCTCAAGACAAGATTCCATGCCCGCTTCTTTAATTGATTCTATGACCTGTGGGTGGATATTACCTGTCAATCTCAAAACCAGTTTTTTCCTGAGTTCTGGTTTATTGAAAGTTAGTTCTGAAAGTGCTTTCCAAAAAACAGGAACATCTTGATTAGGCTTAAAGTTTCCAATGTAAGAGATCACAAATTTATCGTCTACGGGTAATGAATTGTCAATGAAATCATTCTCTTCAAAACCATTATACACAACATCAATTTTCTTTGCCCTATCCTCAAATTCTTTTTTCAAACCATTACTTACCACCGAGACTACATCCGCACTTTTAAGCACTTCTGTTTCCAATTTTTGATCCTTAGTGATTGTAGATTGTGTTCTTGGGAAAATAGAATTGTAATAGACATTTACCCAAGGATCTCGCATGTCGGCAACCCATTTAAGATTAAATTCCTTAATTAGTTTCAAGCCCATTAAATGTGTTGAATGGGGTGGTCCTGTTGTAATTAAAGCTTCAATATTTTCCTTTCGAATAATCTCCCTAGCCTCTGGTAAGGCAGTTTTATTCCAACCTTTACGTGCATCTGGAATAAAATAATTAGCCCTAATATACATTGCTAATTTCTGCTTTACTCCTTTCTGATACATTCCAATAAAACCAACACTGCCTCTCTTATCTTTTTTTCCTGTTAGTCTATTGTAAAATGTAAAAACCTCTTTTGGTTTAGTTCTATAAACTTTAACAGAATTGTCTACTTCTTTTAGCAGACTCTCATCCATTGAAGGGTAAGTTCCATCATGGGTTGTTAAAACAAAAGGCTTCCATCCAAAGTCTTTAAAGTACTTTGTCATTTTCAAGAATCGCTGGACGCCAGGACCACTTGCTGGAGGCCAGTAATAACTCAATATTAGAACCTTCTTCAAGCTTCTATTTCGTTTGTTTCATCCTTAAAAAAGAGAAAGATTTGCCAAAACATAGCAAGTATAATAAAAGCAGAAAAAATTAGGGAAATTGTACTCCCCATGGAATAGGATTTTGGTTCAAATACAAATTCAACCTTATGTTCTCCAGCAGGCACATCCAAGGCTCTTAAAACATAATTTGCACGAGCATGGTCAACAGGCTCATCATCTATGTATGCCTGCCAACCAGCATCATAAAAGATTTCTGAAAATACCACTGGGCCACCTGTTGTGCTGCTTGAATTATACACTAACCTATTGGGTTTATACGACTCTAGTGAGATGCTACCACTTCCACCATCACTTTTAATGACTTCGCTATAGCGCTCATCAATAAGAGCAGTATTGGATAAATCTTCATTTCCTAATTCGGTAATTTCTTCATCTGAGTTTTTCACCCATTTCAGGTTTTCTACAAACCATGCATTACCATAAGCATTTGGATTTTCGAATGGAGGAACCTGATCATTATTTGCATCATAAACTACGAACTCGGTATTCAACATATTCAAAATATGAAGAGGTTGAGGAGGATTGTGCAAGGCTGCTATAGATTGCTGAGATTGGATTGCAGCAAAAGCTTTTTGCAAATCATTCATCAAATGAAATTCTATAAGCTCATTATACCTCTTGAGCTTGGCTCCATGATAGCCACCTAAGGACTTATGAAAGTAAGATGTTCTGGATTCGTTAACAGGATTTGAAATATGTGCTACCCGGTAATTTGAATTGGCATTAAGAACAGACAAAGCAATGGTGTTTTGCTCAGAACTTTTAAGCTTCTTTTTGCCATTCTTTTCTTGATAATATTCAACTCTCTCTGCTAGCAGAGAATTAAAGTTTGACACCTCATTTTGTTTTGCTCCAAGAATAATCAAATCTGCCTTCGTTGGTGATAGATTTGTTTTAGCATTCTTTTTTGTCACCCACCTTTTGTTGTCTTTAGAACGATCCTCATTGCTAATGTATCTTTTATCTACTCCCCATAAATCTATCAAAATCAAAAGCCCTAGAACTGGAATAAGAATCGATGCATTAATTTTCCTTTTGATAAAAAGCAAGATTACAGCTATTGCCAAGACCAAAAACAGAAGGCTTCTCATCACATCTGCTTTGAATATACTTACTCTATATTCACTCAAGTAATCAACCATGTTATTGGCGTAATCTGCTTTTTCTGGATTGTCCATTGCTTGAGAGTAATAAGCAGATTCATTATCGGTAAAAAAGCTCAATAAAGAATCAGGAATTAAAGCGAATAAAACCATCAATAGAAAAAAACTTCCGGAAACTATTCCAAATTTCTTCCAATTCTCATTGAACCAGTCTCGATTATCGATAACATATTTCAAAGCTAGTATACCCAATAAGGGGACAACAAAAGAGGTAATTGACAATATGATTGTTACCGCCCTGAATTTATTATAGCCAGGGAAATAGTCTAAGAAAAACTCTGTTAAACCCATTAAATTCTTTCCCCATGAAAGAAGTACCGTAAGAATAAAGATCGCTAATATCGCCCACCTCAAATAGCCTTTCTTGAAAAACAAACCTAGTAAGAACAAATAGAATACTATTATTCCCATATACACGGGACCAGAGGTAATACTTTGATTACCCCAATACTTCATTGCCACAACAGGTCGAATTGCATTCGGGTCGGTATTGCTTTGACCAAATTGGCTGTATTCCTGATAATTTTGAACAAGCAAATTATAGTCGTCTTTCTTTTTTCGTTGAATTTGTTTTACGTAGTCATCATCGCCAATAATTGCCTGTGAAGCACCACCTTTAGCATTGGGAATAAGAAATGTTAAGGTTTCTTCTTTTCCATAGCTCCAAGCGGTAACATACTCCTTATCCAGACCACTGGTTTTAATATCTTCATTGCTCGAACCATCTGCTTTAATTGTCAACTCTGTCTTTCCTCGAGTGGTATAATCTGAATATTCAATAGAAGTCCATAAGGCGCTTGTATTGCATAGAACTGCAAAAACTGCTGCTACAGCAAGAAATCCCAGGCTCTTTGCATAAGCAGGTATTGTTTTTTCGCGAATGGCTTCTACTAAATGAGTAGCTAAAAATATAACAACCGCCATTCCAAGATAATAGGTTATCTGCAGGTGGTTTACAGAGATCTCTAAAGCCAAAAAGAAAGCGGTTACGATAGCCCCCCATAAATATTTTCCTCTTAAGGTAATAATGATTCCAGCTAAAACTGGAGCCATGTAAGCTATAGCCAATGCTTTTGAATTGTGACCTGCATCTAATATGACAAAATAATAGGATGAGAATGCGAAAGCAACGGAACCCACTATTGCCATCCATGGATCTACACGCATAGTTAGCATTAGGATATAAAAACCCAACATATAAAGAAAAACTATACTAACAGGATGCGGTAATCCCAGAGTTAAAATTTTATGAATGCTTTTAAAGAGATTGGATTTGTGCAATGTTGAAATCATGTAAGTGGGCATTCCTCCAAACATAGAATTTGTCCACAAGGGTTCTTCTCCTTCCGTTTCACGAAAATCAACTGTTTCCTTAGCCATTCCCTCAAACTGAGTTCTATCGTGTGTTTTAAGTACTTTCCCCTCCATTACCGGAGAAAAATAAGCCAGGCCCAAGGCTATGAAAACAAGTATTGCCACAGCATGAGGCCATGCATTTTTCAAGATGGATTTTAACATTCTGTAGGTTTTAGAACTGGGGTGAATATAGCCAATTTTCAAGCAGAAATTTGATTATAAAATTTCCTTTAATTGTTCCAATTTATCAATGATATATCTGCCTTTGAAGTTTTCTGGAACATCACTCAGTTTTAAATAGACACTGTCCATACCCAAATTTGCAGCACCAACAATATCACTATCATGGTTATCGCCAATCATTATGCTACTTTCTGCCTTAGCATCAACTAATGAAAATGCATGATTAAAAATATCTGGATAAGGTTTTTTACACCCTAATTTCTCAGACGTTACAACCGTCTTAAAATAGGGATTCAATCCACAATTTTGCATTTTAATATGCTGAACCTCATCAAAGCCATTGGTTATTATTACCATGGGATATTCCTTTGCCTTTAGATACTCCAGTATTTGAAAGCATCCTGGCATAACCTGTTTCTTGAATGGACAGATTTCCAGATACTCACTTGCAAATAATTCAGCTAGATGCTTATCGTTTAAATCGAAAAATAAAAAGGTATCATGAAATCTATTAACTCTTAAATCTTCTTTCTTCACCTTACCATGACGATATTTTTCCCAATAGGTAGAGTTAATTTGGACATATTCGGCAAAAAAATTTTCAAAAGATGCTCCTTGCAGTTTATCATAGAGATGCTTTTCATACAATTCCAAAAGCGTTTCTTTTGAATTGGATTCAAAGTCCCATAAGGTGTTATCTAAATCGAAGAATATGTGCTTGTATTTATTCAAAGCCTCCAGAAATAATGTCCCTAAAATAGAAGCAAACCACGGTCAAAACTACCGTCCAAATGCCTAAAACGGCAATAAAGACAGGTATAGATTTTTTTCCATTGCTATAGAATTTGGCAAGCAATATACTCGCCACTGGGATGGATAAAATAACTGCTGTAAAGCAAAAAGCCCACAACCCAAAGTTTTGTTTGATTCGAATAATTCTTCTATTTCCTTTGGTAAATTTCTTTTTCTCTTTTTTCGGAGGAAACAATTTTCTCCAGACTGACAATATTCCCTTTCCACCATAGAAAAATGTAATTGCACCTGTGCTTGCACCTATCATTGTGGTTACGAAAGTAGTGACCATTCCATATCCCGCGGTAATCATTGCTGGCGGAGTAAATAAAAATTTTACTGCGGCAAACAATCCAAACCCAAGCAGTTTAAGTATTTCTACCGTCTCCATTATTTTTCTCCAAATGCTAAGTCACCTGCATCCCCTAAACCAGGAACTATGTAGGAACGATTATTTAATTCAGGATCAATTGAACCGCACCAAACAAATGTGTTACTTGGAAAATGCTTTTTGATAAATTCAATTCCTGGAACACTTGCAATTGCACAGGCAATATGAACTTGAGATGGCACTCCTTTTTCCAGCAGTGCTTTGTAAACCAAAAACATTGAAGTTCCTGTTGCCAACATTGGATCAACCAATAAAAGTGGCTTATCTTGAATAGAAGGACATGCTAAATATTCAACTTCAACTTCTATATCTTCATCTGGACCATGTTCTTTTCTGTAGGCAGAAATAAAGGCATTTTCAGCCTTATCGAAGTAATTAAGAAAACCCGAATGCATTGGCAAAGCAGCCCTTAAAATAGCAGCAATTACAGGCTGTGATTTAATAGATGATACTTCAGAAACTCCCAAAGGAGTTTCTATTTTCTCTTTAATATATTCAAGTCTCTTGCTTATCTCATAAGCCAAAACTTCTCCTATGCGTTCTAAGTTTCGTCTAAAACGCATGCGATCTTCTTGCACCTTTACATCCCGAAGTTCAGCCACAAATTGGTTGAACAAAGAATTCTGATTAGATAAATTATTGATTTCCATGAAGCCTTAAAATTAGGAATTTGTGCAACGTTCTATCATATTTTGAAAGAGATCTCTCCAAGGAAGAAATTCTTCATTATCGCATAAATGATTATTGTGCCATAAACTTATAAAATGCCCTCCCACTTTTTTTATCTCATCAATCACATGAAATAAACTTTGTGACGCCATTTCAACATTCTTATCCGGGTTATAAACGAAAGTACTTTCCATCCAGGAAGTAGGAAATAATTGAAGACTTGTTGATTCATTTTTTTCCAAATCAAACCAATAGAAAGGAAAACAAGTTCCAGCCCTAAAATAAGGTTCTTCCGAATAGGCCAAACTATAATCTTTCTCAATGCCTAATTCCAACAAGTTCTTATATGTTTCTGGCAAATTAAATTTTAAATAGTGCTGCCTAGAAAGTTTACAAATATTTCCAGTTATGTTCTCTATCCGATTTCTTTCTTTCTCTAAAACTGCAAAATCTTTATGTGATTGATAAGATGGGTGAATACCTATGTCAGCAATTTCAGAGAGATCTTGAACCAGATCGTGGAGTTCTTTCGAGCTTGGTTCTAAACCATGATCAAATTTACCTTTTGAGCTCAGCAAAAAAAAGTAAACTGCATTCAAATTATGCTTTTTAATAATAGCTTTTTGAAAATCGAAGGTGTCAAAAGGGTCTTCCATTTCTCCATTTAAAACAGCTTGTCTTTCTCTATTAAGTTTTGCATTCCCACTTAATCTATTCTTAATTGAAGAACCCAATGTTCTCAATGGCCCTCTTCCTTTATATGCATATGCCACATCTATATCGAAAGTACATTGAAAATTAAAACTCCTAGGTTTTAGTAATTCTAGACCAGATTTATGTTCTAAAGATTCTAACCATCCAATAATTAGAATATCGAGATGTGGGTTTTTAATTTCTTGTTGTTTGTCTATGCTCAGTGAATTAAAATGAAAACGACCATGTTCGTCTCGTTCCTTTATCTGGTATTCCTCATACCTACTCAGATGATAAAAGATAATTGAAAATACATCTTGTAGATTTCTATAGTCTAAGTCGTTTGAAAAAGAATCCTGACTATATTTCCTAACAGAATTTTCAAACAATATGCCTTCAGGTATTATTTGTTCAGCATTATCAAATGGTTCAGAACTATAGTTTATTTTAAATTTCTTTTCTTTTTCAAATAGAGATTCATTGTCAGTAACAATAAGTTCTTCCAACAAGAAAGTAGAACTTAAATGTCCCAGGACATAAAAAAGACGTTCGCTTTTATGATGGGTAAAAAGCAGCAATTAAGATGATTCTAAAATTTTCTTACCAATAATTTCTGCAGCATTTCCATTTCCAAAAATTGCGGGAAAAGACCTCTCGTTTCTTGTTATCTCCTCAAATGCAGATTTAATCTTTGATGGATTTGATCCAGTTAAAATAGAATTGCCTGTATCAACCAATTCAACCCATTCCGTTTCTTTCCTAAGAACGATACAAGGTTTCTTAAAAAAATAAGCCTCTTTCTGTATTCCACCGGAATCAGTCATTATTAGCTTGCATTTCCTTTCTAGTAAAGTAACTTCTAAAAAAGAAACCGGGGGGTGCAAAATGACATTTTTGTGGTTGGTCAGCTTCTCCACCAAATCTGGGGTTTTATCCTGGAGTGCTTTTTTAGTTCTTGGATGCAATGGCATAAAGAATCGTTCACCCTTATCCGCCAACTCTATACAAGAGTTAAAAATATCCCTCAGTCGATTCTTATGATCTGTATTAATCGGACGATGACATGTAAAGAAAATAAATTCATTGTCTCTCAACTGGAAATCATCCAATAATGATTGCTTACCTTCAGATTTATCGCCAAAAAATAAGCTATTGTCATACATAACATCCCCACAATTAAATATTCCAGGACGATCAATACTAAAATCTGGAATAGTATTAATTACAAAACCTTCCTTTCTTAAATTCTGCTCAGCGGTTAAAGTTGGGCAAAACATTAACGTTGAAAAATGATCAGAAACTATTCTATTATTTTCTTCAGGCATTGATTTATTGAATGACCTAAGACCAGCTTCTATGTGTGCCAAAGGAAGCTCTGCTTTGTTAGCAGCAATTGCTCCTGCTAACGTTGAATTAGTATCTCCGTAAACTAATAACCAATCTGGTTTTTCTTTCTCAATTATTTCGAAAATTCCAGAGATCATTTTTGCAGTTTGTGTAGCAGCATGCTCGGAACCAATACTTAAATTATAATCCGGCTTGGGAATATTCAGTTCGTTAAAAAAAACGGCCGACATATTTTGATCATAATGTTGACCGGTATGCAACAAAACCTCTTTCATTTGAGTCGAAAAACTATTCTTTATAGCTCTGCTCAGTGCTGCTGCCTTAATAATCTGAGGTCTCGCACCAATAATTGTTAGCAGTTTTATCATAAATTACATTTGACCTTCGTCAGCAAAACTATAATATCCAATATCACTAACAATCAAATGATCTAGAACGGCTATATCTAATAATTTTCCAGCTTCTTTCATCTTAACGGTCAATTGAATGTCTTGTGCACTAGGCTTTAAATTTCCTGAAGGATGATTATGACAAAGTATAATACTTGAAGAAAGATGTTGTAAAGCCTTATGAAAAATAATTTTGGCATCTGCTACTGTCCCAGCGACCCCTCCTCGACTGATAAAGTCCTTTGCCATTACATGATTTGCTCTGTTTAAGTGTAGTATCCAAAACTCTTCATGTGGCAAATCTCCTAGCTTTGCTTGAAAGATGTCGAAAACATCCTTACTTGAACCAATTTGTTTTCTCTTTTCAACTCCTTCAGCACTTCTCCTACGACCCAATTCAATAGCAGCTAATATAGATATAGCCTTAGCTTGTCCTATGCCCTTAAATCTAGAGGTTAATTCCTTCATTCCCACTTTACCAAGATCCTTTAGGTTATTATTATATTCATGGAGAATTCTCTTGGAAAGTCCCACGGCTGATTCATTTCGATTTCCTGAACCAATAAGAATTGCAATAATCTCAGCATCAGAGAGAGCAGATATTCCTTTACTCAGCATTTTCTCACGCGGACGGTCATCCTCAGCCCATTCTTTAATACTTGCCTTTTCTATTTCATAAAAGTCCTCCATGGAATAAATATAGATTTTCTACAAAAGAGCATAAAAAAACCCTGACATTCAATTCTTTAAAGAAACTGAATTCAGGGTTTAATTCGTTTTAATTAAGGGAAAGCTTATAAACCAGCTATATGCTTAGTTAATTTTGACTTCAAGTTACCACCCTTATTCTTATGAATAATATTCTTCTTCACAAGACGATCAATCAAACTCGATACTTTTGGATACTGCTCTTGAGCATCTTTTTTATCAGTAGTTCCTCTCAGTTTACGAATAGCGTTTCTAGTCGTTTTGTGAGCATACTTGTTGCGATCTCTTTTCTTTTCGTTCGATCGAATTCTTTTAATCGCTGATTTATGGTTTGCCATAATTTAAATTCTAGTAGCCCGTAGGGGAATCGAACCCCTCTTGCATGGATGAAAACCATGAGTCCTAGCCGATAGACGAACGGGCCAAATTTTAATTTTCAAAAATTGGAGTGCAAATGTATAACAAATTTCATTTGAAGCAAACAATAAAAAGCAGTTTATCAAAGCTTTTTTGAATATGCTTTATTCCCAATTCCTTGCTGTCTACGCCCCAATTAAGAAATAGGTTCTGAATTACCATCTATTTCTTGGCTGGATCCTGAAAATTGAAAACCCAGTCTCTTGCCCGTTTGAATCTTCAAATTACTGCTCAACTCCTGAATTTGACTAACCGTTAACATCTGAATCTCATTGTAAGGTGGAACATACAAATCAAAACCGAGCGTATACAAAAGTGAGTTTTGGACTATACTTCTCATTTGATTTTCTTCAAATTTGTTATGAATAAAATCGTTAAATAAATAACCTAACTGTCTTTTGCCTTCCACCAAAAAATGATTGTCTTTATTGATAAAAATTCTAGCAATCATATAGCCAAGATCATTAACTCTGTTCATCTTTAGCGAATCATGAAGAAAATTGTAAACATGAATCGTTCCAACAAAGGATCTTGTTTCATCTTCTTTAATGTATCCAGTTTTCCAAACATGACTTCCCTGATCGAATTGAAAAACATTGGTGTGCATATGAAATACCAAAGTATCTCCTCCAACGGTTAATCTGCAATCGTATTCTCCCTGAGAGGTATACTCCGCTCTTATTCTATCATCAAATTCATGTATTTCCTTTTGTACACTCTTATGATATTCTTGAATAACATCTTTGAACTGATCCCACTGCTTAACCAAATTTTCAAAGACATTTCGTTTTAGGCATGCCTTATCCTTTATGGTTTGAATAATTATTTCATCTGTCTTTTGATCTGCCATTTCTTAATATGCTTTTGCAAATAATACTCTTTGTTTTGATGGATTCCCGCTAAAAACGCACTTCCCCTCTTCTTCTGGGCTATCAAAAGGAATATTTCTTATTGTTGCTTTAGTTTCCTCCTTTATTTTGTCTTCTGTTTCTGCACTCCCGTCCCAATGCGCCATTACAAAACCTCCTTTATTCTCAATTATATCCTTAAATTCTTCCCAAGAATTAGCTTCATGTGTATTATCAGATCTAAATTTTAAGGCTTTATTATAAAGATTATTTTGAATTTCGTCCATTAAAGCGATTACTCGGTCTGCAACATTAGCAATTTCTACACTCTCTTTTTCCTTGGTATCTCTTCTTGCTATTTCAATTGTTCCATTCTCTAAATCTCTCTTTCCCATCGCTAAACGAACGGGAATTCCCTTCATTTCGTATTCGGCAAATTTCCAACCTGGTTTCTTTTTATCATTATCATCCAATTTTATGGAAATACCTTTTGCTCTAATAGCTTCTATAATTGGTCTTGCTTTTTCCTGAATCATTTTCAACTCTTCCTCTCCCTTAAAAATCGGTACAATAATAGCCTGTAATGGCGCCAGCTTGGGTGGTAAAACCAATCCATCATCATCAGAATGGCTCATAATGAGCGCTCCTATCAATCGAGTAGACACCCCCCATGATGTAGCCCAAACATGATCCAATTTTCCTTCATTATCCGTAAATTTAACGTCAAATGCTTCGGCAAAATTTTGACCTAAAAAATGTGATGTCCCAGCTTGTAAAGCTTTTCCATCCTGCATTAACGCTTCAATTGAATAGGTATCTACAGCACCTGCAAATCTTTCGCTTTCCGACTTTACTCCCTTAACAACCGGAACAGCCATAAAATTCTCTGCGAAATCTGCATAAACATCTAACATTTGTTTTGTTTCTATCAATGCCTCTTCTTTTGTCGCATGCGCAGTATGTCCTTCCTGCCATAAAAATTCCGCTGTTCTTAGGAACAATCTAGTTCTCATCTCCCATCTCATCACATTGGCCCATTGATTTATAAGAATGGGTAAATCTCTGTATGATTGAATCCAACCTTTATAGGTTTTCCATATTATGGCTTCTGATGTAGGCCTAATTATCAACTCTTCTTCCAATCTTGCTTTTGGATCTACCATCAACTTACCAGGATTCTCCTCATCTGTTTTTAGACGATAATGCGTAACGACAGCACATTCCTTAGCAAATCCTTCTGCATTCTTTTCTTCTGCTTCAAACAAACTCTTAGGAACTAATAATGGAAAATAGGCATTTTGATGTCCAGTATCTTTAAACATCTGATCCAAAGCTCCTTGCATTTTCTCCCATATACCATAACCATGAGGCTTAATAACCATGCAACCTCTAACATCTGAATGCTGGGCAAGATCAGCCTTTTCAACCAACTCATTGTACCATTTTGAGTAATCTTCTTCTCTGGATATCAAATTTTTCCCCATTTTCGTATAATCTGGTATGAAAATTGCAATCCTTTTAACATAATTTAAATTTTTGTAATTTTAAACGGATTGCAAAAATTGATGTCAAATAAACAAATAATGAATAGCTCCATGAAAAATTCGCTCCTTTTATTCGCATTAGCGGTATTGTTCGCTTCTTGTTCTCAAAACAAAAAAACAACAGCATATGTTGAAGATGACATCTACTGGACTGCTTCAGATGATAATACTTATATAGATTACTCTGGCTTTTCAGATGCAGAAGAGGAAGTTGATTACTATGATGAGAATGAAGCGAAATCATTGGAGGAAGGAACTGTTGTAAACAACTACTATTCCAATAATTTTTATGGAAATAATTCGAATAGAAGGTTTAGAAGATACAATGCCTTAACTGGTTTTTATTATCCTTCTTGGGGGTTTAACTACAATCCTTATTTCGGTTTTGGCAGAAATAATTTTATCAATTCATATTCTTGGGGTAATCCGTATTGGGGTAACTCTTGGGGCAATCCATACTGGGGCAACTCTTGGGGCAATCCATATTGGGGTAATTCTTGGGGCAATTCTTGGAACAATCCATATTGCGGCAATTCTTGGGGAAATAATTTTTACTCTGGTTGGGGTGGTTCCTCATATTGGAATACATACAATTCCTTCGGAAACTCAAATTCATTCTTTATAATTGGGGGAAATGATATAGGCTCTTCTTGCTATGTTGGCAATAGAATCCCATTAAATGCAACAAGCACTCAAAATTCTTCTCCATATCAGTATGAATCTACTCCTGTTGTAAATACATCTGATTATCAGTTCAATACTCGTCCTACATCGGGGAATGAAACAAGGCCAATTAGCGCAAAGCCTTCCGGGGTTAATGCAAAACCGGTAAGTAAAGAAACAAACACTGCGAGTAGTCCAGTTTCTAATACTAGACCTGCGAGTAATGTAAATTCTGGCAACAACAATGATACTAGTCGTCCAGTTAATTCAACAACCAAACCCGCAAGTACTAAGCCTGCTAGCTCTTCCTCAAATAGCACTCGACCTGCAAGTACAGAATCTAACAATACTCGACCAAGTAGTAATTCTACTTTGAACAAGAACTCTAGAAAAAAGAGTCCTAAAACAACAAGGTCCCGAAGTAATAAATCTTCAAATACCTATAACAGATCTAACTCTAGTAGAAAGAGCAGTACTTCTAATAGAAGCTATAACAGAAGCAGTAATTCAAGATCTTCTAAAAGCTCTGGTGTTTCTAGAAGCTCTGGGTCAAAAAGAAGTTTTGGAACTAGCAGAAGTTCAGGATCTAGCAGAGGATCTTCTACTAGAGGAGGTTCATCTAGGGGAGGCAGAAAATAATTTGCGGAAGCTTAGCACATGAAAAAATATCTATTGGTTTTTGCTAGCCTATTGTTGGCAAGTGGGATTGTTTTATCTCAAAATGAAGTAGATGCTCTTAGATATACCTATACTGATTTCAATGGAACAGCTAGATACACATCAATGGCTGGAGCTTTTGGAGCTTTAGGAGGCGATTTATCTTCAATCTATAACAACCCCGCAGGTATAGCTGTATATAGAGCTGGCGAATTTTCATTTTCTCCGGGCTTCCTTTTTAATAGTTCAAATTCGACCTATAACGGAACATCTACAAATGATAGTAAAGTTAACTTCAATCTAGGCAATTTGGGCTTTGCTGTTGCAATAGAAGGAAAACCAGGTAGTAAGATTAAACTAGGTCACTTTGGAATCAACTATAATCGAATTCAGGACTTTCATAATAACTACACGATAAGAGGAGAAAATACTAGCAGTTCGCTTTCAGATGTTTTTGCAAACCAGGCTTTTGGTGTTAACAGCCAGAACCTAGCGGATGAATTACCCTTTACCTCTTTATTGGCCTATGAGACTTTTTTGATTAATCCTGGAGCAGGAGCAAATGAATATATACCCGAATTTCCAGGCGGTCTAATAGAACAGTTTCAAGGTATTGAAACAAGTGGGCGCTTAACACAAACTGATATAGCCTTTGGTTTAAATTATGATGATCAGCTTTACCTTGGAGCTAGCATTGGTCTTGCAGGCATAAAGTATACCGAGGAAAAGATCTACAGAGAATTTATTAGAGAACAGTATGCGGATAATCAGTTGGATGAATGGTCTTACCTGGAGAGCTTAGAAAGTTCTGGTAGTGGCATAAATTTAAATATTGGTCTTATCTATAAAGTAACGGATTTCGTAAGAGTAGGAGCCGCTTGGCACTCTCCAACTTACTATTACAGAATAGAAGATAACTGGAATACAAGCCTTTTCACGCAATTCGCTGATGGCTTTTCTTCTGATGCACAATCTGTGCAAGGGCTCAGTAGATTTAACCTAACAACTCCATCAAGATATCAGGCCAGTATTGCGGTTATTTTTGCTAAAAAGGGGCTTTTGAGTATTGATTACGAGTTTTTAAATTATGCAAAATCAGAACTTGATCCTTCTTCTCAGAGTCAGGCAGATTTTACTTTTGCTAACAATGCAATAGCTCAACAATTCACGAATGCGGGGAAAATTAGAGTGGGAGCAGAATATAGACTCTTGCCACTAAGCATTCGAGCTGGAGCTGGTTACAATCAAAGCCCTTACGTTTCCAATGTAGTTGAGAACACAGCGGAGAAGCTTTTTATAACCGCTGGATTAGGGATTAAAATAGGGGGAAATAAGTACTTTGACTTTGCTATAAAGCATAATCGTTTCGCTAGTGACTATTTCTTATACGACCCTAATCTGGTCAATTTGACCAAATTAGATCATAGCAATAATACATTAAGATTTACTTACGGAATAAAGTTCTAGGCTTTTGCTTTTGCCTTTGCCTTTCTTGAAGTTCTCTTTTTTGGTTTTTCTTCAACTACTGGTTTCTCACCTTTATCAACCAAAATACGACCGCAATGCTCACAAACGATAATCTTTTTATGAGATTTAATATCCAATTGTCTCTGAGGTGGAATTTTATTGAAGCATCCCCCACAGGCATCTCTCTCCACAACGACAACCGCCAAACCATTTCTTGCGTTCTCTCTAATTCTCTTATAGGCTGATAATAGACGTTCATCTATTACTTTTTCAGCAGCCTTAGATTTCTTTGACATTGTTAACTCTTCCTTCTCTGTCTCCGCAACAATTTGATCTAACTCACTTTTCTTTGTTTTAAGATCTTTATTTCGACCTTTTAAAACATCCTTTGACTCATCAATAAGAGTTTTCTTCGCATCTATCATAGCGCCAAACTCCTTGATTCTCTTTTCTGACAATTGAATTTCCAAATCCTGAAATTCTATCTCTTTATTCAAGGATTCAAATTCTCTATTATTTCGAACCTTACTTTGTTGCCCTTCATATTTCTTAATAGCAGCCTTGGATTCCTTTATGGCAGTCTTCTTCTCAGTAACTTGATTCTCTAGATCTTTGATTTCATCTTCAAGTTTTGTCAATCTAGTTTCCAAACCTTGAACCTCATCTTCTAAATCCTGAACCTCTAAAGGAAGCTCTCCCCTGGTGAATCTGATTTCATCAATTTTAGAATCAATTTTTTGTAAAGTCCAAAGAGCATCTAATTTCTGCTCAATTATGTTTTCTGATTTTGTAGCCATATTTAATAATATCTAACCGGATTTGTATTCAGTTCCGTCAAAAGGACGACAAAATTAGGAAATTTTTCCATTAACCTATCACTTAATAGACCTATTGTGTGTGCTTCACTCTCATAATGTCCAATATCCGCAATAATTATTTGATTATCTGCATCAAAAAACTCGTGATACTTAAAGTCTGAGGAAATGTAGATATCCGCGTTCTCCGCTATTGCAGCCTTCAGACCAAAACTACCAGAACCACCCATGAAGGCAACCTTTTTCACACTTGATTTACAAAGCGCTGTATGTTTAATAGTGTTCACATTCAGTTTGTTTTTGAGGTGATCGAAAAAAATCTTAACTGGCATTTCTTCCTCCAAAACCCCAAACATACCGGAACCAACAAACTGATTTTGATTTTCCAAGGCAATGATCTGATATGCAACCTCTTCATAGGAATGCGCATTTCTCATTGCAGTAAGCACCTTATTCTGAATGTGTGAAGGAAAAACACACTCTATTTTGATCTCATTTCCATGATGTCTTTTTCCTTTTTCACCAATCGAAGGACTCGCCTTTTCGCTAGGCATAAAAGTACCCTCACCTAAAATATTAAAACTACACTCTGAATAGTTTGAAAATTCTCCTACTCCTGCAGAAAACAAAGCCATCCGCATTTTCTCGCTTTCTTCCTCAGGGCAGTACACCTCCAACTTGGAAAGCAATTGTTTTTTGGGCATCAGAATCTTCGGGTTTTCTATTCCAATTTGTTGGGCAAACTTCCCGTTGACTCCTGTGTGAACATTATCCAAATTAGTATGAATAGCGTAAATCGCAATATCATTCTTTACAGCCTTAATTACCGTTCTTTCTACATAGTTTTTTCCATTTAGTTGTTTCAGGCTTTTGAAAACAATGGGATGATGAGCAACGATAAGATTACAACTACGTTCTAAAGCCTCATCTATAGTTTGCTCCAAACAATCTAAAGTGCACAGGATACCTTTTACTTCCCAATTCTTATCTCCAGTAATCAGACCTGAATTATCATAAGATTCTTGAAATGCCTTAGGCGCCCAAGACTCTAAAAAAGATATAATGTCTTTTATTTTCATTAGGCGAATATAGTTTAGCGAAAAAGAAAACCCCAATCTCGAATTCCGAAATTGGGGTTTAACAAAAATATTTTTTGGGGTTATTTAAAGCTCTTTACATGGCCATCAAGCTGCTTATGCAATCCAACTCCTCTCAGTTGATCGCCTTTTGCAACAATAACTCCATTCTCATCTATTAAAAAAGCAGAAGGAATAGAACGCACACCATAAGTAGCTGCGGCAGCAGAATTCCAACCTTTAAGATCGCTTACATGATACTTCCATTTCAAGCCATCCTTTTTTATTGCAGCTTCCCAACTCGCTTTTGTTTTATCCAGAGAAACTGAAAATACTTCAAATCCTTTTGCACTTTTAAATTTAGCTTTTTGGTACTTGTCGTAAGCAGCAACAACATGCGGATTCTCTCTCCTACATGGTCCACACCAAGAAGCCCAAAAATCAACTAAAACCATATTCCCTTTCAAATCAGAAAGTTTCATTATTTTTCCGTCTGGACTTTCAAAAGATAATTCTGGTGCTTTATCCCCAATATTAGTTCCAACCACCAATGGAGCTTCATTTGTCATTGCCACTGAAAACAGTGTTAAGCCAATAATTAAAGCAATATTTTTAATTTTTTTCATCTTTATATATTTCTCTGAATCACCTAGCTAAGTTAACTTTTTTTGCCTTAGCTTTTCTCGACCTAATCAGTGCAATAACCAAGCCAAAATATAAGGAAATCAGGTTGTTTTCATATTACGTACCTTTCTAGCTAATGTTACTTAGATAACTATGAGTGCTTTGCTTTACAGTAGCTACACTGAGAATAATTCGAATGCTTTTTCAATTTTATCCCATCTAAATGATTCACAATGAATTCTTGTATAAAAGCGTAATTGGCCTCTTTATTATTCACATCAATTTGCTTGTCCTTAGCAATTTCGAAGTATTTCTTATCCCATTCCTGTTTACCCCAACAATTTGGGCAAACTCCTTCGGGTGCCTCCATTAAGAGAGATCTTTTATTACCAAACAACCAACTAAATAACCCCATTAATCAAGCCTTTTAATTTGAGCACCTATATTATTCAATCGTTTATCAATATTCTGATATCCTCTATCAATTTGATGGACGTTGTGTATTACACTTTTGCCCTGAGCTGATAGAGCTGCTATGAGCAATGAAACACCGGCCCGTATATCCGGACTAGTCATTGAAATACCTTTTAAGGGATATTTTTTATCTATTCCAATAACTGAAGCTCTATGGGGGTCACAAAGAATAATTTGAGCACCCATGTCTATCAGCTTGTCCACAAAAAACAATCTGCTTTCGAACATTTTTTGATGAACCAGAACAGAACCTTTGGCTTGTGTAGCTGTCACTAAAACAATACTTAACAAGTCTGGCGTGAAACCTGGCCAGGGAGCATCTGCAACCGTCAAAATGGAGCCATCAATAAATGTTTCTATCTCATAATGATCCTGAGCTGGAACAAAAATATCATCTCCTCTTCTTTCCAATTTTATTCCGAGTCTTTTAAAGATCAAAGGAATCTGACCTAACTCATCATAGGAAACATCCTTAATTGTAATCTCAGAAGCAGTCATTGCAGCTAAACCAATAAAGCTTCCAATTTCAATCATATCAGGCAAACAACGATGATCTGTGCCACCCAATTTCTCAACTCCTACAATAGTCAATAGATTTGAGCCTATTCCAGATATTTTAGCGCCCATTCTATTCAACATTTTGCAAAGTTGTTGAAGGTACGGTTCACAGGCCGCATTGTAAATAGTAGTTGTTCCCTCGGCAAGAACAGCGCTCATAACAATATTTGCAGTTCCTGTGACTGAAGCCTCATCTAAAAGCATGTATGCGCCTTTTAATTTATCCGCTTCTACGCCATAAAAACTGCTTCCTTTTTCATATTTAAATTCCGCACCCAGATTAATGAATCCTTGAAAGTGCGTATCCAATCTTCTTCGTCCAATCTTATCCCCACCCGGCTTCGGAATATATCCCTTACCAAATCTTGCAAGCAAGGGCCCAACAATCATAATTGACCCTCTAAGTCCAGCCCCTTTCTGTTTGAACTCAGGTGAACTCAAATAGTCGAGATTAATGTCGTCCGCCTGAAATGAAAAGGTTTCATGACCTACTTTCTCCACCTTTGATCCTAGGCTTGCAAGCAAATCCATTAATCTTCTGACATCAACAATGTCAGGGATATTTGAAATAGTAACTTTTTCTGGAGTTAACAGCGTAGCTGAAATAATTTGGAGCACTTCGTTTTTCGCTCCTTGAGGAATGATTTCTCCATTTAGTGGATTTCCTCCAATTACTTCGAATGTTCCCATTTAATATCTTCTTCTTTGTCTGCTATGATTTTTTCCCTTGGAACCTTTTTTCGAGCCACCCTTTGACCCCATCTTCCTTTTAGGCCTTCTATTCGAACTAACAATATCCGCAGTTGCAGCAAAAGTAACATCTTCAGGAGCGACCTGAAGCTTGCCATCAGATAATTCCAAAATATGGCCAAGAATTACTTCGTCTCTAACACTATCTCTATTCCATGTTAAATAGAAACGCTTCATTAGGTTAGCAATAAGATTTACTAGATACTTTTTCTCTGCCGGATCCTCCATATCTGTCGCCTTCTTTATCAACTCCTGAACAGCTTTGCCATAGTGCCCATATTTTGGTCTTCCTGTTGGATAAGCAATTCTAGCTGGTTTCTCCTGAAAAGTTTCTTTTTGAGGAATGGGATATGGTGAATCAACATCTAAATCAAAATCAGCCATGATATAAAGATGATCCCATAACTTATGCGTATAGTCTTCAATATCTCTTAAATGCGGATTTAGCTGCCCCATTACCTTAATAATTGCTTGCGCAACTTTGTTTCTCTCTTCCTTATCTTCAACTCCTTTACAAAAGCTCACCATCTTTTGGACGTTTCTTCCATACTCTGGAAGAGATAAATAAGGTCTTGTTGAATTATATTCTAATCCTGTCATTTTTTATTTTAAAGCGCTAAATTAATCAAATATGGCTAATTAAAAACCAAGGAGCTGTTCTAGCTTTCTAGAACTTTAAGTTTTGCAAATTTTAAAAGTAATTGCTTATGACCAACTCGAGTAAAAAAGATAGTCGCTTTTAAATTTGGATCTTCACCTTCAATTTTAATAACCTTACCCTTTCCAAACTTCAAATGCATTACCTCATTACCAACTTCTAAATTCAATAACTCACTTTGGATATTACCCATTGCCCGAGTAACTTTTTTTAACTTTTTGTTTAATGGTCTTACTGGTTTGAACTGCTCTGGTTTCCGAACAATGGGTTTTTTATTCCAGCCTCCACCAAAACCATCATCCTCATCCCAATTAAATGCTTTGGTTCTGATATCCTTATCAGGATAATCTAAATAATCCGAGTCTATTTCTTCAATAAATCTACTTGGCTCGCAGTAAATAAGATTTCCCCATCTAAACCTACTTGTTGCGTATGAAAGTGTTACTTGAGTCATTGCTCTGGTCAATGCAACATAAAACAATCTCCTCTCTTCTTCCAAATCCTTTCTTGAATTCATGGTCATTTGAGAAGGAAAAAGACTTTCTTCCATCCCAACAATATTTACATAAGGAAATTCTAAGCCCTTTGCCATATGAACCGTCATTAAAGAAACATGATTATTTTCTTCAGGATCATCACCTTCTGAATCGGCATCGGTAAGCAAAGCTACATCTAGAAGAAAATCACTAAGTGTTTGAATACCATCCTCAGTCTGCGTATTTTCAGATTCTGAGAATTCTTTCAATCCGTTCAGAAGCTCTTGAATATTCTCATATCTGGCAACACCCTCAGGACTTTTGTCAGAATAAAGATCCTTTAAAATCCCAACATGCTTAGCAACCTCGTAACCCAATTCATAAGCATTTATAGATTCCAGAGAACTAGCAAATCTTTGAATCATCGTAGAGAAATCTATTAGCTTTCTTTTGATGCTACTATTTACTTTAAGCTCCAGTTCTTCGGTCTTTGTAATAACATCCCAAAGTGATACCGAATTTTCATTTGCACAAAGTATGATTCTATCCAAAGAAGTTTTGCCTATACCTCTTGCCGGATAATTAATCACTCTCTTAAAAGCCTCTTCATCATTCGGATTGCATATTAACCTATAATATGCCAATAGATCTTTGATTTCCTTTCTTTGGTAAAAAGATAATCCTCCATAAATCTTATAAGGTATGTTTATCTTCCTTAGGGATTCTTCCAAAGCCCTAGATTGAGCATTGGTTCTATACAGAATTGCAAAGTCCGAATTCTTTAATTGCTTGGACATCTTGACTTGAAAAATCTGGTTAGCAACATATGCTCCTTCCTCGTTGTCAGAATTTGTTTTTACAACTTTTATCTTTTCACCGTCTTTATTGCTAGTCCAAACCTTTTTCTTTATTCTGTCTTTGTTCTTATCAATTAATGAATTTGCTGCTTCAACAATATTATTAGTGGAACGATAATTCTGTTCTAGCTTAAACATCTGACAATCCTGGTAGTCTTTTCTGAAATTTAGAATGTTTTGAATATTGGCTCCTCTAAAACCATAAATACTTTGAGCATCATCACCTACCACACAAATATTTTCGTTCATAGCAGAAATCTTCTTCACTATTAAATATTGAGAGTAATTGGTATCTTGATACTCATCTACCAGCACATGACTAAACTTATGCTGGTACCTATATAAAGCATCTGGAAAATCTCTAAACAAAACATTAGTCTTATACAACAGATCATCAAAATCCATTGCTCCAGCTTTAAAGCAACGTAAACAATACTCGGCATAAACCATCCCCATCTGATCACGACCACTTTGACTATCTTCGTACATAATCTCTTCATTGGCCATATAAGCCTTTGGTCCAATTAGATTATTTTTTGAATTGGAAATTCTTGAACAGACAATATTCACCTTATACATTTTATCGTCTAACTGTTTTTCTCTTATAATAGACTTTATAAGACTTTTTGAATCCTGAGTATCGTAAATGGTAAAGTTGGATGGATATCCTAATTTTTCTGACTCGAACCTAAGAATTCTAGCAAAAACGGAATGAAATGTACCCATCCAAATATTTTTTGCTTCTGATTCTCCAATAATTGAAGCAATCCTAGATTTCATTTCCCGCGCTGCCTTGTTGGTGAAAGTAAGTGCCAAAATCCTAAAAGGGTCAACACCGTTCTGAATAATATTTGCAATTCTATAGGTTAGCACACGAGTCTTTCCGGAACCTGCTCCAGCGATCACCATCATGGGTCCAGTCAATTTCTCAACAGCTTCACGCTGGTTCTCGTTTAGATTGCTCAAAAAATTCATTGCTCAAAAGTATAATTAATCCCTCGAATTGGACTCTGAAAATGATCATCAATAATTAACACCAAAAAATATCATATAATTACCCAAACTTCCTTCTACAAACCAATTACATAAATATTTGATTTTCAGGAACTAATCTCTCAAAAAACCGTATTCCTCTAAATCCAACCAAAAAAAGGTGATTTTATTGAAAAACACGGGTTGATTTGTAAAGAAAAAAGCATACATTTGCACCCCCTTAAAAAAGGGGCTTTTTACTATTGGATTAAATTATTAGAAGAAAATATGCCTACTATTCAACAATTAGTGCGGAAAGGACGCATCACGAAAAACAAGACAAGTAAGTCAGCTGCACTTCAGTCTTGTCCTCAGCGAAGAGGCGTTTGCGTAAGGGTTTACACTACTACTCCAAAGAAACCTAACTCAGCAATGAGAAAGGTTGCTAGGGTAAGATTGACTAACGGAAACGAAGTCAATGCTTATATAGGAGGAGAAGGACACAATCTTCAAGAACACAGTATTGTTCTCGTAAGAGGTGGAAGAGTAAAGGATCTTCCTGGTGTAAGATATCACATTGTTAGAGGAGCATTAGATACTGCAGGTGTTGAAGGCAGACTTCAAAGACGTTCTAAATATGGTGCTAAAAAACCTAAGAAATAAAGCTGAAACAAGATGAGAAGAAAAAGAGCTAAACAGCACATCATTTTGCCAGACCCAAAGTTTAACGATACTATGGTAACTAAATTCGTTAACAACTTGATGCTAGACGGTAAGAAGAGCAAGGCTTTTGATATTTTCTATAAAGCAATGGATATCATTGAAGAAAAGACAAAAGAAAACGGTTTGGAAACTTTCAAATCTGGTTTAAGCAATGTAACTCCTGCTGTAGAGGTAAGATCTCGAAGAGTTGGTGGTGCTACTTTCCAAATTCCAACTCCTATTAGAGATAGTAGAAAACTTTCTCAAGGTATGAAATGGATGATCAAGTACTCAAGATTGAGAAATGAGAAAGGAATGGAAAACAAATTAGCCGCTGAAATTATGGCAGCAGCCAAGGAAGAAGGTGGTGCATACAAGAAAAAAGAGGATACGCATAGAATGGCAGAGGCAAATAAGGCCTTTTCGCATTTTAGATTCTAATATATAATGTACTAAGGAAATGTCAAAAAGAGATTTAAAATTTACAAGAAACATTGGAATTGCCGCGCATATTGATGCAGGTAAGACTACTACTACAGAGCGTATTCTGTATTATGGTGGCGTAAGTCACAAAATTGGTGAGGTACACGATGGTGCTGCAACCATGGACTGGATGGAGCAAGAGCAGGAAAGAGGTATTACCATTACTTCTGCTGCTACTACACTTAACTGGAACTATAGAGAGCAAGAATATCATGTTAACATTATTGATACTCCTGGTCACGTTGATTTTACAGTTGAGGTGAACAGATCTTTAAGAGTGTTAGATGGCCTAGTATTCCTTTTTAGTGCAGTTGATGGTGTTGAACCTCAATCTGAAACAAACTGGAGATTAGCAGACAACTACAATGTACCTAGAATTGGGTTTGTAAATAAAATGGACCGTCAGGGTGCTGATTTCTTGAATGTTTGTAAGCAAACTAGAGAAATGTTAGGCAGCCATGCACTTCCATTACAATTAAATATTGGTGCTGAAGATGATTTCAAAGGTGTTGTTGATTTGATCAACTTCAAAGGAATTGTTTGGAATGAGCACGATCAAGGGATGACTTTTGAAGAAGTAGAAATTCCTGCTGATATCATGGATGAAGCAAAGCAATTAAGAGAAGAACTTCTTGAAGCTGTTGCAGAATTCGATGATAATTTAATGGAAAAATATTTCGAAGATTCTGAGTCATTAACTGAAAGAGAAATCTTAGATGCATTAAGAGAAGCAACTATTGCTGGTAAAGTTGTACCAATGATGTGTGGATCTGCATTTAAAAATAAAGGTGTTCAGACAATGTTGGATATGGTAATGGAAATTTTACCTTCTCCAATGGACACGCAAGCAATTGAAGGAATCAATCCAAAAACAGATGAACCTGCATCAAGAAAGCCGAGTATTGATGAACCATTTGCTGCATTGGCATTTAAAATTGCTACGGATCCTTTCGTAGGAAGACTTTGTTTCACAAGAGCATATTCTGGAGTATTGGATGCTGGTTCTTATGTTTGGAACAGCCGTTCTGGAAATAAAGAACGTATTTCTAGAATCTTCCAAATGCACGCAAACAAGCAAAACTCTATTGAGAAATTGCAAGCAGGTGATATTGCTGCACTAGTTGGATTTAAAGACATAAAGACAGGTGATACTTTATGTGCTCAAGATGCACCTATCGTATTGGAATCTATGGATTTCCCAGACCCAGTAATCGGTATCGCTATTGAGCCTAAGACTCAAGCAGATGTCGATAGACTAGGTATGGCTTTAGGGAAATTATCTGAAGAGGATCCAACTTTCCAAGTGAGAACTGATGAAGACTCAGGTCAAACAGTTATTTCTGGAATGGGTGAGCTTCACTTGGACATTATTCTTGATCGTTTGAAGAGAGAGTTTAAAGTTGAGTGTAACCAAGGTGCTCCTCAAGTTGCATATAAAGAATCAATTCAAGGATCTGTTGATCATAGAGAAATCTATAAGAAACAATCTGGTGGACGAGGTAAATTTGCAGACATCTCAGTTGTTATTGGTGCCGCTCCAGAAGATCAAACGGAAGAGTTAGTATTTGTAAATAATATTAAAGGTGGTAATATCCCTAGAGAATTTATTCCTTCAGTAGAAAAAGGATTTAAAATGGCAATGACCAATGGTGTACTTGCTGGGTTCCCTATGGATAGAATGAAAGTTGAATTGAATGATGGTTCATTCCACGCAGTCGATTCAGATTCTCTATCATTTGAGATTTGTGCGAAGATGGCATATAGAAATGCTCTTCCTCAAGCAAACCCAGTTCTTTTAGAGCCAATCATGAAGTTAGAAGTGGTTACTCCTGAGGAAAACATGGGTGATATAGTTGGTGATCTTAATAGAAGAAGAGGTGTTGTTGAAGGAATGGATGATAGAGCTGGAGCTAAGGTTGTTAAAGCTAAAGTTCCGTTATCTGAAATGTTCGGATATGTTACTACTCTGAGAACGATTTCATCTGGAAGAGCAACATCAACTATGGAATTCTCAAACTATTCTGCTGCACCTCAAGGAGTAGCTAAAGAAGTTATTGATAAAGCACAAGGTAAAGTTCAAGCTTAAGCTTATGAGTCAGAAAATTAGAATAAAGTTAAAGTCTTTCGATCACAATTTAGTGGATAAGTCTGCTGAAAAAATTGTGAAGACAGTGAAGACTACCGGGGCTGTTGTTAGTGGGCCTATTCCACTTCCAACACACAAGAGAATTTATACTGTCTTGAAATCACCTCACGTGAACAAAAAAGCGAGAGAACAGTTTGAATTGAGCTCATATAAAAGATTATTGGACATATATAGTTCCTCTTCGAAAACGGTGGATGCTCTCATGAGAATGGAACTTCCAAGCGGTGTTGAAGTTGAAATAAAAGTCTGATTTACAAAGAATTAATACAATGTTAGGTATAATAGGTAAAAAAATAGGCATGACTGCTATCTTCGATGAAAATGGAAAAAATCTTCCATGTACCATTGTTGAGGTAGATCCAAATGTCGTTACTCAGATTAAAACTGACGATAAGGACGGGTACAATGCTGTTCAAATTGGTTGGGGAGAAAAGAGTGATAAGAATACCACGAAGCCACTTAAGGGACATTTCAAAAAAGCTAAGACTAGTCCAAAAAGGAAATTAGTTGAGCTAAGAGATTGTAACTTAGAAGTAAACGTTGGAGATAATATCACGGTTGAAAATTTTGCTGAAGGAGAGTTTGTTGATGTTACAGGAACTTCAAAAGGTAAAGGTTTTCAAGGAGTTGTTAAAAGACATAACTTCGGTGGTGTTGGACAAGCAACTCATGGTCAGCATAACAGATTAAGAGCTCCAGGTTCTATTGGTGCAGCCTCGGATCCAGCAAGAGTATTTAAAGGAATGCGAATGGCTGGTCAAATGGGTAATGAAAGAGTAACAACTACTAACCTTAAGATTGTAAAAATTATCGTGGAGGAAAATTTGATGTTTATCAAAGGATCTATTCCTGGTCATAATGGTGCAACTGTTTTAGTTAAGAAGTAATGGAATTAGCAGTAACAACAACAAGCGGAAGCAAGGGTAAAAAGCTGAAATTAAACAAAGATGTTTTTGGTATTGAGCCAAATGATCATGCAATCTATCTTGATGTCAAGTTAATTCTTGCAAATAAAAGACAAGGCACTCATAAGTCTAAGGAAAGAGGTGAGATTACGGGTAGTACCAAAAAGATTAGAAAGCAAAAAGGAACTGGTGGTGCTCGAAGAGGTAGCATTAAAGATCCATTACTTAGAGGTGGTGGAACTATTTTTGGGCCTAGACCAAGAACATATGGTTTCAAATTAAATAAGAAAGTAAAGAAGCTTGCTAAAAGATCTGCTTTAAGTTATAAAGCAAAGGAAGATGCTTTGACTGTCTTAGAAGACTTCAAAATGGAAGCGCCAAAGACGAAGGAATTTGCAGGAATCTTGAATAACATTAAGGCGGGAGATAAGAAATCACTTCTTGTTCTTTCAAATGCTGATGAAAATATTGTAAAGTCTGTTAGAAACATGGCCAATGCAAAAGTGGTGGTTGCTACCAGTCTTAACACTTATGATATACTAAACTGCAAACAGTTAATCTTAACGGAGAGTGCTGTAAAAGTAGTTGAGGACAATTTAAAGTAAAGGGAAAATGAAGAACATCATTATAAGACCTATTGTTACGGAAAAAATGACCGATACTACTGAAAAACTTGGTCAGTACGGATTCATTGTAGACAAGCGTGCTAACAAAGTTGAAATTAAGAACGCGGTTGCTGCACTTTACAATGTGAATGTAGAAAAAGTAAGAACGATGAACTATTCTGGTAAGACTAGTTCTCGTCATACCAAGGCTGGTTTAGTAACTGGAAAGAAAAATGATTTCAAAAAAGCAATAGTTGAACTATCTGAGGGAGACTCAATAGACATTTTTGCAGGAATATAAGTTGAAATGGCAGTAAAGAAATTAAAACCGACAACACCTGGGCAAAGGCATAAGATTGCATCTACTTTCGAGGAGATTACAACTGACAGACCTTACAAGCCTCTTTTAGCACCAATCAAAAAGAGTGGTGGTAGAAATAATACAGGTAAGATGACGATGAGATACATCGGTGGTGGTCATAAAAGGCGTTATAGAATTATTGATTTTAAACGTAACAAAGACAACGTTAAAGCCGAAGTATTGACTATTGAATATGATCCTAACAGATCTGCTAGAATTGCTTTAATTCAGTACGCAGACGGTGTTAAAAATTATATCGTTGCTCCCCAAGGATTGAAAGCCGGAATGACCATAGAATCAGGAAAAGGAGTTTCTCCAGATCTTGGGAACACGCTTTATTTAAGTGAAATTCCTTTAGGAACTATTGTTCATAATATTGAATTAGTTCCTGGAAAAGGCGGTCAACTTGCAAGAAGTGCAGGTTCTTTTGCGCAATTGAATGCAAGAGATGGTAAGTATGCAATCATTAAATTGCCTTCAGGTGAAACCAGAATGATCTTGACTAGATGCAAAGCAACAATTGGTTCTGTATCTAATTCAGAACATAGTTTAACAAGGTCTGGTAAAGCAGGAAGAACAAGATGGTTAGGAAGAAGACCTAGAGTAAGGGGTGTAGTTATGAATCCAGTTGATCACCCAATGGGTGGTGGTGAAGGAAGATCTTCTGGTGGACACCCAAGATCAAGAAATGGTATGCCTGCCAAAGGATATAAGACTAGAAATAGAAATAAAGCTTCTAACAAGCACATTATTGAAAGAAGAAAAAAATAATTTGAAGAATGAGTAGATCACTGAAAAAGCCACCGTTTGTGCACTATAAGCTGATGTCTCGTGTAGAAGATGCACAGAGTTCAGGAAAGAAGAGTGTTATTAAAACATGGTCGCGAGCATCGACAATTACGCCTGAGTTTGTTGGGTTAACGATTGCTGTTCACAACGGAAAATCTTTCATTCCAGTTTATGTGACTGAGAATATGGTAGGACACAAATTAGGCGAGTTCTCTCCAACAAGAAATTTCAGAGGTCACGGAGGAAATAAAAAAAGGTAATTTGAATTAAGATGCCAAGAAGAAAAGAAATAAGAGCAAATGAAAGAAAGGAAGCAAATAAAAACATTGCATTCGCTTCTTTGAGAAATTGCCCTACCTCGCCAAGAAAAATGCGATTGGTAGCCGATATTATTCGTGGTGAAAACGTTATGGACGCCTTGAACATCTTAAAGTTCACTCCAAAAGAATCAGCAAAGAGACTTGAAAAATTATTGTTGTCAGCTATTAATAACTGGGAACAAAAGAATGAGGGTGGAAGAGCAGATGACGCTGGGCTATTCATCAAAGAAATAAAAGTTGATGGTGGAAGAATGCTGAAAAGAATTCAACCAGCCCCTCAAGGAAGAGCTCATAGAATTAGAAAAAGATCAAACCATGTTACTATCGTTTTAGATAGTCAGAATTAATAAATTGAATGGGACAAAAGACTAACCCTATAGGTAATAGATTAGGTTACATCCAAGGATGGGAATCAAACTGGTATGGTGGTAAAGACTATGTTGAAAAACTAGTTGAAGATGATAAAATTAGAAATTACCTTCTTGCCAGATTGAGAAAAGCAAGTATTGCGAAGATCATTATTGAACGTACTCTAAAATTAGTTACTGTTACGATTAAAACAGCTCGTCCGGGTGTTATCATCGGAAAAGGTGGTCAAGAAGTTGACAAACTAAAAGAAGAGCTAAAGAAAGTAACAAAAAAAGAAGTTCAAATAAACATCTTCGAAATCAAGCGTCCAGAATTAGATGCAAGACTAGTTGCTGATAGCATTGCTCGTCAAATTGAAGGAAGAATCTCATTTAGAAGAGCTATAAAAATGTCTGTAGCCAGCACAATGAGAATGGGAGCTGAAGGAATCAAGGTTATGATTTCAGGAAGATTGAACGGAGCTGAAATGGCAAGAACTGAGCAGTATAAAGATGGACGAGTTCCATTACATACTTTCAGAGCAGATATAGATTACGCTTTATCGGAAGCACATACTACTTATGGAAGAATAGGTATTAAAGTGTGGATTATGAAAGGTCTGGTTTACGGAAAAAGAGATTTGTCTCCTACTTTCGGAATGGACAAACAAGGTAAAGGTAAAGGACGTCAAGGTCAAGGTGGACCTAGAGGTGGAAGAGGTGGAAGAAGAGATGACCGTAAAGGTGGAAGAGGCGGAAGAAGAGGTAATAACAATTAATTAGAAAGATGTTACAACCGAAAAGAACAAAATTTAGAAGAATGCAGAAGGGCGTTATTAAAGGTAACGCTAAAAGAGGCCATCAAATAGCCTTTGGTTCTTTTGGATTAAAGACAATGGATGAAGGATTCATCACAAGTAGACAAATTGAAGCTGCTCGTATCGCGGTAACAAGATACATGAAGAGAGAAGGTAAAGTTTGGATTAGAATTTTTCCAGATAAGCCGATGACTAGTAAACCAGCTGAGGTAAGGATGGGTAAAGGTAAAGGTGCTCCTAGTCACTGGGTATCAATTGTGAAGCCTGGAAGAATAATGTTTGAAGCGGACGGTGTTCCAGTTGAAGTAGCAAAGGAAGCTATGAGACTTGCAGCGCAGAAATTACCGGTGAAAACTAAATTTGTAATTAGAAGAGATTATCAAGGATAAGCTATGAAGTACGCAGAAATTAAAGATTTAGCTCTTGCTGAGGTATTAGAAAAGTTGGAAATGGAAAAAGAATCACTAGCAAAATTGAAATTGAATCATGCTATTTCTCCATTGGAAAACCCAAGAATATTGACTCAAAGAAGAAAGAACGTAGCTAGGTTGATGACGGAAATAAGAAGAAGAGAACTTGAAAAAACGGCTGAATAATGGAAGCTATAGAAAGAAAAAATAGAAAAGAAAGAATAGGCTTAGTTACAAGTTCAAAAATGGATAAGTCTATTGTTGTCAGTATCGAAAGACGAGTGAAGCACCCTATATATGGTAAGTTCGTCAAGAAGACTTCAAAATTTGTTGCTCATGATGAAAAAAATGAGTGCGGAGAAGGTGATACTGTAAAGATTATGGAAACGCGTCCATTAAGTAAAAGAAAGAATTGGAGATTGGTAGAAATACTTGAGAAAGCCAAGTAATTATTTATAATACACTAAGAAAATGATACAGCAAGAATCAAGACTAAAAGTCGCAGATAATAGTGGAGCAAAAGAAGTTCTTTGCATTAGAGTTTTGGGTGGTACCAAAAGAAGATATGCAGGTGTTGGCGACAAAATAGTTGTATCGGTAAAATCGGCAATGCCAGCCGGAAATGTAAAGAAAGGTACAGTTTCAAAGGCAGTTATAGTTAGAACTAAAAAAGAAATTAGAAGAGCAGATGGATCTTATATCAGATTTGATGATAATGCAGTTGTTCTTTTAAACCAAGGTGGAGACTTAAGAGGAACAAGGATTTTCGGACCTGTAGCGAGAGAATTAAGAGAGAAAGATTTTATGAAAATTGTTTCACTAGCACCTGAGGTACTTTAATAGAAAAGAAAATGGCAAACAAGAAATTTCATATTCAGAAAGGAGATAATGTTCGCATTATTGCTGGTGCAAACAAAGGTGATGAAGGAAAAGTGATGTCTGTCGATAGTAGAAATGATAGAGTCATTGTTGAAGGAATGAACTTGGTTTCGAAGCATCAAAAACCGAATGCGGCTAACCCACAAGGTGGGATTCTGAAAGAAGAAGCTGGGATTCATATCTCAAATGTTATGCTAATCGATCCGGATGCAAAAAAGCCGTCTAGAGTAGGACGAAAAAGAGGTGACGATGGCAAGTTGGTTAGATATTATGTGAAATCTAAAAAATTGGTGAAGTAAAATGTATACACCGAGATTAAAGACAGTATATAGCGAAGATGTTGCTCCTCAATTAATGAAGGACTACGACTACAAATCTTCTATGCAAATTCCTAGAATTCTTAAGATTTGTGTAAATCAAGGATTGGGAAAAGCAGTTGCTGATAAAAAGCTTATTGAAGCTGGAGTTGAAGAAATGACAAATATCTGTGGTCAAAAAGCGGTTGAATGTTATTCTAAAAAAGATATCTCCAACTTCAAACTGAGAAAGGGAATGCCAATTGGTGTAAGATGCACTTTAAGAGGCGATAAAATGTATGAGTTCTTAGACAGATTAATTTCTGTAGCTCTTCCAAGAACACGTGACTTTAGAGGTGTTAAAGTAAGTGGTTTTGATGGTAGAGGAAACTTTACTATGGGTATCCAGGAACAAATCATATTCCCAGAGATAGATATTGATAAAATTAGATCCATTAATGGAATGGACGTAACATTTGTTACAAGTGCTAGAACAGATGAGGAGGCAAAATCTCTTTTAGAAAAGTTCGGTTTTCCATTCGCAAAAAAATAATTATGGCAAAAGAATCAATGAAAGCAAGAGAGCGCAAAAGAGAAAGAATGGTTGCGCGTTATGCTGAAAAGAGAAAGGCATTGAAAGAAGCTGGTGATTGGGAAGGACTTCAAAAACTTCCTAAAAATTCATCTGCTGTTAGATTGCACAATAGATGCCAGTTAACAGGTAGACCTAGAGGATACATGAGGCAATTCGGTATCTCTCGTGTTCTATTCCGAAAAATGGCTTTGGAAGGAAAAATTCCAGGAGTTAAAAAAGCAAGTTGGTAAAAAAATAATTTAGAGATGACAACTGATCCAGTAGCAGATTATTTGACAAGAATTAGAAATGGAATTATGGCCAACCATAAAGTGGTTGAAATTCCAGGTTCGAACTTGAAAAAGAACATTACAAAAATCTTGTACGACAAAGGATATATCCTAAACTACAAGTTTGAAGATGATAACAAACAAGGGAAAATCAAAATTGCCCTTAAGTATCATCCAGTATCTGGTATTTCGGCAATTAAGAATTTAAAACGTGAAAGTACTCCTGGACTAAGACGTTATTCTTCTTCGTCAGATTTACCAAGAATATTAAATGGCTTAGGTGTCGCTGTTGTCTCTACCTCTCAAGGTGTGATGACCGATAAAGAAGCAAGAAAATTAAACATTGGAGGAGAAGTCCTTTGCAGTGTATATTAAAAAGAATTAGAAATGTCACGAATAGGAAACGCGATAATAGAGTTACCACAAGGAGTGGACTTTTCTTTTAACGATAATGTAGTTACCGTTAAAGGACCTAAAGGTGAATTAACTCAAAAAATTGATCCTTCGATAACCCCTAAAATTGAAGATGGAATCATTTCGTTTGATAGAGCAAATGAGGCCAAGCAAACCAAAGCTTTTCATGGTTTGTATAGATCTTTGGTGAATAACATGATTAAAGGTGTTACTGAAGGATTTAAAACAGAACAGGAATTGGTTGGTGTAGGTTACAGAGCTAGTAATAAAGGACAACTTTTAGAATTGTCCCTTGGTTACTCACATCCTATACACTTTCAAATACCAGATGAAGTTAAGGTAACCACCGTGACAGAAAAAGGAAAAAACCCTTTAGTGGTTTTGGAATCTCATGACAAACAGCTTATTGGAGTTGTTGCTGCGAAGATCAGATCACTTAGAAAGCCAGAGCCATATAAAGGTAAAGGTGTTAGATTTAAAGGAGAACACATTAGAAGAAAAGCTGGTAAAACAGCTGCTGCTTAATTTTAGCGAAATGAAATTAACGAAAAGGACAAGAAGAATTAGAATAAAGCAAAGAATCAGAAAGAACATTTCAGGTTCTGCTAGTGCTCCTAGACTGAGCGTTTTTAGAAGCAATGGAAATATCTATGCTCAATTAATTGATGATTTAGCAGGTGTTACTTTAGCCTCTGCTACTTCTTTAAATGATAAAGAAGCGAGTAAATTAAGCGGTATGGAACAAGCAAGCTCTGTTGGTAAAAAAATTGCCGAAGTGGCTAAGTCTAAAGGAATAGGAAAAGTTGTTTTTGATAGAAACGGATATCTCTATCATGGCAGAGTAAAATCATTGGCTGAGGCAGCAAGAGAAGCTGGCTTGAAATTTTAAATTCAATGGCAAAAGAATTAGTACAAAGAATTAAATCAAGTGATATCGAGCTTAAAGATAAGCTCGTAACTGTAAACCGTGTTACCAAAGTAACGAAGGGTGGTAGAACATTCAGTTTTTCGGCTATCGTAGTAGTTGGAGATGAAAACGGTATTGTAGGTCACGGACTAGGAAAAGCGAAAGAAGTAACAGAAGCTATTTCAAAAGCTATTGATGATGCTAAGAAAAATTTAATAAAAGTTCCTTTAATTAAAGGTTCAATACCACACGCACAATACGGTAAGTACTCTGGAGCCAAGGTTTTCTTAAAACCAGCTTCAAATGGTACAGGTGTAATTGCAGGTGGTGCAATGCGTGCAGTGTTAGAAAGCGTTGGTGTAAAAGATGTATTAGCGAAATCTCAAGGTTCCTCAAATCCGCATAATGTGGTAAAAGCAACAATAGATGCTTTGAGTGAATTAAGAGATGCTTTTACTGTTGCACAGCAGAGAGGAGTGGAATTAGATAGAGTTTTTAACGGATAATTATTACGGCAATGGCAAAAATTGTTGTTACACAAACAAAAAGTGGTATTAATAGACCTAAGAGACAAAAGCTTACGCTACAAGCTCTAGGTTTAGGAAAATTGCACAGAAGTGTCGAGCACGAAGCTACTCCTCAAATTTTAGGAATGGTTAATAAAGTGCAGCACTTAGTTAAAGTAGAAGACAAATAATCTTATTTATAGAAAGATGAATTTGAATAGTTTAAAGCCTGCAAAAGGCTCTACAAAAAATAGAAAAAGAGTAGGACGAGGAGAAGGCTCAGGTAGAGGTGGTACTTCTACAAGAGGACATAAAGGTGCTAAGTCACGTTCCGGATATTCCAAGAAGAGAGGATTCGAAGGTGGACAAATGCCCTTGCAAAGAAGAGTTCCTAAGTTCGGTTTCAGAAATAGAAATAGAGTAGAATATAAAGGAATTAACCTGGATACTATTCAAGAATTAATTGATAATCGTAAGGTTACATCCATTAGTCCTGAAATTTTAGTGGAAAATGGATTAGCTCAGAAAAAAGACTTGATAAAGATCTTAGGAAGAGGAGAGTTAAAATCTAAAATAAGTGTTGTAGCACATGGATTTTCTGCCACAGCAAAATCAGCAATTGAATCTGCTGGTGGAAAAGTGGAACTTGTTGGAGGAAAAGCAGTAGAAATAGAAGATACTGTAAAACAAGAAGAAGAATAAATAACTCAAAAACCAAATGAAGAACTTCATACAGACATTAAAAAATATTTGGAGCATAGAAGATTTAAGATCTAGAATCTTGGTAACATTAGGATTCATTCTGATATTCAGAATTGGTTCCTATGTGATCTTACCTGGTGTAGATGTTTCTGTTTTAGATCCTAATTCTGGAACCAGCGGTGGTTCAGGATTTGGAGCACTCTTAGACCTTTTTACAGGTGGTGCATTTAACAGAGCTTCCATATTTGCTTTAGGGATAATGCCATACATCTCAGCATCCATTATCATGCAATTAGCCGGTATAGCAGTACCAGCAATTCAAAAGATGCAGAAGGAAGGAGAAAGTGGAAGAAAGAAAATTACACTTTACACGCGTATCCTTACAGTTGCAGTAACTTTGTTACAAGCACCTGGATATTTATCAATGTCAGTAATTGGAGCAAATGCCGCTTTAAACCCTTCAGCTTTGTGGTGGATTACATGTGTAACTATTATGGTAGTAGGAACACTTTTTGTGATGTGGATGGGTGAAAAGATTACGGATAGAGGTATCGGAAACGGAATCTCGCTTTTAATTATGATTGGAATCATTGCAGGACTTCCTGGATCATACCTACAAGACTTTGTGAAGCAAATGGGTGTTGGAGGCGGAGGTGCAATGTTCGTAGTAGTTGAAATTATTCTGCTATTATTGATTATTGCCGCTAGTGTTGCCTTAGTGCAGGCAACCAGAAGGGTTCCAGTTCAATTTGCGAAAAGAGTAGTTGGAAATAAACAATATGGAGGTGTTAGACAGTACATTCCATTAAAGGTAAACGCTGCAGGAGTAATGCCAATTATCTTTGCTCAAGCAATCATGTTCGTTCCTTTATATATTGGTCAAGCAATTAGCTTGCAACCCGGAACACAAAGCTTTTTGAATACATTGAGCGACTTTAAAAGTTTGCCTTATAATATTTTGTTCTTCATACTAGTAGTAGCATTTACCTACTTCTATACTGCCATTACGGTTAACCCGAATCAAATGGCAGATGATATGAAGAGACAAGGTGGTTTCATTCCTGGAATTAAACCAGGAAGAAAAACCGCAGATTTCTTAGATACTTTGTTATCGAGAATCACCTTACCAGGGTCTATTTTCCTTGGAATAATAGCAATTCTTCCAGCAATAGCTTCATTATTTGGTATCGCTGATGGATTTGCAATATTTTTTGGTGGAACATCTCTTTTAATTATGGTTGGTGTTGTATTAGATACACTTCAACAAATTGAGAGCCACCTATTATCAAGACATTATGACGGACTGATGAAGTCTGGAAAAATAAAAGGACGTAGCTCTACATTCGGAATGGCAGGATAATGATCCACATTAAGAATGAGGAAGAAATAGAGTTACAAAAAGAAAGTTCTTTACTTGTTGGAAAGACTTTAGCAGAGCTAGCCAAACTAATCAAACCGGGAATTACCCCGTTGAAATTAGACGCTGTTGCAGAAGAGTTTATAAGAGATAATAATGCCCTACCAGGCTTTAAAGATTATAATGGGTTTCCTAACACATTATGCACTTCGGTAAACGATGTTGTTGTGCATGGAATTCCTACTGATGTTCCTTTAAAAGAAGGAGATATTATCTCTGTAGACTGCGGAGTGCTTAAAAATGAATTTTATGGAGATTCAGCTTATACATTCACAGTAGGTGAAATAAGTGACGAAGTAAAAAGGCTTTTGAAAGTAACACAAGAGTGTTTGGCTAAGGGAATTGAGCAAGCAGTAGTAGGCAAAAGAATAGGAGATATAGGATATGCTGTTCAATTTCATGCGGAAAGCCATGGCTATGGTGTTGTGCGAGAATTGGTAGGTCACGGATTAGGTAGAAATCTTCATGAAGAACCCGAAGTCCCTAACTACGGTAAACGCGGCAGAGGTACCAAATTAAAAGAAGGCATGGTTTTAGCTATCGAGCCCATGATTAACATGGGAAGAAAAGAAGTCAAGCAAGGAGAAGATGGTTGGACCATCGTCACTGCTGACAATCTGCCTTCTGCTCATTTCGAACACAATATTGTTGTACGTAAAGGAGCAGCAGAAGTTCTTTCAACTTTTGATTTTATTAATGAAGAAATTTTTGAGTAAGTAGATATATGGCAAAACAGAGTTCAATAGAACAAGATGGAGTAATCATCGAAGCACTCTCTAACGCAATGTTTAGGGTTGAGCTAGAAAATGGTCACATCATAACGGCACATATATCAGGTAAAATGAGAATGCATTACATTAAGATATTGCCTAGTGACAAAGTAAAAGTGGAGATGTCTCCATATGACTTAACAAAAGGGCGTATTACGTTTAGATATAAATAAGAGATTATGAAAACTCGTGCGAGCATTAAGAAACGATCTTCAGACTGCAAGTTAGTGCGCAGAAAGGGAAGATTGTACATTATTAATAAGAAGAACCCAAAATTTAAACAGAGACAAGGTTAAACCTTGTTCGGAAATTAAATTATTATGGCAAGAATAGCTGGTATAGATTTACCTAAGAATAAAAGAGGTGATGTAGGTTTAACTTACATCTTTGGCCTTGGTCCAACCTCTGCTAAGAAAATATTAAATTCTGCGGGTGTGCCTCTTGAAAAGAAAATTGACGAGTGGAGCGATCAAGATGTTGCTGCAATTAGAGGTATTATAGGTGATGAATTTAAAGTAGAAGGTGCTTTGCGTTCTGACATTCAAACAAACATTAAGCGTTTAATGGATATTGGATGTTATAGAGGTATCAGACATAGAGCTGGACTTCCTTTAAGAGGCCAGAGAACTAAAAATAATTCAAGAACAAGAAAAGGGAAAAAGAAAACGGTTGCTGGTAAGAAAAAAGCAACTAAGTAATCCTTTTAGAGATATTATATTATGGCTAAATCAAGTAGCAAAAAGAAAAAGAGTGTTAAAGTTGAAGCGGTAGGGCAATGTCATATCAAAGCAACTTTTAATAACATTATTATTTCACTCACGAACAATACTGGTCAAGTGATATCTTGGTCCTCTGCCGGAAAAATGGGTTTTAGAGGTTCAAAGAAAAATACTCCTTATGCCGCTCAAGTAGCAGCAGAAGAATGTGCTAAAGAAGCAATGGAGTATGGCTTGAAGAAAGTGAAAGTATACGTGAAAGGTCCAGGTTCAGGAAGAGAATCTGCTATAAGAACCATTCACAACATGGGTATTGAAGTTACAGAGATAT
Organism: uncultured Flavobacteriales bacterium; assembly: GCA_964609215.1. Lineage (GTDB taxonomy): Bacteria > Bacteroidota > Bacteroidia > Flavobacteriales_D > JABDKJ01 > JABDKJ01. The sequence goes on from CAZSQZ010000002.1 coordinate 137,749, forward strand.
TCGATGTGACTCCCCTACCTCATAATGGATGTAGACCTCCAAAAAGAAGAAGAGTTTAATTGCAATAAATAGAAGTAGAAAATGGCAAGATATACAGGCCCAAAATCAAAAATTGCACGTAGGTTTAGAGAACCTATTTTCGGACCAGATAAATCTTTAGAAAGAAAGAATTATCCTCCAGGAATGCATGGACCAAACAGAAGAAGGTCTAAGCAATCAGAATATTCTGTGCAATTGTTAGAAAAGCAAAAAGCCAAGTATACCTATGGAATCCTTGAAAAACAGTTTGAAAATTTGTTTAAAAAGGCCTCTGCAAAAGTGGGTATTACGGGTACAGTTTTATTGCAACTTTGCGAATCGAGACTTGACAATACTGTTTACAGACTAGGTGTTGCTCCGACACGAAGAGGTGCGAGACAATTGGTTGGTCACAGACACATTACCGTTAATGGTAAAGTTGTAAATATACCTTCCTATACGTTGCGTCCAGGAGATGTTATTGGTGTCAGAGAAAGATCCAAGTCATTAGAAGCTATAACCGGTTCTTTGGCTCAAAATACAAATCAATCAGATTGGTTAGAATGGGATTCTGCAAGCATGACAGGAAAGTATTTAAATATTCCTGAAAGAGAACAAATTCCTGAAAACATCAAAGAACAATTAATAGTCGAATTATATTCTAAATAATAAATCCATCTTGGTAATATGCCTATACTAGATTTTCAAAAGCCAGACAAAGTAATAATGATCGAATCTGACAACTCTGTTGGACAGTTCGAGTTTAGACCATTAGAACCCGGTTACGGGATTACCATAGGGAATGCCTTAAGAAGAATATTACTTTCTTCTCTTGAGGGATTTGCTATTACATCTATTAGAATTGATGGAGTTGACCACGAGTTTTCTTCTATTAAAGGTGTTGTTGAGGATGTAACTGAGATTATCTTAAATCTAAAGCAAGTTAGGTTTAAGCAACAAATTGATGGAACTGACAATGAAAAGTTAACTGTAACGGTTACTGGGAAAGATCAGTTCACTGCTGGAGATATTGGGAACTTCACATCTGCTTTTCAAGTTTTGAATTCAGACCTTGTTATTGCAAATATGGATCCCAAAGTGAAAATAGAAATGGACATCACTATCGGAAAAGGTAGAGGTTATGTTCCTTCTGAAGAAAATAAAAAGAGCAGCGCTCCTATTGGAACAATTTTTACAGATAGTATTTATACACCTATCAAAAATGTAAAATTCAATGTAGAGAACTACCGTGTAGAGCAGAAAACAGATTATGAAAAATTAATCGTTGAATTAGCTACAGATGGTTCTATTACTCCAAAAGATGCACTACAAGAAGCTGCTAAAATTTTGATTCACCACTTCATGTTGTTTTCTGATGAGAGAATTACTTTAGATAGTGAAGAGAAAAAAGAAACAGAAGAATTTGATGAGTCTTCATTGCATATGAGACAATTGCTTAAAACAAAATTGGTCGATATGGATCTTTCTGTTAGAGCATTGAACTGTCTGAAAGCTGCAGATATTGAAACGTTGGGAGACCTTGTTTCATTTAATAAAAATGACTTATTGAAATTCAGAAACTTTGGTAAAAAATCATTAACCGAGTTAGAAGATCTTATTGAAAGTAAAGGTCTTTCATTTGGAATGAATTTAGCCAAGTACAAATTGGATAAAGAGTAAAATTTTTCGCAAAGCGAATAAAGATTTAGCGTCATGAGACACGGAAAAAAGTTCAATCACCTTGGCAGAAAAACTGCCCACAGGAAAGCGATGTTAGCCAATATGGCTTGCTCCTTAATTGAACACAAGAGGATTAATACAACTGTTGCCAAAGCAAAAGCTTTGAGAAAATATGTAGAACCTTTGATCACAAAATCTAAGGATGATACCACTCACTCAAGAAGAGTTGTTTTCAGTTACTTAAAAGATAAGTACGCTGTTACAGAACTATTCAGAGGAGTATCTCCAAAAGTAGCTGATCGCCCAGGGGGTTATACCAGAATCATCAAAACAGGAACACGTTTAGGCGATAATGCAGAAATGTGCATGATCGAATTGGTAGATTTTAACGAGTTGTTATTAGCGGATACAGGTAAGAAGAAGTCTAGAAGAAGAAGAGGTAAGAAAAAATCTGGTGCTGCTGGAACTGCCGCTGCGGTTGTTGCAGGGACAGTTGCAGCAAAAGCTGCTGATGCCGCTGAATTTTCTGAAGCAGTTGCTGAAGCAAATGAAGATGCTGCTGAAATGGCTGCTGAAATTGCTGATCAAGCTGCTGATGGTGCAGAGGCTGCTGCTGAAGCTGGAAATGTAGACTTAGCAGAACAAGCTGCTGATGCAGCTCAGGACGCTGCGGAAGAAGCTCAAGCTCATGCAGAATCTGCAACAGAAGCTGCTGAAGGTGCAGCAGAAGCTGCGGAGGAAGCAAAAGAGGCTGCTGAAGAAGCAGTTGCCAAAGCAGAAGTGAGCCAAACGGAAGACGCTGCTGAAGCGGCTAAAGAAGCAGTTGCTGAAGCAGAACAAGCTGCTGATGCTGCCGAAGACGCACAAGATGCTGCTGAAGAAGCTCAAGAAGCTGCAGAGGAAGCAGCTGAAGATGCAGACGAAGCACAAGAAGCAGCAGACGAAGCAAAGTCTGAAGAAGAATAAATTTATACTTTCTGTCTGGTTGAAATCAGACAGTTCAGAATAACGTAACGTAAACACTTAAAGCGCAAATTTCGATTTGCGCTTTTTTTATCTATTATTTCTTTAAGGAATTATTGACTACTTATATAATCTACTGAAAGTACAACACCATACTTAACCGCCAAATAGGACTCAATTTTTCGTCTTTCTAGTTCCGAAATTGAAGAATTCCCATCATCTTCATAATAGATTATAAATTCTTGTATGTCTCCAGTAAAAAATTGACTTACACCATTTGAACCACTCTTTCCAATATGAAAGATAGAATTTACGCCAGAAATAAGATTCTCATCAAAAGAAAAACTAAGTATTTGGGTTCCATTTGAATAAGCCCTGGAGGAGTTTGATGCTCCCGATACATTATCTTCCTCATCAATGATTATGCTCGCTATATGCGGCCAATCTCCGTACAAATCTGGCACGGAATTTCCTAGACTAGCTCCATTTCCTATCTGCCCATCAAACAGCGTTAAATTATAAATACCACTTGCCTGATTTCCATAGACTCCCAATTCTGTTGAATTGTTTGCAGGCGCATATACTGCAAAAACAGCTATATGATGGTTCCCAGATTCAAAAACCAATTCTGGTAAATTAACTTCGACATGGTCATTACCATCAAAATGAATACCATTATTAAAATTTAAGGAATTAAGCACAAGACTTGGGTCTCCATGAATTACGGCATCATTTCCAAAAGGAGATTGATCAGCCCAGATAGCCGAACCAAAGCCAATATCTGCCTTCAACCACAATATTAGATTATCTTCAATACTAGCAGGATAACCCTCATCGATTCGACCATCACCATTATCATCGATTAAATTACCACATATTTCCAAACTAGTTGTTTGCAAAGGTGTATAGGTAGTTTCTACACTGCCGTCATTGCAAGTTCCAGTTATTCCAGACAGTTCTGCACAACCATTACAATTAGTTACTCCAGTGGGTATAATTGTGGGATGATCTATCTTTACCACAATTTCTGCACTTCCATTCAATGGCACAGTTCCAGTTGAAGAGTTTAAGGTATTTGATGGAGCAATATGCATATATGAATTACCTCCAGCAGCACCATTATAGATTAAGTCTCCATCTATCTCAATATCATCACCTTTCAATGAAGTAACAGAATTTTGACCAAGAATAAAATTATTTACAGTTAGATCTGAAGCACATAACTCTAGCCAACCAAAGTTATAAATGGATCCAACAAAGGAACCTGTTGGACTCAAATAAGTAAAACTTGCATCATCGCAAATAATAATGTTTGCGTCAGCACCAATATGAATAAGACCATTTAAAATCTCCAAATTACTACCATTGGTAATATAGAAGTTCCCGTTAATTGAAAAATTGTTCCAGGGAGAATTTAAAACTACATCTGCATCCAGACAATGAGATTCTCCCGCTGGAACATTATAACCAAATGGAATAGATGTAATTACAGTACTCCCAACTGGGCAACCGCAACTACCATCAACAATGCAGTCTGGATCATTCCCATCGGTGTATCCATCTCCGTCATCATCAAGTCCATTGGAACAATCTTCTGTCATTAATGCTCCAGGGCAACCACAAGAGGTTGACGTGACAGAAGGAGCAATGGTACCCAAATTAATATCCACATACGGGTCGCTTCCTGAAGGTGAAAGATCAACAATGGCTATATTGCCATTGATTTCGGCAGAAGAATTATTGATGTTGGTGATTCCTGAAGCTGTAATGGTTCCGCAGGTAATTCCAGTCATCTCTCCTCTATGAATGAAGTCGATACAGGTAGCACAACCTCCATCGTTAATCCAAACAGCAGTATTAATGGTCAAATGATTTGCTAATGTTATTTCACCACTATTATAAACTGTTCCGTTGACGGATAGATTATTGACAGATATCGTCCCATCATTGTAATTATTCCAAAATGTTGAAGTGTTCACCGTACAATTTCCAGTTGACACAATGTCTCCAAAGTTATCGAGTACAGATGTATCAAGTGTAGAGAATGTGCCACAATTGATCGTCCCGTAATTACTTAAAATTGAAGCATCTTGTATATTCAGTCCCCCTGAAACATTCAAAGTCCCGTAATTGTCAAAAAAAGAAGATTCTAGCAAACTCCACCAAGCAGGTAAAATCATGGTGCCATTATTAACGATTGTGCCATTCGGAAATGAGCTGTTGAAATCAATTGAAAAAGACTGAGGAGCGATAGCACAATTCTCAACTGCCCCTCCATAAAGTCTTATTGAACCAGTAAAATCAGCACTTGCTGCTAGACAAATTTTATCTCCTGCAAATAACGTGTAAGTTGATGCATCTGAACCAGTAATAATTATTGTACAAGATGTACATTGACTAACTAGCGTATAGGGAAAGATTATGCCAAAAAAAATATAAACAAATAGGTTTTTAAACATTTTTTAGATAGAGCTGACTGAACTATTTTATTCGGTTTAGTTTCTATTTTACGAAAAAAAAAAGATTTGGTTATTTGAAACTATAATACCCAGTTGGTCTTTTCAATTTTGAATTGAAATCAATTCTAATTTTAGCAAACGTTCCTACTTCCAATAAATTTAGAATCTCGTTACGCCCCAGAAGAAAACTGTTTTATTCTTTCTCAGAAAGATGGAAAATTAAAAATTGAGCCTACTTCAAAGTCTTAATAATTTCTATAAAGAGCCTTCCATCATTTAAAATTAGTCAGCCATTGAGTGCAAAAAATGCAGCCACCATAAATATGGATTAGCGAATTTCTCTTCACTTTTTATTGATTATACAGGAGAATCAAAGAGTCGGGATAGTTAAATATTTGAAAAGTTATTTTCCCGTGACTAGTCTGTGATACTTCAAATATACTTTCGAACCGTGATCGAAATTAGATCTAAAATTAAATCAATAAATAAATTAAAATCAACGAGAAATGGAAAATCCAATCCTAATTCAACAAGCACATAAAAGGACCTATTGGACTTTTACTATGCTTATTATTTTTGCAGTTTTCCCTTCTTTGTTCATCAGTCAAAATGTTCAAGTTGCGGAAGTGCTCTACAATCCTGACCCTATAGAAAAACAGGATAACACTTTTCAAACCCCAGTTGGTGCAGTATATGCAATGACAAATGGTCAAGGCCAAGTAGACGGAAACGTCCAAGGTCCTAATTCTATCGTAGCTTATTCACAAGCTGAAGATGGTACGCTAACTTATATTGGAAATTACCCTACAGCGGGTAATGGTGGTGATTTTGACGGTGGTGAAGGTTTAGACCCTTTAATCTCCGCATATGCAATAGCGAAGTCTAATGACAACAGATTTGTTATGGCGGTTAACGCAGGTAGCAACACGGTTACTTCTATGAGAGTCAACCCGGATTTCAGTCTTACTGTTGTTGATGTTGAATATACAATGGACATCGGTCCTAACTCTATAGCCTACACTCCTTCAAGAAGATTAGATGTAAATGGAATTGTATATGTAAGTAATATTTCTCGTCCAGATTTCCTTGCGCTTGGTGAACCAGGTCAACAAGGTAGTATCATTGGGTATAGATTAATGAATGATGGTTCTTTAGAAATTATTGATGGTTCTAAAAGAGATCTTGAAAATAGACCTTCAGCGGTTCAAATATCCCCTGATGGTGATTTCTTAGTAGTTGCTTCTATCAACTCTGGTGCTGCTGCTCTTGCTAGTGGTAACGAAGATGAAATTGTAGTTTATCGTTTAGATGCTGATGGTATGATCTCAGAAAATCAATTAGCTGGTGCTACTTCTACACTTAGAGGCAATGCAGAAGGTAGAAACCTTCCTTCAGCTATCGGTTTCCAAATTGTGGGTGATAACTATGTAGTAGTTACCGAAGCTAGAGAATTCCAACCTGATGGTACGCCTCCTGCCTTTCCTGCTCTGCAAGATGGTTCTGTTTCTACTTGGCAAATTGAAAACGATGGCTCCTTAACGCCTATCAACTTAGATGTGGCTTCTGGTGAAAACAATACAGGTAGAACTGCTTGTTGGTTAGATTTCTCAGATGAAAATACATTCTTTGTTTCCAATGCTATCGAAGCTGGTTTAGCTTCATATAGCTTTAACAATGGTGAAATTGAATTGCTTGATCAAGTTGCTGCTCAAGGAGTAGGTGCTACAGGTAACACCACAGATCCTGCTGCTGCTTTCGGTACTACTGAAGGGTGGATTGATCTTTGGATCTCTGATGATGGTAAATTCTTATATCAAGCTTACGGGCTTACAGGTACGGTTGGTGTATTCGCTATAAATGGTCAAGAACTTACTCTTATTCAAGAGGTAACTGGTGATCTCCCTTCTAATAATATTCAAGGTATTGTTTCTGTTGGACAACAACCTTCACAAGATGAAATTACTGCACAGTATCGTGTTACTTTCGATGCACTTTGGTCACAAGTTTCTCATCCTAATGATTTCCCTCTTGATCCTCCTAATGAGGCAAGATGGTCTCCTGTTGCTGGTCTTACGCACAATGCAAATGTGCAATTATTCCAAGAAGGTGATATCGCTTCTCAAGGCTTAGTAAACATCTCTCAAACTGGTTCTAGAGATCCTTTAGATGCTGAGCTTGCAGGTGTAGTTCTTTCTGGTGATGGTGAATTCTATATTGAAAGTGATACCAGAGTACGTCCTTCTCCAGATACCATCTCTACTACTTTTAATATTTCTAGCTCTCATTCTTTGGTAAGTTTGACTTCTATGATTGCTCCTTCTCCTGATTGGATAGTGGCAGCTAGAGATATCAACTTATATGAAAACGGTGACTTCGTTGAAAGCAAAATTGTTCAGTTTATTCCTTATGATACAGGTTCTGATAGTGGTGATACGTTCAGATCTGAAAATGAACCTACTTCTCCGCAAACTCCTATAACTAAAATTACAGATGGTATTTTACTTAACGATGGAATTATTCCTAGCCTTGGTATATGGAGATTCGAAAGAATTGACAATGCTAGTACTTGTGATGTAGAAGGTGGTACAATTGAAGGTGGTAACTTTACATTCACTGTAGACGGCACACCGGATAATATCCCTGCTAATGCACTTACACTTTCTAATAACTCTGGTGCAAACAGCCAATGGGTGGTTACCGATGAATCAGGTTACATCCTTGGATTACCTCCTACTTTCTCAGCGCCTAATTTTGATGCTGCTGGCCCAGGTCTTTGCTATGTGTATCACCTTTCGTATGAAGATGGTCTTACCGGACTTGCTCAAGGTAATAATATCGCTGACTTAGCGGGTTGCTTTGATCTTTCCAATCAAATTTATGTGAAAAGAGAAGAGGCTGCTGGTCCTGCTGTTGGTGCAGTATTCGCAATGACTAATGGTGAAGGTCAAGTGGACGGTAATGTTCAAGGTCCTAATGCAGTTGTTGCTTATGCTCAAGCTGAAGATGGTACTTTATCTCTTTTAGGTACTTACCCTACTGGTGGTAATGGTGGTGACTATGACGGTGGTGAAGGTTTAGATCCTTTAATCTCTGCTTATGCAATCACTAAGTCGAACGATAACAGATTTGTGATGGCAGTTAATGCGGGTAGTAACACAGTTACTTCCATGAAGGTGAATGAAGACTTCTCCCTATCTGTAGTTGACACGGAGTCTACTATTGATATCGGACCGAACTCTATTGCCTATGCTCCTTCTAGTCTACCTGGAGTTAATGGTTTAGTTTATGTGAGTAATATCTCTCGTCCTGATTTCCTTGCATTGGGTGAACCTGGACAAGAAGGTAGTATCACTGGTTACTGGTTATTGGATGATGGTTCTTTACAACCAATTAACGGATCATTAAGAAACCTTGCAAACAGACCTTCAGCGGTACAAATATCTCCTGATGGTAACTTCTTAGTAGTGGCTTCTATCAACTCTGGTGCTGCTGCTCTTGCTAGTGGTAGTGAAGATGAAATTGTTGTATATTCAATTAACCCAGATGGTACACTGAGTCAAAATCAATTAGATGGTGCTACTTCTACACTTAGAGGCAATGCAGAAGGTAGAAACCTTCCTTCAGCTATCGGTTTCCAAATCGTAGGTGATAACTATGTGGTTGTTACTGAAGCTAGAGAATTCCAACCTGATGGAACGCCTCCTGCTTTCCCTGCACTTCAAGACGGTTCGGTTTCTACATGGAAAATTGAAAACGATGGTTCTTTAACACCTATCAATTTAGATGTAGCTTCTGGTGAAAACAATACGGGTAGAACTGCTTGTTGGTTAGATTTCTCGGATGAAAATACATTCTTTGTTTCCAATGCCATTGAGGCTGGTTTAGCTTCTTACAGCTTTAACAATGGTGAAATTGAATTGCTTGATCAGGTAGCTGCTCAAGGAGTAGGTGCTACTGGAAATACAACTGATCCTGCTGCTGCTTTCGGTACTACTGAAGGGTGGATTGATCTTTGGATCTCTGATGATGGTAAATTCTTGTATCAAGCTTACGGGCTTACAGGTACGGTTGGTGTTTTTGCTATTGACGGTACAGAGCTAACGCTTATTCAAGAAGTAACTGGCGATCTTCCTACCAATAATATTCAAGGTATTGTTTCTGTTGGACAAATTACAGAAGTTGATCCGAGCGCATGTATTCCAGAAAATTATAGCGATGCGCCAACTGGATTATTTGCTGCTCAAACAGCTGCAAATACTACCATCAAGTGGGATCACTATTCTGACTTTGCAGACGGATGTATTCTTCAAGCTGCAGTAAGTGATGGTGTAGATGCAATTGGTCCATTAAAATCGGCATTAATTACAGGATCGCTTATTAATGGATTACCAAATGGATTTGATTCTTCTGTTGGATTGAGCCCTGATCATAGTTTTACTTTATTCAATCCTACTACTTTCCCTTCAGGTGCAACAGCAACACTAATCCCAGGGGAAACATATATGTATAGAGTAAGATGTGGTTGTCTTATAGATAACACTTTAGGACTTCCGGAAAGATTGGAATCTGCTAATTTGGTTTTATCACCTTGGTCTGAATTCGAATTCTTTGTGAATTTGGAAGCACCAACAAATGAATTTGTTACCGAACCAAGCTTCTTAAAAAGCACGGAACAAAGGAATGAGTTGGCTATTTATCCAAATCCAAATGATGGAGCATTCAATTTGAATTTATCGAATGTTGAGGATCAAATTCAGAGTATTGAAGTATTGAATATTGCTGGACAGGTGGTTTTACAAATCCCTCAAAATGGATCAAACATTCTTAGAGTAGATGCTAGCAATTTACAATCTGGAATCTATTTGATCAAAATTGAAACTTCTAATGATAGAATATTAGAGAAATTCATAAAAGAATAATTTGGTATGTGTTTTTTTTAGTGAGAGGGGCGAATCCGAGAGGATCTCGCCCTTTTCATTTAAAGGACATTCTAATTCTAGAAAAATTGGGGTAATACAGCGTATAGAGGATTGATTCAAATGAAAGCTTTTGCACTTGGTGTAAAAGCTTTTCTATTAGAAAATAATATCGTAATATTGCAATATACAAATGGGGATTAGTAAAACAAGTTTCTTTAATAAAAAACAAAACCAAATAGCCTTATTGGGAAAGGCTTTAGGTCACCCTGCCCGTATTGCTATTCTCGAATACTTACTGAGAGTGGAATCTTGTATTTGCAATGATATCGTAAATGAACTACCACTGGCTCAGGCCACCATTTCTCAACATCTGCGAGAATTAAAAAATGCCGGGCTTATTAAAGGAAATATAGAAGGTAATGCCATCTGCTATTGTATTGACGAAAAGAATATAAAAAAGCTATACGATTATGTGTCTGACATTTCTGTTAAGCTTCAAACCTTAAAATGCTGTTGATTTAAAATTATGACACTCCAAGAATTTAAAAATGCCCTTAACTCTCTAAACGAGCTAAATTTTAAAGTTGAAAATGGAAAGGACGTTCCTGCTCATTTTCATATTACAGAAGTAGGTCAAATCACCAAGAATTTTATTGATTGTGGTGGAACTGTGAGAAAAGAAGAAAAAATTTCCTTACAACTTTGGGAGTCTGTAGACGTATGGCATCGCCTTGAACCAAAAAAATTACTTCGTATTATTGAACTTAGTGAGGAAAAGATTGGTGTTGAAAATCATGAAATAGAAGTTGAATATCAAGGAAGTACCATTGGAAAATATGGTCTTCATTTTGAAAATGGAAACTTTATGTTAATCAATCAAAAGACTGCTTGCCTGGCTGAAGATGCTTGTGGAATTCCAATTCAAAAAGTCAAGAAGAACTTAAGTGAATTGACCAAAACAGCAAGTAATTGCTGTGACCCAAAAAGTGGATGTTGCTAAGAAAAACCACCTTCAGTTTTGTTTATTATTTTAATCAAGCAAAATGCGTATCGAAACCGACCGATTAATAATGCGTCCCTTTGAGCTCACAGATGCAGAAGAGCTTTTTGCAATGGAATCTCTTTCAAAAGTTCATACTTATATAGGCAAAGAACCAGCTAAGAACCTGGAAGAAGTAGAACAGGATATTGCCTGGGTTCAAAGCCAATACAAAGAAAATGGAATTGGGCGCTCCGTTGTTATTTTGAAAGATGAGAACAAGGTTATCGGCTGGTCTGGACTTAAATTAGAAAAACAGATTCGCAAATTTCATTACTACGATATTGGGTATCGTTTTCACCCAAATTATTGGGGAAAAGGCATTGCAACAGAATCAGCAATTGCTTCTCTAAAATATGGTTTTGAAAAATTAGCTCTTTCTGAAATTTGTGCTGCTGCAGACATTCAGAATATTGCTTCCAATAAAATTTTAATCAAAATTGGTCTAAACAAAGGAGATCAATTCAAGTTTCATGGCTCTATTTGTAATTGGTATTCCTTGAAAAGAAAAGATTGGCTTGAAAATTCTACAAGTTGATTTATTCAAAATTATGGGTATTGGAATTCTTGAAATCTTTAACTTTTAATCAAGAAATCGACCAAAAGTTATGACTTCTAGATATGTTTCCTAAACATAATCTTTTCTGAACAAAATACTATGCTTTAGTTGTATCCAAATAGCATGAATCCTTTATTTGACAAGATTGTCTATTCCCACTACTTCACATTCTTGAAGTGCTAAAATCCCCCGACACAGATAGTTTACTGAATCTTGATAATCTCGTTACAAGTCTGTGATAATTGTCCAATACTTTCACCTTCTATTAATTATACAAATCAAATTATTAAACAAAAAGTTTTTAGAGAATGGAAAAATTGACCAATCATTACTTAAATGAACGAAAAAAACTGTGGGGATTTATCCTTCTAGTTTTATTTTCAACCCTACCCTCTTTGATTATCGGCCAAGATATTCAAATCTCAGAGGTTCTTTACAATCCTAACTCATCACAAAGCAGAAGTTATACACTTTATAACTCATCTACTTCAAACGTAGATATATCTGGTTGGTGGGTATGTAATAGACCGGCTTATTCTTCAATTGCAAGTGCTACCATCTTAAGTGGTAATGCTGATTTAGATTTAGAAGCTGGTGAAAGCATTACTCTTTCAGCTAGTTCATCAATACTGCCGAATACAACTGCGGAATTAGCTATTTACTCTTCAAGCTCATTTGGAAGTGCGGCTGCATTGATTGACTTTATTGCCTACGGTTCTGGTAGTTTAGGCTCTACAAGAGCAAATTTAGCAGTAGCAAATGGTCTATGGGAGCAAACACAGGCCAGTCCAGCTTTATACGATTTTATTCCATTTGGAAATCAAGGTGAATCTATCATTTTTGATTGCGATAATGGTGGAGGTGGAAACCTTACTTTATCAAGTGATTTCTCTTATGGCGCTCCAGGATCCAATGCATGTGGTTCAGCTATATGTGATGTTGATGGTGGTGTACTAACAGGTGGACCTTTTACTTTCACGTCTGGTGACGGTGTTGCAGACAACATCCCTATGGGTGGAATTACTTTAACCAATAGTCAAGGTACCAACAGCCAATGGGTAGTGACCGATGCTTCTGGATATATTCTAGGACTTCCTCCTGTTCCTTCTGCGGTTAATTTTGATGGACCTGGTGCAGGTACATGTTTCGTTTATCACCTTTCTTATGAAGATGGTTTAGCAGGACTTGCGCCTGGTGAAAGCATCGACAACTTCGATGGGTGTTACAGTATTTCTAATGGTGTGGAAGTGGCTAGAACAGTACCTGGTGACTGTCAAGCAAATGGAGGTATCCTTTTCGGTGGACCTTTTACTTTCACGGCTGGTGACGGTGTTGCAGACAACATCCCTATGGGTGGAATTACTTTAACCAATAGTCAAGGTACCAACAGCCAATGGGTAGTGACCGATGCTTCTGGATATATTCTAGGACTTCCTCCTGTTCCTTCTGCGGTTAATTTTGATGGACCTGGTGCAGGTACATGTTTCGTTTATCACCTTTCTTATGAAGATGGTTTAGCAGGACTTGCGCCTGGTGAAAGCATCGACAACTTCGATGGGTGTTACAGTATTTCTAATGGTGTGGAAGTGGCTAGAACAGTACCTGGTGATTGTCAAGCGAATGGTGGTATACTTTTCGGTGGACCTTTTACCTTCACAGTTAGTGATGGTACTCCAGATCTGATTGCTCCTGGTGAGATTACTTTAACGAACAGCCAAGGTGCAAATAGCCAATGGGTGGTTACTGATGATCAAGGATACATCCTTGGTTTGCCTCCAGTTCCTTATGTTGTAGATTTTGATGGGGCTGGCCCAGGAACGTGCTTTGTTTATCACCTATCTTATGAAAATGGACTAATGGGACTTGCTCCTGGAAATAATATAAACACTGATTTTTCTGGTTGTTATAATCTTTCTAATGGTGTTGAAGTAACCCGAATAGAAGTTGGAAATCCAACTTGTATACCTTCAAACTTTGAAGATGCTCCAACAGGATTGTTTGCTGATCAAACTACTGCAAACGGAACGAGAACCACGATTAGATGGAATCACTATTCAGATTATGCTGATGGATGTATTCTTCAGGGAGCAAAAAGTGACGGAGTTAACCAGACTGGCCCTTTAAAAAGTGTACTTATTCAAGGAGCTAATATCAATGGGCTTCCAAATGGATATGACTTTTCACAGAATTTGGCTCCAGATCAAACTTTTGAATTATTTGATCCTAGTACATTCCCAAATGGACCAATAACAAGTCTTGATCCAGGTCAAACATATATGTATAGAGTAAGATGTGGATGTATTGTTGATAGCAATCTTCCTCTTCCAGATAGATTAAGTACATCAAATACTATTCTATCTCCTTGGTCTGATTTTGAATTTTTTGTAAATCTTGAGTTACCTGCAAATCAGTTTGTAGCACAACAAGAATTTTACAAAAGTGTTGGCCAGGAGGGTAAATTAACTGTTTACCCAAATCCAAATGATGGGAACTTTAATTTGAATCTATCTGAAATTGATGAGCAAATCCAGAACATTGAGATTTTAAATATCTCTGGTCAGGTAGTTCTTCAATTAGGAAATACTAGACTAAATACAGTTCAGGTAGATGCAAGTAATTTAGAATCAGGAATTTATTTCGTGAAAATAGAGACAATAACTCAGCAAATTGTTGAGAAGATTATAAAGCAATAGTTTTGTATGTTTTGTTTTAATGATGAGGGTATATCTGAAAAGATATGCCCTCTTTTCTTTTAATAATACAAGGGATTTCCATATCAACTTACGACATATTAACAAGCTGAAAAATAACGGCCAAATTCATTATCTTCGCATCCCGATAAACAAGCATATTTTATAAAGAAGATTTATGGAAGAAACTGGAACCAATGCGGTACTTATTTTAGAAGACGGAACAACTTTTCACGGTAAGGCTGCTGGTGCTATCGGAACAACTGTTGGGGAGATTGCATTCAATACGGGAATGACTGGTTATCAAGAAATTTTCACTGACCCCTCTTACTTTGGTCAAATTTTGGTAATGAATACATCTCATATAGGAAATTATGGTGTTCATAATATGGAAATTGAATCGGAAACCATAAAAATAGCTGGATTGGTTTGTAAGAAATTTTCAGAAAATTTCTCAAGAGCTGGAGCTGAAGGTTCTCTTCAAAATTATTTTGAGAGAGACGGACTTGTTGGTATTTCAGATATAGACACAAGAGCTTTGGTAAGGCACATTAGAGATAAGGGTGCAATGAACGCCATAATATCTTCTGACAATGCAAATATTGAGGACTTGAAGAAGCAACTGGCATTGGTTCCTTCAATGGAAGGTCTGGAACTTTCCTCAAAGGTAAGTTGTAAAGAACCCTATTTCATTGGCGATGAAAATGCCAATATTAAAATTGCCGTTCTGGATTTAGGAACTAAGAAAAATATTTTAAGGAGCTTAGCTAGTAGAGGAGCATATTTAAAGGTTTTTCCAATGACTTCTTCTAAAGAAGAAATGCTGGCTTTTGAACCAGATGCTTTCATGTTTTCAAACGGTCCTGGCGATCCTGCAGCAATGACAGAACAAATAAAATTAGTTGCGGACTGTATTGATACAGAATTGCCATGTTTTGGAATCTGCTTAGGACATCAGGTGATCGCTCTAAGCCAAGGTCTTTCTACTCGTAAAATGCACCAAGGCCATAGAGGCATTAATCATCCAGTTAAAAATTTAAAAACTGGAAAAGCTGAAGTAACCAGTCAAAATCATGGATTTGTTGTTGATGAGAAAGAAGTTGAAAACAATACCAATATTGAAATAACTCACAGACATCTCAATGATAATACCATTGCTGGAATAAGGCTTATAGACAAACCTGTATTCTCTGTTCAATATCATCCAGAAGCTTGTCCCGGTCCACATGACTCGAGATATCTATTTGATCAATTCATAACAACTATTGTCTCTCTCAAGGAATTAAAAAAAAAGAGAGAACTAAGTTATAACTAAACAATATGTCATTAATCGCACAAATAAATGCCCGCCAGATATTAGATTCTCGCGGTAACCCTACTGTTGAAGTAGATTTATATACTCAAAATGGCATTATGGCCAGAGCTGCAGTTCCTTCAGGAGCTTCAACTGGAATGCATGAAGCCGTTGAGTTAAGGGACGGAGACAATAAAATCTACATGGGAAAAGGTGTGATGAAAGCAGTCCAAAATGTAAACAGCACATTAAATCAAGAATTAAACGGAGCCTCGGTTTTTGAACAAAACTTGATTGATAGAGCAATGATCGGCTTAGACGGAACGGAAAACAAGGCCGTTTTTGGAGCTAACGCCATCCTAGGCGTTTCAATGGCCGTTGCAAAAGCAGCTGCTATGGAATCTGGTATGCCTCTATACAGATATATTGGAGGAGTAAATGCGAACACCCTACCTATTCCAATGATGAACATCATTAATGGTGGTTCACACGCTGATAACTCTGTAGATATTCAGGAATTTATGATTATGCCTGTCGGAGCAGAAACTTTTTCTGAGGCCTTGAGAATGGGAACGGAGGTTTTTCACAATCTTAAAAAAGTATTGCAGTCCAAAGGTCTTTCAACAAATGTTGGTGATGAGGGCGGTTTTGCCCCTGAATTAAAAAGCAATGAAGAGGCTATCAAAGTCATTCTTGAAGCAATTGATAAAGCAGGTTACAAAGCGGGAGAGGAGGTTTATTTGGCTTTGGATGCTGCATCTTCTGAGTTCTATGACAAGGACAAAGAAAAATATGTTTTAAGTTCTACTGGAGATGAATTAAACTCTTCAGAAATGGTTGACTTTTGGGCAGACTGGCAGCAAAAGTATCCTATCATTTCAATTGAAGATGGTCTTGATGAAAACGATTGGGACGGCTGGAAATTAATGACGGATAAGCTAGGAAGCAAGCTTCAAGTTGTTGGTGATGATCTATTCGTTACAAATAGCAATCGTTTGGTTCAGGGAATTAATAATGGTATTGCGAATTCAATACTTATCAAGCTAAATCAGATAGGAACAGTTACCGAAACTATCGATGCTGTTGATCTTGCTAAAGAAAATTCATATACTTCAGTAATGTCTCACAGGTCTGGTGAAACGGAAGATACAACCATTGCAGACATGGCTGTTGCATTAAATACAGGACAGATCAAAACTGGATCTGCATCACGTTCCGATCGTATTGCAAAGTACAATCAACTTTTGAGAATTGAAGAACAATTGGGGAAAATGGCTTTCTATCTTGGTAATAAATTCAAGTACGCTCAATAATTCCTAAGCAAGATTAATTTTCGATTAAATCGAAACATTCTTCTATTACTATTCGCCTTTTTAGTGGGGTTGAATTTCTTTTTAAATTCTATATTATTCTAAAGCTAAAGCATAATTCACTTTTCCTAACTAACTATATATGAGAATTTTACATGTTTTTCTTAGCATCATATAAACACTTTTAAATAATTTTTCTCCAATTTTCTTCTAATACAGGTAGGGCTAGCATTTATATATTTGTAATATATGTGCGAACAATAATTGTATTCCTATGAAGCCTTCAAAAGAACTTTTTCAATTAGTAAAGTCCTTGTCGAAATCTGAAAAGAGATTTTTTAAATTAACATCTTCTCTTCAGTCTGGAGACAAAAATTATTTGAAAATATTTGATGTCATAGACAAGCAAGAAGATTATGATGAAGAAGCGATAAAGAAGATGTTCAAGGGAGAAGTTTTTATCAAACATTTTCCTTCCGAGAAAAATCACTTATACAAGCTTATTCTTAAAAGTTTGCGCTCCTATCATTCGGATAATTCCATAAGTTCTATTCTAAAACAGGAGATTAAGAACATTGAGATTCTATACAAAAAAGCCCTCTATAAGGAATGTAATAAGTTTCTAGCTCGTGCAAAAAAATTAGCTATTGAACATGAGAAATTCTATTATTTATTTGAGCTTTTAAACTGGGAAAAAATACTCTTGGAGGAAGCGTATGAGGAAGGTGAGTTTACAAAAGATTTAGATGTTTTAATTAAAGAAGAGAAAGAAGTAATAGAGCGTTTAAGAAACCTAGCCGCTTACCATATCTTGTATTCCAAAATCAATTATGTCTTTAGAAGTGGTGGTTATGTCAGAAACGAACAAGGGCTACAAGTGGTTGAAGAAATCTCTAACCATCCGCTTATTCAAGGAAGAAATACAGCTCTTTCTAAACGAGCAGCTACTATCTGCTACTATATACAAGGCTTCTGCGCTTTGGCCAAATTAGATCGAAGAAATTGTATTGCGAAATTCACTAAAGTGAAGGACACATTTGATGAGAATCCTAAAATTCGAAAAGATCTTCCAAAAAGATATGTAAGAACCCTAAGTAATCTGGTTTTATGTTTCATTGATATGAAAAAGTATGATGAAGCAAAACGTCTTTTGGATGAAATGAAAGTAATTATTGAGACAAAAGGATTCCAAAGTACAGATATCAAACTAATGGCATTTAAATCGACTAGTCTGGCTGAAATGAAAATGTATAGTCGATTAGGTGAATTTGATAAAGCGATTGAACAGATTCAACCTATAATTTCTGAGTTGGACAGCTATAGCGAAAAAATTAATAAGGAACAGGAAATCTTATTTTACTATAATATTGCTTACATATTCTTTGGTTCTGGAGAATACAACAAAGCTCTGTTCTGGATTAATAAAGTACTGAACGATAATGAATCTAGTCTTAGACAGGATATTTACAGCTACGCAAGATTATTCAACCTCATTATTCATTATGAATTAGGCAATTTTGATCTTTTGGAATACATCATAAAATCTACATCTAGATACTTAAACAAGCGAAATAGAGCATATGATGTAGAAAACCTTATCATGAATGGAGTAAAGAAATTATCCAAAGCATATGATGATGAGCAACGCCAAAAGTATTATGTGCAAATGAAGAAAGACTTAAAAGCTGTTCTCAAAGGTGACCAACAAAAAATTGTTCTGGAATACTTTGATTTCAATTCATGGTTAGATGCACATATTAATCAAGCAACCTTATCTGAAGAATTAAAAAAGGCGAGTTAGTATTTGGTAATAACGAACTCTGTTCTTCTATTCTCTTCGTGCTTCTCATCGCTGCATTCAACTCCGTTGACACAATCGTTAATGAGTTGTGTTTCCCCTTTTCCTTCAAATTCTAATCTGAATCTATCTATTCCATTGTCTACTAAATAGTCTACAACTGAATTTGCTCTTCTTTGAGAAAGATTCAAATTGTAGTCATCCTGTCCACGTGAATCGGTATGGGATAAAATCTTTATATGTAAAGAAGGGTTCTCCTTCAAAATTCTATTCAGTTTATCTAACTCTAAAGCTGCATCTGGTCTGATGCGATGGTCGTTCAAATCATAATAGATTTTATTCAGAGAATATCTTTTCAATGGGTCATCGCTAACTGTTACAATTTCGGCCATCGAGAACAGAAGCTCCACTTCTTCATCAAAATACTGATTGATAGTCGAGCGCTCATAGGTTTCTTTAAAAAATCCTTCTTTCTTCCCATCAATCTTATAAATTCTCTCTGGCAATAAAACAAACTCAAATTTACCGTCTTTGTCTGTTACCACCTCTCTAATTACTTCCCCACTAGCTGAATTTTTCAAAATAACTTTGACATTACTCAATGCCTCACCTGTTTCCTCTTCTCTAGCTGTTCCGTCAATATATACTCGACCTGAGGGTTTCTTTACGAACTCATATATTCTGTCAACACCTTCCCTATTAGAAGAAAAATAACCGGTTGTATCTCCCTTTTCGAGAATCATAGAAAAATCATCTCCAGTAGAGTTTATAGGATAGTTCAAGTTCTTAGGTTTATTCCAGGCGTCATCTTCAAAGTTACTTTTGAAAATATCTAAACCACCAATAGACGGATGACCACTAGATGCAAAAAACAATTCTCCAGCTCTAAACACGGGAAAAACCTCATCTTCTAAAGTATTTATAGACTCTCCTAAATTAACTGGATTTGTCCATTGTGTTCCATTATGAGTAGAAATGTACACATCATACTTTCCCATCCCTCCTGGCATATCAGAAGCAAAGAATAACATCTTTCCATCTGGACTCAAGCTAGGGTGCATACAGGAATAAGATTCATTATTAAATGGCAATGGTTCTATATTGGTCCATTCACCATCTACTAAGGCCATTTCATATAGGAATAAGTTGTTGAAGTCATCTTCATCCTTAGCCATTTTCTGATTCTCATTCAAATTATTACTTCTGGTAAAAATGGCTTTGTTACCCTCCTCATTGAAGCTAATAGGTCCTTCATGAAAACGACCATTTACTTTATTGTCAAAAGGCACTTGAGTTCCCCACTTACCATCCTTCTTGGTAGTATAGTATATATCATAGAATGAATTATTGGTCCAGGGATTTGTTGCCGCTCCTTCGGAAACACGCTCAGCAGTAAATGCCAATCCGTCTTTATAAGGTGTAGGACTGAACATGGACACATTTGTGAAAATGGGCAGTTTCTGAATTTTATAAAGTGCAGTATCGTCTTTAAAGAACTCTATAAATTGACAAGCTTCTAAAAGAGATTGAGCTACTTTATCTGAAGTATTTGTTTGAAGATATTCTCTTAATTGCAATTCTGCCTTTGCATGGTCATTATTGGCCATCAACATTTTTGCATAATTAAATTTATCCTCCGGAGCAGCGTTACCAGTTCCAACAAACATTTCATAATATTTTAATGACTGCTTGTAATTGTGAATCAACTGATAGGACTTTGCTAATTTCTGCATAGCATCAGCATTAGACTCTTCTTTATTCAAAGCTTCTTGATAATTAATAATCGCATCTGCATATCTTAGATTATCAAAATTATTGTCACCACTTTTCAAATGATATCCCGTTCCACAAGATGTGAAAAGCGCAACTAGCGAAACGAACAGGATTGAATGTATATAGTATTTTCTCATGTCTGTGTCAATTAGAAATATCGAGGAGATTTGGCTTTTACTACCTCTTCTCCGAATTGATAGCCAAGCATTACCTCATAGGATCCATTACTGTAATTTGCAATGTCTGTTAGGGTAAAATCATAGGCAAAGCCAGCTCTAAACTTTGGTGTGAAATTATATTCAACCAAAGCGGTTACGGCATCACCTGTTCTGTAAGAGGCTCCTAACCAAAGCATTTCTCTTATTAAAAAATTACAATTGATATCTACTTCAACGGGAGCTGCGGGTTGATATTTTACCAAGATGTTGGGCTTAACGGCTAAATCATTATTTAACTTAAAAACAACACCTCCATTTAGGAAATAATGGGTTTCAAAATAACCGTTTTCTACACTCAAGGAATCATAAGCTTCGGTTAATGGACCATCTCCAACAAAAAAGGTGGGTAGTGATAATCCAATGTAAGATATGTCATTATAATAATAGATTCCAGCACCTACTTTAGGCAATATCCTACCCTGAATATTGTTCTCAAAAACAGGATCTCCTGGATCAATAATTCGGCTTAGATCATGGTTAGATGTAAAATGTGTAAGTCCTAATTTAAGACCAAAGGACAGCCTGTTTTTCCCTTGAGCATCTAAATCTAAATGGTAAGCTACATTACTAAAGAACTCAAAAGTGTGAACATCACCGATATCATCGTTTACTACTGTAAAACCAAGACCGCCTTGTCTATTTAGCATTGGCATATCATAACCAAAAACCTGGGTTTTTGGTGCTCCATCAAAATTTACCCATTGACTTCTATGTAACGCTGTTGCTTCTGCGTATTCATGAGAACCTGCATAAGCAGGGTTGAGGAACAATCCATTAAACATGTATTGACTGACCATTACTTCTTGTTGCGCATTTAATGCACTAGCAAAGAAGACCGCGAAAATTATATATATAAATTTTTTCATCGTCATTAATTTTTTAGGCATTATCGTCTTAATTCTATGTATTCGTTAAATTCCAGATTTGCGTCAGGAATAACCAAGACCAAGAAATAAGTACCATCTGGTAAAATGTTGCTACTACTATCGCTTTGCCCATTCCAAGGATCGGAATTGTTATAGCCATTCCTCTCAAAGACTATATTACCCCATCTATTGAATATCTGAAGTGAATTATTGGGGAAAGCTTCTAATCCAAGAATAATCAAGCCATCATTCAAACCATCACCATTTGGAGAAATTCCTCCGGGAATAACAATTTCATCTGGCCCTTCGATGATATCACAGATTTCAAATTCACAGCCATTTGCATCGGTAACAATAACGCAATATTCTCCTTCACATAAACTTGTTGGGTTTGGAACTGTATCTTCTCCCAAAGGAACCATTTCTGGAGATCCTATCCATTGATATGAATAACCAGCAGTCCCTCCAAAAGTGAAACTTTCAATAGCCCCATCACAAGCACCAATTGCAGTCAGGTTAGTTCCATTATCATAGATCAGAGGAGAAATATCTATTTCTAGTGAATCTGGTTCTACAATGGTAATTTCCAGTTCTGACATACAATCATTCTCATCCGTAACCGTCACTTCATAGGTTCCTCCACTCAAACCAGTTTGTTCTAACGTGTTCTGACCAGGAAAATCTACCCAATCGAAAACGAAAGCAGGTGTTCCATTACTTACCATCAACATTATTTCACCATCCTCAGAACCTGCACAACTTACATCTTGTATAATTGGAGTTACTCCCAGTGCTCCTTCTATTCCAGGCACATTGATGATTGTATCCAGAGAGCAGTTATTAGCATCTATTAAACATAGAATAGTATCTCCAGCTAAAGCCGAGGTAATATCTTGAGGATCATCGTAAACGCCTTGACAACCCCAATCGTATAGATATCCAGAAGTACCACCAATTACCGTTATGTCTATCAACCCATTTGCATCACCGCAAAAAGCTTCTGCAGTGCTTACAACAGTCAACTCAAGAGGATCTGGCTCGGAAATATTAACTGTACTGGTATCCATACATCCAATATCATCAGTTACAATTAATTGATAGCTACCTGGGCCTAAACCTGTTTGATCTTCTGGATCAGAAGTTGGAGGTAAATTATCCCAATCCCAAGTATAAGCTGGCGATGTTCCGGGAGTTCCACCACTGGTGGTAACATCAATTATCCCATCCATAAAGCCATTACACGTAATTTGAGTTGCATCTATATCGGCTTGAATTTCAGGTGGGCCATCAACTACAACGTTTAACTGCTCACTTACGCAACCATTAATATCAGTTACAACTACAGGATACGTTCCCGGTAAAAGTCCAGTAACAGTATCCGGTTCCATCGAAGTTCCAGGAATATGGGTCCAATTGATATCATAGGCTGGAGAGCCTCCATTTATAAGAACAACTCCAGAAACTAATGTGTCATAACTACATAAATTTTCTCCAATAATTGCTGAATCTAACAATAGTGGTTCTGGTTGAAACAGTGTGTCCATAAGTGTTACAAAGCATTCATTGGTATCAAGCACCAAAATGGTATAAATTCCTGCGCACAGATTCATGGGGTCAATTGGGTTATCTGTTGAATCTCTAAACTCAACCATATAACCAGGACTACCTCCCATAATATTAGTAGTAAAAGATCCATCGCAAACTCCAAAACAGGAAATATTATCGCCCGATGCATAAACGGATGGAATTGCTGTTGCTGATAATGCAGCATCAGGCTCTGTTAAAGTAATGGCCTGACTAATCGAACAACCATTTACATCTACAACATTTATCTCATAGGTTCCAGCAATAAGATTGCCTATTGAAGTCAAATTATTTCCAGCAGGATAAAGTACGCCATCCAAGTTCCAAAAGATACTATCTATAGTAGCTCCTCCACTTATAGTGCCTATAATCGCTCCAGTCGGATCGCCCACACAAGAAATATTTGTTCCACCAGGGAATACGGGACTGTCAAGCGTCACCATTAGATCTGAAGGAGATACCAAGGTAAAGGATTCTGTAACAGAACAACCATTTGCATCGGTTACCGTCAAAGTATAGGTTCCAGCACATAGCATAGACAGATTACAAGGATCTGGTGAACCTGGTATATGATCCCAATCACATTCGAACGCTCCGCTTCCACCTGTAATACTAGTTGTTATTGTTCCATCACATTCAGTTCCACAACTAACATTGAAACCATCAAAATCTGAAACTACTCCATTGATCTCAAGACCCAGAGGTTCGTTTATGTCATGACAACTGGAAATCTCACAGCCGTTAGCATCAATTATAGTTACACAATAATTTCCAGGCCCAAGTCCAGTAGGATCTTCCTGAGTTGAAATGGTATCGGTTCCTAAAATCCAAAAAACAGAATAGTCTGGTGTTCCTCCTAAAATGGTAATGTCAAAGGAACCATCATTGGCACCATTACAGCTAATATCATTAGGCATTATGGAGGCTGTTAAAGGATCAGGACCATCTAAGGTAAATGAACCGGATTCCGAACAACCGATAATATTCGTAACGGTTACATTATAAGTTCCCACACAAAGTGTATCTGGTGTTATTGGTCCATTAAAACCAAAGTCCCATTCAAAGCTGTCAAAAGATTCAATTCCTCCGGTAGCCAGAACACCTATTTGACCATCACATTCTCCAAAACAAGTAATGCTATCACTTATAAAGAAGTCTAATACAATTGGAGGTGGTTCACTTAAACTAACTGTATCAGAATCGGTACATCCATTTTCATCTGATGTGTGAAGTATATATGTTCCAGGCCCCAGATTAGTTAAATCACCGGGTTCTGAAGGAGGTGGACTTCCGGGTATATGCTCCCAATCATAAGTGATTGCACCTGTTCCACCAGTTGTGGTAACATCTATTTCTGCATCCATGTCACCAGCACAAGCAATATTAAAGCCTCCTTGTATAAGGGTTGGGTCTAATACTGTTTTCAAAATTTCTGGTTCTAAGATGGTATATTCAAATGTCTCTTGACACCCGCTAGAATCAACTACTGTAACATAGTAAATGCCATGTTCCAGTCCTGTTTGAAGGGTTAGGCTATCCATAAGCGTGGTATCTCCCCAAAAAACAACTGGATCTACTCCACCAGTAATCGTTAAATCAATGATACCATTATCGTCTCCAAAACAAGTAATATCTGAAATATCAGCATCAACTGTTAAAGGGAATGGTTCGGTAAGAGGTAAACAAGCGGTTGACATGCAATTCATTGCATCGGTTATACTCAAACAATAATCTGAACCTGCGGGCAGGTTTTCAATTTGAAAATCTGTGGTATTAATAACATCACCTGCGGGATTGGTCCATTCAATAATATAGTCTAATGTTCCACCACTTACCGCAGCTGCGATAAACCCAGTTTCTTCACCATTACAACCCAAAATATTAAATCCTCCCGGAAACTCAGCTGCGAATAAAAGAACCTCTAATTCATTTGGAGTTGCAATTTCTATAGAATCTACTTCCAGACATGAATTACCATCACCAACTACGACATAGTACATTCCTTCGCCAACACCTGTTAAAGGGTTTCCTGTAGCAACAGGAGTTCCAGTAGTATCATTTAAATACCATTCGAATGTGTAGGAATTCCCTACTCCACCATTTACAATTGCAGTTGCTCCACCATCTGTGGCTCCAGAACAGCTAACACTATCTGCAACCAATTCTATTTCAATGGAAGGTGGTTCTTCTAGTATAAAGAATGCATTTTGTATACAGAAGTTATCATCCACAACTATAACCTCATAGCCTTGAGAATCTTCACTTGCGCATAGGTCACTTTGATCTTGAAAAGCACTTCCTACTCCTTCTTCATTAAAGTTTAGCGTCTGCTCTTTCCATTCGTAAGTATAGTTGCCTGCTCCTGTTGTCGTACCTCCAGTAACATCAATATCGATGAAACCGTCACAGGCATTTGGGCAGGAAACTTGATAACCGTTGAAATCGGAAATAGCTATAGTATCTATCATTAAATCATCAGGTGCAGGCAGGGTAATTTCTCTGCTTAATTCACAACCATTAGAATCTACAACATCCACTTGATAAACACCTCCTGGATAGTTGTTTATATCTTCAGTAATTTCAATTGGAGTTCCAGAATCGTCAATTTCAGCTGGGGGAAATGCAAATCCAAACCATTCATAAGTATAGGTTCCAGGGCCTGTTCCACCTGTAATTGTTAAATCTATTCCTCCTGTAAAGGCTCCAAAACAATCTGCATCGCTCACCACAAATGAATAATCCAATGCTTCATTTTCTCCAACAACTACACATGTATCGAAACTACACCCATTGGCATCTGTAATAAATACGCACCATTCTCCTGCACATATATCAGTTAAGTCCTCTACTCCTACAAAATTTCCTTGATCGCAAAGATCATCTTGAGGTCCCCACACTATTTGAAAAGGAGCAGTTCCACCTAAAATGGTCATATCTATTGCTCCTGCTGTATCTCCTCCACAAACTATATTGGTGATATCAAAAGTTGCGCTCAATTCTTCTGCAGTGGCAGTAATTTCAATTTCATTTGAGGCGGTGCAACCTAAGGAATCGGTTACCATAGGTGTATATATTCCCGGTTCACATAATTGTAGATTGTTTATGGTAGTAGTACCATCTTCCCATAGAAAATCATATGGAGGAGTACCTCCATCTACAAATACAATGGCCGATCCGCATTCTTCTCCTAAGCAGGTAATATTTTGTTGAGCTTCTAAAGTCAATACCAATGCTTCTGGCTCAGTAATTACAAGAGGAAAAAATTCTGAACATCCATTAAGATCCGTTACTATAATCGTGTGCTCTCCAGCTGACAAACCAGTTAAGTTCGGGCCTGGATTCCATATATAATCTGCTGGGCTATTTACTGTTCCACCCGTTGCCGTAAAAGAAGCTGCACCATCCGAAAATCCAGCACAGCTCACATTGGTTTGAGAAACCAACTGAATTTGTATCGGAGCATCAGGCCCAACTACCTCAAAAGTTACTGAGTCAGAACATAAGTTCGCATCTCTAACCGCTACTGAATAATTTCCAGCGGCAATATTTTCAGCAACATCATCAGTATCTATTAATTGTCCTGCGTCATTATACCAGAAGAAACTGTATGGAGCAACACCTCCTGCAGCACTTACGCTGGCTTCACCATCCTGATCTCCAAAGCAAAGACTATTAGATTGATCTATTGTTATAAGCAAAGGTTCTGGTTCAATAAGGGTCACTGAATCGGTAACTCCGCATCCCGCAGAGTCAATGGCAATTACCGTGTAGGTTCCTGCAGGAACTCCAGTAAGGATCTCTCCTGTAGACATGGCCGGGTCGTTCCATTGATATGTGTAGGGTTGGATGCCTTCACTTCCTATGGCAAAGATTTGACCATCACTTGCACCATTGCAGGTAATGTTTACGCCTCCCAAATAAGTTACTGGGGTAAGGTCAACGCTTATGTCACTAAAGGAAGAAATCGTGAAGCAAGCTGAATTGATACAACCGTCTACATCCTCAACAGTAACGCAGTATTCTCCCGCAAAGAGACCGGTAAGATCTTCGTTGCCACTGGTAAATCCTCCTGGACCTGTCCACTGATATGTTTCTCCACCATTTGAATCTGTTACTGTAATATCTATGGAACCAGAATTATCTCCTAAACAAATAGAATCAGTAACTACTGCATCAATTGACAAAGTACTTACTATTACCTCATGCGCAACTGTGGTAACACAGGTTGCTATTATCCCAGAGGAAAAAAGAGTAACATCATCTGTTACAACGGTGGTTACTACTGGGACATCATCTGATGGGAAATACACTTGTCCTCCCGGTCCCCAAGTATACTCAACTGCATCTGAGAGCGATTGCAATTCTATAGTATCACCTGCGCAAACCTCTGTTGGTCCAACTACCTCAACCTCTAACTCATCCCTGATAAAAAATCGTACGCTATCTAAAATGGTTGTTGAACATAACGGATTTCCAACAAAAATATCTATGTACTCCACACCTTCTACAATACCATCCATAAATGGAAATATATCCAGTTCTGCAGAATCATCTCCAGCTGGAATTGTTATTATGTGAGGTCCGATACTTCCATCTCCTACTGGCCCATAGTCAGCAGTATTTGTGGCAGTACCTTGTAAGAAGTAAGTTACATCTATATCTCCTACAAAGGAGTTATCTCTTTCAAAAATAACGCTACCCGGATTACAACCTTCGATCATAAAATCAACACCTCCTACTGTTTCCGTTCTAACAGCAATGTTGTTACTGATGATTTGTTCTATAAAAACACCAGAATCCCATAATTGGTCAGAAGCATCTGCAATAATCAATTCCAGATGATAAGTTTCACAAGCTTCCAACCCTGTGGCTAAAGCAAATAAATCTCTGGTCCAACCATCGTACTGAATTTGGGCCAGCGGATTGAGCGGATTGGCTTGAAAAAATTGTCCATTTGAAGGTGGGCATGGAGGGTTGGTTGTAGGATTACCTCCATTAACTGTATTTATGGTTACCGGTTCGGTGGTACCAGGAATCAAGGCTATGTTTTTCTTTCCATTAAATCCTGGATCTCCAACAATTCCAGGTCCTGAGATAAAAAATCCGAAGACATCATTAAAGTTAGTACAGGCATATTCACTGTACTCTTCAGAGGCAAAGGTAAATTCGAACTTAAGTGAATCTCCATCAGGAATAACATCAAATTCAAACTTACATGCATCGTCAGTAGCAAACTGAGCGAGCATTTGTAAATCTGGATCACCATCACCTTGAGGAGGAAATGAAGTAGATTTACTTTCTGTATTATTTGGCCCTATAGCATTTTCAATAATTCCTGTCGCTAGGATAATACCACTTTCAGAGTCGAAGTTATTAATTCCACTAGCCTCAAAACTACCATAGGCTCCTTCCGGACAAGTAATTTGCGGATTTAAAATGGTTACTCCTGGACCATTAATTTTTTCTGCTAGTTCCTGAGCTGTTAGTGTATCAGAAACTATTAACTGGGCATTAAGTCCCCCAATCAAGCATAGCATTACAACGGATAATGTGTATAAATTTTTCCTCATATTAAAATGATTCAATTATGTAAAAACCACTAAAAAAATACGACTATCGCCCTATGAGCTCTTGCTTCTTAGCTCGGCAATTTAGATTGACATCGTTCTGAGAATAATCCTTCAATAATTCTACGTTAGAAATATTAAATTCATTTTCCAGAAGACGTTTGATTAAATAAGAAAGTCCTTCAACATTCAACTCATCATTCCCAATATATTTGAAAACGACCAACTCTAATTCTTGGCATGAATTGATAACTTTTAAGTCATGATGCTCCATGAAAAATCTAAAAATCTGAACATTCTGATCTTCACTTAGATTTTCAATTTTCACAACATAAGCTCTATTATCATCAATACTATTTCCGTAATAGATTGAAAGTGAAAAAATTGAGAAAAGACACACCAGTGTCATCTTGCGTAGGATGTTTCTCATAGTGTATAAATTAGTGTTACTGCTAAAGTAGCAATAAGATTTACCTGTTTCTGTATCAAATTTATAAAAATTTATTCTTTCGTGTCAATAGTCGAAGGCAATTAAATTTTCATCTATTATATTTCTTTGTTAGTGGAGACGGGTTTTTAGTAGAACGGTTGTTTTTATAAATCTTCTTTTTTGACAAAATATTGGGATTCAAAGCCCCTAAAATCTGGAAAAGTGATGTAAAATGATACCTGCTGCAACGGAAACGTTTAGTGAAGAAACTTTACCATACATATTTATCACCACTGTGTGATCACAATTATCCAAAAGATTGGGGTGTATTCCATTTTCCTCAGACCCCATAACCACAGCTATTGGTTTCTTAATATTCAATTCTTGTAAAGTTGAACTTCCTTTCTCGGTGCAGGCCAGTAGCGTTATTCCTGAATCTTTAATAAGCTTTACAGCTTCTTTAATACTATGAACTCTGCACACAGGGAGGTAGTTTAGAACTCCAGCTGATGTTTTAATGGCATCCTCATTGACATTTGCGGATCTTTTTAAGGGAATAATAATTGCATGAACTCCCATGGCTTCTGCAGTTCTTGCAATGGCGCCAAAATTTCGAACATCTGTTATTTCATCTAACAATAATAAGTAAGGAGACTCTCCTTTTTCATAAATCTGTGGAATAAGCATTTCAAGAGATTGATATTCAATCGGTGAAACTATCCCTAAAACTCCTTGATGGTTCTTACGGGTAAACCTGTTTATCTTTTCAATAGGCACTCTAGAAACTGGAATAGCCATTTCTCTTGCCATCCTGGAAATAGTCTTTGCCTTATCTTCTGCAATTCCCTTTTGAATAAAGATTTTTTCGAATGCCCTTCCGGTCTCAAGGGCTTCGACAATAGCATGAAATCCATATATCATTTCAGATTTCAATTTTATTCTATC
Source organism: uncultured Flavobacteriales bacterium (assembly GCA_964609215.1). Classification (GTDB taxonomy): domain Bacteria; phylum Bacteroidota; class Bacteroidia; order Flavobacteriales_D; family JABDKJ01; genus JABDKJ01. The sequence continues at coordinate 167,861 of CAZSQZ010000002.1, forward strand.
TCTTAATTTATTATTCTTCCACTTCTCCATGCATCAACAAAATAATACCATACGGGTTTATATTCTTCCTTTCTAATAAGACGAAAATCATTATCTGAAAAAGGGTTATCCGCTCTTACAAACCTAAAGTTTAATGATCTGTACTTGCCTTGCTCTCCATAATTCCAAATTTCTGAATTCAAAGTTTTTGTAATGGTCTTAGGTTCTCCAAAAATAATAAGTATTAGCCCCCTATCGGTTTTCCAACCCTGAGTGTGACATGTAAAATACTGATTTGCATTTTCCGCTCTTTGGTAATAGCTCTTTATTATTTTTTTTGCCCTTTCCTCACTTCCTGAACGCTGAAGCCAAAAGTCATCTAGGGCTACTTTCTTATCCTCAGAATCCAAGAGTTTTTGATGTTCGTCTTTATTGGTTATATATCTAATAACCTCTATCATCTGACCGTAATTGGAAACTTTTGGAAAGCCGTTATAAAACTTAAAAAGTGTTTGATCTCCTTGATACAAGGTGTCTTGTAATCGTAACATATCGTAGGACAATAAGTTAACATCGAAACGATTGTTTGCATTCTTGTCAAGAATTTCAGTTTTAGCTGGATCAAAATTAAATTTCTTGGGTCTTTTTAGAGAAAATGGAGGAGCAGGAAGTCCAAAGCTGGAATTATAGTATGAAGCTTTTATTTTATCACTTTCAAAATAAGGTGAAGAGAATTCTGACATGGTACTTCCATCAATAGAATTATCTAAAATTGGTAAGGCATCATGTTTTCTGTATAGCATATAATTTGGAGATGCCTTAAAGGTGGAATCTACTATCAAAAAGGCTTTCCTCTTTTTATTCCTTACTAAATCAGTGGTCTTAACTAAAAGTACTTGCTCATGTTCCATTTTAAATGGAATATTCATTGAACCAGCAATTATTCTTCGCTTATCCCCAATTTTCTTATCGACAATTTTGGTTCTGACACTATCTATTTTATCACTAAGACTATAGCCATTGTACTTGATGGCATTTATTCTTAATTCTGATAAAAGCTCATCGGTGTCCAAATCTCTTTGATATAATAACTCTTCAGAAGAAAACTGAAAGAATAATTTATAGTTCTTAGAACCTAAATGATGTAGTTTATATTCAGGGTTAAAACTGGAAGCATTGCTTTTATAAAAAGACTTGAAATCACCGCTGTAAATTTCCCTTGAATTGCTGCAGGCAATCAAAAATAGCGCTAGAAAAAAGAATAGGTATTTATATTTCATTTCCAAAATCTCCTTCTTCCGAAAAGGCTCTATCAATAATTCTTTTATCCACCTGCTTTTTGGTCTTCACTCCTAATTTCTTTAATTGCTCGCTTCTCTTAACCAGATTACCCGTTCCAGAACTGAGTTTATTCATGGCCTTTTCATAGGACTTCTTAGAGGTCTCCATTTGATTTCCTAAACGCAGCATGTCTTCGGTAAAGTCCGTAAACTTATCTAACATTCTTCCTGCCTGAGTAGCAATTTCAATCGCATTTAAATTTTGATTTTCGTGTTTCCAAATGGAAGAAACTGTTCTGAGAGTAGCTAATAAAGTAGCGGGGCTTACAAGGACAATTTTCTTATCCCAAGCAAAAGACCAAAGATTTTCATCGTTCCCGGCAGCAAGACCTAAAGAGGCTTCTATAGGAAGAAACATGAGAACAAAATCAGGAGTATTCAAGTTTTGAAGGCCTTGATAATTCTTTTCACTTAAGTTTTTAATGTGAGACTTCACACTATTAATATGCTCCTTGAGAAATACATTTTTTTCATCGTTTGTTTCTGCTGCTACATATTTATCATATGCTACAATCGAAACTTTGGAATCTATAATAATGTGCTTATTATCTGGCAACTTAACTACCACATCTGGCCTTTGGGGGCGACCTAGCTCATCATTTTCTGAATATTGAAAACTGTATTCCCTTCCTTTTTCTAAACCTGAACTTTCCAAGACTCTTTCCAAAATCAGTTCTCCCCAATTTCCTTGAGCTTTATTGTCTCCCTTTAAAGCAGTAGTCAAGTTATTCGCATCCTGACTTAGTTGTTTATTCAACTCCGTTAATTGCTTTACTTCCGCTTTAAGATTGATTCTTTCTTTATTTTCATCACTATATATTTTCTCAACCTTATCTTCAAAAACCTTTATCTTCTCTTTTAAGGGATCTAGAATAGCATCTAAATTTTTCTTGCTGTTTTTATCAAATTTTTCAGATTTGTCTTCGAATATTTTATTCGCCAAATTCTGAAATTTCATTCCCATTTCCTCCTCACGCTTTTCCTTCATCTTCTCAATTTCATGAAGTTTTTCTTCCAGATTTTTTTGCCTTTCTCTTAGACCTGCATTTTCTTCTCTGGCAAAATTTAACTTCTCTTGAACCTGATCTTTTTCCGCTTTGAGATCAATAGTATTTCTACTTTGCTCTTCCTTACTTCTTAAAAGCAAATCTTTTTCTGTTCTTAAGTCTTGAAATTCTCTTCCCTGCTTACCAAATCTCAAAAACAAAAAGAGCAGAAGAGCCCCAATAATGAGACCAAGAAAAAGGCCGATAAAGAATTCAAAATAATCCATGTAAGGGGCTAAAAATAACTATAATTCAATTCTTAAGCTTCCGAATTAGAAAAGACTTTTAAAGCCGAAATGCACTTTACCTTGATTGGTTTGAATTGTATTTCCATTTTGAGCACCAAGTGCATAGCTCAAAGAGAAGATTCCAGCATTGGTATCGAAGTTTGCACCAGCTCCGAAACCATAAGGAAAATCATTATCATAGGAATTAAACAATCTCGTCTCCGTCCAAGCTGAATTGGCAAACAGAAATATATTGGAATTTAGATCAGTGATAATTCTATATTCCACATTTAAATAGGCATAGGAAGATTTCCTTAAGCTCTCTTCATCAAAACCTCTTAAAGAATTATTTCCACCCAAACGTAAAAGCTCATTACTCAACAGATTTGGATTCAATTTAGAGGCAGCGGATAGTTTAAGAGCAAAAACACCCCGTTTACCACTAGGGATAAAGTAATTCAGATTAGCGTTTATATTATATACATTGGACTCTTCAGGAAGATTTATTAATACAGAGTCTGACAAACTTGGAGGATCAAAAAAACGCGTACCTACATCTGCACTAAAATCTATGCTATACCCTTTTCTTGGATTAAATATATAGTCCAAATCGCTCAGAAGAATACCTGCACCATAGGAATCATAATTTGATCCTCCCAAGTCATTTGCTTGTTGAGTATTCTCTAATCGATCTGAACTGAATGCGGAAAAGTATATCTTGAAATAGTCTTGAGAACCGAAATTATAAAGAAGACCAATATTACTTTTCACTTCCAAAAGGCTGGTATCCTGCCTGAAAATATCCAAAGATGCATTCAAGCCAAAAGGTGTATTAAAAAGGAAGGGAAGTTCTGTTGCCACATTTAAGTCCTGTACCTCGGGCCGTATTCTTTGCCATTTGAATTTTAGTCTTTCACCAATTCTTAATGTGTTAACCAAGGATAAATCTACATCTCCCGTGATGTTAGTCTCACCATTTACACTATTGGGTAAAAAACCAATAATTCCACTGAACCTATTCGCGCTTTTATTTTTTAGATATAGGTAAACATCTACACCGTTTTTCTTAAAAACAAATTCTGGACTTTTGGACTGGCTTATATAAGGTATTTCCCTGAGCTTATTTGAAATTCTATTAATGGTACTTTCCTTATATGGTTCACCTTTTTTTAAGGAAAGAAGATTTCTAATAAGATTTTCATTGATCTTGGCATCTCCAACTATTATTAAGCTATCAAAAACAACCCTTTTATTTAAATCTAACTTAATGGTTGATGAAATGATGTTTTCTTTCACCTTAATATCATCCATTTTAATCTTGGCAAAAGGATAACCCAAATCATCCGTTTTCTTCAAAATATTAGAAAAAAACTGCTCTAGCTCTACCATTGACATGGTCTTTTTTGCAGTTGAAACACCTAGCTCCTGAACAAATGGTGGAAGGTCATTTAAATTTATTTCTTCAAAAAAGAAATCCTGCCCTTTATATAGGTGATAAGTTATTTTCTGGCCTGCGGTATCCATTTTATCCATACAGGCTGCTAAAAAATTTTGTTGCCTCCAGGTTTTAAGAATGCTATCTAGCTTAAAATCTGCCTGAATCAAATTAACCTCATCGATCTTTAAAATGGTGTCTTGATCTTCGTTCAAAAAAAATCCTTTTATAGGGTCTTGTGACCAAGCTAAACTCATTTGAAACAAGCAAAAGAGCAGAATTTGATATTTACGTTTTAGGAAATTCAAATTTTATTCAACAATATTAACCTAGAATCTAGCAATAAGAACAAGGTAAAAACGTTATTTCCTGAGTATTATTAACATTTGAAAGTATTTTTCCGAAACTATTTCATTCTATGATTAGTATAAATGTGTAACTTCGGATTTTTGAAGTATATTTTGAAATTATGAGAAAGACATTATCTGCACTGGCAATTTTAATCTTTACGATAGGCATGTTGACTTCATGTTCTAAGAACAAATCATGCGCGGCTTATAGTAAAGCAGATGTAAAACAAAGCAAAGAAGTAAATAGTTAATCATAGATAAACTTTACTTCCTGAATTACCTCTTTAGATAGGCTTTTAGCAACTGGACAATTTAAAGCAGCCGTTTCCATTAGACGTTTTTGATCATCCGTCCATCTTTCATTAATCTTTATTTCTATTTGAATACTTTGAACCCTCCTCGGGTTATCCGCCATAATTTTTTTCATATTAGCTTCTGCTGTATTAAAAGGTATTCCTTTTTTACCTGATACAATACCCATTATAGTCAGCATACACGAAACCAAAGAGGTCGAAAGTAAATCTGTGGGACTGAAGGCTTCTCCTTTGCCATTATTATCAATTGGAGCATCAGAGACCAACTTTTCACCAGATTTTAAATGTGTTGCTTGGGTTCTTAAGTTTCCGTTGTATATAATTGTAGCAGTATTCATAAAACAATTAAGTATTTAAATTCGTTGTAAATTAATAAATTTGGTTTCTTTATTAGATGAAAGTTGTAGTTAGCATATTATCCTTAATACTTTGTTTGACCTTGCAAGGGCAACAAACTATTTATGATGAAGCTACTATTTTATATAAGAAAGAATTCAAGGCAGGCTTAAAAATTCACGGTCATGGTTGGGGTATTGTTGGAAGCTTGGGCTATCAGAAGGCTGTAAACGAGATAGTCAATTTAAATTTGAGTATTGTTGGAATGAAAAATCCTAATGAAGATAAACGTTTTGATTTAAGGGATGAACGTGCAAAGCCTTTTGTTTTCGGGAAACAAAATCACCTATATCTTATTAGGCCTTCATTTGGAAAAAGAAAGGTTCTAGCTTACAAGGAGAGGAAAACAGGAGTAGAGTTTTCTTATAATTGGGCCATTGGTCCCACCTTTGGAATCACCAAGCCTTACTATCTCATTATAAGGACTCCTCTAAATTCCGAATTTGATTTATTAACTGAAGAAGCTTATGATCCTAGCATTCATACTTCCGCAAGTATTTTTGGGCGTGGGAATTGGTTTAATGGTTTTGGGGATTTAGACGCACACATAGGTGCTTATGGAAAGTTTAGTTTTTCTGTTGAGTATGCTGGAGATCAGACAAAAATACAAGGTTTCGAAGCGGGAATTTCTTTAGATGCATTTCCCGATCAAATTCCTGTACTCGCAGAAGAAATTCCTAACGCAGGGGTTATTGATAAGAACAAAAGCCTCTATTTCAACTTTTTCGCAAATATTTTCATAGGAAAAAAATATAACTAAGCCCTTGGCAACTCAAGTTAAGAAAAGATCTAAACCCGATTGGCTAAGAGTCAAGTTACCTACGGGTGAAAGTTATAAAGCTGTCAGAAATATTGTAAGTGAAAATAAGCTTCACACAATTTGTGAAAGCGGGCATTGTCCAAATATGGGAGAATGCTGGGGAGCAGGAACTGCTACATTTATGATCCTTGGTAATATCTGTACCCGATCTTGTGGATTTTGTTCTGTAGCAACTGGAAAACCATTAGAGGTTGACATATTTGAACCAGCGAGAGTGGCGCAATCTGTTCACTTAATGGGAGTTAAGCATTGTGTTTTAACTTCAGTAGACAGAGATGACTTACAAGATGGTGGGTCAAAAATTTGGGCGCAAACGGTTAAAGCAATTCGAAGAAAATCGCCTCATACCACTATGGAGACACTTATCCCAGATTTTGGTGGAAAATGGGAAAATCTGCAAAGAATCATAGATGTTCATCCAGAAATTATCTCCCATAATTTGGAAACGGTGAGAAGATTAACCAAGGAAGTTAGAATTCAGGCAAAATATGACAGAAGTCTTGAAGTTTTGTTCAGATTAAAGAAATCTGGTATGCGCACAAAATCGGGTGTAATGTTAGGCTTGGGAGAATCCTATTCGGAAGTGTTGGAGACAATGGATGACTTAATAAGCGTAGGTACAGATGTTTTAACATTAGGTCAATATCTGCAACCAACAGTAAAGCATCTCCCTGTTGCAGAGTTTATTAGACCAGAAACTTTTGAAGAATTTAAAGAAATAGGACTTGAAAAAGGCTTTAGATATGTGGAATCTGGCCCTTTAGTTCGATCATCTTACCACGCTGAAAAGCATCTTTTTTAGGCGTTAGACTTGTAATAGTCATGTCTTTTTTTCCATTTTTTAAAGAAGGTCTTTCCTCTTTTAGTTTGTACTTTTATTTGAAACGGATATATTTGACTCCTTTGCTTAAAAAAGGGCAAAATTTGTAAACTTTTTTAGCCTAAAATTTGTTGACGAAATAGAAATAAAAGATATGAAATTGAAATCTTTACTTTACATCATTCCAATATGCTTAATTGCTGTAGCTTCTTTAACTATCAGTAATGGTGATGAACTTGGATATACTCCAAGAGACAATTCCAATAATGTTGTTCAGAGCCCAGATGGTTTTGCTGAATACTTCAAAACTTTAAATGCTGATCCTGTTACAGGAGAAATAAACCCAGAAGATGTAATGGCTCTTCGAGCAGCGGTTAAAAGATTGCCTTTAACTCAAAGCAGAGCATCGGCAGATATTAATTTCCGAGAAATGGGTCCTGATAATATTGCTGGAAGAGTTAGAGCTATTGAGTCCGATCCAGCAAATCCAAGTACTTTATTGGCAGGAGGAATATCAGGTGGTTTATTTAGATCAGAAGACGCAGGCCTTTCATGGTCTTTTCTTCCGGGTTTTAATGAAAACTTGGTCGTTTCCGCAATATGTTTACTACCTAACGGAACAATATATGTTGGAACAGGAAATTCAAACGAACCAGCTGGTGGAGTTGGTGGAAGCGGTTTTGTTGGAAACGGGTTATTCAAATCTACAGATGGTGGAAATTCTTTTAGCTTAGTTTCTGACTTTGAACCTGCAACGCTTTCAACAAGTGATAATTGGTCATTTGTAAATAGAATATTCAGAAACCCTTTGAATGCAAATAGTATTTGGATTGCATATGGAGGTGGTTTTAGAGAATATATTGATGGGAATGATGATCTTGAAGACAGAGCAGATGGGCTTCCTTCTGGTTCTGGTACAGCTACAGACGCAGATATATCCGCGGATGGTCAGGTTGTAACGTGTGTTATTTCTGATAATGTATTTATTTCTAGAGATGGTGGTCAGACTTTTGAAGATATTAGTGGGAATGGACTGGCACTGCCAACAACTGGTGTAGGAAGAGTGGAATTTGCACTTTGCCCAAATGATCCTGATAACATGTATGCCTTTATGTCTGGTACAACTGGATATTTAAGAAGTGCATGGGCTTCTAGTGATGGTGGAGAAACATTCGATCAAATTGCGTTTAATAGTAACAATGGAACATCCGCATTTTCACCTTGTATAAGTGCTAACGGCCAATGTTGGTATGATCAAGACATTACTGTAAACCCAACAGATTGTGATGAAGTTATAATAGGTGGTGTTCGTCTTTATAAGTGGGAGAAAGCAGTAGAGGATCCTATTTTTGGTCAGTGGGATCAAATTGCATTTCAATTCGGTCAAATACCTGGAACTTTTGTTCACTCAGATATTCACTATTTCCACTGGAGTTCTGATGATGTTTTATATGTAGGAACTGATGGTGGAGTTTACAGAAGTGAAGACTTTGGTGGCAGCTTTTTCCCTGTGAATAGATTCTTAAACGTAACTCAACTTTACGATATGGATTTCGGTCCACAGGGTGAAGTTCTTGGAGGTTCTCAGGATAATGGCTGCATGTATATAGATTTTCAAGGTAATACTTTACAGGAAGCAAGAGATGTTCCTGGTTCTGGTGACGGTTTTGATGTGGAGCATTCTCAACTCAATGGAAATGTACTGTTCACTTCAAGTCAAGGTGCTGTAGTTCTTAGATCAAATGACGGAGGTATCAATACTTCTAATTTTAGCCCATATATGAATGGTCCGTTTTTTACTGTTCAAGAATTTTGGGAGACAGACAATGATTCAGACAACCCGAATGACGTTATGTTCGTTAATTTCACCACAGACACAATTTTTGCGGGTGAAACTATTGATTATGCAAGTCAAAGTTTAAGTTTGCCTTTATCACAAGTAGTTAGCAACACTGTATTTCCTGGAGATACGGTTTTCCTTCCAGACAATATTTCTACATGGTATGCTACTTCAAGTGATGGAGCTAATCCGTTATCCTTATCTAGAAATGCTGCAAACTTTAACACTACAAATTTTGAGTGGATGACTCCAATTTCTGGAATAACAGGTAGGATAACAAAAATGAAATTTTCTCCTGACGGAAATCATTTATATGTTGGAACTAGTGCGGGAAGAGTAGTTCGTATATCTGGTATAGGAAGTGCATATTCACCCGAAGAGGTTAGTATTGCTTTTAGACCAACTAATACAGATACTATAATAAATGTAGCAACAAATGACACTGTATTTGGTGGCTTAAATAGTGTTGATTTCTCAGCTGCAACATATATGGATATAGACGGTGTTGAAATTCCTTTCAAGGTTCATGTAACAGAAATTAAGTCTTCAACTAGTAGTGCTATTACTGGAATTGCAGTTGATCCAAATGATCACGAAAGAGTGGCTCTTTCAATAGGTGGATATTCTAACACTTCAATTCACGTAATGTTAAGTGAATCTGCTCAATCTACTTCATCCAATAATACATTTAGTGGAATATGGGATGAGCCAGGAGGAATAAATGGTTTGGAGAGAATGCCAATGTATTCTGTTACATTCGATATGAACAATTCTGGTAGAATTATAGCTGGTGGTGAGTTTGGAATTTGGGTTTCTGAAAATGATGGAGACTCTTGGGAAGAATGCAACAATGTTGGTGTAGAAGGAGGAATTGGAAGGGTTCCTGTAATGGAACTGCTTCAACAAACTCAGGAAGAAGGAACTTTCAATTTTGGTCAGATATACGCTGGAACTCATGGGAGAGGATTCTGGGAATCTGGAGAGTTTATTGTGGGTATAGATGACAACTTTGATGATGAAATATCATTCATAGATGAATTAAATATTTATCCTAACCCACTTACTGACAATGGAACAATCTCTTTCAATTTAATAGAAAGAGCAGACGTAGAGATGAATATTTACGATTTAAGTGGAAACCTAGTTTCTTCTCAAACCAGATTAAATATGAGTTCTGGACAAAGAACAATGCAATTTAACGCAGCTGATTTTGCTAGTGGTATTTATATCATAAATGTCAGAGTAAAAGATCAAGCTCAGTTTGGAAAATTTGTGAAACTATAGTTTCGGAATTAAAAAATTTCAACCCCTTTAAACTTTGGTTTAGAGGGGTTTTTTTATTCCCATTTTTTGAGCTGAACATCTTTCCCATCAAAAACAGCATAAGTGAAATGTTCCAACCAATCACCAAGATTTATGTATCTGCTAGATTCTATTTTCATATCTAATGGCAAATGACGATGCCCAAATATTAGATAATCAAAATGCTCTTCTTTTATTTTTTCATGACAGAACTGAACTAGAAACTCCTTGTCATCTCCTTGATAAGGTTTTTTATCATCAGGCTCCGAATACCTGCTTTTCCTGCTGGACATATCTGCCAACCATATCCCAAAGTTTGGATGTAACCTTGCAAATAACCATTGACACAAATTACTTCTAAAAATCCTCTTTAAAAACTTATATCCTTTGTCTCCAGGTCCTAAACCGTCTCCATGGTGTAAAAAGAATTTCTTTCCTTCAAATTCTCTAATTTGTTCATTGGGTACCATGGTCACTCCTAGTTCAGAAGGGATATAATCAAATATCCACATGTCATGGTTACCGTAGTACCAGTAAATGCTAATGCCAGAATCAGCCAATTCGGCAATCTTACCTAACAAGCGCACATAACCTCTCGGAACAGCTTTTTTGTATTCAAACCAGAAATCAAAAATGTCACCCATTAAATGAATTTCCTGGGCATCTCCACGAATGAATTCGAGCCAAGCAATAAATTTTAATTCCCTTTCTCTACTCTCCTTCTCATTAGGTATACCCAAATGCAGGTCCGATGCGAAATATATTTTTTTACTAGTACTCAATAGGGAATTAAATCTCTTAATTTTCTAGGAGATAAATCTTTCAAATTCAAATCAAAACTAATAGATTTTCCAAAGCCAATTTCTGATTGATCCATTTCACCATCTCCATCATTATCATAAAACAAGGGAAAATATATCGTGAAATAATCACGGACTATAGTCAGTTTTAATCCATATTCTTGATAAAGAACTACCACATCTTCTATTGTTCCAGAAGTAACCGTTCTTTCTGGTGTCCAACCTAAACTTGTAAAAAACCCAAAATTCAATTTGGGTATCGGCAAGTCCACATCTAAATTCAACGCAAGCATCCAATCATTTGAAAGCCCTTGAACTGGAATCTTGAATGCACCTTGATTCATAAATAGTTGATTAGACCAAAGTCCTGATGTTCCAGTTCTTGAAACAAGTACATCTTGATACAAATAATCCTGTCCTCCGCTTCGGAAAGAATCATCTATGTTATCTCTTATTTGTCCTGTTTCACTCAATTCACTATTGTTTCCCGTTAAATAAAACCTCTCCGATGCAACTGGATTATCACCTAAAATTTGTCCCGCAAATACCCTGATATCCGCAGCTCTTTTTTCTTGATAGTAAATTCTACTTGTATGATCAAGACTTAATCTCTGATGCTCTGGTGCAATTCTAAAGTTTACTCTTAAGTGATTTTGAACTAAGGTATTGTTATCATCAAATGAGAACAGTAAATCGTGATAATTTCTGTTCACACTAATATCGGCTTCAAAAAGAAATGGGTTGGCAATGGAATCCATTCGAATCTCTGCTATTTCGTATCTATCCTTTTTAGAAATATACTCGTATTTAAACTTGTAAATATTATTGGTTTTTAAACGTTTTGGCCTGAATTCCACTTCAAATCCAGCAGAAAATTTTTCATACTTAAATTGCTCCGTTTCAGTATTTTTAAAAGAAAAACTTGCAGCTGTACCAAAAAGCTCCGTAAATTTTAGTGGTCCCAAGTTAGTTTTCAAATTTGCTGAAAGCCTTCCATAACCTACAATTTCATTGGATTCAAAACCATACAAAGGGGCTAAATTAAACTCATATGTCTTTTTTATAGGTTCTAGGTTGTTAAATGACATTCCCAATAGATAACCATCGTTACTGTTGAAGCCCATTAATGGATTCAAATTAATCTTACTTGTTCTCCTTTCCCTTATACTAGTTAATAAAGTGGGCTTAATAGTTTCCCATTTATGAATAAGTGCCGACCTTCTCCATAGATCATTTTTTCTATTAGCTTGAATAGCTTGGTATTCAGGATCTATTCTAATTTCATCAAAATCTTGCTTACTTAGTGAGACTATGGTCTTTCCTTCAAAAGGCTCTAGCCATTTTTTCTCCAGAAGTTTTCCTTCCTTAAAAGAGCCAACCGCAACAGGTGTTGGATATCTTCCCATATTCTTTACCACAACATCCGTTTGTTTTCCTTCATGCACTCTACACAATCTATGATCAATAGGTGTAGTAAAATGGAGCATCTTCTCAAAAAACCAGGAAACATCTTTATCAGTTATTTCCTGAAATGCAGCCCACATATCTTGAGGTCCAGGATGCTTAAACTTCCATTTTTCATAGTAATTTTGCATGCATCTATCAAATTCTTCTTCTCCTAGATACTGAGCTAAGTAATGCATTGCAAAACTCGCTTTTTCATAAACCACGGAACCATAATTTACCGAAGAGTAGTCATTTGATCGACATTGAATAGCTTGTTCAGAATTTCTTGATTGGCCTAAAAAATAAGACAAATCAGAAAGTTGTTTATCCTCGGCTGAAATGGGAAAACCAAAGTTCATTATAAGCTCTTCATTTGGATATTTCTCATCGAAATAACGATGCTCGTAATAGGAATTTATTCCTTCATCCATCCATGGATAATCTCTTTCGTTAGAGCCTAAAATTCCATAGAACCAATTGTGCCCTACTTCATGAACAATTACCCTTTCGAGTTCTTGTTTAGAGCTAGAATTTCCAATTATAGTGATATTGGGATACTCCATTCCTCCACCAGCGCTAATTGTTCCATCTATAGCTGTGCAATGTTTATAGGGGTAATCTCCGTTCCACAATGAATAATAGTAGACTCCATCCTTCAATGCTTCAATAGCTATCTTCTCCCATAACTCTCCATTTCTGCGCGTAAACATTGCCCAAACCTCTACGGTATCTTTTGAGTTGGGTAAAATGACCTCATCTCTTAAAACATAGAAATACTTATCTGCAAACCATGCAAAATCATGAATGTTAGTTTGCTTGAAGGTCAGTGTCTTTTTCTTTTCAGAAGATTTCCTTTCCGAGTTTTCATACTTAGGTCCGAACCGCACTTCAGCATCATTTTTTGCCTTTTCTCTAAGCCATTCCTTTTCAGATTGTTCTTGCAAATCACCTGTCGCTCCAAGCACATAGTTTTCAGGCAGTGTTATTTTTACTTCAAAAGATCCAAACTCAGAATAAAACTCTCCCTGATTTAAATAGGGCATATCGTGCCAACCATTTTGATCATAAACTGCTGGTTTTGGGTACCATTGAGTGATATAATAAGCTTGATTAGTATGTCCCAAACGGCTAAACCTCCCATCCGGAACTTTAACTCGAAATGGAGTTTCAATAACAGTCATCTCAGCTGAAAGAACAGGTTTTGCCAAGATTAGCTTAATGATGTCTGGATGATTGGTCTCCTCATAGCTGATAGCAATTCCATCCTGAGTGAAAGAAAGGCTATCTATATAGCCTCGATCTTCAAACTTGGCATAATTGAAGTCAAAGTTATTGTCTTCCTTACTTTGTTTGTTGAATGCTGTACTATTATCCTTATAAGCGTTCGGCCAAATATGAAAATAAATCTCATTTAAGAGCTGGGGAGAGTTATTGAAATACTCTATTCTTTCATGCGCATAGAGCATATGATTTTCATCATCCAACTCAACTGAAATAGAATAATTTACTTCTTGCTGGAAGTAATTTTCCTGAGCAAAAAAGGGATTAGTAAAGATTATAAATAGAATAGTGCTGGTTAAGGTTCTATGCATTTAATCAGTGACCAAATATTTCCTTCAATTTAGCTTCTAAAGCTGCACCTCTCAATTTAACATTCATGATTTTCCCTTCCTTATCTAAGAGAACAGTATGTGGAATACTCCGCACTCCATAGGCCTTTGCCGCAATTGAATTCCATTTGTTTAGATCACTTACATGAGTCCATGAAAGTCTGTCATCGGCAATTGCTTTTAACCATCTATCTTTACTGCTGTCAAGGGAAACGCCATATACTTCAAAACCATCATTCTTATACTTCTCATAGAGTTTAACCACATTTGGGTTTTCTCTCCTGCAAGGCCCACACCAAGATGCCCAAAAATCAACTAAAACGTATTTTCCTCTAAATGATGAAAGTGGTTTAATTTCTCCATTCGGATCTTCTAAAGAGATTTCAGGAGCTTCATTACCAACGCCACTTGCTTTTGCGGCCATTTGAGATGCTTTTGCCTGCTGAGCTTGACGTTCAGCATCAGCAATCTTTTTCTTCAAACTTAGGTAAGCGTTACTCATTGGAATAACATCTTTTAAGTTCTCCTTAATGGTTTTATATCTTTCCATTTCCTGAACTGGATGTAAATTATGAGAAGCCGTAATACAAGCAGGTGATTTAGGATTTGAAGTAATAAAATTGGTCAAGTAATTATAGAAGGGCTCTACCAAATTCTTACTGTCTTCTTGAAATTTTTCTTTTTGCTGAGCTGTAGCTGAAGGACCAATAGCTTTAAAACTCGCATCTAATGCTTTTTTCTCTGTTCTAAACGCTTGCTCCTTTTTTGCAAGCTCAGCTAGTAATTGTGAATCTTTAGAACCCTGAACGGTATAGGTACCTCTAAGATCAGAATAATCTCCTTGCACCACAACTTGTTGAGTACTATCCATTACCAATATCATAGATTGGTCCCCAACGGTTAGTTTATAAAAGTCCAATGGCATATTCTTAGACTGAATAGCAAAAGAACCATCTGAAGCTACTTTAGTTGAATCTACATTACCTTTAGTACTGTTATTCTGAAAAGTAACCCATTGATCTGCAGCTCCGTTTATTTTTCCTCCAATTACGGTCTTACCAACATCCTGAACGCTTCCACAAGCAGCATACATGGCAGTTAAAAAACCCACTAATAAATACTTCATACTTCAAATTTAAACTATCTCCAATTAAATTTAATCATTAAAGAGCATAAACCTTTAATAATAAACCTTTTGAATAGCTTTTCTACGATTAAAATACCAGAACAGTTTGTTAAAAAGCTGAGATTAATTCTTTCATTATCAATGTCATTTTAGGCTCTACTTTATTGGCCACGGCAATAACATCTTCAACACTTACTTCCTTAATCTTTCCTTCAACTCCTAAATCGGTAATTATTGATATGGCAAAACAAGGAATATTCATATGTCTGGCAACTATTACCTCGGGAACAGTTGACATTCCAACCGTATCAGCTCCAATTTCCCTAAAGGCAAAATATTCTGCTGGAGTTTCCAAAGTAGGTCCTGTTAAACCTAAATAAACTCCTTTTTGAACTTTACAATTATTGGCTAGTGCTATTTCTTCTGCTTTGGCAATTAGGGATTTATCATAAGGCTGGCTCATATCTGGGAATCTTGGCCCTAACTCAGCAATATTATGACCTCTCAATGGGTGTTCTGGGAAGAAGTTAATATGATCATTAAGAATCATTAAATCTCCTATTTCATAATCTGGGTTAACACCACCACTTGCATTAGAAACAAACAAACTTTTGATACCCAAATTGTTCATCACTCTTACCGGAAACGTAACTTGTTTCATGTCATAGCCCTCATAATAATGAAATCTACCTTGCATTGCGATAATGGGTTTTCCCCCTAAATGACCAAGTATGAGCTTACCGGAGTGGCTCTCTACTGTAGAAACTGGGAAATGAGGAATCTCCTCATAAGGAATGGTATCAGAGATTTGAATTTCATTAACTAAGCCACCTAAACCCGTTCCTAAAATTATTCCTACCTCCGGATGGATTTCAGATTTTGAACGAATAAAATCAGCTGCTTCTTTTATTGTTTCCAACATAATTTCTAATTAGCGTTTTGAAAGCCTCTTCCTTTTCGAGAAACTTAATTTTTATTTCAATGAAATAGATGTCCAAATCCTTTAATTCATCAAAATAATCATTTGACAGTAATCTCTGAGCATCTTTTTCCGTGGTGAAAATAACAGATTCGCCTTTAAGACCATTATATTTTTCTTTGATTTTTAGAATATCATCTTTACTAAATTCATGATGGTCATTAAAGTCTAAATGATGACAATTAACATAGTCTTCCTCCAATTTATTAAGCAAGGGTTCAGCATTGGCTATTCCCGTTAATAACAATACACTTTCATAAGAGGCAGGTGGTAATGAAGCATTATTTAAAATATGCTTGGGGCTTGAATATTCTAATGATGTAAAAAATGTTGGCTTATTATATTTATTGACTGCCTGTAACAACCAATTTCTCTTCGCCTCATCAAAATATGCCTCTTCTATTTTGGTAAAAACAATAGCATCAAAATTCTTTGCTCTTGAACGTATATCTCTCAACTTACCGGAGGGAAAAAGATAATCATGAAAAAAAGGATTTTGAATTGTCGTAAGCATAATCTGAAGACCTCCTTTTAATTTCCGATGTTGCAAGGCATCATCTAAAAGAACACAACCACATTCCAAATAATTATCCAGAATATGCTGCACTCCTTCCACCCTATCCCCATTGAGAATTACAGGAATCTGGGGAAATTTCTTTTTTATCTGAAGAGGTTCATCCCCGCTTTTCTTTGAGTTATCATTTGGATTCACTTCATGTAAGTCATTTCCTTCTCTGCCATATCCTCTGCTTAAAACACTCATGTTAATCTCGCCAGAAAATTGAGATAAGATGTACTCGGCAAACGGAGTTTTTCCTGTTCCTCCAAATGACAAATTACCTATTCTTATTGTGGGAATAGGAACAGTTCTAGATGCTAAAAATCCAATATCAAAAAGCAAATGTCTAAGGCGAAGAACACATCCATTAATTAGGGAAAATGGGCTTAACAATATTGCTTTTATATTCACCTGGCTAAAGTAATTAATAAGTCTTGAAATAGTTTATTGACAAAAGAACTGGAAAGTGCATTTTTAATTTTGATTTAGTAGGAAAATCTGTCAGATTATTAGATTTGCGCCTTTTAAGCGGCAATAAGCTGACATATTGTCTTTATAATGTGTTTGGCAGATAATTTGAAAGCAAAAGAGCAAAATGGAAATCATGTCTGGAAATAAGGAAAAAGAGCAGATAAATACTGAAAATAAGCAGGACGAAAACATAAATGTGGAAGAAAGGGATACTGCGAATGAAGAAGGAATACAAGAGGAAAAAGACGAAGAAAATCTAGATGAATCTGAAGATATAAATGAGTGGGAGCAGAAGTTTAACGAGATGAATGATAAGTATTTAAGGCTCTATTCCGAGTTTGAAAATTTCAGAAAAAGAACGGCTAAAGAAAGAATTGAACTTATCTCATCTGCAGGCGGAGGTGTTATAAAGAATATTCTTCCAGTTATTGACGATTTTGATAGGGCAATAAAAGCAAATTCTGAATCTGAAGATAAGGTCGCACTAAAAGAAGGTTTTGAATTGATTCGTCAAAAGATGATTAACATTCTAACCCAAGAAGGACTGAAACCCATGGAAGCGGTAAACACCGTTTTTGATACAGATTTACACGAAGCGATTACACAAATTCCCGCACCCTCAGATGACATGAAAGGAAAGGTTGTTGATGTAATTGAAAAAGGATATTACTTAAATGAAAAAGTCTTACGCTTTGCCAAAGTGGTAATCGGACAATAAGATCATGAGTAAAAGAGATTACTACGAAATACTTGGAGTTTCCAAAGGAGCAAGTGAACAGGAGGTAAAAAAGGCTTATCGAAAGATGGCTATTAAATACCATCCAGACAAAAATCCAGATAACAAAGAAGCCGAGGAACGATTCAAAGAAGCTGCTGAGGCTTATGAGGTATTAAGTGATCCCAATAAAAAAGCACGTTATGACCAATTTGGTCATGCGGGAATGAAAGGTGGTGCTGGTGGCTTTGGAGGTGGTATGTCCATGGACGATATCTTCTCTCAATTCGGAGACATTTTTGGTGGTGGCTTCGGAGGTGGTTTTGGAGGTTTTGGAGGCGGTGGCAGCCGCAGAAGAACTATGAAGGGCTCTAACCTTCGTATAAAAGTTTCTCTAACACTTGAAGAAATTTCTAAGGGTGTAGTCAAAAAAATTAAGGTTCAAAAGCTTGTTCAAGCTGAAGGAGTAAAATATGGCACCTGTAGTGCTTGTAATGGAAGTGGTCAAGTGGTCAAAGTTACTCAAACTATTCTTGGACACATGCAAACAAGCTCTACTTGCTCAACTTGTCACGGTAGTGGGAATATGGTCACCCATAAACCTAGAGGAGCAAATGAGCATGGTTTGGAAAGAAAAGAAGAAGTGATGGAGATAGACATACCAGCTGGTGTTGAAGATGGTATGCAATTGAACGTTTCTGGAAAAGGAAATGCCGCTCCGGCAGGAGGAATAAATGGAGATCTTCTGGTTGTCATTGAGGAAAAAGAGCATGATGTTTTCAAAAGAAATGGAATGAACTTGCACTATGACCTCTATGTCAATTTTGTTGATGCGGCAATGGGTGGAAGTGCTGAAATTCCTTTAATTGAAAGTAAGGCAAAAATAAAGATTGAGCCAGGCACACAAAGCGGCAAAATGGTTAGACTAAGAGGAAAGGGATTACCAGATGTTCATGGAAGAGGAAAAGGAGATTTAATTGCCAACATTAGCGTTTGGACGCCTAAATCGTTAAATAAGGAAGAGAAGGAGTTGCTTGATAAATTGCGTAATTCCGAGAACTTCATTCCCAATCCAAGTAAGAAGGAAAAGGGTTTCTTTCAGCGGGTGGCAGAAATGTTTGGAGATTGATTGAAACTGTGCAATCAATGCATCCTTACCTATCTTAATAAGCCACTTGAATAATCTTTAAAGGGTTATTTAATTTACCATTCTCAACTTTAAAAATTCCGTTTGTATAAAATAGAAGTTCCTATCTAAGCTTCTTCTTATATTCGCCTTAACCAATTGTATATGCTTAAAGCGGAAAATATAGTTAAGAGATATAGTGGGCACACCGCTTTAGATGGTGTGAGTATCCATGTCAAAGCACAATCTATTTTTGGATTGCTAGGCCCTAATGGGGCTGGAAAAACCTCACTAATTAGAATAATCAATCAAATTACAGGGCCTGATAAAGGAGAGGTTTTTATTGACGGAAAAAAGCTTGCTCCTCACCATGTAGAAACAATTGGTTATTTACCTGAGGAAAGGGGGCTTTACAAAAAGATGAAAGTGGGCGAACAGGCAATTTATTTGGCCCAACTTAAAGGCATGAGCGCTAGTGATGCCAAAAGAAAGCTGAAAAACTGGTTTGAGAAATTTGAGATGGAGACTTGGTGGAACAAGAAGATTGAAGATCTTTCTAAGGGTATGGCTCAAAAAGTTCAATTCATCACTACCGTATTGCACGAACCTAAAATTCTGATTCTCGATGAGCCTTTTTCGGGTTTTGATCCTATAAACGCCAAATTAATAAGGGAAGAGATTCTGAGATTAAGAGATGAGGGTGCAACCGTTATGCTTTCAACACATAATATGGCTTCTGTTGAAGAAATTTGTGATGATATAGCTCTAATCAACAAGGCCAATGTAGTTTTGGATGGTTCAGTAAAAGAGGTGAAAGATCGATTTAAAAAGAATATTTATCGTGTTCGTTTCAAAGGTGAGATTTTAGGCTTCACCAATGCACTATGGACGAATTACGAATTACTTGAAAAGCATAAAGACAAGGAAGGTTATAACGTTACGGACATTAAAATTTTAAATGACCTAAAGCTTAATGACCTGCTAAAAACAGTATTGCCACATGCAGAAATTCAAAGTGTAATGGAATTGATTCCTTCAATGAGCGAGATTTTTATTGAAGCCGTGGGAGAAGAAAATATAGAAGAGGGGGTTACGGTATGAATAAGACATGGTTAATCATCAAGCGAGAGTACTTTACTAGAGTAAAGAAGAAGAGCTTTATTTTAATGACCATTCTAGGACCACTTCTTTTTGTTGGCCTCACCTTCTTAGCTGTATTTCTTAGTCAAAAAGAATCTGGCACTACAGATGTTTTAATCTCGGACCCCCAAGGTCAGTTTGTCGCTTTAGATTCTAGTTTTTTACAGAATAATGAGAGTGTCACCTATAAAATTGAGCACCAGGAATTTTCAGATAAGGAATTCAATGAAGGTCCTTATGATATAATGATTCAACTTTTAGACGCGGAAGACATAAGAAAAAAAGATATTCCTCTAGTCTATAAAGATAATGGACCCAGTTTAAATGTAAGCCGAAAAATATCTAATGACCTAGAAAAAGCTTACCAAGACTTAATTATGCGAGCCAATAACATGTCTCAAGATGACGTTGATCGTTTGATAGCAAAAGTCAATCTAATTGAGAACAAAGTTTTTGAGGACGCAAAGGAAATTCCTAGAATTGTTGGAGCTGGAGTCGGCTTCGTTTTCTCCATAATCATTTACATGTTCATTTTCATATACGGAACGCAAATTATGCGAAGCGTGATGGAAGAAAAGACAACCCGAATAGTAGAAGTGATTATTTCTTCTGTAAAACCCTTTCAATTAATGATGGGGAAGATCATTGGCGTTGCAATGGTGGCTTTGACTCAAGTTATTATTTGGATTGTATTTTATAATATCCTTATGATTGTTTTCTCCGCTGTTTTCCCTGATATCTATACAGGAGGTGGGCAAGTCGCGATGGCTCAAGAAATGATGGCAGAAATTAATCCCAATGAGTTAGCCGAAAAAATATATCAAGTTTTAGCACAAATAAATTTCCCTTTTATAATAGGAATGTTCCTCTTCTATTTTCTTGGAGGTTATTTGTTATATGGAAGTTTATTTGCAGCGATTGGAGGTGCTGTTGATCATGACACAGATTCTCAGCAATTCATGCTTCCCATAACTATTCCATTAATCTTTGGATTTATATTGGCTGAAATGGCAATAGCAAATCCTGATGGGCCTGCAGTTTGGTGGGCATCAATAATCCCCTTTACTTCTCCTATCGTAATGATGGTCAAGGTCGGAATGATGGGAATGGGTTTTATTCCCATTGATTGGGGAACTATTGGTCTTTCAATGGTATTACTTATAGCAGGGTTTATTTTTACCACTTGGTTAGCCGGAAAAATTTACCGAATCGGTATTTTGATGTACGGTAAAAAAGTCAGTTACAAGGAACTTTGGAAGTGGCTTACTTACAAAGTATAATAATCAGATGGAGGCTATAAAAAAAGGAATTATTCTAAGCACTTTATTGTTGTTCTCGCTTCTTTCTTTTTCGCAAGAAATAGATAGTCAAAATTCAGTGGTGAATTTTAAGATCAGCAATATTGGTTTTAATAAAGTAAAAGGGACCTTTACAGGTATGAAGGGCGAAATTAATTTTAGTCCTTCGGATTATTCAAATGCCAGCTTTAATGTTTGCGTAGATGCAGCTTCTATTGATTCAGGCAATAAAAAGAGAGATGAACACCTTAGAAATGCAGATTTTTTCAACGTTGCTAAATTCCCGAGTATTTGTTTTGTTTCAAAATCAATTGAAAAAACAGAGAAGGGATATACTGTCTTTGGTGAACTTAGCCTGCACGGCATCACCAAGAATGTAGGCATCCCATTTACCTATATGAACTCAAAACTTGAGGGAACCTTAACTATAAACCGCTTTGATTATGCAGTGGGGGAAGGAACGGGTTCTTTTATGGTTGGAAATGAAGTAGAGCTTACAATTATTTGTAAGCTCCGTGAATTATAATTTCTGTTTAACTTCAATCTCGTGGAATGACTCAACTCTGTCACCTACTTTGATGTCATTGTATTTCTCAATATTCAGTCCGCATTCATAACCCTTGGTTACTTCTTTCACATCATCCTTGAAACGCTTCAATGAACCTAGCTCTCCTGTGTAGATTACCACACCGTCTCTAATCAATCTTATCTTATTGTTTCTGAGAATCTTTCCATCCTCAACAAAGCAACCGGCAATGGTTCCAATTTTTGAGATTTTAAATGTTTCTCTAATTTCCGCTGTTCCAAGAATTTCTTCTTCGATTTTCGCAGAAAGCATGCCCTCCATTGCGTCTTTAACTTCCTCAATTGCGGCATAGATCACGGAATACAATTTTACTTGCACTTCTTCTTTCTCAGCCACTCTTCTTGCACTGGTAGATGGTCTAACCTGGAAACCAATTACAATGGCATCAGAAGCAGAAGCCAAAAGAATATCTGATTCAGATATTTGTCCAACAGCTTTATGAATAATCTTAACCTGTACTTTTTCTGTAGATAATTTCTGTAAGGAATCACTTAAGGCTTCAATAGAACCATCAACATCACCTTTTAATACAATGTTAAGCTCCTTAAATTCCCCAACAGCTATACGTCTTCCAATCTCATCAAGTGTAAGGGATTTCTGTGTTCTTACACCTTGCTCTCTTTGCAGTTGATCTCTCTTTGTTGCAATCTCTCTAGCTTCTCTTTCATCCTCTAGTACGTTGAATTTATCGCCCGCACTTGGTGCTCCATTCAAACCGAGAATTGAAACCGGAGCCGCAGGACCGGCTTCTTTTACAGCAGCTCCTCTTTCATTGAACATTGCCTTTACTTTTCCACTATACGCACCCGCAAGCATTGCGTCACCGATTCTAAGAGTTCCAGCTTCTACTAAAACGGTAGTTACATATCCTCTACCTTTATCCAAGGAAGATTCTATAATCGTACCAATTGCTCTTTTATTTGGATTTGCTTTTAACTCTAAGAGCTCAGCTTCAAGTAAAACCTTTTCCAGTAAGTCATCAATATTGGTTCCCATTTTCGCAGAGATTTCCTGACTCTGAAATTTCCCACCCCATTCTTCAACCAAAACATTCATTTGAGATAGTTCTTCACGAATTTTGTCGGCATTTGCGCCTTCTCTATCCATTTTGTTGAATGCAAATATCATTGGAATACCAGCTGCCTGAGCATGGTTAATGGCTTCCTTAGTTTGAGGCATCACTGAATCATCTGCTGCAATAACAATAATTGCAAGGTCGGTTACTTGAGCACCTCTGGCTCTCATTGCAGTAAAGGCCTCATGACCAGGAGTATCCAAGAAAGTAACACTTTTACCATTATCTAAGGTTACACTGTACGCACCAATGTGTTGTGTAATTCCACCTGCTTCACCTGCGATTACATTTGCTTTTCTGATATGATCCAAAAGACTTGTTTTACCATGGTCAACATGTCCCATAACGGTAACTATTGGAGACCTTGGAATGAGATCTTCCTCATTGTCCTCTTCAACCTGAATTGCATCTTGAATTTCTGCCGAAACAAACTCTACGATGTAACCAAATTCTTCTGCTATAATGGTTATGGTTTCTGCATCTAATCTCTGATTGATTGATGCAAAAATACCCAATGACATACATGCTGAAATAATATCATTAGCACTCTTATCCATCATCACAGCAAGTTCAGAAACAGTAACAAATTCTGTAAGCTTTAGAATATTCTGTTCTGCAGCTTGTTTCATCATCTCTAGTTCAGAACGCTCTGCAGCTGCTTCTCTCTTTGCTCTTCTGTTCTTAGCACCTCTATTTTTACCACCACCACTTAAACGTTGCAGTGTTTCCTTAATTTCTTTTTGTATTGCTTTCTCGTCTAGCTCTGGCTTAGGCCCTCGTCCTCTATTACCTCCACCTCTTCTATCATTTCTGTCATTGCCTCTTCGAGCAACTTTATTCACATCAACTTTTGGCTTAGAAATTCTCTTCCTTCTTCTTTTATTTTCGCCTTGTGAATCTGCAACTTTTTTGGCCTTCGGTTTAGGTGGATCTGGAAGCTTTATTTTACCTACAACATTAGGCCCTTTAAGCGCTTCTACTTTAGCCTGAACTAACTCAGGTTCTTCTTTCTCAACTGTGGGTGTATTGGTCTCCGAACCAACAGTAATAGCTTTATCCTTAGGCTCTTCTTTCGGCTTATCTTCCTTATCTGAAGATTTTTCAGCCTCTTTCTTTACTTCTGCTTTTGTTTCTTCAACCTTCTTACTTACCTCCTTCTCTTCTTCCTCTTTTGTTACTTCCTTAACCTTTGGCTTATCTATATCTATCTTATCTACAACTTTTACCTCAACCTTTTTCTCCACTTTTGCCTTAACCGTTTCAGGCTCTGGATTTGGGGTTGGGGTTGGAGTTGGAGCTGGAACTGAAACGCCTTTTATTTTAAGTTCTTCAACTTCCGTATCAGGTTTACGCACAGGCTTTGCAGCAGTCTCTATGGAAACTGTTTCACGCACTTCTCTCTCACCTGTCTTCTGTTCAGACTTTTGCTTGATATCTCTATCAGCGGCAAATTCCTTTAACAGCATTTCGTACATCTCAGGCTCAAGTTTAGTCGTAGGTTTAGACTCTACTTCGAACCCCTTGGATTCCAAGAACTCAACAACACGACCAATCCCAAGATTGACCTCTTTTGCCGCTTTACTTAATCTAACTGGTTTTCCTGCCATAGGCAATTCTTAAAATATTTTTAAGCTTCTAATTCTTCTTTTAAAATCTTGATAATTTCATCGATCGTTTCTTCTTCTAAATCAGTTCTAGAAACTAAATCGGGTTTACCAACTTCTATAACGCTTCTTGCAGTATCGCATCCAATAGCTTTTAGCTCATCTAAAACCCATCCTTCTATTTCATCTGCAAACTCTTCTAAATCTACATCGTCTGTCTCATTCTCATCTGCTTCTCTATAGACATCAATTTCATATTCGGTAAGCTTACTTGCTAATTTAATATTGTGTCCTCCCTTTCCGATTGCTAAAGAAACCTGGTCTGGTTTTAAGTAGACATCTGCTTTTTTAGTTTCATCATTTAGGTTGATACTAACAATTTTAGCTGGACTCAAAGCTCGTGTAATAAACAGCGTGGCATTATTCGTAAAGTTTATTACATCAATATTCTCGTTTTTCAACTCACGAACAATACTATGAATCCTGGAGCCTTTCATTCCGACACAAGCACCTACAGGATCGATTCTATCATCATAAGATTCCACTGCAACTTTTGCTCTTTCCCCTGGTTCTCTTACAATCTTCTTAATGGTAATTAATCCATCAAAAACTTCGGGAACCTCCATTTCAAAAAGTCTTTCTAAAAACTCTGGAGCCGTTCTGGAAAGAATAACAAAAGGGTTATTATTTCTCATTTCAACTTTAGCAACTACAGCTCTTACTGCATCACCTTTCTTGAAATAGTCAGTTTTAATCTGTTGCGATTTTGGAAGAATTAGTTCACTTCCTTCATCGTCTAAAACTAAAATCTCTCTCTTCCACACCTGATATACTTCACCTGTAATGATATCTCCTACTCTTTCAGAATACTTCTTATAAATGCTATCCTTTTCAAGATCCATTATTCGAGAAGCTAGATTTTGTCTGAGTGCTAAAATATTTCTTCTTCCAAAGTCTTCTAATTTTAATTCTTCAGATACTTCTTCTCCCACTTCGAAATCCTCTTCTATCAATTGAGCTTCTCTCAGCTCTATTTCCATATTGTCATCTTCAACTTCACCATTGGGAACAATCTCTCTGTTTCTCCAAATTTCAAGGTCTCCTTTATCGACATTCAAAATAATATCAAAGTTTTCATCTGAACCATATTTCTTAATGAGTGTATTTCTAAATACTTCTTCAAGAATATTCATCATAGTAACTCTGTCTATGTTTTTGAATTCCTTAAATTCCGAAAACGACTCTATTAAATTTAAACTATCCATCTTGTCTCAATTATTTAAATTGTACCACCACTTTGGTCTCTTTAATATTTTCAAAATTTATCTTTAATTCTTCTTCTACCCACGTTCTCTTCCCTTCTATTTTCTTTTTATCTCTGCAAAAAACAAGAATCTCTTCTTCATTAACATCATTCAACACTCCAGAAATTTTATCTCCATTTGCCAATTTAACATCTACTTTTCTACCCCTGTTTTTTTGATATTGCTCAAAAACTTTAAAGGGTTCACTCAAACCGGGCGAAGAAACATTCAATTTAAAATCTTCACTTTCTCTATCCAAACTTCCTTCTATTGCTCTACTCAAGCCCACGCAATCCTGAATAGAAACTGCACCTTCTTTTTTTTCAAAAGCAATTTGAATTTCATTTGAAGGGCTGATTTTTAAATCAACTAAAAAAGCTCCATTCTCCTGGAGGTGCTCTTTTGCTCTAGCCTCTATATCCTTTGCACTTATCATTGCTCGATTATGTATATAAAAAAAGGGGCCTTAAAAACCCCTCTCATCAATACTATTTCGCGATGCAAATGTAGCTAATGTTTGAATAACAGCAAAACTTAGCAACAAAATCAGCTATAATTACTCCTAATTAGATACTTTGTTACCGTTTTTATAGACAATTTCTTCGATAATGCTTCCTCGTTTAGAATATCGAATCATTTTTCCGTTGCGTACATTATTAGAAAAATTGCTCTCTGCTTGTTTTTGACCATGAGGATAATAATCCGTTACTAAACCGTTTAATTTACCATCAGAGTAGAAACAGGTTCTCATTTTAGCACCGTGTTCAAAAAAATAAGTCCAGGAGCCATTTGGTTTATTATCATAATAGGAGCCTTCCGAAATGCGAATACCATCTGAATTATAGTTTATCCATTTACCATTTTTAATTCCATCCTTGTAATATCCTTCCTCTTCCATTCGACCTTTATCATCCCAATGCTTCCAATAACCTGTTTTGTTATTCATAACCCAATTTCCGAGATAACTTTCTTTTCCATTCTCATGCCAACCTTTCCATTGGCCATCCAAAAGGCCATCTTTAAAAGTCCCTTCATCTCTTTTTTGACCACTTTCATACCAAGAAGTCCAAAGACCGTTTTCTAATCCTCTGTGATAAGGGCCTTCTTGTAGTTTTTCTCCAGTTTCGAACCAAGTTGTCCAAAGCTCGTTTTTTAGATCTTCTATGAAAGAACCTGATTTCCACTTCTTTCCATCCTGATAAAAATATTCCCAAAAACCTGTTTTCTTTCCTCCCAGATAATGGCCTTGATAATTGAGCTGACCATTTTCATACCATGCCTTCCACATTTCATCTTGGTAACCATTGAGGAAATTGCCAAGCAATTCTTCTTTACCATCTGCATAAAACCATCTCCATTCTCCACTTTTTTCTCCGTTCACATATTGGCCTTCAATATTCAATTCTCCATTTGCAAAATTTAAAAGGTAGGTTCCTTCTAACTTATCGTTCTTAAAATTCTGCTTTTGTTTTAGCTTTCCATTCCTATAGTAATATAACCATTCTCCTTTTCTATTTCCATTTTCAAAAGCGCCAGAGATACTCAATTTACCACTGTAGAAATGTTCCTTAAATGGCCCAGTAATTCTTCCTTCAGTATAGGTATACTCTTCCTTTACCACACCATTATCATATAGAGCTTTTCTAACACCATTTCCATTCACCACTGTTTTTTCGCCTTTCTCATTAAAATAAGATTGCATTAAAATCTCACCTGCTTTATAGTTCTTTCTTGTGAAAGTATATCCCTCTGCGGGAGAATAGGTACTTTCAGTTGCCTCTCCTTTTTCATGGCTTTGCACCATGAGCGTATCCCCAGATTCTCTAAAATAAACCCATTCTCCAAACTTGATGTCTCCTATATAATTGCCTACTTCTTTTTTCTTTCCATTTCTGTAAAAAGAGGTTAAGGTACTATCTAATCTTCCCCATTTAAAAAACCCTTGAGTTTGTAATTGACCATTCTCAAAATACATTTCATGAGGACCTTCCAGCTTTCCAAATTTATAATTGGCTTTTTCTTGAAGTGTTCCGTTATCATGAAAATAATTCCATGCTCCATGCTCCAAGCCGTTTAGATATTTACCTTGAATACGGATAATAGTAGAGTCTTCATCCCAATATTCTAAATAAGGCTGTACCTGAGCGGTGGAAGAAACACCAACAACTAGTAAAAATAATAGTGCCAAGGAATTGAATGCTTTCATAAAATCTTTAACCCAAAAATAGATTGAAAATTGTTATAAAAATCATTTCATATAAATTGATTTTAATTAATTTCAAACATGAAACCAATCGAAGGAGATTATAATGCTTACTATGAAACATATGTTTCTAAAGCTCCTAATTTTGAAATACTGGAAGCCTTATCTATTAGTAAAAATGAGGTCATTTCCATATTCAATGATATTTCTGAGGAAAAGAGCGGCTATGCTTATGCTGAAGGTAAGTGGACCATAAAAGAACTGCTATCTCACATGATAGACTCAGAAAGAATTTTTGCTTATCGCGCTTTACGTGTCTCTAGAAATGACGCTACTCCTTTACCGGGTTTTGAACAGGATGATTATGTACCCCAGAGCAATGCTAATAATAGAAGACTGGAAGAACTGCTGAATGAATATGAACTTGTTAGAAACAGCACTTTAGCTTTATTCGAATCTTTTTCTGACGAGATGCTGCAAAGAAGGGGCACAGCCAGCAATAGCCCAATTACTGTGAATGCTTTAGCCTATATTATTTCAGGGCACGAAAGACATCATATAGAGGTTTTAAAGGAGAGATATCTTTAATTTTTGCATTTCACTGTAAACCATATTTCCGAACTGGCAGAGGTTGCAAGTTCAGTTATTGAGTTGATGAAAGAGTACCGGATATTTCTTTTAAATGGAGAAATGGGAGTTGGAAAAACTACTTTCATGAAAACACTTGGTCAACAATTGCAATTGAAAGATGAAGTAAATTCACCTACCTATTCTATCGCAAATGAATATGTGTTACCCAATGAAAAAAAGCTTTTTCATTTTGATCTCTACCGAATTAAGGAAATGGAAGAACTATTGGAAATGGGCTTTGAAGAATATATCTATTCAGATGATTATTGCTTTATTGAGTGGCCACAGATTGCAAGAGAATTGCTCCCTGATAATCTGGCACAAATAAATATTCAGGTAAAAAATGAAGTGAGATTTATCGAACTACTTACTTCATAAGAATGGGTTATCTAAAACAAATTGATTCTTTTAGATTTTTTGCTGCACTTGCTGTTTTAATGAGTCATTGGCTTCATAATGTACCCTTAATTGAATCTCTAGGTCTTGGTTTTATTGGGGTCGATTTCTTCTTTGTAATAAGTGGTTTCCTAATTTCCTTTCAACTCTATAAATTAAAAGATTCTGTTGACGTTAAGAAAATAAGTAAGGCAAAAGGATATCTTAATTTCATACTAAGAAGAGCATTCAGAATTTTTCCGCTGTACTATTTTGTACTTATTCTAGCCACCGTATTTAATAAGGGAGAAATTAGAGATGCATTTTTCTATAACTTAAGTTATATGTCCAATTTTTACTTTATCAAAGTTCAAAATTGGAACGGTATATTTTCTCATTTCTGGTCACTTGCCGTTGAAGAACATTTCTATTTGTTCTGGCCTTTAATAATTATTTTATTGAGAAAGAAGAGTGTCCCTATCATTTTGATTACTCTGAGCCTTTTCTCCTTATTCTTCAGGCTATTTATATTTTCTAAAAGTCCTGACTATTTTTCTGTACATATTCATACACTTTCATGCATAGATGTCTTTATGTTTGGTGCTGCACTAGCCTATTTCTACAAAAACAAAAACACGGCTTTCTTGCAATTTTTCTCCAACAAAAGAAATCGCTGGCTCATACTTCTCGCTCTTTTCATTGTTTACGGTCTTTTTATTACTCAGAATGACTGGGTCTATTTCAACTGGGTTTATTTTAGAACACTTTTTGGAATTTTTTCAGCGGGTTTATTGGGTCTTCTTGTTATTGGGTTTAAGGGCTTTGCAGGAAAGATATTTGAGAATCCTTTATTAATCAGAGGGGGTAAGTGGTCCTACGCCATTTACTTATTACACAATTTTATTCCAGGTATGCTTTTAGAGATAAAAAAATTCAACCTTCATATAGGTATTCGTTTTATCATTTACCTTGCTGTCACCATTATCTTGAGTGGATTGCTACATAAGTTTATTGAAAACCCTATTCGTAAAATCGGAAAGAGGTTTAAGATTGCTTAGAATCCAAGTACCAATCACAATCTTGTTGTAACAACTCAAATGGCCTGGTGGTGATTTAAGCGACTAATTTTGACCTTATCATTTGTTTAGAAAATTGCCTCGCTATCCCCTTTGCATTCTTACCTTTGCACCCTAATTATTATAGGCGTAATATCTAAATGAGTATTTATTATCTGATACTTTATGGAACGGCATTTTTGCTTCTGTATTCCTACCGAACGGTTCATATTGTTTCCCATAATTGGAGCAAAGGGTCAAAATGGACAGTAAGAATAGCCTTTCTTCTTATTACCATTTTTGTGTATGCTACTACTTCATATATTTCAGTTAATAGGAGCGAATACAGAGACAACGAATTTTTGATGAACTATAGAACAATTGGTGCTCTTACACTTACCGTTACCTTGCTTTCTATTTCGATTTTTCAACTTATCGCTGATTTAATATTACTTTTTAGATATATAACTTTCAAAACAATTCCGCCAAAAAAGGAAGGTCAAATGAAAAGGCGAACTTTTATGAACAAGGTCGCTTTGGGAGTGGGTGGTTTAATGCTTGGAGCTTTTCTTCACGGAACTACGAAAGGGCGCTTTGGCTGGAAGATAATGCGCAATAATTTATCTTTTGATAATCTTCCTAAAGCTTTTGATGGAATGAAAATTGTGCAAATCTCAGATCTGCATTTGGGCAGTTTCAAAAGCAATTTCGACCCCCTGAAAGAAGCGATAGAGATGGTCAATGAGTTAGAACCGGATTACATTTTTTTCACAGGCGATCTTGTTAATGAATCGCCTGACGAAGCGGAACCCTGGATTAACATTATAAGAAATTTAAAGGCGAAGAGGGGCAAATATGCAATCCTTGGAAATCATGATTACGGCTGGGGAAGAATGACAGAAGAAGAAAAAGATGAAAATAGTGCTGGTGTTATTGAAATGAATCAGCGAATGGACTTTAAAGTACTGGCCAATGAACATGATATTCTAGAAAAAGACGGTGAAAAAATAGGTCTTGTTGGAGTGGAAAATTGGGGCCATACCAAAGAAAACTGGTTTCCTAAAAGAGGTGATTATAAGGTAGCAGTAGAAGGAATGGAAGAAGTACCCTTTAAAATTCTATTGAGCCATGATCCAACGCATTGGGATCATCATATTTTGGAAAAAGAAAATGTAGATCTCACACTCTCTGGACATACGCATGGCGGGCAAATGGGTATTCGTATACCGGGACTTTTGGAATTAAGTGCTGCAAGATTTTTCTATAAAAGATATGCAGGTGCTTATTCTAAAGGCAAACAACATCTATATGTTAACAGAGGAATGGGTTTTTTAATTTTCCCCGGTCGTGTAGGCATGCCACCTGAAATTACTCTTCATCAAATAAATAGAGCTTAGAGCTTCATTTTTAAGAAGTTAATTTCTTTCTCGGTTAAAAATCTGTACTTACCTCTTGGAATATCTTTTTTAGTTAAACCAGCAAATAGAACACGATCAAGCTTTGTGACATTATAGCCTAAATGTTCAAACATTCTTCTTACGATTCTATTTCTCCCCATATGCATCATTACACCAACTTGATCTTTTTTATTGGTTACATAACTTACCTCATCTGCTGAAGCATAACCATCTTCCATCTTTAGACCATCCACTAACTTTTGAAGTTCAGAAGCTTTTATATTCTTATCTAGAGTGGCGTGATAGAGCTTTTGTACATTCCTTTTTGGGTGCATGAGTTTGTTGGCGAGTTCTCCATCATTTGTAAACAACAATAGGCCCGTAGTATTTCGGTCGAGTCTTCCCACAGGGTAAATTCTCTCCTTGCATGCATTATCAACTAAATGCATTACCGTTCTTCTATTTTTGGGATCTTTTGAGGTAGTAATATAATTCTTGGGCTTATTCAATAAAAGGTAAACATGTTTTTCTCCCGCCAAAGTCTCATCCCCAACCATGACTTTATCATTCGGATCTATCCGTGTGCCCAGTTGAGTCACAATTTTGCCATTTACGCTGACTGAACCCGACTCTATTAAAGTATCCGCTTCTCTTCTTGAACACACTCCAGAATTTGCAATGAATTTATTCAACCGAACTAAACCATCATCTCTTTTGGGAGCATTGACTCTTTTCTTTCTTTTGAAGGAAATCTGCTTAACATTCCTATCTTTTTCCTTAAAAAAACTCTTTTTTTGAGAATCGGATTTTTTTACATCCTTAGATTTAAAGGATTTATCACCTCCTTTTGCCTTAGAAAAGGAACTTTTTGCGCTTCCCCTCTCGCCTCTTTTGGGCTTAGCGAAGGATTTTTTTTGGCTTCCCAGCTTATTCATTGCGCAAAAGAAGTCATTTAAGGCATATAAATCCACTAAATAGTTGGAAAAAAAGCATCTTCCACATGATCTATTGTGGTTTCTTTTTTGTTAAGAATTATACCGATAATATCGAAACGTGATTCGTTTTCTAAGTTTTTCGATAAAATGTATTCATTAGCCGTTCTAATGATCACCTTTCTTTTACTCTTATTAACCGCCATTACTGGGTCTCCAGTATAATTTGTTTGTCTAGTTTTAACCTCTACAAATACAATTAAATCATCCTTTTCTGCAATTATATCTATTTCCTCTCTACCAAATCTCCAATTTCGCTCTAATATCAAGTAACCATTCTTTTGAAGATGCGTACAAGCAATCAGTTCGCCTTGGCGGCCTAATAATTGATTTTCCAAGTATTTAAAATTAGTGTATTATGAAATTAAGAAATCTTGTAGGAACAGCAGTAGCAATCGTTCTTTGTTTCGGTTTTGCTGGAACTGTAAATGCTCAGTCTTTTGAAGGAACCATATCTTTTAAAAAATCTGTAGGCCCTATTACGGCTAACTACACGTATTATGTGAAAGGAGACAAAGTTAGAATCGAAGAAATCGATGAAGACGGAAATGTACAGGGAATAATGTTGGTTAACACAAGCGAAAACGAAGTGCTAGCCTTGAGCCCGGAAAGAAAGATGTTTATTGAGGTTCCGAATAAAAGACCAAATAGAAAAACAGATCTTTCGATTGAGGAAACTAAGAATACCAAGAAAATCTTAGGAATGGAATGTAAAGAATGGAAGGTTATCAGTGCAGAAGATAATAGAGAAATCTCTTATTGGTTAGCAAATAATAATTTCGAATTCTTTGTTCCTATGTTAAAGACATTGAATAGAAAAGACAAGTTAGCTGTTTTCTTCTTGAAATTGCCAAATCAAAGCGGAGCTTTCCCTATGTTAGGAGTTGAGTCTCAAGAAGATGGAACAGAATTGACAAAATTAGAAGTGAAAGAGGTAGATGAAACAACTCTTTCAAACGATTTATTTACTATTCCTAGTGGATACACAAAATTCGAAAGAGAAGCTAGAAATTAATCTGAGCTCCATTATCGTCAACAACAAGTTTTGCTTGACGACCTAGTATCAGACAACGATTGTCTTTTTGGTGACCTGCCGGAAAGTCATAACAAATAGGAAAATGAAACTGTGAAACAGCTTCCGATATTATTTCGGGAGCTGTTTTTCCATATGGAATAATATTGTCATTCATATCTGTCATTCCACCGACAATTAATCCTGCCAGATTATTTAATTTGTTGCTCTTCTTTAGGTTCTGCATCATTCTATCTACATGATACAGATACTCATCCAGATCCTCCAGAAATAAAATCTTTCCATTGGTATCAATATCCGAGTTGGTTCCAGACAAGCTGTAGAGTATAGATAAATTGCCACCGACAATTTCACCAACACATTGCCCCACCCTATTTAGCTTATTTGCAGCAGATATAACTTCATATTTTTCTCCAAAAAGGGCCTTTTTCATACTCTCTAAAGAAAGTTGTGAATTGGTGGAAAAATTGATAGGCATTGAACAATGTAAACTCTGCACACCCAAATTATGAACGTGATTGTGTAAGGCAGTAATATCTGAATACCCACATAACCATATAGGGTTTTCAATGAATCTAGAATAATCGAGTTTATCAATAATGCGAACACTACCATAACCTCCACGAGCAAATATTACCGCTTTAACTTCATCATCATCAATTGCATCTTGCAAATCAGCAGACCTTTTATGATCTGTTCCAGCAAATTGATGATGACTTTCAAAAAGATTTTTTCCTAACTGTACACGTAGCCCCCATTCCGCAAAAACATTTATTGCAGGTTCAATTTCTTCCCGACTAATCTTACGTGCAGAACTGACAATTCTGATGGCATCTCCATCTTTCAAAGGTCTTGGGCTTTTCATATAGTCAAATAACTATCTTTGCGCGAAGATAAAATCTGAGCCAGTATAAAGTGAAAGAAGCAAAGAGATACTTAATAACATCTGCACTGCCTTATGCCAATGGACCGCTTCATTTGGGGCATATATGCGGTGCGTATTTACCTGCGGACATCTATGTCAGACACCTAAGAAAATTAGGGAAAGACGTGGTTTGGGTTTGCGGTTCTGATGAACATGGTGCTGCCATTACTCTAAGAGCTAAAAAAGAAGGTAAGAATCCAAAGGATATTATTGATACTTATCATACGCAAATAAAGAATGCTTTTGATCAATTGGGTATTTCTTTTGATATCTACCACAGAACTTCTAGTCCTATTCATCATCAAACTGCGCAAGATTTTTTCACTGTGATGAATGATAAGGGAGGATTTGTTGAAAAGGAAAGTGAACAATATTTCGATGAAGAACACCAACAGTTTCTAGCTGATCGATATATTTCAGGCACTTGCCCTAAATGTAGTCATGACAAAGCCTATGGAGATCAGTGCGAAAATTGCGGTTCTAGCTTAAGCCCCTTTGATCTGATTAATCCCAAGTCTACTTTAAGTGGAAAAACACCTGTGAAGAAAAGCACCAAGCATTGGTATTTGCCCATGGACAAGCATGAGGAATGGGTTTCTGAATGGATTAATAAAGGGACTTTAGATGGTGTTTATAAACACAACCCTGAGGAATGGAAAAAACATGTGCTTGGGCAATGTCGTTCTTGGATAGAATCTGGGCTTCAAGCCAGAGCAATGACAAGGGACTTAGATTGGGGTGTAAAAGTTCCAATTGAAGGAGCAGATGGAAAAGTCCTTTATGTATGGTTAGATGCACCAATTGGCTATATCAGTGCTACTAAGCAGTGGGCTTCTGACAATGGTAAAAACTGGGAGGATTATTGGAAAGACTCGGATACAAAGTTGCTTCACTTCATTGGTAAAGACAATATTGTTTTTCACTGTATTATCTTTCCAATTTTACTAAAGGCGCATGGAGACTTTATTCTTCCAAGTAATGTGCCAGCGAATGAGTTTCTAAACTTGGAAGGAGATAAATTCTCAACCTCAAGAAATTATGCAGTTTGGCTGCATGAATACCTCTCTGATTTTCCGGACAAGAAAGATGAGTTGAGATATGTCTTGACATCCATACTTCCAGAAACAAAAGACGCAGAATTTACCTGGAAAGATTATCAGGCAAGAGTGAATAATGAATTGGTTGCTATTCTAGGAAATTTCATAAACCGAGCTGTTGTGCTTACCCATAAATATTATAATGGGATTGTTCCTGAAAGGAATAATGCAATTGACAACAAAGGTTTAATTGCTCAAATAGAGGACTCCATTCAAAAAAGTGAAGGAAACATTGAACGATTCCGATTTAGAGAAGCATTAGCAGATGCCATGAACGTGGCAAGAATTGGAAATAAATTCCTGGCTGATGAAGAACCCTGGAAGGTAATCAAGACAGATCCTGAAAAAGCAAAAGACATTATACATATTGCACTTCAGATTGCTAAATACTCAGCCGAAGTTCTTTCCAACTTTCTTCCGAACACCAGCAATAAAATAAATCATATTTTAAATCTTGAATCAAATCAAGAATTGAAGGCTGGACATCAATTAAATAAAGCGGAAATTTTGTTTCAAAAAATTGAGGACGAAACTATTGAAGTTCAAATTGCAAAATTAAAATCCAATCAGGTGAAAGAGGCAGAAATTCCAAAGGCAAAAGGAAACATTTCTTTTGAAGATTTTCTGAAATTGGATATCAGAACGGGGAAAATTCTCAGTGCAGAGAAAATTGAAAAAGCAGATAAACTATTAAAGCTTTCAGTTGATTTGGGCAAAGAGACTAGGACCATAGTTTCAGGGATTGCTGAACATTATTCCACGGAAGAATTGCCAGGAAAGATGGTATCTGTTTTAACTAATTTAGCTCCTAAGAAATTGAGAGGTGTTGAATCCCAGGGAATGATCTTAATGGCCGAAGATAGTGAAGGAAACCTTGCTTTTGTCCAGCCTGAAAAAGCCATGGATTCAGGAATGGAGATTAGATAAAATCTATCGATCAAATTTAATACACGCTATTTTTAGTGACACTAAAGTGAAATTTGGTATTGATCGGATCACCTTGAACTGAAGTACATTCCACTCTAAAGCCAGTATAGTTCCCAGTGTTTCCTAAGACCTCACTTACTCCACAAATTGTTGGTGTAAAGGCAAAATCGTTTCCAAAACCTATGGTGCTTCCTATAACGTCATCATATATCTCAACAATGTAATCTTCTGTTTCTCCCCAAATAGAATTTATACATGGTTCTTCCCAAGCATTTACATTTATAAAATTAGAATAGACTCTCAAATTGGTTAAACCTAATTCCACATCTATTGATGGATCGGTAGGAAAAGTAAATTGACCGGGAACTCCATTTTGAATGAATGGTGAAGTTTGAGTTGGGTGAGCTCCCAATTGAGCAGAACCATTGCACCCACTATTTGGATTTCCTTGTCCAGTTGTACATGGAGGTGAATCGATTTGTCCTAAGAATTCTCCCTCATCAGCAAAATCACCATCTCTATTCCAGTCAATGAAACCAGCCATAGCATCTGACCAATGAGGAGAAGATTCTAAATAAACTTCAAAGTGATCCCCGGGACCGCTTCCAATTCTTATAGTTGGTTGATTGTCTTGCTGCGATCCCACAGTTTCAGTAGGATGATAAATATTATTGCAGAACGTATTGGCAGCTATATCAACATCGGGTAAATATCTCCCATAATTTCCGCCACCATTTTGAATCACACATGGATCGGAAACTTGCAAAATACAATCGCTCGTAAAGCCCCAACAGCCGCCAGCTAGAATAGACAGGTTTGCTGCTGCAGGAGGTGCGTTTAAGGAAGCAGGAGGATTTCCAACCATCCAACTTTGAGGCCAGGAACAGCCATTCGCATCAGCTACTGCACTTACAAATTCTGGAGTAGATGTATCATTGGTATATCCTGCTGGAATTGTATTAGAATTCAATGCCGGGAGAAAACCCACACCATTTTGAAGTACCTGTGTTTGCATTCCACCCGCAGAGGATATATTCACTGTAGATGCTACTCTCACTGCTTCAACTTGATCTGAATTAAAATCAGCGGTGCAATCTGCAAGGAAGTTTGGTGTGCATGTTAAATCAGGAACTGGTAAATCTTCAGGTAGCGGAAATTGATTTGCTTCGGATGTGATTACAATTGTGGGATAGGTATCGTAAGCATTTGAGAATATTACTTCATAATTTCCAATACCCAATTCACTTGCAGAAAAACCGGAGCCAAATGATGAGAATACACTAGCGCCTGAGCCAAGATTTGCGGCTGGATCCCAATTATTTCCAACAACACCTATAAATCCACTAGGCTTGTATTTTAACCATCTTTGTCCTTCCCAATAATATAGACCTGCTTCACCATCGGTTTGATAAATCATCATTCCTTCACCATTATCAGGAGAAGTCACGAGAATTGAAGAGAAGGTGTTTCTTTGCGCTTCTGTCATTTGAGGCACCAACACTCCCTGAGAATTAGAGCCATCTAGCTCTAAAATTGCGGAAGGATCTGCTGTTGTGGTACCATCAGAACTGATACTAATATTCTGGCCATTTGCGAGAATAGCAACACATATAAAAAATAAAACCAGTGTTAAATGTCTCATAATTATGCTTTTTTGAACTCCATGCCAGATCAATTGTTTCAAAAAATTCAAGCTAATCACTTAGCATAAAATTAGTATAATACTTGAAAATGAAAAAATAGCAGTCATATTAAGGCAAACATTTAGTAAACTAAAACTCATATTTAGTTCATTTCATCGTTCATTCTAATAATAACATCGATAAATTCGGATGCTTAAAGAATAAAAAACGGAGCTTTGCCCTAGCTATGAAACGCTGATTAACAAATGATAGAAGAAATAAGTTATTGATAAAGGGAAACAGCTTCTATATACATTTTGGGAACTAGATAGAAAGGACAGAATATTCTGTCCTTTTTAATTTAAGATATTTTTCTTCTTTTTCTTTCTTTCAGAATAAGAGATAATTCTCTTCCCGTTTGCCCCTTTACGGACGTGTTTTCTCTCGCTCTTCGTATTAGGTATGGCACCACTTCTTTCACAGGTCCATATGGAACATATTTAGCCACATTAAACCCTGCATTTGAAAGATTAAATGAGATATGATCACTCATTCCAAATAGTTGAGCAAAATATATAGTGGGGTGATTTTTTGGTATTCCGTTTTTCTCCATTAGCTCAGCAAGTAACATTGAACTTTCCTCATTGTGACTTCCTGCAACAAGACCAATTTCTTTGAAATGAGCAACGCAATATTCAATAGCCTTATTAAAGTCTCTATCAGAAGCTTCTTTATCCTTTTGTATAGGTGAAGGGTAATTGTGTTCCTCAGCTCTTGCTCTTTCTTTTTCCATATAAGCTCCTCTAACCAATTTTACGGCCAAATGAAAGCCATTATTTTTTGCTATTTGATGAGAATCTTTGAGAAAAGATAAACGATCATGCCTGTAAAGTTGGATAGTATTATAGATAAGAAATTCATCTTTATTGAATTCAGCCATCATTTTCATCGCCAAACGGTCAATAACATCTTGAATCCAGCTTTCTTCAGCATCAATTAAAATTGGCTTTCTAACTTCCTTGGCTCTATTACAGATTCTTAGAACACGTTCCTTTAACTTGGCTAGTTCAGCCTCTTCCTCTTCATTTAAATTTGTACTTCTCTTATTAATTCTTTCTAAGAGTTTATTACTCGCAAGGCCTGAAACCTTAAAAACACAAAATGGTATTTGAGGGTTACCCTCAGCAGTGTTTAAGGTTTCAATAATTTCTTTTGTTGCTGCCTCAAAGGCATCTTCATCTTCAATTCCCTCAACTGAATAGTCCAAAATTGTCCCTACTTTATACTTATCTAAAGTTTGCGTGGACATAGCTGCTTCCTGTATAGTTTCTCCACCAACAAACTGAGAAAAAATTGTTGGTTTAATAGCCCATTTAATAGGAATGCGCAAGGATAATGCAAGATTTGAAAGAGCAGAACCAATCTTTACTAACCAAGGTCTTGATAACAATTTGAATAACCAATAAGCTTTTTGTAAATCTCTTTTGGATTTACTTTTAAAGGCTATTTCCGTATTCTCAAAAGACAATTTAGGCATCGGTCAAATATAGAAAAATAGGCTTCGTTAAGAAGATTAGAATTCTTAAAGCGATAAAATTATTTAATCATCCCATTCAATCATATTTCCATAAGCACCAGAAGGTAAATTTACACCTAGTAGAAAACTTAATGTAGGTGCGATGTCCGTAATATTAACCTTTTCATAAGACTGGCCATGTGGTATACCCGCGCCCATCCAAAGCAACGGAACATGACTATCATAAACGTAAGCTGATCCATGTGTAGTTCCTAATGGACTTCCAGAAAAATAGTGTGGACGCATCATATAAAACAAATCTCCCCCCCACTTTTGATTGAACCCTTTCTGCACTCGTTCACCAATATTGTCTGTCATTTGACCATTGGTCAAATGGTATGAGGTATAAACTCTTTCTATATAAGGAAGTGACAATAGAAGTTTCATAATATGATCTTGTGCATCTCTTAATAACAGTTTTTCATCTACCAACTCTTGATGATCTAAATAAACCTGATTCGAACTCATGTATTGTATCCAATCTCCCTTCCCCCAATTTTCATCTATTAAAGAATCTAATTCAGCTTCTAATGTCTTTACATTTAGGACTCCACCTGGAATTTTATTTGAGTTTAACCAACCAGGATTATGCGCTGCTCCATGATCTGCTGTTAAAAAGACGGTATATTCTCCTTTTCCAACCTTAGCATCCAGATACTCAAAAAGTCGTGCAAGGTCTCTATCCAACCTATAGTAACAATCCTCTAACTCTATAGCTCTTGTGCCATACTGGTGTCCAATATAGTCTGTAGCTGAAAAGGAAATAGAAAGCATGTCTGTATACTCATCTTTTCCCAAATCTTCATTATCAATAGCTTCTATCGCAAAGTCGACTAAAATGGTGTTTCCAAATGGTGTGGCTTTAATCAATTCATAAGATCTAGACAGATCTAAAGTTTCGGCCAAATCATAGGGAAAACGAGGTGCTTTGAAATTACCTAATTTACCTTCAAACTCGCTATGGTCTTCCGAAAAAACATAAGCTTTAGAATCTAACAGCTTATCCCATTCACCTTCCAAATACTTTTTTACATGTTCTTTTCCGTTAAATTTCTGCACCCATTTCGGCAATTCCTTCATGTAATAAGTGCTAGTCATAAAGGTTTGACCATTCAACCAAAAAGCAGTTCCACTATGGCCTGCAGGAAAAATTGCACCTCTATCTTTTAATGAAAGCCCAACACTCTTACTTTTAAAATCATTAAATAATCTAATTTCATCTGAAATGGTTGTTACCTGCATTCTATGTGGAGACATACTTCCATTTAAACCACCAACAGGCTGAACGCTAAGGTCGGAAGCACAATAATACTTTTCTCTGGTATATCTGTTGTAGCTATCGTTATCAGGTACTCCATGAATAGAAGGAGAGGCACCAGTATACACTGAGGCATGACCAGGCCCTGTATTAGTAGGAGCATAGTCATAATGTGTGTTTTTACAATTGAAACCCTCATTGACCATTCTTTTAAAACCACCTTCTCCGTAATTATTCCAAAATTTGGTTAGATAATCAGGTCGCATTTGATCAACTACAATTCCAACAACCAATTTTGGTTTTACTTCTTGTGAAAAAAAAGGCCTTGATAATAGGATAATAAAGGTTAAGAGTATAATTCGTTTCATCGTATCAATTCTGAACAAAGTTCTTATATACTGCCCAAAATACGAATAAACACAGCAAAACCGACACTATTACATTAAGAATAGCAAAGATGAATTGACTATTTTTTAATAGCTCAAAAGTCTCTAAAGAAAAGGTAGAAAAAGTAGAAAAGCCACCGCAAAAACCAATTAGTAAGAAATACCTTTCCCATCCATCTATTCCCTTACTTCTAAAATAGTTTAACCCTAAAACAAAGACGATACAGCTCAAAATATTAGCCAGTAAAGTTGCCCAAGGAAAAATAGAAGTTGAAATGGTTAATAGCAATTTAGAAATACCAAAACGGAAAACACTCCCGATTCCTCCTCCAATAAATACTGCTAACCAACTCAATTTTCAGCCCAGTTTAAATTGATCATTAAATTCTTAAAAAAACGATAAACTAGCCAGCCCAGAAATATACCTAACAAGGCACCGCACGTAATATCCGAAGGATAATGAACTCCCAGATACACCCTACTGTATGCAATTATTCCAGCCCAAATTAAAAGGAATGGCATTATCATTTTTACTTTTCTTAATAAAAGTAAAGCCCAGAAAGTAGCAAGGCCAAAGAAATTTGTGGCATGACCAGACACAAATGTAAACTGTCCACCACAACTTCCTGTTGGTAAATAAACTTGATTTTTTATATCTAAGTTATGGCAAGGTCTATATCTCTCAAAGCCTTGTTTAAAGATTCTGTAGGATATTCCATCACAAAGAAAAACTACCAATATTAGAGCTGCAATTGCCCATAGAGTTACTTTCCAACCAAATTTTATTTTAATAAAATAGAAAACCAAAAAATACACGGGAAGTGAGTACAATGGATTGCTAAAGCCTATCATTATTGGATCTAACCAATCTAGATGAAGGCCATTTAAAAACAAAAAAAGACTACGATCTATCTGTTCTAATCTTTCAATCATTATTAATGCCAATCTATAGAATATATTTTGGCTGGCAAAAAAGGATAAGCTCAATTAAAGTCCATATTAAATATCATTTCCAAATCTTTTTAACAATACTTGGAAAAGCTCAAAATGTGCATGGAGAATTCTTTTAATTCTGCGATATTCGCAGCCCTGAATTTTTTGTAATTTGAAGAAGACGGTTTTTAATAGTGAAGTGAAAGGAGATCTGGATGCGAATCCTTCTAAAAGCCATATGCAAAGGGTAGTTGCTGCCGCATTCTTAGCAAATGGCGAATCTATTATTAACAATCCTGATGATTCTAATGATAGCACTGCCGCTCTTGGAATAATTGAAAAATTAGGTGCAAAGGTTAAAAAAGAAGAATCTGTTCAAATAAATTCGGAAGGTTTCAACCTCAAGGCAAAAACTCTTAATTGTGGAGAGTCTGGTTTAAGTCTTAGAATGTTTAGCCCTATTGCTAGTCTTTGTGAAGATGAAATAACTCTTAACGGTGAGGGTTCATTAAAAAATAGACCTATTGATTTCATGTCTGAGGTTTTTGATCGAGTAAATGTTAAGCATTCAAGTAAAAATGGTTTTATTCCATTGAAATTAAAGGGTCCAATTAAGGGAGGTAAATTTTCCTTTGATGGCACGCATACATCTCAGTTTCTTACTGGATTAATGATGGCACTACCAAAAGCTCAAGAGGATTCGCAAATTATTGTAAGTAATCTGAGAAGCAAAGGTTATGTTGACCTTACCATTGAGGTTTTAAATGAGTTTGGAGTTAAAGTTGAAAACGAACGTTATTCTATCTTTAGAATTAAAGGAGCACAAGATTATCGTCCCAAAGAAATAACTATAGAAGGAGATTGGAGTGGAAGTGCATTTATGTTGGTTGCTGGTGCAATTGCTGGCCGCGTTAAAGTAAAGGGTTTAACTATTCAATCTTGTCAGCCAGATCATGATATTGTTGAAGTACTGGAAAAAGTTGGCGCAGATATCTTGTTTTCTATGTCATCTTTAGTCGCTGAAAAAAACAAATTAAAACCATTTGATTTTGACGCAACCAATTGCCCAGATCTCTTTCCACCTTTGGCTGCATTGGCTGCAAATTGTAATGGCCGATGTACAATTAAGGGAACACATCGTCTAGAATTTAAGGAAAGTAATAGAACACAATCTATTATAGACGCTTTGACAGCAGTTGGTATTTCCTGTAAGGAAAATAATGACCGTTTAATTATTCATGGTGGTAAAATTAAGTCTGGCAAGATTAAATCCAATAATGACCATCGAATTGCTATGATGGCTGGAATTTTAGCTCTCACTTGTGAGGAATCCATAGAAATAGATAATACCGAGTGCGTTTCTAAATCATATCCAAATTTCTTCGAGGACCTAGAAAAAATAGGAGCCAAAATAAAGTGAGGCAAGATTTCTAAGTTTAGGATTTCATTAATTTTCTTCTTTTAAGGCAGTTCTTGTCCAATAAATTCTACAAATCGAGGGTTATTCCATTAATTAATAGATTTGAGTATGATAAGATATCTTACGATTTGTACTTTTCTTTTTGGCAGTATTAGCCTTTTTGCTCAAAATGATCTTTTGGTTAAACTAAAGGACAAAGGAAGCACTGTGCATTCTTTACAGGATATTTTAAGCGAACGATCGATTCAAAAAAGGATAAACAATAATATTGAGATTGATGAAAGTGATTTACCCGTTCACCAAGCCTACCTTAAAAATTTGGCTGATGTGGGTGAAATAAAGAAAGTGTCAAAATGGTTAAATACTGTTCTTTTGAGCACTGAGTTAAGCATAGAGGAAATTCTAGCATTCAATTTTGTTGAGGAAGTTGAAATTCTTGTTTCAGCAAAAAAAGAAAAGCCAAATGAAGAACTTGTTTCAGACCAAAAAAATCTTGATTATGGCTTAGCCCTGCCTCATATAGAGCAACTAAATATTGAATGTGTTCATAACCAGGGAATCTTGGGAGAGGATATTATCGTAGCCGTTCTTGACGGTGGTTTCAGAGGGTTCGATACTATTCCTGCATTCGATTCATTATTCATAGAGAATCGTTTAGTGGATACCTGGGACTTCGTTGATATGGATGATAGTGTTTATGAAAAAAGCACTCATGGCACTCGCGTTTCTTCAGTAATAACTGGTAATCAACCCAATTATGTCTCAGCTGCACCCAAAGTTCAACTTTGCTTATATATTGCTGAAGATGTAAGTGAAGAAGTTAATTCCGAAGAATTTGATTTGGTTCTTGGTTTGGAAAGAGCCGATTCTATAGGTGCGGATTTAGTAAATATTTCTCTGGGTTATTTCAATTTTGACAGCTTACAGACGGATCATACTTTTGATGATTTGGATGGCCATACCACACCTTCCACAATAGGTATTCAAATGGCAATAGATAAGGGAATTTTGGTAGTCACTTCTGCTGGAAACAGTGGGCCGAGTCATATCACTACACCTTGTGATGCAGATAGTATCTTATGTGTAGGTGCTACCAATACACAAAATGAGTTGGCAGGCTTCTCCTCATTGGGACCCACCGCTGACGGGCGAATAAAACCAGATGTTGTCGCAATGGGAGCAGGAATTAATTGTGTGGGTGCTAATGGTGATATAGGGCCTTGTTT
Source organism: uncultured Flavobacteriales bacterium (assembly GCA_964609215.1). Classification (GTDB taxonomy): domain Bacteria; phylum Bacteroidota; class Bacteroidia; order Flavobacteriales_D; family JABDKJ01; genus JABDKJ01. The sequence goes on from CAZSQZ010000002.1 coordinate 212,624, forward strand.
CGGTACTTCTTTTTCATCTCCTCTGGTTGCAGGAATGACTGCACTTTTGATTCAGGCACATCCCAACTTAACTATTCATCAGGTAATGGATGCAGTTAGAATGAGTGGTCATCAGGCAGATAATCCTGACAACTTATTTGGTTATGGTATTCCGGATGCTTGTGTTGCAGATTCCTTGCTAAGTGAGTTAGAAATTCCATCCTCTATTCTGGAAATCACAGAATCTCAATTTAAGCTCTACCCTAACCCAGCTAATGGATTTGTAAAAATTGAATCGGAAAATTCTATTGAAATTATTCATATCTATTCTATTGACGGAAAGCTAGTTAGAAATATTAATGGTAAAAATGGCAGATTTCAAGAATTGAATTTATCTAATCTTGAAAGAGGAATGTATCTGGTAGCTTTGAATTCTGAATCTTGGGAAAGGTTGATTTTGGAATAAACTATAATTGTAACAGAGATTCTTACGGTAAAAATTCAGACCAAGAGCAAAGAATATAAATCATTAGGATGATTGATCCATAAACCAAATTTACCAACCTAAAAAGACTTCCAAAGCAAATCCTTTAGCTCTTTCAAATTAATCTGAGCAACACTAGAAATAAAAATATGTGGAACATCAGGCAAGTCTTTGCTCATTTCATCTATCAATTCATCATCCAGCAAATCGGCTTTGGAAATTGCAAGCACTCTATTCTTATCCAATAGTTCAGGATTGTATTGTTCTAATTCGTTGAGCAAGGTTTTATATTCTTTATGGATATCAGGGCTCTCGCATGAAACCATAAATAACAGAACGGCATTTCGTTCTATGTGCCTCAAAAAACGGGTTCCTAAGCCCTTTCCTTGATGCGCATTTTCAATAATTCCAGGAATATCCGCCATGATGAAGGACTGATCATCATAATAGGAGACAATACCTAAGTTCGGAACTAGTGTAGTAAAAGCGTAATTGGCAATTTTTGGCTTGGCTGCAGACAAAGCGGCTAAAAGTGAAGATTTTCCCGCATTTGGGAAACCAACCAAACCGACATCCGCCAGAACCTTTAATTCCAAAATTCTCCAACCGGCAACACCTTCTTCACCAGGTTGAGAATATCGTGGAGTTTGATTGGTGGATGACTTGAAGTGAGCATTTCCTTGACCACCTCTCCCACCGTACATGATTATTTGTTGCTCTCCATCTTCATTAATTTCGAAAAGCTGCTCACCCGTTTCTGGATCTTTAGCCACTGTACCCAAAGGCACTTCAAGAATTACATCCTTTCCATCTGCTCCTGTGCTCAAGCCACCTGAACCACCACCGCCATGGCTCGCCTTAATGTGCTTTCTGTATTTCAACGGCAACAGTGTCCACAGCTGCTTATTGCCTTTAATAATGATGTGTCCGCCTCGACCTCCATCACCACCATCAGGGCCTCCTTTAGAGGTCATTTTATCTCTGTAAAGATGCGTTGAACCGGCTCCGCCATTACCTGATGTGAGATGTATTTTCACATAATCGACAAAATTCTGCTGAGCCATCTTATGATTTTATCGGAATAATTATGCGTCTATTTCAGCGCATAATCTGGATTGAATCTCATCTATTGAACCAATACCATTAACGGAAATAAACTTATTTTGTCGTTTATAGAAATCGGCAACTGGAGCAGTTTGTTCATTGTAAACATTGATTCTATTCTGAATAACTTCAGGATTGGCATCGTCAGGTCTTCCGCTGGTTTTAGCTCTTTCAAGTAATCTTGTTTTAAGTTCATCCTCTGCCACCTCTAAAGCCAACATTTTCGAAATTGAAGTTCCCCTTCCTTCAAGCAAATCATCTAATGCACTCGCTTGCGCACCAGTTCTAGGAAAACCGTCAAAAATAAATCCATTAGCATCCGAATGCTTATCCAATTCCGCAGCAAGCATATCTATGGTAACCTGATCAGGAACTAAATCTCCTTTATCCATATATGACTTTGCCAATGTTCCCAGATCAGTTTCATTCTTAATATTATATCTAAAAATATCTCCTGTACTTAAATGAACCAAACCATATTTATCAATCAATTTTGCAGACTGTGTGCCTTTCCCTGCGCCTGGAGGGCCGAATAAAACTAAGTTTAACATAACTCTTTCTTTTGCCAATTTATAAATCGCATTGAGTGTGCGCCCCTTTTCGTCATAATCAAGGCCATAACCTACCACAAAATCATTTGGAATTTCAAAACCTATATAATCGATTTTATCTGTTCCTTGATATTTCTCGGGCTTATATAATAAAGAAACCACTTTCAAAGATTTCACATCAAATGCCTTGATATTGGTCATTAAATAATCAAGGGTAAGCCCTGTATCTACTATATCTTCAACAATTAGGACATCTTTTCCATTCAAACGGTCACTTGGAAGAAAATAGGTTTTTATTATGCCCGTACTATCCGTTCCAGCATAACTGGCTACTTTAGCAAATTCAATCTGAGGCGAAACTGTAAGGTATTTGGATAAATCAGAAATAAAACGATAGGAACCCGATAGAATACCTAGGAGCACCAAGTCCTTGTCCTTGTAATCGGAATTAATCTTTTGTGCAATCTCTTGAATTCTCTGTTGAATTTTTTCTTCAGAGATATATTCTTCAAAAGTCTTATCTATTAGCTTTATTCTACTCATTTGATATCCAAACAATTCAATAACTAAGCTACTGCGGCTTAAAACCCCTTAGTCACAAATCACTTTGTTAAATTTCCTTCCTTCACCTTAACTAAGGCTAAGATTCAGTCACGAAATTTTCCGTGACTTTGGGCTTTTGAACCCTCGCTACGCTTATTCATTGCATAGCTTGGATAAAGGGGATGCGAAAGTAATAAGGATTGACGGGCTTTGCAATAATGATTTAACCTAAATATACTCTGGTGTATTTACTATAGAAGATTCTTATCATTATAATAAATTTGCCACATGAATTTGGGAAACGGAGAAAAAATTGGTGTTCTGGGTGGCGGGCAACTGGGCTTAATGCTGATGGAGGCAGCGGAAAATTTCAATATTGAGCTTTATTTCTTGGATCCAGATCCAGATGCTCCATGTGCTAAATTCGCAGATAGATTTACACTTGGAGACTTCAGAGACAAAGAGGATGTTCTCTCTTTTTCAAAAGGAAAGGACATTCTAACCATTGAGATTGAGAATGTGAATACGGAAGCTTTAAAGGAAATTTCCCGAAATGGAAAATCCGTATTTCCAAGTCCTGAGCTTATAGAGATTGTCAAGGACAAAGGATTGCAAAAAGAGTTTTATCGCAAAAATGAAATTCCTACTTCGCCATTTATCATTTGCAAGGATATTGAAGAGTTTAAGGCTGCAATTTCTGAATTTCCGAGTGTTCAAAAATTAAGAACAGGTGGCTATGATGGAAAAGGAGTTCAGATTATCCATTCGGAAGCTGATTTTGATAACTTATTCACTTCTCCTTCAATTTTGGAAAAACACATTCCTTTTGAGCAAGAGATATCCGTAATAGTAAGCAGGAATGCCAAAGGAGAAATAAGAACATTTCCTACTGTGGGAATGGAGTTTAACAAAGAAGCAAATTTGGTCGAGTTTCTTTTTTCTCCCGCAAACGTCTCAACCGAAATTGAAGAAAAAGCACAACATATCGCTAAAAACACAGCAGATGCTTATGATTTGGTTGGAATTATGGCAGTTGAAATGTTTGTGACTAAAAAGGGAATAATTTTGGTAAATGAAGTTGCTCCAAGACCCCATAATAGTGGACATCAGAGCATAGAAGGAAATATCACCTCACAATACGAACAACATTTAAGAGCTATTCTTGGACTGGAACTGGGTGATACTGCCATTATAAAACCCTCCGTAATGGTAAATCTTTTAGGCTCCAAAGGTCACATTGGAGATGCTAAATATGAAGGAATTGAAAAATTCGAAAATGACAGCGAAATCTTTATTCACCTCTACGGAAAAAAGAAAACCAAACCTTTCCGAAAAATGGGGCATGTAACTGTCTTGAATGATTCTATTTCAGGAGCTATTGAAAAAGCAAATCAGGTGAATGAGGATATTCTTTGTTTGAGCCAGTAAATTCTAAGAATTAAAATATTCCTTTATTTTTGAGAAAGATTAAAAATGGCAGAAGTAGGAATTATAATGGGTTCAAAATCTGATCTGAATGTTATGCAGCAAGCTGCTGATGTTCTGGACGAATTAGGAGTAGACTTTGAAATGACTGTTGTTTCCGCCCATAGAACTCCAAACAGAATGATGGACTATGCGAAAACTGCAGGTGAGCGCGGTCTCAAAGTTATCATTGCAGGTGCTGGTGGTGCAGCACATTTACCTGGAATGACCGCTTCTTTTACAGCTTTGCCTGTTATTGGTGTTCCAATTAAAAGTAGAAACTCCATTGATGGTTGGGATTCTGTTCTGAGTATTTTGCAAATGCCATCTGGTGTTCCAGTAGCTACTGTAGCGCTTGATGGGGCGAAAAATGCTGGAATCTTAGCCGCTCAAATTGTGGGAACATCAAATGCCATGGTAATGGATAAATTGATTAACTTCAAACAATCATTAAAAGACAAAGTCTTCAACTCTATTGATGAAGTAGAGAATGCGAGAAAAAAGGCATAGTGAAAATTGCTTTATACATATCCTGCTTCTTGTTATGTCTAAATTCTTTTGGGCAACAAAATGACCCTCTTGGTGCAAAATCTGGTGGGTTAGGGCATGCTTCTGTTGCTTTAAGTGATGGTTGGTCTATTTTTAATAATCAGGCTGGGCTAGCTTTTCTTGATCAACCTTTTATAGGCGTCTCTTATGAGAACCGTTTCCTGTTAAAAGAACTCAGCAGAAATTTTGTGGGATTTGCGATTCCAACGGAATCCGGGACTATCGGAATATCGGCTTTGAGCTTTGGATATAGTCTTTACAATGAAGGAAAATATGGATTAGCTTATTCGAGAAAACTTTCAGATAAAACAAGTCTGGGTATTCAGCTCAACTATATGACCATTCGTCAAAGAGGCACTGAATATGGCAATTCCAATAATTTAACCGCGGAAATCGGATTTCAAAGCCAAATAACTGATGATTTACGATTGGGCATTCATATATTTAATTTAACCCAAACCGAACTCATAGAAAGTAATCGGGAGAGTATTCCAACTGTTTTTAGGATTGGGGGGCAATATCAAGTTTCTGATAAGGTTTTGATTTTAGCGGAATCTGAAAAAGATGTAGATCGCTCTGCTTTTTTTAAGGCAGGGGTTCAATACCACATCATTGAAAATTTATTCGTGAGAGGAGGAATTTCAACTAATCCAACCTACACAAGTATTGGTTTTGGATATGTCTACAAACAATTTAAAATTGATTTCGCGACCAATTATCAACCCATATTGGGTTATACACCACAATTCTCAATTTCATATCAACTCCAATCCCAAGGAGAATAATGTTCTCTTTTAATAGATTTCTTACTCTTCTTTTTCTCCTATTTTATTCTTCTTTTTTCTACGCACAAAAAGTTAGTGAAGAGGAAAAAAATCGAATCCTGGAACAACGGATAGAATTAATTGCAGAGGAAAACGAAGAAGATGAGTTGGATTATAGTCACTTAACGGATATACTCAATTTCTATTTCGACCACCCATTAGATCTAAACAAAGCAAGTTCAGATGATTTCAAAGAACTAGGACTTTTTACAGAGGGACAAATTTCGGCATTACAAACGCATATTGATCGCTTTGGCCCTCTTTTAAATGTATATGAACTTCAAGTCGTTCAAGGTTTTGATCGATACAGTTATGAAATTTTAAAACCCTTCATTAAAGTTTCTCGAAACCTAGATCAATCGAGCATCACTCCACGAGCAATTCTAAAAAATGGAAATCACGAGTTCTTCATTTTGACTTCTAGAATATTGGAACAACAAAGAGGTTTTCTTCCTTTCGAAGAGGGAGAAGAAGGGAATTTAAATAGTAGATATTTTGGAAACCCCTATCGCATTTATTCCCGCTATCGATTCAGATATAAGAATAATCTAAGCTTTGGTTTAACCGGAGAAAAAGATGCTGGTGAACACTTTTTCAATGAAACACAGAGCGGTTTCGATTTCTATTCTGGTCACCTTTATTGGAAATCTTCTGGAAAAATAAACAAGATTGCCTTAGGTGATTTTCAAGCTCAATTTGGCCAAGGATTGACCATTTGGTCAGGGCTTGCATTCGGCAAATCAAGTGATTTAACTTCACTCAAAAGAAATCCTAGAGGAATTAGCCCTTATGCTTCTGCGGATGAAAATAGATTTTTGAGAGGTATTTCGGTGGGTGGTGAACTTTCAGATTTTGAATGGACTGTTTTTGCTGCCCCAAAAAGGATAGATGCAAATTTGGTTTTAGCAGACACACTCCCTATTGGCCTTGAACCTGAACTGGTTTTTAGCTCTATCCAAAGCAGTGGTTTTCATAGAACACCCAATGAATTGCAGGATAAAGATGCTATTCGCGAAACACATCTAGGAGCTAATATAACTTATGAAATCAGAAAATTGAAGCTCGGTTTGTCTGCTTTAAGAACAATTTACGAAGGTGATTTTCAGCGAAATCTTCAAGTACATAATCAATTTGATTTTAACTCAAATGAAAATTCCATTATTGGGTTAAACTACGATTGGACATTTCAAAATTTCAACTTCTTTGGAGAAACGGCAAGAAGTGAAAACGGAGCGATTGGAAGCATCAATGGAATGCTTGCCGTTTTAGATCCGAAACTTTCCGTTTCTGCACTTTACCGAAATATGCCAAGAGACTTTCACTCTATTTTATCGAACCCGGTTATTGAAGGTTCCAGAGCAATTAATGAAAAGGGCTTATTACTGGGAATAGATTATCACCCTAATAGAGAATGGAACCTAAGTGCATACTACGATAGATTTGAATTTCCGTGGTTGAGATTTTTAACTGATGCTCCTTCAACAGGTTTTGATTCTTTCTTGCAATTGCAATGGCGACCTTCCAGAGGATTGAAAACATATTTTAGATATAGGGTTCGAAGTAGAGCTGAAAATGTAAATGATCCTGAAGCTGTAATTGATTATCCTAGTAATGTGCTAAGGACCAATGTTAGATGGAATATAGATTACAAAATTTCTCCATCCGTCAGGTTGAAGAATAGAATAGAATGGATTCACAGAGATGAAGAGTTCAGAGAAAAAGAAAACGGTTTTCTCGTTTATCAGGATTTAATATATCAACCCTTACAATCTCCTTGGACAGTTAAATTGAGGTATGCTTTGTTTGACACCCCTTCTTTTGATGCTCGGATTTTTGCGTATGAAAGTGATCTTATTTATACCTTTTCTATTCCCGCATATTTTGGAACGGGTACGCGTTGGTATGGAATGCTTCGTTATAAATTCAGAAATAAAATGGAGATTTGGGCCAGAATTTCACAATTCGACTTTAGAAACCAAAGTACCGTATTAAGCGGGCTGAATGAAATTGAAGGTAATACGAGAACGGACTTTAGATTGATGTTTAGGGTGAGGTTTTGATGCCTCGGCTTTCGCTCGGCACAAGGATTTGAGATTCAAAATTTTCACACCAGTGAAAGTGAAATAAATACGAGCAAATGGACACTCACTTATTAACCAATAAACCTATTAACTCCCAACATTTGGCTGGCATTAAACAATTGAATGGTTCTAAATTTGATGCCTCGGCTTTTGCTCGGCACAGGGATTTGAGATTTGAATAAGGTATCTCTAGTCTGCTAAATGGAACTGGGTTTTAATGCATACTTCTCAACTCTTTTTCAATGAATCCTGAAATACAAAATCCAAAGCTGAAGTAATTTGATCGCTAGATACTGGAACATCTATTCTTGCTTGACCTATTCCTTTCAATAAGGTCATTCTCATTCCTTTTCCTCTCAATTTCTTATCATTCTTCATAATTTGAATAAGTCTATGGTATTCAACATTATCAAATTTTGGGATTTTGTAGAGAGGTCGTATACAATCTGCAATATCCATTAAAATATCCTTCTTAATAAAGCGCTTCTTATATGAAATATAGGCTTCGGCTATCATCCCTAAAGCTACTGCCTCTCCATGCAAAAGACTTCCTTCTCTTCCTTCTAAGGAATAAGTCTCCAGAGCATGACCAATGGTATGACCAAAATTAAGTGTCTTCCGAATATTGCTTTCCGCAGGATCATCAACAATAATTTTGTTCTTTAATCGTATTGATGCAGGAATTAAAGCAACCAAATCCTCTAACCTATCCAGTTTGTAACCCTTGATTTTCTCCCAATACTTTTCATCACTAATTAGAGCATGCTTAATCATCTCAGCATAACCGGAAAGGATTTGTCTTCTGGAAAGGGTATTGAGAAATTCTGGAAAAATATAAACTCCAGTAGGCCAGGAAAAAGTTCCAACTTGATTTTTATACAGATTCAAATCTATTCCAGTCTTTCCACCAAAGCTTGCATCTACTTGAGAAAGCAAGGTAGTTGGGACATTGATAAAGTCAATTCCTCTTTTATAGGTACTTGCTATAAATCCTCCCATATCTGTGATCACCCCACCACCCAGGTTGATTAGGATGCTATCACGCATAGCTTCCAAATCTGTGAGCACTCGCCATACATTTGAAGTGACTTCAATATTCTTATTCTCTTCTCCGCTTTTAACTTCAATTACTTTAATTGAATCAAATTTCGGTATCATACTTGCCAAAACAGGCCAACAAAGCCGTGCGGTATTCTCATCTGCCAAAATATACTTTTGACGATTTCGGTTCTTGGGAAGAAAAAGAGCATCCATGAGATACTTTTTGGCATCTTTTCCAAAGTAGATACTATGTCCTAAACTTTTAATAATCAAGGCGAACAAAAGTAAAATAAGACTTGAGAAATTTAGCGATTTATCGTTCCTTTATTCAGAATATGTCTTTTTCGGTTCTTTTCATAGGTTAAAAGACATTTTCTCGACTAAACACTAGGTTAATAAGTTTGTGAACAGCAAGGGTAAATCTTGTCTTTTGGACAATGTGCTTTTGCTAATTTTAATATCAATTATCTCAGGAAATTGAAAGGGGCTTTTTTTATAGTGTTTATCTTATTTTTCATTGGCATTTCTGCGAAAGTTCCGACCCATTCCGCTATTACCAAAGATGAAGTACTTGAAATCATAATCAATCAACTGGATGATTATTTGGATAATTCATATCAATTTGAGCAGACTTCTATAAAATATATCAAGGCACCAAAAAAGATGGTTAAGGATATGAACCAAATTGTATTGGATACTTTAAATCCTTATCAGGATTATGTGCTTAAAGATTTTGATGGCTTTTCAGAAAATGTCCTAGACAAAATTGAAACCTTGGCTAAGGTAAATTGGAATAGCAATAAAACTGGTAATGTGATGGTTGATGCTGGAGAAGTCGGGAAGGATTATGTACGTTCCAAGATAAAAGAAATAAAGTCCTTGGTTAAAAGTGAAATTGAAATATATTCCAGTCGTTATTTAGAAGAGTTTGGCCAACCTCTTGAAGATGAATTTATAACTTCCGATCCGGATACCAGTGATTCGGAATTCAACCCAAATGCCCCTCTAATTCCTATAAATGAAGAGTTAAGAGCAATGCCTATTTCCGATATTCCCTTCGTGATTTTAGACATAGAAACTAGCTCAAATCCAGGGAATAATGCGAATTTACAGGTAAATGATGAGGTCATGCAAAAGATGCTTGCCTTAATGGCAAGTAATAATCAACTGATTGAAAAAATTAGTGAGGAAATGTCCTTAATGCGTGTAAGTCTGGAAGAAATGAGAAGAGAGGGAGAGGAAAGAGACAAAGCCATTTACCAAGATTTGAACGCTAAATATTTAGCTTTAAAAGATGCAATTGTCGCCTTGCAAAAAGAGGGCAATCCCGATTTGAACTTTGCAAATACGCGTCCCATTCCCAATAAGGGAAATGTTGAAATTAAATTTTCCTATGGCTCCGTATTCTTATCCGGCTTAAATAAGGTGGTATTGAACTCGGTCTTTGCAGATATGCTAAGAAATCCGACTTATAAATTGATTATAACGGGTTATGCTGATCGTTCGGGCAATAAAGAACAAAATATCCTACTCTCACAAAAAAGAGCAGATGCCGTTAAATTTCATTTAAACAAAATGGGAATTTCCAAGAACCGAATGGTGGTGAACTACCTGGGAGATGCAGGCTCTGAAAACAACAATCCCGATGATAGAAAAGTGGTGATAGAATGGTTAGAAGAGGTGGATGTTTTTGGGAATTAATTTTACATGTTAAGTTCTAAATGCAATGCCCATTGTCTTATCCTAAAATATATTGCATTTACTCTTTAATAAATTTCCCTTTTGTCTTACTCTGCGGCTTCCACAAAAATCTCCCGCTCTCCGTCCATCACAAAATTTTCTTCTTCGTTAAAGGCTACCTTGTTATCTTCCAATTTATAGGGATGATAAAGCGTCTGTGAAACTTTTCCTTCGCGGTGTTCGGTAAAGGCAGCTATTGCTGAAGTCTCGTCAGCGCTTTCTTCTTCTGTTATTTCAACATCGTAGAAAACGGCAAAAAGAACAATACTTTCATCCTTGGCGGATTGAATAAAAATATCTTTTAGCTGTTGAATAACCGCTTCAGAACTGGGGTTTTCATCTCCATCATAGGTCCCCATGGAATGAATGCCTCCATCTTTCTTAAGCGCAAATCCATAAGGATAGAACTCGCCATAGTCGTAAAGCAATTCCTCACCAAAATAAAGCCCCGCTTTCATAATGGTTTCTTGGTCTTTTTTTACTTGTTCCTCTAGCGTTAAATTTTCATCGCTCATGGATTTGAAATTAAGAATAAATCAACCTTAAAATGCGCATGAAAATCAAAAAGTAAACATGCCTTGGTTGGTTTTTGGATGAATGTGCAATGCGTTAATGTGGTGACAATGTTTACGGCAAAAGGAATTGAAGGAAACTACTGATTATCTAAGTCCCTTAAAATATCCATCAATTGATCAACCTGTTCATTAGACACATCCAGATGTAAAACAAAACGTATAGACTGCCTACCCAAGCTAAAACAGAGCACTCCTTTTTCTTCCAGTTTTTGTACAAAATCAGTAGGATGGATATCTTCTTTTAAATGGAAGAAAATAATATTGGTATCTACTGGATTTACACTTTCAACTAAGGAATGCGTTTCCAACACCTCTGCAATTCTTTTTGCTTTTAGATGATCATCTGCCAATCTATCAATGTGATTTTCCAAAGCAAACAATCCACCAGCAGCGATGATTCCCGCTTGTCGCATTCCACCACCAAAAACTTTTCTTACTCTTCTTGCCTTTTCAATAAATTCCTTGCTCCCGACTAAAACAGAACCAACAGGGGCTCCCAAACCTTTACTTAAACAAAGCGACATGGAATCAAACTGATTTCCATATTCTACATAATCGACAGGACTTGCCACCAAGCGATTAAATAAACGTGCACCATCTAAATGAAAGGCTATTCCCTTTTCATGGGTAAGATTTCTAAGTGCTTTAATGTTATCAAAATCAAGAATTGATCCACCTGCTTTGTTGCATGTATCTTCTACCGCTAACAATGAGCTTATGGGATGATGCACATCATAAGCATTGATATTGGCAAGCACATCATTTACACCAATATTTCCTCTATTTCCTTCAATCAAACGAACAGAAGCTCCACTATTAAAAGCTATTCCCCCACCCTCATAATTGTAAATATGTGAGAGCCTGTGACAAATAACTTCATCACCAGGTTGGGTGTGCACCTTGATGGCAATCTGATTGGTCATAGTACCGGAAGAGCAATAAAGAGCTGCCTCTTTCCCAAACATTGTAGCTGCTTTTTCTTCCAACGCATTTATACTAGGATCTTCGGAAAACACATCATCTCCTAACTTTGCTTGCATCATGAATTCTTTCATTGCAGCAGTAGGTTGAGTAACTGTATCGCTTCTTAAATCAATCATTTTACACGTATCATTGTTATTCCATCCCGCACTGGCAAAAGCACTTGTTCTACCCTTTCATCTTTCTTAACTAACTTATTCAATTTATCAATGCTTAATGTATCCATATCTTCTGAGGATATGTTCTCAGCAACTTTGCCATACCACAAAACATTATCGACAATAATGTAGCTATCGCTTCTCATTTGTGGAAGCAACATTTCATAGTAATTGACATAATTATTTTTGTCCGCATCAATAAAAACCAAGTCCCAACTTTCTTTTAAGTCTGGTATTATTTCCAAGGCATTTCCCAAATGAGAAAATATCTGTTCAGTATAAAGTGATTGCTTCCAAAACTTTTGTTGAGTGGGTATCAATTCTTCATTAATGTCTATGGTATGAATTTCGCCATCTTTGGCCATTCCCTCGGCAAGGCATAAAGTAGAATAACCTGTATACGTCCCAATCTCCAGAATCCGTTTTGGCCTAAGCATATGAGAAATCATGCTAAGCAAACGACCTTGAATAGGGCCTGAAATCATTGCGGGAATGAGATGCTTCAGGTGCGTTTCCCTGTATAACTGATGTAATAATTCAGATTGACTAGAACTGTGTTCTTCCGCGTATGCTTCAATATGTTTTGGAGTAAAATTCATTTAAACAAAAGTAAGTGAGCTTAGGTTTTTTTCATCAAATATCTCGTTAGCAGTGTCCAATAAATCAGATGCCCTAATACTTTCAATTCTATCTATAATTTCCCTTGCCTTACTAACTTTATCATAGAACAATAGGCTCTTTCCAATAGCTAAGCAAACATTTAATCCACTATCCTGTCCCAACGCAAACTGACCAATTAACTGACGTTTAGCCCCATTCAATTGTGTAGTGCTTAGTTTCTTATTTCTCAATAGTTTCAGCTCTTTTAAGACCAATTGCTGCGCTCTCTTTATCTTACCTTGATCTGTACCAATATAAATATTGAAAATGCCTGTATCGGAATAAGAAGTATACCCTGATTCTATATAGTAGGCAATGCCATACTTTTCTCGAATTTTCAAACTAAGCACGGAATTCATTGCTGGACCACCCAGATAATTATTTAGAAAAATAAGCTCATGTCTTTTTCTATGATTCGCATCGTAGGCTACATTTCCCATCATCAAATGAGCTTGGTGTAGGTCCATTTTCACCACCTTATTTTGCGCTTTGTAATTTTCGAAAGCTATTCTGGTTTCCTTTCCTTTTTTTGCCTTAAATGCACTCAGATATTTCTCAACCTCTTTCTTGAATTTTGAATAAGGAACATTCCCCACAAATGAAAAAACCATTTGGTCTCCAGAGTAAAGCCTGCTCACAAAGTTTTGAATTTGTTTTGGGCCCATTCTAGAAACAGATTTCTCAGTTCCCATTATGTTTCTTCCTATTCCATGCCCTTCGAAAACGAGTTCCTCAAAATCATCAAATATGGATTCAGATGGGTTATCCAAATAGGAATTGATCTCATCTATAATCACCTGTTTTTCCTTTTCCACTTCTTTCTCCGGAAATGTGGAATTGAAAGAAATATCTGCAATGAGTTCTATTGCTCTGGAAAAATATTCATTCAAAAATGAAGCGTAAATGGAAGTATCTTCTTTTGTGGTACTGGCATTAAGCTCTCCACCAACAGAATCTAAACGCGATAGAATATGAAAAGCTTTTCTCTTCTTCGTTCCTTTAAAAAGTGCGTGCTCTATTAAATGAGCCAGACCTTGTTCATTTTTCCTTTCATCTCTAGAACCTGCATTAATCATTAAGCAGCAATGCGAAACCAAGGATTGATTCCTCTCCTGATAAATAACTCGAATACCGTTGGGAAGCGTAAATATTTTTGGACTGATTTCTGTCATTAGAATGGCTGCAAAGAAACGAAATATTTGTTCTGTTAAATTGTAATATTGGAACAAGAATGTCTCTAAAATGTTTCCAAACTTTGCTTTAAATCAAGCACCAATGCATTCATTCTTTGCGCTTCATCTGGAAATTTTGAGCTTACTCTATTCATTTTCAAATTGAATGAAAATTGATCCAGAATTCTTTTGTTCTTCGTAAAAATCAGGAAAGCTAAAATCAGTATCAGGAAATAGGGAGCAGGAAAAAATTGAATGAAAATAAAAAATAGAATAGCCAAGTAAAGAGGAGCGAGAAAGAGACAGAACCCAAAAGCCATGGAAAGTCGAAACCCCTTCAATGTGGTGATGTTTTTCATGATTTTCTTAATCATAAAACGGAATGGCAGAATAGGTAAGTAACACACGCCTATACAAAGAAACTTAAGCCATGAAAAAAACGTCATTTTCTCATGCCAGGGCAATAAAGAAAATTGTTGGGCCAACTCTTTCCATTCCTTAATTTTTGAATCTTTCGATTCAGCAATATCTACTAATGCTTTTTCAGCATCTATTCTTTCCGAATTGAATTGCTTTCCTAAAAACCATGCACTTTCGGATAAGCTTTGCGCACCCGTATTTTCTATTTGCTGCATCAACGGATACATGGCATCATAAAGCTGTTGTTTCTCTACAACGAAACCTTTGGATAATGGATAAGAAACTTTAAGAGGTTTTGAATAGCGTACAACTAGATTATAGCCCGTCTTTGTATGCCTCTCAAAATTTAAACCCACTGGAACAATAACAGGTATTTCCGCATTGTTTTCACACTGTTGTAAAATGCGAAATATTCCCTTTTTAAGTGGCCTTAAAAAACGTACAAACTGTTGATTACCTTCTGGGAAAATTAGAATTGAATTTCCATTGTTCAGGTGATTTTGGACATTGCTAAAGGTCTCGTAGTTTTTTCCCATTTCCGATGCTCCATCCCGAAGCCTATAAACTGGAATAACCTTAAAGAATCGCAATAAAGGTTTTAGACTCTTGACCTTAAACACATCTGCTCTGGCCAAAAAGGATACATTTTTATGTCCAAGACAAGAAGTGATGATTCCATCCAGAAATGCATTTTGATGATTAGGTGCAAAAATAACTGGCCCTTTAGGAATATGTTCTTTTCCCAACACTTCAATTCGGTCAAAAAACAAATAAATGCAAAGGGTAGAATAAGCCTTTATAACAGCATATGCAATGCGGTAAAGCATTATCTTAAGGAAGCACCTAAATCTTTCTCAAGCGAGGCTCTAATATCGTTCATTAGACCATCCACTATTTCATCTTTCAGGGTTTGCTTTTTGTCTTGCCAGATGAATTTCACAGCATAGGACTTTTTACCCTCTGGTAAATTCTTTCCTTCGTAAACATCAAAAAGGTCAATATCTTGCAAATAATGCCCTCCCTTTTGCTGGGCTATTTTCTGAATAGAACTGAAAGGGACTGATTTATCCAATAGCAATGAAAAGTCTCTCCTTACTTCTGGGAATTTTGGGATATTCCCAAATACTGCTGCTTTCTGATCGATTAAGGAAAGCATGACATCCCAATTCAAGACCGCAACATGAACCGCTCTGGAGATACCAAAGTGTTTTTGTGTTTTTGTATTCACAACACCAACGGTTGCTGCGTCTTTTTTGCTGAGTTTTACTTTTGTCGCATTATCCAACAAAGGATGATTGACTGCTTCTAGTTTGAATTTCTTATATACTCCTAAGCGTTTAAAAAGTGCAGAACAAATATCGCTCACATTAGATTCTGTTGCCGAATCACCACTATTAAGCCACGACTCTGGTTTGTTTAATCCAGTTAAGAAAAGAGCTAATTGCTTACTTTCATCATATCCCTTTTCTGCCTTCATGTAGGTTTTACCAAATTCAAAAAAGGCCAAATTTTCTCTTTGCCTATTTTGATTATGGACAATAGCTTCCAAACCATTGAAAAGCAAAGATTGTCTCATAATATCTAGCTCATTGGAAAGTGGATTTAAAATGGGAACAACCGCTTCATTCTGAATTTTTTCGGTATACGCAGATTTTGTTAAGGAATTGGACATGATCTCAGACATGCCACGAGCAACCAAAAAATCTGCAACTGCATTTTTATATTTATCAGTATCCAAATCATCGGAATGTACCAAGGCTATTTTCATTTGCTGAGGCAACTCAATATTGTTGTAACCGTAAATTCTAAGGACTTCTTCAACCACATCCGCTGGCCTTTGAACATCCACTCTATATGGTGGAACGTATAGTTTAAATTGCTGTTCACTTTCCGCCTTGATTTCGATATCCAAGGATTTTAAAATCTTCTTTACCGTGTCTTTCGGAATATCTTTTCCAATTAATTTCTTCGCATATTCAAAAGGATAATCTACCTCAAAACCCTTTAATGGTTCTGGATAAATATCTACAATCTCTCCTATTACCTCTCCTCCTGCAATCTCCACCATCATAGCAGCTGCTCTCTTTAAAGCTTTAACGCTATTCTCAGGGTCTACTCCTCTTTCAAACCTAAATGAAGCATCGGTATTTAGTTGATGTCTCTTTGCACTTTTCCGAATAGAAACAGGATTAAAGTAAGCAGCCTCTAAAAAGATATGTGTAGTAGATTCTGAAACACCAGATTTAATCCCACCAAATACACCTCCAATACACATGCCTTCATTAGCATCACAAATCATTAAATCTTGCTCATCTAATTCTCTCTCCTTCTCATCCAGCGTTGTAAATTTTTCTCCTGATTTCGCTCTTCTTACAATGATTTCCTTTCCGGCAATTTTATCTGCATCAAAAGCATGCATAGGCTGCCCAATTTCATGATTAATATAATTGGTAATGTCCACTACATTATTCATTGGGCTCAGACCAATGGCCTTTAATCTATCTTGTAGCCAATCTGGAGAAGGAGCTACTTTAAGGTTTTTTATCTCAACTCCCGTATACCTTGGGCATTTCTCAAAATCATCAACAGTAATTTTTAAGGTAGAAGCTCCAGTAGAATTTAATTCTGGAATATTGTAAGGCTTAACGTGTTTATCTTCTTTCAAGTTTAAAACCGCTGCCAAATCCCTTGCTACACCATAGTGTGAAAAACCATCCGCTCGGTTAGGTGTCAAACCAATTTCAATGGTATAATCTTCCGAAATGTCATAGAGTTCTCTTACTAATTTTCCTGCGCTGTGTTTATCATCTAAAACCAAAATACCATCATGACTGGTTCCCAAACCAATTTCATCTTCACCGCAAATCATTCCCTCAGAAAGTTCTCCTCTAATTTTGGCTTTATTGATTTTAAAGGGCTCGCCATTGGTTGGGTGGACTGTAGTTCCAACAGGGGCAACAATCACGGTTTGTCCGGCAGCAACATTGGGAGCACCACAAACAATTGACAAATTGGTATCGGTTCCAACATCTACTTTGGTAAGGTTCAATTTATCGGCATTGGGATGTTTTTCTACTTCCAACACTTTACCTACTACCAAACCATTTAATCCGCCTTTAATACTTTCACATTTTTCAAGACCTTCTACTTCCAGACCAGAAAAAGTCAATATATCCGAAATTTCCTCGGGACTGAGGTCCGTATCAATAAAATCTTTAATCCAATTTAAGGAGACTTTCATAAGCTAAAAAATGTGGCGACAAAGGTATTCTAAAAATGTAAATTCCTATAGAAAGGAAAGGGATTTTAAGCCTTTGCAAGTGTGAACGAAAATGTGGAGCCCACACCAACAGTGCTTCTAACATTAATGCTTTGTTTGTGTGCCTCTACGATATGTTTTACAATGGCTAAACCTAAGCCTGTTCCACCCTCGTGTCTGCTTCTACTGGCATCTACCCTGTAAAATCGCTCAAACAATCTTGGCAAGTGTTTTTCGGCTATGCCCGGACCATCATCAGCTACCTCAACTAGAATACGTTCATTCATATCGTGAAAACGAACGACTGTACTTCCGCCTTCCCTACCATAAGCAATGGAGTTCTTAATTAAATTTGCGAGAACCTGACTTATTCTAAACTCATCGATCATCACGAATATTTCGGCATCGTATTTTTTATTGAATGTCAGTTTGAGATTTTTCTTTAGGGCGAGATCTTCCAATTCGTCAATAACAGAACGAACAATTCTTACGATATCCGTCTTTATAATGTCAAGGTCCAATCTATCCGATTCAAAGTGAGAAATGGTATCCAAATCTTCAACTATTCTGGTCATTCGTTCAACGTTCTTTGCCGCACTGGTGATGAACTTGCTTCGCACATTTGGATCTTCTGCTGCACCTTCATGTAAAGAAAGTACATAGCCCTGAATATTAAAAAGTGGTGTTTTTAACTCGTGTGCTAAATTTCCAATAAAATCTCTTCGAAAATTATCCTGCTCCTTAAGTTGACGGATTTCTCCAATCTTATCTTCTGCCCAGCCTCTGACATCTGCATCTACTTTATTGAATATATCTTCGCCCATATTCATATCAATTTTGTTAGGGCTTGATATTTTCAAGTTGTGTATGGTTCGATACAAAATGTTGATACGTCTGCTAATGAATTTTTTGAAAACTGAAAAAATAATGATGAAGGATAGTGCAAATGCCAGTATATAGGAAATCACATAGCTATACCAGCTAGTATTTTCAAGAATATGAGTCAATAGTAATGAAACAACGATACCGATCAGCGCAAGCAAAAAAGCAAGAAATAAGGCAATGCCTCTCGGACTATTTAATTTCATTAGCTTACAAATTTATAGCCTACTCCTTTAACCGTGGCTATTTTCTCATCACCTATTTTCTCTCTTAGTTTTCGTATATGCACATCTATGGTACGATCTCCAACTACAACCGAAGTTCCCCAAACATCGGAAAGAATCTTTTCTCGTGTAAATACTTTTCCTGGTTTTGAGATCAAAAGATTCAATAATTCAAACTCCTTTCGCGGAAGTACCACTTCTTCTTCTCCAATAATTGCCAAATATCTTTCTCTATCTATAGAAATACCTCCAGCTTCCGAAAGCTCCTGTGTTGTCTCCCCTTTTCTTCTGAGCAAAGCAGATATTCTGCTGGCTAAAACTCTGGGTTTTATAGGTTTGGAAATATAATCATCGGCACCGGCATCAAATCCAGCTATTTGTGAATAATCTTCTCCTCTTGCAGTAAGAAAAGCAATAAGAATATTTCTCAATTCCTTGATCGCTCTTATTTCTCTGCAAACCTCTACTCCATCCATTTCCGGCATCATCACATCTAATAAAACCAAGTCTGGCTTAAACTCCAAGGCCTTCTTTATTCCCTCTCTACCGTTAATAGCAGTTTGGATTTTATATCCTTCTTTGTTTAGGTTATACTCTAAAAACTCTAGTATATCTTGCTCGTCATCGACCAAAAGAATCTTTGATGCCTTCATTATGTCATTATTAATTTCCAAGGTCGAATGTATTAAACTATCGTAGCCGTAAAATTAGGTGATTATTATGATAGCTTAAATAAAATTACTCTTTTTTAAACAAATTGTAATGATGTTAACATTCTATTAATATCAATTTAATCCACTTATAACATGCAGCTAATCTTTGGTTAAAGGCAAATTAATTTATTTGCATCGCAAAGCCCGATAATTAAAGGCTCTAGCAAAAATATTGGAAAATTAGACTATTAAAAATTAATCAAAAAATGAAGAATTTTAAGAACTTGGCGTTGGTTTGCGGAATTGGTTTCGCGATGATGATTTCATCTTGTGGAAAAGAGTCTGGATGTACAGATCCTGATGCTGTAAATTATGATCCAGAAGCCGAGGAGAATTGCTGCTGCGTATTTGATGAAACTCCGAACACAAATTTGGTTGTTTCGGGATTTATTACAGAAAACACTACCTGGACTGCGGATAACATTTATGAGTTGGCAGGAAAAGTCGTGGTGGATGATGGGGCTACTTTAACTATTGCTCCAGGGACAATCATTAAAGGAAGAGAAGGTACAGGATCTTTAGCTTCAGCACTTATTGTTGCAAGAGGAGCTAAATTGAATGCAGCTGGAACAGCTTCCAATCCTATCATATTTACATCGGTTTTAGATAATATACAAGTTGGTCAATTAACGGGAACGAATCTCACTGAAATTGATAATGCAAAATGGGGAGGTTTAATTGTATTAGGATTTGCCCCTATATCTGCTGAAGAAGGAGATAATGAAGCACAAATAGAAGGTATTCCAGCTGATGAAGAGTATGGAAGATATGGTGGTTCCAATAGTAATCCAGCCGATAATTCTGGAATTATGCAGTATATCTCAATCAGACATGGTGGTTCTCTTATTGGAGAAGGAAATGAAATTAACGGTTTAACGCTTGGTGGAGTTGGATCAGGAACAGTTATTGATCACGTGGAAGTAGTAGCTAACCTTGATGATGGAATTGAGTGTTTTGGAGGAACTGTCAATATTGAAAATGCTATAGTTGCATTTCAAGGCGATGATGGAATCGACCTGGATCAAAACTATTCTGGAACAATTGACAATTTCTTCGTTCTTCATGGAATTGACACAGATGAAGCTTTGGAAATTGATGGTCCAGAAGGAACCTTAACAGATGGTTTATTCACATTAAGAAATGGAACTATTCAAACTATTGACGGAACGGGTTCTGCAGCGGATCTTAAATCAAAAGCTCAAGGATTAATTGAAAACACCACTTTCTGGGGTTATTCCCAAAATAAATGGTTGCAATTAAGATGTTCTTTTACAGATGATTGTGCTACACCAAAATCTGATGCATACGATCATTTCACTAATGGTTCTAATGATTTAGCATTGGTTGGATGTGAATTTGGAAATACTGCTGGAGAGATCATGATGAGCGTTTATACTAAATCTGAAGATGAGTCTGTTGACCCAACTGTTTTATGTGATGTTCCATCATCCTACCAAAGTACTTCATCTGCCATATTTGATGCGGCTGGTCATGCAACTGAAGCAAGTTCTCCAACAATTGGAGCTGATCTTAGTGAGTTTGACGGTTGGTCTTGGGCCTCTGTTAATGGAAAATATTAATTGATTAAACAATCATATATAAAATTAAAGCTTTTCCCAAATCCTTAAAGGGAAAGGCTTTTGATTTTTTAAATACTCATTAAAAAAATGAAAAAATTATTAGTCCTTTTATCGCTGTTTTGCTTTTGTTTTTCAGGGCTTATTGCCCAGAAAGGTACTTTGAGAGGTGTGGTTACTGATGCAAGTAATGGAGAAACACTTATTGGTGTAAATGCAGTCAAACAAGGGACAAGCATTGGTGCGTCTACCGATTTATATGGCTCCTACTCTATTCAACTTGACCCTGGAGTTCACACTATTGTGTTTTCTTACATATCCTATACCACCAAAACGGTTACTGAAGTCAATATAAAAGAAGGTGAAGTTACTATTCTGGATATTCAACTGAGTGAGGATATTCAAACCTTAGACCCGGGTGTTGTGATTACTGCCAAGCAAATTAGAAATACAGAAAATGCATTAATCTCCGCACAGAAGAGATCTGGAAATGTGCAAGACGGTATTTCTTCTCAAACTTTCAGGAAAACAGGAGACTCGGATGCTGGTGCAGCATTAAAAAGGGTTACTGGTGTTACCGTTCAAAATGGCAAACACGTTTTTGTAAGAGGTCTAGGGGATAGATATACTAAGACGCTTTTTAACTCCATGTCCATCCCAGGATTGGATCCAGATAGAAATGCGGTTCAAGTGGATTTGTTTCCTACCAATTTGATTGACAACATCATCGTTTACAAAACCTTTACCCCAAACTTACCTGGAGATTTTTCTGGAGGAATTGTGGACATATCCACCAAGGATTTTCCTGAACAAAAGACCTTCTCATTCCGATATGGAACCTCCTATAATCCCTCTATGAATTTGAAAAACAATTTTCTGGGATATGAAGGAGGATCCACAGATTTACTAGGTTTTGATGATGGAACCAGAGAATTGCCAATTAATCCGTTAAGAGATATTCCAGATCCAGTATTATTGAATCCATTATTGAATAGATTGACTTCTAGCTTCAACCCGACAATGGCTGCTGCTGAACAAAACAGCTTTCTGAACCAATCTCTAGGGTTGAGTTATGGAAATCAATTTGCGAAAGAGAAGGTAACCTTTGGTTTAAATGCTGCTTTGAACTATACCTTGAACTATAATTTTTATGAAAATTTTGAGCTAGGGTTTTATATCAAACCAGCCAACCCTGATGTTACACAACTGGAAAATAGTGAAATTAGAAGAGGTGCTTTGGGAAGAGAAGATGCTTTATGGAGCGCCTTAATAGGTGGTTCTATGAAATTCCGAAAATCCAGCTATTCCCTGAGCTTATTTTCAACACAAAATGCTACTTCAGAAGCTTCGCAACGTTTGGCTAGAAACTTTGAGCAAACAAGTGAAGATTTACAAGAAGACGTTTTAACCTTTACACAAAGATCATTAAGAAACGTTCTGTTATCTGGAAATCACCGTTTAGAAAAATTTGAAATCAATTGGAAGAACTCTTTTACCTTATCTAGAGTTTATGATCCTGATTTTAGAATTACTGGAATTGCAGTTGGATCTGACACTACATTAAATCCAGGTGCGGGAGGAAGAATAGATCGTTTTTTCAGAGATCTAAATGAGTGGAATGAAAGTTTCAAGGTAGATCTTGAATATCCTTTTGAATTAAAGAATGGAGAAAAGAGTAGAATCAAAATAGGAGCTTCGGACACCTACAAGGAAAGAGACTATGAAATTCTTCAATACAATTTCAAATTCCGAAACCCAAATCAAGTTCAAATTCAACCCGATGCAGATTGGTTCTTTCAGGAAGAAAATTTGTGGGATGTTGACGATGGAAATGGAACTTATTTAGTGAATAGCCCAATTGACTCTGCAAATATCTTTACTGCAAGACAAAATATTTTTGGGGCTTATGTAATGAACGAATTACCGCTATCAAAGATTTTCAAGGCCATTTATGGTGTTAGACTTGAGAAAACAGACATGTTCTATACTGGGCAGGATCAAGGTGGCAATAGACTCAATGATGTAAACACATTGGATGAGCTTTCTATTCTGCCTTCTTTGAACTTGGTCTACCAATTAGAGGAAAATACCAACTTAAGAGCTTCGTTTAACAAAACCTTGGTAAGACCTTCATTTAGGGAAAAATCAAATGCTCAAATATTTGACCCTATTTCAAAAACTACATTCATTGGTAATTTGGATCTTACACAGGTTGACATCAACAACTTTGACTTAAGATGGGAGACCTTCCCAAATTTAGGTGAGATCATATCCGTTTCTGCTTTCTATAAAACTTTTAATGGCCACATTGAAATAGTTGCATTTGAGCAAGCATTAGACAATGTTCAGCCTATTAATTCTGGAAATAGTTCTGTTTATGGTGCCGAATTTGAGGTTCGAAAAAATCTTTCGTTCCTATCCGATTCGGTTAATACCTTTTCATTGGGAACTAATATATCTATTGTAAACTCCAGATTAGATATTAGAAGTGTTGCTCTTCCTTCTGAAAGTGATGATGTTCTTACCTCGGAATTTAATATTAGAAATGACAATGCAAGGACAGGTGAGGTTATCGATGATCACCGACAAATGGCTGGCCAAGCTCCTTATCTCATCAATGGTTATTTGAACTATAGTAATGCTCGTTCAAATATAGATGCAAATATCAGTTATAATGTTCAGGGGAAAACACTTTCTATAGTGGGTATTGGTAGAGCTGCCGATGTGTTTTTATTACCATTTCACAGCTTAAATGCTAAAGTATCCAAGACATTCGGTAAAGAAAAAAGGTCTAGCCTTAGCCTAAGTATCCAAAATATTCTGGATGCTAAAACACAAAGAGTTTATCAGTCATTTGAAGCTGAGGACAGAATTGCTTCCATCTTTGAGGAAGGCAGAAGGTTTGGTGTAAGCTATAGATATACGATTAGATAAATTCTAATTAAAGGATTTCTCGAATGGCCAAAGTGATTAAAATTGCTTTGGCCATTTTTTATTTTGACAAAGAAGGTTTAAGTGGAACTATTCGATCAAATATTATAGTGCTTGATTTTCTCTGATAACAAGGAAGTCTAGAATTATTTTTCCAAAGAATACCCTCCAGATGCGCAATAATTGCGATTTTTATAAAATATAATCTCAACGTGATGGATATTAAGTGGGGAATTTTCTTTTTGTTTTTTCTTTTTAGCTGTCAACATACTAACCCAAGTCAAAGCGGAAATACCGAAGCAGCTACTATTGTCAAAACCACTATGGAAACGGGAGTCCAAAAAAACACCGTTTTCCAAATTAGTGGCACTGTTTCAAATCCTCAATTCGAAGGAAAGTATTTACGCATTTTTGAAACTGAAGGCAAGGATTTATTTCTGCTAGATAGTGTACAAATAGAAAATGGCTTATTTGATATGTCTTTACAGAACCTAGAAGTGGGGATATATAAATTGGGAATATTTAAACATGATTTAAAAGCCTTTATTATTCAACCCATAGAAAAAGCGATTAAGGCAAACCTTTCTGGTACTTCTTTCAAAAATCAAATGACCATTTCCGGCTCAAAGGAAAATGAGATTTGGAAGGTCTATTCTTTAGAAAAAAACAAGCATAATCAAAGACTCACAAGTATTAGAAGATCGAAGATTGCCAGAAATGAAAAGCTTCCAAAAATTAGGATGGAAGAACAGAAATTAAAACTGTTCGAAGAGAAGTTAGCAATTGAAAATAAGGGAACCTATGCTGCAAAAATTATTAAAATAGCACAGAGCCCAAATAGATTTGACAAAAATCAATATTGGAATGATGTAGATTTTAATGACGAATCTTTAATTCATTCAACGGTTCTAAATGATCGGATTCAGGATTATATGCGAAGCCATGGAAAAGCAGGTCTTGCAGGAAATGACGGTTTTCTAAATGCAGTTGACTTTATCTATTCAAAATCCAATAGCAATGAACGTGTCATGAACTTTATGCTTTATGCAATGATGGAGGGATTTTATACCAGTAATATGACTGAAGTCTCTTCATATATTATTGACAATTATGTGCATGGAGACGCGTGTGGAACAAATGAGGTTAGTGAACTAATCAAGCAAAAAGCAAATGGATTAAGGAGTTTGGAAATTGGTCAGCAACCGCCTGAGTTCAGTATAAAATCTGAAAAAGGCGAAATAATAAGCTTAAAGGAAGTATCTGCGGAAAATGAATATACCCTTGTTTTCTTTTGGTCCTCTTGGTGTCATAATTGCGAACAACAAATGCCCATTTTAAAAAGAACCTATTCTAATTATCAATCAAAGGGATTTGAAATTATCGGAGTATCTGTTGACAAAGACAGAAGTGCATGGCTTAAAGGAATAGAATCAAAAGGATGTAATTGGTTAAATGTATGTCAGTTTGAGGAATGGGAAAGCCCAGTTGTAAAATCATATAGGGTAACATCTACTCCGATGATGTTCTTAATCAATAAGAACCAAGAATTAGTCTTGAAATCAAAAAATGCTGTTCAAATAGAAAGTTGGTTAAAAGGAAATTTGAACTAGTTATAAGCTCTTTCGCTTAGCACATTTGAATTCTCATCATACATATACCAAATATCCACTTTCTGATCATTTGCATATGTCATATCATATCTAAGCGTTCCTGAACTATCCCAAATCAACCACTCTCCGTGCTTTTGGCCATGTCGGAAATTTGCCTGAGCCGTTTTGTTTCCATTCTCATCATATCTCAACCATTCACCTTCCTTATGGTCATTCAAATATTGACCCGTTTCCATAATAGAGCCATTGGAATAATAAACAATGATCTCACCATTGAGTTTTCCCTTTAAATAATTTGTCTGAGAATATAGACTTCCATCTTCCGCATACTCTTTGTACTCTCCAGTATAATTTTTGCTCAGTTTCTTTTCTTGGGCATTGATGCTTAAAGCAAAGAACAATCCGAATACAACAATTAGATATCTCATAACCAACTATTTAAATATTAAACAACAAAAATATGTTTTACGTTACATATTTCTAATGCTACGTTAACATTAATTTAATATTGACTCAAGAATAAATTATAAAACGCTGATTTTCAATATTTAGCAATGTTAAAAAATTGCAAATCATCTATAATATCAAAGTCGAATAAATAAAAAAGGAAATGTCAGGCTTATCTTGAAGGAAGTTGAAACACTATTTCACCTGTTTCTTGATTGCAAGAGAAGACAGTAGTTACATATGAAATATACTCAATCTTGATTTCTTTTAGTTTTTCAGTAGGAACGTCAATATCAAAATTACCATCAGGATCTGTGTAAGCCACTATATTTGAATCGCCAAAGGTAATTTTAGCTCCAATCAAAACAGACTGGTTTTTAGCATCAATAACTTTACCCTTTAAGGTAATCCAATCCCCATCATTGGCCATAAGACCAAAAGAGAATAGAAAAACAGAAAGGATTACTACTATTTTTTTCACACTATAATTTTACGAGTGTATTTTTAGCTAAATCCTAATTTTATGTTAATTCAATGTTAATCTAATAACTGCTACAAGAAGCTATATTTGAAGCATGGAAAAGAGAAAAATCTTGGTGCTCTGCACGGGCAATTCTTGCAGGAGCCAAATGGCACACGGATGGTTAAATCACTTTAAAACACAACTTAATCTTGACATAGATGTTTTCAGTGCTGGAGTTGAAACACATGGCTTAAACCCTAGTGCAGTTAAGGTAATGGCAGAGTCAGGAATTGATATACATAATCATAGTTCAAATCTTATTGAGGAATATCTAGATTTGGGAATAACACATGCCATTACAGTATGCGATCATGCTGCTGAGCGCTGCCCAATTTTTCCTCAAAAAGTAGAAGTCAGCCATCAAAATTTCTCAGACCCTTCCAAGATTGATGGAAGCGAACCAGAAACTTTACCCTACTACAGACAAACCCGGAATGAGATAAGAGATTATATTTTGGTTTACCTTCAGCAATTTAGACAATAACATGAAAAAAATCCTATTGCTTTTTTCGATTGGATATTTCCTACAATTTAATGGGCAAGTCCAACATAAATATGAAGAGAATCAAACATTTACCTATGATGAATGTATCGATGCATGGAGGGAGTTAAGCAATACTTACCTTACCATTAAAATGATCGATTACGGTCTTTCGGACTCAGGAAGACCCATCCATCTTGTTACCTTGGGAGATACGGATAAAGAAAACAAACCCACTTTACTCATTAACAATGGTATTCATCCTGGTGAATCTTGCGGTATAGATGCTTCTCTAAAATTTGCAGAAGATCTTTTAAAATCGGATAGTCCTATTTTGAATAAAATCAACATTGTAATCATTCCCATTTACAATGTTGGTGGGGCATTGAATAGAAATGCATTTTCCAGAGCCAACCAAAATGGTCCAGAAGAACATGGTTTCAGAGGCAATGCAAGAAACTTAGACTTGAATAGAGACTTTATAAAATGCGATAGTCGAAATACGGAGGCTTTTTATAAAATTTACCACGACTGGGAACCTGAAATATTTGTAGACACCCATACTTCAAACGGAGCAGACTATCAATACGTGATGACCTTGATTACTTCGCAAGTGGATAAACTTCACCCGGAATTTCGAACCTTTGTTAGGGGGTCGATGGTTCCCGATTTATTCAAAAGAATGGAAGATAGTTATCCCATGAGTCCTTATGTAAATACCATGGGAAGAACTCCCGAGAGTGGTATTTCAGATTTTAATGATAGTCCTCGATACTCCACAGGTTATACTTCCCTTTTTAATACCATAGGTTTTGTAACAGAAACACATATGTTAAAACCTTATAGAGATCGTGTCTTATCCACCTATTATTTCTTGAAGAATTTGTCTGAGTATACTGCTGAGAATGCGAACATACTGGTGCAATTAAAAAAGAAAGCAGATCGAGAAACGGCAAGAATGCAAACATTGGGCATCAATCATCGATTGGACACTAATTTCCATACCTTATTGGATTTTAAGGGTTTTGAACCGTACTACGAGAAAAGTGAAGTAACTCTTCAAGAGCAATTGCATTATAGGAGAATCCCAAAAAATATAAAGATCAAACATTACAGTTCTTATGTTCCTGGAGATACGCTCTCAATTCCAAAAGCATATATCATTCCTCAGGCATGGAGGGAAGTTATAGAGCATTTAAAAATGAATAAGGTGGAAATGAAGCGATTGAAAGAAGACATGGAACTTCAGGTCTACGTCTCCTACATTGAAGACTATGAAGCATTGAAACAACCTTATGAAGGACATTTTCTTTTAAGAAATGTGCAAACAGAAGAAGGGCATCAAAAAGTAAATTTTCTTAAGGGTGATTATGTAGTTGAATTAAATCAGAAAAGCAATAGATATATTATTGAATGTTTGGAGCCGAAAAGCGTAGATTCATTTTTTGCCTGGAATTATTTTGATGCAATATTGGGTCAAAAAGAGTATTTCTCCGATTATGTATTTGAGCCTGAGGCAAAGAAAATTCTTGAGGAAAATCTGCACATTGAAGAAGCTTTGCGGAAAAAACAAAAAGAAGACAAGGCTTTTGCTGAAAACAGTTGGGCTCAGCTTTATTTCATCTATAAATTGTCAAAATACTATGAGAAAAGTCACAACCGATATCCAATAGCTAGGTACAGTTTTGATATTGATACGATTACGGAACAATAAAAACAGGAGTCTCCACCCTATTACTTTCTTGTAAATCTCGATCAGCAATGTGAATTTCGAATTTAATGGTATCCCCAGATACAAAATCAGCTGGAGGCCATATCGCTTCTTCAAATCGAACTCTGATTTCTGCCTCTAAGTTCTTATCTGCTCCCGTGGGATCAAATCTTTGTCTGGTTCTGTAGTACAGTGGACTTGAATCAGGATTAGCAGCACTTGGTGCAAGATCTACCAGCTCCCAAACATTATTATTTAAAATATACGGATCAACAAAAATGCAGTAATAGAACTTATTAAATGGATCTACCGAAAATTCAAAATTCCCCAATGTATCTCCCAAGTTAAAACCAAAATTCCCATCTCCATCCGTAATATCAAAAACGATATGCGCGGAATCCTCAAAAACGATAAAGGAATTGAATTCTACAGCTGGTATTAAGGGAAATTGCACATCTTCTCTGCATGAAGACATCAATACAGTGATGAATGCCAGCCCTACTAAGGATATTTTTCCCAATCTTTGCATTATTCAAATTTAAGCATAATCTCAATAAATTCATTTCACATATCAGACTTTAAGCAATCTGAATTGTTCAAGGATTACACTCCTGAATTATTTAACGCAAAGGCACTAGAGATATTTTCATTTCAGTGTAAAAATATTGAGGTTTATTCAAAATATCTGGAAGTTCTAAAGACTCCAATTTCCAAAATACAGCACTATACTGAGATTCCATTTCTGCCCATAGAATTTTTTAAGGAATGGAAAGTAATTGGAAAAAGTGATGAAGCCGAGATTGTCTTTGAAAGTAGCGGAACCAGTGGTCAGAATCCGAGCAAACATTATGTTAAGCGTTTGAATCTTTACCGTGAGAGTTTCCGCAAGGCATTTGAGCTCTTCTATGATTCACCATCTGAATACTGTATTTTAGCTTTGCTTCCTTCCTATTTGGAAAGGCAAGGCTCTTCTCTGGTCCTAATGGTGAAGGAATTGATGGAACAATCCAGTCACTCTTCTAATGCTTTCTTTCTAGACGATTTTGAAGGTTTACATAACACCTTGAAAAAACTTAAAGCAGCTCAACAAAAAACCATTCTCATTGGGGTCACCTTTGGAATATTAGATTTCTTAGAAAAATATAAAATAGAATTTCCAGAACTGATCGTAATGGAAACAGGAGGCATGAAAGGAAGAAGAAAGGAGTTGTTAAGATCAGAGGTCCATGCAATAATTAAAGATGGCTTTAACATTGAAAATGTTCATTCAGAGTACGGAATGACTGAATTGCTTTCTCAGGGCTATTCCAATGGAAAAGGGATTTTTAAATGTCCTCCTTGGATGAAGGTACTTGTTCGAGATGTAAATGATCCTTTTTCTTATTGTTCTGATGGAAAGACTGGAGGTGTCAATATTATTGACTTTGCTAACCTTCATTCTTGTTCATTTATTGCTACCCAAGACTTGGGAAGAAAACTAGAAGACGATTCTTTTGAAATACTCGGACGATTTGATCAAAGTGAAATTAGAGGATGTAACTTAATGGTTGGCTGAGTTGTGGTGTTTGCAATGTTTAATATACAAAGTCGTGATGAAATTTATTATTTCATTGGCATAGCTGGAACTGATTGCTCCACGTAGGCAACTCCACTATCATTCTCAATTATTTTTACCGCTGGGGTATGCGAAAAAGTATGCATGAAAACATGATGGGTGGTTAGAACTGCATCTTGTAAATTATTATCATCTTCAAGAGAAGTAATATTAAGCCCGACCGCTTCACATTCTTTTTTGGAAATGTGACGTGCATGAGACTTTTGCTTTTTGTGGTCAGAAAACATCTTCATAATATCATTCACTTTGCCTTTTTTAGAAGAACACATATTTAGTTTTAACCACTCACTAACCATATTCTCAGACCAATCAATCGCCTGTTTACAGGCACCGAGAAAAGTCGGGTGATACTTACCAATTATTGATTGCCAAAGTGGGGCGGCTTGAGGATTCTTCCTTATATCTTTTTTTGCTTCTTCAAACTCATGAAGAACTGCTTGGCATGCTAACCCACCCATTTGAGGGTCAATTGGGCCTAGGTTAGAATGTTTACCCATAACAATTTCTTTTGCGGAAAGTGCTATCATCGTTCCAGCCGACATAGAAATTTGAGGTACTATTACTCGAATGTCCATATTGAACATAGAATATAAATAATCCACTAAAGATTCGGTTGCCGCCAAATCACCTTCTGGTGTGTGAAGAATTAAGTCCAGCCCTTTGGATTTATCCATTTTATGAATGGTCAACATAAAACCAGACTTGTCTTTATCATTTACAGCAGTGTCAGGAGCTTTAGGTTTTTGAAGCCAACCAGAATAGTAGGCAATTACATTTCTCTCTGTTAAATCCGCTACTTTTTTTAAGTACCTCCGCCTAACTGTATCAAATGGATTTAGTTTCGGTTGTTTTTTATGACTTTCTTGAATTTCTTTTAATACTTCACTCCAATTTGGCATAAATACAATTTCTAAACATTTAAAGTCGTATCGCCAGAAGTCATAACAGGTGTATAATTTTCATAAAGCGAAAATTTCTGTATTGAATCTCCTTCGTCATTCCATTGTCTAGGAATAATGAAAGTTGTTTTATCAGAAGATTTCATCAATTTTTGATATTCCTCAGTAAATGAGTCTTGCTTTTCTTTTTTCTTGTCACGCCCCATAATAATACAAATTTACAAAAACTTATTTTAGTAGAAGAGTTGTTCAAATACTATCAAAGTCCGCATATTAGGATAGTATTGCAGTATATATTGGTTCGTGAAACTTTTATTCGTTCTCGAATTAAACCGTTCTGCACAGGAAGTAATTTCTTTTCCCTCTTTGCAGTATAATGTATTTCCCATTAATCAAATCATCAAAAGACAAGACCTTTTCTTCCGTCACTTTTTGCTTATTTACAGAAATAGAATTTTCTTTCAGAGCTCTTCTTGCCTCACCTTTTGATTTCAAAAAACCGGTATTATCAGAAAGTGCATCAACGATATTCAAACCATTAGAAATTTGGTCTTGAGCAATTTCTCCCTGCGGCACACCTTCAAAAACAGAAAGCAAATCGTTTTCCGAGATTTTATTTAAATCGTCTAAAGTGGATTTACCAAACAAAATATTTGATGCAGCAATAGCCGCTTCCAAATCCGCAGCGGAATGCACTCTTTCGGTCAGTTCCTCTGCTAAAGCTTTTTGCAATAACCTCAAATGCGGTGTCTCATCATGTTGTTTTTCAATATCTTCTATTTCCTCTTTCGTCTTTAAAGAGAAAACACGAATGAAATTCTTAATATCCTCATCTGAAGCATTTAACCAATACTGATAGAACTTATAAGGCGAAGTCTTTTCTTTATCCAACCAAACATTTCCACCTTCAGATTTTCCAAATTTGGTTCCATCTGCTTTCTTAATTAAAGGTGCGGTTAATGCGAAAGCCTCTCCTTGTGCTTTTCTTCGAATCAATTCGGTTCCAGTCACAATATTCCCCCACTGATCCGAACCTCCCATTTGCACCTTGCAATCCTTTTCATTGTATAGATGCAAGAAATCGTATCCTTGAATCAATTGATAAGTGAATTCCGTAAAAGACATCCCAGACTCCAATCTGGATTTTACTGAATCTTTCGCCATCATATAATTTACGGAAATATGCTTTCCTACATCTCTAATGAATCCAAGAAAACTGAAATCTTTGAACCAATCATAATTGTTTACGATCTCAGCTGAATTCTCGCCACAATCAAAATCTAAAAATTGTTCCAACTGTTTTCTTTGGCAATCTAGGTTGTGCTGAATGTCTTCTTTATCTAGCAATTGTCGCTCGGCAGACTTTCCGCTTGGATCACCAATAAGCCCCGTTGCACCTCCTACCAAAGCATAAGGTTTATGGCCATGTCTCTGAAAGTGAACCAATAGCATTATTGGAACCAAATTTCCAATGTGTAAAGAATCCGCAGTTGGATCAAAGCCAACATAACCAGAGGTCATTCCTTTAGATAGTTGTTCCTCGAGCCCAGGCATTTTGTCCTGAACCATTCCTCTCCATGTAAGTTCTTCTACAAAAGACATTTCCTAAAATTTTGGATAAATATAGCTAAGCACTAAAGACAATGAAATGATTTACTTTTTTTTATCCAATCATTTTAGCTGACCCTAATACTATTCTTACTCCAATATGCGTTGATTTTCTATCAACATTAGATTGCTGAATTCTAGTGCTGTACCGTATTACTTTAATGCTTTCTTAAAACTAACTTGCTGAATCAGCCGATCTATGCTGAAAAAAGTATTCAAATATGGCCTAATCGCATTTTTTGCATTCTTCGCTCTTGTGGGTATTGGGATGACCTATGTCTATTTCAACCAAGATGATATTAAGGAAATGGCTTTGGAAAAAATCAATGAGAGTATCAATGGCACGCTCTCAATCAGTGGTTCTGAGGCTTCTTTGTTAAGTTCATTTCCAAACGTTTCTATAAATCTGGAAAACCCATATTTAGTATCTGTGGGTGATACGCTCTTACAAAGTTCAGAATTGCAATTGAAATTAAACCTATTCGATTTTGTCAACAAAGAGTATAAAATCAGCGAACTGGAAATATCGAATGGATTAATAGATTTAAAAACCTTGGCCAACGGTAGTCTCAATTTTGAAATTTGGAAATCCGACAGCACATCAAATTCATCCGAAATGCGTTTCGAAATCGAAGAAATAGAATTTCAGAATGTACGTGTTCACTATGAAGATGAAAGTGTTTCAAATCAATACAATACTCACATAGATGATCTTCTGGCCTCACTGGATCTTAACCAAGATATCTGGAATATTAAATTAGATGGAGACTTAGAGAGTTTCATCTTTTTAGAAGATAGTACCCAAAGGATTTCAGAAAAAGAATTAAACCTAGTTTCAGAACTGATTTATTCTCAGATAGAAAATACATTAAACTTTAAGGAAATAGAACTGGAGAATAGCAATACATCTATCCAGGGCTTGGGCAATTTATTGATTGATGAAAAGAAGGTGGATTTCGATCTTCAAACGCAATCCACCGCAGAAGGACTACTGGATGTTTTCTCCAATTATTTTCAAATGCCTGAAAATTACACCTGCGCTGGAAAAATAGAAATTCATTCACTCTTAGATTATAATTACGGTGAGGAAGAAGACCTGAAAATGCAAAATACCATTGCACTTAAAAAAGGCAAGTTTACAGAAACTACTTCCAAAGAAAGTGTTGAGAATATCAGTTACAAAGGAAAATACACTATTGAAAACGATATTTCCGATTTATTGATTGAAGAAATGTCATCCAAGATGTCTCATGGAGACTTTCAAGTGAATGGTCATATCAATAAAATTCCAAATCCGGATGTTAACCTCAACTTTCAGGGATACCTAAACCTAGAAGAACTCTCCAACATTCTAGCTCTAGATTCTGTCCTCTTCGATGGAAAAATAAGGTTTAACAATGTCTTTGCTGGCACATTTAAATCCAGTGATTTTGAAAATAAAAAATGGATTGATAATGCTGAAATTGGAGGCGAAGCAAGTTTAGATGATGGTAAAATAGAATGGATAGGGCAAGAAATTGTTATTGAAGAGTTAAACGGAAACATGGCTTTTAGCGATGAACACATCGCAGTGCAAGACTTAAATGGACATGTTGGGAGTTCTACTTTTATTTTGAATGGAACCATTTCCAATATGTTGGACTATGCATTTAAAGAGAATGCTGCCCTTAGCATAGAAGCCTATTTGGAATCTGATGTTATCAAACTAGAGGAATTTTTATCCGAAACTGATAACTCTAGTTCTCAATCTGAGCTATCCTTTCCAGAAAATATAGAGTTCAAACTTAACTCCAGTATTGCAGATTTAAGTTTACATAAATTTCATGCGACAAGGTTAAAAGGCCTCATAGAATATAAAGACAAAAGATTTGATGCCAATAATATTTCCTTTAACACATGTGATGGAAGTCTCGAAGGACGAATATCTATTCTACAAAAAGCGGAAGACAATTTCCTGGTCACTTCGGAAACAAATGCCAAAAACTTGAATATCAAAGAGGTCTTTGTTCAATTTGCAAATTTTGATCAAGAATTTCTTACTGATGAACATATTTCTGGTAAGACAGATACAGATATTTACTTTCAGGGAAACATGAATCAATTCCTTGATTTTCAAAAAAATACCATTCAAACTGTTGCCGATATTTCCTTGATGAATGGAGAGCTCGTTCAACATCCCGCCATGATTGAAATAGCATCCTATCTAAAAAAGAAAAAACTTCTTAATCCTTTCTTGAAGATTGATGAATTCCAAAAGAACGTTGAACACCTTTCTTTCTCTGAGTTACAGAACAGAATATTAATTGAGAATTCAAAAATTACTATTCCGAAAATGGAAATTAAATCAAATGCCATGGACTGTAATATAAGTGGTACCCATGGTTTTGATAACCAAATAGATTACAGAGTAGATTTTAGAATGCGGGAAATGCTGAAGCAACATGAAGAAGAAATTGAAGATATTATAGTTGAAGACGATGGCACAGGTTCTAGAATTTTCATTGCCATGAAAGGAAGTGTTTCCGACCCCGATGTTTCCTTTGACAAGGAAAGTGCCCGGGCCAAAAGAAAACAAGATTTAAAAAATGCCAAAAAGGATTTTCTTGAAATTTTCAAAAAGAAAGACCCCAATCATGAAAAGCAAGAAGAAGAAATTGAGATCGAGGTAAAAGATCAAGCAATAGTAGAGGATAAAGGAAAAAAGAAGAAAAAAGGATTAAAGAGCATCTTTGCCAAAGATGAAGAGGTAGAAGAAGATGAAGCTTTAGAAATCGAAATCATTGATGATTAAAGTTTGCAGTGACGTATTACACAAATGAAAAAAATTCAATTATTATTTTTTCTGTTTTTTATTCCTGAATTAGGAACAGCCCAAAATACCACCCAAACCTTTGAACACAATGGTAAATCTTACCAATACGAAGATTTAAACAAAGTAGATAAACCGGAAGCACTGCTTATTCTATTCGATGGAGGCGCAGGTAAGGCATCGCAAATACGTCCTGAAACTTCAATACCCGATTCCGCAGTGCATTTTCAATATAAAACCATCGGAATAGATCAATCCGATTTTTTCATTTCAGATTCTACCTATTCAAGAATTAGGACAATAATTAAACATGTTCAAAAAGAGGAAGGCATTCAACACAATCTATTTTTTGGCGGGTTTTCACTTGGAGGTTATACCAGTACAAGATTAGCTGAAATGGCTGTTGAAAGAAAAGACTCAACACTCATTCCCAATGCCATTTTTGCAATAGATTCTCCATTGGACCATTTAGATTTTGTTAGCTATTGTCAACGAGAATTGAATAGATATTGTCCAAATGAGAATGCCAATAAGTTAGGAAAAGCAGAAGCCAAATGGGTTTTAAACTACTACCAACAACATTTTGGTTCATATTCTGAAGACCATACTAAATATATCGAAAATTCATGTTATACATCAATTTTATCTAGTGGAGGAAATGGCATATACCTTAAGGATATTCCCGTAAATATGATCCATGAAATTGATATTATGTGGTTGATCAAAGAAAGATGCCGAGATTTATCAGACACAAATGCGATTTTAAGTTCCAAATTCATCAACTTCCTCATTGGAATGGGAAATGAAGAGGCTACTATCACATTAACATCGAATAAAGGGTATAGGGCTGATGGAAGAAGACACCCGCATTCATGGTCAATCGCAGAACCCATTCCCACCCTTAACTGGCTTTCAAAATATATCATTGAAGTAAAATAAGTACTTGTTATTAGGCGTTTACTGGTATAAAAAACATTCAGAAAAGCCTCTGAATTGATGAAGATTAGCCTTTAATTAAAACTTAAATTTACTACCTTAGCCTAAATTGTCGCCTATAGCTAAAATCTACGCTGTAAAGAATTAAATGAGTATTTATTCAAAAAAGCAACGCTGGAAAATTGTCCTGCTCATTATTGCTATTCTAATCATTGGAGCTTCACTCTGGTACAGCAATCTGATAGTTAGCAAGATAAAAAATGAGGAGAAACAAAAGGTAGAACTGTGGTCCCAAGCTATTCAGGAAAAGAGTTCTCTGGTGCGTTACACTCAAGATCTTTTTGAGAAGCTAAGAGTAGAGGAAAGAAAAAAAGTAGAATTATGGAGTGATGCTATCAAATCTACTCTGGCTCCAGATGTGGAAGATATTCATCCTTTGAGCCAGAAAATTATTATGGATAATCATACGATTCCAACTATAATTACTGGAGAAAATCAAAAAGATGTAAGCTTTTCAAGAAACCTAGATCCAGAAAGGAAAGATGATCCCAAATATGTTCAGGAGCAATTGAATATCATGAAGAGTCAATATGAACCTTTAGAAATAAAGGAACATGATATTCATCAATTTGTATTTTATAAAGATTCTTATCTTATTACTGAATTGGAAGAGCGAATGGACGCTCTCATTAACTCATTTATTTCTGAGACGGTAATTAATTCTGCTTCTGTACCTGTTATTCTCACTAGAGGGGATAAAATGAAGGTAATAAGCTTTGGAAATGTAGATTCATTAATTATTTCCGATCCTGCTTTATTGGAAAAGAAATTAAGTTCTATTAAACTGGTAAATAACCCAATTGAAGTGGATTTGGGAGAGGGCGGAATAAACTATATCTATTATGATGAATCCACCATCCTGAAACAATTAAAGTACTATCCCTTTATTCAGTTTTTAATCATCGGATTATTTCTTTTCGTTGCCTATCTGATTTTCTCCACTTTTAGAAAAGCCGAGCAGGATCAAGTTTGGGTTGGACTTGCTAAAGAAACTGCGCATCAATTGGGAACGCCATTGTCTTCCCTAATGGCTTGGGTGCAATTGCTAGAAGCAAAAGATGTAGAGCCAAAAATGGTTCAGGAATTAAATAAGGATGTTCTTAGATTGGAAACCATAACCGATCGTTTTTCAAAGATTGGTTCAATGCCTGAGCTGGACAAAATAGATGTATTTACCGCTCTTAGAAGCACAGTTGATTATCTCGCTCCCAGGGTTAGTTCTAAGGTTAATTTCACCTTAAATGATAATGATGGTTTTGAAGCAATTACCAAATTAAATAAACCGCTCTTTAGTTGGGTCGTTGAGAATTTATGTAAGAACGCAATTGACGCAATGAATGGTGATGGAAGCATAAACATCAATGTTATAGATGAAATTCAAGTAACATACATTGACATAAGCGATACTGGAAAAGGATTGTCTTCTAATTTACATAAGCGCATTTTCCAACCTGGTTTCACTACTAAAAAACGAGGTTGGGGATTAGGCCTTTCACTTTCTAAAAGAATAATAGAAAACTATCATGAAGGGAGAATATTTGTGAAGCGATCTGAAGTGGGAAAAGGAACTACTTTTAGGATTGTGTTGAATAAATAGGTCACTTCGAGAGCTATTGGGTCACTTCGAGAACCTCAGTGACCAATATATCGAGAGCCTCAGTGACCGCATTTCGAAAAACTCCATGACCTAATTAAATAGAAGGCGAGCCCTGAGGCTCTCGAAGGGCGTGCATTTAAAATCAAAGTTATCTTCCCAAAAAAGAGTTTTTCTAAATAAGCCAATACCTTTACGGCTGGAAAATTCGGTATTAAATAATTTTAGAATAATAAGTGCCCGGCATCTATATCCATATCCCTTATTGCAAGCAAGCTTGTCATTACTGTGATTTTTATTTTTCTACCCAGCAAAAATCATCCACTCAGATGCACAAGGCCATGCTTCTGGAAATGGAACAAATGAAAAATTACTTTCAAGGAATACCTTTACAAACCATCTATTTTGGTGGTGGCTCACCAAGTGTTATTTCCACGGAACATATCTCTGAATTTATCGAGAAAACCAAAGAATTATTTGGTTTGGCACAACAAACAGAAGTAACTTTTGAAGCAAATCCAGATGACATGAATCTGGAAAATCTCACAGCCTGGAAGCAAATTGGAATCAATCGGTTAAGCGTGGGTATTCAGTCTTTTAATGATGAAGATTTGAAATGGATGAACAGAGCGCATAATTCAGAACAAGCAAGTGAAAGCATAGAAAAGGCCAAAGAAGTAGGCTTTAATAACATCTCCATTGATTTAATTTATGGTATACCAAATCAAAGCTTTGACCTTTGGAAAAGTAATGTGCAAAAGGCTATTGAATTGGACGTACAGCATATTTCTGCCTATTGTCTGACCATAGAAACAAATACCGTTTTTGGGAAATGGAAAGAAAAAGAACTGCTCTTTGAAAAGCCGGATGAAAAAATAGAAAACGAATTTTTCTATTTGAAAGATAGTCTGGAAAATGCGGGCTTTGATCATTACGAAATTTCAAATTTTGGTAAACCCAGCTTTTATTCAAAGCACAACACTTCGTATTGGAAAGGCATTCCATATTTGGGGATTGGTCCATCAGCTCATTCCTTTTCTGGCAATAAAAGGGAATGGAACTTTAGTAATAACGCCATCTATTTAAGTCAAAGTAATGCTGGAAAAATTGAACGTTCATCGGAAACCAGGCCCTTATCAGTTAAATACAATGAGTACATTTTAACCGGCTTAAGGACGATTTGGGGAATAAATTTGTCAGAAATTAAAACCCGGTTTTCAATTGATCTCCTTAAGAAATTTAAAAGCGAATTAGATGTAAATAGCTCATTTCTTGAAATAGAAAAAGACATCATTAAACTAAATAGAAAAGGGCTTTTAATGGCCGATCGAATCGCTTCGGATTTGTTCCTAGAATAAGACGAATTGATTATCTTGCTTTCCTTAAACCCAAAACATGACAATAAAAGCTGAAACGATAAAAGAATATCTTGAACAAATACCTGAGGATAGAAAAAAAGCCTTAACCAAGATTAGAAAAGTACTTAAAGCCAATTTACCCAAGGGCTTTAAAGAGTGTATGCAATACAATATGCCAGGTTTTGTTGTACCTCATTCAAAATATCCAGATGGTTATCACTGCGACCCCAAAACACCTCTTCCATTTATTAATTATGCTTCGCAAAAGAATTTTGTAGCCTTATATCACATGGGTGTTTACGCAGATGAGAAAATCTTAAAGTGGTGGACCGCTGAATATCCTAAACACTGTGATACCAAATTAGATATGGGGAAGAGCTGTATTCGATTCAAAAAAGTAGAGAAGATTCCTTACGATTTAATTGGAGAGTTAGCTACCAAATTCACACCTGATAGTTGGATTGCATTATACGAAAAGAACCTTAAGAAAAAATAGCAATGGCATATATCTTGCATTGTTAGACTTGTGACTATTCAGCTATTTCCAGTCATAAATATGTGAAAATGAGAAAATTAATTTTGTTTGTAATTATGTTATTCTGCTTAGCGTGCAGTCAGTTTTTTGCGCAAACAATAGAATATTCTTATCATTTTACTGAAAAGCTGAGAACAAATATTGATGAAATAATTACCAAAGGCGTAGAAGATACTTGCGGGGTTATAGACTTCAATTATCCCATACAATTAAGTAATGGAGAAGAAGCACTTGTTTTTAGAGTAGAAAATGATTGCTCTCCAGTAATAGATTTTTCGAAACTGTTACCTCAAGGAAATTTTTTGGAGGTGATCATTTCTGAGAAATATGAAGCTATGGTAAATGCTCAACTTTTGGAGCTGGAGGAAATTCCTAAAGCAGTAAGTGATTTCATAGCGGCCAATTCAGCAGAAGAAACTCCGCTCATAATGCTACGTGTGGATAGATCTTGTAAAAATGTAGACAAGATAAATGCCATTCTTACGGCAGTTCATTCAGGTGCTATTAAAAAAGATAAAGAACCTACTTCTTTGATTTTTGATTTGGGGAAAAGCTCTAGAGCTGAGCCACCGAGAATTAATATTCAGATAGAAGAAGACAATTAATTTTACCATCCTTTAACATTTCTTGTTGATACTTCCCTTTCTATGTAGCGTTGTTTTTACATGAAAACAACCTTCCCAATTCTCCTATGTTTATTATGTCATTGTACCCATTCTTCTCAAAATATAGAGAAGATTAATCAGAATCTTGAAAAAGATAGTGTTAGTCTTAGTGATGCAAAAGAAATTGAATTTGACTTGGAAAAACACCTGAGCAATTACACAATTTTGAAAAATAATATCCTAAAAGAAAAAGATACATTAAGCAATAGCATAGACGGTAAAAATCGATTTCACACTTTATTGGCAGACTCCATTTTCCCCTATTGGTATGGAACAGAATGGGACTTTAATGGTCATACTGAAGAGCCTAGAAATGGACACA
This sequence comes from uncultured Flavobacteriales bacterium, assembly GCA_964609215.1. Lineage (GTDB taxonomy): Bacteria > Bacteroidota > Bacteroidia > Flavobacteriales_D > JABDKJ01 > JABDKJ01. The sequence goes on from CAZSQZ010000002.1 coordinate 253,709, forward strand.
TCGCCTGTGGTTATTTCGTTTCAACAACCTTAAGAGATATGGGCATGAAAATCAATAGATACAAAATTGCTCAAATGGCTTCAGAAGATATCGTAAAGGCCTTTTGCGATTATTCCAAAATCAAAAGATATCAATCTGTGGATGATGCATTAGCTTTTATGAATGAATTAGAAGATGGTGAAATCTGCATTGTTGGCCTTTCCTACCATGTGGGCTTTCTTTTGCATAAAAATGAAAAGAACTACTTCATCCATTCTAGTTATGTTGGACCAGCTGCAGTAGAAAAGGAAATTGCCGAAGACTCACCTGTTCTAGCAGGATCTAATGTATATGTAGTTGGTCAACTCAATGGTTCCAATCATTTTATGAATATGTGGCTTGGTGGAAACTAGAAATCAGTCATTATGAAACCAACTTGGTTTTAAGATTTGATTTTTATCTTTAGCCATAGCGAAAAAATAAATGGAGGCTTTTAAGAAGATTTTGTATCTAGTTCCAATTGCGTTGGTTTTTCTATTCCTCATACCAATTCTATTCGGTGATATGGGAGAGAACAATTGGTATTCCGAAAATCAAATGAGTTATATTTTGCTCTTTTGTGGCTTTATTCTCTTTTCTGGAATTGGTTACTATATCAATCGCTCCAAATCATTTGGGAAAAAAATGTTGAAATGGCATATTTGGACGACTTACTTTGGCATTATCTTAATTCTTATCGGAATAGCTGCACACTATTATTTTGATGCCCAGATTTTTGAGAAGGGTTTGGATATAGAACATTTTAAAGAGAGTAAAATCAAGTTCCTCGCTTTAATCTTTTTTGCTGCAGCACTTTTAGTTATTGGCTTCTGCGCTTACCTTATTAACATGCTCATATCCAATTATACACAAGGAGAAAATGATAGCTGAGATCAAAAAAGGAGAAAAGAAATACAAGGTAAACTTAAACCATCCCTTAGACATCTCTATTCCTTTAAGAGCGGAAGATGATAATCCAAAGGCCTGGTACGTTGATAATCCCAGTATTGAACCAGTTAAGGGAGATGGATTCATTGGGTCTGTTCAAAAAGGAGGCTCAGTAAATTTTAGAAACATCACCTTTAATCCTCATGGACATGGCACGCATACAGAATGTGTAGGACACATTAGCGAACACGTTCACTCTATCAACATGCATCTAAAGAAGTTTTTTTTCTTAGCAAAAGTGCATACTGTTGAACCCAAAATATTACTAGAAGATGAAGGTGAATTCAGAAAAAAGGGAGATAGAATCATTGATAAGGAACAAATAGAAAGGGCTTTCAATGGTGATGAATTTAGCGCGCTGGTTGTTAGAACCTTGCCAAACAAGGCTAATAAAATGACTATGCAATATTCAAACACTAATTTCCCCTATATAGATGAAATGGCAACAAAAACAATAGTCGACCATAATATTGAGCATCTATTAGTGGATCTGCCTTCAGTAGATAGAGAACTAGATGGTGGAAAATTATTAGCTCATAAAGCTTTTTGGAATTACCCGAAGTCCCCAAGACTTTTTGCAACAATCACAGAGTTTATTTATGTCAAGGAATCTATTCAAGATGGCGTCTACCTTCTGAATTTACAGATTGCGCCATTTGTAAATGATGCTACTCCAAGCAAACCCATTTTATATGAGTTGATATGAATATTGAAGAATTAAGAAACTACTGTATATCAAAAAATGCAGTTAGCGAATCCTTTCCTTTTGATGAAAATGCTTTGGTTTTTAAAGTAGGCTCAAAATTATTTGCTATAACAAATATCAATACTGGAGATTCTGTAAATCTAAAAAATACTCCCGAGGAAAATTTGGAATTAAGAGAGCGATATCAGGGTGTTCATCCTGGTTATCATATGAATAAAAAACATTGGAATACAGTGGACATTCAGTCCGACATTCCTGATCAAGAATTGAAAAAGATGATTGATATTTCCTATGAGTTGGTTCGAAAGACTCTGACGAAAAAGGAAAAAACCGAATTGGGCTTAATGTGAATAAGCTTATTCAAATTAGTCAATAAAAAATTTCATCTTCATAAAAAATCTTACTCAAATCTGCGACCTTTGTCATTGAATGGATTTTTTTAAAAAATACTTTCTTAGAGGACTCCTATACACCATGCCTTTAGTGTTGACGGTTTATGCTATTTATTTGGCCTTTAATTTTTTAGGAAATCTCCTTCCCTGGGACAATAAGATTTTAAATATCCTTATTATTATTTGCTTCATTGTGATAATGGGATTTTTAGGTGGTTCCATTGTTGCAAATCCCATCAAAGATTATTTCAAAGGTGTATTAGAGAGTGCACCTCTAATTAAGACTATTTATGAAGCGATAAAGGATTTACTTTCTGCTTTCGTGGGAGAAAAAAAACGATTTGACAAACCTGTTTTAGTCAGAGTAAATAAGGATTCCGAACTAGAGAAATTGGGTTTTATAACAGATGAAGATTTAAGTGATCTTGGAATATCTGGAGGAAAAATTGCTGTTTACTTGCCGCATTCCTATAATTTTTCTGGGAACTTATTTATTGTTCCTAAAGAAAATGTGACCCCAATAGATCGACCAGCTTCAGAGGTCATGAAGTATATTGTTTCTGGAGGTGTTGTAGAGGTTAAAGATGAGTCAAAGACTTAAATACCTCATTACTCTTCATCTCATTGTCCTGATATTCGGTTATACCGGAGTCTGGGGGAAATTGATTAGTATTGATGCTGTCCCACTAGTTTGGTGGAGAATCGGAATAGCAGTCCTTTCTATTTTTCTTTTCGTTTTAATGAGCAAAAAACTAATTAAATTAGATAGGAAACGAATGTTTAAATTCATTCTTGTGGGTTTCGTTATTGCTTTACATTGGATTACTTTTTTTTGGGCAATAAAAGTTTCCAACGTTAGTGTTGCTTTAGCCGTGATGGCTAGTACTGCTTTTTTCATTTCAATACTAGATCCATTAATAACAGGAAAAAAATTCATTAAATATGAAGCCCTTTTAGGTATTGCAACCATCATTGGATTAGCCATAATTTTTTCCTTCGAAACTAAATTCCTTTTAGGAATTATATTGGCATTGACTTCTGCATTTCTTGCAGCTCTTTTTACAGTTTTCAATGCACAATTTGTTCAGAAAACAGATTCCTACACCATAACACTTTGGGAAATGATTGGTGGCTTCATAATTGTGACGGTCTACCTTCTCTTTAACGGTGATTTCGATGCTACATTTTTTCAAATCTCAATGAGCGATTTGAAATATCTTCTGCTATTGGCAATTCTAGCAACTACAATTGGTTTTATAGGAAGTGTCAAAGTGATGGAGTTACTATCTCCATTTACCGTTGCTTTAACCGTTAATCTGGAACCCATTTACGCAATTATCCTAGCTTGGATATATTTCGGAGAAGATGAAAAAATGACATGGCAATTCTATATAGGAACACTTATTATTCTTTCAACTATATTTATCAATGCCTGGCTAAAAAGACCGTCTAAAAAGCTGGCCTGACAGGTTTATTATCTAGTATCTCATCCACTTTAGCCATTATCCCTTCATCTAACTTTTCATAAACTTCAACCGCTTTCAAATTCTCTTCTAGTTGGGTTGTTTTTGATGCTCCCAAAATAACCGTGCTTACATTCGGATTCTTCAAGCACCAAGATAAAGCAAAGAGCGGCATTGACATTCCCAAATCACCAGCAAGTTCAGTTAACTTTCTAACTTTTTCAATTCTAGCCTCATAAAGGTTTTTGTCTTTGAGCCATTCCAAACCTTCCATTGTAAGACGAGTTTCCTCTTTGATTCCATCATTGTATTTTCCGGTCAAAACACCAGAAGCAAGTGGTGACCATATGGTGGTTCCTAATCCAACCGTTTTAAAAATTTGATCGTATTCCACCTCCAATTTATCTCGCCTAAACATATTGTACTCGGGTTGCTCAACAACTGGCCCAATCAAGTGATTCTTTTCTGCAAACATATGTGCTTCCATTATCTCTTGTGCGCTCCATTCAGAAGTTCCCCAGTACAAAATCTTTCCTTGTTGAATAAGATTATGCATGGTCCAAACCGTTTCTTCAACTGGAGTATTTTTATCTGGTCGGTGACAGAAATAAAGGTCTAAATAATCTACTTGCAGCCTTTTCAACGCAGCATCGCAGGCTTCTACAACATGTTTTCTATGAAGACCAACTTGAGTCGGCAATTTTCCTCCAGCACCCCAAAAAACTTTACTTGAAACCGTATAAGTATCTCTATCCCAATTTTTCTTTTTCAAAATTCTACCCATCACCTTTTCCGATTCTCCACGAGAATAAATTTCCGCATTATCAAAGAAATTGACACCATGTTCGTATGCAATATCCATCAAACGTTCAGAAATGTCATCTCCTATTTGCTTTCCAAATGTCAACCAAGAACCTAAAGACAGTCTTGATACTTGTAACCCTGCTTTTCCTAATCTCTGATATATCATGGATTTTATTTGCAGCAAATTTAATTAAATCACCCAGCTTTGAATGACTATATTTAATGCTTAATACTATCTCATGGCACTGGTAAAATACCTAGGGAAAAATCAGCCAAAAATTGGACAGGGAACTTGGCTTGCAGAAACGTCACAAGTTATTGGTGAAGTAGAAATAGGGAAAGACTGCGGCATTTGGTACGGTGTGGTTATTCGAGGTGATGTAGGTCTTATTAAAATTGGAAACCGAACAAATATCCAAGACAATGCTGTTCTTCATGGAACCTGGAAAAAATCATTAACCGAAGTAGGAAATAATGTTACTATAGGTCATAGAGCAATTGTTCATGGTTGTAAGATTGGCAATAATGTTTTGATTGGAATGGGTTCTATCGTTTTAGATAATGCAGTAGTAGAAGACAATGCTATCGTTGCTGCGGGAGCGGTCGTTTTGGAAAATACAATTGTTAAAAGTGGAACTATTTATGCCGGAGTTCCAGCAAAAGAAGTAAAGAAAATATCTATTTCAGAAGTACGAGAAATGAATAAAATGTCTGCGTCTCATTATGTTTTGAAAAAGGAGGAACATAAGTAACAAGCCTAAATTTTTAAGGGTAAGTTCATTTTGGTTTTTATCCTCGATACCTAATATCTTAAATCCTAGAATCCGAATCGATCATTTCCACAAATCCATCTTCTTAAGCGACACATCTTTCTTAAAAAACACTTTGGTACTCTTATCGAATGACTCGGTATAATCAGAAACAAAAAACTGGTTTTTCTTTTCGTTTTCTGTCGCCAAAAGATCGTTTTTCTTCAAGTAATTTTTTACTCTTTCAGCTGTTTTCTCTGCAGAATCAATTACCTCTACTTTGCCCTTATAGATTTCATTTATTTCTTTTTTTATCAAGGGATAATGGGTGCAACCCAGAATAATTGCCTGAATATTTTGAAATGTTTTCTTATCCAAGAGATAAGCCTTAATAATCGTGCGACTTATATTATTATTGAAAAATCCCTCCTCAATCATTGGAGCTAATAAAGGAGTGGCATTTGAGGTCACGGTCAATTTTTTGTTGAGCTTATCTATTCTATTTACATAAACCCGTGAATTAATTGTCCCTTTAGTTCCAATAACTCCTACTCTGCCTTTAGCATACTTTGCTGCAACATATTCCGCAGTTGGGCTGATTACATCTATAACCTCAACTTTTCCCTTTAGGTGCTTTCTCAAACTGGCATATGCGTGAGAAGAAGCAGTATTACACGCAATGACAATTAGCTTAACTTTCTTCTTTAATAGAAATTCAGAAATTGCTTTTGACCAATTGCGTATTGCAGAAGAAGATTTATCGCCATAAGGTAAATGTGCAGTATCGCCAAAGTATACAAAACGTTCATTGGGCAATTTCCTTTGGATGGCTTTAGCAACAGTTAGACCTCCAATTCCAGAATCAAAAACTCCTATGGCTTGATTGGCTTTCATATTTAAACATAAAAAAAGTCATTCCAATTGAGATTGAAATGACTTTTATAAAATTTTATGCTTTTAGTTGTATTATAAACCTAAATGAGCTTTAACTAAAGGACTAATATCTTCTCCACCACCAGCATAAACAACTACACCAGCTCCTGTATCGAACACATAAGCAAAACCATTTGCCTTTGCTACCGCATCTATAGCTTCCTGCACTTTAGTTAACATTGGTCTCAATAATTCCTGCTCATTCTGAGCAATTTCTTGCTGAGCAGTTTGTTCTGCATTCTGAATTCTCTCTTGTACCTCTACTAACTGATTTTGTAATGAAGTTCGCTCTGTTTGGGTTGCAGTTTCCGGAAGGGTTTGCAACTTATTCACCAAAGATTCATATTCTGAATACATACCTTGAAGAAGATTTTGCTTTTGCTGAACAAATGCTTGCGCCTGCTGCTCAGCTGAAGTTCTTTCAGGCAACATAGACAAAATCTCTTGACTATTAATATGACCAATTTTTGCCTGCGCTATTCCATTAACGCTAAATGTGCTTACTAAAGCTATTATGAGTAGTATTTTTTTCATATCTAAATGTACTTTTAATTATTATTTTCTGCGCTCAAGGGTTTTCCCTCCACCACTTGAATCGCTTTTCGAATTACTTTTGTCAGAACCTGAGGAACCACTTGATCCTTCCTTACTATCTTCTTTGGCACCAGCTTTTTCACCTGGTCTTAAACCTAATTTTCTTAAAATCTTATCACTCTTATCGTACTTGGCATTTACATACAAGACATTAGTTTGACCAGCGGCTTTATCGAAAACGAACATATAGCCACCCTCAACTGCATACTCTCTAATTGCATCAAAGATTTGTTGTTGTATTGGTGCAATAAGCTCTTGTCTTTTTTTAAATAAATCTCCTTCTACCCCGAACCTTTTCTGTTGTAGCATTCGAGCTTCCTGTTTCATTCTTTCAATCTCTTCTTCTCTACTTTTCTTCATCTCATCAGTCAACAAAACTGCCTCAGCATCGTAGGATCTTTGAAGTCTTTCTACTGCGGCATATTTGGTCTCTATTTCACCTTGCCACTCCTGAGCAACGCGATCAACTTCTTCCTGAGAATCTACGTACTCTTGCATATGTTCTAAGATATATTTTGTGTCTACCGAACAATACTTTTGAGCGCTTGTATTCAGAACACAAAATACTGATAATAAAGATATTAAGATTAATTTTCTCATTTTGATAAAGCTAAAAAGAAAGCGAATTTAACATTTTCGATTACAGTTCTCCAAGATTCGTGCCAATAGTAAAGTGGAACTGGCTTCTAGCCATACCTGGAGCCGTAGGAACATCATCCAATCTCCAACCATAATCAAGACCCAAGAGACCAAAAGCGGGAAGGAAAACTCGTAGCCCTAACCCCGCAGATTTATTAAGTTCAAACGGATTATACTCTCTAAAATTACTCCAAGTATTTCCAGCTTCAGCAAAAGCCAGCATAAAGATAGTCGCACTTGGATTCAAAGAAAGTGGATATCGCAACTCCGTTGTATATTTTGAAATGAATGTTGCTCCTGTTGTAGGTGAAAGAGAATTGTCATCGTAACCTCTCAGTGCTATTATTTCTCTACCATCCAACTGAAAACCAGTTAATGCTGAACCTCCTAAATAAAACCTTTCAAAGGGTGAATCTCCGATACTATTATTATATCGACCTAAATATCCATGTCCCGTTTTCGCGTATAAAACCAATGATCTTCTTGCCTTCTCACTGTATGAATTATCTCCACTTCCGGCAATGGTTGTATACCAAGCAGAAGTGAATTTCCACTTATGAAATTCTAACCACTTGAACCTTTCTTGGTCCGTGACATCTGAGAAATCCTTTTTGGAGAATGTGGAATACGGAGGAGTGAATTTTACGGTAAAACTGACATTTGATCCTGTAGTCGGAAAAATGGGTGCATTCACAGAATTTCTAGATAGCTGCCATTGAATGGCTAAATTATTTGAGATTCCATCAGCAAACGAAAAGATATTTCCGAAATTATTTAGATCATAGTACTGATAGGATAATGAAAGTCTTGAAACAAACCAATCATCTGGTCTTTTCCATCTTTGGCCCAAACCAACGGTAATTCCAGTGATACCCAAATCTTGTCTATTTGGATTATCTACCATTTCACCATCTACCTCTATTCTCTTCAATGCACCATTGGTCTGAACAGAATGTGAAAGAGAAACAGAGAAGGAATTTGGTTTCTTACCTCCTAACCAAGGTTCAATAAAGGATAGTGTATAGGCTTGAAAAAATTGGCCATTTGATTGCGCTCTAATGGAAAGACTTTGACCATCTCCTTTTGGAACGGGTCTCCAAGCCTTACCTCCCTCAGTAAATGCTTTCTTTAAACTAAAATTATTAAACGAGAATCCTAGAGTTCCAACTACTCTTCCCGCTCCAAAACCACCAGAAAGCTCTATTTGATCTGAAGGTCTTTCTACTACAGTATATTCAATATCAACCGTACCATCCTGCGGGTTTTGCTTTGGGTTTACTCCAAATTGTTCTGGGTCAAAATAACCAAGATTAGAAAGTTCTCTTTGTGTTCTAATTATATCTGACCTACTAAAAAGATCTCCAGGCTTAGTCCTGATTTCTCTCATGATTACATGATCATTAGTAATCGTATTTCCTTTGATGGTGACCTTACCCACCCGATACTGTTTACCTTCATACATCCTCACTTCAATATCTATGGAATCTCCTTCCACTAAAGTTTCCACTGGAGTTGCATTAAAAGATAAATAACCTGTATCCAGATATAAGGAACTAACATCTGATCCTGTAGCACTTTGGAATAATCGTTCTTGAAGCTTTTGTTCGTTATAAATATCTCCTCGCTTAATAGCAAGTCTCTGAGCCAACTGCTCATCCGTGTAAATGGAATTACCTAACCATGAAATATCTCTAAAATAGAATTGCCTGTCTTCTAAAATGTTCAGATGAACGTTAATGGTTTTCTCATTATGATCCCAGACGGTATCAGATAGGATTTTAACATTTCTATAGCCTTTCTTATTGAACATGGCCAAAATGCTTTGTTTATCCTCTTTGAAATTCCCCTCTGTAAATTTAGAACGTTTTAACACACGCCACCATCTTTTTTCCTTGGTATTTTTCATCGTGCGTTCAAGTTTCTTTTCAGGAAAAGCTGCAATTCCACCCCAACTTATCTCGTTGATTTTTATTTTATCACCTTTTGTAATTTTGAAATCAAGCCTATCTCCAAAACTAAAAGCTGCTCCGGTATCAGGAGCTTGTGTGGTATTGACTTTAGCTTTTAAATAACCTTTAGAGATATAATATTTCATAATACTATTCTCGGCTCTTTGAACTAGATTTTCATTAATAACTTTACCTCTCACCAACGATACCTTATCTCTCAAGCTTTCAGCATCTGATTTATTTACTCCTCTAAAAGAAAAACGAGTCAATCTATTCCTTTCCTCAACTTTAATTACCAAGTAAATTTCTTCTCCTCTTATTTCTGCTACATGAATTTCAATATTTCCGAAAAGATCTTGCTTCCATAAATTTCTAATGGCCGTTGAAATTTTTTCTCCGGGAACGTTTATTTTCTCGCCTTCTGAAATTCCAGAAAATAGTTTTATTGCCTGAGGCTCTGTTGTTTCGGCACCCATAACAGTTATCCCCCCAATAACGTATTCTTTCGGGACGCTTAAATCATTTTCTGAGCCCAACTGAATTTGAGCATACATGCTCATTGAGCATACGAATAGGATAAATAGTGTAAATAGCTTTTTCAATTCTTTGTTATTTGTTCGCTTATCTTTCCAAACCTTCGTTCTCTGTTCTGATAAGAAATTATGGCTTTAAAAAAATCCTGCTTTCGAAATTCTGGCCAAAAAACATCTGTAAAGTACAATTCCGCATAAGCTATCTGCCAAAGCAAGAAATTCGAAATTCTATGTTCTCCGCTAGTTCGAATCAAAAGTTCGGGATCAGGAAAATCTTTGGTTGAAAGATGATTAGCTATTGTATTGTCAGTAATTTCGCTGGCCTTTAACTTTCCTTTTTCAATGTCTTCAGCAATATTTTTCATTGCTTTTGTCATTTCCCATCTGGAACTATAACTTAACGCTAAAATAAGTGTTATAGTGTTGTTATTCTTGGTCTTTTCCATCCCTTTCTTTAAAGCACTTCTACACTTTTCAGGTAAATTTTCAATATCGCCTATGGCTTGAAGTCTAACACTATTCTCATCTAACTCCTCAATCTCACTAATGATAGTTTCTACCAGCAAATCCATAAGCGCATCTACTTCCTCCTTAGGGCGATTCCAATTTTCAGTAGAAAATGCATATAAAGTAAGATATTTTACTCCCAGTTCACGGGCGGTTTTTAATGATTCTCGAACAGAATCAACACCATTCATATGACCAAAGACACGGTCTTCACCTCTGCTTTTTGCCCAACGCCCATTACCATCCATTATGATGGCAACATGTCTTGGAATATTGTTATGGTCGATTTGATGCTTAAACTCCATCTTTAATCTAAAAAGGCCAACAAAATTAGGATTAAAACGCTCTTTACAAGTTATTTATTAAGAAAAAATGAGTTAAATGATGTTAAGCTAATCACTTAAAACATCCAAGGTTTGGAGGGCCTAATCTTAGTGCTAGAGAAATTTGAGATACAAAATACCAATCATTATTATTTGGATTCCCTCTGGCCGTCCCTTCATTTGTACCATTTGGAAGTATTGATTGCAAACTTTGATCTGCTAAGCTAACGGATAATAAGCCATTGTCCTCTCTCAATAAGTCCTCATTAGCATAAACAGTGCTAACATCATCCAAATAATCGGTAAATGTTTTTCTAACTCCGTACTCAACATTTAAAGCTAATCTGCCACCAAGGTTTGCTTTTATTCCAATACCAAAAGGGAGAACCAATTGATTTAGGCTGTAGGGATCATCCATTAGAACTGAACCTTGGCCTTCTGTTCGAAGTGGATTTAACTCATACCAAACACCATCTAATTCGGCTTGCGGGTTAAAGTTTATATAGGATAAGCCTCCATAAAGAAAAGGTGTGAAATTATCCTGTCTACTCCCGATCATATATTCGTAAAAATTGATCTCCAGGGCAGTACCAAATTCTAGAAGAACAGATTTAAAATGCAAGTTTCTATTCACGAGCACAGGATCTAAATTATCAGAATCATACGCTTCCAGAGTTGTCCTTAATCCATACAAACGTATGGTATGTCTTGCTGTGGGACTCCATTTGTAGGTTAAACCAAAAAGACTATTATTATGTTCGAAATGCTGAAAAGGATTCAGATCTCCAATATAGTATGAGGTACCAAAATTGAATCCAATTTCGCTGTAACCGCTAAACGTTTTTCCAAAGAGCTGGGCATTGGATTTAGTGGCACAAAATATCAACAGTATAAATAGAAGTCTTTTCAAAACTCTGAATTCTTAATGCTTATTTCAGAAATATATTGTACGAATACCATCTTCTTTGGTTAGTTTCTCTTATCTATTCCCCACAAAAGCTTGTTTTTCATAGTAGATAAAAAACTATGTCCTTCTGGTTTTACAAGGTGAATTTCGAAGGGTGCTTTTTCCACTCTTAGCTCTTTATGTGATTCTATTATTGCCGAACGAGAATCTAACGTAACCAAAAACTGATCTTCTCTTCCATCTGGTTGTAGTTTCAGTTTGACTGAATCTGGAACAATCATTGGTCTGACATTCAAATGATGTGGGGCAATTGGGTTAATAATTAAGCTCTGTGAATCTGGTCTCACTATTGGCCCCTGACAACTCAATGAATATGCTGTTGAGCCTGTTGGGGTGGAAATAATCAAACCGTCTGCCCAATAGGAATGCAGATATTCATCGTCAATTTCACAATGAATAACAATCATGCTTGACGAATCTCTCTTAATTACTGAGATTTCGTTCAAAGCATAATTCACATTCCCAAATGGATTATCCTCCATTTCTAATTTAACCAGAGAACGTTTGTCAATAGAATACTGGCCGTTCAAAACCAGATCTAAAGATTCCTCTATTCCAGGCACTGCAACTGTAGATAAGAAACCCATTCTACCTGTGTTAATTCCCAAAACTGGAATTTTAGAATCGCGAATAAGCATTACTGTACTAAGAAAAGTACCATCCCCGCCAATACTGAAAAACATATCCAGAGATTTCACCTCTTCATGGGTTTCAAAAGTATCGTATTCCTTAACAAAGGGCATTTTATTTGAAAGGTAGTCGCTAAATGGAGCGTAAATTTTTAGGTGGACATTTCTATCTACTAAACTTTTTAGCAAAGTCGCTATCCCTTCATCATAGGTAGATTTAAACTCAGTACCGTATATTCCGATGTTCATCTAAATTGATTTTCTAAACTGCAAAAATAAACCATGTTCACCAATATCGTTAATTGCATATTCTAATCTCAATACTCGATTATATTTGGTTACCAAATCTAATCCTATTCCTGTACCTCCAATGAATTTATTGGCTAAAAAATTATTCTCTGCATAGAGTTCATCTCGAACATAGGCAAAATCAATAAAGAAATTGAGGTAAAAAGCATAAGGATAAGTGAAGAAACCTCTTTTTCTCTTATCCAAATAAAGCACCGCTGGCTTAACCAGATTGTATTTCAAGTTATTTCTAAACAAAGCATAACTCTGCCCATCAATTAGATATAAACCATACCCTCTTACTTGTCTATCATTATATCCAAGCCCCCTTTGCAAGGTATAAGGTAACCTATCGAAAAAACTATATTTTGTTTTTAAGCCATTTTGAACCGTCCATCTATCTTTAATTTTGTTATGAATACCTAAACTCAAAAAGACATTTGCTAAAAGGTTCTCCTTATCAGCACCTATTCCTTTTACCTGTCCTTCAATTTCCCAATCCACGCCCTGTTGAGGATATGGAATAAAATCTACATCATCATTTCTCACCTTGTAGATAAGCTCTACAAAACTCAATTCTTGAGTTCCATTGTTGAAATGATCAGGAAAGAGGGTAACAAGCATCTCATCACTTTTATAAGAGTCGTATCCCAAGAAAAATAATTGACTCATATTGAAAGAAGGCCTATTTAGCAAACCTATTCCAAACTTCTTGCGTTCCTTTGTTCTTCCACTAAAGTCATCGAAAAATACTCGTTCATTATCAATAGTGGCAGTTGTAACTTCACCAAACTGACTATACTCTATATCGAACAATAAGCCTAATGTTCTGTCTATGTTAATCCCCGGTATTTCATACTTCAACTTAAAACTCTTGGAATATCCTAGCTGAAATCTTAAGGAAAGGCGTTCATCTCTTCCTCTAAAGTTCCGTTGAGAATAAACCAAACCGTAATTAGCTCTACTGAAATCTTTAGTTTCCCACCAAATATTAAAATTGGGGTCTGCTAACTTAAAAATGGGGGCAGGAAAAATATACCATAGTTCCTTTAACTCTATAACAATGATTATATCATTTTCAAAACCAGGAACTTTGGTAAGCTTTATTGATGAAAAAAGTTCTGTATTTAAAAGATTCCTTTCTGCAATTTTAATTCGATTATCTAATTCTGCTAATGAAAGCACGTCTCCTTTTTTAAAGGGCAATTCTCTAAGAACAATAAAATCTTTAGTGGTTTTATTACCATCAATAACGACCTCCTTAATAACCGTTTCTTGGCATAAGAAGTTAAGTGAACAAAAGAGAAAAAATGTCAGGAGTAATCTATGCAATTCTTACATATTTATGTATTTCATCAATTCCTCATATCTATTCTTGATATAATCGTTGAATTGATTATCATCATAGGATGCTGTTACATTATACTCATACCGATTGAAAGTCTGAAGCAATCCTGAATTATCTTCAGATTTAACGGAAAGAACTACAGAAATAGTTTTTCCATCCTTATCTGGAAAAACTTGAAGAGCGAAAATCTTGGCATCGTTACCTTCAGCTATTTGTGAGATTTCACTTAAAGAATAATCATTGGCATTCATATTTAAAACAAACACGGAGCAACCTCCTTCTATTGCTAACGTTTTTCCGTAGTAATCTACGATAGCTCTAGGTGTTATTGCTCCTAAATATTTTCGATCTTCATCCACAACTGGGACAACCACCAGATCATATTCCTTCATGATTTTAACTACATCATATATAAGTTGTTTCTCATTTATCATGTACTCAGTAAACACGTTCTTAAACTTCCCTATCGTCTCTTCCGGAGATTTATCGTCTATGTCCGTATCGTTAACAATTCCAACTATATCTTTTCCATCTACAACGGGAAGCTGACTTGTTTTGAATTCAATCATTATTTCCAAAACTTCGGAAACCGTAGTCTTACAATCAACCACTGGAACATCTGGCTCTGTCAAATCTTTTGCAAGCATTATTCACTACTTTTGCTGTTCGAAATTAAACAATTTATGACCCGATTAAGTGTCAACATTAATAAAATAGCAACATTGAGGAATGCCAGAGGTGGAGATATTCCCAATATTTTACTTGCTGCACAACGAATTCAGGAATATGGAGCTGAGGGAATTACGGTACATCCCAGACCTGACGAAAGACATATTAGGTATCAAGATGTCCGTGAACTTAAGCCAATTATCCAAACAGAATTTAACATTGAGGGCTATCCTAGTGAGGATTTTTTGAAATTAGTTGGAGAAGTTAAACCAGAGCAGGTTACTCTAGTTCCAGATCCTCCAGAAGTTCTAACTTCCAATGCAGGTTGGAATACACATGATAATGAATCATTTCTTAAAACGGTAATTCAAGAAATTCAAAAGAACGGATCGCGAGTTTCACTATTTATGGAAACAGACAAAGAAATGATTTCGAAGGCAAAAGAAATTGGAGCAGATCGCATAGAATTGTATACAGAAAGTTATGCCAGAGAATACCCGAAGAATAAGAAAAAGGCAATTGAACCATTTAAGGAGGCTGCCTTTTACGCAAATGAAATTGGGCTAGAAATTAATGCAGGTCATGACTTAAACTTGGAAAATCTGAACTACCTTGTTTCAGAAATACCATTTCTGAAGGAAGTTTCCATAGGACATGCTCTTGTTTCTGATGCATTGTATTTAGGATTAGAAAATTGTGTGAACATGTATAAAAATGCATTAAGAGTTCATGAAACTGAATTATAAGAAGTTAGGAGATGGACAACCACTAATAGTGGTTCACGGGCTTTTTGGATCATTAGACAATTGGATGACTATGGCCAGATCATTAGCGGATAGATTCGAAATTTATCTAATTGATCAAAGAAATCACGGAAAATCTCCTCATAGTGATTCAATGTCTTATGATTTAATGGCAGCCGATTTGGTTGAATTTATCGAAGATCATCAATTAGATAATGTCAATCTGATTGGCCACTCTATGGGTGGTAAAGCAATTTTAAAATTAGCCCTGCAAAATCCAGAGCTGATAAATAAAATGGTAGTCGTTGATATTGGAATAAAATCATATCCAATGCATCATCAGAAGATTTTAGCTGGGCTTCATGCGCTAGATTTACCTACACTTGAATCAAGGAAGCAAGCAGAATTAAGAATTTCAGAATTTATAGAGCAAAAAGGAGTGCAATATTTCTTACTAAAAGGCCTATACCGCAAACAGGATGGTTCGTACGGGTTAAAATTCAATTTAAATAGCCTAGAAGAAAATATGCCTCTTATTCTATCAGAAATTACTGGGAAAATTTCACAGACAGAATGCCTTTTTATTCGAGGAGGCCTTTCAGGGTATATTGTTGATGAGGACTATGATTCCATTAAGCAACAGTTTGTTAACGCTAAGATTGAAACCATAGAGGACTCAGGGCATTGGATTCATGCTGAAAGGCCCGATGAATTAAGAGAACTTTTTTTAAACTTTTTCTGAATTCTGATAGAATAAGTATCTGGACTTAAAATAGTTTTAAATCTCGCTTCCAAAAATAAGTGGGTATGCTTTAACTGGACTCTTTATCACCTGATAATAAATCTATGACCACTTATCGAAAACTTGTTGTGTTATCCTAACCTTAGCAGGCAATCTCTCGTTTGTTCTTTTTAAGACCAATTGTTTCTAAAAAGAAGATTTGTGTAGGTAACCAAATCATTGCTTTAAGGTACCTTTCAGGATACTTAAGATTTGAAACTCCGTTGGGATTTTTACGTAAACAAACTAATTATTTAAAGTCTCAGAGCTTATGTATGCCAAAAAACAAATCACATACCTCTTTTTCATTCTACTATCCACTGGCGTGTTTTCTCAAGAAATAGCTTTAGAGAAAGCAAAGGAATATGAAGCTCAAAAGGCCATTCTTCTTGCAATTGAGCAATATGAAAAGGCTGTAAATCAAGGACATGAGAGTTCGGACACTTATCGAAAATTGGCTCGGTATAATCTTGAAATGAGAAGAGCTGAAGAAAGTCATAAATGGTTTGAGAAACTTCTAGAGACCAGAGAATACAATACAGAAGACCAACTTCTATTTGCAGAAGTTCTTCGTCAAAACGAAAAGTATTTTGAAGCTACCATTTGGTCTGCTCAGTATTATATGGCAACAGCGGATGAAGATTATGAACAATTCCTAGTTTCTGAAGACTACTATTCTCGATTTAAACTGGATTCCGCAAAAATTGACATACAAAACCTAAAAAATATAAACTCTGAATACAATGAAATGTGTCCGACTATAAAGGACGGCATCATGTATTATTCAAGCAATGAGCCAGATTTTGGAGGCTCTCAAAGAATTGACATCGCTTCAAATTCAAGCTTTCTAGATTTTTATAAAACGGAACTAGATGGTATAAAACCCTCCAAAAAGTATCAAAGAATGGGAGGTGTGAATGGAGTATTCCATGAAAGTAATTTAGCGTTTGATGGTGAAGATGAGATCTACTTTACAAGAAACCATAGAAAACTCTATAAAGAAGGTGAGGAAGATGAAATGCTCCGATACTTAAAAATAGTAAGAGCCAAGAAAACCAGTTTAGGATGGAACGTTTCTGATGACTTTCCCTACAACAATACTGGATATTCTGTAGGCCATCCAACTATAAGTAAAGATGGTCAAATGCTTGTATTTATATCCGATATGCCAGGAGGTTTTGGTGGTTCAGATTTATATATGTGTATTAAAAATGAACTGGGAACATGGGGTGAACCCAAGAATTTAGGTCCTGATGTTAACTCAAAAGGAAATGAAAAATTCCCATACCTACACGATGATAATTCACTTTATTTCTCATCGGACGGAATGCACGGGCTTGGAGGTTTAGACATTCATGTATGTTCTATGCTAAACGGAGAATTTTTAAAACCACAAAATCTCGGTTACCCGATAAATAGTTCTAGAGATGATTATGGTTTTTACTTTGACACAAAAAATCATAGAGGTTTTCTTACTTCGAATAGAACTGGTGGTCTTGGATCTGATGATATTTATGCCTATGAACTCTCGGATACTCTTAACTATTTAGTAAAGGGAAGAGTTCTCGACTTAGGAACCAAGAAACGTGTAAAGAAATTGAAGGCAAAATTAATGGATCTAGAAGATAATGTCATTGAAGAGATTACCATTGATGATGATGGAGCATTTTTATTCAATAACGAAGATTTTAGAAACAAAGGATTTAAAGTAGTTATTTCTGATGAAGAAGGTGTATATGAAACAATTTCTTCCAACAAACTTAAAGGAAACGGAATAAATAGTGGTCTTGATATTGGAATACTATATGTCACCAAGCTCCCTATAATTCTAAGTGGAATTTTAATGGACCATAAGGATGATAAGCGACTCAAAGGAGTAAAAGTCACCCTAATAGACAAAGAGACTGGTGAAATTGTTGAAGAGATTTATACTTCTACAAATGGCGATTTTGCATTTGAGGATCTTAAGGAATATCACAGTTATACTGTAAAGTTAGAAAGAGATGGATACTTTGTTAGAACGGTAGATTTTGAAACTAGTATGAATAGAAGCATTGATTTCAATAAATTGGATTGGGGTTATATGGAATCAATTGAACCTGAAGTACCCGTTGTACTTGACGAATACAGTGAAATCAATTTTGATTTAGGTAGTTGGGAAATTAGACCTGATGCTAGACCAGCTTTAGATTATTTGACTATACTTTTAATGGAGAATCCTTATATCGCAATAGAGCTATCTGCCCACACGGATTGCATAGGTGAAGATGATTTCAATATGGAACTATCCCATAAAAGAGCCAATTCAGCATATGAATACCTTGTTATAAGTGGTGGTATTAATCATGAACAAGTGATTACCAAAGGTTATGGTGAAACAAAGCCAATTATCAACTGCGGTAAGCACTGTAACAAATGCACCACTGCTGAGTACGCAAAAAACCGAAGAATTGAGTTTAAGGTAATTAGTACGGACTTTTCAGAAATACCTGATGAATATAAGGATGAGAGGGAGGTAATACCCGTAAAAGAATTAATGAGGGATGCAATGAAGAAAGATTAATTTCTCCTCTTTGACTTGCATATAACATTCCTTTCTGCAATAACTTTCCTTCCAAAGAATATAACTCATAAGGCATATCTTCTTTAACTCCTTCAAGATAAATTACATCTTGCGCTGGGTTTGGATATAAAGAAAGACCTAATCTTTCAAATTCCTCAATTCCTACTGTTAACTCATTCCATCTTTCTTCAAATTCTTGATGATACATGTTAGTTATTACAGCATCATGAATAATCAATGTATTCTCATCATTTACTGTTTCTGCAGACGCACTCCAATTGTGCGACCCTGTAATTACCTGTGGATCAGAACTAGGATCTCCATTATCAACTATTGCTAACTTATGATGTAATAGACCATCTATTTGTTCATGTGAAAGTACGTTTACTCCTTCTGCAAATAAGACATCAAAATCCGAACCAGGTCCACTTACATTATCTATAATACCTCTTGGTTGAACAAAGAATAAATCGTTGACTTGCAAAACAGCATCTCTCAGCTCATTATTAGTAAAAACAAAGAGATTAAATTCGAAGCTGTTATCAGCCGATAAAATCGAATTTTTAATTGCACTTGTCGTACCATCGGATGGCGAAAAATACATTTCAACTTGTCTTCCTCCGATGATAAAATTATGTGGAGTATTATCTAATTTGTCTGGCCCAAATCTGGCATTTGCACCATTAGGAACCGGGCCTTCACTGCCCCACATTTCATTAAACTCCAGCAAATATGATTTTGCCAGAGATTGGTCTTGAGTTACAGTAATATTATTGAAATCATCGAACATATCTGAATTAGTCATGTTCATAGAACCTTGAATAAGAAAAGAGTTTTGTTCAGACAAAGGGTCAATAATAAAGAACTTGTTATGCATTCCGCTTCCCATTCCATCCAGTCTTTCCCATACCGTAATACCAGGATCCAAACTACTCAGACTGGTGTTGTTATTGGTTCCTTCGGTAATTACTCTTACCTGAATTCCATTGTTATGAGCATTATTAAGAGCTGCTACAATATTTAGGTTGTTGTTACTATAAACGGCCATATCAACGGACACCTCTGCCATATTGATATATTTAATAATCGTATCGTGAATTTCACTAGTCCATTGAGCATCAACACCTGTTGAAACAGAAACATCAACAGGATTATTGAAATAAACGTTCATTGTTCCACTAGAATTGGAAATTGTTGCATAGGCTCCAACCGTTGATTCAATAGTATCAGTTCCTAATACCGAACAAGCTGTTGCATAAATAATATCAGCAGGATCTAATCCCGATATTGATATAGTATGGTCCGTAACCGCAGAAAGATCTTCTATTACATTATTTAGTTGATCTGGGTTAAAGCCCCATTTCACAAAAGAACTAGAGGCATTGTCAGTTGACCAGCTTAGATCAAAACTATTTTGTGTAAGATTACTCTGATCTACTGCACTAACAAAATTTACAGAGGAGGTAGAAATAAAGTCTTGCGCTCCTCTAGGCAACATCTGATATCCATCATTAGCTGGAACACTAAATGTAAATTGAGATCCTATACCTGTGAGTGTAACATCGCCTCCTGGAACTAGTTCTCCAATCATGGGATTACTGGACCTTAAGAAAATGAACCCATTTTCACCATTTGCCGTGAACTCCCAAGTTGTGCTTGTAAATGTCTGCCCCGCATTTAAAAAAACCACATTTTCAATAGTTACCAATTCTCCTTCCGTATCCTCGGTTAATTGGGATGGTGTTATGTTCTGGGGATCTGGCAAAGTATTTCCAGAAGATTCTATAGTGAAATTAGTAATCGGATCTATTTCCAATAAGCCATTAAAATCTTTTAATATTCCCGTAACAGAAACTTCATCACCAGGCACAGGCTCAGTCCATGAAGACCAATCTATCCCGGGATAAATAGCTATTCCAGCTGTTGCGTCTTCTACATATCTAACCGAACCAAATTCATTTCCATTCGTAATTACACCGGTAACAGTCACCGTTGCGCCAATTGCCATAGATCTGGCATCTGCAATATTGTCTTGTGCGTTAAAAGAAAATGAAGAAATTAAGGCGAAAAAAAATAGGGTTAAATTTTTCATAATTTAAAAAGTTAGAGTAATTGAAGTGTTAAAGCGTCTTCCTTGTGCAAAATATACTCCGGCAGAGGTGGCATCAAAACCATCTAATGAATCATTGATAGTTCTGGCAAATCTCGCATTATTGTCCGCATCACTAACATACAAAGTATTTAATGCATTTAAAACATTGAAATTGAATCTCCATCTATAATTCAATAGTTCAAATCTATAATTCAAGTGTAAATTTAAATTTCCATATCCTGGTATTTGCCAAGATTGTCTACCTTCATCTGAACCTCTAAGTGTGCTTGGATCAAAATCAGAGTAATAGTTATCAAAATAAGTATAAGCAGCAGTTATTGACGCATTTTTATAGAATTCATATCTAATATTTGTTGCATATTGTGTTTGAGCCGCATCTCCGACTTTTACGCCTTGTGCATCAAAAGTTAGCTCATATCTTGAACCATCTGCATTCAGTACTGGTTGACCATTAGGACGCGTAAATTGAACCGTTTTTCTACTATCCCAAATCCAATCTCCCAATGAAACAACACCTTGAATAGAAAGTTTCTTAACTGGTTTATAAATAAAATCCCACTCAACACCCATGTGTCTTGCATTCATTCCATTTACATTTAATGAAATTCTAGATAAGGGGTCTTCCGGATCTGGAATGGTTAAACCACCAGGTAAAGGACGACTTTGCCAGTAGGTATAATAAGAGTTGATGTTAGAGCTAAATTGTTGACTTTTATAAGACCAACCCATTTCAACTGCCTGAACTTTGGAATTTTCTATATCAGTTAACAAGGTATTTCCAAAATCGAAAATATTATTGAAATAGGGATTTCTGGATAGATATCCAACATTCACAAATCCGTTTACACTTTCAGAAAAATTGTAATTAAAACCCATTTTAAAAGTACCACCATAACGAGTAAACCAATCTCTTCTTTGAAATTCCAAACCAGGAGATTCAGGTGTATATAAAATTCCATTGTGAACCACAGAATCAGGAATAACTTCTGATCCAATAAACCTATATTGAGGTGCAATAATAGTATCTCCTAAATCCAATTGTCTAGGCAAAAAATAATCTATTCGCTTATATTGAGATGCTGCACCTGATACGTTTACGAAAGCAGACCAATTTGCTTTTGACCATTCCAATTGTGCATAAGAACCATACCAACGAACAAAAGAGTCATTATGAAAACCTATTTTATCTCCTTCTCTAGAAATTCTTTGGTTTAAATTTGGATTGAGATCATCTGGAGAAGTCTTTAGGTAATCAGCGCCCAAAAGATTATCCACTTCTGCATAGTGTTCTCCCCTATACCATCTATAATCTAGTCCCGCAGAAAAATCCATCTCATCACTTAATTTCCAACCTAATTTTGAAAGAGCTCCATACCAATTATGATTGTTTACAGATCTTCTTAAAAAAGTATCATCCACTGCAAAGTGTTCTGTTGTGCTAATAGCTGGATCGATATTCGGCCCAACAAAAGGATTAAATACAAGCCCTGTATTTACATCATATAACTCTTGAAAATTGGGTAGGTCATTATTATAAGACCTAGTAGTAAAACCATTCAATCTGGTTCCCCCACCGCGACCTATTGAGAAATAAGCTATCGTACTCAAGTTCATCCTATCGTTGATATTCCATGAGTCCCTTATGTAGGCCTGAGGCTTATGATATATATTTCGTCTATCATTGAAATTAATTAATTCTAAATTGACTCTGGTATTCGAATCATCCAAACTATAGGTCTCTAAAGAATTAAAATGAGCATTGTAGTTAATACCTCTTGGGCCGGTAAAATTATTTAACAGGCTTGTATCAACTCCGTTTTCTAGGGCATATTCTAAATCATAAAGGGCCATACTCTCCTTTTGACTCCTTTGTCCATGCTCCTGTGGAGCTCCGGTTCCAGAAAAAGTAATTATGTGATTTTTTGTTCTTTTCTGAACTTTTGCATAATAATAATATGCTTCCGAATCTAAACCTGGCACCCAGCCATTTCTTCTTTTGTAAGAGCCAGCAACAGCATAACCCCAACCATTTTCCGAAACAGCTCCATTATGAATGAATGTACTTCTCAGAAAACCATTATTTCCTACTTCCTGACTAAATTGGGTTTTTCTTTCTTTAGATATTCCCGGAGAAATAACGTTAATAGTTCCACCAACTGAAGGTATCGCAATTTTAGATGCCCCTAAACCTCTTTGAACTTGTATGTCTCCATCTATTAACCAATTAGACCAAAACACCCATCCGTTTTCCATGTCATTCACTGGAATACCATCAATCATTACAGCTAGATCTCTTTGCTTAAATCCTCTTATGCTCACACGTGCATCTCCGTCTCCACCTCCTTGCTGCGTTGCTTGAACTCCAGGTGTAGAATTTAATACCATTGGTAATTCTTGAGAGGCTATTTGATCTCGAATCAGCTCTAGAGAAACATTGGTAAATGCAACAGGTGTTTTTCTGCTAATTGCCCTATCCGCAAAAATTTCAACCTCCGATAACATCTCAAGGTCAAGGGCAAAATTTAATCTTTTAATACTCCTATCTGAATCTAACTTAACCGTCTTCGTTTTTGGCGAATATCCGACATAGGAAACCGTAATTTGATAAGTACCATATGGCAAATCAAGATAATAATTACCATCTATGTCAGTAACTGTCCCTTTACCTGATTCGAAAAGAACTGTAGCTCCCAATAAAGCTTCTCCTGTTGCCGCATCACTTATATTTCCAGATAACTGACCTTCCTGTGCAAACAGAAAAACACTAAAAAAAAGACTAAAGGTTAAGAGTAATGAATTCCGCATTTAACTCGAAAATTATCTAACAATAATTCTCTTAGTGCTTACAATATTATTCTCTGTTCTGATATTAACTAGATAAGCTCCTTCTATCCAACCTTGGGTATCCACTTTTACCACACTAGAAGTTTCATTCAAATAAGATTCATAAATCTTTTCTCCTGTGATTGAATATACTATCACCTCTGAAATAAAATCTTCTGATGAAACCTCAAAATACCCTTCCACAGAAGGATTAGGGAATACATTGATTATACTATTATCATATATTTCTTCAATACCAACAATAGAAGGATCACAATCGCATATATGTATTCCTAAATTATCGAAAGTATTTGCAGGCAGGGTATCAAATTCAGCCTGCAAATCATAAGTAGCAGGGTTTGAAGTCAATCCCGATAGAATAGTTTGCTTTCTTATCAAAGTATGGTTTGCTGACATATAAACGGTCTCGCCTTGACTATCTATGTAAGGCCCCCAACCATCAGGAAAATCAGAATCTCCAACTTTACCAATTAAGTCGTGAACTACAAGACCATTAGACATATCTAAATCTAAAAGCATAATAGCATCGTTACCATTGAAATACATTGTTTCCATACCACCATTGTGTTGAGGATTTGCAAATGTGTCCGCTAACAATTGTAATTCATCCCAAACAGGAGCTTCAAAATCTACACCTGTAGAATCTCTTTTGTCAATAACCACAACATAGGTTTCATATGGCATTAGTATTCCCTGCAAATCAACTGCATTACTTGGGTTTTGATTTTGGTTTCTAAATCTTACCAGTCCATAAGGAGCCATATCTATTGGGTTTGGGCTTGCATTATAAACCTCCAAGGCCTTGTTATTTGACCAACCTTCTACATATTCTGAAATAAAAAGATTACCACAATCTTGAGCAGAAAGACCTGCAGTTAGAACAAAAACTAAAATTGAGAGTAAACGTGTTTTCATATTTAATTCTTTTAGATTACTAAATTACAATTTATTGCCTGATTTGCTTATTATTTCTAAGTTAAATAACCATTATTTTGAATATCAAATTGACTTATATTGAAGGGCCAAAAACGAAAAACATAAATTAATATCTTAGCTGCCCTCAAAAATTTGAACCTGAGCCTAGTAATTATTCCAACATACAACGAAAAAGAGAATATCGAAAAAATTATTCGAAAGGTTTTCTCAATGCGTCAAAATTTCGACATTTTGGTTGTAGATGACGGTTCTCCCGATGGCACTGGGCAAATCGTGAAAAATCTTCAAAAGGAATTTTCAAGCCTCTTTATTCTAGAGAGAAGCGGAAAAAATGGCTTGGGCACTGCCTACATTGCTGGCTTTAAATGGGCATTGGAAAAAGATTATAGTTTCATATTTGAAATGGATGCAGATTTTTCTCACAATCCTGAAGATTTGGATAGACTAAGAACCGCTTGTCAAAATGGTGCTGATATGAGCATTGGTTCTCGCTATGTTAATGGTGGAGGTTTGGTAAACTGGCCCTGGTTAAGAATCGCAATGAGCAAGGGTGCTTCATTTTATTCTAGGCTGGTACTTAACATGGGGGTAAGGGATACAACTGCGGGCTTTAAATGTTATACCCGAAAAGTATTAGAAGCTTTACCCTTGGATGAGATAAAATTTGTTGGTTACGCCTTTCAAATTGAGATGAAGTACAGAACATTTAAAAAGGGATTTAAAATAACCGAAGTCCCTATCGTGTTTAAAGATAGAACAGAAGGAAAATCTAAAATGAGCACGGATATTTTTAAGGAAGCATTTTTTGGAATTCTCAAATTGAGATCAATGAATTTAAAGTAAAATGGGAGTAATAATTAAAAATGCTACAATCGTAAATGAGGGCGAAAAATTCATTGGTTCTATCTTAATTGAGAATAGCATTATTAAGGAGATATTCAAGGGAGAAATCCCAAATGGGCATGAGGAAATAGATGCTACTGGAAAATTTTTGATCCCCGGGATTATTGATGATCAAGTTCATTTCAGAGAACCTGGACTGACTCATAAAGGAGACTTATATACCGAACCAAAGGCAGCTGTTGCAGGAGGTTGCACTTCTTTTATGGAGATGCCAAATACAATTCCTCAAAGCCTCACCCAAGATCTACTGCAACAGAAATATGACCGTGCGCATGAAGTTTCATTGGCCAATTTTTCCTTTTACATGGGTGCTTCAAATGATAACCTGAGTGAAGTGCTAAAGACCAATGAAAAAAATGTTTGTGGTGTAAAAGTATTTATGGGTAGTTCAACTGGAAATATGCTGGTCGATAATCCAAAGACACTAGAAGGTTTATTTAAAGAGTGTCCGCTGATTATTGCTTCGCATTGTGAATATGAGCCTATTATTAAAGAGAATCTTGCCAGACATATTTCTAAGTATGGAGATAATATTCCCATTCAACTTCATCCTATTATAAGAAGCGAAGAAGCATGTTACAGGTCCAGTTCTTTAGCTGCAGAAATGGCAACAAAGTTTGGGGCCAGATTGCATATTCTGCATATTAGTACAGCCAAGGAAATAAGCATTTTTGACAAAGGGAGTGACTTTAAAAATAAGAATGTAACGGCAGAAGCCTGTGTTCATCACCTTAGTTTTTCTGATGCAGATTACCTAGAAAAGAAAACATATATAAAATGGAATCCCGCTGTCAAAACAGCAAAGGATAGAGATGGAGTTTGGGAAGGGTTATTGGAAGATAGAATTGATGTCATCGCAACGGATCACGCACCGCATACTATTGAGGAAAAAGAAAATCCATATACCAAAGCCCCATCTGGCGGACCTCTTATTCAGCATTCTTTGGTAGCTATGATGCAACATGTAGAGGATGGAAGAATTTCTATAGAAAGAATGGTCGATAAAATGTGTCATAAACCTGCAGAGCTTTTTGATGTAGAGAAAAGAGGATACATTAGACCTAATTATTTTGCAGATATCGTACTTCTCGAAAAAGAGAAATGGCAGGTAGAGAAATCGAATATATTATATAAGTGTAATTGGTCTCCTTTTGAGGGAAAAAGGTTTGATTATAGGGTGAGTCATACATTTGTAAATGGTCATTTGGCTTATTGCAATGGGGAATTTGATGAAAGTAAAAAAGGAGAACGACTTACTTTTGTAAGATGAAGTGGCTCGTAATCATAACAACTGTATTACTTTTTTCATGTGCATCAGATGACGAAATACCACAAGAATGCATTCCAGTTGAAGAGTTCACAAATATCCTATATGGAATGGAAATCATCGATGCAATACAAATTCAGAATATGAGAGGTGAAACTCAAAAAGACAGCACTACTTTTGCGCAGTATAAGTTTCTTTTTGATAGTCTGAATATCAGTAAGGAAAAATTTGATTTGTCTTTCGCCTATTACCAAACAAATCCGGATTTAATGATGGAAATGACAGATACGCTTGTCGCTAGAATATCCAGAAATGAGGAAAAAGTAAGTAAAGAGTTGCGTGATCTTAGATGGCGATCAAATAAAAAAGGAGACTAATGAAACTGTTAATAGCTGGAGGTTCTGGGATGGTTGGTGAACTTATTGTCCAAAAAGCATTAAGGATAATAGAGTGAGCAAGCTTGTTTCCTTAGTTAGAAAGACAGGAAAAATAAAGCATGAAAAATTAGAAGAGGTTGTGGTTGAGGACTTTGAAAATTACTCTGCTCAAATTAATTCTTTTGGAGATGTCTCAGCAGCATTTTTTTGCATTGGTGTATATACTGGAGCAGTTTCAAGGGAAGAGTTTAAGAAAATAACTGTAGACTATGCTATTGCTTTTGGAAAGACATTAGAAGAATATTCTCCTGAAAGTCGTTTGTGTTTATTAAGTGGCTCGGGTGCGGATAGAACTGAGAAAAGCAGAATCATGTTTGCAAAGGATAAAGGGATTGCAGAAAATGCTTTAAGCAAGCTCCAGCTATCCGCTTTTCATACATTCAGGCCTGCTTATATTTATCCTGTGAAAAAAAGAAAAGAGCCTAACTTTACTTATGCAGCTACTCGCTTTCTTTATCCTTTAATCAAGCTCTTTGGAAAAAATGCAAGTATTAAATCTACGGAACTTGCGGAGGGAATGTTTAAGGCTGGAATGAATGGATGCGACAAAGAGGTACTAGAAAATAGAGATATCTTAGAACTAGTTGCCCATTAAATCTTTATAGTATTTCCCATAGTAATGAACGGTCTCCTCCACACTTGGATATTCAATATCAATAAATTTAGACAATTTGGAATTATCATATCTAACATTTAAAAGAGATCCAGCGACCATTTCTTGAGAGACCTTTGGTTCTATTCCAATTTTAGCCAGAATTCCTAAAATTCTCGAAGCCCATTTTATTGTTGAAATTTTCAAAACCTTGGACGGAGCTTTTTTACCTAAAGAATCTGCAACACCTTTAAATAAGTCTTTAGCTAAAAGGTCATGAGCTGAAAGAATAAAACGCTCTTTCCATATTTCCTTTTCCATTAGTTCTGAAGCCGCAAAAGAAATAGAACGTGCATCTATTATCGAATTTAAACTGGGACCCACCACTTTCAGACCATTCCACACTGTGCTATATATTTTTCCACTACTTATATCTGGTCTACCGGCACCCATAATCAATGATGGGCAAAGTATTACCGCATTTAAACCTTCTTCTATTCCTCGCCAAACTTCCATTTCCGAATAGTATTTGGAAATGGAATAGTAACTGGGATTCCCTTCATCTGTCCAAAGATCATTTTCTGTCAAAGGTTTGGAATTATTGACTCTTCCCAATGCAGCTATAGAAGAAATGTGACAAAACTTCTTTACGTCCATTTCAAGTGCTAGGTTGACAACATTTGCTGTTCCTTGAATATTGGTCTCTAACATTTCTTCACGATTCTTCTTATGAAAAGAAACCAATGCCGCTGCATGATAAACTTCATCGCAAGCCTCCATACCGTTTCTCAAAGAAACAACATCTAAAACATCTCCTTCGCACCAATTTACCTGATCAAATTTCTTGCTTCCGTCTTTTGGATCATAAAAAAGGAAGGCTTTTTTCACAAAATCCAAATTGCTACTTGACCTTTTTAATGCTCTAACTTCTTGTCCTTTAGAAATAAAATCAAATAATAATCGAATACCTAGTAAGCCTGTGCCTCCGGTAAGAAATACCATATTGTAAAGTAAACATTTCCTCTTTGGCAAAAAAAATTCTTAGAACAAATTCAGAAAGAGGCTAATGTAATTTAGTATCTTCAATTTTTGAAGATTTTGAAACAATGATAACTAGCACTGAGGCTTTGAAATCCCTGGCTCAAGAAGCCGCTCTTATGCCACAAGAAGAAATGTTGGAGGTGAGCAAAAAAAAGAAGCAACTCTATATTGGCATACCTAAAGAGACTTCTTTTCAAGAAAACAGGGTTGCTCTTACCCCTGAAGCCGTAAAGCTCCTAACCAGTAATGGAAATAAGGTTATTGTTGAACGAGATGCTGGTAAAAAAGCAAATTTTTCAGATACTGATTATTCTGAGGCCGGAGCGGAAATAGGAGATGTAACTCAGGTTTTTGATGCGGATATCATTTTGAAGGTAGCTCCCCCATTCAAAAAGGAAATTAAAATGATGAAATCTCATCAAACTTTAATTTCTGCTCTTCAACTTACGGTTCATCCTAAAGATACGCTTGAACTTTTAATGAAGAAAAAAGTAACGGCAATTGCATGGGACTTTATTAAGGACGAAGAAAATATTTTCCCAGTGGTAAGAGCAATGGGTGAAATTGCTGGCAACACTTCTATATTAATAGCTGCAGAATACCTGAGTAATATTAATGAGGGCAAAGGTCTTATGTTCGGAGGTATTGCTGGTGTACAACCAAGTGAGGTAGTAATTCTCGGTGCTGGAACGGTTGGAGAATTTGCAACTAAAGCTGCTTTAGGCCTAGGGGCAGAAGTACGAGTTTTTGATAACTCCATTTCTAGATTAAGACGTCTACAGCAAACAATAGGACACAAGATTTTTACCTCTACTGTTCAACCAAATGTACTCGCAAGAGAATTAAAAACAGCGGATGTGGTTATAGGTGCTGTTAGAACGAGTTCAGGACGAACACCTTGTATAGTAAGCACGGAAATGGTGGAATCTATGAAAGAAGGTTCTGTAATTGTAGATGTTAGTATAGATAGAGGAGGATGCTTTGAAACTTCGGAGGTCACTAACCATGACCATCCTGTTTTTACAAAATATGGAGTCATTCACTATTGCGTCCCAAATATAGCTTCTAGAGTTTCACGGACCGCTTCATATGCTCTTTCAAATATTTTTGGACCGCTTCTAAATACTATGGGCAATAAAGGAGGCGCTACTGCTCTAATGAAAATAAACCACGGTTTTAGAAATGGCACTTACGTATATAGAGGTACACTAACCAAGGAAATGTTAGCTAAAGCATTTCATCTCCCATTCAAAGATTTGGAATTACTCTTCCATACTATAAGATAAAATGCTCAGGAGATTTAAACTGTTTTTTTTTGGAGTGCTTTTGGGCTGTATTGTAGTTGCTTGGGCTTTCGGAGATAAGATGAGTCTATTCACATCCTGGATGCCAAATGAACGCGTTTTAGTTCGTCTGCAGCAGACAGAAATGAAGCAAACCCAAAAAGCACATTGTCTTATGGAATGTTTGGGAATAGAAAGAAAGCATATCGACTCACTAAAGAAGAATGGGGATATCGATTTTAAAAACTCAGAAACTCAAAAAAAGCCTTTGACCTACATTGTTAATCATACCGACTCATTACTGGGAAATTTTCAATTGGTTTTTGCAGCTGCAGATTCTACCTCAACTATAATAAATGCAAGTGTGGAAATGAGTGAAAAAAATTGTGATTGCAATTAAGCATCAATACCAAATTTCGGCATTCTCCAAAATGTAGTTCATCTTATAAACATCTTCCTTGTTCAAGCGCAAGGTTCCTTTAAATCCAAGCCTTTGATCTGTGGTGAAATAATTATCATCTGCTTCAAACTCCAGTTCAATAACCGTTTCTGGACCGGCACCACCACAAAAAAAGCATGAAGCATAAGGGTTTGCTGAAAGAATGTAATAGTTGGATTCATAGTCAACCGGAATTACATAACCCGTAATTGCTATCTGCTTTCCTTCCAAATCAAGAACACTTTCACTAAAAGTTGGATACCAATAATAGGCATCTAGATCTTCATAGTACTTATCTTCAAAAGTTACTTTGGAAAGATCTTGCCAGGTAACTTCTAACTGCGCTGAAAGGCTGAGACCCACAAAAAAACAAATTAGTATAGCTATTATTTTCTTCATTTTACTTTCCAGAAAGGACTTTAGAAATATTCACATTTCCTGCCCTAAATGCTGGCAAAAAGCTTGCCAATAGAGCAATGACTAGTGTAACTCCTATCAAAAGTAGCTCTTCTTTCTCCAAAGTCCATGAATTCAATGAATATTTATAAGATTGTTCAGTAATACCAGAAACTGTCATGTTTATTATACGGCTTATTAAAAGACCGATAAAAATTCCAATAAAAGCCAAAATAAGACTCTCCAAAAGTAAGAGGCTAAATAATTTTATTTTTCCCGCACCCATGCTTCGCATTAGTGCCAATTCATATTTTCTTGCAGAAAGCGCTTGAAACATAGATATGAAAATACTCAAACCCGAAACAATCATAAGCACTGTTGCAATGCTATAAAGTGTTTTAAAACCAAAACCGAGAAGAGAAAATAAACGATTTATTTCAATGCTAGGTGAAGCTGCTTGTAAGGTACTTTTTTGATTGACCATATTTGGCAAAAACATAAATCCGTTTTTGTTTTTGTAGGAAATAAGCATTGCTGTTATCTCTTTGTCCTCTTCAAGATGCTCATCATTCTCGTGTTCATGATCATCATGGTCATGTCCTTCATGATCGTGTCCTTCATGATCGTGTTCCTCATGATCTTCTTCTTGGTGATCATGGTCGTGATGATGCTCTTCATGAATATCCCAGATATCAGACAAATCACAAATAATGAGCTGATCTGCAATACTATTTGAAGCTTTGAAAATACCTACTACTTTAAAAGCTCTATTTTCATGAGAATGTCCATTGCCATCTAAGCCATGTTGAGAATAAAATTCATCTCCGACCTTAAGGTTTAGATTATTAGCAACAGCATTTCCTAAACATACTTCGAAATCTTTTTCGAAGACATTTCCCACATCTAGTTCTAAGTTATAGTGTTCGATGAAAAGCTCATTTGTCCCCAATATTTTAACTGCTTTATAGCTATCACCATAAGACAGGGGAATAGCTGTTTTGACCAAGAAATGTTTGGAAATTTCCTTAGCCTCCTGATAAGAGATGTTTCCAGTTGGAGCATCAATATGATAAAGTGCTGATAGTATAACCTGCAAGGGACTACCTTTGGCGCCTATTACCATGTCCACTCCCTTCATATTCTTTTTTAGGTTCTCATCTAAGTTCTTGCTTATGATTATGGTCAATGAAATAAGAGCAACTCCAATGCTCAATAATAAAATACTTAGGATAGAACTAAGCTTTTTATGCCAAATATTCTTCCAAGCCAAATTAAGTAAACTCATAACAGGATGGTATTTGTAAATTGAGATTTAAGTCTGGAATCGTGTGTAACAATAATCAATGCGGCACCCGTTTTTTGAACTGCATCTTTGAGCATGCTTATCACCTTAGAACAATTCGAATCATCCAGACTAGAAGTTGGCTCATCTGCTAAAAGAACTTTGGGCTTGTTCAGTAAAGCTCTTATAATAGAGGCTCTTTGTTGCTCCCCTCTACTTAACTTGGAAGGCTTTTTATTTAATAACGTATCGATGCCTAGATCTTTTGAAAAATTTAAGATACGCTCCTCATCTTTTTTGTTTCCAGCCAAGGTTTGTGTCAAAAACAAATTCTCCTTTACACTAATAGAATCAATAAAATAATTGTCCTGAAAAATGATACCAATAGAATTACTTCTGTAATGATCTAAATCTTCACCCGAAAATTGAGAGAGTTGTTTTCCGTCAATTTCCACTTCTCCTTCATCTGCTTTTAAAAAACCACACAATAGATGAAGAAAGGTTGTCTTTCCAACACCCGAAGGGCCTAAAACCAACAGTTCTTCTTTTGGCGCACACGTTAAATCTGGAAATGAAAACCGAGTATTTTCATCGTATTGAAAGGATATGCCTTTGGTTTTTATCAAGGTGTGCTAATGTAGGAAATTAGCAAAGGCTTTCTCGAAAAATTTTAATTTTAAAACAAGATACTTATCAATCTAAGAAAGCCAAGTACGAACAAAATCAGACCAGCTGGGACTTGATATTTTTCAATTCCTTTTTTCAACTCAGCCCCCATTTCACTTGCCTTGGGGCTCTTACTTAAAAAGTATTTTTTATAGAGATCATAGGCTAATAAAAATCCTACAATTGCTTCTGCTGTCCATAGTGCTAGCGAAATTATTCCGCCTGTGTTTGCAATGCCTTGAAATAAAGAACGCCAAATTCCCATTAAACCAACAAGGGTTAAAATAACTCCAATAAAACCTTTATATTCCGCTACTGTTGCTATGAAACCTTGGGCATTCGGTCGTTTCGAAATGATGTAAGATGAAGCTGCTACTAAACCTCCTAAAATTGCAAGAATCGCGATTACCATAAATTTTTAATTTAACTAAATATACCTCATTTAATTTCAATCTTTCAGCTGGAAAGTATCTGCGGATAAACTTGAGTTTAAATGGTTAATGAGAGCTTTTTCAATCAAGCAAATTTGAATAACAATTTTCATTTCCATCAAAAAAGAAAAGCGCCCCACACAAAATGCATGGGACGCCTCAAACCAACCTTAACCAAAAACTATGAAATAGTTATACTTTTTCTCTTTTCACTCTCATCAATTTCCATTTTTGGAATATTGATAGATAGAATTCCGTCTTTATATTTTGCCGAAATTTTATCTCCTTGAATTTCCTTAGGAACTCTAAATGATCTATTGAAAGAATGATAATTGAACTCTCTGATTTTATATTCGTTTTCAGAAGTAGATTTGTTCTCCGCAGAAATACTCAATACATTTTCTTCCAAGTCAATTTTTAGATCATCCTTTTTCATTCCAGGAACAGCTAACTCAATAGAATAGAATTTATCTTCCTCTTTAATGTTCGCAGAAGGAACTGAATTTCCATGTTCCACTTTATCTAGAAAGGGTTTGAAAAAACTGTTTCCAAATAAATCATCAAAAATGCTATCTAGTTTGTGCTGTGGATGTCTGTATTTTGCTAATGTCATTTCTTTTAATTTTTAAATGTTCGAAATGCATAGTTCAAAATAGATACCAAAAGCAAAAAGACGCCAAAAGCGTCTTTTCCCAATAGTTAAGCATGTCTTTTTGACAGCATTTCCAAAAAATAACTGTCGTTTTGTCTTATTTAATAAATACCTTCTCTACTTGTGTATATTCTTCATTGAAGATTTTTACCATATATGTTCCAGCTCCCATTTCTGTGCTTACTCTCAAAAAGTTATCCTTATTACTGAAGGGATTATTATATACTTTTTGGCCAATAGCGGAGTACACTTCAACCTGATAGTTTCCTTCTTCGGTAACATTGATAATAATATCGTTTTCATTCGTGAAGACCTCAGCAAGGTCGGTTCCTATTTCCTCTGAATTTTTCAGACCAAAATGCAAAACAAATCTTTTGGCCTTAGAATTAGCTCCAATATCAATGCTTACCGATCCTTCTGAAAGGTTATGAAACTTTCCTGTGTACTTATCCTCTAAATAAACCTCATCTCCAGTTGGAAAATTGATCATTTCCTTGGTTCCAAAAGTATATTCCCCACTCACAGGAAATTCTGTATATAATGGAATAGACCTCTGCCCTTGTAGCTCCGGGATGGTATTAATTGCAAAGAAATCTCCTTCTGGGTTTACTGTTGCTATGCTTGGTGCCTCATCATTCAAACTCATCATCTTATAAGCATCTAAATCTCCTTGGTACTCATCTTTTCCAAAAACTGAAAAAAGAAGCAATGTTTCATCTATATAATCATCATTCTTCACTCCCAATCTATAGAGTGGCATAGTCCAAACTTCTTGTAAAGCATCTTGAAAAACCTGATCTGGAGAAATTGCAGCCTCATCATATTCAACATCCACGCTTGTATGCGTTCCTGTGTGAACAAAAAATCCTTCCATCGGCTGTATGTATCTATCAGCATAAAATGTACTTACATCATTTAAATAGATTTCAAATTGTTGGATGGAATTATTCCAGAAATAAATGGCATTATCCAATTCATTTCCCCCTTCTATACTTTCCCAATCTAAAATTGATGGATAGGGATTCCCAAGAAGGTGCCAACCGTTATTCATAAGTGTAGTGGATGAAGTATAACTTGCATTTATAGTATGACTTTGACTACTCACTTCACCATCAAAGGACAATGTTGCCCCACCAGGAAAATCTGCGGCATATCCTAAGCCTTTTCTTAATGGAGTATCACTTGAAGAATGTACTACCCATCCATTTTTAAAATCATTTCCGCTTTCTCCTTCATCATATGAACGTATAGATAGTTGATTGAATGTTTTGTCATCACTCTGTTCCATTTCAGACATTCCAATGTCTCCTAAAATTGCGTCTTCTACAGGTGAAGAAATTAACCTAGTCCCCCTATTCTTATCGTATTTTCTTTCTATAATAATATTACCCATCACATTATTATCTGGATAATAAACATGACCCTTAGTATCTTCTGTTTTGCTCACTTTTAGATTAGACCCCATATTCATTAAATAACCACTTGATAAATCTAAAAGGTCGGTTACCATTACAGGTTCTGTCAAGAATACGGTGTTGTTAATCTTCAGATGGGAAAATTCATTGTTTCCAAGAATTTCTGCTTCATAAGTAGCATTGACAATATTCACCATTCCATGAAACTCTGCTGTTCCATAATTCATTAAGGTATTATATATTTTCAACTCACTTTCTATATCCAAAACCA
Organism: uncultured Flavobacteriales bacterium; assembly: GCA_964609215.1. Classification (GTDB taxonomy): domain Bacteria; phylum Bacteroidota; class Bacteroidia; order Flavobacteriales_D; family JABDKJ01; genus JABDKJ01. The sequence continues at coordinate 289,223 of CAZSQZ010000002.1, forward strand.
GCGAGCCTCCATCGAATATTTTAAGCGTCTTAACATCAGCATCTGAACCGATGATAGGTAAATAATTATCAGTTAGCATTGGAATTACAGCAATACTATTCTGATCTGGTACTGAAAGTAAGGACCAGTTTTCCTCATCATGCCAATCTGAACTTACCAAGCCTATCCAAATATTTTCTTGAACACTTGGTCCGAAGTGTGCCTTAAAGTTAAAGTCATAATTTTCTTGAACACCGGGATTCCAGTACATCTTACCCTGAGGATATTGGTTTTGAAATATTGCCCACCAGCCGCAATAGGTGCCATCAAATTTTAAGGCAATGGTATATTGACTGCCTTCTTCCACTTCTACCTCATGAGCCAAAACGTATTCATGAAAAATATCCCAAGATTCATTAATGATAACATCTTCTTGATATAAGGTATCTCCATCATAACCTTCTCCATCAAAAATGTAAAGCTCGGCATTACAGGTTCCCGGGTTAAATGTATGAACGGGAATGTCTAATTGAGTCAGGACCCCAGTCATACATGCTGGAAAACTTTGGCCAAACATATCATTAGAATTAAAATTGGATTCCATTCCTTCCGAAGCTTCCAGACATTGAGCAAAGGAGGAATTGAAAGTAAAGGACAGAATAATAAAACATATTGCCTTTAGAGAAATAGGTACACGTGTTATCATGAATATTTAGGTTTAGCTCCTTTTTTTACGCATCTCTTTAAGGCTTGTTACCCAAATCAGGGAAGAAATACAGAGTTTTAAGCGAAAACCTTTATAAATAAGGAAAAGGCCCTGTTATGGGGCCCCTCCTTTCACCTTAAACTAAACCATCTACACTATCCAACCTAACATCTTAAACTCTTCTTCTCATCCATCAAACACACACAGAAGATGTTATTTCATAAGCTAGAATATTTAGTTCATCTTGTATAAGATATCTTTTCTCTAAAAGACAATAATAATTACGTTCAACAAATCATAATGTTACATGAATTATTATTTTTTTACGATATAAATGCTTTTTTTGTCGACAAACGTAAATAAATGGATTTATCGACCTCATCATCAAATCAACAAAATTCCAAATTAAGATGCTTATAAATAAGAAAAGGCCCTTTTTATGGGGCCCCTCCTTTCACCTTAAACTAAACCATCTACACTATCCAACCTAACTCGTTTTAGTTTCTTAAATCATTCATTTAATCTTTAACCAAAAAATTACGAGTTCATTTCTAATATAGACCAGTTTTCAAATTCTTTAAATTGCTTCGCTTTCGAAGACGATAATATTTACGCTCAACTGTATTTATTGTTACATGAAATATTACTTTTTATTGTTCTACATTAATATTTCTTCGACAAATAGGTTCTTAAAGGGATTAATGTATACTTGCTTTAATTGTTTAGAAAGGTTATAAAATAAGAAAAGGCCCTTTTTATGGGGCCCCTCCTTTCACCTTAAACTAAACCATCTACACTATCCAACCTAACTCGTTTTAGTTTCTTAATTCATTTATCATCGCTTTAAAAAGCAAGTTCTTAGAAAATATAGAATGATTTCAATTCTTTAAATCGCTTCGCTTTCGAAGACAATAATATTACGCTCTACTTTAAATAAAGTTCCATGAATTGCCTATTTTCTTCGTTTAATTTTAAATTATCTTCGCAATTCCTAAGATTATCTATTTAATGCAGGAAAGAGAAGCGCTTATTGAAAAAGCAAAAAGCTGGTTATCAAGTGGTTTTGATGAGGAGACAAAGAATGAAGTTCAAAACCTCATTTTAAACAATCACGCTGAACTAGAGGAATGTTTTTATAGAGATTTGGAATTTGGTACCGGAGGTCTCAGGGGTATTATGGGGGTAGGTACCAATAGAATAAATATCTATACCATAGCAATGGCCACTCAGGGTCTAGCAAACTACATGAAAAAGATATTTCCCTCTGAAAAAATCAGGGTTGCTATTGCTTATGATTCTAGAATAAATAGCGCATTGTTTGCTAAAAGAACGGCTGAAATATTTTCTGCAAATGGAATTGAGGTATATATGTTTGCTGAACTGAGACCTACACCTCAATTGAGTTATACCATTCGCAAGCTTAATTGTCATGGTGGTGTAGTCATTACCGCTTCTCACAATCCAAAAGAATTTAACGGTTATAAAGTTTATTGGAATGATGGTGGACAACTGGTTCCTCCACATGATAGGCTAATTATTGAAGAAGTTAGAAAGATTACGTCCATGAAGGATGTAAAGCAGGTTATTATTAGAGATCATATAAAAACTCTTTCGGGCGAGATAGATAAGAGCTATCGCTCCGAGGTAATTAAGCAATGCCTAAGTGCTTCTATCATTGAAAACTCTAATCTAAAGGTGGTATATACCTCAATACATGGAACCGGAATAACCATGGTTCCAGATACACTAAGGCAAGCAGGGTTCAAAAATATTCATGTGCTTGAAGAACAGGCTACACCAGATGGAAATTTCCCAACTGTTAAAAGTCCAAATCCCGAGGAAAGAAGTGCAATGGAAATGGGTTTGGATTATGCCAACAATATTAAGGCAGATATTCTATTGGGAACAGATCCTGATACAGATAGAGTTGGGTTAGCAGCAAGAAATCTAAATGGTCATTTGGAATTACTTAATGGTAATCAAGCGGCTGCTTTGATTATTTATTATATGCTAAGTATTATGAAGTCAAAGGGACATCTTCAAAGCAATCATTTTGTAGCGAAGACCATTGTGACTTCTCAACTTATAGATGAAATATGCGCTGAACAGAAGGTTAAATGCTACAATACACTTACGGGTTTTAAATATATTGCAGAGCAAATAAGACTAAGGGAAGGCAAGGAAATTTTTGTTGCCGGTGGCGAGGAGAGCTATGGATATCTCATAGGAGACTATGCCAGAGACAAAGATGCTGTTGTTTCTAGTTTAATTCTATGTGAAATAGCTGCTTGGGCAAAAAACAATGACAAAACTTTGACCGATATACTCGCAGAAATATATACCCAATTTGGATTTTATAAGGAATCTTTGGTTTCTCTCACACGAAAAGGTAGAAGGGGTGCAGAAGAAATAAAGCAAATGATGCAGGATTTTAGAAGTAATCCATTACCCGAGATAATGGGAAAAAAATTACTTCGAACTAAGGATTATATGGAAAGTATAGAAAAGTCTGCAGTATCCGGAAATATCTCTATCATAGATTTACCGAAATCTAATGTTTTTCAAATGTTTTTTGAGGATGGTTATTCAATAACAGCAAGACCATCGGGTACAGAGCCTAAAATAAAATTCTATATTGGGGTTAGGGATGAATTTGCTGAAGGTGAAGACTATATTAAAACAAATGAACGTTTAGAATTGGTTCTACAAAATATAAAAAGGGAAATTGGGATTGCTTAAATATATATTGACGGTTTGTATTCTTTATTCTTCTGTTTTATTCGGTCAGTCTGAAGTTTTAAATAGAGACTATAGTGCGGATCAATCGGATTCAAGGGATCGTCTGGTAATTGAATTTACCAATGATGGTTGGTCGAATGCCCCAGAGGGTATTGCCTTTAGATCGTACTCTATTGGAATTAATGCATATATTATACACGACTTGTTTCGAGAAATTGATAAGCCATTTTCATTTGGTGTTGGGTATGGGATTAGCTCTCATAATGTGCATAGCGATGGTATTTTTAATGTAATCGATTCTGCTGGATCTACTTTTGCATTTATTGATAAAGTGGATAATTCAAATAATCTCAGGAAAAATAAATACACTATCAACTATCTGGAGTTTCCTATTGAATTTAGATACATTACCAATAATGGAAGTGGGTTTAAATGGCACCTTGGAGGAAAAATTGGATATAAGCTAGGTGATTACTCAAAGATCGTTGATGGTTTTGGAAAAAGAAAGTTCTATAAGACCAGTGGCATACATGACTTTAGGTATGGTCTACACACAAGAATAGGTTATGGACGGTTTACCGCTGTGGGTTATTATTCCTTAACGCCTCTTTTCAAAAAAAACAGAGGGCCTGATTTGAATCAATTTTCTTTGGGTATTGCTTTTATCCTTCTTTAGTCTCTTTAGGAAAATGAACCGATTTTAAGATTCCTTCAAGCTCCCTTACATAATCTCTTTTATCAAATTTGGGAGTAAAAACATAGGCATCTATAGCAACAGCGTAATTCTCTTTTTCGTTAAAAAAAGCCAGAGATACAAAAGGACCTCCACTTACCGGTGAATCGAAGCGCCACAAACCCCTCATTTTTGTAGCAAAAACACCATCCACATCTACATTTTCTAAAGTGGGCCTAAAGTATTTATGAGGTTCTGTATACATGGGTGAACCTTTATCACTTTGCACTATTTGGCTTAAGACCTCATCTCTCAAATCAACTAGATTACTAAGTGTGAATGTAGAATCTGAGGAATGATCAAATTTATATATTACAATACCATCCAAGATTCCATGGCTTCTAACAGAATTTGCTCTGGTATATTTCAAGCTCTTTTCTCTTGTTCTTTTAAATGAGATCACATTCTCTTTTTGAGTGGCTATATGAAAACCTTCAGGAATTGCCATTTCTATCCCAAATTGTTCCTTCACTTTTCCAGATAGTCCTCCATTGTTTGCATACTCTGCCTGACCTGCACTGCGAACAGTTGCTCTATCATTTAAATCCTTTAATAAAGCTTCTTTATTTTTATTAAAAACATCATAAAAGGCAATATCATTTAGAGCATAAATGGTGTAAACTTTTTGCCCCCTTGCATAAGCATCTTTTGCCTGGGTAACTCTAGCTTCTCTATTTTGTTCTTTGCTTCCAACGCTGACGACAATTATATTGGCCTGACCTTTCTCATAATCATTAAAACCATCGTCAAAAACAAACCTCACATCAAAGCTTGGTTCTGATTGAGGAATAGATGGAAACGGACTCCTAAAGAAAGAAACTATAGTATCTCCGATCAGTCCTTTTAATTGTTGTTTCGGCCCAACTATTACAAGCTCGCTTAATTCGCCAACCGCAGCTCTTCTTTTAACTTGTTCCTCACTTCTTTCACCATTGTTCTCCGAACTGCATGATGCAAGGCTAACTACAAATAAAAATAGGATGGCTAGTTGTCTCATTTCTTTACAATAATTCGCTGCCCTGGTTTCATGTTCCTAAAATTAATATGGCTATTCCAACGTTTTAAATCACTTACCGAAACTCCATCATATAATTTGGCAATATCCCAGAGCGTATCTCCTCTTCTAACGGTGTGATATGCCTTTCCAGTATGGTTAACTTTGGTATTCGAAGTATTCGCTTTAGCAACTGTTCTTTTAGAGGAAGTAACGGGCTTTTTATTGTAATAAATGGTAAGTTTTTGTCCAGGATAAATTCTGGAGCCTCTTAAATTATTCCAAGCTCTTATCTGACTTACTCCAACGCCATGTCTTTCTGCAATAGTACCTAAAACATCTCCACTTCTAACTCTATAATAGGTTACATCTTTGGCCACCTCTTGCTGAGTTTGCACTTGTTGAACCATTGGCTCGCTTAGTATGGCATTTTCAAATTCCCAAAATTTGGATAAGTACTTCTTTGGTAGGCGAAATACATTTCCATTTCTATTTATTGGAATAAAATTTCTTTTGTACTCTGGGTTTAGCAAGCTTAAATCTTTCTCACTTATTCCAGTAAACTTTGACACTGAAGCAAAACTTAATTGCTTCTTAACAATGATGGTATCCGTTTCATAAAAAGCATAAGGATAGGGTAATGCTCTCAACTGATGTTCATCTGCATACTCAAAAGCATATGCCATCGCAATAAAATTAGGAACATAAGATCTTGTTTCCCTAGGAAGATATCTTCTTATCTGCCAATAATTTCTCTTTCCTCCTGATCTTCGAATGGCTTTATTTACATTTCCTGGACCAGCATTATAAGCGGCAAGGGCTAAACTCCAATCATCATAAAGGCCATGAAGATACTTTAGATATCTACAAGCCGCTCTAGTAGATTTTTCAGGATCCATTCTCTCATCCACATAAGAGTTAATATCCAGGCCATAAGCTTTTCCAGTTGCATACATGAACTGCCATAAACCCGTTGCCCCCATTCTAGACCTTGCATCTGTTCTCAAAGCAGATTCTATAACGGAAAGATATTTAAGCTCATAAGGCATATCGTTTTCATCAAGGATTTGCTCAAAGAGCGGAAAATACATTTTGCTTCTCCCTAGATTGATCGCAGTTTGATGTTTTTTCCTATTAACAAATACATCGATCATTGTCCTTACCGAGTTGTTATTGGCAAAGGTTATTGGCGAAACCTGGTCCATATCAAACAAACGTTGGGCATAAACACTATCATTAAACACCACTCTTGGTTGATTACTTATCCAGGTGCTATCTGCAATTGTATATTCGTAAAGTTCTTTTAAGGGATCATTTAATGTTTGATCCCAAAGATCAATGGTTGGATTATCTACCAAGACCTCGGTATCCTCTGAAAAAATAATAATATCTAGAGGTTCTTCCCTCTTTACTTCATGAAGATCAGCATTATTAACTACTTCCTTTTTAACGCTATCAATTTCTAAAGGCCCTATAAGTAATGAATCTTGTTGAGCAATTACATCAATTGAAATCAATATAAATAGCGAATAAAAAATCTGTTTCATGATAGCGTATTAAATGGGAAACAAAAATGAAGTATTAAACCGATTTCACAAATTTTTATCTATGAAGTTGTTTTAATGTGAGGTAAATTTACTCTTCGCTCCTTTTATTAAACGGAAATGGAGCTAAACAGATACCGAAATTCTGTTAAAGGATTAAAATTTAGGAAGCTGTACCTTCATCCTCTCCCTTTGTAGCGTCTTTAAACTCTTTCATACCTTTTCCAAGGCCTTTCATGAGTTCTGGAATTTTCTTTCCGCCAAACAAGAGAAGAAGCGCAATAACTATCAAAGCTATTTGCCAAGGCCCCGTAATTCCTAAAAAAATTGATGCTATAGACATAATTTCAATTTATAAGACAAAGATACACAATATTACTACTTCGCAATCCAAGTTTGTGGATCTAATTTTGTCATCCCCGAAGAAGAGTGTTTCCAAATTTCAATATGAGATTTAGAAATATTTCCATCTACCAAAAGAACTCCCACCGATTCTTTGGTATCGATAATTTCACCTTTGGTAACAAAAACTTTAGCAAGATTGGAGTAAACCGTCCAATAATCTCCATGTTTTACCATAACTGCCTGCCCAGCACCAGGTATATTTATTATGCCCGTAACTTCACCTTTAAATACTGCTCTTACTATAGACTCTTTCTCCGTAGTAATATCTATGCCATTATTTGTTACAATAATACCATCAAGCTCCTTGTGTGGGTGAGAACCAAACTTACCAGTAATAACTCCTCTTTCAACAGGCCAAGGTAATTTCCCTTTATTCTTCGAAAAATTTCCAGATAACAATTTTTCCTCAGGAGTAAGAACAAAAACAGGTGCTCCGCTTTTTGGTTTCATTGCTAAGTCGATAAGTCTTTTTATCTCTTTAGCTAATTTCTGCCGCCTTATTTCCTTCTCTTTTAATTTTTTGCGCAATGCTTTCTCATCTTTTTTAATATCATAAAGCTTGCTCTCAGCTAAATTTTTATCTGAATTAAGTGCCTGTTTCTCGGATTTTTCAGCACTAAGTAATTTACCTTTTGTCTTTTTCTGGATTTCTAATTCCGCGTTTTTTTCAACCAGTTCTTTTTTGGATTCTTCTATTAACAAAGATTGCCTTTCCCTGAGCTTAGATATTTCTTTCAAATATCTTGTCCTTCTTGCTGCTTGTGAAAAATCTTTAGAAGCAAAAATATACATTAACCAAGATTGCGTGTTTCTGGTTTTATATGATAATTCTACTAACGATGAAAAGTCCTTCTTTAGTTCCGCCAATTCATCCTCCAAATCACTTATACCCTGTTCATTTTTGCTTATTCCTCTGTCTAAACTTCGCATTTCATGATTAATATTATTAATCATCTTTTCGCGTAGTTTTATTTTCTGTTTAAGAAGAGTTATTTCATCTAAGGTCAGACTTCCTCTTTTTTTCGCATCAGCCAATAATTTATTGGTATAGGCAATTTCACTGGAAATCTTGGATTTTTCGTCTTCAAGAGCCTTTCGGTCTTGAGTGTAAAATAGTGTTGAGAGAAATAAAAAGTTGAGTAAGACAATAAATGCTTTCATCTTGCTCATCGTATACGTTCAAATTTATCGGGTATAGAAAACGGGAATTTTAAACTTTTATTGACTCTAACTCTGGAATAATCCAAAAACACCTTTGTTCTGTTGTCATCATCTTCCAGCAGTATTTCAGATTTTTCTGGAAAATCCATAAGAGCTATTTCATCGAATTCTTGATATGTTATTTCGAAAGTTCTATTATAAAATAGGTCCTTTATGAGTGTTTGTTCAATTTTATAGGATTCAGGATTAATCCAATATCGTTTTACAATAAGATCTTCTTCCTCCTCTTTTTTAATAGCTCTCCTCAATCTTCTTTGATCCACTGTGAAATTTAAAGTATCTCTTTCGCTTTCGTTTTCTTCCTTTAAATCATTTCTATCTAAGCCCAGTGCTTTCCTTACTTTCCTCTTGTTCTTAGAGGTAAGAATATGCTTGTCAATATCATTAGTAGAAACAAACTTTTCCTTCTGATCATATAAAATCGGGTTAGCAACTAAAATATCTTGAAGAATGTAAAAATCTAAATCCGTATCAAACTGATCATTTATATAGTCAAACTCGCCTAGATAATACTGATCATTCCATTTATCGATAAGTTTAATACTGTCTTTGGTAATTATTGCTCTTGCAACCTCAATTCCTAAGGCTGGAGAAATGGACATCCAAATAGCACTGTCTTTTTTTATTCTGATGTTGGTTTTGAAAGATTTTTTATCCCCTTTCATCTCCACGCTAACATCTGTTTTGAAACTCAGCGTTTCATACTCAAAGAGATTCTTCTCAATTCTTTTGGTTAAAAACGAGGCGCTTCTCTCCTTCATAGGTTTTACTACTACTCTATTTGTTCTGCAGCTGGATACATGAACTAAAAGGAGCATAAAAGCCAAGAGATGGACTATATTAAAGCCTTTATTCGTAATACTTTCTTTCTTTTATTTTCTTTTCAAGAGAATCGCTTGTATCACCAAGTATCTTAGCTTCTTCCCATTTTTCCATTGCCTTATCTACCTCTCCCAATTTGAATAAAATATCTCCATAGTGCTCAATGACCGCTCCTGAGCCCATACCACCGTTCTCTATTGCTTTTTCAATTTGGATCTTAGCTTCTTGATATTTTTCAGATTGAAACAAAACCCAAGCATAAGTATCCAGATAAGAAGGATTGCCAAGATTTGAAGCCAAGGCTTTTTTAATCATTTCTTCCGCATCTTCTAAACGTTCTCCACGCAAAGAAAGATAATAGCTATAGTTATTTAAAATTAATGAATTACCAGCATCAAGAGCTAATGCGCTATTAAAGGATTTGTCTGAATTCTTATAATCTTCCAATTCATTATAAGAATCTCCTAGTAGACTGAAGAAATCCGTTTTTAATTGATTATTTCCAAAAACCAATTCCTTTCCACTATTTAAAATGTCAATTGCCTTTTCATGCTCTTCATTTCTATTGAGTGCTAAACCATTGAAATAATAATATTCTGGATTTGTAGGGAAAAGCTCTAGACATTCATTGGTATGTTTTACCATATTTTCAAAATCCCCTAACTCAAAATCTAAAGCCAGAACTTGAGACCATATAGCGGTTTTGTCTGGTGCCAGATTAACAGCTTTAATAAATGATTCCCTAGCCTCTGTTGCTTGTCCTTCTCTTAGAAGAAAATCTCCCAAAATAGCATGTGCCTTAGGCTCATTTGGATACTTTGTAACTAAACTATTGGTCATAGACATAGCTGCTGGAAGAAGTGAAGGGTCAGATTCTGTTATTCCATAGTAGGTAAGTAGAATATTCATCTTAATATCAATATTAAGATCATCTGATTCTATTGCTTCTTTTAAATGACCAATAGCTTCATCTTGTTTGCCCTCCTTTATTAATAAGTCATGCAATGACAAATGAGCCATCCCGTTACTAGGATCATTTTTTAATATGTCTTCAAATTTTGCCCTCCCCTCTGAAGTATTCCCACTCCTACTGTAGTATTCTGCGAGCATTCCTGTATAGAAAGGATTACTTGGATATTTGCTTGACAGATCTTCCAGCAATTCTATGGCATCCTTCGTTTTTCCCATCTGATCCAGTAGATTCAGTTTCTCTCGAAGAATATCATCATTTAATCCAAAGCTCTCTTCTATTCTGTCAAATACTTCTAAAGCTTCCTTATTTTTTCCAAGGTATAAATTGATATTTGCAATCTCAAATAGGTAATCCTTCTTATCTGGATGATCGCTAAGAATTTTCTCATAAATTTTCAAAGCAGGTTCTAGTTTGTTTTGGGCAGTATACGTTTTTGCCAGCAAAGCATTGTACCATTCATTGTTATTATCCTCTTTTACCGCTTCCAAAAGAATAGATTGGCAATCATCAATTCTTTTCTGATCATAAAAGATTCGGGCAATTTCATATTTCGCAGTTGGGTCATTTGGAATGACCTTTAAGGCTCGATTAAAGTTTACCAAAGCTTCCTCAGGGTTGTCTATCATTTTTTGCTTTTGCCCTTCCATAAAATGATTGGTAAAAGCAACCCTTTCCGCTTCAGTGACACCCTTTTTCTTTCCCTTCTTCTGAGCAACAACATCTACAGTATGGCCCAGAAGCACTAAGAATAAGAAGGCTAATTTTAAGTAATTCTTAATTGTCAAAATCAATGATTTTCTTGTTCAACCCCATGTGTCGCAATAATTGCACCATTTTTTAACGAGTAAAAGTACCAATTAATATGTGCTTACAAACCATTAAATTGGATATAACCAACATGAAGAAATGAATAATTCGAATAGGCCTTGGAATAAACAATAGTCCATGACTAAAAATTAGTCTTTATCACACATTTTGGAATCATTTTATTTCTTTTGCAATCTAAAATTGATTCAATGAGCAAATCGACAATTAAGGCCTTACTCAGAGATGGGCAAATTAATTCCAAAGTCCAGGTGAATGGTTGGGTAAAGGCATTTAGAAATAAACAGTTTGTTCAAATGAATGATGGTAGTTGCCAAGAAAATATACAAGCTGTTGTAGATTTTGAAAAGTTCGATGATGCTGAAATAAACAAGATTTCAGTAGGAGCTGCTATTTCCGTTGAAGGCAAATTGGTAGAATCTCAAGGAAAGGGACAAAGGGTGGAAATACAGGTTGAATCGTTTACAGTTCTTGGAGAAGCTCCTTCTGAACTGGTTCAAGAAACCATTCTACAACCCAAAAGGCATAGTTTAGAAAAATTGCGTGAACAAGCTCATCTTCGTTTTAGAACCAACACTTTTGGTGCGGTATTTAGAATTAGACATCATGTAAGTTTTGCCATTCACCAGTTTTTTCATGAAAATGGATTCTATTATTTGCATTCACCGATAATTACTGGTTCAGATGCTGAAGGGGCCGGAGAAATGTTTCATGTTACCAATTTTCCTTTGGACGCTATTCCTAAAAAGGATGATGGTAAAATAGATTATGAAGCAGATTTCTTTGGCAAAGAAACTAACCTTACTGTTTCCGGGCAACTTGAGGCCGAGCTAGGTGCTTTAGCCTTAGGAAAAGTTTACACTTTTGGACCAACATTTAGGGCGGAAAATTCAAATACTTCTAGACACCTAGCTGAGTTTTGGATGATTGAGCCGGAAGTTGCTTTTGCAGATATTCACGACAATCAGGATTTAGCCGAGAGCATGATGAAGTTTATCATTCAACATGTAATGGATAATTGTTCGAGTGAGTTAGAGTTTTTGCAAAAGCGAGAACTTGATGCGGAAAAACAAATGCCTCAAAATGAACGTAATGAAATGCCTTTAATGGAGCGTTTAAAATTTGTATTGGAAAATGACTTCGAACGTATCACCTATACCGAAGCTATTGATATTCTGATGCAATCTAAACCTTACAAAAAGAAAAAATTTCAGTATCCGGTTGAATGGGGAATAGATTTACAAAGTGAGCATGAACGGTTCTTGGTAGAAAAGCATTTTAAGAAACCTGTCATATTGAGAGATTATCCTGAAAAGATAAAAGCATTTTATATGCGCAGAAATGATGACGGAAAAACAGTTGCTGCTATGGATGTTTTAATCCCTGGAATTGGGGAAGTAATAGGAGGCTCTCAAAGGGAAGAACGATTAGATGTACTATTGGAAAAGTGCAAGGACTTTAACATTCCGGATGAACACGTATGGTGGTACTTGGATACACGAAAAATAGGATCTTGCCCTCATGCAGGCTTTGGACTTGGTCTGGAACGAATGATTATGTTCGTTACCGGAATGACCAATGTAAGAGATGTGATACCCTTCCCAAGAACACCTAAGAACGCTGAGTTTTAGATTTACCTTTGGATCTTTGATCAGTGTAATGATGGTAAAGAGAATTAATGAAACTAAGAATAATTCCTATTCCAATTATTATATAGAAAATTGTAAACAGTTTCCCGATATCAGTTTGCGGGTAAAAATCACCGTAGCCAACCGTTGATAAAGTAATAACTGAAAAATAAGCTGAATCTATCCAACTCCAACCTTCTGCAAAATGATAAACACAGGTTCCCATTAAGAGGATAAAAAATGTGGTATAGAGCAAATCTCTATACTCATCATCAGCGAAAAACGTTTTTATAGTTCTAAAGAAAATCATAAATTTTTATTTAAATAAGTGAGGCCTCGAGAGTTCTCGAGGCCCCATTTAGTATATGCTAAAGAAATCAAGAATAAGATATTTAACTCCTATTCCACCACGATTTCTCTTCCCGTAGTAATGGTGTTCTTTTCTTTCATAAGTTTTAAACTGAGAACCCCGTCCTTAAATTTTGCTTTTACATCTTCTTCAATAACATCTTTTGGTAATGTAAATGTTCTTGAAAAGGATTTTGAGCTGAATTCTCGCCTGGTATAGTTCTTTTTTCTTTCTTCTTCTTCCTTCTCTGTACTACCATCAATACTGAGAACTCCATTTGTAACATTTACATGTATTTCTTCTTTTTTAAATCCAGGAGCGGCAAGGTCAATTTCAAAGTTGTCTTCATTTTCAACAACATTTACAGCTGGTAAATTAGCCTCTCTATCCCAATTGGTTACTGACCATGAGTCATTAAAAAAGTCAGTTAGGTTAGGCATTTTTCTTTTAATAAGTGTCATGATTATTAATTTTAGTTAAACATTTAATTTCTGTAAAATTCAGGAATCGTCTTTAGATGGTAAATGAATAAGATCAACCTATTTGATGATTCTTATCATACTTTATAGGAAAGATATTTAAGTCTAATAACATTGTTGTTTTACCAATGAATAGTGTTCATAGGAATACGCAAAGTCAAATTTTCTTTGCAGAAGTTTAGTTTCTATATCTGCTTATTTAATAAAATTATCTAAGCTTAGTAAATCCATATTATCGGAGAAAATCATTAGAAAAATTAACAGAAGCATACGTGGAAAATAAAATTTCATATCCCAAACCGGTCTGTTTATGCTAAATGCAAGTGCCACTAAAATCATATTCAAAACCAGAATCGAATATGCTATAGGTATAAACAGTCCCAATACTAACATTACACCACTGGTTAGTTCAATTAATGAGGAAATGGTAATTGAAAATCTTAAAAATGATTTTGGTATTCCTTTATAACAATCTATGTCATTTAAAGATTTTGAAAACTGTGATACTCCTACTCCAAAGAGTTTATCAATTGCCTGAAAAAGGAAGAGTATACCTAAAACTGTTCTTGCAAAAAATATTGAAATCGTGTCTAAATGAGTGGTCAATAATTCCATTATTACTAAAATTTGTTGTTTCCAAATGTGATAAAAAAATAAAGTGAGTTACCTGATAAAAATCAGCTTTTCAGATGATACAATGCAAGTACTTTTCAAATGATTAGCAACATCTTTGTCTAGTATTGGCCTTATAATGAGACAATTAGTTAAAAATAAAGAATATGAAAACAATACTCTTCCCAACAGATTTTTCGATGAACTCCACTCATGCTATTCGTTATGGTCTTGAACTGTTCAAAGGAGAAGACATTAAATGCATTTTATTCAATTGTTATTCAGATCGCAGTGCTGGATTAACTTTTAACAACACTTTTAAAAAAGAAATAAAACGAATATCCAAACTAATGCTTAACAGGCTTAAAGAACATTTACAAGACGATTTGGGTTTCAAGGACATTACCTTTCAAAAGAGAAATGGATACGGAGATTTAACATCAGGTGTCCTAAATTTTCTGGAAAAGCAACAAGTGGATTATATAATTATCGGATCCAGCGGAGCTGGTAGCCCAAGTATTGCAAGTTTCGGTAGTAATGCGCTTAGTCTAATGAAGCACACCAATATTCCTGTCCTGACCGTACCATTGCAGAGCCCACTTGAAGCACCAAAGGAAATTGGATTAGCCAGCAACGAGAAGTTTAATGGTTTTGAAAAAAAACTGGACCCTTTATTTCAATTAGCCATTGCAAATGATAGCACGGTTATAGGTGTTCACATCAATAAAGAAAATGCTAAACCAAATTACGCAATGGCCAATGGAGATGAATATTACAAGCTAAATTATATTGAGCTGGAAATGGATAATGTCTTGGAAGGACTTGAGCAGGCAATTGGTAGCTATAATCTTGATATGTTATGTATACTTAGAAATAAGAGAGGATTTTTTGAAAGCCTATTTCATAAAAGTGTACTAAAGGAAATATCAAAGGAGATTAGCATTCCAGTTTTATGTATAGGACCTTCAATAAGTTAAATTAGTTCCTGATATTTAGAAAAAAATAATTTTGAACGAAATCGAAAAAAGCAACCTTCTAAGCGCTCTGAAGGAAAGTCAAAATCGTTTAAATGCAATCATCGAAGCTGCTGTCGATGGCATAATTACTATTGATAAAAAAGGCAAAGTTCTTTCTATGAATAAGGCAGCTCTTGAATTGTTTCAGTATCATGAAACCGAGATAATTGGAAAGAAAATAAATATGTTAATGCCTAAGCCTCACAGCAGGGATCACGATCAATATCTTCATAACTATCATAGTACCAGTAAAAAGAAAATAATCGGTATTGGCAGACAAGTAGAAGGAAAACGAAAAGATGGAACCATCTTTCCTTTTCGGCTAAGTGTAAGTGAAGTTGAGTTAGATAATGAAAATATCTATACCGGAATTATTCATGACATTACCGAGCAGATCAAAGCAGAAAAAGAGTTAAAGAAACTAAATGAATCTCTAGAAGCTACAGTCGATCAGAAAACAAAGGAACTTAGAAAGACCCTGGAGAAATTGGAATTACTCAATAATTCACTATCCAAGGAAATATTGAAACGAAAAGAGTCAGAATCGGATGTCAGGAAACTACTGGAAAAAGAAATTGAACTGGGCACACTTAAATCCCGATTTGTATCAATGGCTTCTCATGAGTTTAGGACACCTTTAACTGGTATACTTTCTTCAGCTAATTTGATTGAAAAATTTACAAAGTCTGAAGAGAATGACAAGAGGCAAAAGCTGCTTTCTATTATTAAAACCTCAGTGCGAAATTTAACAGGTATTCTAAATGATTTTTTATCCCTTGATAAATTACAATCTGGCAGCATATCTATTCATCCTTCTCTATTTTCAATATCGGATTTGGTGCATGAAATTAAAATGGAACTAGAACCTATAATGAAAAGTAACGTTGCCATTAAGCTTAAGAATGAAATCAAGGATGACGAGATATATCAAGATAGGAATATTCTAAAAAACGTACTTGTTAATCTTCTTTCAAATGCCTTAAAGTATTCTGACAAGGATATTGACTTGAAACTAAAAAGTGATAATCGTTCAATTGAGATTGAAGTACAAGACTACGGAATTGGTATTCCTGAAGCAGATAAAAAACATATGTTCGATCGATTTTTCCGTGCTAGTAATGCCACTCTCATAAAGGGAACAGGGTTAGGATTAAATATTGTAAAACGATACATGGATCTTTTAAGCGGTAGTATTTCTTTTAAAAGTACTGAAGGAGTAGGCACTTGTTTTTATGTTAGCATTCCTTTAAATTAGTTTACATGAAGAGTAAAATCTTAATAATAGAAGACGAAGAAATAATTAGAGAGACAACTGCTCAAATTCTAGAATTAGCCAATTATGAAGTGTTTACCGCTTCGGACGGAAAAAAGGGAATTTTAATTGCTCAAACAGAAAATCCAGATTTAATTATTTGTGACATTATGATGCCTGAACTAGATGGTTACGGAGTAATTCATGTTTTAAGTAAGGATCCAAAAACATCTGGTATTCCTTTTATATTTCTTACTGCCAAAATTGAAAAGAAAGATATCAGAAAAGGTATGGCCCTTGGCGCTGACGATTACATCACTAAACCCTTTGAGGAAATAGATTTGTTATCTGCAATTGAAAGCAGGCTTAAAAGAAGTCAAGTGTTGAAGCAACAATTTGCATATACACGAGAAGGACTGGATTCATTTATTGACAACGCAGAACAAAATTCAATTCTTAAAAATTTATATAGTGATAGAGAACCCAGATCATATAAAAAGAAACAAATCGTTTATCATGAAGGTGATAAAGCACATCATCTTTATTTTATCAGCAAGGGAAAAGTAAAACTATTCTCTATGCATGATGATGGGAAGGAATACGTTTCAAATATATTAGGAGAGGGTGATTTTTTTGGATATTTAGAATTGATGGAAGATGTTGCTTATAGCAATTTTGCAGAGACCATTGAAGATTGTGAAATATGCAGAATTCATAAGGAAGATTTTATGCAACTATTGAATAAGGACAGAGATGTTGGGAATGCATTCATTAAATTAATCACGAAACGTTTTTACAGCCAGGAGAAGAAGCTGTTAAGCCTGGCCTATGATTCGGTGAGAAAAAGAACAGCAAACGTATTGCTCGAGCTTATTGAAAAACAAAAAGATGTTGAAGCACCCCCAACAATTTTGTTATCCAGGCTGGATTTAGCAAACATGATAGGTACCGCATCTGAATCTTTGATTCGTACCTTAAGTGATTTTAAAGAGGAAGGACTTATTATAGTTGATGGTAAGCAAATCGAAATAAAAGATGAGTACGGTCTAAAAAAAATTAAATAGACTGATAAAAATCATTTTTCCATCTATTCTTTATCATATTAGACATCAAATCCACGACTTATTATTGTGACATAAATATGCACAATGATAGTATTGAATGAAACTAAATCTAAATTCCATGAATTGCTGGGCGAACTGTTTTACTCAATTGCACAGGTAGATGGAAAAGTAAGAATTGAGGAGGAGGAAGCCTTTAAAGATATTATTCAAAAAGACTGGACATCCTATTTTGATAAATTCAATCATCAAGCTTCGGATTATTATTATCAAATTTTTTCTTCTTTTAAAAGAGCGGAAAAAAATAAGAAAGAAATTGACCTAACTTTTCAGAAGTTTGTTCTATTCAAAATGGAAAATGAGTCTTTGTTTTCAAACGAAATCATCCAACTCATTTTAAAAACAGCTAATAGCATTGCCCAAGCAGTAAATGGCAGAGGCAAAAAAGAGCTGCAACTCCTATTTCAACTTGAAAAGGAACTTAAAAAAGGCTGGGGGAAAATAGATAAAGCCGAATTAAAAGAGAACCTTATTGAGAGACAAACAGAATTAATAAGTGCAATCCAAAAAGAGATTCAGAATTTACATTCAGGAATCGACTTAGACGAGGAAGACACTATTGATCCTGAGGACTTTTCGCATCAAGCGGAATTATCAAGCATCGAAAAACATTTACAACAGAAACTAGAATTAGCAAAAGAAGAGAAAGAATATTTACAAAGGCTTAGCACTAAGAAATCGGATGAAGTGGAGACAGGTGCTTTATTACAATTAGAGAATAAATGGATTTATATTTCTATAGCAAAACCAGAGTTTAAATTCTCTGGGCAAAATATACTTTCTATTTCCCCTTTCTCTCCTCTCTTTCAAAAGATCCTTCATAAAAAGAAAGGAGATAAAATAAAAATTGGTCCACAAACCGAAATAATTAAGAATATAATTTAAATCATTTTCCATGAAAACCATTTTATTACCTACAGACTTTTCAGAGGTGTCAATAAATGCATCAAAGTACGCCATTTCTCTTTTTAAGCAGCCCGATACTCGCTTTATTTTGTTCCACTCATTTGACCCAAGTGCGAAAGAAAATTATGCGAATGGAGATGCATTCAATTCATTTGAAGAAGTCAAAGAAAAGTTAAACGACCTATGCGAGGAACTTCGTTCTTCTTTGACTTACCAGTCCTTAACGATTAAAAGCAATATTGTAAAAGGCTTGGCAAAAAGACATATACTTGAACAAGCTAGTCGCTGGGGTGCAGATTGTATTGTTATGGGAACCACTGGCGCATCAGGCATTAAAAAAAGAATTATTGGAAGTGTGGCCTCAAATATTCTAAAACGCTCAAAGCGTCCAGTAATAGTAGTTCCCAAGAATATTGGCGTAGCGAAAATTAATAGTGTATTGCTCGCTAGCGACTATAAACATATAGATAATCAAAGAACTCTTGAATTTTTAAAGGAGATTGTAGAGTGTCATAATGCCTCTGTTAAAGTACTCAATATCAGAAAGAGAAATAAAGCTACTAAGCTGGAGGAAACTATGGCTGCTATGGATATGGAACGGTTCCTTGATGATGTTCCCCATAAATATGAATTCGTAGAAAACAATATCGTTGAAAAGGGGTTGAAAGACTACTTAAAAACCAAACATGCTGACCTATTATGTATGGTTCTGCACGTTGATAATATAAACCTACTTATACCCACATCTACTGTGGAGAAGGCAGCAATGGAACTATCTATTCCACTTTTATGTTTACCTGAGATCACTTCTAATTAATCTATAGATTTACAAATTAGAATTCCATAACATTTGGATGGGTCATTCAAAAATTGAATATCAATTAAGTATATGGCTTTAATCCCTTAACTGAAATAAAAAAAGAACCCAAAGGGTTCTCTCAGAGCTCCAAATAAAATTGATCCAATTAGAAGCCCGTTAAAAATAAAAGCACCACAAATTTCGGTATTAAGACCTTAATTAATAAATCCAGATCTATTGTAAGAATGATGATTTTGAACCTCCATTTAGAATTGAAATTTACAAAATTGTGAAGTGCTTTCTTACCTCTGCTTTAAATTGATTTTCTGTCATTCTATTTGCGACCCTCATTGAAATGGACTGGTCTTTAAAGCGAATATTCTTTTTGTTCAAAAACTTAGATAAACCAATTTTAGCCTCTGCAGGACCTTCGATTAAAACTCTGTCAGAATTCCTTATTCTTTCTGCTATATCACTAAAAAAAGATCTAAATTGATTTTGTTTCCTATGTAATATTTTGTCCTCAGGGTAGGGAACTTGAGCCCCATAAGGCACTTTACCCCCATAACCTCCTCCCGGATGTGTATCTTCTACTTGAGAAATGATCTTGCTAAAGAATTCCTTACCATTTTTTAAGGTAAAAATCCACGCTTCTTTACTATCTATCCAAATACCTGTATTCATTGTTTAAATTTTGAATAAAAATAAACCCTTAGACAGGTTATGAGATTGACCATTGCCACCATTTTTGATGATAAAAATCAATTAATCTAATCACATCCTTCCCTATTCAAAATCAATTAAAAAATTGATTAAAGTCATGTATTGCTAATCCAATAAAATCCAACTTTGAAACTGGAGAAAGGAATTATTTCAGCAATTGAGTTCATCTAAGTCAAACAAGTTGTTCTTGTTGAACGCAACAGGTAACACAACATAAATTTATTTGTCCAATTAAAGAATTTGAGCATATGATTAATGTTACAGTAATAGGGTTTGGATATGTCGGGACATCTCTTTCGATGTTCTTGCTAAATAATAGACATGCTATACGCTTGAATATAATGGAACCCAATAAACAATGCGAAGGTGCATTTCTGGATCTCGCTCATAGTATGGTTTTATATCCTAAAAAAGAACTCCACATAAATAACGAGGAATTATTTCTGAATGCGGACTTTGTCTTTTTTGCAGCCGGTGATAGAAATATAAGAGGCGGTTCCCGCTTGTCAACAATGAACCAGAATATTCATTTGACAAAGGATATTTTCGAGCATAGAATATTCACCAAAAACCCATACATAATAGTTATAGCAAATCCAGTTGACATTATAACCTATTATGTAAACTTGTTTACAGGCTTCCCTCCTGGAAAAGTTTTAGGGACAGGAACCTTCCTGGACAGCTTACGTTGGGCTTATTATCTCTCAGCTATGTCTGGTTACAAGGTCAATAATTTTGAAGCATTTGTCTTTGGAGAACACGGTTCATCTCAAGTCCCAATCTTATCCATGACCAAACTAAACGGAAAACCTATTCTAGATTTTTCAGAATTCACTACCAGAGACCTTGATATTGCACATAGACTTACTAAAGATGCTGCAAACATGATTAGAGAGACATCAAAAGGAACAACCTACGGTGTATCAAAGTGTGCAGAAATGTTAATGGATTACTTGTTAGATGGAGAAGAACATTTCTTGGCAATTTCAATACAAACAAATGACTACTATCGTTCACTTCTTAATTTGAAATATGATATATGTATTGGTATTCCCGTCATAATTAAGGAAGGAAAAATTGAGATATATAATGAATTAAATCTATCCATTGAAGAACTTGACTCCTATAGAAAGTCAGCGTCTATATTGGCTACTTTTCTTAAAAAAGGGCCAATATCAAAATTGCAAATAAAGAATTGACACATTCTTTTTAAGAGATGATGAAAATAAATAAACGCAAAATGTCTTATGAAGGGATTAATACCACTCAATGACCTATCAATCTATTTAGATCGACTTATTGATGGTCGTTTATGGCTAAAGGTTATAATTGCGCTTTTTCTAGGCCTCGGCCTGGGAACGCTGCTTAATCCATCAACAGGATTACTCTCTGCTGAAGTCAGCATGCGATTAGCTGATTGGTTTGATCTGCCTGGTCAAATTTTTATGAGGTTAGTTCAAATGATAATGATTCCATTGATTTTCACTTCAATTATTTCTGGAATAGTAAGCAATACTTTAGAAAATCTAAAAACCTTTGGTTTTCGACTCTTGGTCTATTTTATATTTACCACCGCAATTGCTATTGTGATTGGTCTTATCGTGACAATCATTTTGAATCCAGGACGCTATGTTTTTGCATTAGGTGGTTTTCCAAACAGCAATACAAGTCACATTTCTCCTTCCGAGAATGCCAGTCTTACGCAAAATATTCCAAACGCAATTTCAAATCTTATACCTAATAATCCACTTGAAGCAATTTTGACTGGAGAGATGTTGGGAGTTGTAATTTTTACGATCATTATAGGTATAGCAATTACACAACTTCAAAAGGAAACAGCAGGGCCAATAATCCGTTTTTCAGAAGCAGTTCAAAAAATATGTATGATAATAGTATCATGGGCAATGATGCTAGTGCCTTATGCTGTTTTTGGTTTGATTACAGCTCTTTTATCGAGGACGGGTTTTGAAATATTTCTTGGGCTTGGATACTATATGCTAGTCGTAATAGTTGGTCTTGTATTTCTAATGGTATTCTATTTAATACTTGTTCTTATTATCCTAAAGGAAAATCCTTTGAAATTCTTAAGAACGATTAAAGAACCACAACTACTAGCATTTTCTACGGCAAGTTCAGCTGCGGTTATGCCGTTATCCATGAAAACAGCTGATGAAAAATTAGGAGTATCTTCTAATATCAGCGATTTTGTTATTCCTCTTGGGGCAACTATTAACATGGATGGAACAGCCTTGTTTCAATGTGTAACCACCTTATTCATGGCTCAAGCTTACGGTATTGAGTTAACTATAATGAACCTTCTTTTAATAACATTCACGGTGGTTGCTGCTTCTATTGGAACACCCGCTATACCAGGTGGTGGAGTTATCATACTGGCATCAGTATTGCAAAGTGCAGGAATTCCAATTGATGGCCTTATAATCATTATAGGAATTGACCGTGTTCTGGGAATGTTCAGAACAGCGGTCAATGTGACAGGCGACTTAACTGCCTGCTCAATCTTCAATAAATTTTATGGAGTTCCAAGGACCAAAACTTAATAGAAAATGAAGTAGGTTTTTTTAGTTAAGACAAACCTAAATTTATTGATTCTTTTGAAAGAATTCCTCAAGAGCGTCCAAAGCTTGACAACCATAGACAACAGAAGGCCCTCCCCCCATCATTACAGCTACTCCAATAGTCTCTTCAATCTCCTTGGGCGAGGCCCCCGCTTCTAAGGCATCATGAACATGATAAGCAATACAACCATCACAGCGTACACTTATTCCAATGCTAAGTGCTATCAATTCCTTGACTTTATTTGAAAGAACACCATCTTGCACGGCACTCTTATGCAATAGGCCAAAACCTTCCATTGTTTCAGGAATTCTCTTTTGTAATTTACCCATTGTGATTCTCAATTCGTTTAATAATTCTTGATGATTTTTTTCCATGTGTTCTAAGATTTTGAATTTGTTTATAGAATCAAATATCATCTGATTTTATCTCCTAAATACCAATGGTAATCATTGCAAGTACTGATTTTCATCAGTATATAGATGGGTTCTAATATGCTATTAAGATCATAAATCGAAACATGATTAGCGATATACAGCAGCTGAACTATGGATAAAAAAGGAAAAGAATTAAGAAATTACAATTGAAAAGAACTTCGAGTAAGGAAGTTATTCAGGTAAATTAGAAACCCTTGGTATAGTGACCTGTGCCTTCCTGATAAAAATTGAGGCTCATCTATTGATGTCTAAATATTTTAAAACCAAGTTTTGCTTTTTGATAAAATTCAAATGGTAAATTTCATTGGAAATACATTTTGAAAAATTGTTTTAAACCCAATCTGCTGAATTCATTGCCGACTCTTTGGTCGATTTTGTAAAGAAATCGGTCAAATATTTTATCAAATCAGTTGTTGTAATTATTCCTACCAACAAGCCATTTGTTTCTACCGGCATTGCATGGTATTCATTTTCTATTAAATGCTTTGAAACTTCTTCAATTGGTTCGTCCGGACTAACACTTATTACTCTTCGAGTCATAATATTCGAAACTTCCAACAAACCAAATTCATCGTTAAGAGTTTTTGGTATTTCAAAAGTGTTCGTTACAGCTGAGTTAAGTCTAATTAGATCTGTAATACTAATCATTCCTACCAACTGTCCAGAGTTAACAATAGGTAGATGCCTAACCTTATACTCATGCATCATTTTCCATGCCTTTGAGACACTATCTGTTGTATTCAAAACAAATACATTGACTGTCATTAGGTCTCTTACTTTAATTATTGCTTTTGCCATTTTAATCTTTAGGACAAATTTCAGCGAATCGCATAAGACTTAAGGTGGCATATATCAGAAATAATAATGATTTGTGTCATAAAATAGATCTAGTCAAAATCATATTCCATCCTGATGATCATCATTCTGATTTTCTCTTTTTAGAAAGAAATTTGGTCTATAAAAAATGACAAAATAAAGATGATGAGACAAAAGATAAAACAAAGTTTCTGGGACAAGGTCTTCAATGATAGTCTGGAAGAAAATAGATTCGGAATAGTCACAATGGTATTATTAATTGTTGCATGTTTGGGTGGATTAACACAACTATACAACGTATCAGACAGCATTTTTGAATTGGCAATAATTGTGTTTCCAATGATGATTTTATTATCAATGATTCTCGCAGTTCAATCTATGAAGCTCATTCTGAATCTTGCAGTTGTCGCGATAATAATAGATCTACTAGTAATTCTTTACGAACTAATATTTTAATAAAATGAAAAAAAGAAAGCCCGTAAGTCATATAATGACAAAAGAACTTCGAACACTTGATGCTTATTCAAGTGAATTGGAAGAAGCTAAGGAAATGATGGAAGCAAATAATATCCGTCACCTACCTGTACAAATGGGAGGTAAATTGGTTGGGATGATAAGTTTAACAGATATAAACAGAGTGAGTTTTGGATCAAATTTTAACCAAGATGAAGTAGACACATCCATTTTCAAATCTTTGAGTATCCCTCAAGTTATGAAAAAAAACCTCACCACAATTCATCCAAATACTCCAATAAAAGAGGCTGCTGAAATTTTGTCAAAAGAAGAATTTCACGCCCTTCCTGTAGTCAATAATCAAAACGAGTTGGAAGGTATAGTTACTTCTACCGACCTAATAGATTATTTATTAGATCAATACTAAAATCTACTAGCATGAAGAATGTTCTTTTTTTAACCGACTTCAGTATGAATTCGATTCACGCAATTAGATACGGCATTAATCTAACCGATCCAGAGGAAACAAACTATTATATTTTCCATTCTTTCACTTTTAAGAATACTAGAAACAATTTTTCAAATGATTTATATGATCAATATAAAAGTGCTGTGGAAATTAGGTTTAATCATTTAAAGGAAAGTCTTCAGGAGAATCATGGTCAAAACGAGCTAAAAATTGAATGCTTTTCTGAATTTGGATTTATTCCTGACTCGTTAGTAATGTTGACAAAGGATCTTGATATAGATCTTGTAGTAATGGGGATGAGTGGAATGAGCTATTTTAACATAGGTTTATTTGGTAATAAGGCATACGAAACTATGAAAACTCTTAAAATCCCTGTTCTTACTGTTCCTCTTGAAACGCATCTTTCACAACCAACTTTAATAGGTTTGGTGTCAGAGGAGGAGCATGACGGTTGGGAAGAAAGACTGGACCCTGTTTATGAGATTCATAACTATTGCCAATCAGAAATAATGGGAATACAAATTGTAAAAGGAGAAAAAGAAATGGTTTTGGAAAATAGTCAACATTTCGACACTTCTTCCAAATTGCAAAATACAAAGATCTCAAACCCAGATATCCTCTTGGGAATTAAGAATGCCATAGGAGAAATGGGTATTGATCTTCTAGTATTGATTAGGAAAGAAAGATCATTTTTTGAAAATCTATTTCATAAGAGTATTTCAAAACAAATAGCCTCCAAAATAGATTTACCTATTCTTACAATATCCGAATAAAGTGTTATAGAAGATGGTTTTGATAGGCTTTTAGATAATCAAAAAATAGCCACTAGGTCAAAGTCATCTTAAAATAATCATGAATTGGCATGGTTCTTATGTTCCTTTATAGTAGGAAATACTATTTTTACCTCGTAAAGGAATTATATGCTCAAACAATCATTACAGCAAAAATTACTACAGAAGCTCTCTCCCCAGCAAATTCAATTAATGAAATTGTTGCAGGTGCCTACTGTAGAGCTTGAGCAAAGAATCAAGGAGGAGATTGAGACTAATCCAGCATTGGAAGAAGGTAAGGAGGAGCCGGATGACCAGTATGATGAGTATGATGACAGAGATAGTGATTTTGATGATCAAAATGATTTTGACATCAGCGATTATATGAGCGATGATGAAGTTCCTGAATACAAAACCAAGATTTCCAATAAGGGAGCTGACCCAGATGAAAAAGATATTCCTTTTGCTTCTGGCAAGTCTTTTCAAGATTATCTAGAAGATCAAATAGCACTTAAGCAATTGGATGAAAAACAGGTAATCATTGCTAAGACCATTATTGGAAATTTAGATGAAAGCGGTTATCTAAGAAGGGAGCTAGAAAATATTGTCAATGACTTGGCGTTTTCGCAAAATGTAATGACCGATACCGATGAAATTGAAGAAGTTTTGTCAGTAGTTCAAGGTTTAGATCCTGCTGGAATCGCTGCCAGAGATTTAAAAGAATGCTTGCTTTTACAAATACAAAGAAAAGATGATGCATATCCTTCTATTGCAATTGCGAAGGAAGTACTTAGCAAGCACTTTGATTCTTTTACTAAAAAGCACTATGATAAAATTCTCAAAAAACTAGAGATAGAGGACGAGGAGCTAAAATTGGGTATTCAGGAAATTACCAAACTGAATCCTAAACCAGGTAATTCTGTTAAAGAATCTAATAAAGCCTTACAACAAGTAATTCCAGATTTTTTGGTAAACGCTTCAAATGATGGTGAATTGCAATTGACATTAAATGGTCGCAATGCTCCTGAACTTAAAGTAAGCAAATCCTACAAGGAAATGCTTGAAACTTATAGCAACACCAAAAAGACAAAAAAAGATAAAGAGGCTATCCTTTTTGTAAAACAAAAAATAGATAGCGCCAAGTGGTTTATAGATGCCATTCGTCAGAGACAACAAACACTTCTTCTGACCATGACCGCTATTATGGAATACCAAAAGGACTATTTCCTTACGGGTGATGAGACTAAAATCAAACCAATGATTTTAAAGGATATCGCTGAGGTTGTCAATATGGATATTTCCACCATTTCCAGAGTAGCAAACAGCAAATATGTACAAACGGTTTTTGGAACTTTTCTCTTAAAAACCTTTTTCTCGGAATCGTTATCTACAGATAGCGGAGAAGAGGTAAGTACAAGAGAGGTGA
Organism: uncultured Flavobacteriales bacterium; assembly: GCA_964609215.1. Taxonomy (GTDB): domain Bacteria; phylum Bacteroidota; class Bacteroidia; order Flavobacteriales_D; family JABDKJ01; genus JABDKJ01. The sequence continues at coordinate 315,994 of CAZSQZ010000002.1, forward strand.
AAAAAATATTGCAGGATAGCATAGACCATGAAGACAAGAAAAAACCTTTAACTGATGAAAAGTTAGCATTGGTGTTAAAGGAAAAGGGATATAATATCGCAAGAAGAACAGTTGCCAAGTACAGAGAGCAATTGAATATACCTGTAGCACGATTAAGAAAGCAGTTATAGCATTGAATAGAACGCTTGCCCAAATCATCTCCTATTTATTTCACCCTTTGGCAATGCCCATTTATGCACTTGCCTTTTTTATCAATACCAGTCCCCTATTCACTGTATACTTTGATCCAAAATTTCAATATATCTTTTATCTACTTTTCATCGGATTGACATTTGTTGCGCCTATTATTTTGCTCTCCTTTTATAAGTTTACCGGAACAATTGATAATTTTTCGGACCCTAACAGGTCGAGTAGGATAATGGTTGCTACTGTTGTTTTGGTCTTTTACTTTGTTACTTATTATCTATTCAAGAGATTTCAATTGACCAATATATTCTATGATCTTTTCTTAGGTATAATCATCTCTATTGCTATTGCTGCTTTAATTTCTTTTTACTACAAAATAAGTATGCATGGCTTAGCCGCTGGAGGTTTTTTAGGAGCCCATATTGCAATTTCTATTTTAACCGGAGTCTACCAGCCTATTGTGTTTTGTATCCTTGTTATACTGTGCGGATTGATCGGTTCTGCGCGCTTAGCTTTAAATGCACATAATCAAGGTCAAGTATATTCTGGGACTCTATTGGGAATAATAGGAGTGGCCTGTTTTATAATGATCAGAACCTACTTTTGATTTTGGTTTTCCTCTTTTTCTCTTTGCTTACGCTCGAAATTTTTTCGGACTCCTTGTCTAACTAAAAACCATACTAAAGCGAACACCGCTATATAAAGAAAGTATCTGGACTCAGGCCACGAGGTCATATAAAATTTATAGCCCCAAAAAATAAAACTGGCTAATGCAATCGCCAGCCAAACTCTTTCAGCGTAAATTGATAATTTATTCATTTTCTGTAGGTTCTTCAACAAAGATACTTCCCCTGGGATTCTTTATAGAATAATTTGTAAAATTTTCATTGGACTGAATTCCGTCACCCCAAAGCGTATCGTTTTGTCGAAGAATCTGAACGGGTAAATCGGTATAAATAAGTTCCTTTCGCTCATCCCATATGAGCTTTTCAGTTTTTAGAATTTCACCCTCATTGTTTCTAAACTCAACACTATCTTCAGCCCACATTATTTGGGACTTTTCATTATACCATCCCTTTCTAGAAGTTAGCTCTGCCTCTTTATATTCTGATCTATTGAAAATTTCAAGCTTCAACCCTTCTGAAAAATTAATGTAAGACGAATCCTTGGTATAATGTTCCATTTTACCCGCCTCAATTGTATTTCTCAGCTTGGTATCTTCTGTAAAAGTATACTTACCGTTATAGGTAGTTTGAAAGGGCAAATCCTCTTCTGCCATTAATTCAGATATCTCATTAGGCTTATGGCAAGAAAAAAATATCCCCGCCAATAATATGACGAGGATAGATTGTAAGTATATTCTTTGTCCTTTATTCAAGGTTCTTATTTCGTTCTCACTGTAGTTGTCTCTCCATTACAATGTGTATACGAGTCTCCTTTTTTGAGACCAGTCATAAAGATATCCGAATTCACAGGGTAACTGGATCTACATGATGCAATTCTTTTATTCGCCTTTTCAGCAACAGAAGGGTCTTTGGCCTTTGCTCTTGAATAATAATCAGCGGCTAACCAAAACTTTGACCACGCGCCTGCTTTACCATCATCACATTTGGTGAATCTTATAATATCACCAAGAACGATTAGAGCTTCACCATTGTTAGGTTCCGTTTTAAGAATTCTTTTTGCAAATGATTTAGCTTTAGAATATTGCTTACTTGCAATGGCCGTTTTAGCAGCTTTTGTTAAGTAATTTACCTCTTCTGGACAACCATTACACAAATCAACAGCTTCCTGGAAATACTGCATGGTCTGACCCATATTTTGCTTCTTCGCTTCTTTAACTGCAATAGCATAAGCTGATACCGCAGAAGGCTCCTTTGCATGAACTTCTTTTGCAATAGTTAAATAAAAGTCACTGTCTTCACAGGCTCTTTTATTCATAACCTTTAATGTCTTTTTCTTTAATTCAAAATCATCTGGGTTTGCTTCCACTCTCTCTTGGAAAATCTTCAAGATATCTTCACACTTAGCTAACTTAATAAAGAACTCATCCAAATTCTTCTTTGCCTTTTCATATCCAACTCTTTTCTTTTCTAATTTGGCTTTCTTCTTTTCTGCAGTTTCAGTTTCCAACTCTTTAGAAAGTGACATAATATTGATATTGATATAATCACTTACCGTTAAGTATTCAGTAAACAAATCTGCTTTTTCCACTTTCTTAGCCCGGTATGATTTATACATAGATTGATAATAAGTAGATAGCACAACTGCTTCGGATTTCTCTTTTCCAACTTCAACCGATTCTTTCAAAATCATATAAGAAGCAAAAGGATCTGAATCTCTAAAGTACTTGAAATGATCTACTCCTTTTCTTCCCAAAACGTAAGCCTTTTGTCCATGATGCTCAATTCGTCTATCATATATAGACATTAGGGTATCAACATGGGCATACTTAGTAATAGAGTCTTCTTTAGCATCTTTTATAAACTGTTTATACATTTTAGCTCCATTGATATAGAAAGATTTTCTAGCTTTTGGGCATATCTCAACTACTTCTCTCCAGGATGCAAGGGCATCTTTATAGGCTTTAGCTGAAAAATATTCTTCATATAAAGACATATTCATCACGCAATTGGCGCTATCCGGACCATAATCATATTTCTTTTTCTTCTGAGCGCTTATCGTAAAAGCCATCATCACAGTTAATAGGGATAGTATCACTCTCTTTTTCATCTCTTTATCTTTTATTAGTCGTACTTTCTTTTCACAAACCACGGGTTCAGTCTAGTATTTGGATTAAATCGAATACCCACAAAAACCTCAAAATTATTCTCTTTTAGTAGGTTATTATCAATACTTCCTCTTTGACTTAGTTCAAACCCGAAATTTAATTCACTACTGGTTAGTTTATTTCTACCTCTAACCAATGGCAATCCTACCCCAAAGTTTATGCCAGATTCCGTAAACTCCTGACCTTCAAGATTAAGATAGCCTGAATTTCGGTAAATCCCTGCCCTGTAATGCAGAGATTTCAAATAGTCTTCCGGTGCAATATTAGCTCCTCGAATGGCTAATCTCCAATTAGGAAGATACTCTACGCCAGCAGAAAGTCTTGTTGAATTAACCAATTCCGAAAAGAAGTTATCGCTTCCAAAATTTTCAAAATAATCTTCCCAAAGTCTTGTCCTGTAGTCTAAAGCTAGAATTAAACGATTATCTCGTTTAGAAAAGAATTCAAATGAGGTTCCAATCGACAATTCTTGAGGCAAGAAAATAAAGCCTTCATTGTCTTCATTCGATAATATGCTATCCACAAAAAATTGGACAGAAGCATTAGAAACAAAGCTTTCTGCTATTTCTGTTCTTTTTGAGCTCAATTGTGTTCCAGGACTAATGCTAACCCCTAAATTATATCTGATCTGACCATCCTCGGTTTTCTTTCTTTTTTTCAGCCATCCAGAATATAAAACCCCAAAATCAAAGGCTATATCACTGGTATTATCAATATTACTTACTTGAGTATTTATAAATCCACCACCCGGAGCGAAAATAGATCTGGAAATGTTGGTTCTATTCCCAAACACATAATTAAAGTTAAAACCAAGAGCCAATGAATTGGTATATAAGGCCTTTTCCTTTTTCCCAAATTTAACGGTATCCGTTGTCAGGATAAATCTCTTACCCAAACCTAGATATAATTTATTCAGACCACCTTCACCAAGATTTTCCTGAATAAAAGATGAATCTCCTATAGAATCAGCAGAATTAATATTGTACCCAACATAACTTATAGGAATAAGCCCAAAACTGAATCCCATTTTTTTGGAAGTAATTGGCATCCCCAAGGCTACATGATTTACTCTTGTTACATTTCCATCAATACTTTCATTTGCGTTCTCAAATCTAAACCAGTTCGAAAGAATGCCTAGTTCAAAGGAAGGTTCGGAGATAAAAGAGTAAGAAGCTGAATTCAGAGGATTAACCCCATAAAAATCAAGAACTCCAGTGCCTGCTCCGCCCATAGAAAACTGGCGATTAAACAGATTTCCGTGTAGTTCTCCTATTCCAAATCTTGAATATGGTGAAAAACTTGTTTCCTGAGCTAAACTACAGAAGCTTAAAAAACAACTAATTACGATTAAATAGTAAGATTTCATTTAAACCAATAAGGGTTAAAAAAGGGTTTGCAAAGATGGTATTTTTCAACGCTTTACCAAAGATTTCAGTATCTCCGCCTGTTAAAATTATGGCAGTATTGGTAAATTCTGTCTTGAATTTGTCACAATAATGTTCTATTTCTCCTATACAACCATTCCAAACACCATTATTCAGAGCCGATTCAGTGCTTTCTCCTATAAAGGAATAATCTTCAGAAAGATCTATCAAGGGTAATTTGTCTGTATAAGAATTCATGCTTCTTACTCTTAGATGCAAGCCAGGTGAAATATTCCCACCTAAAAATTGTCTTTTTTCATTCACAAAGTCATAAGTAATACACGTTCCTGCATCAATTATTAGCAAATTCTGATTAGGATACAGGCTTATCCCTCCAATAACATTTGCTATCCTATCATTCCCCAATGTTTGGGGGGTTTTATATGAAATTTCTATTGGCAGGGGAATATTTGCATTCAAGACCAAAATATTCTCTAAAAGATTCTCCGAAATATTAAGAGAAGAAAAATTTTTTGTTGAGCTGATTATAAGTTCTTTATGTATTGATTTTAGATCTGCTATTTTCTCAGCTATATACCTGTGTTCTACATAGATATATTCACGTATTTCCCTTTCATTAAAGAAAGCGATTTTTGCTCTGGTATTGCCAATATCTATTGCAATTTGCATAAAGGTTTGGCTAAAGTATGGAATAATGGAATTATTTTTAAATTTGCGCCCCGATCTTAACAGGGATTAACATTAAATCTCTGAAATTAAAGATTGAAAAAGACCTTTTAAGGTGCTATAGCTCAGTTGGTAGAGCAATGGACTGAAAATCCATGTGTCCCTGGTTCAAATCCAGGTAGCACCACAAAAAAAGCCTCGAAATTTCGAGGCTTTTTTTATTTAATGTTTTACTACAAAACGCTCAGTTATTCTATGATCATCCAGTATGAGATGAACAAAATAAATTCCAGCAGCTAAGTTGTCTGTTTGAATAAGCACTCGTTTTTTACCTGCAAATTCGTTTCTGCTCAATTCCTGCACTTTCTTTCCTGTGGAACTGTAAATTTCAACTAGGAAATCGCTATCCTCTTTTAAATCGAATTCTATGTTAACCAAATCATTAGCAGGGTTTGGGAATACACTTAAGGTTAATTCCTCCGCTGCTTCGAATAAATCAAGTTCAACACTTCTATCATCAAAAGCTTCTGTTTCTTCTGTGATTTCCTCAGAGAAAATAGCTCTGCTCGTATTCATTGTACATCCACTAATCTGGATTTCATCTAATAAAACATAGTCGAAATTTCCAGCTTCGTGTCGGAATCTAAAGCGCATATTGCTGGTGAAAGGACCAGCCATAGTTACATCTTCACCAGAGTAACTTCCATTGAAGAAGTCAATTCCGTATACCCATGTTTGAAGGTTTGAATAGCTTGCTCCTCCATCATAGGAAATTTCAAAATGAAACTGATCTCCGTTTTCCATATTGAATGAGTAGTATTGAAAGTCAATGGTTACTTCATCGAAGTCAACTAAATTCATTTCATTGGTAAACGTCACTGAAGTTCCCGTATTTCCTCTTAAGAGTATAAAATGAGTTCCGTTACTTGCAAAAGATGCATTGTTAATTCTGAAACTATTGTTTCCTCCATCATTCCAAATTCCCCATCCAGATTCTAAATCGGTCACATCAATAATTTGATCCTCACAATTATCTGGCGTCTGTTCACCACAGGTACTAATAACCATTTGATCTATTAATATCCCATTAGGCCCCGTTACATCTGCCTGCACTCTAAATCTGGTTTCATTCGTTAAAGGCCCTGGAATTTGAACAGATGCTGGAAAATATTCATCATTGATATAATCTACTCCAAAATTCCACTGTTCAAGTGTAATGTATGTTGCTCCACCATCCGTTGAAACTTGAAATTTGAAATTATCCGTTGCCAAGCTATTGCGGTAAGCACGGAAATTGAAATCCACTGTTACACGATCAAAGCCATCAAATTCCAAATCGTCTGAAGTCATCTGAGAAGTTGAAGTATTTTCTCTTAAAAAGATAAAATGAGTTCCATCATTGGCAAAAGGTGCATTGTTTAATCGGAAACTATTATTTCCACCATCGTTCCATATACCCCAGGTAGTTTCAAAACTGTTTGAATCGTATACATTTTGATCGCAAGTACTTTGTGCTTCTTCAGGGCAAATAGTCTTTGAATCTAAATCTTCAAAAACACTGCCGAACGCTAATAAATCACCATTTTCATCTAATACTTTATACAGTCCTTCTCCATTTGTACAACAAATTCCATTGTTTGCTGAGTCATATATTCTAAACTCACCGCAATCCACTGGAGAACAAAAGGATTCAGAAATTACGGAACCAGCATCTCCAGAATTAAAAGGTCCGCCTGTTGCAATAACATTTGCGTTTTTATCTATTAGTTCCCAAGTAGTTTCTTCTGGATTATTGTCCAATGTTATTTCAACAGTTATTGTTCTTCCTTCGAAGGCATTTACCTGAAGAACTCCGTCATTAAGGAACCCATTATTGTCTTCATAAAGCACTCTATAGTCACCATTGAAAGATTCATCAATAGAATTAGACAAAACTATTTCTCTGGTATTTCCCTGAAAATCATTGGGTCCTGTCCATGTCCATGTCCATGAATCATTTGCCGGATTTACTCCTAAAGAAACATCAGCACCGTTGCAGATATTCAATTGACAATTATTCTCCGTTTCAGAGTTTACAACAAAGTAGCATTCCACAGGAACTGCATCTGGCTCATCTATATCTCTTACCGGAGCACCCGAAACTATTTGTGTTCCTCCAAGTACTTCGCAGTGATTGAAATTTGAGTAATCATAAAAACGCGTTTCGAAAAATTCTCTGAAATGAATTCCAGTAACAATGCCGCTTTCATTTTCTATATTTTCCTTATTTAACCAAGTGCGAATTTCACTTAAGCTTCTTACACTTGACCATACTCTTAATTCGTCAAATTCACCATTAAGTTCTCTACCAGCGAGCCAGGAATTTGAAGTGGAAAGGTTATAACTTATGTCATGTTGTCCAACTAATTTCCCATCCACATATAGCGTCCCGACATTAGCATCTTTAGAATATGCGATATGATGCCAATATCCTTCGGAAATAAAGTCTGATGCTATTTCATTAACATTGAGTCCATTCTCGAAAACTTTTATTTGTCCTCCACTTCTTCCTATTCTCAGCAATTCATTTGACCCGTCCATAATATCGAGTATACATCCTTGAGAATTTGGTTTAACCCAAGTTTCGAAAGTAAAGTTTGTGCCTATGTCATCCGCAACAGAAGAAAAATCAATAATATCATTATCTCCATCTAGACTTACCCCATAGTGAATCTCTGTTGGATTAATCAGAACCTCAACCTCAAGGCTATCATTATCGGTATTGTTGTCCACAAGGTCTATGTTTGGAGTATTCAGAGAAATTGCAATAGTGTTCAATTCATTCTGGTCTAATGGCACATTTCCTAAATTCTCATCGGAAAATTCTGAAAAATTTAAACCTCCTGACCAAGGTATATCTACATGAGCTCCATTTACATCACAAGAAATATCACAGCTGTTCAATGATATGTTACTCCAGTTGGTTACTCGGGTTTGTAAATTATAAGAAGTATTGGATTCAACAATATGAAGCGGCTGAGAGATTTGTCCTTCCAGAATAATTCCTCCATTTCCTATATTGATTTGATTTTCCGTGAGTGCAGTATTTAAATTTCCATAGTCTACAGAATCAGAAACTGCATCACCAGATCCACCAGTATTTTCTGAATGTGTAGGACCTGATACATCTCCCCAGAAATTCTCTGTCGCATCAATTACTAAAGCGGAAAAGTTCTGAATACCGAAGTTGGTGGAGCCTTCAAAATTGCTTTGATGAACTTCTACATCTCCCGTACCGCTAATAAATTTAACGATACCATTAGAACAATTCACAAAATCACTATTGTTCAAACTCAATGCTCCAGTTTCCGTAATGGCGATTCCATTCTCGCAATTCTCAAACACGCAGTGCGATACTTCCATATCAGCTCTTACTACATAAACTCCTCTTTCTTCTGCATCTCTGATCTTACAGTGAGTCATCTCAATTTCATCTCCTTCATACCATATAGAACTAGCGATATTTGAGCTTGAATCTCCTAATTTTTCTAAATAGCAATATTGCAATTTATTGCCCGTACTTCCAGGATGGAATCTTAAACCTTCACCATATATATTAGGATCTGGATTGATACCCAGAAATTGAATACTATCGGAAACCAAGCCCACAGCATTCATACTTCCAAAGACTTGGATTTCAGAAAATTCATTTATAAATCCAAATTTTGTTCCTGGGCCGATATTCAATTCTGCGCCAGAATTTACTTGGATGTACTCTACTATATAATCTACACCATCAATTTGATTCACATTATTGATATCCACTTCCATTCCACTATATAGTGTTCCTTTCAGATATATTGTGGACGCATCTATCGATGAAATTTGAGACGCATTAAATGGATGCAATCTTAAGTCAATATAGTTACTGTTAAATTGGCAATCTTCTATTCTGAAGTTTGTTAGAATAGATTGCGCCTTTAAACCAACACCCGAATTACCTTGAATTATCGTGTTTTGAATTTCAAAATCAGAAACATTGGAAAAGACTTCTATTCCATCTTCCGAGCAGTTCTCAACTTCACAGTTGTTCATTACCACATGTCCAAACTCTACTGCAAGTCCATCATAAAAACAATTGCTTATTTGACTGTTTGAAATATTGACATCTCCATTTATGCTATAAATTCCCCATAATTCTGAATCGCTTATTAAACAATCTATTATGGTAAGATCTTCTCCTTCATTATATATAATAGCCTCATTTACAGAATCGAAATCACCCAATTTAGTGAGCTCACAAAATTCCAATCTGTTATTTGAACTACCAGGCCTAAATCTAAGTCCTTCTCCATGAATATTTCCATTTGGATTGTTTCCTGTGAACAAAATCTTATCTGAACTTGTCCCAACAGCGGTTAACGTACCATAGACTCTTATCTCATCATCTTGGTCAAAAAACTGAATTTCACATCCAGCTTCAATCACCAACTCAACTCCTTCTTCCACTGTCACCATTCCTTTAATAACATGCGGATTGCCAGCCTTAAGAAACTTAAAGTCGCTCGTAATTAAACCACTGTGCGTGGTTTGTGCATGTACTAAAGTTGTTAAAAATAGTGATATGGCAACTAGGTAATAGTTTTTCATATCTGTTTTTTTTTGGCCCGACTATACAAATCGGATTTTAAAGCATAGTTCTCTTTACGACACTATTTGGATTTTGTTTCCTTTCATCGATTTTTTTTCAAAGTACAAGCCAGATAAAAAATAGTTAATCGGCAAATAATGATAGTTTATCGAACCTTTTGATAAAAGTGCCGTAATAAAACATGGAAGAAGGTGAAACTTCGATGCATGGAATAATCTTGATTAAAAAGCTAACATAGCCAAGTTTAATTTAAATTATTGTGAAAGGATGAGTGAGGAGAATACACCGAAATTAGGGGAGAATGCAGTGCCAGTGCTACAAGGGCCTTGTGTAGATGTTTCCCAATTAATCAAAAAAAGATTTACCAATTACTTCGTTGAACTAGCGAAGAAAAACCTAAACAAAAATGTTTAGGCCTAGAGTCATACCATGTCTTTTACTAAGAGACAATGGACTTGTGAAGTCGGTTAACTTCAAAGATCATAGATACATTGGAGATCCCCTAAATGCTATCAAGATATTTAATGATAAAAAAGCGGATGAGCTTATCTTCTTAGATATTAACGCAAGCAAGGAGAACAGAATTACATCTTTAGAATTCATAAAGAAATTAGGAGATGAATGCAATATGCCATTCTCGGTTGGAGGTGGGATAAAAACAATTGAAGACATTAAATCGATTATAAATGCTGGTGCTGAAAAAGTATGTATCAATTCAGCTGCAGTTATTAGACCAGAATTTATAAGAGAAGCGGTTTCCATATTTGGCAGCTCAACTATTGTTGTCTGTATGGATGTAAAGAAAAAATTGTTTGGTAAAAAACAAGTTTATATAAACAATGGAACCAAATCCACAGGAATAAGTCCATTAGATTTTGCAATAAAAATGGTTGAAATGGGAGCCGGGGAAATTATGGTAAACTCTATTGACCAAGATGGAAAAATGCAGGGCTATGATACAGAACTCATTGCACAAATTTCCAAGTCCATTCCAATACCGGTTATTGCACTTGGAGGAGCTGGTAACATAAATCATATGATAGATACCGCAAAAGAAGCTAAAGCTTCGGCTCTTGCCGCTGGCAGTATGTTTGTTTATCACGGTCCAAGAAATGCAGTACTTATCAATTTGCCAACTAGAAAGGAAATAAGCGAAAAATTTAAAAACATAATTGCCGCATGAAAATACTAATTGACATAGGACATCCTGGTCATGTTCATCTATTCAAAAATTTCTACTGGGAAATGAAAAAAAGAGGGCATGAGTTTGTCATTACCACCAAAGAAAAGGAGTGCTCAATTCAACTCCTTGAAGCTTATGAAATACCTTATATAAATTTAGGTAAACCTAAAAAGGGAGCTATAAATAAAGTTCTTGGCTTAGCGTATTTTGGGAGGCAAATTTACAACATCGGCAAAAGAGAGAAGGCTGACCTATTTCTTAGTGTTTCCAGCATGTATGCTGCACATGCAGCATTTATTCTAGGAAAAAAACATATTGTTTTGGATGATACCGAGCATTCTACATTTGAACACCTTCTTTACAAGCCATTTTCTAATCTTCTTGTTAATCCAAATAGCTTCGAAAAAGATTTTGGAAATAAGCAAATTAAGTACAATGGATTTCACGAGTTGGCTTATTTACATCCTAAATATTACCAACCAAATAAGGACATTTTCAAAGTTCTAGATATTTCAGAGAATGAGCCATTTAGTATTGTTCGTTTTGTGGGTTGGAATGCTGGTCATGATATCAAGCAAAAAGGGATGAACGTCCAACAAAAAACAGAAATCGTAGAAGAGATTATGAAACACAATCGTGTTTTCATTACTTCTGAAGAAAACTTACCTGATCACCTAAAACCTTTTCAAATAAAAATAGAACCGCACATGATGCATGATGCATTAGCTCATGCGAATCTTTACATTGGTGAAGGTGCAACTATGGCAAGTGAATGCGCCATGTTAGGCACTCCCGCAATATATATTAATACCTTGAATGCAGGAACTTTAAAGGCGCAAGAAAGATTGGGTTTAATTCACAGCTTCAGAGATTATAATGGAGTCAAAGAGAGTACAGTAAACATATTACAAGACTCGGAAGCAAAAAATAAATATCTCCAAAGAGCTAAAGCTCTAATAAAAGATTCTACTGATGTATCGCAGTTTCTTGTTGATTTAACTGAAGATACGGTAAAGCCCACTCAACCAATACTAACGATTCAAAATATAAAAGAATATATACAAGGCTGTTTGGTCATCTAAAGATGAGGAATGTGAAAAAATATAGAGCTCCAAAGAATAAATTCTATCAATCACTTCTACACTCTTTTGGCAATAAAAAGGTATACCTAAACGGAGTGTTTAAGGTAGTGTCTAAATATTGCTTTAATGAATTGAAAGCGGAGGTAGCTAAAGCACCGCACATTATAGAAAAAGAAAAGTTAAATGATGTCGGAAAAATAAATCTATTCTTAAGAAATGCAAACGAGAAACTGCCTCTTCATGGTTATTTGATTGGTTGTGCAGATTTCAAACTTGGATACGAGCCGGACAAGGATTTTGTCTACCAAAGTATGATTCCAATCTCAACCGATATTTTTAGTTTTCTAATACACAGGGTGCTATCTAAAATTCATCCTTTCAGATATTTCTATTTAAAATTTACCAAAGGAAGAAGAAGAAGAATATCTAAAACGGAAATTCTGGGAAGACTCTTTTATTCGGGTTTTGATGTCCTAAAGATAAAAGAGGAGGGATCAGCACTTTTCTATATAGCTCAAAAAGTAAAAAATCCTGAAATAAGAGAAAAACCCACTATTGGCCCAATATTCACAATGAATAGAGTTGGAAAAAATGGAAAGAAAATAAAGGTCTATAAGTTAAGAACAATGCATCCTTATGCTTCCTATGTTCAAGAGTTTGTCTTTAGAAATAACAAACTTAAAGAAGGTGGAAAATTTGATAATGATTTTAGAATTAGCCCTATTGGTAAGTTTTTTAGAAAGTATTTTTTAGATGAACTTCCAATGCTCATCAATGTTCTAAGGGGAGACATGAAAATTGTTGGTGTAAGACCACTTTCGAAACATTATCTCAGTCTTTATGATAAAGAATTACAAGAAAAAAGGACTAAAACCAAGCCCGGTCTTTTACCTCCTTTTTACGTGGATATGCCCAAAACTTTAGAAGAAGTTCAACAATCAGAGCTCAAATACCTAAACCAATACGAAAAAAATCCGTTAAAGACTGATGTGAGTTACTTTTTCCTTATTCTAAGAAATATAATTTTTAGAAAAGCAAGAAGCAATTAAAAGCTCCAAAAGCTAAACATTTAAAAAACTTAATGAACCTAAAACGTTTTCTAATGACTCTTGTCAAAGGGAGTCAAAGACGATTAATGAGTGCCGTGCTTTATTCTTGTATGGTTCTACTTGCATTTGCATGTAATAAACAAGAATATAATCTATTACATGATATAAACAGTGAGGATGAAGTCATCTTCGTTCGCGATAGTTATTTCGAAAACAGAATAAAATCTGGTCAACAGCTTTGTATTTCCGTCTCCAGTCTAAGTAAAGAAGGAGCAAAATATTTTCGTGGATCAACCGAAAGAGAGGGTGCAACAGGGATAGAATGCCTTACCTATGATGTTAATAGAGAAGGCTTTATAAGTATGCCCTTGGTAGGAGAAGTAAAAGTCTCCAATCTTTCCCTTTCTGAATGTCGTGACACCATACAAAGTGCATTGAACCATTTTCTGGAATATCCTATGGTTAAAGTGAACTATGAGAATTTTGCAATCTCCGTTATGGGAGAAGTCAAAAACCCAGGTCTTTTTACTGTTCCCAATGGAAACATTACTGTTTTGGAAGCCATTGCCAGGGCAGGTGGGCTTGACCAGTTCGGAAATAGACAGAATATTCTAGTGACGAGAGAAGATAATGGTTCTGTTTTAACAACAAGAATAGATTTAACTTCTAAAGAAGCATTTAACTCACCTTTCTTTTACTTGAACTCCAGAGATATTATTTATGTAGAATCCAATAAAGGAAGAGTTCAAAATTCAAAAAATGCTACTGCTTGGGGTTCTGTGGTTGTTGGCTTAGCAACTATGTCAGCTGTTATTACCACGGCAATAATTGCCAGATGAAAGAACTATATAAACATAGTGTTCAACGTAGTAAAGATCAACAAGAGTTTGATTTAAAAAAATTCATTCTTGGCTATTTAAATTATTGGTGGGCATTCATTTTATGTGTTGCAGTTGGCCTAGTGGTTGCCTCTATTATCAATTTTTATGCAATACCATATTACTCTATTCAAAGTAAGTCTTTAATCAGTTCTGAGGACGATAGAGTCATTTACTCTGAAAGTGCAATTCCAGATTTAAATTTCATCAACAGAGCAAAAACAGTAGATAATGAAGTGGAAATTTATGTCTCTAGAGACATGATTGACAAAACACTCAAGCAGCTTGACTTTACAACAAGCTATTATCAGAATGGCAATTACAAAACACGAGAGCTCTATGAAAAATCGCCTTTTAAAGTAGTATTTGACACTTTGCGAAATATCCACTTCTATACTGAATATAAAGTAACTATTTTAAGTGAAGATGAATTTTTACTTGATTATAGTCCAGGGAAGAATCCAGCAATAAAACACCACAAAAAACATAAATGGGGAGAACTAATTAGCGATAGTGAACTGAATATTCAGATTTGTAAAAACCCATTACTTACCGATTATTTTAATTACAACAACTTAAGCAAAGGTTCTAATTCATATTCTTTCTACTTCAATTTTCACACAGATTTGGTAAGTAGTTATATGAATAAAATAGAAGCTGCCGAATCAAATAAGGAGACAGATATTATTGTCTTATCCATGGATGATGTTGTACCGGAAAGAGGTATTGCTTTCATGACTAAACTACAAGATGTCTATTTAGAAGAAATCGCTCGTGAGAAGCAAGAAATCGCTAAGAACATGTACGATTTTATAGAAGAAAGACTTCGAATAAATTGGGAAGATCTTCAAGCTCTTGAAGCCCAAATTGCGCGATATAAATTCAAAAAAGGCGTAGTAAATGTAGATGGTCAGGCCAACTATATTTTGGAAGGTATTAAGAAATTTGAATATGAACTGAGTGATGCTGAAACACAGCTTTCAACTGTCCAAGCTTTGCTTACACAACTTTTCAGAGGAATTGGAAATGAAGTATCTATTCCAAAAACTGTTTTGGGTGTTCACGACCCTTTATTGGATAATATCATTGTAGCTCTAAACAATAAGGAAACAGAATTAGCAAGAAAGAAAAACACCATAAAAGCAAATAACCCAGTAATACTAGAATTAGAATCTGAAATAGAAGATTTGAGAGTCTCTTTACATCAGAATCTAATTAGCCAAGAAAAGAACTTGCAAATTTCCGTTGACGATATTAAGTCCAGAATAGAAAAGTACAATAAAGACCTGGCTGCTCTTACCTATGACGATAAAGAACTGGTATCTCTTGGAAGATTAAGAGATACTAAAGAGGGAATTTACTTGCATCTATTAAAGAAGAAAGAAGAAGCTGCAATGGCACTTGCCTCTAAGGTAGTAGACACTAAAATAATTGAGGCTCCACACTTTACGAATTATAAGTTCTTCCCCAAAAAGACAATAGTTCTTTTAATTGGGCTTCTTCTGGGATTATTTATTCCCATAGTATTTATCACCTTAAAAGATCTACTAAATGATAAGATAAGCGACATTGATTTTATTAGAAATAATACCAATGTTCCAATTGTAGGAATCATTTCCAAGAATAAGGGAAAAGATCAAATCGTCATTAACAAGGATATTAACTCTTCAATTGCAGAAGAATATAGAACCATGAATTTCAATCTTCAGTATATGGGAAGCCCAAAGAGGATTCTCCTAACCTCTGGAGTAAATGGAGAAGGAAAAACCTTTACAGCCCTAAACCTGGGGATTACTAGTGCAGTTCTTGGAAAGAAAACCTGTATTGTAGAATTGGAACTTAGAAGGCCTAAGATTTCAATGAATTTTGGAATGAACAATGAAATTGGTGTAACTAATTATCTAATTGGACAAAAAACATTCTACGATATCATCAAACCAAGTGAAATAAGTCCTAATCTTGATTTTATTTCATCGGGTCCAATTCCTCCTAACCCCTCTGAGTTATTAATAAAGGAAGAATTGGAAAGACTTTTTCATTTTCTAGATGATAAATATGATACCATTATCATAGACTCTCCCCCTATTTCTTTAGTCTCAGACGCATACATACTTGAAAAATTAGTTGATACAACAATCTATGTAATAAGAAATAAGTATACCCAGAAAAAGAAAATAAAACTTGTAAATGAATTACAAGAAAATAACAGATTCGGAAATATGTGCCTTTTATTCAATTGCGGTAATGAAAAAGAACTTTACCAAAATTATTCTTTAGACCAAAGGGAAAACCCTTTTAAGAATAGGCTCGTTAAAACATATAAGAGATTAAAAAGAAAATTGAAAGCAGCATAGAACGAGGAATTATGGATGCGATTCAAGCACACACACACGCCAAGAAAAGAACCGCCCTCCTAAAAAAGAACATAGGCTTCAGCCTTTTGTTTAAGGGCGGCTCTATCGCTATTAATTTTCTGCTTGTCCCTCTTTTAATAGCGTACTTAAATACCGAAAAGTATGGTGTTTGGCTTTTATTGACCTCAATTACAACATGGGCAAGCTTTTGTGATTTTGGCTTAGGAAATGGTTTAAAAAACAAACTATCCGAAGCGCTTGCAAATGATGATTTCCAAAAAGCTAAAACCTATATAAGCACAACCTATGCTTATGTAATCTTGATAGTTATTTCCATATTATCCATCTATGCGATTACCGAACAGTTTATAAACTGGAAAAGCATTGTAAACTCAGATTTGTTCTCACTTCAAGAATTGCGACTAATTGCAATAGTAATAGTTGGATTTTTCTTTATAAAGTTCGCTCTAAATCAACTATCCTTTGTTACAGCGGCTAAACAGCAAACTGCAATTAATGACTTGTTAAATTTCATCGTAAATGCACTGAGTTTAGTAATTGTTTTCGTTTTAATTAAAACTACCCAAAGCTCTTTACTCCTGCTAAGTATTGCTTTTTGTTCAATACCTGTAGTCGTTCTAAGCCTGGCCTCTGCTTATTTGTATTTCGGCAAATTCCAGAAACTAAGGCCATCTCTTAAACATGTCAATTTTAAAGCGGGAAAATCTCTTATGAACTTAGGTTTACAGTTCTTTATTATTCAAATAGCTGGCATTGTTATTTTCTCAACAGACAACATTATTATTGCAAATACTCTTGGGCCTGAGCAAGTGAGTATTTACAATATTGCATTTAAATATTTTAGCATTATCACCTTAGGTTTTTCAATTATATGCGCTCCTTTTTGGTCAGCTTATACTGAGGCATTTGAAAGAAAAGATTTTAACTGGATAAAGGGTATTACCAATAAATTAGTGAAGGTCTGGTTTCTATTTCTTGCAGGAACTATTATCATTTTACTTTTAGCACCGGAGCTGTATAGCATTTGGATAGGTAATGAAATCGAAATACCTGGTGTCTTATCACTATACATGGCCATTTTTGTGGTGCTTTCTTCTTGGGCAAGTATTTTTACAACTTTTGTAAATGGGGTTGGCAAAATACGTCTCCAATTGATTTTTTCAATAATTGCTGGCCTAATTAATATCCCTTTATCGATTTTTTTCGTAAAAAACCTAGGACTAGGGAGTGCTGGGGTCATTTTAGCCACATCTATATGTCTATCATATGGCCCTTTGCTTTCATTTATTCAATACAAAAAAATTATTTCCAACACTGCCAAAGGCATTTGGAACAAATAAATATATATGCTCATGAAAAGCCCAATTACGAAAAAATCAAACGTAATTCTAGAAAGAAAAATTCCCAGTTCTTTCATTGAGAAAGAATACATGAGTTCATACTCTATAGATGTATCTGGAATATTAAGCAACGCGGAAAATGTTGGGGTTTACAGATGCCTAGATACGGACTTTAGGTTCTATGGTCCTTCAACTTTAGCAGGTGATGCTAAATTCTACGAGGAACTCCAAAAATTCTCATGGTATTACATGGATTGGAAGTGGGAGCATCAGCAAGTTAAGGATATTCTGAATGATGGAGAAAAAGTACTTGAATTGGGCTGTGCTGAGGGGACATTTCTGGAGAGAATAAAAGAAAAAAATATTCAAGGTTCTGGACTCGAATTAAATGTGGCTGCAGCAAAAGCAGCGCAGCAAAAAGGTCTGAATGTGCTAACGCAAAGTATAGAAGATCATTCTATTGAATATGAAAATCACTATGATGTTGTATGCTCCTTTCAGGTAATGGAACACATTGCAGATGTTCAATCTGTTATTGCCGCATCTGTTAAAGCACTTAAAGTAGGGGGGCGATTGATGATTAGTGTGCCAAATAATAGCTCTTTCATCAAACACTCTCCAAATAGCATAATGAATATGCCTCCCCATCATATGTGTTTGTGGGATGAAAAATCATTAAGTAAGCTACAAGATAACTTTGAAATTAAACTGGAAGGATTCCACTACGAACCTCTTCAGAAATATCACTATCCCGTTATATGGTCGAATTGGTTGTACAAAAAATTACCATCCAAATTACTAGCCAAAGCTGTGAATAGAATATCACGAATTCTAGGTTTATACAATTTAGTGGGATTGAGAAAAAACAAAATTATTGGTCATAGCATAATTGCTATTTATACAAAAAAATAATTCTAATGCGTTTACTCTGGCTTGCACCTATACCCTATTCAGGAGATAAGGATGTTCATCCGGCTCCCTGGATATCCACATTAGCTAAAAAGCTTGTGGAGGAAAAAGACTGCACAATAACAATGCTGAATTATCATCCACGACTTCGAAAAGATGAAGAAGTAATTGTAAAGGATGGTATTGAATATGTCTTTCTGAAAACACCTGTTCCGAAAATTGACTATTTAACAATCTACAGCAGGAGAATAAAGATTTTAAAGAAGTACATCAAAAATAGGATTGATGATTTCGATTTGATTCATGTACATGGAAGTGAGCATCAATATGAATCTTCCATTGAAAATGTGCCTATTCCCTCTTTGGTTTCTATGCAGGGCATTATGACAGAGTACGTAAAAAAACTCCCTTCAATGTTCTCTTACACATTTCTTTCATGGTATATGGCCAGTATATTCGAGAAAGAAAACGTTAGGAAAATACAGCACTTCATTTGCCGAACAATTTTTGATACTGGGTTTATAAAAGATTATAACCCGCAGGCTAATTTATACGAAAATTGGGAGATGATACGAGAGCCATTTTTCGAAAACAATTTTTCAATTGAAAAGGAAAACATTCTGTTTATCGGAGGTTCAAACCCTATTAAAGGAATAAAAGAAATGCTTATTGCATTTGATCTTATAAGAGAAAAATGTGATTTAAGATTACTTATAGTTGGAAAAACGAATCCGGAAGTGATTGAAAATATTATCAAGGAAAACGAGCTTGATAATATTATCCCAAATAGTATTGAAATACTGGGTTTTCAGGATGAATTTGGAGTATGTGATGCCTTCAGAAAATCATATTGTTTGGTTCATCCTTCTCACATTGACAACAGTCCGAATAGCGTTTGCGAAGCGCAAGTTTCCGGCCTGCCCGTAATAGCTTCAAAAGTTGGAGGTGTTTCCTCATTGATAGAACATAATGAAACAGGAATACTCGTAGAATTAAGTCCATTAAAAATTGCATTTGAAGTGCTTAGGCTTTTTTCAGATAACCAGCTTAGAGACAAACTCTCCAAGCAAAGCAGAAAAATTGCACGAGAAAGACACAACGCAAATACTATACTTGAAAATACAGTAAGGATTTATAAAAAGGTAATGAACGCAGCATGACACACCCATTAGTTATTACATATAAAATCGCAAGGAAAATTGTAAGTATAATAACACTTTTCTTTGATCGTTTAAGAACCATTTTCATATTTAATGTAAATGGTGTTTCCTATAATAACAATTTCAACACCAATGGTGTTCCGATAGTTAGCATTAAAAAGGGAGGAAAATTAAAAATTGGCAATCATTTCAGGATGAACAACGGTATCCGTCACAATCAAATAGGGCGCAATCAAAGGTGCATTCTAAAAGTTGAAAAAGAAGCAACGCTTAAAATTGGTAATAATGTAAATATGAGTTCCACAGCAATAGTTTGCTGCGAAGAAATCACTATTAAAGACAATGTGAAAATAGGCGGTAATGTTACCATTTACGATTCAGATTTTCATTCTCTTCAAGTAGTCGAAAGGACTAAAATCAAGGAGGATTTGAGTTTGAGAGTCAACAAGCCTGTGGTTATTGAAGAAAATGTTTTTATCGGTGCACATAGTACAATTTTAAAAGGTGTAACCATAGGGAAAAATGCAATAATTGGAGCTGGCTCTATAGTAACCAGAAATATTCCTGAAAACGAAATTTGGGGAGGCAATCCAGCTAAAGTAATTCGAAAAGTAGCCTAGGCAATATAAGCATGTTCAAAAATCCTAAATACGAGTATTATCTGCACTTCTTACTTTGCTTTTGGATTCTTCACATGAGTTCTGGTGCATCCGTATTATCTCTTTGGGACAGCGTACTTGCAATTTCAGCAATTATTCCCGTGGGAATTGTGATTTTCAGAAAAATCAAAATCGATAGGGCCTTTGTCTACTTCTCACTTATTTACTTTGGAATTTCCGTAATCTATTTGACAAAATTCGGCTGGTTAAATTTTACAGCTACTATGCGTATTTACTTAAAAATCCTATACGCATACTGCACAATAAAAATTGTTGGAGTAACATTCATTCATTTCTTTGCGGAGATAGTTTATAAACTTGCTTTAATCAGCATTCCATTATATCTATTGCAACTTATTGCACCAGATACTATAATGTCATTAAACGGCTTTATGGAACCAATAATTCCACAAGTTCCAAAGGGAGGATATGATTATTCAAACTCCATTTTGTTCACAGTAAACCCTTGGGGTCTAGATAGAAATTCAGGTTTCATGTGGGAACCAGGTGCATTTGCAAGTATGGCGAATGTTGCACTATTTCTTACCATGATTTTCTATGGTTTTAGAATAAATAAAAGATTTATCGTTCTCCTGATTGCAATAATAACTTGCTTCTCAACCACAGGATTTGTTCTGCTTTTCATCAATATTGTTTTTCTCTTAATCAACACCAAGCCTAAGTGGACAGTCTTATTTTCTCCTTTGGTTTTGGTAGCTGCTCTTTATGTTGGTTCAATGGATTTCATTGCTGGAAAAGTAAATGACCGAATAAAAAATGCAGACCATGCACTGGAATCTGCTGAAAATTATGAAGGCGAAAGTGAAGGAATTAGTATAGGAAGAGTTGCGAGCTTTAGAATAGATTGGGCAGATCTAATGAACGAACCATTTTTAGGTTATGGCCTTCAAGAAACTGAAAGAACACAGGGAAGATATTCCCAATTGGTAAGGGCAAATGGCTTTTCTGACTACATGGTAAAATTTGGCCTCCTAGGCATATTCTTTTTACTCTATAATTACATCAGAAGCTTCAGATTATTAAAATCAATTTATAGATCACGAGGAATCTTTCTTGGTGTTATGATCGTAATTACATTATCACTATCCAATCCATTGCTGGTCTCTCCCATCTTTTTTGGGCTTCAATTTTTCTGGTTGGCAGTAGATAAAAATGACATGCTTGCTTTCGCAAGGGATTATGAAACAAAGTTAAAATTAGCATGAAAAAAATATTTTTTGTTATTCCAACATTCAACCGAAAGGAATATGTAAGAAAAGTATTGCTTGATATTAGAAATCAAGAAATGGGAGATTATGAAATCTCCACTATCATGGTAATTGATGGTTCAGATGATGGAACAAGCGAAATGATGCATCAAGATTTTCCCAATGTACATTGTCTTTATGGAACTGGATCTTGGTGGTATACCAAAAGCATGAACCAAGGCTTTCAGTTAGCCAATAAACTTGGTGCAGATATAGTTTTGACAATGAATGACGATGTTCGTCTGAAAGCGGACTATGTAAAAAATATTTTCAGCGCTTGGAAGAAAAATGGTGAGAACTGCATTATGGGTTCCATATCTGTTACAGTGGAAGAACCATTTAAAATCACATTCTCTGGAGTTAAAAAAATAAGATGGTGGCGATATAAACAGGTAAATTATATCTCTCCATTTACACCAATTAATTTGAATGAACTTTCTGGAACCAAAAAGAGCGTTGTGCTGCCAGGTAGAGGAATGTTAATTCCTGTGAATATTTTAAGAGAGCTTAATTTCTTTGACAAAAAACTAGTTCAGTACGGTTCGGATGATGACTTCTGTTTAAGAGCACAAAAAAAAGGTTATCCCGTATTTGTTTCTTATGATTCAGTCGTTTTTAGCCATGTTGAAATGACAGGAGCGGGTAACCCCGTTAAAAAAGGATCTATTTGGTCTCTTTTAAAATCATTCACAAACAAATACTCTTCTCGCCATTTGAATAAAACCGCTAAAATGGTCAAAAGACACGGGGGAATCTTTTTACTACCGATTACTATGCCCATTGTGATATTGGGTTCATTAAAAGCACACTTGAAATACAAAGGATGAAATTTTTAGTTATTACACCAGCAAAGAACGAAGCTGAATATATCAGAAACACTATTAAATCTATGGTGTCTCAAAAATTAAAACCAGTTCAATGGATAATTGTGAACGATGGCTCCACCGATGATATGGCGGAAATCATCGAATCATATACAGCACAATATCCTTGGATAAAGTTGGTAAATAAACAAAGCGAGAAAGAAAAAAGAACAGGTGGGTCAAAAGTGGTAAGAGCCTTTTACCACGGTTATTCACTATTCAAAAATGTTGAACACGATGTGGTGGTAAAATTAGATGCTGACTTAACCTTACCGGAAAACTACTTTAGCGAAATATCAAAAGCATTTGAAAGCAACAAAAAATTAGGTCTTTGTGGTGGTTACTGCATGATAGAACAAAATGGTGAATTGGTAAGAGAACATTCTCATGATTATCATGTAAGAGGAGCGTTAAAGGCATACAAAAAAGAATGTTGGTCAGATATTGGTGGCTTTAAAGAAACATGGAACTGGGATGGAATTGATGGGATGCATGCCATGTATAAAGGATGGAAGATTAAAGTATTAGAACTTCCCGTAATACATCACAGACCGACTTCAGCAGCCTATGAGCCGAAAGGGCACGCTTATAAATCTGGGTTTGAAGCTTACCGAACAGGAAATGATTTTTTCCTGACTCTAATACGATCGATTTTCAAATTAAAAAGTAAACCTTTTCTTATCGGTTCTGCGTATTATATGAAAGGATTTTTGGCCGCAAAACGCGGAAATGAGCAAAAGGTGGTTGATGATGGCCTAGCTCGTTTTATTCGAAAATTCACATATAGAAGACTTTTAAAACTCAATTTTTAGACATGCAATATTGTACCCGATGTGTAATGGATTCTACCGACCCTTTAATGCGTCTAGATGCTGAAGGTGTTTGTCAATATTGTAAAATTCACGATGAAATGGAACTACAATATCCCTTAAATGCACTTGGGAGAATTGAGTTTGACAAAATAGTTGAGGATATTAAAAAAGCTGGAAAGGGAAAAAAGTACGACTGCATAATAGGTGTAAGTGGAGGAACTGATAGTACCTATCAATTGCATTTAGCAAAAGAATTAGGTTTGAATGTTCTCGCAGTTCATTTTGATAATGGATGGAACTCAGACATTGCAGTTTCTAATATTCAAAAAGCCACAGACGCACTAGGATATGACTTGATTACCTATGTTGTGGATTGGGAAGAATTTAAAGACATACAAATCGCCTTTCTAAAAGCCAGCACTCCAGATTCAGAAATTCCTACAGATTTAGCTATTCAGAGCACACTCTACAAAATCGCAGCAGAGGAAGGAATTAAGTACATCATGAATGGTCATTCTTTTAGAACAGAAGGTAAAGTCCCTATTATGTGGAGCTATGGTGATGGAAAGTATTTAAAAGCAGTACACCGACTTTTTGGAAGAAAAAAGTTAAAGACCTTTCCTAACTATACTATTTGGAATCTATTCTACTACACCTACATAAAGAGAATAAAGCAAGTAAGGATTCTTTACTATTTCCCTTATAACAAACCAGAAATTAAAAAATTGATTTCTGAGAAATACGATTGGGTTGATTATGGTGGGCATCATTATGAATCTGTTTATACTCGCTTCTATCAAGGATATATCTTACCAAATAAATTTGGAATTGATAAAAGAAAAAGAGAGTACTCCGCACTTGTTCGATCTAATCAAATGACAAGGCAAGAAGCTTTTGATAAGCTTAAAAATGAGGCTCCAATGCCTGCTGAACTAGCAGCAAGTGATAAGCAATATGTAATAAAGAAATTAGGATTAAGTGAAGAAGAATTTGAGAACATCATGAAACTTCCTGAGAAGACTTTCTTAGATTATCCAAACTACTATTCCATCATTCGAAAGTTTAGAAAACCAATTAGATGGTTATATCGAATGGTTTCTCCAACTACTCCTTTGTTACTCACAGAAATGAATGTAAACAATGAAAACTGAAGCTATTCAAATATGTACAACCTGTGTTTTGGACACAACGGTAAAAGACATTTGGTTTGATGAAAACGGAGAATGCAAATACTGCAAGATTCATAATGAACTTGAAAAAAAGCATCCACTAGGAGCAGAAGGACAAAAAAACCTAGAAGCCGTAGTAGAAAAAATTAAGACAGCAGGTAAAGGAAAAGAATACGATTGTATAGTAGGTATTTCTGGTGGAAGAGATAGCACCTATACCTTGTTGACAGCAATAAAATTAGGACTTCGCCCACTGGCAGTTCACTTTGATAACGGATGGAACACAGATATTTCTGTAAGTAATATTAAGAACTCCATCTCAAAATTTAATGTCACCTTACACACGGTAGTTGCAGATTGGGAAGAGTTTAAAGATCTCCAAAGATCATTCTTGAAGGCTTCAGTTCCAGACGCGGATATTCCAACAGATTTTGCCATTTACTCTGTGTTATATAAAACTGCCGCTGATGAAGGAATAAAATATATTCTCAATGGTCATTCTTTTAGAACAGAAGGCACCTCTCCTATTTCCTGGACCTATATGGACAGTAAATACTTTAGAGCTGTTCACAGAATGTTTGGTAAGAAAAAAATCAAGAGTTTCCCAGTGATGAGTTTTTTCAATCTTATCAATTATATTTTCCTAAGAAGAATAAAAGAGGTCAGGTTGATGGAGTTTATTGATTACAACAAAAAAGCTGTTGACTCTGTTTTGAAAAAAGAAGTCAATTGGGAATATTACGGTGGACACCATCATGAAAATACATTTACTAAGTTCTTTCAGTCCTATTACTTACCAAAGAAATTTAACATCGATAAAAGGAAAACAGAATTATCTGCACTGGTAAGATCTGGACAGATTTCAAGGAAAGAAGCATTGGAAGAAATTAATGCTCAGCCTTATCAATATGAGGAAAAAGTTGTGGATTATACCGCGAGCAAACTTGATTTTAGTAAGGAAGAATTTAACCAAATCATGCAGGCACCAAATAAGTCCCATAACGATTATCCCACTTTGCTGCCAATTATAAGAATGTTGAAACTTCCAATAAAAATAGCTGGTAAACTAAAGCTAGTTCCTTCAATCTTATATTTAAAATACGCTAGATAAATAATGAAACAAAACATTGTAATTATCGACTATGGAATGGGTAATCTTCGTTCTGTAGAAAACAAATTCAAAGCACAGAACTGTAATGTACAAATAACCTCAAAATCAGAAGTTATTGTTCAAGCAGATAAATTGGTTTTACCAGGTGTAGGGCATTTCAAAAACGGAATGAAAAACTTAACTGAAAGAGGGATAATTGATGTCTTAAATCAAAAAGTGATTCAAGAAAAAACACCTATTCTGGGAATTTGTTTAGGCATGCAACTTTTCACCAATTACAGCGAAGAAGGTGATGTTGAAGGTCTGGGTTGGATAGATGCTACGACTAAAAAATTTGAATTTGACTTCAGAGAATCTTTCCTGAAAATTCCACACATGGGCTGGAATTCCTTAAGGGTTAAAACAGAACATAATCTGGTAAACAACATTTGGGATGATGATCAATTCTACTTTGTTCACAGTTATTTCGTGGAATGTAAAAACGAAGAAAATATTTTGACCGAAACTCAATATGGGCAGGTTTTCTCATCTGCCATTTATAAGGATAACATCACAGGTGTTCAATTTCATCCTGAAAAAAGCCATGAGTGCGGAGCTTTAATGATTCAAAACTTTGTAGAAGGTCAGGTTTCCTTATTGAGCAGTTTAGGCGAAGCGGCATGATATCGGTCGCAATAGAAATAATTTAACCAATAAAAAAACCCTGCCAATTATTATCTAAATGGCAGGGCAAAAACTATTGGACTACTAGGATGTAGTCCCTATGCTGGAACTAATTTAGGATTTTCTTTTAAATAATCGAAATTGAGTTTTTTAGGTACTCAATTCACCACATTTATTCAGCTAAACTTGGTAGAAATCCTCAAATCCATCAACTATTTACTTCCAAAAGAGTAATTAATTAAAATTGTGCATTCCATTTCCTCAATATTATTTTCTTTACAATATGAATGGAAAAAAAGCAGCGCTAATTATTTTAGATGGTTGGGGACATGGTAAAAAAGATGAAAATGATGCAATTCATTCTGCGGAAACTCCTTTCATTTCCAAACTGTATTCTTCACAACCCAATTCAGAATTATTAACGGATGGAGAAAATGTGGGTTTACCAAAAGGGCAAATGGGTAATTCGGAAGTTGGACATTTGAATATAGGTGCTGGTAGAATTGTCTACCAAGATCTTGCAAAGATTAATAAGGCTTGTGAGGATGGATCTATCGCTAATAATGCTGCCTTGACAAATGCCATAAAATACGCCAAGGCGAATGGCAAGGCAATTCATTTAATGGGCTTAGTTTCAGAAGGAGGTGTTCATTCTTCTCAAAACCATTTACACAAACTGATAGATATTCTAGATAGGGAGAATATACAAGATGTATTTATTCATGTCTTCACCGATGGACGTGACACCAGTCCGGAAAAAGGGAAAATTTATGTTCGGAATTTGCTAAATCATATTGAAAACAAAAGTGCTCGAATAGCATCTATCATTGGTCGCTACTATGCAATGGATAGAGATAAAAGATGGGAAAGAATTAAGCTTGCCTATGATTTATTGATAGAAGGAAAAGGCAAGATTTCAAATGATCCGGTTTCTGCTATTCAAGCTTCTTATAACATCAATATTAATGATGAATTCATAGAACCTATTTCCATTCGTGATCAAAATGATAAAGCAAATTGCATTGAGGAAGATGATGTTGTGTTATGTTTCAATTTTAGAACTGATCGGTGTAGACAAATAACGACTGCATTAACTCAAACGGACTTTCCAGAGTACGATATGAAAAAACGCGATCTTCATTACGTAACAATGACTCGCTATGATGAAGGTTTTAAAAAAGTACAGGTTATGTATGATAAAGAAAATCTTCAAAAGACCTTAGGTCAGGTAATAAGTGAAGCAGACTCAAGCCAATTAAGAGCGGCTGAAACTGAAAAATACCCACATGTTACTTTCTTCTTTTCAGGAGGTAGAGAAGATGTTTTTGAAAAAGAGCAAAGGGTTATGGTTGCATCTCCCAAAGTATCGACATATGATTTACAACCCGAAATGAGTGCGAATGAATTGGCTAATAAAGTAATATCAAAAATACACAATGAAACCCCAGATTTTATCTGCCTCAATTTTGCCAACCCAGACATGGTAGGCCACACAGGTGTATTCGAAGCTATTGTTAAGGCCGTTGAAACCACTGATGAACAATGTAAAAGAGTGGTGGAAGCTGGATTAGAGATGGGCTATGAGTTTATTATAATAGCCGATCATGGAAATGCAGATTTGGCAAGAAATGATGATGGAACGCCTCACACAGCTCATACTACCAACCCCGTTCCAATCTTTTATATTGGGAAATCTTTTGAAGAGATTAAAAAGGGAATTCTAGCAGATGTTGCTCCTTCAATTCTTTCCATAATGAAAATACCCCAACCATCTGAGATGACTGGGGTATCATTATTGAGTTAAATATTTTTATCGGAGCATGGTAAAGGAACCTGACTGAGGTTCAGAACCATCGTCAAATTCAACCACATAGAAATACGTACCTCCAGGATAATCTTCGCCATCCCATTCATGTTGACTAGAAGCAAAGAGTTCAACTCCCCAACGATTGTAGATATGCAATGTGCCTTCACGGCTCAGCAATTCAAATACCTGAAAAGTATCATTCTGGCTATCATCATTTGGTGTAAATACATTAGGAATAAAACAAGATATCACATCCAAAGTATCCGAATCTGTACCTATGTAAAGTTGATTATCAAACTGAAAACAAAAGTCCGTAACAATTACTTGAAACACTTGCTCTTCTCCTAAATCCAATCCAGGAATTTCACCTATACTGCTTGTTGGGCTAAACAAAGAAGGATCAATTAGACCACTTCCATCTAAATAAGTAAAATTATATGGAGGTGTACCCGTTTCCTCGGCAATTAAAGTTTCAAGGCCCAGTACATCTCCCTGGCAAAGAATTTCATTCAATTCCAAAATTGGTTGAGGAGGTAATGGAGGAACCAATTCAAGGGTAGTTTCAGCAACTCTATTACAGAAATCCGTTACAAATACAGAAACTGGAAAAGTACCTAAGCTTCCTTGCGGAGGTGTGATTGAAGTAGTATCAGTCATATCTCCAGTTGTCCAGGTATAAGAAAAGCCAGGTGTTCCATCCTGAATATTTGCTTCTAAATCATAAGGTGCACCTGGGCAAAATGGATCATCATCTTCTATAATAGTAACTACCGGATCGGGCGGAATACTATTCGTCACCGTTACAATATTTTCTCCTGTAAAGCCGCAAAAATCAACCACATCTATGGTATATTGTTCTGACGATGAAGGAACTGGAATAGTTAGGGTCGGACCTGTTCCAACCTCGTTTCCTGAAGAATCAAACCAAGTATAATCAAATACAGGAACTCCTTGCGTTGCTTCAGCAATGAGCACCACCTCATCAGCAGGACATATTAAATTAATATCAGGAGAATTAATTGGAAGACTAAAGTTATCCGTAATATTCAGGACTGCAGTATCTTGAGGTAAGTAGGGTCCTTCCAAAGCTAAAGCAGAACACAAGATAACTTCGATCTCCTCTTCACCTTCTGCAATACCATCATCGAAGGCAAGAATCCCAAAATTGTGTACAAACTGCTGAGGTACTAGAATAATAGTGTCAGGAACATTAAAGACTTCATAATCTACACCAAAGATTGCATCTCCTTGAAACTTCATAATATAGAATGCACTATCTGCAGCACAAATTCTATTGAAATTAGCAAATGAGGAATCGCAAACACCTGAGGACTCAACTATCCCAGGTTCAAAAAATGTATCTAATGATAAATCTTCCGGAGTACTTTCAAAAGAACCCGCTTCTAAGAATACTGCAGAATCAAAAGCAAAGTCACCCGCATCAGCAATTGCCAATTTAATATGATGAAGCTCACCACAATCAACTGGAGACATTGCCGTTAGGGGAACGGTAAATCCATCAAATTGAACTTCTGTTCCATCTCCACCAAACGTATTATCAACGTAAAATTCAGAGTTTAACCCATCGTTTACATTATCAATAGTTACCGGAATATCTTGACCTGGAACGAGTGCAATGTTAATGGAACCTCCAGGAAATCCTCCAGGAGAAGAAAAAGGCCCTGTTATACTTGGTCCAGAAATAAAGAATCCAAAAACATCGTTAAAAGCCGAATTCACAAACTCTGGATACTCTTCAGAAGCGAAAACATATTCAAAAGAAAGTGTATCGTCAGATGGTACAAAATCAAATTCTAGAATCGCTATATCATTTACCGGAAAGCCAGGAATTAAAGCTTCTAAATCTGGATCTCCAGAAAGCATATCAACCGTAACTAATGTAGAACCTCCTGCATTATTTGGTCCAATTGCAACATTGATATCTCCTGAAGCCATTACAAAACCTGAATCAACTCCAATGTTTGACATAAGACTGTTGAACTGACCACATTGAACATTTATTTGATTTGCAGGTGCTCCATTAAACGTAACATTGCTCACTGTTACACCCTCACCCAACAGAACGTTTTGAACATACCATTCAACCGTATTTGTATTGTCTACAACTAATTGGGCCTGACCCAACATAGAAAAAGCTAGTGCATATAACAAGATAAAAATCTTTCTCATCTCTTTTGTTTAGTTTGCTAAAATAGTAATTAAAGTAAATCTGAATTATCTTAGAAGAGTCAGCTTTCCGCTATAATTGAATTTCTCATTTTGAGTTCCTCTTCCTTTAATGCTGAAGGTATATATTCCAACTCCTGCATAGTAGTCTTCATTGTCTCTTCCTTCACCACTCCAATGTTCATTTATGTCATTAGATCTAAAAACTTCCTGTCCCCATCTGTTATATATGGTCATTTCAAATTCTTCGATTTCATTTCCATATGCTCCAAATGAATCATTTATACCGTCACCATTTGGAGAAAAGCTATTCGGAATATACAAGACTGCAGGTGGAATAGTTGTATAACTCGCTGTATCGGAACAACCTATTTCATTAACCGCAGTAAGAAGAATGTGATGTGAGTCAAAATCGGAAAATGTATGGGTCACGTCTTCGGTATTAAAAAGAATACCATTATCCAAATCCCAAAAATACTCCAAGTCGCTAGCTGAAATACTGTTTTCTTCTGTCCCATTATGCAAAACGACTCCATAAGGATCTGTCACAGTAACAGAAAACATTGCATTAACATCTTCCACCCTAACTGTTATTTCACCATCCAAGAAAGCAGTACACAAATCCGTAACCCTAATAATATAACTGGTAGTCTCTGTAGGATTAACATCAATATCCTGCAAAGTACTACCATCATGCAACCATTCATAAGTAAATGGAGGTTCCCCACCACCTGCAAGAGCACTCAATGAAGCAAATGTGCCTAAACAAATAGAAGTATCTGGCGATAAATCTAAAGTGATGGGAATATCTGGAACTATAACATCAATTGTATCTG
Source organism: uncultured Flavobacteriales bacterium (assembly GCA_964609215.1). Classification (GTDB taxonomy): domain Bacteria; phylum Bacteroidota; class Bacteroidia; order Flavobacteriales_D; family JABDKJ01; genus JABDKJ01. The sequence goes on from CAZSQZ010000002.1 coordinate 347,003, forward strand.
AGTCAAAAACACCACATTGATCCGTAACTGTATAAATCAATTGTGAAGAAACTCCAGCTGTATAGAGTAAATCAATAGTGTTTGCTAATAATGTTCCATTTTCTTCCCATTCAAAAGCATAGACACCATCTCCCCCAACAATTGAGTTGGGTGCAAGTAGTTCTTGTTCTAAACAAATAAGGTTCACTTCTTCATCTATATCTACCTCAACAGGCGGATATACCGGAACATTCACAGTTATGGTATCCATTATAGAACCTGCATTACAGGTATCCTCAATGAGGAGAATATATTCCGTAGTAAAGCCGGGAGAGACAAAAATAGAAGAATCCGTAAGGGTTGAAGGATTCACCAAAGAAGATGCTACGTTTATTCCAGACCATGTATAGTCGTAGACCCCATAGCCTCCCGTAATGGCACCACCCAATTGAATCTCATCTCCGCAATCAATATTATAATCTTGAACTGTTAATCCCAAGGGCTCCGGATCATCAGTAACACTAAAGGTAAAGAGCGAGGTGACAGCAATACCGCAGGCCGTTTGACTATTCGTTATCTCAATGATCACAGATTCAAAACCTTCAAGCACTCCATCGGGAAAGGCAGAAATATTCAAAGATGCTGTGCTATCTCCTGCCTGAAATTGAACCTCGTCTGGAATAAAAGTATAATCCACCCCATTTGTTGCAACTCCAGTTACTTCTAATTCTACGACTGATGGATTATCAATATTTGAGAATCTTCTAAACACAATTTCTCCATTTCCGCAATTCTCATACAATAGCGAATCTGTTTGTCCCACATTCAAGCTCAATTGCGCTTGAATAGCTTCAGAACTTTCAAAACTTCCTTGAGCCAGATATACACTGGTTGCCAAAAAAGCATCCTGACAATCTGCAACTGCAAATTTAAAGTGATAGGTTTCCCCACATTGAACAACATACTCAGCCGTAATTGGTGTAGTAAAACCATTATGAGTGTGCGTTAAATCACCTGTATTATCCACATAAAATTGCTCATTCATTTGAGGTGGGGTTGAACCACCTGGATCATCATATATAGTACTAATGGTAATTGGAATATCGGTACCAGGCACAACCGCAACATTCACCGATCCACCAGGAAATCCAGGAGGGCTGGAAAACGGACCAGTAATCCCAGGCCCAGACACATAAAACCCAAAAGCATCATTGAAAACCGAATTTATCCAAGTTGTATACTCATCGGAAGCAAAAACAAAATCAAATCTAATGGTATCACCATTGGGAATAAAATCAAACTCCAAGATCGCTGCATCATTGGTTGAATTGATATTTCCTGCATTTGGGTTCGTAGTAACGGATTGAGCAGTTGCCAACAAATCGGGATCTGAAAAACCAGTATTTAGGGTTCCAGCAAAACCATCCGCAGCAGTACCAATCATTCCATCGATTTCTCCAGAAGATAATGTTAATCCTGCATCAATTCCAATGCTTGCATTAGTAGCATCAAAATATCCAAACTGCGATGGATCTCCTGTAAAAGTAATGTTAGACACTGTAACTCCGGAGCCTACCAATACATTTTGGACATACCATTCTACGGTCTGATTGTTCTCTACAACCAATTGGCTGTAGGAAAAAATAGTGCATGTTGTTAAAGCGACTGCAAGTAGTAATTTCTTCATAATTGTTTCGGTTTTAACCTGAGTCAATTCATAAAAATACAAATCATAATCAAATTGACTAATTATTTACCTTCCAGTTCCTCTTTCCCCTAAAGTTTTTCAAAAATAAAAAGTACGTAAAATTTGAATCTTAGTCAATAGTCAGAATACTATATTTGCAGCCCTAAAGCAAATTAAATGAGCACGATAGAATATTTAGAGACCCACAAACAGCGATTTTTAGACGAATTACTTGAATTACTCAAAATACCTTCTATTTCTGCTGACCCCGAATATAGTGCAGATGTAAAGAAATGTGCTTCTGCAATTGAAAAAAGTTTAATCAGCGCTGGTGCTGATAATGTTAAAGTTTATGATACTCCAGGATATCCCATAGTGTATGGTGAGAAAATTGTAAATCCTAGTAAACCAACCGTTCTTGTTTACGGACATTATGATGTGCAACCTGCAGATCCATTAGAATTATGGGACAACCCTCCTTTCGAACCAGTCATAAAAAATGAAAAAATATATGCCCGAGGAGCTTGTGATGATAAAGGCCAAATGTACATGCATGTAAAAGCATTCGAAATAATGATGAAAACAAATACATTACCTTGTAATGTTAAGTTCATGATTGAAGGAGAAGAGGAAGTGGGTTCTGCGAATTTGGGATGGTTTGTAAAAGAGTATAAAGAGCTTCTAAAATCAGATATTATTTTAGTTTCAGATACTTCTATTATTGCCAATGACACCCCTTCAATTACAGTAGGTCTGCGAGGCTTAGCCTATATGGAAGTAGAAGTTACCGGTCCTATTAAAGACTTACACTCAGGTGTTTATGGAGGAGCTGTAGCAAACCCAGCCAATGTTCTTTGCGACTTAATTTCTTCTCTACATGACGATAAGGGAAGAATTACGGTAGAGGGCTTTTATGATGATGTTTTGGAATTAAGTGCAGAGGAAAGAGATGCAATGAATAAAGCCCCTTTTTCTCTTGAAAATTATAAAGAAGGATTGGCTATTGATGAAGTCAAAGGAGAAGAAGGATATACCACCATTGAAAGAGCTTCAATAAGACCTACCTTAGATGTAAATGGCATGTGGAGTGGATGGACTGGGGAAGGTGCAAAAACTGTTCTTCCATCAAAAGCATTTGCTAAGGTATCTATGAGATTAGTCCCTAATCAAAACCCTGAAAAAATTGCAGAATTATTTACCAAGCATTTTGAAAACATAGCTCCTAATTATGTGAAAGTTAAGGTGCGTGATCTTCACGGAGGTGAGCCAGCGGTTACACCAACCGATTCAATTGCCTACCAAGCAGCATCTAAAGCAATGGAAGATACTTTTGGGAAAAAACCTATCCCAACAAGAGGTGGAGGAAGTATTCCAATCGTTGCTTTATTTGAAAAAGAGTTGGGTTTAAAAACAGTTCTTATGGGTTTTGGCCTGAATTCTGATGATATACATTCACCGAATGAACATTATGGAATTTTCAATTACTACAAGGGCATTGAAACAATTCCTTTGTTCTTCAAATATTTTGATGAATTATCGAGTTGAATGTAAATGAATGTTATGGAAAGAAATGGAATTTTAAATCGGCCTTTCATTCTTATTGGGATGTTATGTGTGCTTTTTCTTAATAGCTGCACGGTTGAGGAAATAGAATTAATTGAAATTGAAGAGCTTAAATTACAACAGTTTTCTGCTGATGGAATCATTATTGATGTCACCGCAAAAATTAGTAACCCAAACTCTTTTACCATAAAAGTTACAGATTCGGATTTTGACGTTTACATTAACGATAGGTTTATCTCAAAGGCTAAGTTGGCTAACAATGTGAAATTAAAAAAGAAGAGTACTGCTTCACATTCTTTTACTCTAAAAGGCGACAAGTTAAAATCTCAAAATGAGATTTTGCCCATACTATTACAAGCTGCATTAACGGGCAAGGTAAATGCCAAAGTAAAGGGACATGTAAAGGGAAAGACCTTTCTTTTCATCAGTAAAAAAGTTGATTTTGAACTGGAAGAAAGCTTGGAAATCAACAATAACTTACTTAATGGTTAATGAAGAATTGGAAATGAATAAGTAATTCGTTTCAGGTTTTGGTATAGTGTAAAATAAAGCATCTTTAAGGTTCATGAAATTATTACGCATAATGGCTTTGGGAATAGCGTTTGCTCTTCTTATTGCACCTTCTTGTAATCAAAATACATCAGATGCCATGCATGAGAATGGACATAAAAAGAATCGTCTGGCAAACGAGACATCTCCCTATTTACTTCAACATCAATACAATCCGGTAGATTGGTATCCTTGGGGAGATGAGGCCTTTGCAAAAGCAAAAGAGGAGAATAAACTTGTACTTATTAGTATCGGTTATTCTGCCTGTCACTGGTGTCATGTAATGGAACGAGAAAGCTTTGAAGATGACAGCGTGGCTAAAGTTATGAATGAAAATTTCATTGCAGTAAAAGTAGACAGAGAAGAACGACCAGATGTAGATCAGGTATATATGGATGCAGTTCAACTCATGACACAAAGAGGAGGTTGGCCATTAAACTGTTTCGTAACTCCAGATGGAAAACCATTTATGGGTGGAACCTATTATCCGAAAGAAGAATGGATTGGGATACTGCACCAACTTAATCAGCTTTGGGGAGAAGAGCCAGCAAAAATATTAGAATATGCGGATAGAATAACGGAAGGTGTTCAGTCGACAGAGGCCATCGTTAAAAATTCAAGTGAAGCAGATTTTTCCGCAAGTAGCTTGAGCGCAATGGTTGATTCTTGGAAAGATTCTTTTGATCATGCAGAAGGTGGACCGGATAGGGCTCCAAAATTTCCAATGCCTAGCAATTACGATTATCTTTTGAAGTATGCATTTGTAAATAATAATCAAGAGATGAAAGACTATGTGAAACTCACATTGGATAAAATGGCTATGGGTGGAATTTATGATCAAATTGGTGGTGGTTTTGCACGTTATTCAACCGACAAAATTTGGAAAGCTCCTCATTTTGAAAAAATGCTCTATGACAATGGTCAACTCGTTTCTCTTTATTCTCAGGCTTATCAAGCTTACCAAGATCCACTTTACAAATCTGTAGTTGAGGAATCTTTGGAATGGGTTAAAAGAGAGATGACTGGACCAGATGGCGAGTTTTATAGCGCCCTGGATGCGGATAGCGAGGGAGAAGAAGGTAAATTTTATATCTGGACAAAAGAAGAATTAGAATCGCTATTGGGTGAAGATTATAAATGGTTTAAGGATTATTACAATGTAAATAGTAAAGGTTTGTGGGAAGGACATTATATTCTTCTCAATGACAAATCACCTTCAGAATTTGCCGCTAAAAATGACATGAGTGAAGTTGAATTTACACAAAAATTGAAAGAAGTTAAATCTCTGCTATTAGAACATCGAGAAAAAAGGGAAAGACCAGGTTTAGACGATAAAACCTTAACTTCCTGGAATGCCCTTATGATTGATGGTTATTGTCAAGCTTATCAAACCTTTGGCAAACAAGAGTATTTAAATGCTGCTTTAGAAAATGCAGAATTTATTTTAAGTAAGCAAAAAAAGAATGATGGATCTCTGTATCATTCTTATAAAAAAGGAAAATCAACTATTAACGGATATCTAGAAGATTATGCGATTTGTATATCTGCATTCATTGCGCTTTATCAGTCTACATTTAATGAAAAATGGATTTTCGAGGCGGAGAAATTAGCTGATTATTGCATTACTCATTTTTATGACTCTGAAAGTGGAATGTTCTTCTTTACTTCTGATGAAGACCCTGATTTGATTGCCAGAAAAACGGAGGTGTATGATAATGTAATACCATCTTCAAATTCTGTTTTTGCCAATGGGCTCTATGACCTGGGCCTAATTCTTGACAAAAAAGAGTATATAGATTTTGCACACACCATGCTAAACAATCTTCAAGAGGATTTTCCGAAGTATCCAAGCGGATTTTCCAACTGGGCAAGGTTGTTAATGAAAGAAGTTCATCCTTATTATGAAATTTGTCTTGCCGGGTCAGATGCAGATGGAATAATGCGCGATTTTTCTTCGGAATATATTCCGAACCGCATTTTCCTTGCAGATAAGGATGGCAGCAGCAAACTTCCTCTTCTGGAGTATAAGTATGCAGATGGTGAAACCATGATTTTTGTGTGTGTAAATAAGTCCTGCCAACTTCCTGTTGCCGAAGTAGGAGAGGCAATGAAACAGATTAAATAGTGCTTAAAAAAACAGTAACCTTATTTTTAGTATCCATTTGGATAAATGGTCTTTTCGCACAAGTAATAAAAGGCTATGATCCAGATAATGACTTGAACAAATTGGTCTTTAACGAAAGTTTTATTGAGAAAAATGGAGTTAAGAAAATCAATGGTAAAAAGTCTTTTAAAAAGGTTGGGGATGTTATAAGGCAAACTCCAAATATTGAGTTTTTTGAGTTTGAAAGAACGGGAACCTTAAGGCAATTCGGATATACAAGTCTACATCAGCAAGACACGGTTTGTCAGTTTTATGAGTATGCTAATCAGTTATTATTAAACGAGGGCATTAGCAATAGGGATGGTGGAACCGTAGATGAATATGAGTATGATGATAAGGGAAGACCGATCAAAAAATCTAAAGTCAAGTACTATACAGATTTAGAGGGCAAAGAATTTAGAACTGCTATTAGCGAAGAGAAAATTTCCTACAATGATATTTCTCAAACAAGCTGGAAAGCAACTTATTATAACGCTTATAACAAACCCTATAAAACCATTCTAAGCAAGTATAATGAAAGTGGTTTTTTGCTGAGTGAAATTGAGACCTTCTTAATTGGAAATCGACAAATCACAACTAGTTATTCATATAATGAAAAAGCTTTTCTTACAGCTGTTGAAGTGGAAAAGACGATTAAAGAAAAGACTGTTTTTAAATACAATAGTATAGGAGAACTGGTCAGAGTAGAATTTTACAAAAATAACAAACTAGACTCTATCAGAGAGTTCTTTTATAATAGTAATACCGCCTTATTAAGTTCATCCTTTACTAAAGAGGAAGACACGGGGCTGATACACATTGTTAAGTATAATTTTGAATTTTACTAAACTAATTTCGCCTTAGGCACTGTTGCAACAAATGGCTTCAAGTAATTAGGCTCATAGTAAGCTAAATCTACAAAATCTTGTTTTTGAAAAGAGGCTTCTGCAAGAGTGCAAATATGCTTCGCAGAGTTTTGAAAATCTAGGTAGAAACTGGCATTTTCATGATTCTGAATCTCCGAGAATTTTTTAGCTCCACTACCAAAAAACAAAGTCTTTTTTTCACTTAAAAATTCTCCAAAAGAGTTTTCATCTAAGATCATCGGTCCAGAGGAAATTTGCGCTTTTAAATCTTTATTGTGAACTGTTGTAAAGACCTCCATTCTTCTAGCATCAACCAATGGACAATACAGTTCAAAGTCAGGTCTTTCACCAATCATAGCATGACTCATAATATCCAATGTATTCAATGTGATTAAGGGAATAGATGATCCATAACAAATTCCTTTGGCTGTTGCTGTACCTATTCTTAAACCTGTGTAAGAGCCTGGACCTCCAGAAACGCAAAGCGCATCCAAATCCGAAAAATCCCTTTGATTATTTTGAAGCGATTGCTCAATGAAAGAGCTTAAATTCTCAGCGTGAGTAAACTGCTCATTGGTATGTTCTTTTAACCCTATACAACCTCCGTTTTCAGAAAGTGCAACGGAGCAGGTTTTAGACGTAGTTTCTATACATAGAATTAAAGCCAAAATCCCATATTAATTATTGCTAAATGAAATGCTAATTCCTGACTCCTCATCTTCATCTTCTTTTTTGCCAACCTCATCTCCATTATTCAGTTTTTTAGAAACAACTGAGTATGGACCAATAATAATTTCATCACCCTCTTTAAGACCAGATTTCACGTGTATATGCTTATCATCCTGTATTCCGGTTTCCACAGCTTTTAGAATTGCTTCTCCCCCTTGAAAAACGAAAACACATTCTATGGGTTCCATGTCTTCATCTTTGTTTCGATTCTTTTTCTTCTGTTCCATACTTGCTTCGAACCTTTCCTTTCCTTTCAAATTAATACGAGCAGTATCTTCCCTTGTAGTAACAGCTTCAATAGGAATAGTAAGCATCTTCTCACCAACATTCGTATTGATCTCAACTGTTGCAGACATCCCAGTTCTAAAGGGAGTAATGGAATTATTTCCTTCTAGCAAATCTTTATATGAATCTCTAAGTATTCTAATTTTCACAGAAAAATTAGTCACCTGATCTGTAGATATGATTCCAGTTGCATTGCTTGCAGTATTGGCAATTTCCGTGACAATACCTTTAAACTTTCTATCTCTATATGCGTCTACTTCAACAATTGAGGTATCATTCATCTCTACTTTTACAATATCACTTTCATTGACATCAACCGCTACCTCCATTATATCTAACTGGGATACGCGCATTAGTTCTGTTCCAGCCATTTGAATAGTTCCCAAAACCGTTTCTCCCTCTTCCACTTGCAAAGCAGTTATAATGCCATCCGAGGGGGCAAAAATGCTTGTTCTACCCAAATTATCTGCTGCTTCTTTTCTAGTCGCCTCCGCTCCTCTTACCGTATACTCCGCTGATTTTACATTCTGCTTTGCACTTTCTAATTGAGACTTTGAAATCTCAAAAGCAGCAACAGCCGCATCCCATTCCGCACTTGATAATACCTGATCCTGAAAAAGCTGTTTCTGCCGTGCATAGTCTTTTTCTGCATTTGCAAATGTTGCTTCGGCTTGAGCTCTTGCAGCTTTAGCAGCTGCTAACCCCGCCTTAGAATTATTCAAGTTAGCATTGGTCCTACTCAAGGTCGATTCCAGTATATCTGGATTGATCGTCAAGAGCTTATCTCCCATCTTTACTTCATCTCCTTCTTTGACAAATATTTTTGTCACCTTACCACTTATTTCCGAAGTAATTTTTACATCTATTTCCGGTTGAATCTTTCCATTCGCAGAAACTGTTTCAACCAATTTTCTTAGTTCAGCTTTTTCCGTTTCCACTTCAGCACCCTTATTCCCTTTCCCGCCAGAAATTGCAGCTAAAGCAATTAAAATTACCACGATGATTATTCCAATAATCCAATATTTCCTGTTCGATTTTTTCTTTTTCATCGGTTTTGGTGGCTTAGAGTTTAATTTCTTTCCCTTGATAGAAATCTAAAATTTTGGTTTGAAAAACGTAGTTATACTTAGACAAGATAAGCTGTGCTTCACCATTTAAATAGCGTGTGCGCGCATCGTTAAAATCTACAGAGTTTATGACTTGATTTTCAAATCTCTTCTCAGCGTTTTTATAGTTTAACTCCAAAGCGGTCAAAGCCTTTTCCGAAGATTGATATTCCTTATAAGCGGCCAGAGCATTGGTAAAAACTTGCTGTACTTCTTGGTATAATGCATTCTTTGTTTGCTCCAAGGCTAATTTTGATCTTTCTAAATTCAGCTCTTGTTGCTTAACACCTGTTCGTATTCCAAGACCATTAAAAATTGGAATATTCAATCTTAAAGAAAGTGACTGATTGAAGTTGTCGTCCCATTGATCTCCAAAGCTTTTTGTCGTAAAATCATCATCATCAAAAACTTGTGTAGTTGTAGTAACTATTTCACCCGTTCCAGCAACCGTTCCAATGGGAATAACTACAGATTGCGGTGTACCAATTTGTGTTCGTGCATTTCCAGAAAAACCTGTTCCTAAAGAACCGGTTGCAGATATACTAGGTAACATTGCCGCTCTAGAAATTTTAATCCCCAGCTCAGAGCTCTCTACCCCTTTTTCCGCAGAAGCAACATCTGGCAAACTACTTTGTGCTGCCGCGAAAAGTGCGTCCACATCAGCTGATGGCATGCTTACATCAAGAGTTGCAAAATTGGGCACTTCCACCTGAAATCCATTTGCCTGATTGGAGGGTAGTTGCATCAATTGCACCAGTGTCAATTTAGCCAGACTCACTGCATTTTCGTTTTGAATAACATTCAGTTCTTCTGCCGCCAATTGCGCCTGAATATCATAGAGTGTTCCTATAGCAACTTGACCAGCATCTACCAGCTTTTGCATTCTGTCTACCTGTTTTTGAGTTGCGCTAATTTGATTCTTCGAAATATTTAATAATTCCTCTGTTTGTAAGACATTCAAATAAGCCGCGGCTATATTTAAAATGATATCATTCTTGGTTCCCTCCAAATCTAAAATGGCTACTTCCGCATTTATTTCGGCTTGTTGCCGGGTATACCATTTTGAAAAACCATTGAAAAGATCTACTCCTGATGAAAGGAAAAAACTATTATTTCTAATTCGCTCAGTAGCGAATTGGTTGGTAAAGGGGTCAATAGTTTGTCCCCAATTATATCCATGGGTTGCTCCTCCATTTAAAGTAGGCAAGAAATCATAAATACTTTGTTTTCTGCTTAATTCTGTCGAAGCCAGATTAATACTCATTTGCTTCATTTGTAAATTATTATCTACTGCATAATTCACACATCTTTCTAGAGACCAAATCTCCTGTGCATTTGCTGTTGTAGAAAGAACCAATATCAAGGTAAAAATTAAGCTTCTCATTTTCTTTTGTTTAGATGAAAACTCTAAACAAATAAAAAAAGAGCAATTAAGATGTTAAAGTGCAATATTATTAACGGTAAGCCTAGGGGCTGAATGGTTAATTCCCTTCTTCTTTGTCTGCATCAGTAGATCGTTCTATTCTATCCAATCGGATTTCAAGATCTTCATTCTCCTCTTGAAGTTTTTGCATTTCTTCTTGAATTTTTCGTTGCATCTCCTCTTCACTTCCAGAAACGCGAATTTCTTTATAGATTGTATCATAAGCAACAGAGCCTGTTCTTATAGTATCCACATGAATGCGAATAACTTTTTCCTCCGGTTCTCCAAATTGCATGTTCTTTTCATCCAAATGAACGATATCGTCCCAATACTTTATTCCAAAAAGAGTCAAAGCACCAATAATACCAAAGACAAAAAGGTTTTTGAAGAAATTTCTCCAAGCGTTTGAATTATGGGACTTGTAACGGTCAACATTCACATTGCCCATAGCTTCATGAGCAGCATCTAGCTCGACCAAAAGAGAGGCTCGCCCCTTTCTCTTAAATGCTTCAAAGAGCAATTTATGCTCTTCAAAAGCACTTGCTAATGCTTCATTGCCTTTCAATTCTTGAAGAAAAGCCTTCTTTTGAGAGGGGCTTAATTCGCCCTTCAAAAAAGCATCAAAACGTTCTATGTTCTGTTCTTCATTCATTATTTAGCAAGTGCTTTAAGCCTTTGTACGCATTTAAATTTTTGTGCCTTGGCATGTTCAGGGTTAGTATAATTATAAGCCAGTGCAATTTCCTTCATGGAAGCCTTCAAGTAATAGAATCGATGCAAGATTCCTCTACAGGGTTCTCCTAACTTATCCAGAGCTTTTTCCAAAAGACTTATTTTTTCCTCTTGGGCCTGACTAAATTCTTCATCCTCTATTTTAGTGTATTGCTCAAAATCCTTTACACGAGCATTACTCTTTTTCCCCCTCAATTGTTTCAACCATATATTTCTGGCTATGCTATAAATAAGGGTACTTAATGCCGCTTGAAGCTTAAAATTAGGTTGATGTACCCATTCAAACAAGGCTACCATGGTTTCTTGAAAAACATCTTTCGCGTCTTCATCACTTCCGCTGTTCTTGAGCACAAAATGATTAACCATCCCAAAATATTCTTTATAAAGACCTTTATAAGCCCCAGCTATATTTCCCTTTAGCCCTTGAATGGTTTTTATGTCTTTCTTTTTTGGCATTAAATCACTTCCAATTTACATGTTCATAAGTGATTTTTTGAATTAAATCTCCATTTTCATTATAAAGGCTCCAAATGCCGCAAGGTTGAGGGTAGTATTTTATCCCATTGGAGTTGTCATAATAACTCTTCTCAACCTCCAAAATATAGCTTGGAATTTCACAGAACTTTCCTTCCATTCGGACCATATTATCCTTGAAAAAAGAAGTGTAGGAAATTAATTTACCATTATCATCATAACTGAATTTCTCTTCAAATCCTAAGAAATAACTCCTCCATTCGCCTTTTTTAATGCCATTAATGTAATTGCCTCTTGCAATAATCTTTGCCGCAGCAGAATCTGAATAGGAGGTATGTAAACCATTAAATATTTCCTTTTTAAAGTGTTGGGTAACCATTGTCATCTCACCAGTATCTAAATCCTCTGTGTATGAAGTGTCTATAATTTCTTGATAGAGTACTTCTGTCTCGGAATACAATCGACCACTTGGGTAATATTTCTTTACTAAATAGATACTGTCATTTAACTGTATTTTCTCTTTAACCTCGGAATTCAGTATAAATGGTTTGTCTATGGCATATTGAATTGGATTTTGAGATTCTTGAGCTGATAGAACTATGCTTAAAAATATAAGTTGAAGTAAGACTAGATATTTCATTTCTCCAGAATTAAAATAAGCGTTCAATTTCTTTTAAGGCAGTCTTTTTGTTCCTCTGAAGCATAGAAAGCGATTCCTCATCTCTGGAACCTATTCTAATTTTCTTGGTCCCGAAATAGTCCTTATCTCCATCATTATAGGTAGCAATAATAACCGCTGGTTCGTTCATTGGAAGACTTACCACATTCTCAAAATCCCCGTGTGTAAATGCATAATTCCCGTTTTTCATTTTGTACCCTGGAATATATATATCAGATCCAGACACAACCAAAGCAATAGATGCAAAAACAGTATCAGACAAACCTCTTACATCTACCTCCAAATTTCCTTTATACGTGTTTGGAAAAATAGCGAGCCTATCGATATTTGCCCAGCCTAAATTTTTCATAGAAAATAAGTAAGATAGATCCTCATTTAAACCTCCTGAGTTAAATCCTGAAGTCCCGTTATTACTATATTCAGTAGCCGTCCCATCCAATTTTCCAGGTTGAAAAAATCCATTGTATGGATTAAGATATAAACAAACTGTATCTGGGTGTAATTCTATATCCAAATCAAACCACTCAAGAATTTTCTTGCATTGAGTATCATCAAGGCCAGATATTCTTCCTTTATTCAATGTAAAATCTTTAGAATTCAAAACATATTTTTTCTCATCAATTGTAATTGTGAAGCGAGTTACTTTATCGGCTCTCTTCCAATCACATCTTGAAATATGTTTCCCTAGTTCATTTGGCTGAGTTCCCCACCATAAAACTCCAAATCCATTTTTCCATCTTGATGCCTCAATTTCTTCATCTTCAATATTGATTTCATTTAACCCCAAATCAGCTGGATTATTCCAAACAATATTTCCATCCTCTACTTCCCCGGAATAAAATTTCATTCCTTCTCTTTTATCGTCATTGGGTATTCCAATGTTCAAAGCCTTTCCCTCCTTGAGTTTTAAGTTTTTCCCATTCGAATAGGCCTGAACTTGAATCATTCCTCCTGTTTGAAGCAAGTCACCTTCATTGGTCATGGTCAATAAATTTCCTTTCACAATATTTTCAAAATCCAATGCCTCCCTTAATTCAATTTGCAATGCTCCTTTAACTGGTGTTCCATCTGCAAAAGTGAAACAGTTTGCCGGGATCTGAATCTCCGTACCATTTTTCCCTTTCAAGCTCTTTCCTTCTCGTCCGTTCATATGGAAGGTCTGCTTTTCTATTCTGCCATAGTGAAAGGTTTTTTTAGGAACAAAGTCAATTACAAATCCATGCAACATTTCCTTTGCACAAGAACCGGTTCTACAATCTGTTTGAGCAACCTCATCCCATTTTATTTTGCGCTGATCAAAGTCAACCAGTTCATGAAGATTTTGAATTCGGCTTTCATTCAATTTATCCTGATCAAAACCGTCTGGAGCATAGGCACTATAGACATAAGTTATTCGAACAACTCTGCAATCCACCAGATTAGAAACCAATTCAGGATTTAGAAATTCCCCCTTTCCGATTTCATTTTCTAGAACAATACGCTCTTTTTGATCTTGAGGAATCTTGTAAGTCCCCAATTCAGTTTTTTCAGCTTGAATAGAAAAACTAAAGGCTAAAATAAGCGAAAATAATACTGCTAACTTTTTCATTTGACGATGTATTTAATTATTAACTTTTATGGTTAATACCATCTTTTGAAAAAGGTAAACCAGATGTTTTAAAAAAAATACATCAAAATGAAAATCAGGACTACAAACTACTGATTATCTGGTATTTAATGTTCGAAAAAATATTGAACATTTTTTAGTCCACCGACCAAGTAGTCCCCTCTTTACTGTCTTTTAAGGTAATGCTTGCTGATTTTAATGCGTCTCTAATTTCATCGCTTAAGGCATAGTTTCTTTCTTCTTTTGCCTTGCTTCGCATAGAGATGAAAGTATTCATTAAAGATTCAACCAAATCGTTATTTCCACCTTGTTCTTCTGATCTTAAACCCAAAACATCATAGACAAAAGTACTGAGCCATTGATCCAATTCCTTTTTGTCATTTTCAGAAATTTGTGCTTTTCCATCGTTTACAGAATTGATGTATTTTGAGATATCAAATAAAGCGGCAATTGCAATAGGTGTATTGAAATCATCATTCATTGCGGCAATGGCTTTTGACTTCATTTCTTCAATATCAACAGATGAAGAATCGGATACTGAGAGTTTAGAAACCAAGTCAACAGCATTCATTAATCGTGCACATCCTTTTTCAGCTGCTTTCAGAGCTTCATTAGAAAAATCGAGCGTGCTAGCGTAATGACATTGTAAAATGAAAAAACGCACAGTCATAGGGCTATAGCCCTGTTCTAATAATTTATGATTTCCTGAAATAAGTTCTTCGGGAGTAAAGCCGTTACCCTCTGACTTGGCCATCTTTCTGCCGTTAACGGTTAGCATATTGGTATGCACCCAGTGTCTTGCCCCACCTGCATTGGAAGAAGCTTTATTCTGAGCGATTTCACATTCGTGATGCGGAAATTTCAAATCCATTCCTCCACCGTGAATATCAAATTGCTCACCAAGGTATTTTGTGCTCATAACCGAACATTCCAAATGCCATCCCGGAAAACCCGAACCCCAAGGTGAGTTCCAACGCATGATATGGCCCTTCTCTGCTTTCTTCCAAATGGCAAAATCCACCGCATTTCTCTTCTCATCTTGCCCATCCAATTCTCTTGTATTGCTGAGCAATTCATCTAATTTTCTACCTGAAAGCTCTCCGTAATTTTCGGTTTCAGCATACTTCATAACATCGAAATAAACCGAACCATTTACTTCATAAGCTAGTCCATTATCCAAAATGGCTTGCACCATTTCTATTTGCTCCATTATATGTCCAGTAGCTGTAGGCTCAATACTCGGGTTAAGAATATTAAAGATGCGCATTACATCATGAAAGTTGTTGGTGTATTTCTGAACTACTTCCATAGGTTCTAGCTGTTCTGCCTTTGCTTTCTTCGCTATTTTATCTTCACCCTCATCCACATCTCCTACTAAATGACCAACATCCGTAATGTTGCGAACATAACGCACTTTATAGCCTAAGTAAGTCAGATAACGATACATGATATCAAAAGACAAAAATGTTCTTACGTTGCCTAAGTGAACATCTGAATAGACTGTTGGGCCACACACATACATTCCAACAAAAGGAGATTCTAAAGGAATGAATTGCTCTTTTTTCTTTGAAAGCGTATTTTGGATATGCAGTGGATGTTCCATCGTGTTTATTAAGTATGCGAATATAAATCCTTCAACGCAATCGTCTAAATTATGTTTGGGCTTTATTCCAATAAAAAAACCTGCAACTATCAGTTACAGGTTTTTAATTTCTTATGGTGATTCAATATTATTGGTCTTCCATGACGGCATCACCTATATATTTACCTCCTCGGTACATTTCAATCCTTTCTAAAATACCATCTTTATTATATCTATACCATTTCCCATCCTGCAATTTTCCTCTTTTGAAAATACCGGTTTGAGAAATCTGCATATTCTTATTGTAGAGTGTATTCTTTCCATCGGCCTTAAACACTGATAAATTGGTTTTCTCTGTTTTCTTAGGAGCGACTGTTGTTTTAACTGGAACCGCAATTTCTTCTACAAGAATTACTTCTTCTTTTTTCGGGGAATAGGTCTTTATACTGTTTTCATCTACTATACCATCATTGAATACTTTCGATTCTTTCAAGTCTCCGTTAGAATACCAACGTTTCATTTCTCCTGATTCTTTTCCCTCAACAACATTTACCTGAACTTCCAATTGTCCATTTTCATGATAATAAAGTTGTTCTCCATTTCTTTTACCATTGGATGCAAACTGAAAGTCCTGGGCTACTTTTCCATTTTTATAATAGCGCTTAAATGCATTGACATTTCTATTGTTCTTCCATGATCCCTCTTCTTCTACTTTCCCATTCTCATAGAAAATAGTGTAAGCACCATTTGGAATATTTCTTCGATAATTGATTTTGCTTTTAAGCTTGCCGCTTGGAAAGTATTTTCGCCAAAGTCCGGTTCTTTTATTCGATTCGTATTTGCCTTCTTCAACTTTTGAATCTGTAGCGTATGCTTTGTCTTTCCTCATATGTCCATATATGACCCAATAGCCGTACTTATGACCATTTTCATCAATCTGATTAATGGTGTCCAGTTCGGACGCGGTCATTTGGGAACTACTAAATAGAAAGGGGCTAAATAATATGGAAAATATGCATATACCTAAATACCGTAAAGTTCTTTTCATCTTTCTCCTCAATAAAATTCTTCATCACAAAAACTCAACTAGTATTACGGAGATGAATTAAGAAAGGTTACTGATGAACCGCTATTTTTAAATTATGAAGCATATCCTTTACCATTTCCTTTAAAGTAAAATCGGCACTCCATCTCCAATCTGCTCTTGCAGCACTATCTTCCAGAAAGGCTGGCCAGGATTGGGCATACTCATCTCTTTGATCCGGTTGATATGAAATCTTAAAATTGGGTAAATGGCTTTTGAGTTCCTGGTAAATTTCTTCGGGATTGAACGAAAAAGCATTGATATTATAACTAGACCGTATTGAAATCCTATCTTTTGAAGCGTCCATAATTCCTATTGTGGCTTTTATCGCATCGGACATATACATCATGGGTAAGGTTCTATCCGGTGATAAAAAACAGGTGTAATCTTCTCCAGATACAGCAGAGTGAAATATTTCAACCGCATAATCTGTAGTTCCACCTCCGGGTTGTGTCTTATAACTGATTATTCCCGGGTAGCGAATGCTTCTCACATCACAACCGAAACGCATGGCATAATAGTCACACCAACGTTCTCCAGCCAATTTACTTATTCCATAAACTGTTTTAGGCTCGGCTACCGCATTTTGAAGGGCAGTATTATTCTCCAATCCGGGACCGAATACGGCAATTGAACTGGGCCAAAAAAGTTTATCAAAATAGCCTTCTTTCTGCAGTTCAAGAGTGTTGAGAAGACTGGTCATATTCAAATCCCAGCCTTTCATAATATGCTTTTCAGCTGTTGCAGAAAGCATGGCCACCATATTATAAACCTCAGATATTTTGTGTTTAGATAAGATATGTTGAATTGCTGATTTATCGGTAGCATCAATTAAGGTAAAAGGTCCTTCTCCTAAATCAACCACAGGCTCTTTAATATCAGAGGCAATTACATTTTCATTACCGAATTTCTCCCTTAAAGAAAGGGTTAAATCCGTTCCAATTTGTCCACTTGCCCCAAGTACTAATATCTTTTTTGACAATCTGATTTATTTGAATTTCAAATCTATTAATTCTAACAAATTAAAGAACAAAGTATTATTCACAAATGGCGGAATTTTTTTATTCCTATTGCATCCTAAAAAGCCGTATCTTCATACATAGAAATGATCAGAGAGATACTTAAATCTACTAACTTGGAAAAGACAAGGCTTCCCATACTAAAGCTGGTCTTACTTTTAGGTATATTTTCTTTTCTCGGATTCAATTCACCAACTCATTCTCACCTTCAGCAGACATATAGCACTGAGGTCTATGATTCCAGAAAACAAAAGGGCTCATCTGCCCATTTTAAATCAGTCAAAAACCTCGAGATCATTTTTTATACTTCTAAATTCAAGAGTCTCGAAATTTTCAATATTTGGAAAATCATTTACCAAAATCAGCTATTTAAAACGAGAGTAAAGGCATTGGCATTTAAATTCTTTCCATTCTTAGTATCGGAAACTTTACTTCAAAAAATTCCCTCAAGCCCATTAGAAGAAGTGCCCTTCATTTAATTATCTAAGAAACCAACCTTCTTAAATAATTAATCATTGCTCTATACAGAGCTTCATTCATTTTATTTCATGAATAAATTCAAGAAAATTGTTCGCCTGTTGGTGTTCGTATTCTTCATGTTGTTGGCATGCATTGGTGTTGGATTAAGTGGTGGTGTGCCAGTACCTTTCTCACAAAACAGAAGAGACAAGGAAAACCCAATCATCGAAATGGTCGATGAGACTGAAGAAGAGTCCGAGGAAGACGGGTTTAAGGTTTAGTATTTTGTTTTTATGGGTTTACTTTGATAGGAGTCTACTCCATACCTTAGGCTGGAATAGATTTAACTAAACTATTATCCGAAAAAGGCTGGATTCTTTTCCTATCTCTCCTTATCTTTGCATTTCACTTTTTTAATGAAAAAGCGCCTATTTAACATACATAGAAAAGATATCCTTCAGCAGAAATTGGCTGAGGAGGATTTCAAGAGAATTACCATTTCCTTTTACCGATATGTGTATCTGAATAATTTGAAGAATTTAAGGGATGAACTCTATGAGGAATGGGATGCTTTAGGGGTTTTGGGCAGAATCTATATTGCAAAAGAAGGTGTTAATGCACAACTGAATGTACCTGAACATAACTTCGAGGCTTTCAGGAATATCGTTGATACAAGAGAGGAATTCAAGGATATCCCTTTCAAGTATGCGGTGCAAGAAGAAGTTGATTCTTTCTATAAGCTGAAAATTAAGATTAGAAAAAAGATTGTTGCAGATGGTTTAGATGATGGCGAATTTGATGTAACCAATGTGGGTAAGCATTTAAACCCAAGCGAATTTCACGAATTGGTGGGAAAGGAAAACGTAACGATCGTAGATATGCGCAATCACTATGAAAGTGAAGTGGGGCATTTTGAAGGCGCAATTACTCCTGACTCCGATACCTTTAGAGAAGAATTACCCATTGTGGAAGAAAAGCTGAAAGGAAAAGAGGATGAGAAAATCTTGCTTTACTGTACAGGTGGAATACGCTGTGAAAAGGCCAGTGCATGGCTTAGACATAAAGGTTTTAATGATGTCAATCAATTGCATGGTGGCATTATAGAATATGCCCATCAAATAAAAGAGAAAGGTCTTGAATCTAAATTCAAGGGTAAGAACTTTGTTTTTGACAGAAGGTTAGGCGAACGTATTACGGATGAAGTTATAAGCGAATGTCATCAATGTGGGGCTCCATGTGATAACCATACGAATTGCGCCAATGACGAATGTCATCTATTGTTTATTCAATGTGATTCCTGCAAAGAAAAATGGGATGGTTGCTGTAAACAGGAGTGTTATGATATCGTGCAATTACCCATTGAAGAGCAAAGAAAATTCAGAAAAAAACATAAAAACGAGGCATCTCTATCAGTTTATAAGAGTAGGCTCAGACCCAAGCTTAGAGAAATTTTAAATAAGGAAGAATTGGATAAAGGAGAAAATCCTTAAATTTATATCCATCATGAATAGGATATATTTTTATAATGTAAAAAGCAGGCTCAAGAGAAACCCTGAATAGAAGGGTAATTACCGTCCTATTTTCTTTTTTAATTATAAATTTAAATTCAAATATGCCGACATATCATTCATTAGGCAGTATTCCACATAAGCGACACACTATTTTTAAGAATGGTGGAGAAAATCATCACTATGAACAACTGTTTGGAACGGAAGGTTTTCATGGAATGTCTTCCTTGCTCTATCATGTTCACCGCCCTACTCAGGTAAAAAAAATAGGGGAATCATATAGTGTCGAGCCAAAGGTTGCTGTAGACAGAAATTTGAAAGCTTTTCGTTTTCATGGATATAAAATAGATCCTATTGCGGATTTTCTGGATAGCAGGAAAGCTTTGATGGTCAATAACGATTGCCATATCAGTTTGGGTGCGCCAAAGCAGTCCATGACCGATTATTTCTACAAGAATGCAGATGCGGACGAACTCATTTTCATTCATGAAGGTACTGGAACACTTAAAACCTTATTGGGTAATATTGTTTTTGGTCCTAATGATTATTTGATTATTCCCAGAGGAATGATTTATCAAATCGTTTTTGATGGGGTGAATAACCGTCATTTTATAGTAGAATCGTTTAGCCCGATTTATACTCCAAAGCGGTATAGAAATCAATTTGGTCAATTATTGGAACACGCTCCATTTTGCGAACGTGATTTGAGAAAGCCTAGCAATCTGGAAACACATGATGAAAAAGGTGAGTTTTTGATCAAAATAAAGAAGCAGGGATATATGCATGAATACATCTATGCAACACATCCTTTTGATGTCGTGGGTTGGGATGGTTACAATTATCCTTACGCATTTTCAGCTGATGATTTTGAGCCGATTACCGGACGTGTGCATCAACCGCCACCTGTGCATCAGACTTTTGAAGCGCACAATTTTGTGGTCTGCACTTTTGCGCCTAGAAAGTACGATTACCATCCAGAAGCTATCCCTGCGCCCTATAACCATAGCAATATAGATTCGGATGAAGTGCTCTATTATGTGGATGGAGATTTTATGAGTAGAAATGATATTGATAAAGGACATATTTCATTGCATCCGGGGGGAATTCCTCATGGACCGCATCCCGGAGCTATGGAAAGAAGTATTGGAAAAGTAGAGACGGATGAACTGGCTGTAATGGTGGATACATTCAAGCCATTACAACTTACAGAAACAGCCATGCAAATAGAAGATGGCAAGTATTGGGAAAGTTGGTTAGACCACTAGACCCCATTTTTTAAACCGAGATTTATCTCTTAATTATTTACAACAATGCAAACAGATAGTACATCATTAGAATTAGAAAAAATAGTTCCTGAAGCTGGCGATTTTTTGCCGATTAATGGAACGGATTACATTGAATACTACGTGGGTAATGCAAAGCAAGCTGCTCACTTTTACAAAACCGCTTTTGGCTTTCAGTCATGTGCTTATTCTGGTCTGGAAACCGGAGTTACAGACAAAACCTCATATGTTCTAGAGCAAGATAAAATCAGGTTGGTTTTAACTTCTCCCATGGAAAAAGATGGTGAATTAAATGCACATATCAATAAGCATGGAGATGGGGTTAAAGTAGTTGCGCTTTGGGTTGACGATGCTACAAAGTCCTGGGAAGAAACCACTTCAAGAGGAGCAAAGTCTTTCTTTGAGCCTAGAGTTGAAGAAGATGAGCATGGAAAAGTGGTTCGGTCTGCTATTCACACCTATGGTGAAACTATTCACGTATTTGTGGAACGAAAAGACTACAAAGGAACTTTTCTACCAGGTTATAAAAAATGGGAAAGCCATTATAATCCTGAACCTACTGGATTAAAATATATTGACCACATCGTTGGAAATGTAGGTTGGAATGAAATGAATAAGTGGTGTGAGTTCTATGCTAATGTTATGGGATTTGCGCAACTGATATCTTTTGATGATAAAGATATTTCTACTGAGTATACTGCTCTTATGAGTAAGGTAATGAGTAATGGAAATGGTAGAATCAAATTCCCAATTAACGAACCAGCGGAAGGTCGAAAAAAATCACAAATTGAGGAGTACATAGATTTCTACAATGGTGCTGGTGTGCAACATGTCGCTATCGCAACGGACAATATTATAGAGACAGTAAGTGCTTTAAGAGATAGAGGTGTTGAGTTTTTAAAAGTGCCTAACTCTTATTACGAAACGGTTTTAGACAGAGTAGGTGAAATTGACGAGGATTTAGAGCCGTTAAGAGATTTAGGTATTTTGATTGACAGGGATGATGAAGGGTATCTACTTCAAATCTTTACTAAGCCTATTCTGGACAGACCTACCATGTTCTATGAAATTATTCAAAGAAAAGGAGCTCAAAGTTTTGGGAAAGGAAATTTTAAAGCTTTGTTTGAAGCAATAGAAAGAGAGCAGGAAGCCAGAGGAACACTTTAATTTAATAAGATTTAATAGCCCATCGTTGAGAAAATTTATCTTCTTAGCGGTGGGTTTTTTGTTACACGATGTTCCGTTAATATTTGAAATAAGGAAGGGTCTTTGTAATTCAAATTGCCATTAAATTTGATTAAAATTTATGATGAAAAAAATACTGGCATTTGCAATACTTATTCTAACGTGTACTTCCATAAATGCGCAATCAGATTACGAAAGAGCCATTGGCTTGCGCCTTGGATTTGATAATGGAATCACCTATAAACAATTCATAACTTCCATTTCAGCAATAGAGGCATTAGCCTATTTTGGAAATAACTCATTTAATTTTACGGGACTTTATGAATTGAATAATGAAAATGCTTTTCAGGTTGACCGTCTCGATTGGTACTATGGTGCTGGTGGACATTTTGGATTTAGAAATTCCAACAACGAAGGTAATGATGGCAGTTTCATATTGGGTGTGGATGGAATAATAGGAATAGAGTATAATATTGAAACCGTTCCCATAAATGTTTCTTTAGATTGGAAACCGCAGGTAAATATTGTTGGAGGAAATGGTTTTGTTGGAGATACAGGTGCGCTCAGTGTTCGGTACGTATTTTAGTAGCTGTTTGTTAAAGTCGTGGCGACCAAAATTAAATATGATGTTGAAGATCTGAAGTTGTTGAATGACCAAGATTTAATAGAAATTATTTATAAAAAATCATGTGAACTTTACTTTGAGACTTCTAGTGAATATTTTAGAAACACTCATCCCGCATTTTTTGAATTATTTGCCATGCGAGTTTTAGATGCAAAGGTACAAAATGGCGGATTTGACTTATTCTTTCAGAATAAAAATGATATCGAAATTGCAAATTACGCGAAAATGGGAATGCGAAGAATTGGCGCAAGTGAGTTGGAGGACATAATTGGAAGTGCTATTAAGATTTTTGAGAATCAATCCAATAAATTTGAAAAAGTAAAGAATCCTGAATTCTATATTCTAGATGGCAGGTACTATGACTTCACAGAATTGGAATATCTGCAAACAAGGTATGTTAAACGAAATCTGGCCAAATTCGTGGTAACAGAAAATTGAAAAATCGTTCATCAAAACAGCTATATCTATAACTAAGACAAGTTATCTAGAATCTCAATATTCGTAGCTAAATCTCAATTATTCTCATCCTAAACTAGGGTACATTCTGCAAGAACAGGCCGATCCCGAACTGGAAAATTAAACTAGATGCCAACACCTTTCCAATTTAAGTATTGATTCTTTTCTTCAGAAGTTCAATGCATTTTTCAATATCATCCTTAAAGTCAATGCTGTTATCGATGATAATATCCGCAGTTTCTTTATGTGGAGCTACATGCAAATCATGAGCGGGACATACATGATTCTTCCATTGGTAATTGATCATTTCTGCGGATAAACCTCTTGATTCCGAATCTCTTTTTAAGCGCCTCTCTATTCTGACTTCATCATTTGCGTGAATATAAATTTGAACATCTACCAAGTCTCTTATTCGTTTATCAAATAACACGAAAATGCCTTCAATAAATATTAACTCACTTGAATCTACTTTAAATAATTCAGGCCTTTTCTCGAAATTCTCAAAAATGTATTCTTCAATTTCTATATTATTTCCATTCAAAAGAGAAATTACATCTTCGTGAAACTGATCTAGGTTGAAGGCCTCTGGTAGATCAAAATTCCAAATGTTTTGTTCATCTCTTTTTTGAAAGCTTTTGGGCAAATAGTAATTGTCCATTGAAAGAATGGATGGCTCAAATTGAAAAGCATTTCTCAGTTTTTCTATAATCGTGGTTTTTCCGGAACCACTTCCACCAATAATTGAAACTAGAAGTCTTTCTTTCAAGCCAACTGAAGATCTAAAATAGACTCGAAGAGCGCTCTTCCATCTTCATTTAGAAGTTCCTTGTCTGCAGCTCTTTCAGGGTGAGGCATCATTCCGAAGACGTTTCTTTGCTTATTGCAAACTCCAGCGATATTGGCTATGGAACCATTTGGATTAGCTTCATCATTTATATTTCCATTCGCATCACAATACTGAAAGAGTATCTGGTCATTATCCTTTAACTCAGCCAAACCGTCTGGACTAATATGGAATCTTCCTTCACCATGAGCAATTGGAATTTTCAGAACAGCATCATTGGAAATACCTCTTGTAATTAGAGTATCCTTTGTAGAAGGAGTCAGATGTATATTCTTACAAATGAATTTCTGATTATCATTGTGTAACAAAGCTCCCGGAGTTAGTCCTGCTTCACAGAGAATTTGAAACCCATTGCAAACGCCCATTGCATAACCTCCATTATTACAATGCTTAATAACCTCTGGCATAATTGGAGAAAAGCGAGCTATTGCTCCACTCCTCAGGTAATCTCCAAATGAAAAACCACCGGGTAACACAATAAAATCACAACCCTTGAGATCCGTATCTTTATGCCAAAGTTTTTCAACTTGTTGTCCCATAATCGTCTCAAGGACATAAATCATGTCGTGATCACAATTACTACCGGGAAAGACTACAACTCCAAATTTCATAAGCATTAATAAAATACGAAGTTAAAGCAAGACATGGGATTAGCATCACTAAATCCACTTAATCTTTTCAACCAAATCAAATTAAAGCATAAAGTAACATAAAGGTCCAGACAAAATATAAGCCTGAACTAAAGATGTATCTTTCGTTCGCACATGAAATGCAATGCCAGAAAAAAGGAACAATAAAAAGGAAAAAAATACTCATCGAGTAAAATCCATTTAAACCAACAACAAGTGCAGTAAAAACCAGAAAGAAAATAAAAAATATAATCAACGCATTTATGGTCTGCTTATAGCGAACAGAACTTTTGTTCAAGTGCTTATTCAATGCTAGATAACCGAAAAATATAGCAACAAATGAAAGTCCAAAGAAGCTCAATAGCTTTCCGTCTTTTAGCCATTCAAAATTTAACTCAGGAAAAAAGCTCTCTGGAAATACAATCAATTCTAAATTGAAAAGAAACCGAACAAAAAACACAAAAAGAAAAGGACCTATATAACCAATCAAAGACCAAATAAATTCTTTAAATCCAAGGCTTTTTAGAACGATCATTGATATCCAAATGAAAAATAGGAAAATAATTAATGAGAAATTAAAGTATACTGCTATTCCCAGAAAAAGACCAGAATCAAAACAGATGGAATAGGCGGTATCCGTATTTTTATTTACTCTAAAAATACGTTCCATAGCTAGGGAAAGAAAAAACATACTCAAGAAAAAAACGAGGGAAGGCAAGCAAAAATATACCAAACCTCCAACCAGAACGAAATTGTACAATTGGCTAAAATCTTCTTTGAGAAGAATCTCTGAATTAACCATTCTATTGTTCCAAACATATCCTGTCATTAATATCATAAGCATGGAAAGAACAATAGAACTTCTTGGGAAGGACTGGTCAAAACCATTTAACCAATTTGCAGAATTGGGAATGAAATAGGACCTTTCAATATCAAAAATAAATTCAGCGCCCAGAACAAATAACAACCCTATCACCAAGGCACTTAAAAGTGCCAACAACATATTTCGGGAAATTGGAATAGGGAGCATTTCTAATTCGCAAGATATTCTTATTTTTGCAAAGTAATCAAGAGAATATGACAGATTTCGTATACGGTATAGCAGATGTTTTACAATGGACTTTCAAACATCTTTTGGAGCCCTTAGGGAATATGCCCAATGTCATTTTCACAATAGGCATTATTGCAGGGATGGCTTATTGGATGTTCGTTGTGCAACCTAAGTATACCCGAAAAGCAAAAAAAGAAGGTGGTTTAGTTTAGAACCTCGTCTCTTACTTCATAACCGATATCTTTTCTAAAGTTCATCTTAGAAAATTTTACTTTTTCTATTTCTGAATAGATTTTCCCTAAAGCTTTTTCAGTTGTTCTGGAAGTTGAGGATATGGCCATAACTCTTCCTCCATTTGTTTTTAGTTCTCCTTCTTTTTCTTTCATTCCCGCATGAAATACAATAGCATCTTCTACTTGGTTTATACCAGATATTACTTTACCCTTTGCATATTTTTCAGGGTAACCTCCAGAAACCAATACTACCGTAGCACTTTCATCCCGTGAAATTGCAAGATCTTTTTCGGAAAAAGTGTTTGAAGAGATCCCTTCAAATAAATCCAACAAGTCAGAATCTATCCTAGGTAGAACAGCTTCTGTTTCCGGATCTCCCATTCGAACATTATATTCAATTACATATGGATTGCCTTTTACCTCAATTAATCCAAAGAAAATGAACCCTTGATAATCAATTCCCTCATTCTCTAAACCTCTCAAAGTTGGAACAATAATTTGCTCTTCCGTCCTTTTCATAAAGAGTTGGTCCGCACTTGGGGCAGGTGAAATAGCTCCCATGCCTCCTGTATTTAGACCGGTATCCCCATCTCCTATTCTCTTGTAATCCTTGGCGGTAGGCAAAATCTTATAATTCCTTCCATCTGTTAATACAAAAACACTAAGCTCAGTGCCTTTTAAAAATTGTTCAACCACAACTTTGGTGCTCGCTTCACCAAATTTCTCCTCTTTAATCATGGCCTTTAATTCAGCCTTTGCTTCTTCTGCATCTTCCAGAATTACTACTCCTTTTCCAGCTGCCAATCCATCCGCCTTCAAAACATAAGGAGCCTTAGAATTATCTATATAAGTTAGCCCTTCTTTAAGATTTGATTTATCAAATGTTTGCGATTTAGCACATGGAATATTATACCTATTCATGAAAGCCTTTGCGAAATCTTTACTTCCCTCTAATTGTGCTCCTTGTTTCTTAGGGCCAATAACAGTAATATTGGCAATGTCCTTTTTGCCTTTAACATAATCATGAAATCCATTTACCAAAGGAACCTCAGGACCCACCAAAACAATATCAATTTCATTCTTCTTAATGAAGCTTCCAATCTTACTAAAATTGTCCAGTTTCAAATCTACATTTGTCGCACAATTCGAAGTACCAGAATTTCCTGGAGCTACATATAATTTGTCTAAAAGTGAACTTTTTGAAATCTTCCAAGCGAAAGCATGTTCCCTTCCACCTGAACCTAGGATAAGTACATTCATGAATTAAAATTGAATACAAAGATGCTCAAAATATTAAGCATAAAAAAAGCCGATGTTATTAAACATCGGCCCTGTTTCATATTGTTTTTACTTAAGCCTTTACCCGCTTAATACTGCACCCAATATTCTTTGTGCTATTGGGATCAATTTTTTTGCCTTTCAAAAGTGCTCCTAAGGCATCTTTCAAGTACGTTTCTTTAACTTCTTTTTGGCTATCTACATTATCATCAATGGCTCCTTTATATACCAAAGACATATCCGCATCAAATAAAAACACATGAGGTGTTGTTTTTGCTCCAAAAGCATCTGCTAACTTAGAATCTTGGTCCAATACATATGGGCATGTATAAGATTGTTCCTTAGCTCTTTTCTTCATTTCATCGATTGAATCAATGCCTGATCGCTTCGCCTCATTTGAATTTACCAATACCATTCCAACATTATTTTCTTGGGTGTAACTCATTATTTCAGCATAACGCGTTTCCCATCCATCTGTATCTCCCCTTCCGATTACAAATGGACAATCGTTACAAGAGAAAATGACCAAAAGACCATTTTCCTTTTTTAGACCTTCCAGCGTTTTTTGCTCACCAGAAATATCTGTTAATTCTAATTTCGTTGAGGGCGCTTTTGTCCCAATTTCTAAAATATCTGAACCTTCATTTTCATAAACAAACCCGAAAACGAAGAATATGGCTGCAATAAAAAAAGCGCCAAAAAGTAGGTTATTCTTTTTCATAATTTCGTTAAAGTGTGATGAATATAAGAAAGGTGACTATAAACTTCAAATAAAATAAGACTAAAAGCCCCAATTATTCTATAGACTATCGAAATTTATCGAACAAAAGTGGAATTAATTAACAATTCATTGTTTATTTCTTTAAGCGTCTATCTTTGTTGAGTAGAAAAAATATGGAAACTCTTACGTCTATAAATAACTCAGAAAAACAAAAACGTTACGATATTGCCTATCTAAAAATGGCTTCTGAATGGGCAAAGCTATCCCATTGCAATAGAAAACAAGTTGGCGCTATTATTGTTAAAAATGGTATGATTATTTCCGATGGTTACAATGGAACACCATCTGGCTTTAACAATCAATGTGAGGATGAAAATGGTAATACCCAATGGTATGTTTTGCATGCTGAGGCTAATGCAATTACAAAAGTTGCAAGAAGCACTAATAGTGCTGATAATTCTACCTTATATTTGACCCTTTCTCCTTGTCGAGAATGTAGTAAGTTAATATTACAAAGTGGTATTCAGCGTTTAGTTTTTAAAGATCGCTATAAGGATGATTCAGGTTTGGGATTTTTAGAAGATGCGGGAATAGAAATAGTGCAAATTGAATTTTGAATGAGTAGTCAAAGAAAAGGTGTTTTTACCCCATTGATTCTAGCTATTATGCTTGCCTTGGGGGTATTTATAGGTTATTATATGTCTGGGAAAGCCCCACTAAACTCAGAAATCATATCAACTAATAAAAGCAAAAAAATTGGGCAGGTTCTCCAACTTATAGAAGACAGGTATGTAGATGAGATTGATACGGATGAGGTAATTGAGGAAACCATTGAGGAAATGTTGTATGATCTGGATCCTCATTCAGATTACATCCCGGCCAGAGAATTGGAACAAAGCAGTGAGGCATTGGATGGTTCTTTTGAAGGGATTGGGGTTGAGTTTACCATCCAACGTGACACTCTTATTGTTATTAATCCGGTAGAGGGAGGCCCTTCTGAAAAAGCAGGCATAAAACCAGGAGATCGAATCGTTTATGTAGGTGATAGCCTTATTGCAGGAGTAGATGTAAGCAATGAAACCGTTATGAATCTGCTTAAAGGACCAAGCCGAACAATGGTGGAAGTAAAAGTAAAAAGACGCAATGAAAAGGAGCTTGTTCCAATAGAAATTCAAAGAGGCATTATTCCAATCAAAAGTGTTGCTGTGGCGCTAAGGATTGATGAAACCACAGGCTATGTAAAGCTGATTCGTTTTGCTGGAACAACTATGGAAGAATGGTATGATGCCATGACCAAAATAAAGGTCAAGCAACTTAAAAATCTGATTTTAGACCTAAGAGGTAACGGAGGAGGTTATCTTAGAACAGCTGTAAATCTTGCAGATGAATTTTTAAGTGATGATAAACTCATTGTTTCTACAAAGGGAAAATCGTATAATACTGAAACGCATAATGCAAGTAGTAAAGGGAAATTGGATGATATCAATCTCTATATTCTTCTGGATGAAAACTCTGCATCTGCATCTGAGGTTTTAGCGGGAGCAATTCAAGATCATGACCGAGGAACAGTTATTGGCAGAAGATCATTTGGGAAAGGCTTAGTTCAAGAACAAAAGTTTTTTAGCGATAATTCTGCTATTCGGTTAACTATTGCACGTTACTATACCCCAACTGGAAGATCCATTCAAAAACCCTATGGTGAGGGCATAGATTATGAAAATGATTATGCGAGTAGATATGAGTCTGGTGAGTTGCTTTCTGCAGATAGTATTTCATTTCCTGACTCTTTGAAATTTACTACACCTGGTGGTAAAATTGTTTATGGTGGTGGCGGGATCATGCCAGATTTATTTGTGGCTATAGATACTGCTGGAGCAACGGATTATTTTGGAGAGATAAACTTCAAAGGCTTGATCAATAGGTTTGGTTTTCAATATGCAGATCAACATAGACAGGAGCTTTACGCTTATACCGACTATAAAGCCTTTCTGGATTATTTCGAGGTTGGGCCTGAGATTTTAGAAGAGTTTATTCAATTTGCGGAAAGTAATGATGTTCCAAGAAATAATGAGGAAATCGAAATTTCCAAAACCATAATTCAAGAAAGATTAAAAGCGTTTATTGCCAGAAATATATGGAAGAATGATGCTTTTTATTCTGTTTTGCTTAAAGACGATAAAGTCTTTAAAGCCACTACAGAATTCATTAAAAATTAACATCTTTGACATTTAAAACAGATTATTAACAAACATTAAATAAATGGCATTCGAATTACCTAATTTACCATACGCGCACAATGCATTGGAACCTAATATAGATACTCAAACCATGGAGATTCACCATGGGAAACATCATAATGGTTATACGAACAAACTAAATGCTGCCATAGAAGGAACCGATTTAGAAGGAAAAAGTATTGAAGATATTCTAAGCAATTTAGATATGGGGAATACTGCTGTTAGAAATAACGGGGGCGGCTTTTACAATCACTCCTTATTTTGGAAAGTAATGTCGCCAGAAGGCGGTGGAAATCCATCTGGAGAATTAGCTGATGCTATCAATGAAGCTTTTGGTTCTTTTGATGAATTCAAAACAAAATTTTCTTCAGCTGCAGGAACAAGATTTGGTTCCGGTTGGGCTTGGCTTTGTGTTCACTCTGGTGGGAAATTAGAGATTTGTTCAACACCTAATCAGGATAACCCTTTAATGCCTGGAGTTGGTTGTGGGGGCACACCTATTTTAGGAATTGATGTTTGGGAGCATGCTTATTACCTTAAATATCAGAACAAAAGACCAGATTATGTAGGAGCATTTTTCAATGTTATCAATTGGTCGGAAGTTTCTAGCAGATATCAAGCTGGAAAATAATTTTCAAAGAAAAAGATTTAAGGGCGAGAAAAATCTCGCCTTTTTTGATTGGTCTAATTTCCTTTTAACAAATCCTTTTTTGTGTTGAACTTTAAATTAGTTCAAATAAAAGGATGTACACTTGTATTAAACAATCTCAACATAAATTCTATCGGATGAAAAAAGCTATTCTACTATTGGCATTCTTCTCATTTAATTTAATGCTGGCCCAAACCTCATCGGACAAGGTTATTATCACTTTGGGTGATGAGGAAAAAGAGTCCAGATACATCACACTAGAAGATGTTATTGGATATGACGAAACAGGAATTTATGTGCTGAAACGGGACCGAAAAAGATTTAAAAATACCAAGTACTATCTGGCGAAATACGATTATGAAATGAATCCGATAATGTCAGAAGAAATAGAAAAACCAAGAAAAAATCAATTTCTGGAATACTTTACCAATCTCAACGACCAGCTTCAGATTTTTAGTTCTCATTCTGATAAAGAAAAATTTATCAATAGCTTTTATATAGATGAAATTGATAAATCATCTTTGAAGTTTAAAGGAGACGAAAAAACACTGGCAAAGATTAATTTTGAAGGAGGAAAAAAGGCAAATAGTGGGAACTTTACTATGCGAATTTCCCCAGATTCTTCTAAAGTTCTTTTGTTTCTCAATAAACCCTACGAAAAAAAAGAGAATGAATCCTTTGATCTAGTTGCATATGATAAGGATTGGAATCTAATCTGGGAGAATCAAGTTACGCTGCCCTATCCTGATAAAAAATTCTCATTCGATGATATCAAAATAGACAATAGTGGAAATGTGCACATAGTAGGAACCAAATTCTTCGAAAAATCTCAAGTAGAAAAAGGAAAGCCGGGTTATGCCTACCATGTATTAAGCTATTATAGTAAAGGAAAAGAGCTTAAAGATCTTGAAATTAAGTTGGGAGATAAATTTATTAGCCATATACAAACTGCCATTAGCGATAATAATGAACTTATTTGCGGAGGTTTTTACAGCGAGTACAAGACCGGAATCAAAGGCTCTTACTTCATGAAATTTAATCTTGAAAACCAATCTGTAATAAGCAATTCCTTTGATGAATTCAGTACAAATTTTATAACTCAAAACCTAAGTGAGAAACAGATCAAGAAAGTTGAAAAAAAGGAGAAGAAAGGAAAAGAGCCTAGCTTGTTTAAATACTACCTGGATGATATCATTTTTGACCAAGAGGGAGGTGCCTATCTTATTGGCGAACAATTTTACATCAGGGAACGGGTTACGACAAGAACTCAAAATGGAATAACCACAACTTCAACCACATACATTTACTATTACAATGATATCATCGTAATAAGAATGGATGCAAATGGAAAAATTTCCTGGTCAAAAAAAATTCCAAAAAAGCAAAGGACAAGCAATGATAGTGGCTTCTTTTCATCGTATGTGCTAAGTTTAGTTGATGACAAAATGTACTTTGTATTTAATGACAATCCGAAAAACCTTTACGCAACTGAGAAAAGCTCTGGGATATTCTACTTTACCGGAAGAAAAGAATCTTTGGTTACCATGGTAGAAATGGATCAAAATGGGAATCAGACAAGAGAGGCTTTATTTAGTACACGAGATGCAGAAATACTTATTCGCCCAAAAGTTTCAGAACAAATTTCGGAAAGAAAATTAGTGCTCTATGGTCAAAAGAAAAAGACCCACAAGTTTATCTTATTGGATTTTAAGTAATCTCTTAATTATATAATTGGTAAACTGATATGTTCAAGGAAAATATGAGCATAGACTAAAAGAAGTTATGGGCGAGATTTTTCCCGCCTTTTTCTTGGGGGTAAATTCTTAATCAATTCATCTGCAATTAACGCTTGCCCTTCTAAATCTTCCGTTACCACAAATAATAGTTCTTTCTTACCCTTGGTCCAAACCCTAGTGCCAACTTTACAAGTCACTCCGCTTTTGGAAAACGGGCTTAAGTTTGGTTTCATTACTCCTTCAATAACTAAGGGAATAGATGTGTCCGATTTATTCAACAGATCAAAACTCACTTTATTATTCTGAGCAGAAAGGGAGTTAAAACCTAAACAGAATAGGAATAAGAAGATGAAAGAAATTCTCATTGATTTTATTTTCAGTTAAACAAACTGAATGAGAATATGTTCGAACTACTCTACCGTAACGGATTTCGCTAAATTCCTAGGTTGATCCACATCACAACCTTTCATTACAGCAACATGATACGAAAACAATTGTAATGGAATAACCGATAAGAAAGGAACCAAATTGGTATTAGCTTCAGGAATTTCAATATAATGATCAGCAATTTCCTTCATCTGCTCATCACCTTCTGTAATTATGGCAATGATTTTTCCTTTTCTAGCTTTAACCTCCTGTACATTACTTACCACTTTTTCATAGGAAGCATCTTTAGTAGCAATTACGAAAACGGGCATTTCTTGATCGATAAGTGCGATAGGCCCATGTTTCATTTCCGCTGCGGGATAACCTTCTGCATGGATATATGAAATCTCTTTCAATTTCAATGCTCCTTCTAAAGCAACCGGGAAGTTCAATCCTCTTCCCAAATAGAGCATATTTCTTGCATACTGATGTAGAGAGGCGATGTATTTTATTTTATCATCCTTCTCCAATACCGTCTCAATTTTCTTAGGAATTTCATTTAACTCAATAAGTAATCTATGATACTCACTATGAGAAATGGTTCCTTTGGAGTAGCCCAATGAAAGCGCCATTAGCATCATTAAGGTCAACTGAGAAGTAAATGCTTTGGTGGAAGCAACTCCTATTTCTGGTCCTGCATGCGTATATGAACCTGCATGTGTAGCTCGCGGTATTGATGAACCTATGACATTGCAAATACCATAGATAAGCGCACCTTTCTTTTTAGCCATTTCAATTGCAGCAAGCGTATCGGCCGTTTCTCCTGATTGAGATATTGCAATAACCACATCATCTTCATTTAGAACCGGATTTCTATATCTGAACTCAGAAGCGTACTCCACCTCCACTGGAATTCGAGCTAAATCTTCAATCAGGTACTCTCCAACCAAACCTGCATGCCAAGAGGTACCACAGGCAACAATAATAATTCTCTTTGCATTCTTTAATTTCTGCTCATATTCAACAAAGCCACCTAATACAATTTTTCCCTGCTCTACATTTACTCTACCCCTCATAGAATCCCAAATAGACTTGGGTTGTTCATGAATTTCTTTAAGCATGAAATGATCATAACCTCCTTTCTCCAATTGCTCTAATTGCATGGAAAGTTCTTGAATATATGGTGTAATCTCTTGGTTCTTTATGGTTCTAATACTCAACTCTTCCCCTCTATTAATAACGGCAATTTCACCATCATCCAGATACACCACATTTTTAGTATACTCTATGATTGGTGTAGCATCTGAGGCGACAAAATATTCATTCACATCATTCACACCAATAACCAAAGGAGAACCCATTTTTGCTGCTATCAACTGATTCGGGTTATCTGCATTTACAATGGCGATAGCATAGGCTCCAACAACCTCGTTTAAAGCAACTCTAACAGCATCAGCAAGGTTTAAATTTTCTTTTTGTTGAATATCTTCTATGAGGTGTATAAGAACCTCTGTGTCTGTTTCCGACTTAAATACATGGCCTCTATTAATAAGTTCTTGTTTTAAGGGAGCATAATTCTCAATAATACCATTATGAATGATGGCAAGCTTGCCATTCTGAGAAACATGTGGATGTGCATTTATGTCATTTGGTGCACCATGGGTAGCCCACCTAGTATGACCAATTCCGATCTGGCCAGTTGCCGAGCCCATTTCAAGCTTAGCTTCTAAACCAGCTACCTTACCTTGGCACTTTACAACATTAAGTTTGTCTTCATCATCCAGTAATGCTACACCAGCACTATCATAGCCTCTATATTCTAACCTTTTTAGTCCTTTAACAAGAATAGGGCAAGCCTGATTAGGGCCAAGGTATCCAACGATTCCACACATTGCGATTAAAATTTAGTATATGTAAAGACCAATTTAGCCCTTTTTTCAGGGTTCTCGAAACCAAAAATAGAAACACTATTAAAAGAAGAAGCGTTAAAACTTGGCCTTATGCGTAAGCCTCTATTTTCAATCTCTCCCGTAATTACCTGTTGTAAATATCGGGTGATATTAACACGATATTCCTGATCTTCCAGGTCGAGAAACCCATCTATATGGCTATCTCCTTGAAACTGATCTGGGGTAGAAGCCTCTTCACCTTCTTCATCGAATCTAACAGCAAATATTCTTGGAGGTAATAAAAATCCACTTTTCACATCTTCAATTGGAAATACCAGTTCGGCATTATTAATTGCAATGTTGGTAGAGTCCTTCCAAGCATCTATAAAGGGGAAATCTAGCTCAACACTTTCACCAGCAGCGGCTTGAATAAATAACCTTTGTTGACCAAGAACCGAGTCATTCAAATAATAATCTACAACTGAGGTGCTATAATCATGATTAAAATGATTGACTCTTTGGGAATTATCGTTAATCAAAAAACTAAAAGTATTATTTACGGTGGTGTCTGGGGATATTGTTTGATAATGTAAATCCAATGAAGATATAAACGCAGTTAGATCTACATTTAAAATTGCACCATCCCCTGTTTCCGTTCTTACATGAAGGCCTTTGAACCATTCCGTAAAAGAATCTGAAGTCTCTAGATTAACTGTGTTAATTGGATCCAAAAACATAGAAGCCCAAGCTGTATCCAAGTGTATTCTCAATCTATTTTCAACCATGGCACTATCCAGGAGGATGGTCGGTAAAGAAGGAGAAGGTGTTATTTCCGCTCTTTCAGGATCCACCAAATTCTCGGGTAAGGTTTCAAAGGTGCTATTGGAATAATAGATAGAATCTAAAAATAGATCTTCTGCTATTTGAAATACTTCAAAGGTCATCGGGTTTAACTCGCCAATAAATGTCCCCGTATAATCTAATGAGAGAACTACGGAGTCCAATTTCAAGCTAGTTCCAGCATCTTGTTCAAAAGAAACATTAGATGCTGGTAAACGAAGTTGGAAATACATTTCGGAGCTGTGTTGCCCAACTGTAGGATCTATATAACTACCTATTAAGCCTGTAGCAACTGCGCTAGTTCTAACGGAATCAGGTTCATTGCTATTGAAAGCAATAACACTTATTGTGTCAGTAAAGAATAGATTTAAAATATCGTCTTCAGGCAAGATTTCACCACCAATTCCATTATCTGGCTTTCTGCATGCAAATACTAAAAACACAAAGCAGCAAAAAAAGATAGCGGCCTTTACGGGCCGCAATTCTCTATAATTCATTCAGGCAATATTTAGATAATTGTTAAGCGAGAACGGAAGATTCGTTAAAAACCTGTTCGTAGAAATCTTTGTTAGCATCTCTGTACTGTTCTTCATTTTGATACTCTAAAATAGGCTTTCCTGAGGCTTTTGCCAGTTTTATAACATCTTTTGGCAAATTTTTGCTTCCATAAACAATTGCATCTGTGTAATCAAAAGCCAACTTATTGATATTTGCAAAAGTCGCATCTTTAAGATATTGAACTTGTGATGTTTCTATACCATCATACTCGTATTTACCTAAAAGCTTTTTATCTAAAGGCTTTTCAAAACCATTGTCATAAGCGGAATAAATCAATTTTGAATCTGCAAAATGCGGATCTTCATGATAAAGATTCTTAATAAAGAATGGAACCATTGCAGTCATCCAACCGTGACAGTGAACGATGTCTGGCTTCCAGCCTAATTTCTTTACCGTTTCCAACACTCCTTTACAAAAGAATATTGAACGCTCATCATTATCTTTAAAGAACTTTCCTTTCTCATCTGTAAGAACGGCTTTTCTTTGAAAAAATTCTTCATTATCAATAAAGTAAACCTGCATTCTAGCAGCAGGTATAGAAGCAACTTTTATAATTAATGGATGGTCTGCATCATCGATTACTAAGTTCATTCCAGAAAGACGTATTACTTCGTGTAATTGGTGCCTTCTTTCATTTATACATCCAAATCGAGGCATAAACACTCTTATCTCATTTCCGTTCTCATGCATATGCTGAGGCAATTGTCTTGCTATTTCAGAAATTTCGCCAGAAGGTAAGAATGGGGTAATCTCTTGTGATATATATAGTATTTTTGAATTTTCCATGCTTTGTTATTCAATATTAAAAAAGGATTACAAAAATATAAAAATTAAATCGATTTTTTGGCCTGTTAGCTTAGCTTTGTTTATAGTATTTATGCGCTTATGCTTGAACTTATTGAAAAAAATGACCAATTACAGCAAAGACTGGATGAACTACAAAAAAAGGGCAAAACAGTAGGTTTTGTTCCTACACTTGGAGCACTTCACCAAGGACATATGTCTCTGATTAGCAAAGCCTTAAAACTGTCCGATTTTGTGGTGTGTAGCATATTTGTGAATCCTACCCAATTTAACGAAAAAGCCGATTTTGAGAGATACCCAAGACCATTAAAAGATGATGTGAAATTATTAAAGAAAAATGGCTGTCATTTTTTATTTATCCCTTCGGTACAAGAGATTTATCCAAAAAATCATAAAAAATATACTCTTAGGCTAGGTTCTCTGGCAAAAGTCATGGAAGGTGCGAATAGACCCGGTCATTTCGCTGGCGTGGTTGAGGTCGTTCATCGACTTTTCTCTATTATAAAGCCCAATTTTGCTTTTTTCGGAGAAAAGGATTTTCAGCAATTGAGCATTCTACAGTTTATGGTAAAAAAAGCAAAGTTGAATATTAAAATAGTTCCTTGTCCAATCATTCGGGAAAAAGATGGTTTGGCCATGAGTTCTAGAAATCGGCTTTTGAAACCTGAGCACCGTGAAATGGCTCCAATTCTCCATGAAACCCTTCAAAAAATTTCAAAAAACAGGAAAGAGCTTAGTCCTGCTAAAATTAAAAAATGGGCTAAGGATTTCTTAAAGCGCAAAGGAGTAAATGTCGAATACATAGAAATTGCCAAAGAAGAAGACCTTAAGAGCATTTCTTCCTGGCTCAAAAATAAGCCTACAAGAGTATTTATTGTGGCTAGATTTGGAGAAATCAGACTGATAGATAATACACCTATTGTCTATAGACCAAAATAATTACTTTTGCCTCATGCAATTACAAGTAGTTAGAGCAAAGATTCACCGTGTTACCGTTACGCAAGCAGAGTTAAATTATATTGGAAGTATTACCATTGATGAAGATTTAATTGATGCGTCTGGAATTATTGAAGGTGAAAGAGTTCAAATTGTGAACTTAAATAATGGAGAACGAATAGAGACCTATGTTATTAAGGGCAAAAGAGGAAGTGGAACTATTTGTTTGAATGGCCCCGCAGCAAGAAGAACAGCTCTGGGAGATAAGGTCATTATTATTGCTTATGGTTATATGACTATTGAAGAAGCTAAGGAGTATGCACCAAAAATGATTTTCCCTAATGAGGAAACCAATCTTTTGGAGTAGACTTTTGCTATGCATAAGAAAAGAATACTCATGATTTAATACATGAAAAGAGTTCTTTCATTTCTAAAAATTTTAGTACCACTTGGCCTAGGTGTTTTCCTGATTTGGTTCATGTTAAATCAGCTAAACCCAAGGGAATTATATGATCTTCAAAATTCTCTTTTACAAGCCAATTACCTCTATCTATTACTTTCATTCTTATTAGGTTTTTTAGCCCATCTTTCAAGAGCCATCCGCTGGAAATATATGTTTGAACCTTTTGGTAAAAAAATATCCATGTGGAACAGCTATAATGCAATAATGGCTGGTTATTTTATCAATTTACTGGCTCCCAGAGCGGGAGAACCTGCTAGAGCTGGTTTTCTTGCTAAGAATGAGGATATTTCATTTGAACGCTCCTTTGGGACCATAGTAGCAGAAAGGGTAGTCGATCTTTTTATGCTAGGTTGTATTTTCCTTGTCACTTTGTTTTTCCTTAGTGATAAGGTAGATGCCTTTCAGCGTTTATTGGAACAGGTAAAGGATCAAATTAGTCCTGGAAGCACGCACTGGTTCAGTTACGTTTTTTATGTTCTGGTAGGACTAGTTTTGCTAGCGATTATTTATTCCATCTTTAATACAAAACTGAGAGAAAAAATAAAGACCATTTTGTTTGGAATGTGGGAAGGATTAAAAACCATTTTCACACTTAAAAAAAGGTGGCAGTATATTGGTCATACCTTATTTATTTGGGCAATGTATCTTGCCATGTTTGGCATATGCTATCCGGCATTAGAAGCAACACAAGATTTGCCAATAGAATCTATGCTTACCGGATTTGTTGCTGGTGCAACTGGAATTGTGTTGGTTCAAGGAGGTTTAGGTGTTTATCCTATATTGGTTGGAATAGCTATTACCTTATACCTTGGACCAAGTGCAGAAAATTTGATCAATCTAGATGGTTATGCTTTAGGTTGGCTTATATGGATACCGCAAACTGTTTTAATTATAATTCTTGGGATTTTATCTCTAATTTCACTTCAATACAAAAAGAAAAATGTCTGAGTCTAAAATTGTGCGTCTTCCAGCATTGGAAATGGACGTGGAATACTGGAAAGGTAAGGGAGAAATAGTTGTGTTTACCAATGGTGTT
Organism: uncultured Flavobacteriales bacterium; assembly: GCA_964609215.1. GTDB lineage: Bacteria > Bacteroidota > Bacteroidia > Flavobacteriales_D > JABDKJ01 > JABDKJ01. Next base: position 386,295 of record CAZSQZ010000002.1, read on the forward strand.
TTTGACCTTTTACATTTTGGTCATTGTGCTTATTTGGAAGATGCGGCTAAGCTTGGAGATAGATTGGTAGTAGGAATAAATAATGATGCTTCTGTAAAAGGCTTAGGAAAAGGGGATGATCGTCCCATTAATGATGAAAAAGCCAGAGCTTATGTACTTGCTTGTCTATCTTTTGTAGATCGGATTATTTTATTTTCTGATGATACTCCTTATAATTTGATAAAGGCAATTATGCCGGATGTCTTGGTAAAAGGAAGTGATTATAGTGCTTATGAAACCGATCCTAATGCGAAAGATTATATTGTAGGGTCGGATATCGTTAAGCAAGAGGGAGGACAAGTAAAAACCGTTGATTTATTAGAAGGATACTCAACTACATCAATCATTGAACGCATAAAGAATGGCTAAGACCAAAGTTGCTTTTTTCTGTAAAAATTGTGGGCATGAAGCTCCCAAGTGGCTGGGTAAATGTCCTAGCTGCAATGAATGGAATACCTTTACTGAAGAGGTTTTAGAAAAAGCTACTAAAGCAACTGAAAGTTCATATACTTCAAAAAAGAAGGCTACACCTATCCATATTAACGAAGTAACTTCTTCAAAAGAAGAAAGACTTGTTTTTTCGGATTTAGAACTTAATAGAGTTTTAGGTGGAGGAATGGTGAAGGGGGCTTTGGTTCTTCTGGGTGGCGAACCTGGTATTGGTAAATCTACTTTGTCCTTGCAAATCGCTTTGAAGTCTAAGGGAATGAAATTTCTCTATATCTCTGGAGAAGAGAGCGAACAACAGATAAAAATGCGAGCCGAAAGAATTGGAATAGAGAATAAGGAATGTTATTTATTGGCTGAAACTTCTACTCAAAAAATCTTTGGTTTTCTGGATCAAGTTCAACCAGATGTTATTGTTATTGATTCTATTCAAACCTTACATTCTCCTTATATAGATTCTGCTCCAGGAAGCATTTCTCAAATAAGAACTTGCGCTGGTGAGCTGATGAAAATGGCCAAGACATCTAACATTCCGGTTATTATAATTGGTCATATTACAAAAGAGGGCACACTAGCTGGTCCAAAAGTACTGGAACATATGGTAGATGCTGTTCTTCAATTTGAAGGAGATAGAAACTATGTTTATAGACTCTTGAGAACCACCAAAAATCGATTTGGCTCTACCCACGAATTGGGTATCTATGAAATGAGGGAAAGTGGATTGAGAGAAGTAGCAAACCCCAGTGAAATATTAATTAATGACAGAGAAGAGGGCTTAAGTGGTGTTGCCATTGCAGCTACTGTTGAAGGTATCCGACCTCTACTCATAGAAGTGCAAGCCTTGGTTAGTTCAGCAGTGTATGGAAACCCTCAGCGAAGTGCTACCGGTTTTGATTTACGAAGATTGAATATGCTTCTTGCCGTTTTAGAAAAGCGTTGCGGATTCAAACTGGGACAAAAGGATGTTTTCCTCAATTTGGCTGGTGGAATACGAATAGATGATCCTTCTATTGATTTAGCTGTGGCGATTTCTATTCTTTCATCTTATATGGATATTGAAGTAGATTCCAGCTTTTGCTTTGCTGCAGAGATAGGGTTAAGTGGTGAGATCAGATCTGTTGCAAGGGTTGAACAACGTATTCAAGAAGCGGAGAAATTAGGCTTTAAAAAAATCTATATTTCATCGTATAATAAGGGAGTTGATCCTTCCAACTATCAAATAGAAATTCAAAAGGCCGCGGCTATAGATCAGGTGTTTAGGGGTTTGTTTGGGTAAGTACCCTTCGAGAGCCTCAGGGTATCACCACTTCTGTGAGCCTTAGGGTACCACCACTTCTGTGAGCCTCTAGGCACCACCACTTCTGTGAACCTCAGGGCACCACCACTTCTGTGAGCCTCAGGGTACAACTACTTTAGAGAACCTCTATACTACTTTTAGTAAGCCTCAAGGAATAACCACTTCCAGAGGCAGTACATGGTCTACCGGTCTTAGATAAAATACTTAAAGCAAAAAGGCCCTTTGTTTCCAAAGAGCCTTAAGAATTCTATTTATTGAATCGCCAAATTGAGCCCTGAGGCTCTCGAAGGGCGTATTTATTTTGCCAATACATATTGCAATGTTGCACTTGCTTCTTCACTTTGAACAACAATTTGGTATATACCAGCTTCATTGTTGTTCATGTCAATATTCACTTTTCCAAAACTCTTTTGAGAAGTGAATGCCACTTCTTGGCCCAATGCATTGAATATTTGAATATTGCTAATGTTGGCTTCTGTTTCAATGATTAGTTCTCCATTTCCCGGGTTAGGAAAGGCTTTTATTTCAAATCCTGACAATTCATTTATTCCGAATCCACAATCAAATAATACTTGAATACAAAACTCTCCATCAGAATTTGCACCATTGAAACTAAACCCATCAATCATTAAATAATAATCTGTATTTGGTTGAAGTGCCACATCGTTTAACCCAGCAAAGAAATTTCCATTCGTAGCATTGGGTGAATCCTCATTACAAGCTACTGGGACAAAATTACCGCAGTCTCCAGAATAAAGAGCAATTTGCGTATCACCATCATCTATGTAATCTGTAACAGTTCCGTTACAATCAGTGGTAATAAGCTCTGTAATTAATGGAATTCCACATTGATCAATATTAAATGTAAACCATACATTATTTTCTAAAGAAGGAGTATCACCGCCACCATCAGGTTCTCCAAAGCACTCCCAACCCACGATTGGATCTATTGCTTGGACTGTTGCTCCTACGTTAGTAAATATCTGTGATTCTGTAGGAGTAGCGATTACAAATAAATCAGAAATATCGATAGCTCCTGCGCAAGCATCGTTAGATGGAGGCTCAACACAAGCTGCATCATTTTCATTTATATCTGCCACATATCTTGGTAAAATTTGATATCCAGAATCAAATGGTGAGGAATTATCAAATTGTCCTCCGATACCTGTGACAGTGAACAATCCTGTTGGTGCAGGTGCGTTGAACAAATCGACATCCGCATCTATTCTTAAAACGTAGCTTCCATTTGCGTTAGAAACATCCACATTAAAGCCCGCTCCACCAGGCGACCATTGACTTGGATCATCAAGAGAAACACATTCTAATCTGACCAACTCAGATTCATCAGACTCACCTTGAACGGTTATCACAATAGGGTCATTTAAAGGATTACCCGCTGAAATAAATACTATTGAATCTGGGTTCATTTGTGTTAGTCCACTAAATTGAGAAATACTTCCTATCATTCTAATTTCATCTCCCTCCTGTACTGTATAACCCAAATCTCCAGTACCATTGAAAACACCTATTCCACCAGTACCATCATGCATAGTAAATTGTAAACCACCTGGTCTCAAGTTTACTCCATATACAGTTCCAACAATCTTGCATTCTACACCAATTGAATCTGCTACTCCTACAAGATCAACATTATTGATATCTCCAATGGGATAGGTAGGTATTCCAGCATCACTTGCTCCAATAGTAATAGTTAGGGTATCCACATCTGTAACTGCACCACCAGTAGCATTGGCTAGTGCCAGAATAATTGTTTCTGCGCCTTCCACATCTGCATCATCTACAATGTCTATTGAGAAAGTCATACTCTCATCCATAGCACCGGAAAAAGAAAGTGTAGTAGGTAAGGTATGCATGAAGTCATCAACATTAGTAGCTGTTCCTCCAAGATATGTCACATCAACGTCTACAGCTGTTCCGTTGGAATTGGAAAGACCAACTCCTATATTCAAAGTACCAGCATTTTCCTCAACATCCAAAGTACCAGAAGCAAAATTTAAAAAGGGGGTCGCAACACCACAAGGAATCATTGTATGCATGCCTGCATTGGAAAAATCGTTTTGTGCTAAAACATTCCATTGAGTAGCACTGAGCGACCAATCCGTTGTTCCCTCCTGAACACTTGGCATTCTTACTAGGGTATTATTCGCAGTTGAACCTGCCCCTACTGGCCAGTTCGCACCTGGGTCATTTCCAACTATTCCAATAATATCTAAAGTGTCTCCTGTACTTATCTTATAGAGAACCATAGCATCATCTCCATTAAAGAATGTTATACTTGAAGTGTCTTCATCTGCCACAGCAAGCAATGCAGCATCAGCTGAACCGTTTACTGAAAGCCAAACATCATCATCATTGAGCATTGTACCTGGATCCCAACTGAATGTGCCTCCAGGAACCACTCCCCCATTAGAAAACCTTTGAATTTGATAATCGGATAAATCAATCGCAGCTCCTGTAGGATTGTAGATTTCAATAGCTTTGTTATTTCCGCTTCCTTCTATGTACTCAGAGAAGAACAAATCTGAACAAGGACCGGTAGTTGAAGGTGGATTGCTACTCCAAAATAAAAGTCCAACGTCAGCAGCGTCACCACTAAAAAAATAAGGTGGAGCTGTTGATATAAATTCTCCCGCTAACCAAAGGCCTGCAGAGACTGCAACACCCTCTCTACCATTTCCTCCAGAACCCCATTGAACAAAATCAAGCATATTTGCAGCAGAAGCAAAGGAGCCACTGGCAGTATATAAACCTAAATCTGCTCCTGAAATGTCCATTCCTGAACTGTTCCAAGCAAGGGTTACTGATTCTCCAGGCGTTAGCATCAAATCTCCACTAACGATAGTAACATCAGCGGCATTCAAGGCATCATAATCAAATAGGGAACACAAACGAAGGTCACTTACGTCCTCCATAGTAGTTCCAAAATTTTTCAAAGTAATTTCATTACTTGGTAAGTCGACCGATGTAAATCGAACTTGTGTATTTCCTACAGTAAATAGGATAAGGCATATAGCCAAAGTGTAAAGTTTTCTCATAACTGTGTCTTTTAGGATTGACACAAAGGTAATTGCCTAAACTTATCTAAAGGTTAATTTAGGGTATATTTTTGCCAACAATTTCCATGCTTTAGAGAATTAAACTTCTCATAATGCATCTAATTTTCCAAGACTGTCTCTTTTACTTGGACGATATCTGAATCTTCAATGGGCTTATAGCCCTTGAACTTTTGTAATAATCTAGCTATGGTGATGACATCTCCTTCACAATAACGGACAATTTTAAGAAGGTCTTTTTCCTCATAATAAACTCTAGAAACATCCGCTCCTGTTATGTCATTTTTCGGTGAGGGAATTCCTAAAACATGTGCCAGTAAGTCTACGGAGGTATAGTGTTTATAGTCTCCAAACTTCCATAGCTCCATTGTGTCTAAGTGCCTTATTTCCCAGGGTTTTTTCCCAGCAATATCCAAAGCATAAGGAAGATCAAGTTCGTTTATAAGTATTCTACGACTTAAGAAAGGGAAGTCAAACTCTTTTCCGTTATGTGCGCACAAAACGTACTCTTCCAATTTGTGTAGTTTATTCAATAAAGCAATCAGCTCAGATAATAATTTAGCTTCATCGTGACCTTGAAATGATTTTATTCTGAATTTGGTTTGCCCTTCATGATCAAAGAAAAAACCGCAGCTAACACAGATTACTTTGGCAAATTCAGCATAAATACCTGCTTTGGTGTAAGATTCTTCCGGGCTTATTTCCTCCCTTTTCTGAATCCATTGTGTTTTGCCATTCCACAAGTACTTTTCCTTGTCATTTAAATCTTCATACCGATAAGTAGTTGGAACAGTCTCTATATCTAAGAAAATGACATTATTTAGAAATATATCTTGTAACATGGATTAATTTTCCATGAACATACGCTTATTTCTGCAAAATAATTCTTTTCCTCAGTGTTCCTTCTTCGGTTCTAATTTCAATGAAATAAACACCTTGTGCATAGGACTGCAAATCTACTTGCTGGCTATCATTATCGATTTCGGCAATAACTTGTCCCATAGCAGAGTACAACAGTATTTCTTGAATTCTAAGATCCGTTTCCAGCCTTAATAATCCATTGGTTGGATTTGGATATATATTAAATTGACTTGCCAAGATTTCATCTACACTTACCAAAAGATCATCGCAATCAACATCACCATCCATATCGGCATCTCCAACATTTGCCAATTCCGAATCATCCAATCCAGGGCACTCATCTTCTGCATCACAAACTCCATCTTCGTCTTCATCTAAAAATTCCGTAATGCACTGGCAGTCGCTATCTAAAAATCCAGCTGAAGTACAGTCATCGCCATCATCGCATACAGCTCCTAAAACACAATCTCCATTGGTGTCATCTAAAGCATCGCAGACTCCATCATTATCTGAATCTTGAAATATCCCAACACAATTACAATCTGCGTCTAATGCGTCATCAGTAGTACAATCATCGCCATCATCGCAAGAGGCTCCTAATGTACAGTCTCCATTCGTTTCATCCAATGCATCACAGATTCCGTCATTATCGGAGTCTCCGGATTCAACTCCTGCACAATTGCAATCCGCATCGAATACGTCATCTACTGTACAATCATCGCCATCATCGCAAGAGGCTCCTAATGTACAATCTCCATTGGTTTGGTCCTCTGCATCACAGACTCCATCATTATCTGCATCTTGGAAGATTCCAATACAATTACAATCCGCATCTAGCGTGTCATTTGTGGTACAATCGTCTCCATCATCGCAAGCAGTACCTGGTGGATCTGCGCAGGTTTGTCGGTACATGCGCATTTTGGCAATTCCGGGGTCATACACCACCATTTCCAAAATTCCATCGCTATCCAAATCCCCAACATCCATAAAGAAAACAGAGTTGGCGTCTTGCATTTGAGGCACTATACTTATAGCCTCTGCACTGAACATACTTGGCATTAATTTTTCTTGCCATTGTATCATTCCTGAAAGCCCAGAGAAACTATCCTCATCGCCATCTTCATCTATATCTATGAAATTGATTCTATCACCAACCAAATTTGGGAAATCTGAAAAATCGCCAAAGGTGCCTGTTACATCATCAAACTCAGCAACTTGATTGTATGCATTCCAAAGTTTTGAGTCATCATCATAAATAAAGTTGCTTGTAACACAATCCAAATCTCCATCACCGTCTATATCTGTGAATTGACCATTGGAGAGCGTTCCCGGAAGCATTAATGCATCTGGTATTTCCGTATAGTTCTGAGCACCATCGTTTTCAAACAATAAAACCGAACCATCATTATAATATTTTTGAGAGAAAACTGCTACGTCTGTATCTCCATCATTGTCGAAATCTGCAAATTCAAAACGTTTATTATCCCCATTTTCCAAGGATCCTTCTAATAAAATTGCACTTAAGGGGTTAGCTAATGGGTCCAATTCTGAAAGAGTTCCGGTACCATCATTTTGGAAATAACGCATAGAGCTCATGTCTGTAGTATGCATGATTACTTCTTCAAAACCGTCATCATCCAAATCTGCTAGGTGAACTTGCATATCATCTGCGACTTCTGATAATGGATTTTCAGCATCAGATAATTCTATAAAGTCTGCAATTTGTCCTATTAGAGAGGTGCAAGCGGCAATAATTGAACCTGCAAGCAAGTAGAGCTTTTTAAACATAAAAATTTAGTTTAGTGCCTGAAAATACAAATAAATGTCATTCTGACGCTAAGTGATCAATAATAAAGATTCCCAAATTATTGTTTGGCTATTTTCTTTCGAAGAATTCCAGCTTCTGTTCTTAATTCTATAATGTAAATACCATTTGAAAAAAGACCTAGGTCAATTTGTTTTTGGTCGGTAATGAATAGCGGAATTTCTTTTCCTAGATTAGTGAATAGCCTTATGTCTTCAATCTTCAAATGGCTTTGGATGGTGAAGATACCAGAGCTTGGGTTGGGGAAGATTTGAATTTGTCTTTGTAATTCTATCTGCTCATCAATGCCCGTTGGTACATCTTCTCCATATTCTTCGAAATCTGCACCGTTTTGAATTTCCAAGCAGTCTGGGATGCCGTTTTGGTTGTTATCAATATTATCGTTTTGGCCAGGACAAATATCCTCTGGATTACAAATGCCATCGCCATCTGAATCTGGGAAAAATGGTTCTCCCACACAATTACAATTTTCATCTAGACTTTCAAATAATGTGCAAGCATCTCCATCATCGCATGGTTCGTTTAGTGTGCAATCTCCATTTGTTTGGTCTATACAATCAGGTATACCGTCCTGATCACTATCTATATTATCGTCTGCACCTGGACATTGATCAATTGCATCACAGAATCCATCTCCATCTGAGTCTGGCGATATTTCTCCTATACAATTACAATCTTGCAAAGTGCCATTTACTATGCAGTCTTCCTCTATATTACAAGAGGTTCCATCAGCTAAAGCACAGTTTTGTGAGAATAATCTCCATTTACCGAGATTACTGGACCAAGCTACAATTTCAATGAATTGATCATTATCAAAATTCCCAAGTCCAAATAGGAAATTATTAAATTCAGAACTGTTTAGGTTAAAAGGAAATATTTCATCGGCAATACTTAAATCTGGTAATTGATCTAGGTTCAAATCTGAACCAGTATTCAAACGAATTTCATTTCGAGTAACTATGTCATCAAAACCATCATTGTTAATATCATAAATTTCTCCAATAAAGGCAGCTCCTTCTACCTCTCCTGCATTTTCAAACTCTTCACTTAATGCATTGAAATTATGTAATTCATAGTCGATTTCGAATGAAGGATAATATTTGTCATAGAAATATACTCCAGTTTCCTGTAATATGTCAAAGTCACCGTCATTATCTACATCAATAAATCGAACACGCAATCTGCTTGCGCACTCCGAAAATAATACTATCTCTTCGCCCGGATTTGTATTGAATGCTCCATTTCCATTATTTTCAAATATTAATAGACCTTGAACATAATTATACTTGTCACAACCCTGAGAACCATTGTAAATCTCAAAAACCACATCAGAATCTCCATCACTATCCACATCAGCAAAAAACAAATCGGTTAAAGGCAGCGATACAGGTGATTGAAAAAAATCTAAAACGGCTTCAAATAATGGTGAAATCGGAGAATTTACGGGATTGACTTCCTGAACTTGTCCATTACCAGAATCAACAAAGTGACGAAAGTCACCCAAATTACTGTCATAAAATATGATGTCATCGTTTCCATCACCAGTAATATCTCCAATTACCAAGCGATTTGGCTCAACATTCAAGAAAGGATTCAATGAATCAGGTACTTCAATAAATGGTGAAATATCTTGTGAAAAAAGGCCAGTGATTGAGCCTAAAAAAGAACTAAACAAAAGTGTTAGTTTTCTCATAGAATTGTTTTGGTTATATACGAAAACTTCTTTTAACCCTTTATTCATAGGGTCTAAAAGAAGAAAGAATAAAGCTAAGTATACGAAAAAACACCTGAAAAGTTAAATCTAAGCTCGAATCAAGATTCCCTTTTTTTCTAGATAAGGGATTTGTGTAAAGAATTGTTCTTCAACGGTATGCGCTAGAAAAATATATTTGCTGTCATATATTTCTTTCGCTTGATAGAAGCTCACCCAATATTGATTGGATAGCTCTAAAACATCTTCTAAAACGGGTTCTACTTTAGTATAAGAATTGGGTGCAATTTCTTCGTAGAAATATCTTAAAGTAGAAGTTTTCACATGCTTTCCATCCTTCTTCCCATAGCCACTTGAAGCTATTAGAACATTCTCTAAGGGCTTATCCTGGAAATTAATCAAATAAACAAACCATTCAGCCTGATTGAGTTCATTCAACTCTTTAACCAAGGCCATGGCTACATTTTCCACTTTAGGGCCAAATATTTTCTTTATTTCTCTCAAAATCTATATAAAAGATACGAAAATCATACCATTGGGTAAAGTCGGACCGTCTTTTTTTGAGTGATTTTCTTAAAAATCTAATTTTCAAGCAATTCCAAGCCCATTTCTAGGTATTTAACGAAATCTAGGCGTTCTTTATTTTGGGGTTTATCCGGTCTATTGCGGCCTAAACGTACAATAACCAATTCTTTGTCCGGTACAACAATTACATATTGTCCTTGCATTCCGCGCATAGAATAGGTATCGATTCCATTATGAGAATACAGCCACCATTGATATCCGTAATTTTGCGCTGGCACTCCTTCTGGGTCTGGAATATTAACTGGTTTTATACTGTCATCTATCCAGGAAGATGAGACAATTTGTTGACCTTTCCAGTTTCCCTGACATAAATATAGCTGACCCAACCTGGCAAAATCTCTTGCACTTGCATAGTAACAACAGGAAGCTTTTTCAAATCCGTTTTCTTCATCTAAATTCCAAATTGCATTATTTGCTGCTCCTACTTTTTTCCAAACCATTTGTTCGGTGTACTCAGAGACGGACATTCCCACAGCATTTTCAATTAGCTTGGCTAAGAGAAGGGTATTTCCTCCCTGGTACAAATGTTCGGTTCCTGGTTCCTTAATAAGCAGATATTCCAATGTGGATTTAAAAAGATCTTCTCCGTAATAGGTCTTAGCCTGAAAGCCAAATGGATTGGTATAAGATTCCCCAAAATCAATTCCACTGCTCATTGTCAGCAAATGATAGACTTGAATATCTTCTTTATCAGTGCCTTTAAGCTCTGGAATATAATCAGAGACCTTATCATATACAGATTCTATTTCCCCTTCATCAATGGCTATTCCTACCAGTAATCCAATAATAGATTTGGACATGGAAAAGGAATTGGAAATACTGTTTTCATTGAAATCCTCCCAATAGTTTTCCGCTATTATTTTACCATTCTGAAGAGCTAAAAATGCCACAGACTCATATTGTTCATGATACTTTATTTCAGCATCTTTTAATGATCTTTGGTCTTCTTCCCACTTTTGCTTTTCACCTGCCTTAATGATTCGATTATTGAAAATTTCATGCTCATCAATAGACGGACCGGTTTCTCCCTTTAAATAGGTATTTGCTACCGCAAATAGAACATGTTTGTTACCACTCACATAGAGCCCCATTATTGCAGCTAATAGAAATATAATGAGCCCAAATAGAATCTTTTTTATTGCTTTCATTCGATATAGTCTATATCAAAAACGTTAGCCAAATTTACTTTTAAAATGGCTTTTACCTCATCCATATTTATTTCTCTACCCAATTCCTCTTGTAGAGAAGTTACGGCTTTATCTTCAATTGCGCATGGAACAATATGATTGAAATAGGATAAGTCTGTATTCACGTTGAAAGCTAAACCATGCAGGGTAATCCAACGGCTAACCTTAACCCCAATAGCACAAATCTTACGTGCACGTTCATTATCCGCATCAAGCCAGACACCTGTATATCCATCAAATCTTCCCGCTTCAATCTTGTACTCTGCGAGCGTAAGAATAACTGCTTCTTCTAAACACCTAAGATATTTGTGAAGGTCAGTAAAAAACTGTTCCAGATCAATGATTGGGTATGCAACTATTTGACCCGGACCATGGTAGGTAATATCTCCACCCCTATTTATGTGATAGTACTTTGCCTGAATGGATTCGAGATCATTTATGCTCACTTTCAAGTTTTCAAACTCTCCACTCTTACCTAAAGTATAAACGTGCGGATGCTCGCAAAAAAGGAGATGATTCTCAATTGAAGCGTTTGTCTTTTCCTTCCTATTCGAAATTTTTTGCTGTACTTGTTTCTGATGAATCTGTTCTTGCAGATCCCAACATTCTTTATAGTCTATGTAGCCTAAATCTTTAAAATGTGCTTCCGGCATTTAGTCTTCTACTTTTGCCAATTCGCCTTTCAAGAAATTAATTGCTTCTATTTCTATTGGATCTACATTATTCTCTACTGACAAATAATAAGAGAGCCAATCTCCCAGATGAATAAGATAAAACGCACGTTGCAACATAGTCTCCCCCTGAGCTGGAATATCAAAAATCTTATTGGTGTATTTCTCAAAAATGGTCTTGCTTAAATCCATTCTTATTCTGGTTCTATCGTGCATGTCAGGAGTTCTAAGGAGCAGAGCAGAAAATTGATCTGAGCCACCAGCCCAGCCTACTAATTCGTTGTGGTTCATTTCTGGAAATACATGATGCCAACAAAGCATTTTAGCATTTTCGTTTATCTGCTGTCTAAAACGAATAGCAGTTCCTTCATACTTTGCATCTGAGTAGATAATTGGAATTGTTCCTTTTAATTCAGCAGCCAAGGCTTCTGCCATTTTAGCAATTTGGCTTTGATTATCCTGTAAATATTGTGCTATAGATTCAATATCAGCAATAAAAACACCTCTAGTTAAAACGTACTTGTAAAGAATATAAAAAATAGCAACTGAACTTAAGCCAAATGCAGCTCTTGGAGGAAAACCACTAGGAATAACTATGTGGTTTAAATCTTTTTCGATAGCAATTCTCTCCAAAAACCCACCACTGGTAAGCACAGCTACCTCTGCATCTTTCTTAATGGCTTGACCAATAGCATTTATTGTTTCTTCTGTATTCCCAGAATAGGAGCATGCAATAAATAAGGTTCTCTTGTTAATGTAAGCAGGAATATCATAGTCATTGTAAACCTGAATGGGGATTTCAGATTTATCTGCAAGAATATCAGAAACTATTTTTCCGCCTATTCCAGATCCACCTAGCCCAGCGATAACTATATTCCTGATTTGCTTTCGATGTGGCTTAAAGCGCACTTCACCACATATCTCCAGAGAATTCAGTAAATGCTCTGGAAACGATTCTATATAATCTTTCATTTGTTTTCTTAAAAAAATAGTTCCCGAGCTACAAAGGTACCTAAAGATTAATTTTTGCAAAATATTTTAAATAAAGCTATTCAACTATCTTTACCCTTGTAAAAATCAAATATTAAATGATTCTGTCTGAACAAGAATTAGTTAGAAGAGAAGCTTTAAAGAAGCTTAATGATTTAGGTGTAAATGCTTACCCTGCCGATTTGGTAGAAATCACGCATAAATGCGAGGATGTAAAAGAAAATTTCACTGAAGGAAAAGAAGTAAAAATGGCAGGTAGAATCATGTCCAGAAGAATAATGGGCAAGGCTTCTTTTGCTGAAATAATGGATGCCACCGGCCGTTTACAAGTCTATTTTAATAGAGATGAAATCTGTGAGGGAGAGGATAAAAGTAAATACAATGACGTTTTCAAAAAATTATTGGATATAGGTGATTTTATTCGCCTTGAAGGTATTCAATTTAAAACACAAGTTGGAGAAATTTCAGTGCTCGTTAAATCTTTTGAAATTATCAGTAAAAGCTTGAGGCCTTTACCAATGGTAAAGAAGGATTCTGATGGCAAAATTCACGATGCCTTTGTTGATCCTGAACTGAGATATAGAATGCGTTATGTGGATTTGCTGGTAAACGATGAAGTAAAAAATACGTTTGTTGCAAGGACCAAAATCTTTAATAGCTTCCGGGAGCTTTTTAATTCAAAGGGATTTCTGGAAGTGGACACACCAGTCCTACAACCAATACCAGGTGGTGCTTCAGCAAGGCCCTTTGTTACGCACCATAATGCCTTAGATATTCCTCTTTACTTAAGAATTGCAAATGAACTTTATCTAAAAAGACTCATTGTAGGTGGATTTGAGGGTGTTTATGAGTTCTCTAGAAATTTCAGAAATGAGGGAATGGATAGAACACATAACCCGGAATTTACGGTTATGGAAATTTATGTAGCCTATAAAGACTATAACTGGATGATGGACTTTACAGAAGAGATGATTGAGAAGGCTTGTTTAGATGTTCATGGACATACCAAAGTATTTGTGGGTGAAAACGAAATAGACTTTAAACGGCCATTTAAAAGAATAACAATGACGGATGCAATAAAAGAGCATACCGGATTTGATATTTCAGGAAAGAGTGAAGAAGAGTTAGCATCATGGTGTAAAGCTAATGGTATAGAAGTGGATGAAACTATGGGTAAGGGGAAGTTAATAGATGAGATTTTTGGCGAAAAATGTGAAGCTCTCTACATACAACCTACTTTTATAACGGACTATCCTAAGGAAATGTCTCCACTGTGTAAGGAGCATAGAAATAACTCAGATCTAACGGAGCGCTTTGAACTTATGGTTAATGGGAAAGAGTTGGCAAATGCCTATTCGGAATTAAACGATCCTATTGATCAAAGAGAACGATTTATGGAACAGCTAAAACTTTCTGAAAAAGGCGATGATGAGGCAATGTTCATTGATCAGGATTTTTTAAGAGCACTTGAATATGGAATGCCCCCAACTTCAGGAATGGGAATAGGAATGGATAGATTGGTAATGCTATTGACGAATAATAGCTCTATTCAGGAAGTGCTTTTCTTCCCTCAAATGAAGCCTGAGAAATTTGATGCTGAGGTAAGTCCTCAAGCATTCATAGAACTTGGAATTCCAGAAAAATGGGCGGAACATGTTATAAAGGCAGGGTTTAATTCAATTGATAATCTAAAGGAAACAAAACCAACTGCAATCCATCAAAAGCTTAATGGATATAGAAAAAAGAATAAGTTAGATATTCCAGCCTTGCAATTAGATGAGGTTGAGAGCTGGATTGCTTAGGACTTTACAAAGGATAATTTCCTTCTTTCATTTTTTGATTGGATACTCATAATGTAATACCCTTTTTCCAATTCGGTGGTATCTATATAGTTAAGGCCTGACTTCAATGGAAGAGTCTTAACGCTTATTCCATTCACCGAATAAATGCTTATAGTGGCATCTTCCGATACTTCCATATTATAATGCAGGTTTAGCTCTTTATTAGTAGGGTTCGGAAACAAGACTATTTGATCTGCTTGATCTGGATCATATGGTAACAGAAAATTTGGAGTTATAAAATGTTTATATTCAGAAAAAGGACCATAGGTTAAGGGGTCTGTCTTACATGCGCATCTTACCTTCCATCTATATTCGGTAAGAGGTTCCATGGCATTATAGCTATAGAACAATCTGTTAATTTCAAAACCCTCTGCTACTCTTGTTCTTTCTTCACCACCAACTGGTCCACCTCTTAATTGACATCCAAATGTAATAGGCACGGATTCCCATTTTAACATCACACCTTGAATCAGGAAGTTTTCACTTTGATTCGTTGGAACAATCAAACTTTGAGATAAGCATTCTTCAGGTTCTTGATGCATAAGTGTTTCATTACTTAGATGCGGCAACTCATTCTCAGGTTGTTGAGAATAACCTTTTACGTAAGCCAATACAAGGCAAAATACCAATAATACTTTCGAAACAGTCATGCCCAGTTTTACGAATAATCCAGGGCAAAGGTTGCTCTACTTATTCGGAAATACCTGCACAATCTAAAAGAAAGGCGTAGTCTAATGCCACCTCTCTAAATTGCTCATATCTTCCTGAAGCTCCTCCATGGCCTGCCCCCATATTTGTATGTAATAACAATTTATTACTGTCGAGTTTTTTATCTCTCATTTTGGCAACCCATTTCGCGGGCTCCCAATACTGAACTTGCGAGTCATGCAGTCCCGTAGTAACCAAAAGATTAGGATATTTAGTCTCTTGCACATTATCGTATGGTGAATAGGAAAGCATGTAATCATAA
Source organism: uncultured Flavobacteriales bacterium (assembly GCA_964609215.1). GTDB lineage: Bacteria > Bacteroidota > Bacteroidia > Flavobacteriales_D > JABDKJ01 > JABDKJ01. The sequence goes on from CAZSQZ010000002.1 coordinate 401,793, forward strand.
TATTCTTTGGATTGAATTGGATTTCCCCATTCGTCCCATTCTCCAGTTGTTAACGGAATAGATTCATCCAACATGGTTGTGACAACATCTACGAAAGGAACTGCGGCCACAACACCATTCCATAAATCAGGTTCCATATTTACAACCGCGCCCATTAATAAGCCTCCAGCTGAACCACCATAGGCCATCAATTTATCTTCTGCTGAATATTTATTTTCAACTAGATATTTACCACAGTCTATAAAATCGTAAAAAGTGTTTTTCTTTTTTAGAAGTTTTCCGTCCTCATACCAATGCCTTCCCATTTCTTGTCCTCCTCTAATATGCGCAATTGCATATACGAAACCTCTATCCAGAAGGCTTAATCTGGTACTTGAAAAATAGGCTTCAGTACTTGAACCATAGGATCCATAAGAATATAAAAGTAATGGATTGCTTCCGTCTTTTTTAAAGCCATTTTTATACACCAAAGAGACAGGAACTTCAACACCATCTCTAACCTTAACCATAATTCTTTCTGAAGTATATTCAGATGGTTCATGTCCACCAACCACTTTTTGTCTTTTCTTCAACTCTTGGTATTTGCTATTCATATTATAGTCATAGGTAGAGTATGGAGTGGTCAAAGAAGAGTAGCCATATCTTAAAATATCTGTACCGAAGTCAGGATTTGCACCTATACTTGCCAAATATGCCGGGTCATTAAATTCTAAGTAATGCTCAGCTCTGGATTTATCCCATGGTATTATTCGAATATTGGTTAGCCCATTTTTTCGTTCGTCCACAACCAAGAAATCCTTAAATATTTCCACAGTCTCCAGCAAAACATCCGAACGATGTGCTATCACCTCTTCCCAATTTTCTTTCTCCGTTTTAGTCAACAAAGTCTTCATTAGTTTGAAGTTCTTCGCATTCCAATTGGTTGTTATATAGAAATGATCACCAAAATGAGAAACTCCATATTCCAGATCTTTTTCTCTAGGTTGAATAATTTGAAAATCTGCATTAGGATCGTCTGCATTTATAAATCTATATTCCGTGCTTATAGTGCTAATTGAACCTATTAGGATATATTGGTCGCTCTTAGATTTATATACAAAAGTGGAGAATGTTTCATCGTCTTCGTGAAATATTTCTAGGTCATTTTTTGCATCATCTCCCTTCCTATGTTTGAATATTTTATACGCTCTTAACGCATCATCTTTTACAGTATAAAAAACAGTTTCATTGTCATTTGCCCATGTGCAACCTCCTGTTGTATTTGGAATGGTCTTTTCAATGATCTCTCCAGTTTCCAAGTTCTTGAAATAAATCGTGTAAATTCTTCTACTTAAGGTATCTACTCCAAACGCAAGCCACTTATTATCAGGGCTAACGCTCCTTCCACTTATGTTATAGTATTCAAAACCTTCTGCCATTTTTGAAACGTCCAGCATAATTTCTTCTTTAGCATCCAGTGTTTCTTTCTTTCTACAATGAAAAGGATATTCTTTTCCTTCTTCATACCTACTGTAATACCAGTAACCATTGTATTTAACAGGAACGGATTCATCTGTCTGGTCTATTCTCCCTGTTATCTCCTGAAATAGCTTTTCCTGAAACTCCTCTGTATGCTTCATTACAGATTTGGTATAAGCATTCTCATCTTCAAGATATTTTATAATCTCAGGATCTTTTCGATCCATATCTCTCAACCAATAGTAATTATCTATTCGTTCATGTCCATGTTGCACTAAAGTTTTAGCCACTTTCTTAGCTACAGGTGCTTCAATTTTTACAGAAGTTTCTTCCATGTTTTGATTCTTACAAGAAAATAAAAGTGTGAATATAATTATAGATAGAAATAAGGTTTTAGTGCTATTCATTGGTGCCCATTATAAATTAAATGTTGCACTAAATATAAGGTTTCTACCAGATGCGGAAAGACCAGAAGCAAAAGTCTTATAATGATGATCTAGAATATTCTCAACCGCAAAATTAAAAGAGAAAGAAGGCGAAAACCTTCTTGCGACTCTTACGTTGAGTGTATACCAGGAAGGAAAACCATCTACTGTAGCTTCTGAAGGATTATCTGTTGTCCCAGGTGAGAAATCTTCCGGTCTTTTCCAGCCATTGTAATATCCATAAAAGGCTCCTGTAAGGCTCTCATTGTAAAAAATCAACTCTGATTTCCCAAAAACGGGAGGTATATGGGCCAAAGGAATATCATCTGAAATGTCACGACCCAAAGTATAATTCAAAGTTCCGGACCATCTAAACCAATCATTTATTTCATAGTTCAACCCGAAAGAAAAGCCATAGATTTCAGCTTCATTGACATTCACGTTGGTTTGTATTCTGGCTAACTCGCCTTCATATAAAAGTGAATCCTGACCATTTAATGTTGTATTTCTTCTTACCAAAGCATCAAAAATCCGAGTATAAAATGCGGTGATATTGATTGATGATTGTCTTTTATTCCAAAACCTATTAATCCCGATTTCTCCGTTTGCTACATACTCAGGTTTGATTTCATCATTCGGGATAACTACAAAACCGTCTTTCTCGAAAACTTTTCCCGCATCATCTATATTTGGACTTTTAAAACCAGTACTTAATAGAAAATCTAATTGATAGTCATCATTTATGGTTTTTTCCAAACCTATGTTACCGGTTAGTGCTCCATTATCAAAAGAAATTGTCCGAAATGGCAAACTATAAAATTCATCATTTTCAAAGATTGCTTCTAAATTGGTGTAGCTATAACGCAAACCAAAATTACTCTTTAATGTCTTTGACCATTTCGTGCTGATGCTGGAATAAGCTGCATAGGTTTGCATTCCACTCCCTCCATCTGGATATCTGGTTGGACCAACTTCTCGCGCACCAGTATTAATATTCTCAAAATTGGCAATGGAAACAACATCATTATCCAACAATTCCAGCCCATAATATATAGTACTATTTCGTTTGAATCTTTTACTAAAGTCCAGATTAAGACTGGATACATTTACTGTTTCTTCCCTAATAATTCTCGTATCGCTATTAAGCCTTCTATTTATTCTGTCCTCCCCAACATTTTGATAAGCAGCAGTAATAACCGCGTTGTCGTAAAAATTGTTTTTTCCCTTAACTTCCAGTGAAATGGATGAAAACAAACGCTCCTGAGGTCCGTATTTCCATTCCGCCCACCTTGGCAAACCTGCGCTAAAGTCATTTAAGCGATCCCATCTATTAATATCAGTCGAATTGGAATATTGCACATTTAATGTCAGGAGTATTGAATCCTTCAATTGGAAATTCAGCTTAGAACCAATGTCTATTTGATCATAGCCCGTTCTAGGTTGTAAAGCAAGATTTGAATTTTGAATTACTTCATCATTTTCTGGGTCCACGAAGTGACTAACTATTCCCCAATCTTCATATCCGTGTGCTCTTTTTCTGCCCATTCTTAAATCACCAAAAGAGCTGGCTGAAAAAGACAAATTGTATGCTACTTTTTGACCTCCGATATTAAAATCTACGTGACCAGATTTCTCATCATTTGCAGAACTGGTTCTAAGAAAAGCATTTACTCCCACTTCCTGAACACCTTCTTTGGTAGAAAACTTTGGTCTTTTTGTATGAAAGTGGATTACACCACCTAAAGCATCACTTCCATATAGAACAGAGGAAGGGCCAAATATTATTTCTGTAGATTCTAAGTAGTGGGGATCTACAGTAATAGCGTTTTGCAAATGACCACTTCTATATATTGCATTGTTCATTCGAACCCCATCAACTACTAATAAAATTCTATTGGCTTCAAAGCCCCTTATGATTGGACTGCCTCCACCCAATTGACTTTTTTGAATAAGTACTTGCCCACTTTGTGCGAGCATATCAGCAGAAGTTTGAGGGTTTTCTAGCCTCGCTGTAATCGCATCAATCAACTGAACAGTAGAACCTATATCATGCTCCTCCATAGATTGTCTGGGGGCCTTTACTTCAATAGGCGGCATGGAGTGCCATCTTGGTTCCAAAAAGACCAAACTCAACATTAATCCTTTATCCGCCTTCAATTGCTGATGCTCATAGGCAGCATGTTGAAAATAAAGTACTTTGCTGTTCTTAAATATGGAAATGTCAGCCTTTCCTTTTATGTCTGTATATACTGCAAATTCAGCACTTTTTCTTTCATCATATATGTACACCAATTCTATTGGGTTCTGAGAAATTTTGTCCAATACGGTAATTGTTTGCGACCTGACAAAAACAGAAAGAATTAGGAATGTGAAAATTAAGACTCCTCTCATGAAAATACCTCTTGCAGAACTTCGTGCCCCTTTATCTCCTCCATACCATCTATATGATAGCGGTAGTAATTAATTATATCTTTCAAGAAAAGATTCCGCTTTTCTCTACTTAGTTTTACCCTTTCACTTTCATCAAAATTCATGCCTGAAAATTGCTTAAGCAAAGCAGTATTATCCTCTGAAAAGTAGTATTCATGCTTAGGTTCATTCAATTGTAGATTTCCATCCTGAACATCAAAGAAATTGTTTGAATTCTTCTGGTCCAAAAAGGGCATATAACCGTAATATTTCGACATTTTAAGCAAGAAACACAGATGAAAATTTGAATACTCCTGACTGTGGTCCAAATATATTAATGCATTTTTTATGTAGTCGTACAAATCTTGGTTCTCAAATTCTTCCTTTACAGTTTTGTATAATATTTCAGACAGAAATAAAAGAATAGAGGATTTCTCAATATTTAATGGAATATCCTTGTAGGGTTCAGCTATTTCAATGTTCCGTGCATGCACTAATTCCGACTCTCCTTTTTCTTTCCATTCAATATTTAGAATATTTAATAATTGGGTTTTTGCCAATTTGTTATTTCTGGCCTTTAGAGAGCTTCTTATTATAAAGCTTTTCATGCCGTACTCACGCGTAAAAATCTTGAGTATATGACTACTATCTCTAAACGGAAAAACTCTAAATACAACACCCTCAGACCTTTGAAACATGCCTTGAATTAAGAGCGCTAATTTATCACTAATATCTTGGTAATACAGCTAGATTCACCTTCTTCGTCAACAACCATTGCTAAATAAACACCTGTTTTTACATTTTCACCTGAAAAATTAGTTCTATCCCAAACGGCTCTGCCTCCATTTGAGTTGGTCTCTTTAACCAGGTTTCCAGCAATATCTGTTATTTTAACTATCGCATCTCGTTTAAGACCATCAATTGCAACAACACCTGTATGCTCCGGTCTTACTGGGTTTGGGAATGCACGAATACATTCATTTTCTTCAAAAGGAATTACCGCATCCGCAGTAAAAGATATAAGTCCATTATTCGTTCCAATAAAAACTTCTCCGGTCAAGTGATCTATGGTAATGTCTTTTATATTATTTGAAAATAAAGGACTATTGTCTGAAGTAAAATGTAAAATTTGCTCTGTCCCGTCTTCGGACATCAGAAATACTCCCCCACTTTCCGTACCTATCCATTTTCTGTTTCCACCATCTACTGCTATAGTAGTTACAACTTCTGACTCCAGTAACCATTGAAGATTTCCATCTTGTCTTATTAAAATTCTTTGGGCATTCGATGGGTTGGGTTGAAATAGAGTTGTCGGATTGAAAAAGACAGTTATACCTTCTGAAGTTCCAATCCAAATTTCACCATCCAAGTCCTCAACAAAACATCGAACATCATTTGTATGCAGGCCTCCATTGGAAGTAGATGTATTTAACCTCTTAAATTCATCATCATTCTGATTAGCAATAGTACCATTGTAGTTAAGAAGAAATAGGCCATTTGAACGTCCCATTATTGCCCATACCTGTCCGTTTGAAGTATGTATTAACTCTCCTATTGGTTCTTGAACACTTGCATTTGGTAAAGTGGGATGGTAATTTAAATCTATGTAGTTTTCTCCTGGTGTTCTTACCACTATTCCACCTTCTCCGTGCGAATTGGACATCCATAAATTCCCATCAAAGTCAAAATCTAACCCTCCAACTCTATACACACCGGGATTTATTTCACTTTCCTGAATAGCATCCGCACCGCTTAGTTCATTAAAGACACCTTGAATTTCACCATTCAAGACTTCAACCAAACCTTGGTTCCAAGAACCGAAAAATACCTGATTGGTATTAAAAGGATTTATCGCCACGCTAACATGATCCCTTGAATTCACTAAAACGGGATCATCCTTAAAACTTCTCCAAACACCATCCTTAAAAAAGAAAAAGGAATCATTATTAAAGGCATTAACCCAAGTACCATTGTACGAACCGGGGGCAACCCAAGTATCTCCCCCCAATGATTGAATAGCAAAAACGGAATTTGTAAATGGCCCACTTGGCACAATTTCTTGATTAGTTAAAGAGTTTGCTGCGTATACAGCTGCATTGTTATTGTCTGCAATCCACATCTTACCATCAGAATCAATTGTTGCTGCATTTGCGGAAAGAAAGTTTCCAGAAACCAACGCAAAAATTTGCGCTTCTTCTGTTATGTTGATATTAAACACTTTTACTCCCCCATTTCTGGTAATACCAAGATGAGTTTGCGTAGCATTTAAGTCCGAAATTACTTCCCCATCCAGAAATGGAATCCACGCACCATCATCAAGATAATAAACGACTTCCAATGTACCTGCATTCTCGTCTGAAGCAACCACTACCTGATCCTGAAAAATTTCCAAATGTCCATATCCATTGCTCGCTGCAGGCAAAGAGGTCTCAAATACCCAATTGGTAAAGTCCGCTAAATTGGGGCCATTTAATGCAGCGGATTGAACTCCAAGTTCAGAGCTAGCAAAAACAAATCCATCTGCAATACCCACTCCAGTCATTCTCAACTGAGATGCATTCGGACCAATAATATATGTATCTCTGACCTCTAACCTTTCTAAATCCAATACCAAAATCCCAAAACCTGTAGCCAACCATGCAAACTGGTCTTGAAAATGAATATCGTAAATTCCCTTATCACCTATTAGCGAGGAATTCAAAATATCGGGAATATTAATTATCGAATTCTCTTTGATAAGATTAATTCCACCATCTGCATAACCAACCAATAACACCTCATTTTCTTGACTATACTCAATTCTTGAAATTCCCACAGAAGTGAGTCCATGAACTTTGGTTAACCTTTGAATACTCTTGTCTTGCTTATCAACAAAGAACAAACCATTATCACTAGCGAAAATAGCTTCATTATCACTCTGTGTAACATCTATGCATGATCTATAAGACAAATGATCTCTCCATTGACCTAAAAAGGTTTGGGCATTAGCATAAGTCGAAGCAATTAAAAAAAATATAAGAAGATGTTTATTCATAAGGTCTTGCAAATATAGTGAACGATACATAGAGAAATAAAGTATTTTACCAATCGAAGAATTCTTTATTTATAGCAATTTGATTTCCTAATTCAATGATTTCCATAATTTCGCAACAAGATATTGAATGGCTCCGTAGTTCAACTGAATAGAATATCAGATTTCGGCTCTGAGGGTTGCAGGTTTGAATCCTGCCGG
>CAZSQZ010000003.1:0-307355 GCA_964609215.1 uncultured Flavobacteriales bacterium
TATTCCAAAAGAGGTTGCTAGTGGGAATAAAATAGATTTCTTATCAATTGAAAAGGTTCCATACTCAAAGTCATTGTATGCAACAGCTACCTCTTCTTTCTTATTTATATCATAAACACCTACTCCAATTATTCCTGTAGAGAACAAAACCAAACCTTTTTGCTCAGAAATCGAAAGACTCTGAGTCAAACTTGTTCCGTTCGACCATAACCCGTTACCGAGGAAGTATTTTCTACAGCCAAGACTATCGAGGTACACGATGTTACCCCCATCATTGAGAAAGTACCCAGAATCTTTATCAATATTGAGTAATCTAGAGGTGTTTTCACGAATACAATAAACAGAGTCAGGAGTTCCATTGTGCCCGATATAGCCTCTCATACTTGAAATCAAACTTTCATTGCCATTTTTATCGATTTCAATTAACCTCTTGTCCCCGGTTGTAAAAATCAACTTTCCATTTGGGGAAATTACCAAAGAGTTCACAGGACAATCGTATTCCACTACTTGTCGATATAGTGCACTATTGTCGTAATATGCTCGCATTAGAATATCAGTGCTTCTTGGGTCAAGGTTGTGTATTTCAATGTTCTTCTCGGCCATTTTCAAACTCTCGGCTGGCTTTTCATTCAGTTTTAAATAGATACTGGAAATAATGTTGTTCCTTTTCGATATAGCCAGGTTTTTGCGTCTGCCTTCTGATTCACTCTTCAAATCGGTTAATGTGGACTGAAGTTGAAAAACCAAATAGCCAGATACCATCAGGAGTATCACAAGAACAAGCATCACCGAATTTCTGATTTTCCTGAAATTTGACGTCTTCTTGAGGTCAGCTCTGATCAATTTTTCTTTTGAAGCACCAAGTATTTTAGAAGAGAACTCTGCTATAGCTGTTTTGAAGCTATTATTTGACAAATCCAGTTTTTGTTTCATTCGAAAGCCCCGTAATTCGACCCATTTTGGTTCAGTTTCTATTCTGTGTATTAACTCCTGAGGCAAACTATTTGAGATGCATTTATTTATAATAGGATCCCAGACAATACTACCTTCCGTCAATCCTATTAGAATATTATTAATAGATGAGGTGGTAAGAAAAGATTGAATTTCTTTGCCCACCCAGTTGGATTTAGCGGCAGACGGTGAAGCAAGAATTATCAAAAACTTAGAATTTTGAAGCGCATTTTCGATTTCAGAAGACAAGTCAGAACTGGCACTCAAATTGTTTTTGTCTAGAAAAACATTCATCATTTTCATTCTTAAAACAGGTTTCCCAAGCTGTTCTAACCCTTTCTGAACACTAGTTGCAATTTTTCTGTCTATTGCATTAGAATAAGATATGAATACATCAAAATGGAAATTCATATTGATAAATTATTGGAGTCCGAATGTGTTTCGCTAAGTTAAAAAAATGTATGACAACTTTTCATCCTTTTACTCAGAGAATAAGGCATAAACGAGCTTCTTTGAGGATATTCTTTATCTAAAAATTATAGAGTAAACTAACTTTATAAAATCACACAAAACTTGACCAAGATTGAATTAATGAAAACACGTCTATATGTTTTCCAAAACAAAAGTTTTTGGGGAATGAACGCATTTCTTTGTGGCAATTGAATAAAGCAAATTGCATTATTTGTATTCAAAAATTATAAAAAAATAATTCGGATGAACTGGACTAAGTAAATGTTCTTTTAAATCTTATTTTAAAAAAATCTGTTTTTGATTTATTATTCTAATTAAAAAAAAGTTTTCAATAACTTTCTAATTCATTGATCACTGACATATAAGAACAAATTTTCATTCACTATTTAAACCCATCTGATTATTCGTGTTTTCAAATTCTTTAGCTACTTCTTCTTGCCGAGCTTTATAGAACTTTGCCTTTTGAGGATTCGATCGAGTCATCTCAAACGCGAGAATCTCAAGCGCGTGCATATATTCTTTAGACCATAAATTCGGCCTACTTTTATAAAGCGATTCAATACTCTGTAAAGACTCAGAAACATACCTTCCAATTTGATTCTTAAATGTTGATTTAGTGTCATCCATGTGCTGGTAAAGAACTTGACTGAGTATGCGAATTGACTTCCAGTCCTTCATCTCAGATGAAGGCTGCAATTTAAGTTCATTTTGTACGGTTTCATGCAATTCCTCGGCTAGGCCCAGTAAGCCCCATTCAACATATGTCATTGCGAGTGGGATGGCACATGTGGCTTGAATCAATTTACCTCCATGAATGCTACGTGATACTGCCTCGTTAGCACAGATATAGGCTTCTTTTAAATAATTGTTACCCTCAATATCAGCTTCATCCTGAGTCCTGATTTGACCAATATGATGCAGTATTTGACAATATTCAAGTAGGTGGTGCTTTCGATTACTCTCTATCAGCACTCTTGACTGGACAAGCGCTTCTTGACATACAAAAAGTGCTTCAGAAGGAATCCCTAATATCATATACGCGCTACTCAATGAAAATCTCGAGCGCACATATAATTTCCTGATTACTTCATTATTTTCTACTAGTAATGGATTTAAAACACCTCCTGCCTTCGCCAGAAGCCCAATTGCTTTCTGGATTGAGTCTTTGTCCTCTAAAAAAATATCTGGTCTAATCGGCTCACTCTCCGGGTCTAAGTCGTAGTCATTGAGTTGGTTCAGATTGTTAGCTGCGCTAGCCTTTCCTTTGATCATAAACGAGTCGGCCAAATCGACTAGTGATTCTGCGTATTCCTTTTTACAACCACCTTCTTTCAGATATCTTGATTCTCTAATTAGAACCAAGTTATTCTGAGCAGATATCGCCTTGTCTAGTTCTCCAATTTTCTTATAATTATTTCCTAAATCACTTATTAGTTTTGGAAGTCTTCCCGCATTCTTGTTCCCTGCCTCTTTTGGGTACTGCACAATAGCACGCACCTCTAATCTGAGTGTTCTAATGTTTCCATTAATATCACTAATTGAGCTATACAGATAACTTAGCCATTCTAGATTTTTCAAGTAATCCAAGAAATTCCCTGAAGGCAAAGTGTCTGCAACGCTTCCAAAGCTCTCCAATCTTGTTTCTCTTACCCTTATTTCCTCTTTTCGGAACGAAAGTGTATCTGCCTTTGAATATTCAGAAATCTTAATTGAAAGAATGTTCAAAGCTAAAATGTAATCATCGAACCAATCATCCTGTGATATCTTATATAACTCTTTTATGGAAAGAACACCCTTGGAAAGTAATTTGTGAACTCTGTCACCAAATTTATTTTTAACATTAGTAATGTGATCACCAAGCTTTTTATTCTCTTTAAATAGGGAACTCCATTGATTTGGGTTCAATGGATAGAGTTTGGCGAGACGATTTGTTGCTTCAGTCTGTAGCTCACTAGCCTTTTCGAATAGACCTAAGGGAATATATAGATTACTAAGATTAGTCAAAGCCTGAATATGGCTTCGCTCACTGTTTTTAAGGCCCATCATAATCATCTTCTTGGATGAGTTAAGCCCCTTTTTCAGATAGAATAGGGCCATTTGTGAATTTTCACTCTTCAAATAGTTGGCACCTAGATTATTCACTATATGGTAATACCTATATAAATTTTCAGGTTTGTTTTCCTGCAGTACAGGAGTCAAATTGTCTAATGCGTCCTTGTATAGTTCAATTGCTTTCAAAAATTGGGTCTTCTTTCCATATGCATTAGCAAGAGCAGAAGTGGCGTCAATATATTTCCCAATGAATTCGCCTTTATTTTCCTTAAAGAAAGGGGTTAGCTCGGCAAGTGCCTCAGTTTGGAGCTCTATCGCTTTATCCAAAGTCTCTTCTTTTCGTTGATAAGAAACTGCCAAATTGTGCAGGGAAACAACCCTTTTGTGTATCCAATTATTAGGGTCCTTGTCGAATAGAATTTTAACATAATCCAGGGCTTCATGTTGAATTAGAATTGCCTCCGATAGTCTGTCAATCTCTCTTAAATCTGTTCCTAATTGTTCAAGAGTATCAATGTATATTTGTTGGGAAGAGACATTATCATCTAACAATTGTCGATTCATTATGTCCTTCGTTTTTAAACCGAGAGAAACAACTTTTTCCAATCTGTTTGCACCGTTGTAAAGTGACCGTAGTGAGTCAATGTTTCTAATTTCTTCTAAGTAATTAGTTTTCGATGCGCCTTCTTCGCATTTATCAAATAGTGCTAAGAGCTTCTCGCGACATTCAATTTCTTTATCTGTTTCACCTTCTTTCGAATATTCAGTAGCTAAAGAACCCAATCCCTTAATATAAAGCATGGAGAATGAGCTAAAATCTAAATCCGTTAGAATTTCCTCTATTCTAACAATAGTTTCTAAGTCTTTTTTGGAATCTCTTTCATTTCGAGCGCACCATCGAAGTACAGCTATCGATATTTCCCTGGTGAGCGCTTCCCATTCAGATCTATTGTTCTCAAATAGCCTGATCAGATCATGGGCTCTATCGAATGCAAAATGCAACTTGTCATTTTCTTCAAAGTGTGATTCATCATTTTCATAGACAACATACATATATAGACTCTTAAAGTAGAAGTCAGCCCACAGAGATGGACTATCTAAATACTTGGTCCGAATCATACCCAAATTAGAGCGAATTAGACTAATAGCAACATTTTTTTTATCTCTTGAATGGCAAATTGAAGCGAAGTTTATTCTGGCCTTTGCATAGTCGAAAGTATATTCGTTTGGAGATTGATCATAGAGCTCACGAATCGTTTCAATTGCTGTAGCCATGTATTTATAAGCCTCATTGGATTCATCCATTGTAGAATACGTAAGCGCAACACCGGATAGGGCGAGGTAAAGTTCGTACGAAGACTGTGGTTGTGGCCTAATACTGTTTTCGTCTCTTCGTAACTCAAGAACCTCCAATCGTAGTTTCAATGACTCCTCCAATCTTCCTATTTGATTATACGAATTTGCCAAATTCATCAAACTGTTCGATACTTGTAGCTTCATTGAAGGGCCTTTCATCTCAACTAAAGCTTGGCCAAACGCCATTGCATCTTGTTCATACTGAATCGCATCTTTAGTTCTACCTAATGCCTTTAGATTTAGTGCTAGCTCAGTACATGCTCTTTTATTAATTTCTATTCCAAGTGGGCTCGAGATTTCTTTAAATGGCTGTGTCATAGCATGAGCGAGATTTGAATTTAGAAGGCCTTCTTCAAACCTTAGAGATTCTCGGCAAAAGGAACTCCGATTAAGAAGGTGTTCAGTAAATTCACGAATCGTGTCAGCGTTGCACTTAAAAATGACGGAACTCAAGAGGTAAGAATACAGTTCAGTATCATTGAATCTCAGATGAAATGACACGAAGGCAGCAGATAGGACCTCAATCCAGCGATTTCTTTTGGTTACATTCTGATGATCCTTTATTAAAAGTAAAAGAACCAGATGTATAAAGTCTTTAGTTGCAGTTTGGGTACGTCCAAGATTATCTAGTGCTCTTGTTATTTCTCTACTAGAAAGAACAATAGTTCTTTGTCCGCGATGAAGTTTCGTTTGAGTTAAAGAACGAATGTCTCGAAAGAATCTAGACCAAATAATCAAAGGGAGCTCATTTACTTCTCTCAAATGAGGATTTACCCCTTGTATCTGATTCGTTAGTCTTTCATCAATCGAGAAAATACGAATCAGTTCATTTTCGCTTAACCCTTCAGGAATAGATCTTAAGAATGCTAACGTATAGAGTACAAGAAATTTGTCATGAAACCGGTATTTAGTAAGTCCTATCAAATAGCTCTTCGTAAATTCCTGAACTGATTTTGGAAAGGAAAGTTCTTCTGAGTCAAACATCTGCTCAACCGATTTTAAGCTTGTCAAATGACTCAACCTTTGAGCAGCTAACTGAATATAAAGTGGTGACCCCAGTTTATTGAGAACCGCTGTAACCGCATTGAGTTGATCCCGTTGAAGACAGCGACTCTCTCTTGATAGGAGTTGTTCTAGTAGCTCTGAACATTCCTTAAACTGCTCAATTTCTACTGAATCAAACTTGCGACTTCGAAGATTAGTGAAAGTCCTTGAATCTTCTTGATGTTGAGAGTCGCTTAGAACAGATAAAACAATTTTTAGATTAGTTGGCAGCTGTTGAGGTAACCATAAAAACTGTTCCTCAATCATTAAGTTTTCAAGCCCATCAATTAGAATTGATGTTTTCTCATCTATTTCTGACAACGTCTCATGAACTTGAGTCGCGAACTTCTTTTCCTTATCAGTGCTATTTTGATCCAATTCAAATCGAACACACTCTTCTTCATTTTGACTCCCAAATGAGATATCCAGTGCCTCGAAAACAAATCTCCAAACTCCTTCTATCGTCCAAGTACTCTCTGAAGCGCCAACAAAACAATACGCCACTTTTTCACCTTTGCTTTGTTGTTCGGCTATTAAATGGCTCATCAATGCAGATTTACCTGAGCCCGATGGACCACTCAAGATTAATGGGACCTTGCTTGATCCTTTTAAATACGCTCTTATCTTCTCTGTTTCCCTTTTTCGGCCTAAAAATGATTCGGACAAATTTGATAAATGGAATTGCTGGCTATTGACCTCAGAACTTACATTAGTATGTTGTTCAAGTTCTTGAATCTGAAAGTTGATTTGTTCCTCTAGTCTTGGACGGATAGATTTTATAAAGTACTTGAAAGAATCGATTCTTGAACTTAGGGTTTTGTCAAACTGCAGATCAACTTCATGGATTGATTTGGAATTTGAATAATTTCTAACCTTAATCTTGAGTTCTTCTGTTTCAGATTGGTCTAAGTTAGCATTAATATGATTTGATATTCGATTCGAGTTTTTGAAATTTCGCAAATAGGCGAAGAATCCTTCATTATTTAGCCCATAGTCAATCCGCCTTCTGATTTCCATCTCTGTTGCTGACAAAGAGAATTGCTCTATAATACTGTTCTCAGCTAAACCTTTTTGTACAACCTCTCTAGCTGCCTTTTTAAAAAGTCGTAGCAAGGTTAAGTCATTCTCGACTAGTGTTTTTGAATCGGTCTCCAATTCAACTACCTCTTTTCGAATAAATGATGACGGTAGCTGGTTTTCATCTAAAATATACTCTCCTTGTACTATAGCTAGATCGTCAGAGTCCATTTCATTTTTTAGAAGCTCCATTGTGGCTATTTCGATTCTTTTTGGCAATGGAACCCATCCATATCTATTTCCAACTAGTGCAATGAAATTAGGTCCAGGTGACTTCAAGCACTCATCGACCTCATTTAGACAAATATCAATAGTACTATGGCTTTTAAAAGCAAGTTCAGTTACTCCCCATCTCAGGTCAACAGCGCGAAAGGAGTATCCCTTTGTTGCGCAGAACTCTTCAATATGTGGGAATAAAGAAGATTTCAATAACTCCCTTTCTACTTCGAAATCTTCAAAAGTTGACGAAACAAACATGCGAAATGTCTTCGTGTGTGTCATATCTAATGAAGGTAAGTATTAGTCCCAGAACAATGAAAAAGTATAACTGATTTGTTTAGACAATTTAGCAATAATTACTGGCTATATCTTTACTAAATATTTGGGTAACTTAAATCAACAATTTACTAGTAGAGTGCTAAGCAATTAAACTCAAAAATTCCATTTCAATAAATCAACAATCTATATTTTAGCACAAGTGAGGCTCTGATTAGAGTGACTTTAAGTAGGTCATCGATCACCTTCAGTATACGCTATATATGGTGATCTCATCTTGCAGCGGTCTCGAATACTCACGCTGGCCAGTTCAGGAGGAGATGTGACTAGTGAAAGTTGGTGTCTTGTCCTTCTTGATGTACTGTTTCGTCCCGATTTCACATCGGGATGAAAGTATAAACACGCTGCGAACGCAGCATAGAAAATTGCTGAACAGCCTTAATGTATTTATTAAGGCAAAGGCAATTTTCGTATGCAAGTGAGCAACCAACTAAAATTTTTGTGTGCAGGCCAAAAAGAAAAAATTCTTAAAACGCGCAGGCGAGGCGTTGGCATTTGTGCAGAAATTTTTTGTTATTCAAAACAAAAAGATTTTTGAAACAAATAGCCCAAGCAAGCGGCTATTTAATATAACGTCTAATTATAGGACAAGGCCATTCACATGAATCATTCTTAGAAGCTCTGCTTTTTTATAAACGTTCCGTGTTGGGCGAACAGAAATATTCAACTTTACGACAAAACGATAAGCCCAACTTAACATAATGACATTATAGGAAAAGGAATTCGCGCACAGGCTCAGAAACAGCTTTGCTGTTGAATGTGTATTTTGTCCTATAATTAATATTATGTTAAGTAAGATTAGTCAGAACCTAACCATCATTCCCCACAACCAATCCAACATCTTTCCTTATTTTAGCCATTCATGGCAAAACGCAAAAAACCAAAGAAAAAAGGAATCAGGAATATTGGCTTTCCGCTTAAATTCTTTTTTGTTTTTCTTTTAGGCGTTTATCTCATAAGTACTTACGTCAAAAACAAATTTGAATACAGTCCGCAAATCAGTACAGACTATAAGGATGAACTCATAAAAACGGAATCGATTAACACCTATCATTTAACATGGAAAGATTTTAACCGAAACTATCATGAACTAGATTATTCTCTCACAAAAGGTGCTTTCATTGATTCCAAAGTAGACAAGGTTAATTTAAGAATCCCTCGTTCCTCATATACGGATTGGAATTCTCATTGGGCAGTTATCTATGACAAGATTCTCAAAAATGAAGACCCTTTTCTTAATCTCATAGCGGATTCACTGAGAACCATTCACAATGGAAAAAATTATTCTCGTCATCAATTTGCGAATATCATCATGACTTTTGTGCAGGACATCCCATATTCCTTTGTACATGACCGAGAAACCTGCGACCCCAATGACCGAAGGCCATGTATTACTAATGAGCGTTTCGGAATTCACACACCTACTGAGTTCTTATATACTCTATTAGGAGATTGTGACACGCGTTGCCTTTTGCTTTATGGTTTGTATAAGCGTTTTGGCTATGATCCTAAAATTGCACTTAGTAAAGCTTATACCCATGCGATTTTATTGATTGACCTTCCTACCAGAGGTCAATTTATGGTTCATCAAGGCAAGAAATACTACTTTTGGGAGACAACTGCTAAGGGCTGGAAAGCTGGAGAACTGCCTCCTGGTGTATCAGATATTGCAAAATGGAAAATTAGTATATGAATGAAAATTTAGCCATACTCAGTTTGATTGAACTCTTAAGTGCCCTATCCTGTGGCATTACTATTCTTTATATCACCTATCGTTTACTTAGGCTTTATGGGGAGAAAAAGCTGGGAATAGATCATTATAATACTTCTTATCTCATTTTTATTGCGGCCGTCTTATTTGCGGTTGGCTATATTTTAAGCGGGGTCATCAACCCTATTTTAAGTTATTTCCGCATTGCTTCTGATACACAAGCTTCAGCTGGTAATCTGTTCCTTTCCTTTGTATTAACAGGAGGAATATACATTGTCATTGCATATGTCCTATCGATTCTGGTCATATTTTCAGGTATCGGTCTTTACACATTTATGACTCCCCTGAAAGAAGTAAAACAACTAAAGGAAAATAATATTGGTGTAGCTATCGTCCTTTCGGTCGTTATTTTAATACTTGCATTAATGTGTAAGGATGCCATTATCCTATTAATTGAATCCATAGTCCCCTACCCAGAATTTCCTCCTGGAAACAGGTGATTTTTTAGATTCCATTTGCTTACTTTACGTATATTATTTTCAAAAGATAATTTACATCGTATAACAAAAATAAGTGCTTTAGAATTCAATATTTCAATTGGAACGAGACCTGTCTTCTTTCCCATCAAAATCCACCGCTTTACCTTTTTCATCTGTTCGCCATGACAGAATATAACTGTAACTTGACTTGTTGGAGCCGTGAATATGAAGACTATTTTTTATTCTCTTTTCACCACCATCATTAATGTACATGGAAATATTTAAAAATTTAATCTTTTCTTTTTTAAACCTTCCTCTATATATAAAATCGATTCCAGCAGAAATTGCTTTTTGCTGAATTACTTGAATATCTGCTTCAGTAGTAAGGTTTGTTATAGTAAAACTTTCTTTGATAAGTTTTCCTTCATAATTAGAGTTTTTGATCTCCGCCTCTATTTCATCGACTTTTAGCTCTGCTTCTATGCTCTTAGGTTCCTCTTCAATCTCCTCTTGTTTATTAAGTAAATCCTTGAATACATTATTTGAAATATCATTATATAGTTTAAACGCCTTACCATTCTCGTTCTGAAACCATCCGATATTCAACTCAAAATTATTGCTGAATTTGACTTTATATCTTTTTTCTTCATCGTCTCTAATCATTAAACTAATCTCCCTAATAGTACTAGGTTCTCCTTCCATTCTGTACATAAGATCAATGCCTGCTTTATCAGCTAGTTTCTGAATGGTGCGAATCTTTTCTTCAACAGTCCTATTAGAAATTTTAAAACTTATTTGTTTTTCATTCTGGATTACTTCTTCTGCTTGCTTTGGCTCTTCTATATCTATTTTTACAATGTCCAGTCCCTCTCCTTCTAATAATATGTACTTATCGCTACTAATCTCAATAGAATCCTTCCTCTTCTGATCTTCATGGCGAATCATGTTGTCTTCAATAACATCTGATATCAAAGGCATTTTAAACTGTTGATTGCCATGTTCCTCATTTGAATAACTTGTTTCTGCATCTGTATTGGGCTGTAAACCAAATACTGCAAGCATTATAATACCACCTATTCCTAACATAATTAATCCATTTTTAAGCGTTAATATTTGTTTCCAAAATGAAATCTCAGCTTTCACTCCCAGTCCCTCAGTAAAGACACGCTTGGCATTTTCAAATGAGATGTGAGGAGGCTCATTTCTAGCGGCTTCAAATAATTTATCTATATCCTGCTCCTTCATGCTACAGATGTCTTTACCGGAGAACTTTTCACCTTCAAAATTTCACTTAGTTTAATTCGGCCTCTTCTTAACCTTTGTTTGACAGCAGATTCCCCTACTCCATGGAGTTTAGCAATTTCCTTTATGGAAAAGCCACTAATTTCAAATAGGATTAGACTTTCTCTTTGTTCTTCTGGCAACAATGCCAATGCTTCATGTAAGAAACTCACATCTGTTAATTGTTCCGTTCGTTCTGTGGATTCATAATTGTTATGCTTTGCATTCAAACTAACAATCGGTTTTTTCTTTCTTTTAGAATTAGATAAAACACGAATAGCAATTCCAAACAAAAACGAGAGAAAAGCCTTCTTTTCTTTTAATCTGTCAAATTTTTCAAAAGCAATAAGCAAAGATTCATTCATAAGATCGCCATGCTCCATTTCACCATAAACTCTTGCACGACAAAACCGCTCAAAACGATCGTGAATTGGTTTATAGAGCTGCATGAATTTTATTTGCTTCTCACTTTCCATCAAAGGTTTAAGAGCCTTCTTTTAGTTAGGTGTCTTAAAACGAGATTAAGTTACATTGAATTTTCAAAAATTTAGAAAGACATAAAAAAAGCCGATAAAATCGGCTTTCAGTATAAATTCTTATGAAGGTATTAAGCAGGCACCTCCATTCCTCTGGTATCATAATAAAAACGCTCTTCTTCTATTTGTCCTTCCGCATTCCATTTTTGTCTGGCAACTTGTTCCATTTTCATTCTAGGACCGCCTTTTGGAGTAAAATCAAACCAGGACTCAACCATTGTTGTACGATTATCCTCATTTACAGTAATGGCATTAATTCCATTGCCATGGTATTCTTGAATATTATTTAGCCATTGGACCTGTGCTTCTCTATTTATATTTTTGCCCGAACGAACTTCTCCTGTGCACTCTATCATATCCACATTTTCTGCATAATATTTTTCAAATGCATCCAAGCCTTTACCTTCACTGATCATTTGATACATATTCTCAACTTTTTCTTTACAATTCATCTGTTTAATGTTTAATAATTAGGCTAGAAATTTAAGAAATAATTAAACATTTTTCTGTGTTCTGATTTAAATTATCCTAGAATGAATATTTCTTTGGTGCTTTCTAAGGAATCTTACGCATTCTCAAGCTCTCTGGAGTTACCTCAAGATATTCATCATCATTAATATATTCCATGGACTGTTCCAATGAGAAGTCAATTTTGGGAGCAATGTTCATGGCTGCATCTGAACCTGATTTTCTCATGTTGGTCAATTGCTTACCTTTAATAAGATTTACGTCTAGATCATTGTCTCTTGCATTCTCCCCTACTACCTGTCCTTTATATATCTTATCTCCAGCTTCTACAAAAAACTTTCCTCTTTCTTGCAGTCTATTCAAGGCATGCGCCAATGCTTGTCCTGTTTCCATGGAAACCAAAGAACCTTTTAAACGAGTTGGAATGTCTCCTTTCAACTCTTTAAACTCTCTGAAACGATGCGTCATAATTCCTGTTCCAGCAGTTGCCGTTAGAATATTGTTTCTCAATCCTATCAAACCTCTAGATGGAATGTCAAATTCCAGATGCTGTAAATCACCTTTTGGTTCCATTACCAACATCTCACCTTTTCTTTGCGTTACAAGTTCAATAGCTTTTCCAGAATATTCTTCAGGAACATCTATAACCAAAGTTTCGAAGGGTTCCATTTGAACACCCTCTTGTTCTTTAATAATAACCTGGGGCTTACCTACTTGAAGTTCATAACCTTCTCTTCTCATCGTTTCAATAAGAACTGATAAATGAAGAATACCTCTTCCAAAGACATTAAATTTATCTTCGGTGGCCGTATCTTCTACTCTTAATGCCAGATTCTTTTCAGTCTCTTTGTATAGACGATCTCTCAAATGTCGGGAAGTCACAAACTTTCCTTCCTTACCGAAGAATGGAGAATTATTTATGGTAAAGAGCATACTCATCGTAGGCTCATCAACCTTAATTCTTGGCAATGGTTCTGGATTCTCTAAATCCGCAATGGTATCTCCTATTTCAAAGTCTTCAATTCCCGAAATTGCGCAAAGCTCACCACTTCTTACCAACTCTACTTTGGCCTTACCCATCCCTTCAAAAACATGCAATTCCTTTATCCGCACTTTCCTATTCTTCTCCGCTGCACATAGCATATACTCCTGCCCTGCTTTCAGTTCTCCCCTCAATAATCTTCCAATAGCTATACGACCTGTAAAGCTTGAAAAATCTAAAGAAGTAATCTGCATTTGTGGAGTTCCTTCATTGAAAGGTGCCGCTGGAATAACTTCTAGAATAGCATCCAATAGAGGAGTAATATTATCGGTTTTATTTTTCCAATCTGTACTCATCCATCCCAGCTTTGAAGAACCGTAAAGCGTAGTGAAATCCAATTGTTCTTCAGTAGCGTCCAAATTGAACATGAGATCAAAAACCTTTTCATGGACAATATCAGGTGTGCAATTTTCCTTATCTACTTTATTTACTACAACAATAGGTTTCAAGCCTAAGCCTAAGGCCTTTCCCAAAACAAATCTGGTTTGCGGCATTGGCCCTTCAAAAGCATCCACTAAAAGCAACACACCATCAGCCATCTTAAGAACTCGTTCAACCTCACCTCCAAAGTCCGCGTGACCCGGTGTATCAATAATATTAATCTTTACACCCTTATACCTGGCCGAAACATTTTTTGAAAGTATGGTGATACCTCGCTCACGCTCCAAATCATTATTATCCAGAAGAAGTTCAGTTCTTTCCTTTCTATCATCCAGAACTTTACATTCATCAATGATTTTATCAACCAAAGTTGTTTTGCCGTGGTCAACATGAGCTATAATAGCAATATTGCGAATTTCTTGCATTTACAATTTTAAGGCCGCGAAGATAGTCTATTGCATTCGCTTGTATTTCTCTTTTAAGATAAATTATCACTAAATGGCCTTAAAACCAGAAATAATAGTTGTTCTAGGTTTATTTTTCTGTGTATTAGCATTACCTTTGCGGCCTTAAAACAAGAGGCGAAATGATAGAAGCACAGAATATTTCATTGCAGTTTGGAAAAAGGGTTCTTTTTGATGAGGTAAACATCAAATTTACTGAAGGGAACTGTTACGGCATTATTGGTGCGAATGGGGCAGGAAAATCAACTTTTTTGAAGATTTTATCTGGTGAACAAGATCCAAATTCTGGACATATTCATATTGAACCCGGAAAGAGAATGGCTGTTTTGTCTCAAGATCACTTTGTCTTTGATGAAGTTCCAGCTCTTGATGCTGTAATGATGGGACATAAAGATCTTTGGGCGATTAAAATAAAGAAGGATGAAATTTATGCCAAAGAGGACTTTTCGGATGCAGATGGTGTAATAGCTGCTGAATTGGAGGAACAATTTGCAGAAATGGATGGTTGGAATGCGGAGCCTCAAGCTGCTTCCCTCTTAAGTGGTTTAGGAATTAAGGAAAATGATCATTTTAAGTTATTGAGGGATTTAAGTGGGAATCAAAAAGTAAGGATTCTACTTGCTCAAGCTTTGTTCGGAAATCCGGATATTTTAATTTTAGATGAGCCTACCAATGATTTAGATATTAGAACAGTATCATGGTTGGAGGATTTTCTATTAGATTTTAAAAACACAGTTATTGTAGTTTCTCACGATAGACATTTTTTAGATACGGTTTGCACACACACCACTGATATTGATTTTGGTAAGATAAAGACCTTCACCGGAAACTATTCTTTTTGGTATCATTCATCTCAATTGGCGGCAAGACAAAAAGCCAACCAAAACAAGAAAGCTGAAGAAAAGAAAAAGGAACTTCAAGAATTTATCCAACGATTTTCTGCAAATGCTTCAAAATCTAAACAAGCGACTAGTAGAAGAAAGTTATTGGATAAAATCAATATAGATGAAATTCAAGCTTCCTCCAGAAGATATCCAGCTATTATTCTGAATCAGTCAAGAGATGCTGGAGATCAGATATTACACATCAATAATCTATCTAAAAGCATAGACGGAAATGTGATGTTTAAAGATTTCAATTTGAATGTGCAACGTGGGGATAAGATTGCATTTCTTGCGCATGATAGCCTTGCAATTACTACACTCTTTCAAATTTTAAATAATGAGGTCAAAGCTGATATAGGCGACTTTCATTATGGAGAGACAATCACACACGCCTATTTACCTAATAATAATGAAGAGTATTTTGACACAGATGACAATTTGATTGATTGGCTAAGACAATACTCCAAGGAAAAAGATGAAGTATTTATTCGTGGCTTTTTAGGTAAGATGTTGTTTAGTGGCGAGGAGTGCTTCAAATCTGCGAGGGTTCTTTCCGGAGGTGAGAAAGTGAGATGCATGACTTCTAGATTAATGCTTAAAGAAGGTAATTTACTGATGTTAGATGAACCTACCAATCACTTAGATTTGGAATCCATTCAAGCAATGAATAATGCTTTAGTTGATTATAAGGGAACTTTGTTATTTGCTTCTCATGACCACCAGTTTGTTCAAACTGTGGCCAATAAAATTATTGAATTAACCCCTAACGGGAATATTGAGAAGATGATGACCTTTGACGAGTATTTAGCTAGTGATAAAGTTAAGGCGCAAAGGGAAGCTCTTTTATCCGTTCCCGCTTAAGACTTATCTGTTAACTATTTCTGCTGAGTCTATTCCCAATTCTTGTTCTATTGCTTCTTTCTCATTAAGCAAAATACCATGTTCAAGCCAAGCTTTTAGATTCACCATCCAAAAGCTCCACCCTTGACTACAACCCATGTGAATTTTCACCTTACTATTTTCATCTTGAGGGATTCTGGACTGTGATAAGCTGATAAAAGTCTTATCATTGAATTCCTTGAACAAAACACGGACGGGGCATTTTTCTCCTACAAAAAGAAAATCAATATATCTCATTTCGGAGTCTATTGTTTGCACTCTCCCCTCTTCTATGGCATTATGGTTCCACCATTTCCATTGATACTTATCCTGATCTTGGATTCGCTCTTCTTTTGGTCTTGGCCTATTAAGTCGATCAACAAAATCAGCTCTTTCTAAGAACCATGTTTCAATTTGTGCCGGAATGGTCCAGGCATCGAAGACTTTTTCTAACGGTGCTTTTATGAATATACTTCTAGTGAAGTAATCCCAGTGATAATTTTCCATTGTTCGGTTTAAAGGTGCTTTAAAGTAGCAAAATAATTTCTATACAATAAAAAAAACCCACCTCCGATAAGAGAGATGGGCTTCTAAATTTTAAGCTTTTTGGAAATAATAATTACATCCCCAACAATTTTTTCATTTCAATTTGCTTCTCTGTTTGACCTAATTGACCATAAATCTGCATCAAAGACTGAAGCGTTCCTTTATCATCTCCTTGCAGTGCTTTTGCCTGTTCAAAATAAGGCAAGGCCTTTTTAAACTGACCTAAAACACTTTCCTTACAAACATCATATTTCTTAAATTCCTTAGGAGGAATATCGTTACACACTTTATTTGCTTCAACTGCATCGTTAAAATACATCGCCCCAATATTATAAATAGCATCAAAATATTCCGGGTTCAACTCAATAGCTTTTTCGTAAGCGGCAATTGCGCCTTCTTTGTCACCTTCTTTGTCTAGGGTGTTTCCTAGAACAAATCTGAGATTAGGGTTTGTGGGATCTTCTTCAATCATTTTTCTCACACCCTCTTGAGCTCCTTTAGAATCTCCAGAAGATAAAGACATATTCACCTGTTCGCCCAACAACCCAGGATTTCCAGGGTATTTTTCAAGACCTGCTTCTATTGCTTTTTTAGCATCTTCCATTCTATCTTGGGACTTATACAAGTTAACCACGGTATAGTACATATCTGCACCATTATAACCTGTATCAATACACTTTTGATATTTTGCAAGAGCTTCATCAATCATTCCAGCTTTCTCTGCCGCAAGACCAGCATTAAATATAATAGCTGTATCTAAAATTCCCATTCCTGAACTAATATCGGTTGCAGTATTAAAAGCCATAAGTGCTTTTTCATAGTTTTCGTCATTAAACCTATCTATTCCAGCGTTGATACTCAGATTCTTTAGGCTTTCCATTGCTCCAGCAACTTCCTTTTTATAACTCCCCTTCGTATCTAGCTCCATTTGTTTTTCATACGATTCCTTTGCTTTAGTAATAGGGTCAGACACCAAAGATTTTATTTCATCTTTACTACTGTACTGAGCAACCAAAGTGTAGATCTCACCTCTATATCTCCATGTTTTCTCTTTAACCATGGATTTTTCATTACTTATAGTAGGCTCAATAAATTCGATCGCTTTTTGTAAGTTTTTGGCACCATCTTCAAAGTTATTTGTACCAAGCATAAGCAACGCATCTTTATATGCAAGATTTGCACTCACTACCTTACTATTTTGTCCAAAGGCATTAATAGAGAACAGTGCAATAATTGCTAGCGTTAATATTCTAAGTTTCATTTGTATTTATTTATAAACGTGATGTAAAAATATGATTTATTCCATATTCACATAAGCATTTTCTATGCCATAATTTATTCTTCTTCGGAATTTGCGCCTTCCGAATCAGATTCGGTCTGATTTTCAGGGTTTTCAGCACTTTCTTCTTTAGGATCGTTATCAGCACCTTCTTCAGCTTGATCATTAACCAATTCCTCAGTAGGCGCGTTATTTTCATTTTCGATATGATCTAAACTCACTTTAGCAACAGCTGCAATTTTATCCTCTCCTTTAAGATTAATAACCTTAACTCCTTGAGTTGCTCTTCCCATTACTCTTAAATCCGAAATATTAATTCTTATGAGAACACCAGAACGATTAATAATCATCAATTGGTCGTTATCTGTAACCTGTTTAACTGAAATTAAAGATCCAGTTTTATCCGTTATATTGATCGTTTTAACGCCTTTACCACCACGGTTTGTTATTCTGTAATCTTCAAGTTTAGATCTCTTTCCAAATCCTCTATTTGAAATTACAAGTATCTCAGCATCATTATCTTCAATACAAACCATTCCAACAACTGCATCTTTCTCGTCCTTCAATCGTATTCCTCTCACACCAGTGGCAGTTCTTCCCATTGGCCTAACCTTAGCTTCAGGGAATCGAATAGCTTTTCCAGATTTTACTGCAAGTAGAATTTCACAATTTCCATTGGTTAATTTAGCTTCAATAAGCTCATCGCCTTCACGAACATTGATTGCATTAATTCCATTTGATCTTGGACGACTATACTTTTCTAAAGTTGTTTTCTTAATGATTCCATGTTTAGTGCACATCACAACAAAATTATTGTTGATGTATTCTTCATCCTTAAGGTCCTTAACATTCATATAAGCCATGATCTTATCATCACTTTCAATGTTTAGCAAGTTTTGAATCGCTCTACCCTTGGACGTTTTAGACCCTTCAGGTATCTCAAAAACTCTCATCCAAAAACACTTACCTTTTTTAGTAAAGATTAAGAGCCAATTATGATTGGTTGCAACAAATAAATGTTCTAAGAAATCTTCATCTCTAGTAGTACTTCCTTTTGATCCTACTCCACCTCTTCCTTGAGTTTTATACTCTGTTAAAGAGGTTCTTTTCATATACCCCAAATGAGAAATAGTAATAACCACAGATTCATCTGCAATCATATCCTCCATTTTCAGATCTCCACCTGAGTACTCAATATTCGTTCTTCTTTCGTCACCGTATTTTTCTTGAACCTCTTTAAGCTCTTCCTTAATGATATCCATTCTCATTCCTTCATCGGAAAGAATAGCTTTTAAGTGCTCAATGGTCTTCATCAATTCATCATGCTCCGCTCTAATCTTATCTCTTTCTAGACCAGTTAGCTTTTGCAATCTCATATCTAGGATTGCTTTTGCCTGAATTTCAGATAAGTCGAAAGTCTCCATTAAACCAGTTCGAGCAACCTCTGGAGTAGCACTTGCTCTGATCAATTTTATAACTTCATCTAAATTGTCTATTGCGATCAATAAACCTTTTAAAATGTGCGCTCTTTCCTCCGCTTTTCTTAGTTCATATTGCGTTCGTCTTACGACAACATCATGTCTATGCTCAACAAAATAGTGAACCATTTCCTTTAGGTTCAACAACATTGGACGCCCATTAACCAAACAGATGTTATTGACTGAAAAAGAGGTTTGTAGAGCAGTGTATTTGAATAAATTATTTAAAACAACATTTGGAATAGCGTCACGTTTTAGGTCGTAAACTATTCGCATTCCTTTTCTATCAGATTCATCTCTGATATCAGAAATACCTTCCAGTTTTTTGTCGTTAATTAAATCGGCAGTTTTCTTGATCATGTCTGCCTTATTCACTTGAAATGGTATTTCCTCTACAATAATTTGCTCACGGCCATTTTTATTCTCTTCGAATCTCGCCTTCGCTCTCATTACTACTCTTCCTCTACCCGTCTCAAAAGCTTCCTTTACACCTGTATAACCATGAATAGTTCCTCCTGTTGGAAAATCAGGAGCTTTAATGTGCTCCATTAGGCCTTCAACGGTAATATCCCTATTATCTATGTATGCAATTGTGCCATTAACGACTTCAGTTAAGTTATGAGGCGGCATGTTGGTAGCCATACCCACAGCAATACCACTTGCACCATTAACCAATAAGTTCGGAATACGCGTAGGAAGAACAGTAGGCTCTTGAAGAGAATCATCAAAGTTATTTCTAAAATCAACGGTCTCCTTGTCTAAGTCTGAAAGTAACTCTTCCGCTGCTTTTCTTAACCTTGCCTCAGTATATCTCATCGCAGCAGGGCTATCTCCATCAACAGAACCAAAATTCCCCTGTCCGTCTACCAATGGATATCTTAAAGACCACATCTGCGCCATCCTTACCATGGCGTCATATACAGATGTATCTCCATGTGGATGATACTTACCAAGTACTTCTCCAACTATTCTAGCTGATTTTTTATAAGAACGGTTTGCTGCCAAACCAAGATCCTGCATCCCATATAAAACCCTTCTATGAACAGGTTTTAATCCATCTCTCACATCGGGTAATGCTCTCGACACTATTACGCTCATAGAATAATCTATGTAAGCAGATTTCATTTCGTCTTCGATGTTAACCGAAATGATTTTTTCTCCGTCTATCATACGTCAATTATAGGTTATAGAAAATTTTTGTAAAATTTGTCTTAAAAAACGCTCGAAAATACTGATTTTGCTTGGGTTTTAAGCTAAAACGAAGCCTGTATTTTATACACAAAATTTTGTGGAAAATTGAGCATGTCCTTAGCAAGCCGACAATGCGCTAAAAATAATTTTGGAACAATACTTGGACTAAGTAAGATTGAACTAGATTTTTGTCCGATTACCTAACAAAATTGGTACTTTGGACGTTTAATTAATAAAAATAGATTCATATGGACGCGCGATTTTCTTCCAGAGTTAAAGATGTCATCACCTTCAGTCGTGAAGAAGCGTTGAGATTAGGACATGATTTTATTGGTGTTGAACACTTTCTTTTGGGCATTATAAGAGAAGGTGAAGGAACAGCGGTGAGAATATTAAAAAATCTAAACGTTGACTTAAAGGCATTGAGAAAAGCGGTAGAGACTTCTACCAAATCTAAAAGTAATAGAACTACCAATCTCGGTAACATTCCATTGGTAAAGCAAGCTGAAAAAGTATTGAAGATTACTTATCTGGAAGCAAAAATCTTTAAGAATTCCACCATTGGAACAGAGCATTTATTACTTTCCATTTTAAAGGATGAGGATAATGTCGCTACTAAACAATTGAATTTATTTAACATAGACTACGACTCAGTGAAAGACGAATTTGAATCTATAATAGATCCTGAAGAAAGTGGGCCAGGCTTCTCATCAGAATTTCCTGGTGCTTCTGACGAAGATGATGACGGACCATATGAAAGCAGTGGTGGCGGTGGAGCTGGTGGCCAAAGAAAAGTGGGCGACAGTAAAACAAAAACTCCTGTTTTAGATAATTTTGGAAGAGACTTAACTGTGCTCGCAGAAGAAGGCAAACTGGATCCTATTGTTGGAAGAGAAAAGGAAATTGAAAGGGTTTCTCAGATCTTATCTAGAAGAAAAAAGAACAACCCAGTGCTTATTGGAGAACCTGGTGTTGGTAAATCTGCAATTGCTGAGGGTCTTGCATTAAGAATTACTCAAAAGAAAGTATCTCGTGTTCTTTTTGGAAAAAGAATTGTTGCCTTAGACATTGCCAGCCTTGTTGCAGGAACAAAATATAGAGGTCAATTTGAGGAGAGAATGAAAGCTGTAATGAATGAGCTTGAAAAGTCTCCAGATGTTATCTTGTTTATTGACGAGATTCACACAATTGTAGGTGCTGGAGGAGCTTCTGGTTCTTTAGACGCTTCAAATATGTTCAAGCCTGCACTTGCAAGGGGAGAAATACAATGCATTGGTGCAACTACTCTTGATGAATACAGACAGTATATTGAGAAAGATGGTGCTTTGGAAAGAAGATTCCAAAAAGTAATGGTTGAACCAACTACCATTGAAGAAACCATTCAGATTCTTAATAATATTAAAGAAAAGTATGAAGATCACCATAGCGTGACTTATACAGATAAAGCTATTGAAGCTTGTGTTCAATTGACAAGCCGATACATTACAGATAGACACTTACCAGATAAAGCAATTGATGCTTTGGATGAAGTTGGCTCTAGGGTGCATATTACCAATATAAATGTGCCACAGAATATAATTGACCTGGAAAAGGGAATCGAGTCCATTAAAGATGAGAAAAATCAGGTTGTTAGAAGTCAGAAGTATGAAGAAGCTGCAAAGCTTAGGGATAAAGAAAGACAACTTATTGAAGAACTCGAAAAGGCTAAAAAAGAATGGGAAGAAGAAGCAAAGAGCCATAGAGAGGTTGTTGATGTAGATAGTGTTGAAGAAGTTGTTGCTATGATGACTGGGATTCCAGTTCAGAAGATAGCAGAGAAAGAAAGCGGAAGGCTTGTAAAAATGAGCGATGAGCTGAAAGGAACAGTTATCGGTCAGGATGAGGCAATCTTTAAAGTGGTAAAAGCTATTCAGAGAAATAGAGCTGGATTAAAAGATCCGAATAAACCCATTGGCTCATTCATTTTCCTTGGACCTACTGGTGTTGGAAAAACGCAATTAGCAAAGGAGCTTGCCAAGTATTTGTTTGATACAGAGGAAGCACTCATTAGAATTGACATGAGTGAGTACATGGAGAAGTTTGCTGTTTCAAGATTGATTGGTGCTCCTCCGGGATACATTGGATATGAGGAAGGTGGCCAGCTTACAGAGAAAGTAAGAAGACGTCCCTACTCTATCGTTTTATTGGATGAAATAGAAAAAGCTCACCCAGATGTATTCAATCTATTGTTACAAGCTTTAGATGACGGGCAGTTAACTGATAGCTTAGGAAGAAGAATAGATTTCCGAAATACCATCATGATTATGACTTCCAATATAGGTGCTAGACAATTGCAAGATTTTGGAACAGGCGTTGGGTTTAGCACTCAGGCTAAACAAGATCAAATTGATGATGACACGAAGAGCGTTATTCAGTCTGCATTGAAAAAGACTTTTGCTCCAGAATTCTTGAATAGAATAGATGACTTAGTTCTTTTCAATTCTCTTAAAAAGGAACACATCCACGAGATCATTGATATTGAATTAGGAAAACTTTATGGCAGAGTTGAAGGTCTAGGATATAAGATTAAGCTTACTAATGAGGCTAAGGATTATATTGCAGATAAGGGTTATGATGAGAAGTTTGGAGCGCGTCCTTTAAAGAGAGCAATTCAAAAATATCTTGAGGATCCTTTAGCTGAGCAAATTATTAATGCTAAACTTTCGGAAGGCGATTCCATGACCGTGGGCTTGGATAAAGACAAGAAAATCACGATTAAAGTCTCTAAACCCAGAAAGAAGAAAAAAGAAGAAGAAAAAGAGTAATACTCTGTCAATAATAAGATTGAATCTCCCTTTTATCCTTGTGATATTAGGGAGATTTTAGTTTAAAGAAATTAATTCTATATCGTAGAGTAACGGTGTCTGGGGTGGCACCTTCTTTTGATCACCAAAAGCTCCATGAGCCAAATGAGAAGGTAAAAACATTCTTGCCTTGTCCCCTTCCTTCATCAATAATATACCTTCGTGCAATCCGGTTTCCACACTGCTCTTTCCAATTCGAAATCTAGCCGGCTCCTTATCTCTGGAAGTATACAAAAGAGAGTCATTTAAAAGGTAAATGGAGTAGTGAATGCTTGCAAGTGCTTCTATTTCGGCTTGTTTTCCTGAGCCTTCGTAGTATATTTCATATTCCAGTCCAGTCCCTGTTTTCTTTACTTGAAGATCATTCTTTTTGACGTAAGCCGCTATCTCTAATCTCTCTCTTTTAGCATTTTTCTTATTTACCTCTTCTATTTGCTTTTTTAGAGTCGCTTGATCATAGCTAATGGGTTGACTATCCTTACAGGAACTGCATGCCAATAGTATGCATGCGTAAATGCCGAGGAGAAAAAAAGAGAACGTTTTCTTAAACATAATTTCCCATTATTCTTTTTAGCTCTTGAACGGTTTGCTCAACGGATTCATTAGATTTTCCTCCAGCAGCTCTTACATGTCCTCCACCTTGAAAATTTTCGGAAGCAATGGTATTCACTTTTATATTATTCTTAGATCTGAACGAAAGTCTCGTTTCTCCATCTCTAGAAGACACAAAAACCGCAACCTCCACACCTTCAATAGACAATGCCCGATTCACTAAGCCTTCTGTATCTCCTCTTTTAAAATTAAACCTTTCTAGTTCTTGATCGTTGAGCGAAATAAGAGCCACTTTTCCATCTTCAATAATCTCCAGTTTTTCACTAATCGCAAAACCGTTTAATTTCAAACGATCTACACTGTTACGATCAAAGATCATTTTTTGAATTTCCTCCGATTTCGCGCCTTTCTGAACCAAACTAGAGGCTACACTAAAAGTTGTTGCTGTAGTTCCATATTTAAAAGAACCTGTATCGGTCAAAATTCCGGTAAATAGAGCTGTTGCAGCTATTTCATCTAGTAAGTGATATTCGTCTAAATCTTCAATAAAATGAAAAATCATTTCGGCTGTAGAACCTGTGTTTGTTGAAGAAAAGAGAATGTCAAATTCATCACTTGGAAAAGGATGATGATCAATCATAACCTTTGTAGCATTACTATTGGCAACCAATCCTCCAACTCCAGCAATGCGTTTTAAATCATTATAATCTAAACAGAAAATAAGATCTGCATTGCTGATAGCTTCTTCAACTTCTATCTTGTGAAGAGAAAAATCTTTTACTTCTCCTACTAAGTAGCTAAAAGCTTCTGGAAATGGGTCTGGCACCACTACAATTGCCTTCTTTCCCATATTTTCCAAGATCCTTCTCAAACCTAAACTACTTCCAATAGCGTCCCCGTCTGGAGATTTATGTGTTGTGATAACAATAAACTGAGCTTGCTCAATCTCCTGTCTTATTCTTTCAATATTTCTGCTTTCAAAAAACATAATTGCTTTGGAGCGAAGGTAATCTTCTGATAATTAAAAACATTGACAGCTGCATTCATTTTTAATTACTTTTGCGCAAATTTTTAACATTAAAGGATAATGGCAACAAATAGAACATTAACAATGATAAAGCCTGATGGAGTAGAAAACGGGCACATTGGAAAAATATTGGACATGATTATTGCAGATGGCTTTAAGATTGTTGCAATGAAGTATACAAAACTGTCTCAAGCGAAAGCAGAAGAATTTTACGCAGTGCACAATGAAAGACCTTTCTTTGGTGAATTAGTTGAGTACATGACTTCTGGCCCTATAGTAGCCGCAGTATTAGAAAAAGAAGATGCTGTTGCTTCTTTTAGAAAGCTAATTGGTGCCACAGACCCTGCTGAAGCAGCAGAAGGCACAATTAGATCTAAGTACGCAGAGTCAAAAGCTAAGAATGCTGTTCATGGTTCGGATAGTGATGATAATGCAGAAATAGAAAGCAATTTTCATTTCTCAGCTGAGGAGATGTTTGCTTAATCAAGCCTAAAATTTTGGAAAGCCCTGCATTATATCTTAATGCGGGGCTTTTTGTTTGGGTAAAATTTAAGTCTGAAAATTCCCACTCATAAAAAAAGCCCTGCTTTCCATAGAAAACAGGGCTTAAAAATTTATTCCAATAAGATTACTTCTTTAAAGCATCTCTAATTTCAGTTAATAAATCGATATCAGAAGGTCCAGCAGGAGCTTCTTCTTTCGCCTTCTTCATTTTGTTATACGCCTTAGTGATCATGAATAATACAAAACCAACAATGATTAAATTGATGATCGTATTAATCCACTTACCGTAAGCAACAACAGAATTACCAGCTTCTTTTGCAGCATCAACGGTTAAATAAGTAGTTGTGTCATCTCCTAATACATGAAACATGTTTGAAAAATCTGTATCACCGGAAAAATAACCAACAAATGGCATCATGATATCATTTACAAATCCCGAAACAACCGCACCAATTGCGCCCGCAAGGATAACCGCCACTGCAAACTCGATAACGTTTCCACTGGCTATAAAATCTTTAAATTCTTTTAACATAGCTAATTTAAGTTTAATGATTAAAGGGCAAAAGAAATAAAAAAATAGACATTTAACTAAATGATAATCAAAAAACTAACCGATATGGATGTTCATAACAATTGTTTCTCCGAGGAACTCATTTAATTTCTGAACCACTCTTTCCTTGGACATAAGCATTTCATTCTTCAGAGGTGCAGAGTTGAAATAAACATATAATGTTCCTTTCTTGAAATAGATATTACTTGTTCTATTGGCTATTACAGGGCCCATAGCTTCTGGCCAGGCACTGATAACAGAAGCACCTTTAAAGGACTCTTCTTTACCTGTCTTTTTGATATAATGCTTAATAGCATCCCCTATGTTTGTTGGATCAGACGAGCGACTCATTGATTAATTTTCCTTCAGAGATTTGAAAAATATCAAAGTCAATTCCTATTGAATTGAAAATACTGAGCATACGTTCATCACTGGTATCCGTAATGAATATTTGACCAAACAAACCATCACTAACTAGTTTGATCAAGTTTCGCACCCTATGATCATCCAGCTTATCAAAAATATCATCCAATAAAAGAACAGGAACAACTTCTTTTACATTCTTGATGTATTGAAATTGCGCAAGTCGCATAGATATCAGCAATGATTTTTGTTGCCCCTGCGAACCAAATTTTTTAATGGAATGCCCTTCTATTTTTAACAGCAAATCATCTTTATGTAAACCCACTGTGGAATAGGATCGTCTCCTGTCATCTTGCTGACATGAAATCAATAAATCTTTAAAATCTCCCTGATTTAATTGTGATCTATATTCCAATGAAACCGATTCGGCTTGGGCGCTTATCTTCTTATAAAATTCCGCAAAGAGCGGTGTAAATTCTTTAACAAATTGACTTCTAGCCTCAAAAATATATTTTCCGAAGTCCACCATTTGCGCATTCCAAAGGTCTAGCTGTTCCTGGTCAAAAGTCCTGTTTTCATGAAAGTATTTAAGTAAGTTATTTCTGTGATTGAGTACTTTATTATATTGAATTAAGTGCTCTAAATACTTTCTATCATATTGAGAAATTATTTTATCTATAAACTTTCTTCTTTCATCACTCCCACCCTTTACAAGTTCTACATCATTTGGGGTGATTATAACACAAGGGTATTTTCCAATATGCTCAGATAGTTTATCGTAGGCTTTTTTATTTCTCTTGAAAACCTTGCTTTGCCCCTTTTTAACTGCGCAGAAAACATGATCTTTACTATCTGCTATTTCAAAATCCCCTTCAACAACAAAAAAATCTTCTTCATGCCTGATATTCTGACTATCTGTAGCGTTAAAATGACTTTTGCAAAGAGATAAATAATGAATGGCGTCTAAGATGTTGGTTTTACCAGAACCATTTTGCCCCGTAAAACAGTTAATTCGGGCATTGAATTCGAACTCTGCTTGCTCATAATTCTTAAAATTTACCAGATTTAAACTGCTCAGTTTCACTCAAAATGTTTGATAACAAATTTAACATTATCTATTCGTTTACGTAATAAATAGTCATTCTTGTAAAAAAAACTAATTTTGCACGAAATTTTCTAAGAGCATGGCTAAAAAGAAAGATGAAACAATTGTTGATGTAGCACAAGCATACAACAAGACAGAGAGTTTTTTCAATGAAAATGGAAAGACGGTAACAATTGCTGTTTTAATAGGTCTATTTATAGGTTTAGGGATTTTTGCATTTAAGAAATTCTATATGCAACCCAAGCATGAAGAAGCTGAAGCTCAAATATTCAAAGCAGAGCAATGGCTTATTCAGGGTAACGATACTTTAGCTCTTTATGGAGATGAAACTGGGTATTATGGGCTTTATGATATAGCAGACGAATATAGTAGTACACCAACTGCAGATAGAGCAAACTATTTAATAGGCACCTACCATCTACAAAACGAAGAGTTCGATGATGCTATAGAGTATCTTTCAAAAGCATCTTTTGATGATAATATTGCAGAAGCTATGCGTTTGGGAGCTATTGGAGATGCAATGGTTGAAAATGGAGATCTTTCAGGTGGAATAAGTCAATATAGTAAAGCAATCAGTCATAGCGCTAACGAATTGACAGCTCCAATGTATTTGAAAAAGAAAGGTCTATGCTCAGAAAAAAATGGTGATTATAGCACTGCTCTAGCTGCATACAATGAAATTAGAGTAGAATACAACACTTCTACTGAGGGAAGAGATATTGCAAAATACATTGCAAGAGTTGAAGCTCTCATGTCTAATTAGGCATGTCCACAAAAGACCGACAATCTATTTCTTTTGATTCTTCTAGAATCGCAGATATTCATAAACTTAAGGTAGGAATAGTTTCTGCTAATTGGAACAAAGATATTACCGATGGACTTCTAGCTGGTGCCAAACAAGAACTCTTAAACTCTGGCATTCAAGAAGAGAATATTATTATTCATCATGTTCCTGGTAGCTATGAATTGCCTTTAGGAGCTCAATTTGTTTTGGAATATACAGGAGTTGCAGGAGTAATCTGTCTGGGTTCCGTGATTAGAGGTGAAACTGCACATTTCGATTTTGTATGTCAGGCATGCAGCATAGGCATAAAGGATGTTGCTTTGAAATACAATTCTCCGGTTATGTTTGGTGTATTGACAGATGATAATAAAGAGCAATCTATTGCCCGTTCAGGCGGAAAACTAGGAAATAAAGGCAGCGAAGCGGCAATAGCTATTTTAGAAATGCTCGCCTTAAAGCAAGACCTGAATAAACCTAAAGGAAAGGTTGGGTTCTAGTCTTGAACCAAATGGTCTATAATATTGGTTGAGGCGCCTCTATTCTTTAAAAGCCTTTCATACTCAGAAAAATTTTTAGTGATTTTAACAGCAATAATTAGCCCTAAAATACCTGCAAGAGTTGTAAATACTGATAATATTGGAATCAGATACATTCCCCATCCATAGGGCATATCCAATCCATAATTATACAAAACCCTTATTAGGCTGGCAATCACGTAATCAAGCCAAAAAAAGCTTAGAAAACAAAGCCACCATAAATTAATTTTAATTTCTTTTCCATTAAAGTGCTCTGAGGCCGTTCTCTTCAATTCGATTTCATTTATTATTTGATATGGCCTAAACCAAAAGACTATGGGTATGAACCAGGACCATAATGCTTGACCTATGGGGAACCGAACTTTTTCAACCTCGGAAAGGCTTTGATAGAGTTCTCTCAACCAAAGAGCGAAACGTCTAGAGGTCCTTAGGAAGGCTATAATTAATCCTATATACAAAAGAGAAGAAATAACTGAAAATATATCGTTAATAAATGAACTAAGAGACTGGCTTAAAAGTTCAGAAGCCCATAATATCCACTCGACAATATCAAGAACAAGAATGGCAATGATAAATCCAAGTAACAGCTTAAGATGAGCAATAACTGATACTGCTCTTTCTTGATTTTCAATAACGTATCCTCGTGTTGATAATTCTTCTTCTATTTCTGTTTCTATTTCCGCGCCAAAATTTTCTCTGCTATTATCTACTATCCCCATTGAGAATTTAAATCAAAAAATAAAATACCATTACCATTCAATTAAGTGTTCAGAAATCTGATTTGATTTCATCTGTTCTTGATGAAATTCTTCTTCAAATTTGCCAATTCCTTTATAGATATAAATTGCTAAGAAAGCAGATGCAATTGCAAAAATTCTAGAGGCTATACTTACACCTATTGAACCTAAATAGATATCCAATCCAATAGGAAGGTAAAGAAACAGAATTGAAATACTTGTCATCGCGCTAGATAAAACAAACAATAGCCAGTATACCAATAGTGCATTAGGTACTCTTACCTTTGATTCATCTTCTCTATACAACTGCTTCTTATTCCAAATCTCCACTATAATACTGTAGCATATAAACCACCAATAAATTGGAATAAACCATCCCCAAATAGCCCAAGATGTATGCATCTCAGTTTTGGTTCTTAGTCCAAGATTAAAGTAAGCTCTATGGAACCAAATAATAAAAAAAATCTTTAATAATAGCGAGATAAAACCTAGTACTAACATACCCATAATCGCAAAAGGAGAAGTTCTTCCTAAGGTCGTATAGGAGTTGAAAAAATTGGGTCCAGACCAGACTTGATAAAAATCATAAATTTCGTACGAAACGAATATCAAATTGAAGATACCATAGACAAAAAAAAGTATGAGCACAATTCTCAAACGCCCTTTATGGCTCTTGAGCGGAAAATCGTTCATGACTTTCTAACCTTCGCCCAATCTTTAATCTGCCATTCTACCTTGGCTTCCGCTAATAGTTCATCATTTGCGTCCTGAATTTTAACGAGGCAAGTATGAAAGACCACACCTTCTGAGTCTAGTTTAGTTTTAATCAAAGACTCGTAGTCACTTTCCGATAATTCATAAGTTGCAATAGCATCTGTTCTCCCCTGTTTATGATATTCCACATTTATTGACTTCATAATCAATCTATACTTTGACCCTATTCTTTTCATCAACCAGACGCCAGAACAATACTCACCTACCGTCATTAATGCCGCAGCATGAAGACCTTTCAGATGGTTTAAATTCTTTTTCTTGTAGGGAAGTTTGGCAACCACGCGTTCATTAGAAACTTCTTTTACACCAATTCCATGAGGTTTATTGAATGGAATGGCTCGTGCCATAATAAAATTCATTTTCCGAAGTCCCGAAGTACCTTTGGAAGCTGCCTCTAAAAGACCATCTAATCTTGCATGCCCCTTAGCCATTCAGAATAGAAGCTATATCTGGTTTAAAATACAAATCGCTCTTCATTACTTTTCCATCTTCTCTATAGATAGGCTCTCCATTACTATCCAATTTACTCATATTACTTCTTTGAATTTCATCAAAGACATCGTGCATCTTGTCTTGTAAACCATGTCTTAACATTGTTCCACACAAAATATAAAGCATATCTCCTAGCGCATCTGCAACCTCTACTAAATCTCCATTCTCAGCCGCTTCCAGATATTCTTCATTTTCCTCTTTCATTAAATTAAAACGAAGTTCTACTTCACTTTTCTTGAGGTCTACCGTTGGAGAATAATTATTTCCGATCTTAAATGCATCATGAAATTTGGCCACCGCATTTGTGTAGTGCTCTAATTGCTTTTCTTTTTCCAGTAATTCCATGTTTTGAATATAGATTTAAAAGGATTTTCAGCCTTGAGAAAAGAGAAAATAAAATGCTAAGTTTTTCACAAACTGCATGCTAATCATTAACAAAATTTAACTACAAAAAAGTTATATAAAATGAGATTTTTGTAGCTAATATCTCCTATTAATACGTTAGTAATGTGTGGAGAGTATTTTAAGATTAAATAACATCTAATGAACGAGGAAAATCAAGAGGTAATTAACAGCACAGCTCCAAGCCCTGTGAATAGCAGTAGCAATGTTGATATCAGAGCATTAAATGAGAGGATAGAAAAGGAAAGTGCTTTTGTAAAGTTGTTGAATTTGGAAATGGAAAAAGTAATTATCGGCCAAAAGGACATGGTGGATAAATTGCTTATTGCACTTTTAGCAAATGGGCACATACTTCTTGAAGGTGTTCCTGGACTTGCAAAAACACTCGCAATTACTGCTCTTTCTAAATGCATTAATGTTGATTTCAGTAGAATTCAATTTACTCCTGACCTCCTTCCAGCGGATGTAGTGGGAACACAGATTTACAACCAAAAGAATCAGGAGTTTACCGTAAAAAAAGGACCTATCTTCTCCAATTTCATTCTTGCAGATGAAATTAACAGAGCTCCAGCAAAAGTGCAAAGTGCTTTGTTAGAAGCCATGCAGGAAAGGCAAGTTACTATCGGTTCTGAATCTTTCAAATTACCTGAACCTTTCTTGGTTTTAGCAACTCAGAATCCTATTGAACAAGAAGGAACATATCCTCTGCCTGAGGCGCAAGTGGACCGTTTTATGATGAAAGTGGTCATCTCCTATCCTAAAAAAGATGAAGAAAAGCTCATTATTAGAAATAATGTTTCATCAAAAAAATACCCTGAACCAAACAAGGTATTAGAGCCTCAAGATATCGTAAGTGCAAGAAAAGTGGTTCGCGATGTTTATATGGACGAAAAGATTGAACAGTATATAATCGATTTAGTATTTGCAACAAGGTCTCCAAGAGATTATGGAATAGGGAAATTAGAAGACCTAATTGGTTTTGGAGGTTCTCCTAGAGCGAGTATTTCAATGGCTCTTGCTGCTAAAGCTTATGCATTCACCAGAGGAAGAGGTTTTGTCATTCCAGAAGACGTTAGAGCCATTGCTCATGATATCTTGAGACATAGAGTCGGATTGACATATGAAGCTGAAGCTGAGAATATCAGTATTGAAGAAATTATCAATGAAATAATCAATCAGGTGGAAGTGCCTTAGTGAATGGCTGAAGAGGGAACAAATACCAAGGAGCTTTTAAAAAAGGTGAGAAGGATTGAGCTGAAGACAAAAGGTTTATCCAATCAAATTTTTTCTGGTGAATATCATTCTGCATTTAAAGGAAGAGGAATGGCCTTTAGTGAGGTAAGAGAATATTTACCTGGAGATGAAATCAGAACTATCGATTGGAATGTCACCGCTAGGCTTAACCAACCTTACGTCAAGATTTTTGAAGAAGAAAGGGAACTTACAGTTGTGCTTGTAGTTGACCTTAGTGCATCAGATAGTTTTGGAACAAACCTTCAACTCAAAAAAGATCTAATCACTGAAATCTGTGCGGTACTCTCTTTTTCCGCTATTCAAAACAATGATAAAATTGGTGTAATCTTTTTTTCTGATAAGGTAGAAAAGTTCATTCCTCCGAAAAAAGGAAAATCTCATATTCTAAGAATTATTAGAGAGTTATTGGAGTTTAAACCTGAATCAAAACAAACGGATATTTCAGTAGCGTTAAGCTATTTGAACAATGTAATTAAGAAAAGAAGTATCACTTTTATTCTTTCCGATTTTATTGATGATAATTTCTCAGATGCTTTGAAAATTGCAAATAAGAAACATGATATCGTTGCATTGCGCGTTTATGACAAAATAGAAGAAGAGCTTCCAAATGTCGGTTTGGTCCAATTTGAGGATTCTGAAAGCGGTTTAGTAAAATGGGTTAATACATCGAGTAAAAAAATTAGAACAAAGTACAAGTCTGATGCTCTTAAAAGAAAAGAGGATTTAAAAACATTATTTAAAAGAGCTGGAGTAGATTTTGTTCAACTTGCAACTGGCGAGCCCTACATTCAACCATTGATTAAATTATTCAAGAAGAGATAAACAAACCATTGATTAAGAGAGCATTAAATATTTTAATACTTGTTTTATTTAGTTCTATTATTCAGAGCCAGAGTATTCATGTAGAAACGGAATTGGATACCAACTCCATATTAATTGGTGAACAAACCAATATTACCTATCGTCTATTTTACAACAATGAGAATGACGTTATAGAGTTCCCTATTTTACAAGATACTTTACACAAGAATGTGGAAATTATTGAAGTCAGCCCAATTGACACCTCAAATTATGAAAGTCAGTTTAGGCAATCAATAAAAGTTGTTTTAACATCATTTGATTCAGGATACTATGCCATTAGACCCCTTGGCTTTAAGGTGAATGAGAAAATTTATGAATCGGAGCCTATGCTACTAGAGGTAAGAAATGTTCCATTAGACTCCGTTAATTTAGCAGAGCTTGAACTACAAGACTTTAATGATATTAAAGATATCTACGAAGATCCATTTACACTTAAAGAATTTCTAAATGTCTATGGCTTAAAGATATTAATAGGTGGTGGAAGCATTGCTCTCATTACATTCTTATTCTGGCGTTACTTTAGTCGTAAGAAGGTTGAAGTAAAAGAACAACCTGTTTATGTTCCAAAAAAACCAGATTATGAAATTGCCCTAGAAAGACTTAATAGTATTGAGGAAGAAAAACTTTGGCAAAATGGAAAGCATAAAGCATTTCATTCAGAGGTTACTGAAACCGTTAGAACCTATTTAGAATCTCGTTTTCGTGTTAATGCTATGGAACAGACTTCAGGAGAAATTATTAATCAAATGAAGTATGCTGACATTGATGTGGAGGCTCAAAGCGACTTAGTAAGAATGTTAAAGCTTGCAGATATGGTGAAATTTGCAAAGGAAGAACCAGGTGCACAGGAAAACGAGCTGACCATGCAATTGGCAAAGACCTTTATTGAAAATTCTATTAGAAAAGAGGAAGTTATTGAACAATAGAACAAGAGATATTATTTTTTATTCGGTGTTGAGCATTATTTGTATAGTGCTTCTCATCTTTTTCTATAAGCGCCATACTTATGCAAATCCCGGTCTTTTTGCTTTTGGACTTATTATTCCATTACTAGCCGCATTTTATGTTTTTAGGAGTTCTCGCCTCTTTTCAAAAATGAAAATGTCTACTATTTCCACTCTGGAAAAAATAGACAATACTTGGATCAATATCCTACGCTATTTAACTCAGGCTTTTCGCTTTTTTGCGATTAGTTTTCTGGTTATTGCAATAGCAAGGCCCCAGTCTAGTAATTCCTGGAAAGATATTGTTACAGAAGGGATAGACATTGTTCTTGCCATAGATATTTCCTTCTCCATGTTAGCTAAGGATTTTGAACCCGACAGGTTGCAAGGTTCAAAAAATGTTGCATTAAACTTTATTCAAGACAGACCTAATGATAGAATTGGACTGGTCGTATACGAAGGAGAAGCATTCACTCAAGTTCCTTTGACAACAGATCACAGAGTTCTAAAAGATGTCTTCAGCACGGTACAACCTGGTCTATTAACAAGTGGAACAGCAATAGGAATGGGCTTGGCGACTGCGGTAAACAGACTCAAGGAAAGCGAAGCGAAAAGTAAAGTCATCATACTATTAACAGATGGTGTAAATAACCAAGGCACCATCTCTCCTATTACTGCTGCTGAAATAGCCGCAGAATTTGGAGTAAGGGTTTATACGGTCGGAGTGGGTTCACAAGGCTCTGCTCTATCTCCCGTCTCCTATGCTCCGAACGGAAGAGATTTTATATATAGAAGAGTTCCTGTAGAGATAGATGAAGAAACCCTAAAGGAAATTGCGGGACTTACAGATGGAAAATATTTTAGAGCCACTGATAATCAAGCTTTATCTGACGTTTATGAGGAAATTGATAAACTAGAAAAAACAAGGACTCAGGTTACGGAACATAGCAGTCGAACGGATTTATACTTTCCCTATGCACTGATTGCAGTTTGTTTTTTAGGCTTTGAATTTTTGATAAGAACTTTAGTTTTAAGAACAACTCCTTAAATGGCAAAGGCAAATTTATATA
This sequence comes from uncultured Flavobacteriales bacterium, assembly GCA_964609215.1. Classification (GTDB taxonomy): domain Bacteria; phylum Bacteroidota; class Bacteroidia; order Flavobacteriales_D; family JABDKJ01; genus JABDKJ01. The sequence continues at coordinate 34,924 of CAZSQZ010000003.1, forward strand.
GCAGAAAAAGAATAACGCTTCTCGTTATTATTGGCGAAATAGCGATCCTTGCTTTTTGCCTGGGTCTTTATGCCATTGTAAGGGCTATTTATGGTGAAGTAGTTTTTGAACGTAAATGGTTCTTTATAGTGCTGCTTGCAACATTCGTTATTGCTTTGCTTGTCCTGTTTTATATGTTGAGAAAGAACAAAGCAATTAGAAAGCTTTCCAATGATCATTTACTGAACCATTTAATGCCCGACATTTCTCAAGGGAAACTTTTAGGGAAGTATTTCATCTTTAGATTTGCAATGCTTCTTTTAGCAATTGCACTTATTAATCCAAAGTATGGTGTTGATCAAATAGAATCTAAGCAAGAAGGTATAGAAATTATGCTTTGTTTGGATGTCTCTAACAGCATGAAGGCAGAAGATTTTAAGCCAAGCAGGATAGCAAAGGCGAAACGTTCAATGAGAAGACTCATTGATGGTCTGCATGGTGACAAGGTAGGTTTAATTGTGTTTGCCGGTGAAGCCTATGTTCAAACTCCCATAACAACAGATTATGCTGCTGCGAATATGTTTCTCTCCAGTGTTAGTCCTGGAATCATTCCTAAGAATAGACAAGGAACGGCAATAGGAAGTGCGATAGAATTAGCTACAGAGTCTTTTGATCCAGACTCTGAGCAAAGCAAGGCCATTATTGTTATAACGGATGGAGAAAACCATGAGGATGATGCCATTATTGCCGCAAGCTCTGCCAGAGACTTGGGAATTGTGGTTCATACCGTGGGAATGGGTTCTCCCCAGGGCGCGCCTATCCCCGTTTATTACAGAGGTCAAAGAACAGGTTATCAAAAGAACAAGGAAGGTGAAACGGTAATGTCCAAATTGGACGAGAATAAACTTACCGAAATATCAAATGCTGGGAATGGGGTTTTTGTTAGAGCAACAGAGAAAGATACAGGTTTAGATTACTTGTTGGAAGAAATCAATAATATGGAAAAAACGGAATACGATACTTCCACCTATGCAGATTACAAGAGTTCTTTTTATCCGTTTTTATTAATAGGTTTTTTACTATTGGTTTTTGAAAGCTTTATTACTGAAAGAAAAAGTAAATGGCTAGACCGACTTAAATTATTTCAGACATGAGAATTATTTTAAGCATATTGATGTTAACCTTTAGCCTGTCTGGATTTTCTCAGGAACACCGAAGCAAATTGAGGCAGGGAAATAGTGCTTACAAGCAAGGAGATTATGCAGGAGCCGAGAAATTATATCAAGAGTCTTTTGAAAAAGATGTCAGCTATAACAAAGCAGAATTTAACTCCGGAAATGCAAAGTATAAGAAGAACGATTTCATAGAAGCAGGAAATACTTTTGGCTTGCAAGCTGAAAAATTGGAGGACAGAAGTGAAAAAGCAGCAGCCTATCACAATCAAGGAAACAGCCTGCTTGGAAGTTATCTAATGGCCAAGGAATTAAGTGAAGGACAGCAAAACCCAGATACCTTACAAATGTTGCAAGAAGCGGCAATGGGAGCTTTGAAACAAAGTGAAGCTGCTTATAAAAATGCGTTGAGAAACAATTCTACTGATGATGAAACTCGATATAACTATGCTATTGTAAAAAAGTTGCTTGAACAAGAAATGAGTCAAAGCGATCAGGGAGGCGGAGGTCAGGGAGACCAAGATAAAGAAGACGAAGGAAAACAACAGGAACAAGAGCAGGATCAAAATCAAGAAAAAAGCGATCAGGAGCAGCAACAGAATAACGGAGAGGAACAAGATAGTGATAGCAAACAAGAAGATGAGCAAGATCAGAAAGGAGATAAAGAAGAAGGCGATAAGGAAGGAGAAAACAGTGACTCTGCTCCTAAGACACTATCTAAGAAAGAAGCAGAACAAATTCTTGAGGCTTTAAAAAATAAGGAGCAAATGCTTCATCAGGAAATGAAAAAGAAAAAGAAACCTTCCAAAGCCATAAAAATTGAAAAAGACTGGTAAAATGGGATTAACCAAGTACATATTTGTTCTGTTTTGCTCTTTGGGTTCTCTGCAATTTTTTGCTCAGGAAGTGACGGCTTCGGTCTCAAAGAACCCTGTGAGAGAGGATGAAAAATTTCATTTCACCATTACACTTGTTAATGTAGATGGGAACATTGCGATGCCAGATTTGAAGGAATTCAACATAATGGGAGGCCCAAATCAAACATCCAGAATACAAAATATTAATGGAGTTCGAACACAATCTTACAAACTGTCATGGGTTCTGAATCCTAAACGACAAGGTGAGTTTACCATAAAACCTATTGAAACAAAAGGCAGTCTTACTTACGACCCTATAACTGTGGAAGTAACTGCGGGTTTTAGAAGAACAGAAGATCCTATTGAGGCGCAGAAAAACGAAACCAAAGATCATTTTGGCAGGATTTACTTGAGCAATAACAATCCCTATAAAGGAGAGCAAATCATAGCAACTTATGTTATTTACACGCGTGTTCCCGGCTTTAATCCCAACTACGATTTTGCAAATACCATAGAAGGTTTTTGGACAGAGGAATTGGATGTTCAACCGCAATGGTCAAACGATCTTGAACAGTTTAACGGTGTTAATTACAAGAAAGCTATCATTAGAAAACAGATTTTATTTCCCCAGAAAACAGGAGAATTAAAATTGGAACCCTTTACGGTAGAAGGTAGATTACGCGTTGGCTGGGGGCGTTATCAGAATGTGAACTTTAAAAGTAATACTGCAGTTGTCAATGTTAAAAAACTGCCAGCCGGAGCCCCAGATAATTATAAAGGTGCTGTTGGTGCTTATGATTTTGCTTTTGAAGTGGATAAAACAGAAGTAGATAAAGATGAGGCTTTCAACGTTTCGGTTACCATAAGCGGTAAAGGAAATCTAAGCTTGGTCAATGAGCTTCCTGTAAATTTCCCAAATGATTTTGAGGTTTATGATCCAGAGATAAAAGACAAGATTGGGAAGAATTCAAGTGGAATGTCAGGATCACGGAAGTTTGATTATTTAATTGTTCCCAGACATTCAGGAAACTATGAAATAGACGGTATTTCATTCTCTTATTTTAATCCAAAATCTAATAGGTACGTAACTGAATCTGCAGACGATCTAATCATTAATGTTAAGAAATCTGCCAATGATATCAATACAGAAGGCCCATCAATCGTAAGAAAAGAAGATGTAGCAATACTGGAAAATGATATTCGCTTCATTTCTTTGAATTCAAATTTAGAAGATAAGGGAAGCTTCTTCTTTGGCTCTCTCCCCTATACAACAGGAGTTTTTGCTCCTGCCCTTGGTTTTCTGGCTTTCATGTTCGTTAGACGAAGAAGATTAAATGAAATGGCCGATGTTGTGGGGTCCAAGAAAAAGAAAGCAGGAAAGGTAGCTGCCAAAAGATTGGCTGCAGCTAGGAAAGCTCTTGAAACCGGAAATGTATCTGAATTTTATTCAGAATTACACCTGGCCTTGTCTAAATATTTAGGAGATAAAGTAAATATGGCTAATTCTGAATTCACCAAGGAAAGTGTGGAAAATGAATTAAAACGAAACAAAGCGAGTGATGCTACCATTCAAAAGTTTTTAGACGTTTTAGGAAATTGTGAAATGGCGAGATACGCACCAAGTGCATCTGCAGATCCAAAAGTGATGATGTTGAAGGGAGAAGAAATCATTAATGCATTAGAGGAAGAATTGTTATGAGATTAAAATCGCTTTTTACAGTATTCTTCTTTTTTGTTCTATCCATTCCAGCTTACAGTTCTGAAGACGCACAAGCAACATTCAAAAATGCCAATAGTGCGTACGAGACTGGTGATTACCAAAAGGCCATTGATCTTTACTCTTCATTAACTAATGATTATCAATCTTCTGATTTATTGAAGAATTTGGGAAATGCGCATTTTAGACTGGATAATTTAGGCTTGGCTATTCTCTATTATGAAAAGGCCATCAAATTAAATCCTGATGATGAAGATGCAGCCTTCAATTTAAAGTATGCTAACAATTTAACCGTAGACAGATTAGGTGATGGTGGAGATGATAAAATCGCTAGTTTTTTTAAATCACTAATTGCTTCAACTGCTTCCAATAATTGGGCATATATCAATATTCTTCTTTGCTTTCTTTTTTTCGGTGTATTGGCCTATATGTTTATCTCTAAGAGTATACGAACCAAAAGATTATTATTTCTTTCCAGTATAGGTTTAGCTGTAATCCTACTGACTTCTTTTATTTTTGCATATCAAGCTAAGCAAATGGTACTCACCTATTCTCATGCCATTGTTATAGATTCTAAAGTAGATGTAAAAAGCGAGCCTAATGATAGCAGTGCTGACTTATTCGTTTTACACGAAGGCAGTAAAATTGAATTGTTGAGTGAAAAAGGAGAATGGATTGAGATAATGATTCCCAATGGCTCCGTTGGCTGGGTAGAAAGGAAGGATGTAGAGAAAATTTAATTTATATTCTTTTTTCAGTACGGTTCTTGACATACTTTTGGAAATAATGAATCGTTAGATTGTTTTGAAAAGCACACTATCAAATATCTTTTTACTACTTCTACCCTTTTTTTCCTTTGGAAATCTGGAGGTAGAAACCTACTACGTAGCTAATGAGAATGGCTATGAAATACTGGTTCATAATGAGGAGTTTTGTCCAGTCACTATCGAGATAAAATTTGATTTAAAAAATCTGGAAAGCTCTATCAAGGAAGATGTTGTGGTTGTTCCTGCAAGTACCAGAGCATTTAAAATTTGTGATCTATCTGTTAAGAATAAGCAGAAAGCGTTCAGTTTTACCTATTCCGTGAATTTAAACTATGGCAATCATTTAGAGGAGCGTTATGATAAGGATTTCGAGTATTACCTGCCTTTTGCTAAAGGTGAGTCAATAGCTATTGGACAAGGCTACAATGGTGCTTTTTCACATAAAGGAGAAAACTCCTTAGATTTTGAATTAGATGAAGGTGCTGCTATTCATGCGGCAAGAGGAGGCATAGTTTGTGCTGTTGTTGAAAATAATACCAAGCATTGCACAAATCCAGATTGCTCTCAATACAACAACTACATTTTGGTTTACCATGAAGATGAAACCTTTGCCGAGTATTCTCATCTACAAAAAAATGGAGCTTTAGTTGCGAAGGGTGATAGTATAAGCATCGGACAGAAAATAGGGATTAGCGGAAATACGGGTTGGTCATCTGGGCCGCACTTGCATTTTATGGTTTTCAAAGCAAAAATGAAAACAAGGGATACTGTTAAAACCTATTTCTTAATTAATGATGGTTCCAGAAAGGAAATGTTGGTAGAACACAAAAAGTACAAGAGAAACTACTAATCATCTATAAATCTTAGCTTGAGTTTTTCTGAAGGAACCATGCATACTTCCTTTTTTCCAAAAATTCTAAAACGGTTTCTAGCAATTAACCTATATCCCCAATCCGTAATAGACTTGGGCAGAATAGATAAAATCAAAAATAAACGCATTGGACCCGATAATTTCCTCAAAATATTGAATGCCGCAGCGGATTCAATACTCGCCTCATTCTTATCAATCAAAACAATACTATCATATTCTTGAAGTTTGAATTGCTCTACCAGCTTTTTTCCCGTGCTGCTTTGTAAAGAAGCGAATTTGAAATGCTTCTTTTTATCCCATTTGATAACAGTTTGAACCCATTTATCGCAAAGATTACAATAACCATCAAATAGTATAAGTGAATAATCAGATGTTTTCACCCCGCAAAAATAAGCACAAAAAAAATTGCCCCTTGGTATTGAGGGGCAATTCTGTTTTTTAAAAACAAGCTCTTCTGAAGCTCATTAGTTTTTAAAAGGTATTGGTACGCATAGAATATTTTAATATTTTCCAAGTGTGAGTTGCTGCTCCAGCACTTGTATTCTTTTCATTAAGTCATTCAGTTCAACAGTTAAATCGCTATGAATTTCTGTTTGTTGGTTGAGTTTACGTGAAAGGTTTTCAATTTGTTTCGCTTGTTCCTTAAAACTTTCGATCAAGTGCGGCACTAAAGCAATGTAATTAACTGATTTATAACCACTTCCGTCAATCGAAATTAATTCTGGAAAAAGCAATTCTAGCTCTTGAGCGATCAATCCTGTGTTAATTTGCTCCGTATCTCTGGGTGTTTTATCGTTCCACTGATACGTGTAGCCTTGTAGTTTTAATACTTTTTCTAAAGAACCTTCTAAGGGTTGAATGTTACGCTTAAGTCTGATATCTGAATTCGTGCTTACGTTTCCTGCCAGAAAAGCATCTCCATCTTTAAATACTATGAAAGCGTCACTTAAATTACTCGTATTGGTTCCATTACCAATGGTGAACAATCTATCATCTGCATGAATGGAAGAAGTATTTTGAACCGCATAGGTTGAATTATTATAACCAATTACCGTTTCTCCATATGAGGGTGCCGTTAGATTATAACCAATACTAACCGATCTGGCTCCTGCTGAGCTTACATTCTCTCCTATAGCTATTGCTCCAGGTAGTAAAGAACTCGTGTTTGTTCCAATGGCTAAAGCAGAAGTTTGATTTGCATCCACACCACTTCCCAATGCAATTCCATTTGTGCCTGCATTTGCAGAATTTCCTATTGCAATGGAATTTATTCCGCCAGCAACTACATTTTCACCAAAAGCGAATGAGTTAATTGCTAAGGCTTGTGCTGCATTTCCTCCTGCAAATGAATAGTTCGCATTTGCACTAGAACCAAAACCAATTGTAGTCGAAGCAAAGCCGAGTGAATTATTCTGTCTACCTAAAGCAATACTATTCGATCCTTCAGCAGATGCATCTCTTCCTATTGCTACTGCGTAATCACCTGAAGCCTTTGTGTTATATCCAGCTGCAAATGAAGATTCTCCTATATTTGCTGTATTCCATTGATCACTTTGCACATATCCGGCTCTAAAGGCACCGAACTTGCTTTTGTCAAAAAAGAACTTTGCATAATGGTTAAAATTCCCGTTTTGGTTCAAAGTGGGTGATCCGAAAACAAAATCATCATTTGCGTGATTTCCCGAATTAAATACAATATTGGAGCCAGTCGAAAATTGACTATTTGATAATCCAGATATGTCAATCGCATTGCCACCACTTATGCTTAAGGAGTTGCCATTCAACGCAAGAGTTTGCGCATCAGTATTGTCTAGGTAAGCAGATAAATTAATTGCACTTATACCATTGCTGATACTTAATACATTATTGTCCAAATTCAATTCCTGAAGCTCATTTGTAGCGTCTGCATCTGCATCATTTACATTGTCAACAAAGGGAATTGAGTTTCCGTTGCTAATACTTAATAATCCTCCAGAAAGTGAAAGTGTTTGTTCATCTGTATTGTCCAAATATGGGCTCAAATCAACCGTAGAAGGATCATCGGACATATGAAGGAAATTTCCCTGTCTAAAAATGTTTTGAATCTCGTTAGTTGGATCTGCATCCGCATCATCTACATCATCATCAATTAAAACCGTATTTCCGTTTTGTATACTTATAAAATCTCCAGTAATCTGTAAAACCTGATTATCCGTGTTATCTCTGTAACTAGATAAATCAATTCCATTTCCATTTTCTATAAACAAGCTGTCATTTGTAATAGCCAGATTTTGATCATCATCTCCTCCCCCTCCAGAAGACGTGGTTGGAATAAACACTGAGTTTCCTCCTGATATGCTTAAGGTATTCCCATCAAAATTTAAGGTTTGACTATCTGTATTATCCAAATAAGCACCCAAATCCACGTTAGAGCTGGAATTACTTAAGCTCAGTGTATTTGCATTTATCTGAATATCTTGAAGTTCATTACTGGCATCGCTATCCGCATCGTTTACATTGTCAGTAAGCGTAATTGTGTTTCCTCCGCTAATAGCAAGCTGGTTTCCATTCAGAGACAAGCTTTGTTCATCGGTATTATCAAGAAATGAACTTAAGTCTACCGAATTTCCAGATTCTATATGAAGGTTATTTCCATTTAAAACAAGGGATTGATCATCACTGGAATTTGCAGTTGGCAATACCACATAATTTCCATCGGATATAAATAAGGTATCCCCTATTACCGTCAGATTCTGAAGTTCATTACTAATATCACTATCTAAATCTTCTACATTATCAATCAATGAAATGGTGTTTCCATTACTGATTGTCAATTGATTTCCCACAAGAGATAAAGTCTGGATTTCATTTAATGGGTCTGCATCAGACAATAAAGAGCTTAAATCAATGCTATTTCCTCCACTGATGCTAATTGCATTTCCAGATAGTGTCAAGGTTTGATTATCTGTATTGGAACCTCCAGTTGCATTAGGTAGTGTAACGGAGTTACCGCCACTAATGGAAAGTACTCCATTTACAATTTCTAAATCTTGAATTTCATTATTGGGATCCGAATCTGCGTCTTCAACCATGTCTATTCTCGCTCTTTCCGCAATTTGCGCATAGGGAACAGATAGTAATTGAGAGGTACCTAAAAATTGGAAATTATTGCCTCCGTCCACATCTATACTTACTCTTAGAAAGTGATCTGTTTCCCCCCACTCTATTGATGGCCAAGAGCCATTGATTACCGTTCCTCCCCCAACTTCCAATTTAACCAAACCAAACTGATTGGTTGAAACCAAGTGATTCTCAATATACTTCACCTGACCATTCGCAGAGTTAGATAGAATGGCAAGTTGCAAGGATACAATCTCGTTGGGCATGATCATCCCCACATTATCCCTAACTACGGCTTGATAATTAAACTTCTGAGTTATCTGGGTAAATGCAGATACTCCAATCAATAAAGCACCTATTAAAAAAAGCGTTTTTTTCATGAATTTAATTGAGTTTAACAATGCGATATGAATTAACCATTGCATTATTTTCTGTTGAAATCGTCAATAGATATTGTCCCGCTCTTATATCTGCAAGGTTTAATCTAATCTCCTCTTCATTTGCTTTAAGGTCTTCTTCCAAAACCAATTGCCCTACCAAATCATAAACCTGAATCTTTCTATCCTGATTTATGAAGCCATGAAAATGGACCAGTACGTACTCCTGAGTGGGGTTGGGAAAAACGTCTATTTCATTGAATACTCCAATTTCAGTTACTTCAGTAACGCTAAGTGTGGTTTGGTGAAAGCCCTGAGTTAGAATAATAGCATTGGCTATTTCAGATTCTACACTTAGTTCACCAACGGTATAATTTAATTGGGCAACTGAATTGATAAAGCTATCTCCAGCTGCTCCTAGTACATTTTGTTCTAAACTTTGAGCATTTGATTGAAGGATTATGCACGTGCTAAAAAGCACCAGTACGCTTAAGGTTTTCATTTTTATTCTTATTAAATGGATGAATAGTGTAGAGTTATACGGAATATGGAGCCATTTGGTTATTCAAAATAGGCCTGCAATGACTTTGACATCATTTCCAAAAAAACTATCACATTGCTGTTAAAACAAAGCGTTTATTCTTTCGTTATTATTTATAGAAATCTTTAATTTCAAACTATGAATAGAATTGGCTCGATATTTATTGCTTTTATGATAGTTTCTAGCATTGGTTGTGCGCAGAAAAAAGAAAGCAGCGAAATGACAGACGGAAAACAGAAGACAATGACAGAATACAATGGCGAAAAGGTTGTAAAAAGCGAAGAAGAATGGAGAAAAGAGCTAAGTCCTGAAGAATACAGGGTTCTAAGGGAAAAAGGCACGGAAAGAGCTTTTACAGGAGAATTTCATGATTCTAAGAAAAAGGGAACTTACGTATGCGGGGCTTGTCAATTACCATTATTTGATAGCGATACCAAATTTGACTCAGGAACGGGATGGCCAAGCTACTATCAACCCGTAAATGATGACTGCGTAGGTGAAATTTCCGATACTACCTATGGAATGATCAGAACGGAAGTAGTTTGCAATAGATGTGATGGACATTTAGGACATGTCTTTAGTGATGGTCCTAAGCCAACCGGTTTAAGATATTGCATAAATTCTATTTCTCTCGATTTCCAGCCTGCTGAGCAAGCAGAAAAAGAATAATGTTTTCGAAATATTTCGAAGACACCTATCTCTTTCAATACGACAGTGAGTTACTTTCTCATGAACAGATTGAAGGACAAGAGGTCTTAGTTTTCTCAGATACTATTTTTTATCCTCAAGGAGGAGGACAACCCTCTGATACGGGCACTATACTCTCAGATTCATATACCTTTAAAGTAAATAAGGTCAGGAAAGTTGATGGCAGAATTCTACATTTCGGTGAAACTATTCAGGGTTCCATTGAAAAAGGGACTGCTCAAATGCGCATTGATTCTGATCTAAGAATTAAGTTAAGTAAAATTCACACTGCAGGTCATTTATTGGATGTTGCAATGCTCAGGATCGGTTCTAATCTCCTACCAACAAAGGGATATCATTTTCCAGACAGTCCTTATGTTGAATATGCCGGAACCATAGCTGAAGAAGAACGACAAGCATCTATTAATGCTTTGAATGCGAGCCTAAGGAAACTGATTGAAGAAAATCATTCCATAAAAAGCAAATGGGTAAAAGGAAAGGAAGCGGTAGCTAATCTATGTCCACAGGTTCCCGATTATTTAGACTTTAGTCAAGATATAAGAATTGTAACCGTTGCTGATAAACTGGGATGTCCATGTGCTGGAACGCATATTAAAAGCACCAATGAAATAAAAGGTATTGAAGTCAAAAAGATTAAATGCAAAAAAGGAATTACCCGTATTAGTTATGCTGTTTTTAACTGAATTATATTGAACTTATAAATCTCGATTCTTATTCTTAATACCAAGGTTTCTTATTGCAGAACCCTAATACCATTAGGCATTAACTATCAATCAGCAATTACAATCTCTAAACTATTATATTAAATCTGTAGTTTGCTGGAAGTTAAACTCTGCGGTTAAATCGCTCCAATTTCCTATTCTCCCACTTCTTTTTATTGCTTTAGCATGATGGTCCAGAAACTCATCTCTATGCATGGGAACCGCTCCCAGGCTCAATAAATGGTCCGTTGGCACTTGGCAATCCACGAAATCAAAACCAAGGGCTTGCATTATTCTATTCAAAAATACAAAGGCAACCTTTGAAGTGTCTCTCTTATTGCTAAACATAGATTCTCCGCTAAATTGGGTGCCCAAAGCAAGTCCGTATAATCCACCAACCAATTCATTGCCTTCCCAAACTTCAAATGAGTGTGCGTAGCCTTGATGGTGTAAATCAATAAAAGCTTGACCTAAATCCTGAGTAATCCAGGTAGATTCCCTGCCCTCTTTTGATGCTGCGCAATTTCCGATGACACCTTCAAAGTCAGAATCTATGCGAAGTTCAAAGCGATTTTTGAGTAATAGACTTCTCAAGCTTTTAGAAACCTTAACCGATTCCGGTTCTATAATACATCTGGTCTCTGGGCAAAACCAAAGCTTGATGAAATCGTTTTCGGGCCATGGAAATACGCCTTGCTTGTATATCTGTAAAAGAAGGTCTGGTTTAAACTCACCACCAATGGCAACAATGCCATTTCTTTCTGTTAAGTCTGGAGTTAATATGAATTTAGATTCTTCGATAGGCTTGGTATTAAACGATTCTTTACATTTGAAATCGTGCAGATAAAATTAAAAGATTTAGAGCGGATTGCAAATTATCAGCTGCCTGGAGACCGTGCGCATGTGAAAATGTCTCCTAAAATGAGGCAAAATGCGCAAGAAATAAGAACACAAACAACTGATTTCAAGGAAAGTGCAGTATTAATAATGCTTTACGAAAGAGATGAAGAAATTTTCTTCCCAATTATTGAAAGAAACACGTATGATGGTACGCATAGCGGACAAATGTCCTTTCCTGGAGGTAAAATAGAGGAACAAGACAGTAGCTTAAAGGAAACTGCCCTACGAGAAACCTGGGAGGAAATAGGTATTCGTGTGCACCGAGAATCGGTTATCAAGGAATTATCTGAAATCTATATTCCTCCAAGCAAGTTCATGGTCTCTCCTTTTGTCTCTATTCACAATGAACCTATATCGTTTTCACCCAATCCTGATGAAGTAGTTGATATCGTGGAGTTTCCTTTGAAGGCTCTTCTTGATGATTCAATCATCAAAGAGACGAGTGTCTTCGTAAAAAAATACAATGTGCATTTAAAAGTTCCCGCCTTTATCTATCAGGAAAAAGTAGTTTGGGGAGCAACAGCAATAATATTGTCCGAGTTTAAGGATCTAATCTTAAGTTCCTATTCAAATATTTGACAATAAGTATTTTAGGATGATTACTTGAACAATCCATTCAGTCATTTACATCTTATCCATTACTTCTGTGGACACTCCTGTATATGAATAACCACCATCGTGAAATAGGTTTTGCATGGTCACATATTTGGTTAAATCGCTGAACATACTGATGCAATAATCTGCACAGGCTTCTGCACTTGCGTTTCCTAATGGACTCATCTTTTCTGCGTAAGAAATGAATTGATCAAAGCCTTTAACTCCGCTTCCCGCTGTGGTCATTGTTGGAGATTGAGAAATGGTGTTTACACGAACATGTGCTTTTTTTCCGTAATGATAACCGAAACTCCTAGCAATAGACTCTAGCAATGCCTTGGCATCTGCCATGTCATTATAATCAGGAAAAACACGCTGAGCAGCTATATAGGATAAAGCCAATACTGAACCCCAATCCGAAATGGCATCCAACTCATAAGCCGTTTGCAAAACTCTATGGAAGGACATGCCACTAACATCTAATGTTTTATGGTAAAAATCATGCTTAAGACCTGTGTAATGCTTGTTTTTTCTCACGTTTGGGGACATTCCTATGGAATGCAATACGAAATCTACTTTAGCACCAAAGTGTTCCGTAGATTGCTCAAAAAGGGCCTTTAAATCGTCATTGTTTGTAGCATCCGCAGCAATAACTGGTGCGTTAAGCCTTTCGGCTAACTTATTAATCTCTCCCATTCTCATTGCAATTGGTGCATTGGTCAGAACGATTTGCGCTCCTTCCTCTACTGCTCTTTCAGCCACTTTCCATGCAATGGACATATCGTTCAATGCTCCAAATACGATTCCTTTTTTTCCATCTAAAAGTCCCATTTATTCAAATTTGATTGAGACAAATGTATAACTATCTTGATTTTATCAATCTTTATAATCTGAATTATAATCAATCTTCTTTCCTTAATTTCGCACAGTGAGCAAATCAGATTTTTTGGAGTTTCAGGCTCAAACAAGCCCATTTCCTGCGGGAATAGAAGTAGACAGAGCTGAGGGTGTTTTTATTTGGGACAAAAGCGGTAAACGATATTTCGATCTCATTTCTGGATTAGCTGTTGCTAATATTGGTCATTGCCATCCAAAGGTATTGGATGCCGTTAAAAAGCAATCGGAAAGGTATATGCATGTTATGCCTTATGGAGAATTCGTTCAAGAGCCACAAACTCTGCTGGCGAAGAAGCTCAATGAAATTTTACCTAACAACTTAAACTGTTCCTATTTTGTCAATTCTGGAACAGAGGCCAATGAAGCTGCTTTAAAGCTTGCAAAAAGATTTACTGGAAGATCTGAAATATTTGCATTTAGAAAGTCCTATCATGGTGCTACGCATGGCTCACTTAGTGTCAGTGGAAACGAGAAGAAGAAATCCGCTTTTCGTCCTTTACTGCCTGAAATCCGCTTTTTGGATTTTAATGAAATAGAGCAACTAAATAAAATCACTCCTAAAACAGCATGTGTTATTGTTGAACCTGTTCAAGGGGATGCCGGTGTTCGAATTCCAGATATTGAGTTTTTAAAAGCCCTTCGCCAAAGATGCACAGATACTGGAGCTTTATTGATTTTTGATGAAATTCAAACTGGATTTGGCCGAACAGGAACTTTCTTTGCTTTTGAGCATTTTCAGGTTATACCTGATATTCTGACCATTGCAAAGGCTTTTGGAGGAGGAATGCCAATTGGGGCATTTATTAGCAGCAAAGAAATAATGGCTACCTTAAAGCATAAACCTATGCTTGGCCATATAACCACCTTCGGAGGGCATCCAGTAAATTGTGCTGCAGCATTGGCAAATATTGAAGTTATAGAGCAGGAAAACTTAGTATCATCAGTAAATGAAAAAGGGAAATTAATTGAAGATTTATTAATAAACGGGTTAGATATTGGAAAAGGCAATGGAATTTCGGAAATTAGAAGAATTGGACTCATGTTAGCTATTGAGTTTCCTTCTTTTGAATGGGTAGAAAAGTTGTTTTATAAAAATCTTGAGAATGGGTTAATTACCTTTTGGTTCATTTCTTGTAATAATAGTTTTAGATTAGCTCCTCCGCTCACTATCACGAAAGAACAAATAGAGGAAGCTTGCGTAAAATTGATAGCAAATATTAAGGAAACAATGGACGAAATGTCAATGTAATATGAAGCAAATTATTTGCATAGCATTATTTATTTTTTTGGGTCTTACTTCTTTCTCCAATGACAAGAAAGTAGCAGAAATAAGAGGTATCTTTTATGCGCTTTCCTTAGACAGCGAGAATACCGAAAAGGAATTAGCCGCGTTGAGAGAGATAAAGAATCCAAGCGGAATCATTATTGCTTATGAGGCTGCTATGGAGGCTTTGATGGCAAAAGTGGAATGGAATCCCTTTATGAAGGTTTCACACGTAAAAGAATCGCAGGAAATATTTGATAGAGCCATAGCTGTTGATCCAGATAATGTTGAAATTAGGTTTTTGCGTTTTTCTGTAGAATGGCACCTTCCGAAATGGTTAGGTCTCAGCAAACATATGCAAGATGACAAGGATTTCTTGATGGCCAATTTAGATGGCTTTGATATTTCATGCATTTCAGATGACATGAAGAATTTCATCACTACTTTTTTGAATGAATCTGGATGGTTTTCAGAAAAGGAACTGACTGGAATTTCAGCTATTTTTGGAAAGTAAAGGTCTTTGCATAAAGGCTACATGGCCTTAATTTTCTAATCTATTTTTTCATACTTCAGTCCTGGGCCATCACAGGCATTCCAAGAGCTTGTAAAAATATTTTCAGATTGAAAAGTCATAGATTCCTTAATGTCTGAACTACAAGAACCAATTATTTCACTTTGATTATTGAAATTTAATTCAAGGAAAACTTCCTCCGTATTTTCAATCAAACTATAAGTTCCAAAAGCTTCAATTACTAATCCATCTCTGTCTCTGGACTTTTGAAATGTTCCATCACTGTTCAATAAGTAGCTCTCCTGCCATTCCATTTCAGAACCCGTTGTCTCAGAATTTGGAATATTACCAGTCATTTGTACAAGCTTCCAATTCCCAATTACATCATTTAAACCAACACTGAAATCATCTTTACTGCAAGAGCATAAGGTCCCGATTAGTAGCAAAAGCAAAATTTGTTTTTTCATAGAAATACACTTTTCACTAAATATAATGTTTTTATTTCATCTGTATTGAGCTGTTATCAACTATCTCTTAAAGTTCATTTGGAAACCGATAGTTACTGTGGTTGCAGTTAAACCATCAGAACGATCATATTGAGCAATTCGCAACTCTAAAGATTTAATATAGGCCACTTTGCCACTTTTATACTTAAAATGACCTATTCCAAAAAGTGGAGTATAAGAAAAACCAAGACCGTATTTATTGCTTGTGAAAGTGGACAAGTCAAAATCTGAAGTATAGTATTGTTCTGTTCCCAAATGCGTTTGAAAAGGTGCGAAATAATCTGCTTGCCCCTGATCGTGATATCGGAAGAAAGGATAAACTCTAAAGCTTTGAGATAATTTAATGGGAACGGTTAATTCAGCTGTTGTTCCTGTCAATCCCCAAGAGTCCGAATAATATCTGAAGAAACTTCTTAAAATAACTCCGCTTGAAAGGTGGTAATTCAACCTTAAACCAACTGGATATTTTAATCTATTATCGGGAAGCATTTCAATTTCTGCCATTTCCTGCCCTACAAAATATACTCTGTGAAATGGTGTTGAAAGTAGACCATTTTGAACGATAAAATCAGCAGCAATGCTGGCGTTTAATTTCTTAGAAATGTTTCCACTGAAAACAATTGAAGTGTTTAATGATTGTCGCTTATCTGTGCTTAAAAACTCATTGGTTCCGTTTCTAAATTCTACCGGATATATAAGTTTCCAGTCATCCAAAAAGTATTTTGCAGTAAACAATAAGCTCCTGTTATTGTCTTTGGAATTCAAACCGAAAGAAATACCTGCAGAATAGGAAAACACATCCCACTCAAAAGAAGTTCCTGCGAGAACACCATATTCAATATTGTTCTTTTTAATAGTGTACTTGGCATTTACATAGGTTCTTTCATCTTGTGCAGAAGCACCTGATCTATGATTAGGGTCATCAAAAGGATTGTCAATGTTATCTGAAGATGCAGAAGAATAGAAATCTATTCCAGTATCTACATTTAATGTTTTAGAAGTATCTATTGGAATATTGATATTGAAAGATGGTGCAAAATTACTCAGCTCTTCAGTTCCTATACCACCAGTTACCGGGGAGTGAATGCCGTCTTGCTGATAGTAATTCATTAAAAAATTGACCTCAATATCCTCTAACTTTACTTTAGATGAATCCTGAGAAAGAAGTGCTATTGTAGAAAATGAAAAACAAAATAGCAGAAAACACCTTAGTTGCATCCGCATCCTCCTCCTCCTTTTCCTCCATTAGCTCCTGAAGCTCCTTCTCTATAGGTCTGAAAATTTGCTTCAAAGGCCTCTAGCTTTCCATCTGCCAAGGTCATATCCTTATCGTTCAAATAAATCTTCTGATATTCTTTGATACTCATACAGCTTTGCCCTAGAGACATAAAAGCCAAAAGAAGCAAGATTGAATATATATTTCGGAATCTTTTCATTTCAGCCAAATTCGCTTATTAATATTATTCGAAGTAAACATTTCTTTTTTATCATCAATAATAATGCATTCAACACCATCAAGATGGTTTATTAGTTTTAAACCATCTTCCTTACCTAAAACAAAAACTGAAGTTGCCATAGCGTCTGCAAACTCAGCATCTACAGAAAGAACAGTAACACTGCTTAATTGCTCCACAGGCATTCCCGTTTTAGGATTAATGATGTGGCTATACCTCTTTCCATCAATTTCAACAAATTTTTCATAATTACCGGAAGTAACTACAGAAATATCAGACACGTTGAGCCAGGTAATAACTTGTTCTTTATTCTTAGGGTCTGTAATACCGATGGTCCATGGTTCGCCATCCTTATCATTTCCCCAGTTTATTAAATCTCCACCTGCATTGACTACTCCATTTTCTATTTCGTTCTTCTTCATAACAGCCTTAGCACGATTGGCTGCATATCCCTTCCCTATTGCACCGAAACCAATTTTCATATCTTCTAACTTGAGAAAAACGGTTTGATTTTCTTTATCTATTTCAATATTCTCATATCCAATTTTGGAAACTGAAGCTTCGATTTGCTCTTTAGTAGGTAGTTTATTGGTTTTGTTTTCTCCAAACTGCCAGATATTATCTACAGAAGCGAAAGTAATATCAAAGTGTCCGCTTGTGATCTGAGAGATTTTCATTGATCTTTCAATAAGTTCAATTAACTCTATATCTACTTTTACGGGAGCTATGCCTGCATTTCTGTTGATCGCACTGGTCTGAGAATCTTGATCCCAACTTGAAATTAGTTTTTCAATTCTAACTACTTCATCATAGCCTTTTTGAATGGCTTTATTAGCTTTTTCTTCATTATCGCTTAATGCGGTAAAAGAAAAAGATACACCCATTAATATGCAATCTTTGGTGTATGAATCAAGATTTTGTGCTACAACCTGATTAAAAAGAAATATGAACGCTATTAAAAGCTTCAACGTTTACTGAGGTGTGTTCCGATTTAAATTATCAATATACTCTTGCGCAGTATCAAAAGGATGGCCCATCTTTCCTAAAAGATCTCCATTAGGTGATAAAATAAAAACAGCGGGAAACTTTCCACTTTTATTATACTTCTCAGCTAATGCTTCATTATGAGTTGTTTGCTCTTTTGAAAGCTTATTTGCTTTTCTACTCGGAAAATCGGCATTAAGCAACACATAGTTTTTACTTGCAAACTCTTTAAATTCCTGAGATTCAAAAAGAACTTTTTCCAATTTGATACAATTTGAACACCAATCGGAGCCAGAAAAATTGAGCAATATATATTTACCCGATTCCGCAGCCTCTTTTTTAGCTTCTTCTATGTCTGTTTTCCATTCTACTTCAGACACTCCTAATGAAAGTCCTAATGCTGCAATAATACCTACGATGAATAATTTCATAATCTTAATCTATTTCTATTATCTCTTGAACATTTGTGCCATGACATAAGTTACATTGACCATTGAATAATTTATCTTCCATAAAGGAAACGTTTCCGCTCTCAGATCTTACTGCAACATATATGCCATCTCCAAAATCTATTTCCTCAGTTGTATAGGCATTACCTAAAGCGTCTATTTCGATAATCTTGAATGGCTCAGCTGATGAGGTAGTTTCATATAATTCAACTGTTGCATTATCGGTATTACCATACATAGATCCTGCAAGTGTATATACACCTTCCGAATTTTGTCCTTCTGTGTAATGACAATTCATACAATTTCGTCCATTAAAATGACTTTCATCACTTCCATGTTCACTTATTTGTGTCTTAATTTCAATCTTACTGAACTTTTCACATGCAGCAACCAAAATTAAAATGGATATGAGAACAAAACTCTTTTTCATGGAACAACTACGCAATTTATATCTAAATATTGTGAATAAATTTAACGATTGATTGGGATTATTCTAAACCCAAAATAAAAGCAATTCAAGTAAAGCTAGTTAATAATTTTCCAACTCATTCAGCTTTTCTTTTTTTACTCTTTTTAGGTCCAAAAGATTCATGGCATTACTGTTCAAACCAGAAATATCATTACTTACAAAACGAATGACTTCATCATAAAATACAGGAATAACAGGAGACTCTTCAGATAGTATACTATCCATTTTTGTATACAAACTTTCTCTTTCTTCTACAGATGCTGTTTGCATAGCTTGCTCATATAAAAGGTCAAATTGATCACTTTTAAAGTGAGAATAATTAGATCCATTAGGAGCAAAGTTCTTGGAATAATAAAGTCCCAAAAAGTTTTCCGCATCCGCATAATCTGCAATCCATGATTTTCTAAAGAACAAACTTTGTCCATTTGCAACGGTACTTCTTTGGTTTGCTGTTGGCATAACTTCAATTCTAACTTTCACTCCAATTTTGCTCAGTTCGTTTTGAGCAAATTCACAAAGGTCAACATAGTCTTGAGTGGTTGCCAGAGGAATTTCAGGAATGCCTTTTCCCATGGGAAACCCAGCTTTTTCAAGAAGCTCTCTCGCTTTTGAAGGATTATACTCATACTTAAATAGAGATTTACTTTTCTTAATTATAGATGGAGGAACAAAACCCAATTCAGCTGATTTACTGGTATTGTTCTTTATGAAAAGCACCAACTCATCTCTGTTAATCGCGAGGTTAAATGCCTGACGCACTCTTTTATCCATCAAAGGAGAATTTTTAGATAGCTCGCTATTCTTATCCATATAAAAACCCAAATAGTCGGTTTTTAAATAAGGTTCTTTTTGGAGGTAATAATCATTTGCGTAAACAGCATTTAACTCTCCTTGCTTTGTGAGTAGTTCATCCTTATAACTGGGATGTAAGGAAGATATCATATCGTATTCTCCCTTTAAGAAGTCTAAAAACATGACTCCCTTGTCTCGGACAAAGTGCACCTTTATCGCATCTAAATATGGCAGACTGGAACCGTCTGCATCCTTTTGAAAAAAGTTTTCATTCTTTAAAAGTGCTAACACGTTATTATCCAACCAAAAATTGAATTTGAAGGGACCTGTTCCAACGGGATTCCTGCCAAAGTCCTTTTTGTAATATTCCTCAGCTTCTTTAGCAACTACGGTGCAATATTGCATACTCAATATGGAAAGAAAAGGGGCAAATGGCTCTTCAAGCTTAATGACCAAGGTTGAATCATTAACTGCTTTAAACGGTTCTTCATTTGATACTTGCGAAAAGATCCATGCACCTGGCGTGGCTACCCTTCTTTCGTTGATTCGTGTAAATGAATACACAAAATCTTCGGCATTCAGTTTTCTTCCTTTTCCATCATTAAAGCAGGCATCATTATGAAAAAACACATCGTTTCTTAAATGAAAAGTATAGGTAGTTGCAGCAGAATCTATTTCCCAGGACTTTGCGATATGGGGAATGACTTTCATGTTATCATCCATCTCAACAAGGCCATCAAAAATCTGATTTACCCACCAAATATTCTCTTGATTATTTGCAAATGCAGGATCTAAGGAACTAATGCCTGCAGCTTCGTTATAGTAAAAAACATCCTTTGATTTTTCTATTGATTCTTTACTTGAACAGGAAAGGACTAAACAGAGAATAATTGCACCATACCATCTGGCGAGCATTATTTTTCAGTTTTAACGAGCTTGAAGTCTCTATGATTTAGAAAGAAAAACCCTTTATTGGTCCAGGAACCATTATCTGTTCTTTCCACACTAATATTCTGATAAATAGGTTCCCCTTGTATCTTATCTAGATTTCTATAGGCTTTGTTACCAAAGGTATCCATAGAAAGAAGAAGAAAATTTGCAATATCATAAGACAGAAAGGCATAGCCTTTTTCAGAAGGAACGGTTTCATAAATTCTGAAATATTTCCTCATAAATTTTCGCACCTCTGGTATTTCATAGTCTAGTGTCTTTGTAGCACACAACATCAAATTGAACTTTTGCTTGTAGTTGATATCTATGTTGTCAAAATTAGACCATGATTCAAATCCATAGACTTGAATTTTCTTATCAGACAATTCTGATCTATTTAGTTTGGTAAGAACATCGCTTACAAAGGATAGATTATTTGAAGGGACAATAACAACATTGGAGGTATCCTTAAAGAAATCCTTTGCCATAGTCAAAACCCTTTCTTCTTTTGGCCCTTCTTCTTCTGCGCTTACTTTCTTAACCTTATCAAATAAGCGTTCTTCTTGCTTTCCAAGATGAAGATTCAAGCGCATTTCCATTGCTTTTACCAAAGACAAGTCTTTTTTTACTTCTGAGTCAACCATGATAATGTTATCCGAATAATGCTTCTCCGCAACATACTTTGCTATAAAATCAACTTCATTCCCTCTATCAGGATTAACTTTAAATACATCTTTATTCTTAAGAATAGAAGTAGTCTTTAAGTTAGGGGAAACCAAGATCTTTTCCTTTCCCTGCAGTCTATTTGAAAGTTCCGTAAAGGTCTTTTTATGAAAAGGTCCTATAATAACATCGCATTCATCCAGCCAACCTTCTCGAACACATCGGTCTACAACACCCGGTTCATTCTTCATATTGAAAACCATGAGGTTTACATTCCCACCTTGTCTGGAATAATCTTCACAAGCAATCTTTGCTCCTCTGTAAAACTCTATTGCCAAATCAATCATGGCAAAGGCATTTCTTCTGGAAGCTGTGCTGGTTAAGCTATCTAAATCTTTGAACTCAAAAGGAAGTAAAAGAGCAATATTCTTTACTTGAATTTTATCAAAATCAACATGCAAGGAATCTTTTTCTTCCATTGCTATATCCGTAATTTCTTCTTTTTTCTCAATAGGTAGATTCAAAAGCATTCCTGTACTTAAGGTTTGCGTTAAACCAGGATTTACCTTTAATATATCATCTATTTCTACATCGTATTGCTTTGAAATGGCATAAAGCGTTTGGCCTTTTTCAACCCTATGTTGCAGATACTTGCTTTCCTCTGCAATTTGCATGTGTTCCAGTTTTGCAGGTCTTATATCCTCCAAAGGAATTACGAGCTTTTGTCCTCGTTTTAGTCCTGCGCTAGCAGTTGGATTAGCGTCCAACAAATCGTTCTCGCTTATGTTGTAGTTTTTAGCGATGGAATAAATGGTCTCCTTTTTGAAAACAGTGTGAACAATGAAATTCTCATTAAGAACAGGTTTAGGTTTCTTATTGAATTTTCTATCTCTGAATTTAATAGGTATTAAAACCTCTTCACCAACACTTAAACCATCCTTTACATTTTCATTGGCTTCTTCAATGTAGGCAACATCAACACCATAAATTTTGGAGATAGCGTATAAAGTATTGCCTGCTTCAACTGAATGAACGTAGTATTTCTCACCTCCTTTTTCTACCACACGATAGTTTTGTGCATCCAATTGAACACACGCAAAAAGAAAAATGATTATCAAAAGCTTTTTCATTCCCATTCTATTGTTGCAGGCGGCTTAGAACTAATATCATAGACTACTCTATTAATTCCTTTAACCTTATTTATTATCTCATTGGACACTTCAGCAAGAAAAGCATATGGCATGTGAAACCAATCGGCAGTCATTCCATCGGTAGAAGTAACTGCTCTCAAAGCAACAGCTTGCTCATAGGTTCTTTCATCACCCATTACACCAACTGACTTAACAGGAAGCAAAATAGATCCCGCCTGCCATATATCATCGTATAAACCTTCTTTTTTCAACTTAGAAATATAGATATAATCAACCTCTTGCAAAATGCGTACCTTTTCTTCTGTAATGTCTCCAAGTATTCTAATTCCCAATCCTGGTCCGGGGAAAGGATGTCTATTTAAAATCTCTGGCTTTAAACCTAACTCCGCTCCTACTCTTCTAACTTCATCTTTAAACAACAACTTTAATGGCTCTATTACTTTTAACTTCATGTAATCTGGCAAGCCTCCCACATTATGGTGAGATTTTATTTTAGCACTCGGCCCATTCACCGATACAGACTCAATAACATCAGGATATATTGTTCCCTGACCCAACCATTTAACATCATTTATAGCTTTTGACTCTTCCTCAAAAACATCTATAAAAACCTTTCCTATTGCTTTTCGCTTAGCTTCTGGATCCGTAAGTCCTTCTAATTCTTTATAAAATGATTTACTGGCATCTACACCTTTAATGTTCAGCCCTAAGTCTTTATATGCTTCTAGCACTTCATCAAACTCATTTTTTCTGAGCAAACCGTTATTTACAAATATGCAATGTAGGTTTGAACCAATTGCTTTATGCAAAAGTAAACCAGCTACTGAAGAATCAACTCCTCCGGAAAGTCCTAAAACCACCTTGTCATTGCCCAATTCTTCTTTTAAAGATTGAATGGTTTCATCCACAAAAGAAGCGGGTGTCCAATTAGATTCACAAGCACAAATATCTCTTACAAAATTGGAAAGAATCTTTTTTCCTTCAGTTGTATGATATACTTCTGGATGGAATTGTATTCCATAAATAGTCTTATCCTTTACCTGATAACCTGCTACCGAAACATCTGCTGTACTTGCAATAACTTCAAATTCCTGAGGCACTTTTGAAATGGTATCTCCATGCGACATCCACACCTGTGAGTTGGATGATATTCCAGCAGTCAATTGATTGGTATTATTTACAAATTCCAATTTAGCACGTCCATATTCTCTTACCTTAGAGGGAAGTACTTGACCTCCATCGTAATTATGCGCTATATATTGAGCACCAAAACAAATGGCTAGACTCGGTCTTTTCTCCAGTACCGAAAGATCAAATTTTGGACATTCCGGATCGTGAACAGAATAAGGACTTCCTGAAAGAACTATTCCTTTTACACTATCATCAATCTCAACATCACTGAAATATGGGTGTATTTCACAATAGACATTAAGTTCCCTAATCCTTCTAGCAATCAACTGCGTAAATTGAGAGCCGAAATCATAAATAAGGATTTTTTCCTGCATGGGACAAAGATAGCTTTAGACAATGATTTGGAGAAATATTCCCAAACGACTTTTCAACTATGAATCCTCTTTTATTACAGTGAATTCAAAAGCAAAAGGATCGAGATTATTCATTAGAATTTCGATAAATTCTCTGCCTTGTCTTAGATATAGTGAAGCAAAGTTTTCGCTTCTCTCCTGAAGGCTGTCATTTGGAAAAAGCTTTTGCTTTAATTTTCTTAACTGAATAAGTTGAACCTCGTTTTTATTCTTGATAGATTTCAAAATCTTAGACTCTAACTTTTCAATCGTTTTTAACATATTCTTTTGCTCTCCAAGGGCTGAATTTTCTAAAGTAGGGTCAACACTTTTCATTTTAGCTACTATTTCAGCGAATAGTTCGCCTAAACTGATTTTCTCTTCGTTAAGGTTCTGGTCCTCTGAAAGTAGATTCTTAGAAAAAGCTTTGATTAAATTATCTTCTCTTTGAAATAAATCCGAAATATTAACTCCTAACGCATTCATTTTCTTAGATGAAGTCCTGTCTACCCATAAAAGAGAATTTCTAAGGACAAGAGAAGGAAATTGAACCTTATGAAATTCAAAAAGAGCTTTCAATTCCAGCCAATAAGCCAATTCTCCTCCTCCTCCAATGTAAGCTATATTGGGTAAAACCATTTCTTGATACAAAGGTCTCAACAATACATTTGGGCTATACTTTTCAGGACTGTTATTTATGCCTTCTTTTAAATCAACTAATTCAATCAATTCATCTCCTACCCTAAATTTTTCTTCTTCTCTTCTGATTTTAAGTCGTTGTTCTTTATTCAAAACGAAAAGATTCACATCACTTGGATTTGCCTGAATCTTTATTTCCTTTTCTAGTTTTTCATTGGTTTCCTGAACAATATTAAATGTACTAGATTCAATATCACTTAACATTACTTCCAAAAAAGAGGATTTTAATCTATCATCATTTGCATCCATGACCAATAAGCCATACTCTGCAAAAAAGTGATTGACAAAGTTTCTTGTTCCCTGAGCAAATGACCTATCTATACTATAGGATTTTTCAAATATTGTTTTTAGCTCCCGAGCGTTTTCTGAATCTCCTAAAACCTCAAATAGTTCCTTCTTGAATTCTGAAATGGAATTCATATCCATGTCTCCGACATGTTGACCAAAATCCCTTTTCCACTCTATTTTCTTTCCAAAAAGGTTTATGTGATTAACTTCTTCAAAATCGTGATCTTCTGTAGCCATCCAGTAAATAGGCACAAAACGTAGATTTTTAGAATTATCATTTAGCTCTTTAGCTAAATTAATTGTGGAGATAATTTTCAAGAAAAAATACAAAGGCCCTCCAAAAAGACAAATTTGATGACCAGTCGTTACCGTAAAGGTTTTGTCTTTTTTTAATAGTTCTAGGTTTTCCTCTTGCTTAGGACTTAATTTACCATTAGCCTGCTCTTTTAAAATGGATACTAACGATTCTCGCTTCTCCTGACTGAAATCTTTTGAAAGTGCATGATGAAGTAACTTATCCTTCTCAGGAAAGACAGAATAAAATGGTCTTAACGTCTCGTCTTTGCTTAAGTATTTTTTAACCGTTTCCGAAAAGTAATTGGTTTCAGAATAAGGAATAGTAGTAATCTCCATTTAAGGTGTAAATTTACCCGTTTTTATGAGTAAAAAAGAATGGAGCAGGAACTTTTAGAAATTTCGGAGCAAACAAGCAGTGTTGATGTATACAATCTAAAAAAAGGGCAATTAGTAGATGTTCTTATTGCGGATATGGCTTTTGGTGGAAAGGGGATTTCTAAAGTAAAAACGGAAAAAGGTGTTTTCATCATCTTCGTTCCCAATGCTATTCCTGGACAATTGATTCAAGCAAGAATTACTAAAAGGAATAGAAAGTTTGCAGAGGCAAGAATCATTAAGGTATTGAAACAATCTCCATTGGAAAAACACATTCCTTATCAGCCTGCCTCAGGCGCACCTTATGCCACTCTGGATATCGATATCCAACATGTCTATAAAAAGCGAAATACATTAGATCAATTCAAACGCGTTGCGGGAATTGAAAATATTGAAGATTATTTAGATGCGTTCATTCCCTCTCCTGTGATCTGGCACTACAGAAACAAAATGGAGTTTAATTTTTCAGCTATTGTTTGGAATATTGGTGACGAAAAATCACATGATGGATTTGGATTAGGCTATAAAAAAAGAGCATGTTGGTGGGCTTCTGAAAACCTTGACAAAAGTTCTGGTTTGTTTGATGAGGCGTTTGAAAATAAAATGCTTGACATTAGAAATTATTTGGAGAATACTGGTCTTCCTGCATATCATCCCATAAGAAACGAAGGGTTTTTCAGGATTTTACAGGTGAAGAAATCCTATCTGGAAAATGCTTTTTTGATCAACCTAAATACTTCTTCAGATGGTTTGGATCAGTTTTCTATTCAAGCTTTTTATGATTTTCTCAATACCCTGTTACCAGGAAGAATTAAGGGGCTTATTCATTCCATACACGATGGCGTTTCAGATAGAATGTCGGGTCCTGAAGAACAGAAAGAGGTCATTGGAAGCTCATTTATTGTTGAGAAGATAAATGGATTGGAGTTTCAAATTAATAGCTATAGTTTTTTTCAAACCAATCCAAAAAGTGCTGAAGTTCTCTACAATAAGGTAATTGACTATGTTTTTGAAGAAGATATTCAAGGACAGGTATTGGATTTGTTTTGTGGAACGGGAACGATTGCTCAGCTTATCGCAAAACGAAACAGCAAGTATAAAATTACAGGTGTAGAAATAGTCAAGGAGGCTGTTGAAGATGCAAAAATGAATGCCAAAAGAAATGGAATTGAAAATGTATCATTCATTGCTTCAGATGTGGGTTTATTTTTGAAAGAACACCCCGAATACACAAACAATATTGACGTTTTGGTTCTGGATCCTCCTAGAGGCGGTATAAGCAAAAAAGCATTAAGGGCTGCAATGAGATTGAATGCCAGAAAAATTGTTTACGTTTCATGTAATCCTTCTACTCAGGCAAGAGATACGGTTTGGATAAAGGAGTTTGACTATGAATTGAAAAAACTTTCTATTGTGGATCAGTTTCCCCATACTTCCCATATCGAATCTATTGCTGTATTCACAAAACAGAAACAAATGGAGCAATAGTTCAAAGCTATTGCATTAATTTTCTTTATTGATACCGGATAATTACTTTTGAAGGATGACTAAAAAGAAGGTTGAAATACTTGATCACTCTAAAATTGAAAAGATTATTGAAAGAATTGCTAATCAAATTTTAGAGAATTATTTCAATGAAAAAGAAATTGTAATTGTTGGCATAGATAAGCAAGGTTACCTTCTCGCAGAGCGTTTCATAGAGCACCTTTCAAAATTATGTGATAAGGAAATCCGATTGTTTAAACTAAAATTGGATAAGGACAATCCTTTAAGCAAAGAGTATGAATTCGATGGTGAATTGTCGGATATAGAAAACAAAAATATTGTCCTGGTAGACGATGTTTTAAACTCAGGTAAAACACTGGCTTATGCGCTCCGTTTTTTGATGAGAGTTAATGTGAAACAAATCTTTTCTACGGTTCTAATAGACAGAATACACCGAAGATATCCAGTAAGAGCAGATTTTGTAGGAATGACATTGTCTACCACCCTCCAAGATCATATTTCTGTTAAGCTAGGAAATAAAAAAAATACTGCGTTTGTGGAATAATTTATTCCATACCCAACACCTTATTTTTTATTTCATCTAAAACCTTAGCATTAATTTTATCCGCATTAAGCGTAAGATGGGCTTGTTTATAAAAAGGTACTCTTTGCTCTAAATGATCGCTTATAAAATCATATAAATCATCTTCCTCAACACCTTCTATAATAGGTCTTTTAGACTTCCCTTTAAACAATCTTCTCTTTAACTTTTTTGCATCTAATTCAAGATAGACAACATAACCATTGTCCAACAAAACTTCCATATTATTTGAGAAACATGGAGTGCCACCACCTGTTGCTAGGACAATATCCTTTTCTTTAATCACCTTGGATAGAACATGCGTTTCTAATCTTCTAAAATCCTCCTCTCCGTTACTCTTGTAGATGTCTGATATAGATGCATTTGCATACTCTTCAATGTGCGTGTCCAAGTCTACAAATCTAAAACCCATTCTATTCGCTAAGCGTTTTCCAACAGATGATTTTCCGCAGCCCATATAGCCAACCAAAATCAAATTCATAGAATAAACTTTACAAATCTCATACCGAAATTAGAACTATAATTTAATTTAGCCATCGTTTAAAGTGTATAAATGCAGATTTCAAAAGTTTCCTCAAAGTATACCATTACCGCCTTTCATGACTTTCATGTAAAGCAGGCGAATAATTATGAAAATTGGATTCCTCATTTAAAACAGGATATTGAAAAGATCTTTGACCCAAAAAGGAATAAACTACTCAATAATGGAAAGGCTGAAAGATGGATTTTACAGGACAATGGAAAAACTATAGGCAGGATAGCGGCATTTATTAATTCTAAGACCAAAAACTCATTTAAGCAACCTACAGGCGGTATTGGTTTTTTCGATTGCATTAATGACCAAAATGCTGCAAACTTGTTATTTGATACGGGAAAAAAATGGTTGGAGGAAAACGAAATTGAAGCCATGGATGGACCCATTAATTTTGGTGAGAAAAACCAGTATTGGGGTTTATTAATTGAAAATTTTGACCGGGAAAACACCTATGGAATGAACTACAATCCTCCATATTATAAGGAGCTTTTTGAAAACTATGGTTTTCAGGTATACTATCACCAAATATGTAATGTGAGGGATATATACATGCCTATGCAAGACATTATTGTCGCCAAGTACAATAGGATAAATAGCATGAAAGGAATGGAGCTAAGAACCGTGAAAGGCTTAAGCATTGAGCAAATCGCCTCCGACTTTGTAGAGGTATATAACGATGCCTGGAGTGGTCATGAAGGTTTAAAAGGAATGAAAAAGGCCGCTGCCGTTAAGCTATTTAAAACATTAAAACCGATCATGGACCGAGACATTGTCTATTTTGTTTTTCACCATGAAAGACCGATTGCTTTTTTTCTGAATGTTCCTAATTTAAATTTCTATTTCAAAAAGTTCAATGGCAACTTTAACCTAATCAATAAGCTTAGATTTCTGGTCATGCAAAAGACGCAAAGTCCAGATGTTATGGTAGGTGTTATTTTTGGTGTAGTTAAAGATTTTCAAGGAAAGGGAGTCGAAGCTGCAATGATAAAATGGTCGCATGAAGTTTTAAAGAAAAAGAAGTATAAAGATATTGTAATGACCTGGGTTGGAGATTTTAATCCAAGAATGTTGCGTGTTCTTGATAATTTGGGTTCTGAATTGTATCAAAAATACAGCACTTATCGCTATTTATTCAATAGGAAAATACTCTTTGAACGCGCGCCAATTATAGGAGAGCGAAGAAAAAAGAAAAGTTCTTAATAATTTTCATTGAGACCTTTGCCAAAGAACAAAATGCGATTATATTTGTGCCCTCAAAAAATGAGCATGATCCGATAGCTCAGCTGGTAGAGCATCTCCCTTTTAAGGAGAGGGTCCTGGGTTCGAGCCCCAGTCGGATCACAAAATAGTTTACTATAATAGACTTAGAAAGGAGAATCCATGCGGGTTCTCCTTTTTTTATCGGTTTTATAATCTATATTAATTTCAAAGATGTTTGAATTCCAAATCCATTATATTTGATTTAACTTAAAGTTAGGTAGCATAAAAAGCATCAGACAATGAAGACAATAAAAATTCTGTCTATTTTCTTATTTCTGACAAATATCAGCTTTGGCCAGACAAAGAATGCGGACAACTATTTAACTTTCTATGAAGAATCAAATACTGCCAAATATTTCAAAATGGGAAACAGTACCTATTTAGACTATTTCCTTAAGGTCAAAGTAAAATTTGGCGACAATGAATATTATGCAAGGATTAGAAAATATTCATGGGGTAAAACCGACACATCTTATTTTAGAGAAGGTGAAAAAAACTATTTTCACTTTGACCCAAAAACAAATAGTGAATCTGTTGTATTACCAAAACAAATAAAGCTCGGACAAAAATGGTTTGAAGCAGACAGCAGTTGGTCATACGAAATAATTGGCATTGACGAAAAACTTGAAACTCCTTTAAAAAAGTACAAGGGACTTATCGTAATCGAATGTATTCAATTGACAAGTAGAGACAAATTAAAAAGTAAGGTATATCACCTGTATTATGCCGAAGGGCTAGGAATGATAGGAAGTGTGAATAATGGGCAATTGACCAGCTATTTAGCAGAATTGAAAGTGAATGCAAAAGGAGGAGAAAAATAGGAAATTAAAAATTTTACTACCTAACAAGGCTTATAAACATTTGGCTGACGAATGTTTTAAAGAGTTTAGTGCTCTCAACTTACAATAGCACTTGCCTGACATTGATGAGTTCCAAACCCCATATTCCATAAAAAGATTATCACTTCTTCGAAATCTTATTTCCCGTAATTTGTTTTTGCCTGCTGCACTTGAATCTTTTTACTTCTGAACTTCTTTTCTTCAAGTGCTTCTGACTAATTCCTTGATTGACTCTCTTTCGCCATAAATTAAAGGAACTCCGTTTCAGTTCTGTTCTCATTAATTTAATTACTGCAGACTCAGCCAAGAAGTATCAGGATGATTAATAAGGGCAGGCTCAAACAAATAGACAATCAAATAATCATTCCCCTCCTCCTCTGCTGCTTTCAAAGCTGCATGATCCTGAGTTCTTAAATCTCTCTTAAGCCATACAATATTTATATTGGGCTTCATAATTAAAGCTCTTTATTGCATTCTTTCCAAAACTTAAAAAAGGAAGAATAGTACCCTTTGGTGCTAAACATCCAATCTCTGTCTTCTTCCATTCCTTCGTAATGAGAATTTGTTGGATGTTCTTTAAAGAGTATACCAGAACAGTATTTTTTAAGTTCTGAAAATTCGCCTATAAAGATTTGAATACCTTCAATGTTCTTCGACAATTCAAGCACAAAGTCCAATGATTTTTGAGATATAGGATATTCCATAAAAAAACTAGGTTCCAAAAGTAAAATTCGATTTACATCTTCACCTTTTCGCCAAATAGGATCTATGTTATAAAAGTTATAGACAAGAGTTACTTTAGTCCTATCTATTGAAATTTCTGACTTTTTTGGCAGCTCTGTTTTTAAATAAATATAATCAGACTCTTTTAAAACATCAGGCACTTTCCAGCTAGCAAAACCCTCATAGGATACATCTAGGAAAGTTCCTTCTTGTTTACTGCTCCAGTATTTATTGATGTTCTTCTGATTAACAACATATTTTTTGTTGGCATTACTTCCGGCAACCCATTGCCAGCTCAATGCATTACTCGCCCAGTCAGCATCTAGCAAATGATAGTACATCCATTTTGCAGGAATTTTCCAATGCGCAAAAGCCATATTTGTACAAATGGATGCTACATACATTCTCATGTGATTATGCATATACCCAGTATCGTACAGCTCTAGTATAGCATCATCTACAGCATTAATATCTGTCTTGGCATTAAGAACAGCTGAACACATTTCAAAATGATTTACCGGTTCTTGTTTACGTTTTAGATCAGAATTGAGTGCATCTCTAGTTTCTACCCAAACATTTTGCCAATAATCTCTCCAAGCCAATTCCTGAATGAACTTTTGAATAGCATCGGGCTGATAACCTCTTTCTAAAATCGCATTCAAAACTTGTTTTGTGGAAATCACTCCTCTTGAGATATATGGCGATAAGCGAGTAACAGCACCCTCCTTATAATTTCTTGTTTTGCCATATTGAATAGGGTCAATGGAATCCACCAATTTTTCTATTTCCAAATATTTTGTAGTAAATGCAGAATCCATAAAGCGTTGTTAAGGGAAAATTATCCAATCCAATAGCCCTGTTAAGAGGTAACAGTAAAGCTGGAGAATAGTTTATGATAGATTTCTAGTAAACTAAACTTTATGAATGTTTGAAAAGAGAATTATTTGGATGAAGAAAGTATTGAATAGAGATGAAATTTAGATATACAGGAACAAAGGGCATAATTGAATATACCTAGTTCAAATCCGAAGTAACATACAATGATATCCTCGGCCTATAAAAATTTCTCTTATTTAATTCTGTTTCTTCAGCTTTTCTCCATGAAATGGACAATATTTCCAAGTACCATTAAGGAGTTCACCATCTTCTGGACAAACTTTTTCCGGCAGTAAAGTGCTGATTGGGCATTCTATTGTCAACTCCGTGTCTAAGAATTTTACTCCTATATCGTTCTCAGAATACGGATCAAAACTCCTTGAGCCTTCATCTTGTAAATCTTTGGTTACGTAGAAGTTTGCATTCTCACCCATTTCTCCAAGCATACTTGCAAACATGGGCTTGAAAGTAGCTAAAATCACCTGAATTTCCATTGAAACATCATCTTCGTCTAAGGCTTTGTATTCCTTTTCATCTGTTCCAACAAAACGTACAGACTTGTCTATTTTCTTCTTATCGGTATAGCTTATATTTCCAAAAGCACCAACTTTTCCATCGATCACCAAAAAAATCGCATATGGACTTATGACTTCAGTAAATTCAACTATTTGCTCTTCAGACATTTCTCCACTTTGCTTCAAGACCACATCCCAAAACTCAACTGGTATCCACCAGACTAATGTCATTTTATCCGTGTCATTGGAACCAACTTGTAATTCTTCAATAAACTGATCTACATTAGCAACGCTACTCTGCGCATTAAAAATTATGGGAAAGCATAAAATGCTGAGAATTATCAGACTTTTTTTCATAGTGATTTTTTTGTAAAAATATGATTTAAATCCCTCTATGAAAGGGATTCATAAAGAATTAATTCTATACCAGTACAGAATTTTGGAGCTTTAAAGCTCTAGAAATTATAGGTAAAAAAGGCAATTCCATTGCCTTGCTCTTGAGGGCGCCAAAAGGGCATTTCTATAGCTTTGGAAATTGAATTTTAACAGGAAGGGCTCTAGCAAAATTATTTATAGCAAGGCACATTTCAACCCACTTCTCTGCTGGAATTTCTCTTTCCGTTGAAGAAATTTCATACTCTATAGTTAACAAATTATCTTCATTAACATTAGATTTTTTTATAAAACGAAACCCTGATTCCTCATAATCAATGTTCTCTGGTTTGAAAAAGATTCTCATGGGAAGTTGTATAGTGGTACTTTGAGAAAATCTAATTGGCGAAGAAATTCCTACTGGTAACTCGACAGACTCACAACTCATTGGCGCTATATATTGATATACCGCTATTGGTTCATATTGAAAAGCAATATTTTTACCAAAATATCCATCCTCTTCAAACCAAATATTGGGAATGATATAGGATTCTTGTAATTCAAGTACATTTTCTTCGATATCATCTTTAATTTTTATTTTTCCATCTCTAATGATATCAGGAAATAAAGATGAATACTGTTCCTTTAAAGCATCATCTATATCTTTCATTGAATTATATTCAAAAGTCCCTCTCATTATATCTGCATTCAACCCAAAATATTGAGTCGAGATATTAAAATTCGATTGCTTATTAAATTCAGATATGACCAGTTCTTCTTGAATATGAGTTGAGGTATATTCTTCCGTATTCAAGATAGGTTTAATCTTATCTATTCCATCATTAATTATAAGTGCCCTAACGTAGTTTGGCATTTGTCTATTTTCAAAACCACCTCCCTGATATGATATTGTCGGGTCTATCCAATACTCATTATCATTATAAACAATTTGAGTTATTACATGATCAAAAAGGCTTACTGAAGGCAAGTAGGAATCTAACTCATCCTGAAGTGTTGAAGATACAACAGCGGGATGCGCTGTAACTCCAATTTCTTTTAACAAATGACATAGCAACAAGGATTTATCCTTACAATCCCCAAACCTTTGTTCCATAACTTCATTAGGGTGAAATGGTTTAATACCACCAATTCCCGCTTCTATTCCCATGTATCTAATGTCATTCTGAACGAAATCAATAAGAGAAGAAATTTTCTCTTCTACAGTGTTCATATTTTGAGTTCTGGAAACAACAAATTCGTTCAACGAAGCTGGTTCTTCGATTTCAAAAACACCTCTTGCCCAATTAACAACTCCTTCCCAATTCTTAGAGTTGGATAGTTGAAGAAAACTAGATTGCATATAAGAAGCAGGGGCTGTTTCCTCAAAATCAAAGGCTTCAATATTCTTTCTTACAATGGATATTTCTTTATTCTTACCTTTCGTTGTTTCTTCTATTTCTATACCATCACATGATCTGCAATCCAAATCGAAATGCTCATTTTTGGGATACAATATTCTTATTTTTAAAAGGTCTATTGGATTATAGTCTTCCAAAATATAAATCCTTGATGTATGATCTTCAAAAATTGGATTTTCTCCATAAACTGTGTATGCATAATCTATTTTATCCTGCTTCCTTAGATCTTCCATAATATAATGTGCAGCAACCAAGCCAGAATAAATATTGTTCCCCAGATTAGACTCATTACTTAGTAACTCAAACTTCAAATCTTCGGTCCTATCTATTTTCTTTCCATCACGCCATATATATAAATGATGGAATTCAATCCGCTCGTAAAGGGTATCAAATTGCACATATATTTGAGAAGCTGAGCTTAAACCAGCTTCAGTTAAAATATGACTTACCGATCTTACATAATCGGCCTCTTTTTCAATATTTGTTTGATAGTCTAAAAGAGAGAAATATACTCCATCCGTTACATCGTATTTACTTACCTCAGATTTGACAAATTCCTGATGGGTATTTATCCATTTTGGTGCCTCTTTTATTTCAATTTTTGTTGCTGCTCTAATATCTTGAATTTGAAAAAGAAGAACAATTACTATTAATACTATATTCCTAAGCATTTATTTTTTTCTAAAAGTAAATTTTTCTTTGCAAAATTGATTAGACAATCTGTATAAAATCTATTGCATTTCTTATTTGAAAACTGAGAATTTTAGTTTGTATTTATTCACTTTTAATATGAATACCAATCCTTTTTATTAGCATTGCTACTCAAACCAAAACCATGGCTTTAGAACAAATAGATTGGATAATCATAATTATTGTAATGGCCTTGAGCCTTTTCATAGGTTTAATCGCTTCTCGCAAAGCAGGTAAAAGCAGTGCTGACTTTTTTCTTTCTGGTAGAAATATGCCTTGGTGGCTTTTGGGCGTTTCTATGGTCGCTACTACCTTTTCTGCTGATACTCCAAATCTAGTTACGGATCTGGTAAGAAATCACGGTGTTGCTGGAAATTGGGCATGGTGGGCTTTTCTTTTGACCGGTATGCTTACGGTTTTCACCTATTCTAAATTATGGAGAAGAACGAATGTTCTTACCGATTTAGAGTTCTATGAAATTCGCTATAGTGGTCCTATAGCTCGCTTTCTTAGAGGTTTTAGAGCCTTGTATTTAGGTGTTGTTTTCAATGTTCTTGTTTTAGGCACAGTATGCGTGGCTGCAATAAAGATAGCCTCTATCCTACTCGGCTTAAGTCCATTGCAGACGATTCTCATTGCTTCCATTATTACGGTGATATACTCCGGGCTTGGTGGTTTAAGAGGAGTTATTTATACGGATTTATTGCAGTTCGCTATTGCGATGATAGGTTCCATCTGGGCCTGTGTTGAAATTTTGAAAATACCGCAAATAAAAGGGGTGGATAATCTAATGAATCATCCCAATGTAATCAATAAACTAGATCTCATTCCAGATCTATCTGATCCAGGGATTTTCTTTGCTTTATTTCTTGTTCCCATAGCTGTGCAATGGTGGTCTTCATGGTATCCGGGTTCTGAACCTGGTGGAGGTGGTTATGTTGCACAAAGAATGTTGGCTGCCAAAAATGAAAAAAATGCGGTTGGGGCTACCTTGTTCTTCAATATTGCACACTATGCTTTAAGACCTTGGCCATGGATTTTAATTGCTTTGGCTTCATTAGTAGTAGTGCCAATGAGCATTTCCGAAGAGGAACTGGATAAGGTCTATATCTCTCCTGAAGCTAATGAAATGTTAGAAGGAACTCCCTTTACTCTGCTACAGACAGCTTTGAATACTGAACTCAAGGAAAACCCTGAAAGTGAAATGCACTTAAGTATTGTAAACTGTTTTCAGAAAGACCCTCAAGCTATGCAACTTAAGAGTTTGGCTTATTTATATAATGCTAAATACTATGATCTAAACGGAAAGCAAAATATAGCGCCTGAATTTCCTAAAATTGAAAGTGTTTATTCAAAAATAAATATCTTTTTAGCTTCTCCCAATACTCCCTTAGACAAGATTGGTCAGGATAATGCTTATTCTATAATGCTACGTTATTTGCCTAAAGGATTAATGGGTCTTATTCTCGCTTCGCTAATGGCTGCATTTATGAGTACGCTTTCATCTCACCTAAATTGGGGAGCTTCCTATATCAGCCATGATTTTTATCATCGTTTTGTTAATCCAAATGCAAGTGAGAAGCAACTGGTTAATATTGGAAGAATAAGCACTGTTTTGTTAATGCTACTTGCCGCACTATTGGCTTTGGTCTTAGAAAGTGCTTTGGAAGCATTCAATATAATTATTCTTCTTGGGGCGGGGACGGGACTTGTTTTTATTCTGAGATGGTTTTGGAAGAGAATTAATGCCTATACAGAAATTTCGGCCATGATCATTTCTTTCATTGTGGCTTTAAGCTTTAGATTTATAGATACAGGTCTTGAATCTCATTGGGAATTGGTTATTGGTGTTGCTATAACCACTGTTGGTTGGTTGTTGGTTACGCTTGTAACTCAACCTGAAAGCAAAGAGACCTTAGATCGCTTTAATGAAGTAGTGGGGAATAGAAATGGTGGAATTCGCAGAAATCTAGGTCTTCAAATACTACTCATGCTTTTGGGTTCTCTGGGGATTTACGCTGCACTATTTTGCACGGGTTACATTATTTATGGGGAAACCACAAAAGCTCTTGTTGCCTTTGCTGTATTTATAATAGTGGCATTTTTTATTTATAGCCAATGGAAAAAGGTAACTGAATAACTGCTAAATACTATATTCAAGTGATGCTATAAACCCAGCTTTGATTTACATTTGCAAAAATATTTTTTCATGAAACAACTGGCATATTTATTTGGTCTCTTTCTATTGTTTAGCGCTTGTTCTGGTGAAACAAAAACTGAAAGTGATGGCGATTCTAAAGTAATGGAGTCTAAAGAAGTTAATGTCTACTCTCACAGACATTATGATATTGATAAAGAAATTTATCAGCGCTTTCAAGATGAAACGGGAATTAAGGTTAACGTAATCAAAGCTAAGGCTGATGAGCTTTTGGAAAAAATTAAAACCGAAGGTGAAAATTCTCCTGCAGATCTTTTGGTAACTGTAGATGCCGGACGTATTCACAGAGCCGTGGAATCCGGAGTTTTAGGAACAATCAATCGTTCTGTACTACCCAATAACTTAAAGGATCAATTTATTGATGCTAATAATCAATGGGTTGCTTTGACCATGCGCGCCAGAGTCTTGGCCTATTCAAAGGAAAGAGTGAAGTCTGAAGATTTATCAAGTATGGAGGCTTTGACAGATGAAAAATGGAAGGATAAAATATTGGTTAGAAGTTCTTCAAACATTTATAATCAATCTTTGATGGCTTCAATAATTGCACATGCGGGAAAAGAACAAGCAGTAAATTGGGCTAGATTAATGGTCAATAATTTTGCAAGAGAGCCCAAGGGAAATGATCGAGATCAAGTGAAGGCCATTTATGCGGGTGAAGGTGATGTAGCAATTGTGAATACCTACTACATTGGGAAATTATTGGCTTCTGATAATGAAGAAGAAGTAAAGGCGGGCGAATCTGTTAATGTGTTTTTCCCTAACCAGGGAAGAGGAACTCATATTAATATTTCCGGTGCTGGTATTTGCAAATATGCTCCGAATAAGGGGAATGCAGAAAAGCTACTTCAATTCTTATTGAGCCCGGAAATACAAGCTATGTATTCTGAAGGAAATCATGAGTACCCGGTAATTGAAGGCGCAAAATTAGATCCTATTCTCGCTTCTTGGGGAGAATTTAAAAAAGATGAACTTTCATTTAGCAAATTGGGGGAATTGAATACAGAGGCAGTTAAAGCTTTTGATGAAGCCGGGTGGAAGTGATTAGGAGTTGATGGTTTTTGATTTATAGTTTGAAGTTTATTATTGATGATTAATAGTGGATGAGCTTTGAACTTAATCATTGAAATTGAACATTGAAAGTGTTAAAGAACATTCGATATCCAAAGCTGTTTTCATTGGCCTTGATTTTTTCTATTGTTCTTCTTAGTCCTTATTTCTTTTTGTTTTCTAAAGGTATTTTTGGTCATGCTAAAGAGTGGTCACATATTTGGAATAATCTATTTTGGACTTACCTATGGGATACTTTGAGCATTCTACTATCTGTTGGCTTACTTACTTTAGTTTGGGGAGTCCTTCCTGCTTATCTCATTAGTAGATTTGATTTTCCGGGCTCCAAATTTTTTGCATGGGCACTCGCGGGGCCTTTAGCTATTCCTACTTTCATAATGGCCATTATTTATTCGGGTATTACTGATGTCTCCGGACCTCTATCTATTTTAGTCAATTTTGTTAGCGGTGGAGAAAAACCTTTTTACCTTGATATATTAAATTTTTGGGGTCTTTCATTTACTCTTTCCTTTGCTTTATATCCCTACGTTTATTTAAGTTCATTAATCGCCTTTAGGTCTAAAACAAGAAGTTTTGAGGAAGCTGCTTTAAGTTTAGGCTCCTCTCCTTTCAAGGTATTCAAAAAGATAACATTGCCCTTAGCACTTCCTTTTATTCTAAGTGGTTTACTGTTAGTTCTAATGGAAATTTTGAATAATTATGGAGCAATGAAATACTATGGACAAAATACCTTTACCATTGGTATTTTTAAAGCATGGTTTGATTTGAATGATTTAAGTTCTGCCATTTACATAGGGGCTTTTCTTTTCATTTTTGTTTTGCTTTTGCTTTGGTTAAGAAGAAAAACGGAAATGCAAAGTGTAAAGGTTGAAGCCAAAGAATGGAAAAAGGTAAAACTCAATGGAGCTAAGAAGTTCATTAGTTCTATCTTCTGTTCTATCCTATTTCTATTTGCATTTTTAATACCGGCAAGTTTTATTTTTTATCAGGGAATTAATAGTTTTTCTCATGTTGTGGATGATACTTTTACCAGTATCATTTTAAATAGCATCATCATTTGTCTTATTACTGCGGTAATTATCGTTCTCATTTCTATTTTGTTTTCCGAAAGCAAACGTTGGACTAAGCTAAAGTATCTAAATACACTACTTGAGTTTAACAATATTGGCTATGCAATTCCCGGAGCGATTATCGCTATTGGTTTGGTTTCATTAGCTAAGGTTTTCCATATAAACTCAGGAATGATTGTTCTGTCTTTTCTCATTCTTATTCTTGGTTTTTGTGTTCGCTTTTTAAGCTCTGGGTTTCAATCTTTGAATAATGCCCTGCAAGAAAAAAGCATCAAACAAGATGAGGCTGCTCAACTTTTAGGAGCAAGTACGTTTTCCATTTTTAAACGAATTCATCTTCCTCAATTGAAATTACCTATTCTCATTGCATTTCTCTTTGTATTCATTGAGGTCATCAAAGAATTACCATTAACACTTATTCTAAAGCCATTTAATTTTGAATCTTTAGCAACAGTTACTTTTCAATATGCTAAAGATGAAATGTTAAGCTATTCTTGTGTGCCAGCCATGTTCATACTTTTGATTACTATATTTCCCAACTTTTTAATTTATCGCTATCTGAATAAGTAAATGGCCTTTCTTCATCTTGAAAATATAAGCTTCTCCTATGATCAAAATGATTTTATCAATGATTTTAATTTATCCATTGAACAGGGTAAGATTACAGCGATAGTTGGGGCCAGTGGTTGTGGAAAGAGTACGATATTACGTTTAATAGCGGGCTTAGAAAAGCCTCAATCCGGGAGAATAACCCTAGAAAATTCCATACTTTCTAGTGAAACGATTTTTTGTTCTCCTCAAAAAAGAAATATTGGAATTGTTTTTCAAGATTATAACCTGTTTCCTCATTTAAATGTTCGGAAGAATGTAGTTTTTGGTTTAGGAAAAGATACAAGTTCGGATAAGGCAGAAGAGATTTTGTCCTTGCTTGGAATTGAAAATCTAAAGAAAAGAATGCCTTCAGAGTTAAGCGGTGGACAGCAACAAAGAGTTGCCCTTGCAAGAAGCATTGTTCGAATACCAAAGCTTCTTTTAATGGATGAACCTTATAGCAGTTTAGACAATAATCTAAGAACAGAACTGCGACATGAAATAAAGGATGTTTTAAAAAAATTCAATACTTCTTGTGTAATCGTGCTGCATGATATTGACGATGTCATGGCAATTGCAGATGAAGTTATTGTGATGGATAATGGCAAAATTATTCAAAAAGGGAAGGTTTTGGATTTGTTTCAAAAACCTAAATCCTCGGTAGTAAGCAAACTTTTCGGAAATCACGATGTACATGAAGCTGCTAATTTACCTGATAGTTTGTTAAATATTCTAAGTATACCAAAAGGAAAAAAAATGATTTCAATTCCTTCTTCTGCATTTTCAATAAGTAACAAAATGGAAGATATTCCTGCCTTGCTTGTGGATAAATATTTTATTGGAAATGGACATATCCTAAGATTTAAAATCGGAGATTTGATTTTTAAAATGCAATCAGATAGATTGCCCGAAACTGAGTTTCGAATAAACATTAATACAAACCAAATCTTATTTTTTAATGGTTGAGGATAGATTGATTTTTATGGAGGAAATGTTAGATACAAATCCAAATGATCCATTTTTACTTTATGCAATTGCTGCTGAATATCAAAATAGAGGTAACGTAAAACAAACACAAAGTATCTTCACCAAGTTAGTCAAAGAACATCCAGACTACCTTCCTGCCTACTACCAGCTAGGTCAAATTTTAGAGAGTAAAGGAAAGTATGAAAAAGCCATTGCACTCTATAGAAAGGGAAAAGTTCTCGCAGAAAAAGTAAATGATCAAAAAGCATTAGGAGAGCTTTCGGAAGCTTTACTTATCTTAGTGCCTGCTGATGAGTATTAAGTTTTGAATCACATAGACACCCTTGAAAATACTTCTTTAGAGAATAAGAATAAACCAACTGCTTTAATTCTTCTTGTCACTACTCTAATTGGATTTTCTATACTATGCATTAATGGCCTTGGCCAATTAATTGGTTTCTCCATTATTGCAAAATCCAAATTAGGATTAGATTTTATGGCATTCATTGAAAAAATGGATGTTTCTGGAATAGAAGCTATAGTAGATGGTGATGCTTTTGGTCTAGGGGCTTTGGTTGGAGGAATCTTTTGCATTTTGGCCTGCTTAATTGTTCCAAAACTTTTTAGAGTAAAACTATCTACGATTTTTCCCTTTACACTTCCTAATTGGCGCTATTGGTTATTATTTCTAGGGTTATCTGTTGTTGTTGTCTTCTATATGGGACAATTACAAGAAAGAACCAATTTCCTTGATGTCCCTTGGATGGATGATATGCTTAATTCAATAACTAATCTTCCTTTATTTGTTTTAGGAGTGGGCATAATTGTGCCCATTGGTGAGGAATT
Organism: uncultured Flavobacteriales bacterium; assembly: GCA_964609215.1. Classification (GTDB taxonomy): domain Bacteria; phylum Bacteroidota; class Bacteroidia; order Flavobacteriales_D; family JABDKJ01; genus JABDKJ01. The sequence continues at coordinate 76,532 of CAZSQZ010000003.1, forward strand.
ATTGTTTAGAGGAATATTATATAGAGGATTTAAAGATGCGGTAAATGAACACTTCTCGGTTTGGGTTACATCCTTATTATTTGTTTTAGTGCATTTTGGGCAATATTCACTTGCTGTTGTTTTTATCTTACTTATGCCTTTATCTCTTGTTCTTGGATACTCAAGAATGTATGGAAAATCGATGTGGATTCCAATTGCTATTCATATCTTTAATAATTCCTTGACAGCCCTTTATGGTCAAGGGTGAAAGTATGAGAGCAACTTTATTATTACTGTTTCTTCTTTTTTCAGTTAAGCAATATTCGCAAACAGAGATCAATGTCATGTGTTATAATACCTTGACATATCCAGATGGTAGTATTCCAGGAAGAGCAGATACCTTGAAAAAGATTTTTGATTTTGAGAAGCCGGATTTATTGTTGCTACAGGAGCTGAAAAGCAGTTCTGGTTTAGAGCAGATATTGGATGTTTTGAATTCCTTTCCCAATGCACATTACGCCAGTGGCACTTATGTTCCTCAAATTTCCAATCCTTCTAATAACTGGCGTTTACAGCAAAACATTATTTATAATGAGGACATTTTTCAACTTGCTCAGGAGGACGTTATTACAACAATATATAGAGACATTAATTACTTCAAACTTTACTTGTTCGATTCGCAACTAGATGATGGAGGTGATAGCACTTTTGTGCATGTTTATAATACCCACCTCAAATCTTCGCAAGGTGCGGACAACGAATTACTAAGGGCACAGATGGCTGAAGTAATGATGGAACACATCAACGCTCTGCCTTTAAACAGCTATGTTATTGCCGGTGGTGATTTCAACCTCTACTATTCTTCTGAAGATGCTTATCAAATACTAACGGAAACGGGTACGGACAATCCAATGCTAGATCCTATTGACCTTCCGGGTGATTGGACAGAAAGTTCTTTTCCCAATAAAGATATTCTTACCCAATCTACTCGTGCCAATGATATAGGTGATGGTTCAGGAGGCGGTATGGATGATAGATTTGATTTTATTCTTTTGTCTGAGGCCTTAATGAATGCTTCATCTGATATACATTTTCTCAATAATTCCTATAAGGCTATGGGTAATAATGGAACTTGTTTTAATGGGAGTATAACAGATTGTGCAAATGGTAATGATGTTCCACTAAGCGTTTTGAGAGCGCTTTTTTATATGTCTGACCACTTACCAGTGGTGTTAAAATTGGGCAGTTCTATTATTTTAGATCAAGAAGAGATAGATCAGCATACCATTTCAATATTTCCCAATCCTGCTCAGGATTATATAAAAGTTGTAGGATTTCAGTCTAGGGATTTTGAGTATGAAATTTTTTCCAGTACTGGACAATTGTTGTTTTCGGAAAGAGGAAGTGTCTTTGTGGATATTTCTGGTTTTCCGAATGGAATGTATTTTCTCCGCTTAAGAGATGATGCCTATAATTCAGCTCAATTCACTTTTGTAAAAACTAGTTTTTAGCGAGCTTCTTTTTTATAAAGTAGTAAACAAACATTAGTGATGCACTAATGACAAAAATGAATAAGGCAAAATTTCCATGTGGTTGTTCAAGACTTCTTAATGAAAAACCGACAATAAAAATGAGGACATTGAGAAAAATCCAATAATCTAGAATGGTCTTTTCTTTATCACTTACGAAGTGTTCTAAGACATATACAACCAAGAAAATAGAGGTCACTATTACAAAGACATAAGCAAAAGGCCAATGCATAAAGGAGAAGATCCAAAATAGGACATAACTTACTACTGAAGCTATGAGTAATTTGGCTCCTCGTGACTTTTCTGTCCTTTTCGGATTATCTGGAAGATCAAGAATTTCATTTCCCACACTACTTATAACGCATTTTTTGGGGAATTGATTGAAAAAATGGGAACTAGTTTGGAGAAAACAAGAATCTATTCGGATTAACCATGCCTTCTCTTACTGCATACATGACCATTCCGACCGTATTATTTACCCCTAACTTTTGCATTATATTTCTTCTGTGGGTATTTATGGTATGCGCACTTAAAAAGAGTCTATCTGCTATTTCAACATTTGTATAACCCTCTGCTATGAACCTCAATATCTCTTCCTCTCTTTTAGAAAGTACAATAGGTTCACAACTTAGTTCTCCCTCAATAATAAGTTCTTCTGTGTTGATACTGTTTCTTTGAATGGCATCTAAAATCTGCCCACAGAAGAATTTCTCACCTCTTGCTGTTTGTATTACAGCATCTGTTATTTCCTTGCTGTCACAATCTTTTTTAACATAAGAAGTAATACCAGATTTTATAGCATTAATTAGCGTTAAACTACTTTGTTCTACAGTAATAGCTAACCAATTGAGTTTTCTATATTTCCTTTTTAATTGAGCCACGTCCTCAATAGAAAAGCCTTTAGAAGTAAAATCGATAACAACAAGCTTGGGAAGTGATTCTTTCAGCGCTTCTTTCAACTCTAATTTATCTTTAACTTCAGAAATAACGTTAATCTTATCGTTCTCAGAAAAGAGAGACCTCAATCCTATTCTCGCTAAATCGTTACTATCTGCAATAATTACGTCTATCACTTCTTTTTATTTAGAATAAGTAAAAATAAGACATTTTTGAAGAGCAATTGTTCCTATTCAATGCTTTTTTTAACACAATTATCAAATTACTATTTCCATCCCATCATGTGCGAGAATGGAATTTTGGAAAATGCCTTTCGCTTCATCCAAAATGTCATTCAGTTCACTATATCTCGCTGAAAAATGACCTAAAATTAACTGATGAATTCCCGCATCTCTGGCAATCATTGCCGCCTCCTTTCCAGTAGAATGCTTGGTATATTGAGCTTTATCTTGATCTTCTTCACAAAATGTAGCTTCATGATAAAGTGCGGTGGCATCTTGTATTATTGGAATGATATCAGGCTTATACATGGTATCCGAACAATAGGCATAAGATTTTGGAACGGGAGGATCGGTGGTCAATTCGGTATTGTTTATTACCGTTCCATCATCCAGTTTAAAATTTTCTCCCTTTTTAATGTTCTTTATCTGTTTTAATGGAATTTTATACGCTTCAATCTTGGCCGGAATAATATTTCTGTCCTTTGCCTTTTCCTTTATTAGATATCCATTACAATAAATTCTGTGATCCAGAGGAATGGTATGAACCTCTACTTTTTTATCCTCAAAAATGAGCTCAGATTCCGTAGATCTTAATTCCACTATTTTCAGAGGATACTTAAATGAGGACTTACTATATTTTTGATGAACAGCAATAATTTCTCTAAGTCCTACCGGGCCAAAAACGGTCATCTCTTTTTCTCTACCTAATAAATGTAAGGTCGATAGATAGCCCATTAAACCATAATAATGATCTCCATGTAGGTGAGAAATGAATATCTGGCTGATTCTTTGAAAACGTTTTTTCATTTTTCGCATCATCATCTGGGTTCCCTCTCCACAGTCAATCATGTATTCACTTTCATTCACATTTACGATTTGACCGGATTGATTTCGGAGTAGTGTAGGCAAAGCAGAGCCCGATCCTAATATGCTAATCTCAAATTTCATGTAAAAAAAAAGCCACCTCATAAATGAGATGGCTTCGAAGGTAATTTTTTCCTGCTTATTTCTCGATAAACATTTTCCTTGTAAATTTTTCTCTACCAGAAGTTATAGAATACATGTAGATTCCTGCATCTAAACTACTTCCATCAAAATCGAGATAGTTGTTTCCTGCATCAGCATTATAAATTGTTCTAAATACTTCCTGACCTAAAAGGGTTGAAACTGTAATTTCCACTTGACCACTATTAGACACCAGAAACGGAATGCGAGTTTGTCCAGTAAATGGATTGGGTACATTTTGATTTAAGGAAACCTTAAAGTTTTCTGGATTATTTAGACCAGAGGGATCTTCAACGACTAATTCATATCCATCAAAACTCAAAGGAATAGGCAAAGGTAAGCCAACAAAAGTTATAAATCCTGTAAGTTCAATAGTTAAAGGGAATACACCCGCTTGAGTTGGAGTACCTGTAAGAACTGCACAACCTATACTATCACCCAAAAAAGTACAGAAAGAAGTAGTATGAGAATTACACTCATAAATTATTCCAGGAGGCAATCCTATAACATTTGTTACCGCTCCAGAATCAACAGGTATTCCTGCAGAAGCAGGATCAACAACACCGGCATCTTGCGGAACTTTAACATCTATCTGAGCTAGATAAGCCATGTTAATCAAAGCTGGAGGAAAATTCGTAGCAGTATCAGGAAAAACACCAAATGCGGTATCTTGTAACGCAGGATCTATGTCACACTGAGAATAAGCTAAACTTGAAAGAGCAATTGTAAGAACAAAAAGTATCGATTTCTTCATATTTGGGCATTTACTATATTACTCTCCTCCAACATCTTTCCCTACTTCCTCCATCATGATAAAATCAACAGCTTCACTAGTTGTTGGGGTAATATTCAATACACTGTCCAGTTGAGAGATAGAAATCAACTTACTGACAGAATCTTGCAGATTACAAATTACAAATGTTCCTCCGCTTTCTTTGCATAGTCTATTTCCAACTAAAATAGCACTTAGTCCAGATGAATCACAGTACCTGCTTTTCTCCAAGTCAAGTACAATGTTTTTAACACCATTTTTGCTAATTACAACCAATTCAGATTTTAAATCTGGCGCATGTTGAGCGTCTAATTTCTCTACTTCAGAAGTCACAACAGTGTGACTATCATTATTTTCTATATTAAATTTCATTCTTTAGTGCTTTATACAAATATAGTGATTATAGTGTTGGATTAATTCAACTCTAAATCCTTATTAACAACAATATTTTGAAGATCTACTCCAATTTTCCTGCCAATAAATAGATAATAGCCATTCTTATTGCTACCCCGTTTTCAACCTGATCTAAAATAATAGAATGGTCAGAATCTGCAACATCACTTGTTATTTCAACTCCCCTATTAATTGGTCCAGGATGCATGATTACGATTTCTTTATTTAGTTGGCTTAATTTTTCTTTATTCAGTCCGTATTGCATACTGTATTCCCTAATACTTGGGAAATACTGATCATCCTGTCTTTCCATTTGTATTCTGAGCATATTAGCAACATCACACCATTCTAAAGATTCCATTAAATTATAACTTACTTCTACTCCTAATTCATCTAAATGTTTTGGAATAAGAGTCGGAGGGCCACAAACCCTGACCTTTGCACCTAATTTTTGCAAACAGAAAATATTGGACATGGCTACTCTTGAGTGTTTAATATCTCCAACAATGAGTATGTTCTTTCCCTTTAGATTATTGAGCCTTTCTCTTATTGAAAAAGCATCTAAAAGTGCTTGAGTAGGATGTTCTCTGGTACCATCACCTGCATTTATAATCTGCGCATCTATATGACGAGATAAGAATATGGGTGCTCCTGGCGAAGGATGTCTCATTACGACCATATCTACCTTCATTGCTAAGATATTGTTTACCGTATCTATGAGCGTTTCCCCCTTTTTAACAGAAGAACTGGCAGACGAAAAATTGACCACATCTGCAGAAAGTCTTTTCTCGGCAAGTTCAAAAGAAAGTTTGGTTCTTGTAGAATTTTCAAAAAATAGATTTGCAATGGTAATATCTCTTAGCGTTGGAACTTTCTTAATGGGGCGATTAATAACTTCTTTAAAGTTTTCTGCGGTTGAGAAAATGAGTTCAATATCCTCTTTCTTCAAGTCTCTTATACCCAATAAGTTTCTTACACTTAAATTACTCATTGTCTATCTCACTAAATAATATGACTTCATCCTTACCATCAATAGCCTTCCATTTAACCGCAACCTTTTGAGATGCAATAGAGTCTACTTGCTTACCTATGTACTTTGCTTCAATAGGAAGTTGTCTTTTAAATCTTCTATCAATCAACACCATAAGCTGAACTTCTTTGGGTCTACCATAATCGAGAATTGCATCTAACCCAGCTCTAATTGTTCGTCCAGTAAATAGCACATCATCTACCAATATCACTCGTTTGTCTTCAATCAAGAAATCCATTTTTGACTCCTTTAAATTGAATACTTCTCTTTTCCTAAAATCGTCTCTGTAAAGGGATACGTCTATTTCACCATAAATAACTTTATGTTTTGGTGCAAGTACTTTTAGTTCTTCTACTATTCTTCTTCCTAGATTAATTCCCCTTGGCTGCATGCCGATAATAATGAGATCTTCATCGCTGTCAAAATGCTCGATTATCTGATGACAAAGCCTTTTGATGGTAAGCTTAAACTGTTCGCTATTTAGTAATGTAGCAGGCTTCATTGGGGCGGGTGAAATTAAAAAAAAAGCCTCTCAAAAAATTGAGAGGCTTTAAAAATTTATTCGCTTGGTGCATCACCGGCATCACCGGATTCTGCCTCTTCCATTTTCGATTTCAAATCTGAAAGTACTCCCAAATCTCCAAGAGTCGACTTTTCCTTATTCTTGTTTAAGTCATTCATCACTTTATTAGCTTGTGATGCCTCAGCCTTTCTCTTCTTCTGTTCTCTATCTTTAATAGATCTTTCATCTTCTTCAAACATTCTCAAATGAGAAACAACGATTTTCTTACCGTTCTTATTGAAGTCTATTACTTTAAAATCTAGAGTTTCATCTTGTCTTGCTGAAGATCCATCTTCTTTCCTAAGATGCTTCTTCGTACAGAATCCTTCAACTCCATAAGGAAGTGCAACAGTTGCTGTATTTCCGTCTGAAGAAACAATTGTTCCTTGATGAACAGAACCAGGAATAAATACAGTTTCGAATACATCCCATGGGTTTTCTTCTAACTGCTTATGTCCTAGACTTAGTCTTCTGTTTTCTTTATCCACTTCAAGAATCACCACTTCTATGTCATCTCCTACTGAACAGAATTCTGATGGATGCTTGATTTTCTTTTGCCAAGAAAGATCAGAAATATGGATAAGTCCATCTACACCTTCTTCTAACTCCACAAAGACACCAAAGTGAGTGAAGTTTCTAACCGTTCCTTTATGCTTGCTATCCGGAGCATATTTCACATCAATATCTTGCCAAGGGTCTTGAATCAATTGCTTCATACCCATTGACATTTTTCTCTCTTCTCTATCTATTGTTAAAATTTCTGCTTCTACTTCATCTCCTACCTTTAAGAAGTCTTGAGCACTTCTCAAGTGTTGCGACCAAGACATTTCAGAAACATGAATCAATCCTTCAACACCTGGTTGAATTTCAATAAACGCACCGTAATCAGCAAGTACAACCACTTTACCTTTTACTTTGTCTCCTTCCTTAAGTCCTTCACTTAATTTATCCCAAGGATGATCTGTTAATTGTTTAAGACCTAAAGCAATTCTTTTCTTATCATCATCAAAATCCAAAATAACAACATTGATTTTTTCATCTAATGTCACCACTTCTTCTGGGTGGTTAATTCTTCCCCAAGAAAGATCGGTAATGTGGATTAACCCATCTACACCACCTAAATCTATAAATACTCCGTAAGAGGTAATATTCTTAACTGTTCCTTCAAGAACTTGTCCTTTTTCAAGACCAGAAATAATTTGTTTTTTCTGTTCTTCAAGTTCTGCTTCTATAAGCGCTTTGTGGGAAACAACAACATTCTTGAATTCTTGGTTGATTTTTACAACCTTAAGTTCCATATTCTTTCCTACGTAAACATCGTAGTCTCGAATTGGCTTAACATCTATTTGTGATCCTGGAAGGAATGCTTCTAAACCAAAAACATCTACAATCAAACCACCTTTAGTTCTGCACTTCACAAATCCTTTGATAATTTCATCTGTGCTTAATGCAGTATTTACTCTATCCCAAGCACCATATACACGAGCTGTTCTATGGGATATTACCAATTGTCCGTTCTTATCTTCGGTGCTATCTACATAAACTTCAACCTTATCCCCTATTTTCAAATCAGGGTTATAACGGAATTCATTTACTGGAATTACACCTTCAGATTTGTAACCTATGTTTATTACTACTTCCTTTTTATTGATAGAAACAATTGTTCCTTCAATCACCTCTTTCTCGTTAATGAATGTCAATGTATTATCATACATCTTATTCATTTCTTCAACTTCTGTAGTAGAGTAGGTTCCCACTCCCTTATCAAAGTCATCCCAATTGAAATCATCTGGAGGAGTAGCAAGTTCTCTTAAAACATAAGGCTCTTCAGGAGCGGCAGGTGCTTCTTCTTTTACTTCTTCAATTGCTTCTTCAGCAACTGCTGTTTCAGTTTCTGCACTTACTTCTACCTGTGTTTCAGGAGATTCTGTGTTTTGATTTTCTTCAGCCTGTGGCTGATCTAATTCGTTTTCTTCGTTAATTGCCATATTGGCGTTTAAAATTGTATCTCTTTTCTAATGTGGTATAAAAAGAGAGGATTCTTATATACTCCAAACCACAATTGGAGCTAAAAATTTCGGGCTGCAAAGTTAGGCTTTATTCCTGTTATATGAAAGCCTAAGATTAATTTTTAAATAACGCAAAATCAGCACTTTAGTTACCTAAAACTTCTTTGAACCAATTCAGCACTTCTAATACCTGTTCTTCCTTCGATAATTTTGTGGTATCTAACAGCTTAGAATCAGCTGCTCTTTTAAGTGGACTTACTTTTCTATTACTATCTACTTCATCACGTTTTAAGAGGCTTTCTTTAACATCTTCAATCTTAAGCTCTATGCCTTTTTCTCTAAGCTCTAACCATCGTCTTCTCGCTCGAATATCTGCCTCTGCTGTTACGAATATTTTAAGCTCAGCATCAGGAAAAACAACTGTTCCAATATCTCTCCCATCCATCACAACTCCTTTTGTTCTCCCAATAAGTTGTTGAATGGAGACCAATTTTTCTCTCACCTCAGTAATAGCTGCAACCTGACTTACCCACTTTGTTACTATGGGCTTTCTTATTTCTTCTTCTACCCTTTTCCCATTCAATAAAACTTCATCAGTTTGCTTATCTATATCAACTAAAAAATCGATTCTTATATCATCTAATTTTTCGATGAGTTTTTCTTTATCCAGTTGATCATCAATAATTTGGTTCTCCAAAGCAAACAAAGTGATAGCTCTATACATAGACCCAGAATCAATATACTTGTAGCCTAGTTTTCTGGCAAGTCCCTTAGCTAAAGTGCTCTTACCACAGGATGAATATCCATCTATCGCTATATTGATTCTTTTTGACACTTACTTCATCCAGTTTTCTATGATTTTTTTTCCTTCTGGTGTTAAAACAGATTCAGGATGAAACTGAACCCCAGAAATACTTAATTCTCTATGTTCTAAAGCCATGATAATATCATCCTCATTTTGGGCTGTAATATCGAAATTATCTGGCACTCCATTAGGATCTATTGCCCAGGAATGATAATGGCCAATATCAATAGATGCTTCCATACCTATAAATAGTTTAGACTCATTTACCAGCGAGCATTTACTTGAAACTCCATGCATGACTTCTTCCAGGTTTATAAGATTGCCGCCAAAAGCCTCAGCAATGGCCTGAAGTCCTAAACAAACACCGAATATTTTTTTTGAAGATGCATACTTTTCTAAAACCTCCATCATAATACCAGCTTCACCCGGTAAACCAGGACCTGGCGAAAGAATTATTTGATCATATTTATTGACTTCAGAAATATGGATTTCATCATTTCTAAAAACTTCTAACAAATCGGTAAATTGCTCAACTAAATGAACGAGGTTATAGGTGAAGGAATCGTAATTATCTATGATTAAAGTCTTCATCAAAAGCACTCCAAATAAAAGAAAGAAATCTATGGAAAAGAAAATAATAGAAAGTGCAATTGTTCCAGCCCCAATAGGCCCTTACAGTCAGGCAGTTAAAGTAGGAAATATGTTGTTTTGTTCTGGTCAAATAGCTCTTGATGTGAATACGGGAAATCTCGTTATGGAAAGCATTGAATCTGAAACGCATCAAGTAATGAAAAATATCTCCAATCTTCTAAGTGAAGCAGGATCAAATTTTAATGAAATAGTTAAGACTAGTATTTTTCTTTCCGATATGTCCTTGTTTCCTAAAGTAAATGAGGTTTATGGATCTTACTTTGAGGGAGATTTCCCTGCGAGGGAAACAGTTGCGGTAAAAACTTTACCCAAATCTGTGAACGTGGAAATTTCTGTTACAGCTTTTCTTAAATAAGATTTCTTCCTATCCAAAAGGAAGCAATAATGACCAGCCAAACATAAGTTGATTTAAGTCCATAAAGCCTATTCCTGATTTTTGATTTTAGTTCGCTGTCCTTAATTATTCTAGAATAGCTCAGACCAAAAGCAATATATGGAAAGGACAGCAGCAACAAAGGATTCATTGCCCAAGCGGATTTAATGTCTCCATTTAAAATATAATGAACTGCTCGTTGAGAACCGCAACCAGCACAATCAAGTCCAGTGATTTTTTTGAAGGGGCAATCGGGAAAATATTTGGCTTCACCTGGTGTAAATTCTTTGTATATAAATAGCAGTGCTAAAATTAAAAGAGTCAAACCAACTTTATATATGTTTTGCTTAGTAAACACTTCCTAGAATCCCACTAACTACAGATAGCAATAAGAGAATTATATTTAATGGAATACCTATAAAGAATCCCCATTTTGTCCATTTACCTGCTTGTTTGGATGCAATTAAAGCGGCATTCTCATTACCATTGATCCATTCTGTATCAACTTTTGAAGAGTGTACAATCCCAACAATACCGAATGGTAAACAACAAAAAAGTGTTACCAAAATAGACTCTACCAACCAGTTTTTTGGTTGTACCTTATTTTTAATTTGTGACAAATCATGATCATTACTCATGAAGCCACTTTCATTATCGATAAATAGGTTGTCATGGATAAAATAATTTAATGAGGTAATTACCTAATATCAATGCAGAAGTAATTGAAAATGCAAAAACCAGTATTCTTGGACCATGTTTCAATTTATACTTCAAATGAACAAAGAGAATGGCAAATGTAATAAGCATAGGAATAAGCGCAGGATACAATTGAATACTTTCCATCAAATCTCCCTTAACCAAGGCTAGAAAAGATCTTTGAATTCCACACCCTAAACATTCAATTCCAAGGTACTTTTTAAATAAGCATGGAAGTAAATGTTCTTCCATTTACTAATCTCTAAAAATTATCAAAAGGATTGGTAGACATTCCTTCAAGCCCCACTGTTACTAAAGCAATAATGATAATGATAAAGTAAATCACAGATAGCCCTAGACCTATAAAAGCACAGATTCTTCCCGCTTTCAAATTCTTCAAGGAGCTTTCTGTATAAGCGTCAGGGTTATTATTATACTCCTTTAGACCATTATTGGCTAGAATCAAAGCCACTATTGCTAAGATTAACCCTATTATTCCATAACAGAAGCAAAAGGGTATCGACAAAATACCTAGAACTAAAGTTCCAACAGAATTTGGTATTTGAGTTTGAAGATTGTTTGGTTGATTTTGAATTTCGTCCATTACTTTATTGGTGTTTGATTTAATGATTTACTTAAAAACTATGACATGTGTTTTAAATTGAGTCCATAAAGGACTATAAAAAGTATTGGAAAAAAGAAACTAAAAACAGCTATTCCTCCCAACAACCCAACCAAAACAACACTGGCTATAGGTGATGCAAGATTACCAATTATGTAGGGAACAAACCCAACTTTCTTTAGATTCCACATTTTAATGACTCCGAAAAGACAAAGAATTAATCCTAAAATATTAACAATACCTAAAGTCTTTGCATGTTCAATTGCTCCCATGCTTTGAGACATTATCGAACTAAAAAAGCTTCCAAATGGATTGTCTTCTGATTCAGCCATTAAATCTTCCATTTGTTCTTGTGCCTCAATAAATTCCTCTGGATTTGGGCTAAATGCAAAATTGAACAGTTGTCCTAACAAACCTAATCCAATTGCAATAAAACTAAGGATGCATATTACCGTTAAAAAAGTTGGCCTTTCCCTTGTTTCCATTCTAATTTAGATTTGAAATTAAGCTATTTGCTTGGAAAGGCTCATCTCTCCTAACCTACTTGCATACAACCCAGTAAAAATGATGGCGACAATAAATGTAGCGGCTCCAAGTCCTCCAAAGAATGTTACCATTGCTATGGGAACTCCTAGTTCGCCAACACAATACAAAGCAAAGCCTTCTTTATTTTGCTTTCTCATTTTCAATACTCCTAGAAGGCAAAATATTTGAGCAAAAATGACCATTATTCCAGCTGGTTTCAGGTACCTAGATAAACTCAGCATGTGAATTGCCTGTTCTCTCTGCTCTGGTTCAATGGATTGATCCTTCATTATTGTCAATCTTGCTCCATCAAATGTTTCATCACTTTGAAAAACGGTTTTCTCTAAGCCTACACCACTCAAAACCATAAAAACTCCTACTCCCGTGTACAAAGCTATTCCCACAAAACTGAGAATTGTTAGAATGTTCAAAAAACTTGATCTTTTACCGGATGATGCCATGCCTAACTCTTAAAATTGATTTGAAAGGTGAATTAAAAAAAAATATCCCAACCTTAAAGCAATTTTGGAAAAAATAATCTCAATATTTTCTCCACCAACGAAATAACTTTTCTTGATCCTTATTCCTTTTTACCTTTTGCTTGAGACTTATTTTGTGAGCGAGAGACTCCTTAGAAAAATTCATTTTATGAGCGCTTATATCTCCTTTTATGGCGCAAAGTAGCTTTACTTCTTGTCCAAAAAAGTAACCTAGCCAATTTTCTAGATTATTTGAAATTTCCAAATCGTTTATTGATAATATAGTCATTCCCTTAACCAAGCCTGCTTCCTCTGCTGGAGAACCTGACAATACTTCTGTAATGTTATTGTTTTTAGCTCCACCCAAGCTTATTCCTAAATAAGATCTTCCAATACTTATCGGTTTCTTTATCAAGTCCAAGCCCAATTTATCCAAACATTTTTTTAATTGGGGTTCATATGAAGAAGCACTATCAATCAACTGCGAATAAATTTTACTTATAAAATTTCCTCCTTGTTTCTTAATAATTTCAAAATAGTCATCTTGAGTATATCCTTTACCCTTTTTTGCAAAAGACTCATACATCTCCTTCATAACAGTATCCAGTGAATATTTCCCCCTAGTTTTTTCCAGCAACAAAACATCTAGGATAAATGAAATCAAAGCTCCCTCATTATAAATAGAAACTTTTTTACCCGGTATACCTTTCTCATATCCATCAAGCCACAAATCAATAGATGATTCTCTGACAGACTGATTAAAACGACCTGGATTATTTAGATGTCTAGAAAGTAAATCTGAAAGCAATTTGAAGTATTCCAAATCATTAAACACTTTAGATTGCCATAATTTTATATCTCCTTGATAAGTGGTAACTCCTTCTATTACAAAGCCGATGCTGTGTGGATTTTCATCACTAAAATCATAAGGAAGAAGAGATTTAGGTCTTAAATGCTTTACATTCCAGATGTGATAAAATTCATGGCATGCAAGACCTAAAAAATTGTCATAACCGTTTTTCTCGTCTAATAAATAACCCGGACCAAAAGCTAAAACAGTATTCTTCTTATGCTCTACTCCATGGTAAAATCTATGGGATGTAATTTGATTTAAGAAAGTAAACTCTTTCACTGGAAGATCTCCAAACTCCCTAATCTGAAGATCAATAAATTTGGAAAAATCTCTTTCTATTTTAGCCGTATTAGGTTCGCAAATTCCCTGAAAGACATTTACAATATTGTATTTCCCTACTTTAAATTCCTGAATTTTGGCATTATTGGAAAAGACCGTTGGTGAATCAAAAAGTTCATCATAAGATTCAGCATGTACTTTGCTTACTCCAATCGATTTTAAGGGAGAGTATAAATTAAAACTTTTGGCTCCCTTAAAACTAATCTCATATTCGCATTTTTCATTTTTTAAATAAAAAAAGCAATTCACAGGGTTAAGGTAAATTTGATTTTTATCTGCATATGAAAAGCCTGCATCTATTCTATCAGTATAAAAAGAGTAAGACACTCTAATTTTCTTTTCAGTTTTACACTGAATTTGCCATTCTGAAGAATTTATTTTTTGGTATTTAACCTTGCTTCCTTTCGCATTAAGCACGGAAAAGTCTTTAATGAATTTTGCATAATTTGCTTTTTCATAACGACCAGGTCTCCAGACAGGTAAGGAAAGATTGAAAACTCCCAATTCGCCTACATTCAAGTCGAACTCAAAAAGAATGTGATTGGGTTTTTTAGCTTTAAAAGAAACGGTGTAATTAAATTTGAATAGATTCATCAATTATTTGATAATTTGTTCTTTGTAAGTCATAGGTACAAGCTGAAATTCATCTTGAAAATGCCTATATTTACTTAATATTTTAAAGAGCTAATTTAGGGTAAGATTACACCTAATTGTATAGAGCATGTAACGAATTATCAAAACCACACGATGAAAAAGGAATTACAATTGAAACCCATCTTTCTTTTACTGGCATTTACATTTACTTTTCATCTTTGCTACAGTCAACTTTTTATAAACGAATTTTCAGCAGCTAACTACAGTGATCATTTAGACAATTATGGTCAATTTGAGGATTGGATGGAGATATACAATGCAGGTCCTACCCCAGTAGATTTGAATGGCTATTATTTTAGCGATGATATTGCAGATCCAGTTAAGTGGCAAGTGAATGGTTCAGTAAATATTGCTGCTGGTGGATATTTGATGGTTTATTGCTCTAAACGAGGAGAAGTTGGTGGAGGAGTTATTCATACAGATTTTAAAATTACTCAAACTAGAAATGAATATGTAGTGATTTCGGATAACACTGGAACCATTATAGATTTATTTTGGATAGAGGAACCCAATCAAGAAAATCATAGTTACGGAAGGAATGTTGACGGAGGTCCAAATTGGGAAGTATATACCAATCCGACACCTAATGCACCGAATGGTGGTGGTATTGCTGGATATGCTTTGGAACCGGAATTTGATTTAGAAGCTGGTTATTATCCAACTGCGATAAATTTAAATCTTACCTCCCCGAGTCCAAATACTGAAATTAGATATACTTTGGACAGTACGGAACCTACTGCAACGTCTACACTTTATACCGGTCCTTTGAATATAGCAGCAACTTCCGTTGTAAAAGCTGCAGCTTTCAGTACCAATGGAAATCTATTGAGAAGTCAAATTGAAACCAATACCTATTTTATAGATACGGATCAACATACTATTTATGTGGCTTCTGTAACTGGAGATGATATTATGGATTTACTAGGTCCTTTTGGTGGTCCAGGGCCAGAACCAGTAGTTACATTTGAATTATTTAATGCGAATGGAGAATTAGTAGCTGAATCTACAGGAGATAGTAATGAACATGGTAATGATTCTAATGCATATGATCAAAGAGGTTTTGATTATATCTCAAGAGATCAATATGGAGTAAAAAATGCCTTACACGAAGAAATTTTTAGAGGTAAGGATAGGGACGAATTTCAGCGCGTAATTATGAAAGCTGCTGCAAATGATAATTACAATTTTGAAAACGGTGGTGCTCATATACGTGATTCTTATGTCCATTCGCTCTCTCAGGTTGCGGATTTAAGAATGGATGAAAGGTCTTTTGAACCTTGTGTAGTTTATCTTAATGGAGAGTACTGGGGTGTATATGATATTAGAGAGAAAGTAGATGACTCGGACTTCCTAGACCACTATTATGATCAACCAAGAGGATTTGTTGATTACATAAAGACGTGGGGAGGTACATGGTTTGAATATGATAGTGGGACTGCTAACGAATGGAATGATTTGGTGAATTTTATTACTACCAATGATATGACAGATGCTGCTAATTACCAATCTGTTAAAAGCACATTTAATACAGGAAGTCTTATCGATTATATGATATTGAATTCTTATGTAGTAAGTTCCGATTGGTTAAATTGGAACACTGCATGGTGGAGAGGAAGGCATCCAGATGGTGATAAGAAGAAATGGAGATATACCCTTTGGGATTTAGATGCCACTTTCGGACACTACATTAATTTTACGGGTGTTCCAAGTACCGGTCCTGATGCTGATCCATGTGATCCTGAATCTATAGGCGATCCAGGTGGACAAGGTCATATTCCCGTTTTAAATGCCTTATTGGATAATGATGATTTTTGGCAAGACTATTTAACGCGTTATGCAGATTTATCGAACTCATATTTTAGTTGTGAATTTATGATTCAACATCTGGATAGTTTGATTAATATCATTGACCCTGAAATGCCAAGACAAATTGACCGTTGGAATGATGGAGGTGATTCCTATGGTGAATGGCAGGACAATGTTCAGGAACTAAGAGACTTCATTGAAGCACGTTGCGCAATTTTAAATGATGCTTTGGTAGATTGTTATGATATTGAAGGTCCTTTTAGTGTAACCGTAATGATTCAACCTCCAGGTGCTGGAGAAGTTGAATTTAACTCTGTTGATATTGTAAATACTCCTTGGGTTGGAGAATACTTTGGTAACCTTGTGGTTGATTTAGAAGCCAATCCTTTTGGCACGAATGCTTTTGATCATTGGGAGTTAAACAACCATACCATCGGAGATATATATGCAGATACTGCACAATTTACTTTTCTGACTCAGGATACTATCATTGCATACTTCGTCACTACTACAACAGATGTTACACTTAAGGTATTACCAGAGGGTGCTGGAAATATAGAATTAGCGGGCGTAAACTACGCGAACTTTCCAATTCAGACGGAGCAACCAGAGAATGTAGATTTAAATATAGAAGCAACACCAGAAGGAAGCTTTTATGTTTTTGATCATTGGGAAGCTACTGGAATGGCTGAGTTTGATGACGTTTTAGATATCAGCACGCAGGTGGAGTTTGACTCTGTTGATTGTGTAACAGCTGTATTTACAGAACTTGAAAATTATTCTTTGACTATAATGGTTGATCCTCCAAATGCTGGAACTGTAGATTTTAATGGAAGTGTTATTGTAGCTGATTCTTACACAGAACAATTATTGGCCAATGAAACTTACAACTTTGAGGAAACTCCTGGACCTTTTCATTTGTTTGACCATTGGGAAATAAATAATCATGTTATTAGTCCTGATGAACTAAGCTCTATTATTTCCTTAGATTTAATTACCAATGATACTTTGGTCGCTGTGTATAACGAAATTGAGAACTATACGGTAACCTATATGGTCAATCCTGTTGAAGGAGGAAGAGTTTCAGTAAACAATGTTGCTCTTGCTGGAACGCCACGTACAGAAACTTATTATGAACCCAATTTGACATTATTCTTGACTGCAACCGAAGCGGACTTTCATGAATTTGATCATTGGGATTTAATTCATAATGAAGCTTTTCCAGACAACAAAAGTCCAGAAATTACGGTTGAATTGGCGCATGATGATACGATTACCGCCAACTTCGTGCAAGAAGAGTTTGCTTTTTACTTACCTAATTCCTTTAGTCCAAATGCAGATGGTTTTAATGATGTTTTCAAACCTTCTGGTTTTGCTTATGAACTAGATGAATACAAGATGGAAATTTTTGATAGATGGGGACAGATTGTTTTTGAATCTGATGATTTTGAAGAAGGCTGGGATGGTTCTAGTGCTAATAACTCAAACTATTATGCACAATCAGATGTATTTATCTATAAGGTGCAAATAAAGTCTGTTTTCGAATCGGATTTAAGAGAGTATTACGGTAGTTTGGTTATCGTTAGGTAATTAATTTTAATAACTCCTTCCTTACATATCTTCTATAATTCCCTTTTTTAACTTAACTTAATTGAGTTAAAAAGAAAATTGGCTAATCATCCGAAATTCGTAATAGAGAAGAATAGAAGCAATAAATTTAAATGGTACTTACTAAATAGAAATGGACAAACTTTACTGGTAAGTCAAGTTTATAAATCTAAAGCTTCCTGCAAAAAAGGTATTGAGTCTGTTCGCAAGAATAGTCAAGTTCCTTCGCGTTTCGAAAAACTGAAATCAAGAAACGGCAGGCATCATTTTAATTTAAAAGCCAGAAACGGATTATATTTAGGTTCTAGTGAAAAGTATATAGAACCTAAAAGAATGCTTCTTGCAATAAAGAATATTGTTGCGGTTTCCAATCTCGCTAAAATTTCAGACCAGACTTAAGCAACCTCAAATATCTCTACCTCTCTCCCATTTAGTTCAAAGCTATCACCGACCTTTAGGCCTATTGCCAGCTTTGCAAAAGGAGAGCTTAAAGAAACAGCAAAAGCTTCATTTTTTGAAATTTTCCCAACTGCCACGGACAAAATAAATGTTCCTATAGATGATTTAACAAAGGAGCCTGCTTGAATGGAATCTGAAGAAGAATCAAATTTGATTCTGGTCAATTCATTAAACATCTCCTCTTTTAATTTTAATTGATTGCTTATTTGTTCTATTTCCAATTGAATACTTGCTCTTCCTGTTTCATGCTTATCACCAGCCGTACTTTTAGATTCGGAAAGCAATGAATCTTTAAGAGCAGTAATTTGCTGACTCAGGTGGTTTATGCCAGAAGAAAGTTCATTGCGAACAATCTCAATGTGGATTTCACTCATTTATTGTAAATTAAAACTAACATCTATCTCAGCTTTAACCTCCAACTGACCAATCGCAAAACTATCTTGGCTTCCAGCAGAAATTGAAGCATCTTCAGCAAAATTTGCATAGGCAATCCTTCCATTATTATTGTTAAAGGTTACCTCGCTAATTCTATGGGCTTTTCCTACTGTTTGACCCAATTCTGAAGCAAGTAATTCAGCCTTATACTTAGCATCTGCAATGGCCTTTTTTCTTGCCTCATCCTTATATTTCTTTAATTCAGTTGTCCTGAAATTGGGTGTACTTAAATTACTAATTTCCATTTGTACCAAATCGCTAATTATAGTCTCTAGGTGATCAAGGTTTGAGATACAAACAGAAAAAGACTGAGTGGCAGTATATTTTTTCTCAACCTGAGGATTACGATTCCATCTATAGTTTTTACCAATATTCAAATATTGCGTTTGAATATGCTTTTCCTCAATCTTCCTACTCCTCAAATAATTGATTGTTTGTATCGAAATTTCACTATTCTTCTTCTTGGCATCAGCAAGATCGTTTGAGTGCGTAATAATTGAAAAATTAATCAATGCTTCGTTTGGAATTGCGTATACAGTAGCCGAACCTCTGGTACTAATCAAAGATCTATCCGAGTCTTGAGCACTCAAGCTGAATAAGCCTAAAACAAAGGATAAAATGACAATTAAATTTTTCATGACTTTATAATTTAGATTACAATGTATGGAAAAAGCATGCCAAATAGAATTTGCCTTTTGCAAATGCCCCTAAATTTTTTAGATGAATGAAGCTTTCCGTTTATCGACTTTTTAGCGTTTAATAAAACGGAGCAATTCATTTAACGTAATCCTATGCAGCTAAACATAAAACAAACTGCATAGAATAAGGAAAATATGGTATTGGCTATCCTGCATTGGTATTGATGAAAATATAGATGATAGGCTAAGAAGAAAGGTTGTATTGACCAATCAAATTGCTTTTACTGCAACTTTAATGACCTTATGTCAATCTGGTGTTTTCAAAAACTCCAAATCGTACATTATAGCCTGCATCGTAGCTGCTGGACTGTATTCCGTTACCTTTCTATTAAATAAGTTAAAGCAATACAACTGGTCCAGACTATATTTTAGCATTTTTCCCGGCTTTATTATTGTCTTTATTGGAAGTAGTATATCAGGAGATACACTTACGGCTTACAAATTTATGCTCATTGGGACAATAGTCTGTCCACTAATAATATTTGAAATAACAGAGAGAAAGTACCTGATTATTGCCATTATCTGTGCACTTGTTTCATACTTCAGTTTTGATTTAGTTAATCCATTGATTCCAATGTTTGAGGGAGTAGATCCCAAGTTGGTAGATAATGCAGAAAACATTGCAATTAGCTCATTTGTTTCGTACGCCTCTTTGATTCTTGGTTTTATATATCTCCAAAGACTCAATTTAAAAGCGGAAAACAAACTTCAAGAGTCACTATTGGTTACCGAAAACCAAAAGAAAATTATCAGTGTAAAAAATCAAAAATTAGTTGAAGTCTTAGACTTAACCAATCAACAAAAAGAAGTCATTGAGTATAAAAACAAACATATTCAAGATAGTATTAAGTATTCAGAAAGAATACAAAGGGCAATGTTACCTAACACCCGTGAACTAATGAATGCTATTCCAGACCTTTTTGTGTTCTTTGAACCTAAAGACGTTATAAGTGGTGATTTCTACTGGTTTGGAAATAAAGCTGGAAAAAAGATAATTGTTCTTGCAGATTGCACGGGACATGGTGTTCCTGGAGCTCTTTTGAGTATGATCGGAAGTAATATATTGGATAGAATAATAGTTGGAAAAGGAATTACAAATCCAGGTGACATCCTGTATAGATTAGATCGAGAGATTTGTAGAGCCCTAAGAAGCTCCGGAGATATTGTCAATGACGGAATGGATGTTGCCGTTTGTACCATAGATGAATTATCAAATACTATTGAGTTTGCAGGTGCTAAACAATCCTTAATTTATATAAGAGAAAATCAATTGTATCAGATCAAAGGTGATCGTGAATCAATAGGCGGAAAACCTCCTAATGACTGTACTATTTTTACAAATCATGAATTATCGATTGATGAAAAAACAAGTTTTTACTTGTATTCTGACGGTATATGCGATCAGTTTGGTGGAGAGTCGGGTAAGAAATTTATGATTAAAAGACTCAAACAATTTATAATTGAGAATTATGGATTTCCATTTTCTTATCAAAAAGAACTTTTAAAGAAAAGCCTTTCCGATTGGCAAGGCGATGAAGAACGTGTTGATGATGTTCTGGTAATAGGTTTTAGTCCTGAAATGACTATTCCAAGCCGAGTGATTGAGAGACAAAGAACTACAACAAGTAGAAAGACAAACATCTGAATATCAATATGATGAACTTTAATTTTAAGAACAGCGAATAATTATAATTGTTAATAACTTTGATATATTGTTAATAAGTGCATATCATTGTCGTGTTTAAATTTTCCTAGTAATGAAACAATTTCAACCTGTATTTTTCAGGTTGTCTTGTGAAGAGGAAAAAACTCAATACCAATTACTGTTAGAAGAGCATCCTGAAATTGAAGTGCTTGATACCATAGAATATCAAGTAAAAGAACTTATCAAAATAACATCTCCAACTCGAAAGTTTTCAGAGGAGGAAATTACAATCGAAGCCCAAAAGAAGCTGGGGTCATCACCTACAAGTTATGGGATCTGGGTATACTATCCTTGGTTAAGAAAAATAATTCATCTGCTGGATAAAGAGGAATTTATAAAAGTCAGAACCAATAGGAATAACTACAAAATATCACCAGATGAGCAAAATGAATTAAGCCAAAAGAAAATTGGTCTTATTGGTCTGTCCGTTGGACACGTTGTGGCTTTGACTATGGCTCAAGAAAGAATTTTTGGTGAACTGCGAATTGCAGATTTTGACGAATTAGATCTCTCAAATCTAAATAGAATAAGAACCGGTGTTCAAAATATAGGCTTGGAAAAAGTCTATGTAGTAGCCAGAGAAATAGCAGAAATAGATCCTTTCCTTAAAGTAGAAATTTACAATGACGGAATAAATGAATCTAATATTGATGATTTTCTATTGAAAAACGGAAAATTGGATTTACTCATAGACGAGTGTGACAGCTTGGATATTAAAATAAAATGTCGCGAAAGAGCTAAAGCTCATTCTATTCCAGTAATAATGGAAACTAGCGACAGAGGCATGCTTGACATCGAGCGTTTTGATCTAGATTCCGAAAGACCTATTCTTCATGGCCTAGTTGATGGTTTGAATTCAAGCAACCTCAAAGATTTAAGCAACGAGGAAAAAATTCCATTCATCTTTCCCATGATAGAAATGCAAAATTCCTCTATTCGATTAAAGGCATCCATGTTCGAAATAGAACAAACGATAAGCACATGGCCTCAACTAGCTTCAGATGTAACTCTAGGTGGAGCCAGCGCCACAAATGTTGCAAGAAGAATATTACTGAATCAATTATCAAGATCTGGAAGATTTTTTATTGATCTAAATGAAATTATTGCAAATGAAAATCTACCTAAAAACAATTCTCAAGAAACAATTAAGGATGAATTCAATGAGTATAAAATCCTTAATACGGTAAAGGAAATTGAGCTAGATGAAAACAAATTTGCATTAAACTTAAATGAAGAAATACTAAGTGTCTTACTAAAGGCTGCCAATTCAGCGCCATCTGGAGGGAATAGTCAGCCATGGTTTTGGGTAAAACAC
Organism: uncultured Flavobacteriales bacterium; assembly: GCA_964609215.1. GTDB lineage: Bacteria > Bacteroidota > Bacteroidia > Flavobacteriales_D > JABDKJ01 > JABDKJ01. Next base: position 98,952 of record CAZSQZ010000003.1, read on the forward strand.
AATAAGAGGTTATTCCTTTCCCTGAGAAAGGAACGTGCTTCCTCACTATTAGACTATAAGTATAGTGGTGCTCTGATTGCTCTTGGAGCTGCCGTTAGAAATTTAAAACTCAAGGCCAACGAGCTTGGCCTTGAGTTTTACCAAAACTATATTGAACTCGAAAAAGAAGATTTCCTAGTACATAGCTGTTTTACTTTTCGAGAAAAAGAAAAAAACTATAGTATTCCATTTGCTGAATTAAGTTATCAAATAGATCACAGAAAAACGGATCGACTTAACGAAAGAAGAAGGGAATTGCCAATAGCCTTTATAAACAAATTGGCAAAACTATCCTCAGAACAAATTTTCACTACACTAAAGGTAAAACACAAGCAAAAGGAAATTGAAAATATTGGCTTGGTCATTAGAAACTGTGACAAGATTCGAATAATGAACGAAAGAGGTCATTCAGAATTAATGAATGAAATCAGATGGACGGAATCTGAAAATCAGAAATTAAAAGATGGAATAGATATAGAAACATTAGATCTAAGTCCTGCCGATATTGCTGGCTTAAATATCTCAAAGAACTGGGAAGTAATCAAGTTCCTTAAAGACAAGAATAAAGGAAATGGCTTTTTAAAATTAAGTGAGAAAGCTATAGAAAATTCCTCAGCTCTCGGTTTGGTCTGCATTCCGCAGGAAAGCCCTTTTCAATACTTCAGTGCAGGAAAGTTTATTGAGGATATTTGGCTCTGTGCTACTGAATTTGGGGTTGGGTTTCAACCGCTCACTGCTTCATTATTTATGATGAAGAGAGCATTTGATCCAAATGATAATCAGTTCAACTCTAAGGAGAAAAAAGCACTATTAGAACAGTTGGAAAACCTTAAAAGACTTTTCAATCTGAAAGAAGAACAAATCCCAGCATTTCTATTCAGGTTTTCTATTTCGGATGCTCAACCTAAAAAATCATTGCGTAGAAAACTTAACAACTCATTAATAGTATCATGAAACTTGCAAACAACCATTTTAAAATTGACATAGTCAATGCGCTATCTAATAAAGCTCTTACTGAAGAGTTTTACTTAAATCACCTAAAGATACTAAAGGAAAAAGAGGTTCTAGGAATAAGCTCTTCAGATAAAGAATGGACTGAAAACCCAAATGTTTATCTTGTTTCTTGTTCTCATAACAACAAATTAATTGGTGGTGTCAGAATACATTTAAACCATGCGGACTTCGTTCTTCCTTTTGAAAAAGTTCTTAGCAAACAAAATCCACAGTACTTGAGTATTGTGGATCGTTATGACTTAGTTAAATATGGAGAATCATGTGGATTGTGGGTTCAAAACGGATACAGAAAAATAGGCATAAAACAAATGCTCATGCGTTATTCTATGGTGTGCGCAAAACACTTAGAATTGGATCATGTATTTGGTATTTGCCCAAAACATACTTTGGATCATTTTAGAACCATAGGCTTCATCTATTGTGCCTATAAAAATGATGTGCTGGAATTTCCCTATCCGAACGACAATTACATAACACTTGCTATTAAATGCAATGTCCAAGAATTTAAATATGCATTTAGATACGAGCAAAAGGCAATGTGGTCCTTATACGAAAACCCGTTTCAATCTATGCCCTGTTCAGGAATAAAGGGTTCATCGGAATTTCTCATTAACTCGTCTATTAAAAAGAAGTCGCATGACCTAATTAAGAAGCATAGAGAAAAAAGAAAGAATGGTGAAAATAAAAGAGCAGATAATATTCCTCTTTAAGGATCAATTTGATTCTAATTCTTCTATTTCCTGGATAAAATCGTACTTCAGGTCTGAATGAAGAGTGCGAAGCGCATTCTTAACTTTCTTAATTTGACCATCAAAAACATTCTGAAGTGCTTTCGTTCTTTTGTAAGGAATATGGTTTTCAATTAAACACCGACAAAAGAAAAGTCTTAATTCTGCTTCCGTTTGTTTTTTGCCAGAATATCTGATAAAGCGATCCATCATTCTAAGAATCCTTCTGAGGTTCTTTTTACAATAGTAGAGCTGAACCTTGTTCACTTCTTTAATATCATCAGATACTGTTAATTTAATTGAGGCAATATATTGTTCTTCATTGTCAGCCTCATAAATCAAATAGGTAAGTAGCTCCTTATTTTCTTTTTTAAATCGAGCTAACCTTAAGCACAGTTCCAAAAGCTCATTTGGATTCTTTTCCTTTAACTCCTTTTTAATTTCAGAAACACTTGCCGCTTTCATTCGCAGAAAATAGAAAATGTTTTCGATTCTTTTCTCTTATGAAGAATGATTATATATTGCCCGCATGGATAAAGGCATTAAAATAGTATTTATGGGCACACCCGATTTTGCAGTTTCATGCTTGAAGGAAATTGTAGAATCCAATTTTAATGTTGTAGGCGTAGTTACTTCTGTGGATAAACCAGCTGGAAGAGGAAAGAAATTAAGATCCAGCCCGATTAAGCAGTATGCTATTGAGAATAACATTCCCGTGTTGCAACCCAAGAACTTAAAAGCCGATGACTTTATTTCAGAGCTAAAAGCATTGGGTGCCGACCTTTTCGTTGTAGTAGCATTTAGGATGTTGCCAGAAGTTGTTTGGACTATGCCTGAAAAAGGGACTATTAATCTTCACGCTTCTCTCCTACCCAATTACAGAGGTGCAGCTCCAATAAACTGGGCAATCATTAATGGAGAGAAAGAATCTGGAGTAAGCACATTTTTCATTGAAAAAGAAATTGATACTGGAAAAGTAATCTTTCAGGATAGGGTTCGAATTCTGGATGAAATGACTGCAGGAGAACTACACGACTTGTTAGCAAATGTAGGAGCTAGACTCATGTGCAAAACAATAAGAGAAATTGAAAGTGATAATGTAAAAGCTATTGCTCAAAATACGGACGGAATAGAAATAAAAAAAGCACCCAAAATTTTTAAGGCAGATTGTCAGTTGAATTGGACGGAATCCTACCTTAATATATACAACAAAGTTCGAGGCCTTTCTCCTTACCCTGCGGCTTGGTCTATTTTAAAAACCGAAAAAGAGTTGAGTATTAAATTTATGAAAGCAGATTATGAGCCATGTGAACACCAACTGAAACCCGGTCAAATTGAGACCGATAATAAAAACTATTTCAAGATTGCTTGTAAAGATGGTTTTATCATTCCAATAGAAATAATTCCACAAGGAAAATCAAAGATGAATCTGAAGGCTTTTTTGAATGGAAATAAGTTAAATGAGAAAGCAACTTTTGTTTAAGTCCAAATATTTGCAATATCTTTAAATGACTTATAAACAAAGGGATTTAGCCCGTTTTCCTGAAAAATTGCCCAGCTTTATCCACATTTGACCGTTTTTATTAACAAAATGCGCGTTTTTATCCTGTATCTCTTGGCTGGCGTGGTTTTCCGCATATATTTGACCCGTTCAAAAATAGAACATAATTAAATTATTAATAACCTAAATTTATTTAAGATGAATAAAGCAGAATTAGTAGAAGCTATGGCTTCAGACGCTGGGCTTTCAAAAGCTGACGCAAAAAGAGCATTAGATGCATTTGTTAACTGTACTACAAAAAGCCTTAAAAAAGGTGATAGAGTAGCACTTGTTGGATTCGGATCTTGGGATGTAAAGAAAAGAGCTGCTAGAAAAGGAAGAAACCCTCAAACAGGAAAAGAAATTACAATCAAAGCTAAAAATGTAGTGAAGTTTAAGGCTGGTGCAGACTTAAGCAAAGCTGTATAATTACGAGATTCGTAAATAAATTTAAAACCCGCTTTTGTTTGAAAGCGGGTTTTTTATTATTATAAAATGAGAGAGCAAATAGATATTCTCAAGCAACACATGACGGAGGCAAGAATGGAGAGGATGCTTTCTATTCTAGATCAAAGAACAAAATATATATCCGTTGTTATAGAAGATATTTTTCAAGCTCATAATATAAGTGCTGTTTTACGTAGCTGCGATTGTTTCGGTATTCAAGATGTACATATCATGCAAGGCAAGAATAAGTATCAGGAAAACAATGAAATTTCCTTGGGTTCATCTAAATGGTTAAATACGGAACTTTATAATAAAGACGAAACACATGTCAAAGCCTTGTATTCAAAACTTAGAGCTCAGGGCTATAGAATTGTTGCCACTTCCCCACATGCCAAAAGCCTTAGTCCGCAAAAGCTAGATATTTCTACTCCTATTGCCCTTGTTATGGGAGCTGAGGCCCAAGGACTTTCCGAGGATGCGATTCTCCATGCAGATGAAAGCGTAAAAATTCCTATGTACGGCTTTACAGAAAGTTTTAATATTTCTGTGGCTACTGCAATAATTCTCCATTCCTTAAGAGACCGTATTCAAAATGAAGACATCAGTTGGCAACTAGATGAAAGTGCTAAAAATGAAATTCTCCTAAAATGGTGTATGAATTCAGTAAAGGACTCGGAACTTATATTAAAAAGGCATCTAGAGACAAAAGATTAAAAAGAAACTAAAATCTAGTGATTTCGAGCTATTTATGTTTCAAAAAGGTATATTTGCGACCCGATTTTTTAAAACATTGAAATAATTTAGAATGGGAAAAGGAGACAAAAGATCAAGAAAAGGTAAAATCAGAGCTGGTTCTTGGGGTGTTTATAGACCTAGAAGAAAAGGTGGAGCTTATGTTCCTTCTGAAGATGATAAGTTAAAAAAAGCAGCTAAAGAAATAAAGGCAAAGAAAACTACGAAGAAAAAAACAGCACCGAAACCAGAGCCTGTTGTTGAGGAAGTGGCAGTTGCTGAAGCTCCTGTAGAGGAAGTTAAAGTAGCAGAGCCTGTTGAGAAAGAGGAAGTGAAAGAAGTGAAGGCGGAAGCTCCAAAAAAGAAGGCGCCTAAGAAAAGTGCTGACGGAAAAGACGATTTAAAGAAAATAGAAGGAATCGGTCCTGCTACTGAGAAATTATTTAATGCTGCTGGCATTATGACATTCTCAGATCTTGCCGGAACCGAAGTAGATAAATTAAAAGAGATTCTTGCTGAGGCAGGATCAAGATATAAGTTATTAGTGCCAGACACTTGGCCTGAACAATCTGCCTTAGCTGCAGATGACAAGTGGGATGAATTAAAGGCGCTTCAAGATGTTTTAGACAAGGGTAAAAGGGTAAGTTAAATTATTTCACCTAAACCAATACAACATTAAACACCTGAGTTTCTTTCAGGTGTTTTTTTTTGCTCATATATTCTATAGGCATTAAGTAAATTCAGCACGGAATTTTCTGATTCTATGGTTAATTTCTTTGCCAAACGAGACGCTTCTCCATACAAGCTTTTGTTATTACCGTAATTATCTCTGTAAAAATGAACAAACTTTAAAACCATAAAGGCATTAAACCAATTATAGAATCTATTTGTATAACTATTAATATTACTAGTATTCTTATCCATTTCTTTTAATCTATCTTCAAAGAAATAAGTAGACAAAAATCTATTTACTGAATCTGGAATCTGTTCAATAATAATTTCCGGATTCTTTCTATTCAAATAAAACTCAGGAATAAGTTGGAAAAACAAGCGCAATTGAACAAAAGACTCAAAGTCATAAGTAGAATAGGTCGTTTCCTCTTTATTGACCCATTTCATAATAGCCCTTCCTGTTCCAAAAGGCACTCTATCTGAAGGGCGTGGAGAAGGAATGACTCTTGTTGAGTTCAATTCTCCATAATTACCCAATGCAATGATCTTTTGGATGAAATAAAAGTCCTCCCCTGCTTTCCTCTTGTTCATGCCTCCCTGTTTTTGATACGCACTGGAACGAACTGCAAAGGAAGAACCTACAGTATGATAGGCAAAAGGATGTCCCGTATAACGAAAAGCTTGATTGTAATATCTTAAATGAAGTTCATAATTGATAATCCCTTCATAAATATTTGGTTCAAAATGATCTCCAAATAAGGGGTGTTCGAAATAGATGGAGCAGCCCGGAGATTTCGAATTTTCCTGAAAGTAATTCCATATTTCTACTAAGTAATTTTCATCACACTTCGAATCTGCATCATAGCCAACCAGTATACCATCTTGATCAATATCATTAAATCTCAAAGCTGCCTCATCCATTGCTGTTTTTCTTGCCATTCCTACTCCAGCTATTTTCTTAGGTAGTTTATAAGCCTTCAGCAAATGAAATGAAATATGATCAGATTTGTTTTCGCCAATCCAAATGGATGCTTCTTTTCTGCACATTTCATTGCATTCTCTAACTTCCACACCATCCTCTTCAGAAGAATTAAAAAGTACCATCACTTCTGTATGACATGGCGGAGCATCGCAATTAATCAATGACTGTAAAGTAGGAAGAATGCTTTTTTCATTGTAGCAAGGAATACAAATGGCGATTTGCGTATCCTTTTTTACTTCTGCATTTATCAATCTTGGGAAATAAGCATATTTATCATGGTATTTATGTGCAGGCATCGGTCAAAATTATCATTTTTACAGGCACAATGAATTCCATTCATGAAACATATATGCGAAGAGCATTAGAAATTGCAGAAGAAGCATTTCCCAACTGTCTTCCTAACCCTGGTGTGGGAGCAGTTATCGTTTTTCAAGATGAAATCATTGGTGAAGGATATACACAGGCTTATGGCGGCTCACATGCGGAGGTTATGGCTATTCAATCCGTAAAAAATAAAGCCTTACTTCCTCAAAGCACATTATATGTTAGTCTGGAACCTTGTAATCATCAGGGTAAAACACCCGCATGTTCTTCTTTAATTGCAGAATCAGGAATTCCTAAAGTAATGATTGCAATAGCCGACCCGAATAAAGTGAATGAACAAAACGGAATTGCATTTCTAAAAGAAAGAGGGATAGAAGTGGAAGTTGGACTTTGTGAGAGACAGGCAAAAGAATTGAATAAGCGTTTCTTCAATCATATCAATAAGAAAAGGCCCTATATCATTCTAAAATGGGCCGAGAGTCAAGACGGTTTTATGGCTCCTGAAAGAGACTCAAATGAAAAAGGAATAGTATGGATTACAGGAGATAAAGCCCAGCAACTCAACCATAAATGGCGAAGTGAAGAAATGGCCATTCTTATAGGGAGTAATACAGCAATTATTGATAATCCTAAATTAACCGTAAGAGAATGGAAAGGAAAAAACCCCATTCGAATTGTAATTGATAAGGATTTAAAAGTTGAATCCGACTCAAATGTTTTTAATGAAAAGGCCACAACCTATATCTTTAATAACCAATACAATAGAACTACAGAATTTAACCATTGGATTAAATTAGATTTCAGCAAAAATGTAACAAAACAAATTTGCGACTTCCTTTACGAATTACATATCCAATCCATTATTGTGGAAGGAGGTGCCTATACCCTTTCTCAGTTTATAGATAACGACTTATGGGATGAGGCACGTATTTTTCAAGGACAAGAATTCTTTGAAAAAGGATTGCCTTCACCTAAACTAAATAAGCGTATTGTCTGTTCTTATAAAGTGGGGAAAGACACGCTAAAAATAATTTACAATACGACACAAAATTGAGAATAGTCCTTCAAATGATATTTCCTTTAATTTTTCTGGCTTTTTTAATCCTTTTAGACCTATATGTTTTCAGAGGAATAAACCTATTGACCAAAGACTTTTCAGTGGACACCAAAAAGTTTATCAAATGGTCCTATTGGATCATAAGCATTGCTGTTTTGGTGATTTCTATAGGTGGGGTTTTATGGAGTATTTTCAAAGGTAAAGAACCCATTCAGCCCAAATACTGGATAGCTACAATTTGGATAGCTTTCCTTACACCCAAATTGTTTTTTAGCCTTTTCCTCTTACCGGAAGACATCGTGCATTTATTTAGAACTGGGGACATCAGAATAAAAGGTCCGGGAGACCCCATTAGCAGGTTCAGTTTCTTAAGCAAGTTGGGTTTTGGTGTATTTAGCTTAACCCTATTCTACAACTTCTTTGGCATATTCTTTACTAAATTTCGCTATAAAGTTAGAAGGGAAGTTATCTCCTTCCCTAACCTACCCCAAGCCTTTGATGGATATAAAGTTGTTCAATTTTCAGATCTACATATTGGCAGTTTAAATGGCAATTTCAATCCATTGAAAAAAGCCTTTGGAATGATCAATGAACTAAAGCCAGATCTTCTCTTATTTACGGGAGACATGGTAAATAATATTGCTTCCGAACTAGATGGCGCAGACGAGGTCATGCATGTATTAGAAGCAAAGGATGGTAAGTTCTCAATAATGGGAAATCACGACTACGGTGATTACTATTACCCAAAGAAAAGCCCTGAACATGCGGCCAATTTAAAGCGAATAAAAGAGAGACAAGTAGAATTAGGTTTTGATCTTATTTTAAATGAAAGTCGCAAAATTGAAAAGGATGGTGAATTCATAGATTTAATAGGTGTTGAGAATTGGGGTAAAGGATGGGGAAGCTATGGAGATTTAGAAAAGGCAAGTGCAAATGCCAATGGCCCATTTAAAATTCTAATGTCTCACGACCCTTCTCACTGGAAGCATCAAGTAAAAGAGAAAACCAATATAGATCTTACTCTTTCAGGTCATACACATGGTTTTCAATATGGCATTGAATGGCTCGGAATAAAATTAAGCCCCGTTCAGTTGGCCTATGATACCTGGGCAGGATTGTATAATGCTGGTAAACAATACATCTATGTGAACCGAGGTTTAGGCTTTATCGGCTTCTTGGGAAGGGTTGGAATTCGACCTGAGATTACGGAGATCACTCTTCGAAAGGGTTAAAAAACAAAAGGTTTATTTTAAGAGATCCTAACAGAAAACCCAAGAACATTGAGAAATGAAAAAAGCATACTTACTAGCACTCCTACTTTTATTCATCTTCATATCTCCTGCAAATGCGAGCGTTAAACACTCGGTGGTCTATGGAGAACATGCAAATAAAATTAAAACCATTGAAAACAATACCTATAGAATATTCATGGATATGAATGGTCATTATTATCCAGAAAATGTCATCTCCAATAAAGAATTAGCATCGGAAGGAAAATCTAAATTGGCCATTTGGTCAAAAAAATATCCGAGCAAGTTTCAATCCATTGCAGAGTCCTATAATTTGATAAACACTTCTTATTCAGAAGACAACTATTTGATTCTTCAAGATTCAATTATAAGCACCATTACCCGTGGAATTAACCAATTCAAAACCTCTCAGCAAACCTGGATCATTCACGGTTTCAGAAAAAAAATAAGCAATGAAAATATAGACAACTCTACTTCCACATTAGAAAATAAAATATGCAGGAATAGAATCAATGATTTCTTACTGGATAGCCTGGACAACCTCAATATAGAAGTTTATTGGGATGGAAAATATCTGAAAAGAGGCGGCTTAATTCGAACCATAAGATTAGGCTTGCTTTTCAAAAACAAAGCCATACCCAACGCCAAGCATTGCGGTTATTCCTTAAGAAATGTATTTGAAGGTATCCAATGCCAACATATTAATATCATAACACACAGCACCGGAACTTTTGTGGGAAGTAGTTTATTATTTAACCTCAAAAGGAGTTACACTCTCCCTACCCCTAATCAATCCAATATTCGAATAGCATTAACAGCCTCGGCATCTCCAGGCAAAAAACTCTTCAAGAGATATTACAACAGAAATACCCATTTAAATTATAAGGATAAAGACAATTATTCCTTATTCAATTTTATCAATGAGAACGACTTTGTCTTATTGAAAACCATGGGAACCATTAAACTTCCTAGAGTACTAGGAAATACCACTTTGGGCTGCAACTTTAAAAATGAATCGGGTAAATTAAAAGATTACTTTGCAGAAAACTTCAATGGCTCCTATTTCGGGGAAGGTTACAATAGAGAAAACGCTTACCATTCCTTTTCAACATATATTGGATCTGAAGGTTTTGATGATGTTTTAGAGTTTTTGTATGAGTAAAAATATCAAAAAGGTTTTTTCTTTCTTTTTATAAATTGAACTCCCTGTTTTCATATATTTAAGGGCAAAAAACAAATTTTACTTAAACTACACAAGAATATAAAGGTGGGATTTGATATCCGTTTACAAGCGTTTAATCGGTGTTAATGACGTACTATTATTGGTGTTTATGTGATTTTAGTAAAAATGTATATAATGGAAATAAAAGGAATTATGTCCTTTTATCCAGTTGTTAAGCAGCATTGAGTAAGTACTCAGAATACTCAAATTTTCATAATTGAAACTTTTTACTTACCTTTGACGTTACTAACCAGTAGCGGAAGCAATGATTTTATCATTCGGCAATAAAGAAACCGAAAAAGTTTGGAATGGAATTAGAAGTAAAAAGCTTCCTTTTGAAGTCCAGAATATCGGAAGACGAAAATTAAGAATGATCAATAATGCGATTGACATTAATGATTTAAGGATTCCTCCCGCTAATAAATTGGAGAAACTTAAAGGTAATCTAAAGAAGTATTGTAGTATTAGGATTAATATACAATGGCGAATCATATTCATTTGGAAAAATGGAAATGCTTCTGAAGTTGAGATTTGTGATTACCACTAAAATTTAAATTATGGCAAAGCTTAAGAACATACATCCGGGAGAAATTCTTTTAGAAGAATTCTTAAAGCCAATGGAAATTTCCGCTTATAGACTTTCTAAAGACGTTCTAATTCCTCAAACTAGAATAAGTGAGATTATTAAAGGTCGGAGAAGAATAACAGCGGACACAGCATTAAGACTTAGTAAATATTTTGGGACGTCTGCTAAATTCTGGCTTGGATTGCAGGATGATTATGACATTGAAGAAGAGAATAAGAACAAAGCTGATGAGTTTGATCGAATTCAGTCAGCCGTAAATAACGCTGCTTAACAGTGTATATGAAATCATGCTGGCCTTTGACCACCACGCTTCATATACTGACGTTGTAGCCAATTAAAACGAAATAATGAGTTTTTTTAAAAAGATATTTTCTTCCAAAGAAAAAGAATTCCAAAAAGCAGAAGTTCTTTTAGAAGAGCAATCTCCTTCTTGTCCAATTACGGCTATAATAGAACAGGACAACAGAGTAGCTTATTTTTATTTATGGGGACCAGAAAATTCGAATTTTGGTGTAAAGTCTTGCTGGGTAATGAATTTAAAACCAGCTCCGAACGAATTGGAAGAAAAACTGATGGACAAAGGAATTCCTCCTATGTTACCAAAAGAATTCTGTAAATTACCTGAAGGGCAAGAAAAGTTGAACAAAAATGATTTAAAAATTATCTGGACGGAAGAAGGAGACTCAGCTGCACTTTTAGTAAAAAGTGAAATAGTTTCTATCATACCAAGTTGGGGTGGTCAAAACGGATTTTATGGATATTCCAAAAATTGTATAGGAGAAGGGAACTTTGCTTGGGAGCTTGCTAAGTCAAATGCTTTTGTAGAAAGAATAGAGAAATCTAGAGAGTATTGGAGTTCTTGGGATAATGAATTAAATCCATTTCAAATCCAACAACCTACGATTTTGGGAACATATGATGAGGCATTTGGAAATCATGATAAATATTACGCAATAGATGGAAATGAATGGCCTCCTAAAGGACTTTACTTAAGAAAAGGCGAATCTAAAACCATTTTTGCAACGGTTGGGCTTTCTTTAGTTCCTATGCCAGTGGTTGAGATGTATTCCGAAAATCGTTTTGAATCTAATAGAATTGAACTTGGGATTATATTGGATTCAGTTTTTTCAGAAAAAGATATACAACAAATGGCTGAATGGATAAGTGGACAATCTGCAATTCCTTGGGACAATATTACTTTTTTAGGAGAAGGTCATACCATTAATTTCGAACCTTTTAATTCAACAAAATTTAATTCTGTAGTCTTGACAAACAAACTAGATATTTTACCAAAACCAGAGCTTGATGACTATCGAGAATCTAAAATTAATTTCCTGTGGATGGTTCCTATATCTGAAAAAGAAAGAAATGAAATTATGGATAATGGAAGTGATAGAATTCTGGAGAAACTTAATAAAATTGGAAATAGTGTGTTCTCATTAGAACGCGAAGAAGTAATATAAAAACTGGCTACAACAATTTGTATAATGCATATGCACCCTGCGGGATGCAAACGCACTATACAAGAGACGTTAGCGGTAATTACTGCAAAATAGAAATCATAGATGGGGCTATTTGATATTTTCAAAAATAAAAATCCAGATCAGCTAAAACCTGATGAGTTAGAAGCAGCAAACCTATTTCAACAGATAATTAAAGGGTATGCAGAAGGTCAACCTAATTATATTCCAAATGGAGTGGTAAAACTTTCAATAGGTCTTTATCACCTAGCATTTGAAAGATCTAATCAGAGCATTGTATCTCTTGATAAATTTCAAGATCCAATAGCTGTAGCTTCTAATCCAAAATTATTGCAGTATTTAGCAATATTTGAAGCTATCAAAGATTCAATTGAGCAAACCGCCTCCAATTTACAAGTTCAACAAGTTTATCATGATAGTCGTCAAATTCAAATAACAATACTTCAACTTTTGAAATATAGTGCGGGTAAAATCAATGAAATTCGGTAAAATGAGAAAACTCTATCTTGTTAAAGATGGGATTGAAGGTGTTGGCTACCCATCAGCTAATAATAAAAGGCTTTTAAATACCAATTTTCATTTAATAACGTACGACTTTAATTCCAATGAAGGGTATATAGATAAAAAAGGAGAGAATAATTGGAGGCTTTACACACAAGTAGGTCAGAAGTTGCATGAAAGTAGGTATCATAATTTAAACAGCTTTCGCCAATGTGTTAATAAGTTGAAAGAATTAAAAGGGGGCGATCAGATAGTTATTTGTAAATCGGAAGAAGTGGATCGTATAAAAACTACCGCTAACAAATGCTAAAAATGAATATGCAGAAGCAATTTTCTCCAAGGTATTTGCTATCTTTTGGCTTTATAAGTTTTGGTTAATTGAGTGCATACTCATTTTAGCTGGGTCGTTAGCAGTAATCTGAAATGAAAGGAACTTGTGCACTATATCAAATTGAAACTGATCTTCAAAAAAGTCATATATATCCCAAGTTTGCAGTAAAATATATTAAAGAAACAGGTTCCAATTATTTGAGACGATTTTCAAATCCGAACCAAAGAATGCAAGATGCTCTAAAGCCACACTTATTGGGAAAAAGAGCAGAACAAGATTTCTCAAAAAGAGAAAATTGGTTTGCTCAAAATATTTTTCGTAAGTTCCTTGAAAGTGATGAAAACTTATGTTACGATGAGAACTTATACTATTTCGCAGTCTCATTTCTCTGGAGAGTATTAGCATACAACTTAAAAAGAGATTCTACAATTGGAGAAAGGTGGTATTTTGATACTATCAAAAAAGTAGAAGAGGAATGGAGAGATTTTTTAACATCAAATAAATTTCCTAGAAGCTTTGATAAGATATATATTCTCACAACTGATAGAGTTTTATCACATGATTCTGATCTTGAGGGTGTAGATTTTTACATGACAAGAACATTTGACAGTACAATTGTTGATAATGAGGCTCAAACAACATTAATGGTTTATGGAAAATTTAGTCGATTCATCTTTTGGAGTGTGATTAAAGAGTATGGTGATGAAAATCAAATTGAAAAGTTTAAAATTGATCCAATTAAGGGTCAACTTTCTAGAGACAATGATTTGTCCTATTTTCCATTGTCTTCATTTTTGTATAATAGAATGAAAGAAATTGAAGAACTTCCTAAACCGAGTGAGGCTCAACAAGACAAGATTGTTAGTGAAGTAAAAAAGGATATCGAAGGCTTTGAAAAATCTGACCTGGGTGAATCCATAATGAATGACTTTAAATTAAATAAGAATAAATAATAACTGCTAACATAGGTTATGAAATCATGAAGGCTTTCAGCCGTCCACGATTCATATTCGGAACATTAGCAGCTATTAAAAAATACAATGACTTTGATATACGGACAAGTTGAATCACTTAAAAAAGTCAAATCTATTCTGGAATCAAAGAATATCAATCGATTTAAGTCGATACGTGAGATAAATCAATTTATAAGTAATTATGAAAATGAACTAAGAGCGATTGACTCTAAAGTGGAAGCTGGTTTTTTGGAGGAAGTTAAGGAGTTAAAGAAAGATGCAACTAAATATGAAGAATATTACAATTCTCGGAAAATAGATAGAGAAAACGAACTGAAGAAAAAGCTCCTAAAACTTCAATCAAAAGTTGTTGAAAGTAGTGGTGTTAGACTATTGAATTGGATTCTGAAATTCAAGATTCAAAGGCTAGAGAGAAATTTTGACAAAAGAATTGAAAAACAACTAGCGACAGAAAAAGAGAAGCTAAATAGAAAACAAGAGAAAGTTCGTAGACTAGAAATAGATAGAGACCAAATAATTGAACAGCGTTGCTTTTCAGCACGAAGTGAGTTAAAGCGCATTAAATCAACTGTTGATGAGTTAGCTCCTAGCATTGCCGGTGCAATTGGTGAATCATTGGTAAACAAAGAACTTCAAAAGCTTTCTGACGAATACATTCTTATAAATGATTTTTCTAGAAGTTTCGATCCACCAATCTATAACAGGAAACAGGGTGATAAAATATTTAGTATTCAAATTGACCATATTTTGATTTCAAGAGCTGGAGTTTTTATTTTAGAGACTAAGAATTGGAGTAAGAAGTCATTAGAAAATCTCAGTCTAAGGTCACCAATTGAGCAAATAAAGAGAGTAAATTTTGCACTCTTTGTTTTGTTAAATGGAAATAAACGTTCAACCGAAAGGATTGGACTTAAAAGCCATCACTGGGGAGATAGAAATATCCCGATTAGGAACTTGATTGTAATGATTCATAATAAGCCAAAAGAAAGGTTTAAGCATGTTCAAATAAAACGACTAGATGAACTAATAGGATACGTTAAATATTTTGAGCTCATTATGAGTAAAGAAGAAGTAAACAAGGTTTATGAATATCTAAGATGAATAATTACAGCAGTTAATATTAATCCAACTTAAGCAAAGATCTTTGATGAATCCTCCTTCCATCCCTAAACAATACAATCTGATAACTAGCAGAAGGCAAGTCAAACACATTCAGCACTTCAACTGCATCATTATTAAGCTGCTTATAAAGCATCGTCTTTCCGGCAACACTATAGATACCCAAGTCAATATTTCCAGACACTGTTTCAATTTTTGTCAAATCAATAATCAATTCATCTTGGGTTGGATTGGGGTAAATAGAGATGATATCATCTAGAAATGCATCAAAATTGACAGTCTTGATATCGGAGTATTCAAAAGTTCCGTCCAGATCAATCATTTTCAAGCGATAATAAAATAGAGTGCTCAGTTCTACAGGTAAATCAGCATCTAAATAATTATAATGAATGGATGAAACACTGTTCCCAGCTGCAGAAACCTTATCCACAAAATCCCAATGTATGCCATCGATACTTCTTTCTATTTCATATCGATCGCTGTTTATTTCTGTAGAACTCGTCCAGGTTAAATCAGCGCTATTCGAATTATAAGGTACCACATCGAAGGATAATAGATGAATGGGCAAAGGAGTATTGTTGGGTGTAAGCGGTTCGGGAGATTGGTAAAGTCCTCCACCAGCAAAAGCCATCCAAAAGGAAAAACTGAAATTACAATTTACAAGACCAGTAAAATTATAGGTGAAAGGCCCAGAGCCCGACATCGCAACAAAAACTCCACCACCTAAATGAAGCTGTGGAACCAATCCGGGTGGAAGTGGAGTTGTGTACGTTACTATGAGAGTCGCTGAAGTTGGAGGTGTATCACATACGATCTCGTAGTCAAAGCTATACTGATTGGCATTTCCAAAGGTAACTGCACCAGAAAATGTCTGTGCCATTGTGTCACTATGACACCATAAGAAAATGCAGCACAACACCCCAATTTGCCTTCGGCAACACCATATTCTTTTTATTCTTCTAATCGGATTATTTTAAGGTACCTCGGTTAAAGATATGAAATAATAAGGGCATAGGTTCTTCCTTCAAGATCTTTTACAGAAAGCCTGTTTAATTTTAACTATGCCTGTTTAAAGCAATTCAATGTGGAAAAACCTACACCACCATTTCCAGTGCTCTAGCAAAAGCTTCTTTATTAATTCTGGTTTTTCATTTTTTTATTAGAACTTATAAAAAATAGAATCAATCTTCAGCTCCTTCACTTTCCTTAGCAAGTCGTTTAAGTTTCTTTCTAATTAAAGAATTTTCTGGAAACCTAAACAGCATTTTTTCATAATGAATAATTGCACCCTCGATCTCTCCAATAGAGATTAAAGAATCTCCATGTACAAGACATTCTTCAAATGTAAAACCAACTTCATTTATTAAAACAGAGTCGGGAAGCTCAGAAAATTCTTTTTCTATGTCTATTTGAAAATAATTCAAACAAAATTTATGCATACTTTCCTCAAGACCATTTGATAGCTCAGATTTGCTTTCGCAACTCTTAGAAATATCGACAATTTTATTGTTCGGTTTAAGCATTATATAATTTTCAATTAAGCGATCTGTATTCGACCTGTTTACACTTGCGAACTTCTCTATCATCTTATGATCCCAAACTAAATCATCTCTATTGGAATCATAATAAGATCTACCTATAAGCATTGGTGAAATTGATAAGGAATCTTGCTCAAAGGAATATATGAGATCGATTTCCCATACCATAGAAAATGGATTCTCAGAATTTTCCGCCCCTCTGGTGTCTACTTCTATACATTTAGGGATGAAACCAGGCTTATTAAAGGACAAAATATACTTTGATCCAAGATCAATGTTTAGTGAAAATCTGCCTTTTCGATCTGAAAGAATGTTATCCAAGATTATCCCATTTTCATAAATTATTATCTCAGATCCGCATATATCTGTTTTCGTACCATAATCACTTATTGAACCGAACAAGGATAATTTCTTTTGTCCAAATGCATTAGATATAATCAGAAGCAATAAGATTAAAGAAACAGCTCTAAATGAAAGTTTTTTCAAAAAATTTAATTTGAGTTTCATTTTCTACCAAGCTTTAGTAATTACAATGAAAATATATTAAAGGCAAATAGTTAACTTTCATCAAGTATCTTTTTCAATCTCTTTATTTTCTTCTTTACCAAGGAACTGTTTGGCGCATGGAGTTCCATATTTTCGAAATGTAAAAGTGCTTTTTCTAATTTTCCGTTTTTAATTAATTGTTCTCCCCTTTCCATTTCCTTTTCAAAAATAAAACTTGCTTTTACCAAATTTTCATTATGCGGTTGACCACTGTATGAATAACCTAAATTTTCTTGGTTGTAAGCACTACAAACTTCATGCATTCTATCATGAATTTCCTTAAATACAGCAGAAGTATCTTTTTGACAATTGGTAGAAATATCAATTATTTGATTCCGTTTACTATCATCCACGGTAATTCTATTGTAAGAATCATAAAAGGATTCAACATCTTCTTTTATACTATCCACGTAATCCATATCAAAAGTAAAACCACCTAGTTCACCATCATAATATGACCATGCAATCGGCTGCAAAAAAACATCATCCCTATAAGGGATAAAGGCGTAACTTAAATCTAAATCCATTCTAATTTTATAGGAAGATTCATACACAGATCTTGTAGATAAGTATTTAAACACCAATGAATCTTCTGAACCAATAGTATTTAATCCAACAAACTTGGAGTAAAAACCAGCTTTATTGTAAGATATCGCATAAACATAGCCCAATTTAAGCTCAATAGAATATTCTCCTTTTTCATCAGTTAGAAAAGAACCCACTAATTCACCATCATGATAAACATTAATTTCTCCAGCACAGATAGGTGTTTTTGTTAAAAAATCTTTTAGCACTCCATACGCCTTTAAGTTCTGTGCTTGGAAAATTGAAACACAAAAAACAAACATAATCGACCAAAATATATAAGGAAATACCTTGCCTTTATTCATTAGATTTCAGCTTTCATTAAAGAATAATACCCAAATTTTATGCAAAACAATTGTAAGAATTAAAAACCTTTCAATGCGGAAAAACCTGCACAGCCATTTCCAGAGCTCTTGCAAAAGCTTCCTTATTGATTCCCGTTTCTATGTTTCTAGAGTTGAAATATTGAAGCATATTTTCCGTAGCCATATTTCCTACCAAGTCATCTTGCGCCATTGGGCAGCCACCAAAACCTTTTATTGCTCCATCAAATCTTCTGCAACCATTTTCATAGGCAGATTCTACTTTTTCCAGCCAGTCATCTGGCCTGGTGTGCAAGTGAGCACCAATTTCAATTTCAGGAAATTCGGGAATTAAATTTCCAAATAAATAACTTATACTTTCCGCTGTTGATGTCCCAATGGTATCTGATAGAGAAATAGTTTTTATGCCAAATTCATTAATTAACTTTCTGGTATAATTCGCCACAATTTCCGCATCCCAATCTTCACCATAGGGGTTGCCAAAAGCCATTGATATATAGATTACAATCTCTTTTCCAAACTCATCTGCAACCGTTTTAATCTCTTTGATTCGGTTTAAACTATCTTCAATAGAGGAATTGATATTGCGCTCCAAAAAAGTCTCAGAAACAGAAAATGGAAAACCCAAATAAGCAACTTCATCCCTTGCACAAGCATCTCTTGCTCCTCTTAGATTTCCGACAATAGAAAGAAGTTCCGTTTTGAATTCATAGTATCTGGATTGGTCCAAAATATAAGCAGTATCTCTCATTTGAGGCATGGCTTTTGGGCTAACGAATGAACCAAAGTCTATGGTGTCAAAACCACATTCCAAAAGCAAATTATGGTAAGCTATCTTTTTTTCCGTTGGAATAAATTCATCTATCCCCTGCATTGCATCTCTCGGACACTCTATGAGTTTAATCGCCTTCTCCATGCTTCTAATTTACCATTCCTTTTAAAATATTCTTAACAATAGCAGGCCCCTCAAAAACAAAACCGCTATACAACTGCACCAAGCTTGCACCTGCTGCCAATTTCTCCTTTACATCTTCCGCATTTTGAATTCCTCCCACCCCAATGATTGTAATTTTCCCATTGGACTTTTTATGGATGTAAGAAATTACTTGTGAAGCTCTTTCTTTAACTGGTTTTCCACTTAACCCTCCATTTCCAATTTCATCTATCCTTTCAGATGATGTGTTTAATCCTTCTCTAGATATGGTAGTATTGGTCGCAATGATTCCATCCAGTTTTAATTCCTGAACAATTTCAATAATATCATCCAATTGACCTTCTGTCAGGTCTGGTGCTATTTTGAGCAATAAGGGTTTAGGTTTTGATTTTGCTTGATTTAAATCGTTTAGGGCACTCAAAATATTTTTCAAAGGTTCCTTATCCTGCAAACTTCTCAAATTTGGAGTATTGGGCGATGAGACATTCACGACAAAATAGTCCGCTTCCTCAAATAGATGCTCAAAACAATACACATAATCATCCACTGCTTTTTCTAATGGAGTGTCCTTGTTCTTGCCAATATTAACTCCCACAATAAGATTCCTCTTTTTGGTTTGAAGCCTCTTTTTCATATGCTCCACTCCCCCATTATTAAAGCCCATTCTGTTGATTAAAGCTTCATCTTTGGGCAAACGAAATAGCCTAGGCTTGGGGTTTCCTGCTTGACTTCTTGGAGTTACTGTACCTACTTCAACAAAGCCAAAACCAAAAGCATCCATCATATGAAAAAGTTCTGCATTCTTATCAAAGCCTGCAGCAAGACCTATAGGGTTCTTAAATTTCAAACCGAAGAGTTCTTTTTCCAAATCACTGTTCTTTTGAACATAAAGCCCCTTTAGAATGGACTTAATAGGTGGAATTGAAAATATATTGGACATTAAGAAACTGGTAAAGCCATGAATGGTCTCTTCATTGAACAAGAAAAAAACAGGCTTTAGTAGCGTTTTATACATCTTCTGATTTACGCGCAAATATATATGCTTAGCAGCTTCTACGGAACAATATTTTTCAACGAAAATTAATTCAACATTGAATTTTGATAATTAATCGAATAGAAAAGTTAAAAAAGCGACATTTTAGTAAATTCAAAACATGCAAAAGTCTGGCTTACACTTTGCCAGCGTTGAAACCATCAAAGAGAACATCATTCATGTCTCCTTTTTCGATTTGGCAGAAATAGATATCGAAGACGCAAAGGCATTGAAACAAGAAATTCTCAGGCTTTCTGGCGCTAATAATTATGTTCTCGTTTTAGATAGCGGAAAACAGAGAATAGATATTAGTCATGCAGCGAGAGACTTTTTGGTAAGTGATCAACAACTGAATGAAAAGATTATTTGCCAAGCTTATGTGGCTAAATCTATGTCTAACAAACTTATTTTTCACTTCTTCATTAACTTTCATAAACCCGATTTTCCAGTTCAGGTTTTTGATTCTTCTCCAGACGCATTAAAATGGATAGAAAAAGAAATGGTTAAGCAATAGCGGCTTTTGTGTTAATTCTTTTTTTCTTCGCATAATCATTTTTCTATGGACAATTTTGTAAGTGAAATAACTCCTTTCGCTCAAGAACATCCCGTTCTAATGGCGCTCTATGCTGGAATATTTACCTGGTTATTAACCGCCCTTGGAGCTGCTCTTGTTTTCTTTTTTAAGAAAATGAAGAGATCTATACTGGATACTATGCTGGGTTTTACAGGCGGAGTAATGGTTGCCGCAAGTTGCTTTGGTTTAATTGGTCCAGCCATAGAAATGAGTAGCGGGGAGAGTTGGATTAAAGTTATGCCCGCTGCTATTGGCTTTCTTTTAGGAGCTCTTTTTTTATTTGCTTTGGATAAGATTATGCCTCATCTTCATATCAATTTTAAAGAAGAAGAAAGTGAGGGCATAAAAACTACTTGGCATAGAACTACACTTCTGGTCTCTGCCATAACTATTCACAATATTCCAGAAGGTTTGGCTGTTGGAGTTCTATTCGGAGGGGCAGCAATGGGAGTAGAAGGAGCAACCGTTGGACTGGCCATAGCTCTATCCTTGGGTATTGCCATTCAAAATTTCCCAGAGGGAATTGCAGTTGCCATGCCCATGAGAAGAGAAGGTATTTCAAGATGGAAGAGCTTTATGTTCGGACAATTTTCAGCAGCTGTGGAGCCTATTGCTGCGGTTATTGGAGCCGCTGCTGTACTTACTTTTCAACCTCTGCTACCCTATGCATTATCCTTTGCGGCTGGAGCAATGATTTATGTTGTCGTTGAAGAAGTAATTCCGGAAACACAAAGAGATAAATACACAGATGTGGCAACACTTGGCTTTATGATTGGTTTTGTAATTATGATGTCCTTAGATGTTGTTTTAGGATAATGATAGAAGAAGGAGAAATAGTAGCAAAAAACAAAAAGGCTTCCTATCAATATTTCTTGACAGATAAGTTTATTGCAGGGATCCAATTGGCGGGCACAGAAATAAAATCTATTCGGAAGGGAAAGGCTAATTTATCAGATGCCTATTGTCTTTTTCAAAATGATATACTCCTTATTCGCAATATGTATATCGAAGAATATTCCCATGCTTCGCATTTTAACCATATTCCGAAAAGAGACAGAAAATTACTTTTGAATGCTCATGAGCTTAAAAAGCTCAAAAGAAAAACTAAGGATACGGGTACAACCATAATTCCAACACTTTTATTCATCAGTGCCAAAGGTTGGGCAAAACTTGAAATAGCTATAGCTACGGGAAAGAAAATGCCGGATAAGAGACAGGACTTAAAAGATAAAGATCTTAAAAGACAAATAGATCGTTTATCGAAGAATTATTGATTTTCATCTTCTATTTACACCCTCTCATGTAACTCATCGTTCATTTTAGCGTAAATAAAAATGAAATTTTAATACTATAGCTGTGAGAAGATATGTGTTGTTGATCGCTTTGATCTCGTTTCCAATTATTTCATTTTGTCAAATTCAAATCATTGCCGGGCCAGGAGCTTCGTACAATAGTACGTGGTTGTTGAATCCAAATATGTTTATTGAAGGCAATCAAAGTCCGGAACCTACATTTACCATAGGTACAGGATTGGATACTGACATTAAATTAACCAGATGGCTTTCTTTTCATACGGGATTAAATTCCGGTGAAATAAAGCAAGATTTCATTGTCGAAGATGAAAACGGTTTGGAATTCAATTCTTCTCACAGCCTTAAAACAACAAATATTCCTTTGGTGCTGAGATGGGGAGGAGCATTTTACTTTGAATCTGGATTTCAGTATGCAAGTGTGAAAAGCGCAACATGGGCTTTTGAAGGATCGAATACCGATGTTTCTCAAGATTTTAGAAAGAACAATTGGCTGGCAACTGGAGGTTTTGGTGGAAATATTGGTATTGCACCAAAATTAAAGCTCAACATTGGCCTTAGAACTGCATATGGAATGAGAGATTTCTTAGGTATAGATGCGTGGGGGAAAAATTATGAAGACATTGCTTTCTTTTCAGAGCTACAAGCCTCTGGCCAGGATCTATCGGAAATAGAAGGGGCAGAAGAATTCATAGACGAGAATAATCAGATCAATAGCCTCATTACAGACTTTGACAATTTGGCTAAAACCTATTCTTTATCAGTTGGTGTCTATTTCGGATTAAAGTACCAGATATTGGGCAGTAAGCTTATCAAAAAGGACTAAAAAAACAAAAAGCCCTAAGAATAATCTTGAGGGCCTTTTGCAACTTAACTAAACACTAAAAAACACTAATTTAAATGGATGAGATTTATACTTTCTAAATAGTTAGCACAATCGAATACGTTTTCAAAACCTCTGATATACTGGAGTTTATTGTCGAATCTGTAGCTCACCTCTACAAAAAATCCATGCATAGCATATAATGAGATTTTGTTATTATTATCTCTAAATTTTTCATCTAAAAAGCTTCCGCTTTTTCTTATTAATTCTCTTTTTTGGTCAAAAGACAGTACATTAAATTCTACAAGTGTCATTTTAATATCTATTTCGTTCTTCACTATTCCTTTCTTAGAGCTAAATTAAATGATTTGTCGATTCAAATCAAGTGTTTGTCTAAAAAATAGCTTGGTACGTAACTTATTGAGTTGCGTAAATTATTGATAATGTGCACGTTAGAATTTATTTTTTCTTTGAGATGCGCAAAAAGCGGGGTAATCCGCCCAGATCATTAAGAATTCTGCATGAATAGTCTGGAGTAGAGAATAAAGAAGCCGTTTCCTTACTCAATTCTTCATTTAGCTCTAAATAGATCAAGCCTTTATTCTTGAGGTTTTTATCAGCGAAATTTTTGATTGCTTTGTAAAAAATTAGAGGATCATCATCTGGTACGAACAGAGCTAAATTGGGCTCTTGCTCTACTACCCTTTTTTCCAATCTCTCCTTTCTACTCCATTCTACATAAGGAGGATTACTAACTATAATATCATTTTGCCCCTCTATTTCAGGGTTCAATATATCATCCAAGAAAAAATGCACTTCAACAGCATTCTTCTTTGCATTTGCAGTCGCAAGTTCTAATGCAGATTCAGAAACATCTATCGCACTAATATTTGATGATCGCCAAGCCCTTTTTAATGCAATAGGAATACATCCACTTCCTGTTCCAATATCTAAAATATTTAAATCCCGATTCAAATCATTTTCTTTGAGAATAAGTGCAACTAATTCTTCAGTTTCAGGTCTGGGAATAAGAACGGAGGAATCGACATTCAATACACAATCTAAAAACTCAACTTCTTCAAGAATATATTGAATAGGCTCATTCTGTTTTAGCCGAATCAGTGCTTTCTCAAAATGCAAAATCTCAGATTCACTTAGCCTTTTAGATTTTTCGATGAGATAATGAGATCTTTCAATATCCAGATAAAAACCAGCAACTAGAAAAAATATGCTTTCAGCTTCTCTATCATCATAGTAATGATCAAGTCCACTGCAAAAGCCTTTTTTAATTTCATGTAAAGTATTGTCCTTAAAGCTCAGTTCCATCAAGGAGATTTTCTTTGGATCGTCCACGAATCACCATAAGACTTATAGGCAATTCTATCGTGTAACCTACTTTTCCTTCCTTGCCAAAATTCTATTTCATTGGCATTAACCTCAAAGCCTCCCCAGTGATCTGGTCGAGGAATTTCTTTTCCCTTAAATTTATTTTCAAACAAGGCAATTCTTGAATCTAAGTCTTCTCTATCTTTTAGAATAGTAGATTGCCTGGAAGCCCACGCCCCAATTTGACTAGCTCTTGGACGCTTTGAAAAGTAATTATCGCTTAGCAACTTATCGCATTTCTTCGCTTTTCCATTTATCCTTACCTGACGCTCTAGTGAAGACCAATAAAAATTCAAAGAAACATTTGAGTTTTGCTCTATTTCCTCTCCTTTATCGCTTTCATAATTTGTATAGAAAATAAATTTTCCATTTTCAAAGCCCCTTAAATAAACAACCCTGCTCTTAGGTTGATCTTCTTTAATGGTTGACAAAGTCATAACATAAGCTTCACTCTCTTCAGATTCAATGGCTTCTTTTAACCAAAGCTCGAACAAGATAAAAGGTGATTTAGGAATTTCATGTTCATCTAAAGTTCCTTTTTCGAAGTCCTTGCGATCTTCAGAAATGAATTTATCTATACTATCCGCCATAATACTTTGTTGTAAAAGTATTAAGATTTATAATTGAACATATTTTAATTGCATGAAGTATTCACTAGAATTGTCTTATAACACCCCAAAGGAATGGGCAGATGTTGTGGTTAAAGATTTTGATAGTTTTTTACAGGACCATGCAGATTGCGAAAGGAAAGCCAGTGCTATGGCAATGAATTTTGTGGCCAAATGTCCTGATAAGGTGGAAATTATTCCAGAACTGATTGAAACCGCCCTTGAAGAATTAGAACACTTTCAAATGGTCTATGAACTCATGGAGAAAAGAGGTGTTCGCTTATTGGAAAAAATGCCAAAGGACATGTATATACAAGACCTTATGAAATTGTGTCGATCAAGCACTGAGGAAAGATTGATGGACAGAATGCTTCTGGCTTCAATTATTGAGTGCCGTGGAGCTGAGCGTTTTAAATTGGTCGCAGATGCATTAGAAGATGCCGATCTAAAGAAATTTTATAAAACACTTTGGACAAGTGAAGCAAAGCATGGAAATATTTATGTGGAGATGGCCTTGAATTATTGGGACGAAAAAATTGTTTATCAACGTTTAAATGAATTAAATGAAGCGGAAGGAAAAATATGTGCTGAACTGAAATGGAGAGCCGCGTTGCACTGATATCTATGAAATCCTTGACAGCATTTCACAATTTTCTTAACTTGTATAAAAAAAATACATTTTGATCGATTTTAATCCAGAGAGCAGATTGAGGCCGGAGAAAGGGAGGATTTTAATTTCAGAACCATTTCTCAGCGATCCCTATTTTAAAAGAACAGTAATTCTCTTGTGTGAACACAATGAAGAAGGATCTTTTGGATTTGTGCTGAACAGATATTTAGATATGGGTATTACCCGAATCATGAAAGAGTTTCCTGATGTTGAAACAAAGGTCGGAGTTGGTGGCCCTGTTCAGAATCAAAACCTTTTTTTCCTGCATACTCTCGGAGATAAATTGGAAGGAAGCAAGGAAGTGCTTGATGGTGTTTTTATGGGTGGAAACTTCGATATTTTAAAAGTAATGATAGAATCTGGCCAAATAGATGAAAAAGAAGTGCGCTTCTTTGTAGGTTATGCAGGTTGGTCGGCAGAGCAGCTAGATCAAGAACTTAAGGAAAAGTCTTGGATAGTTGCACCCGCAAATAAAGGTTCAGTAATGAGCACTTCAACAGATTCCCTTTGGGGCGATTCTCTTAAGAGATTGGGGAAAAAATACGCTCATCTTGCTAATTTCCCAGAAAATCCGCGATATAATTAATTGGTCATTTTAATCGTTCTTTTAGAAAGAACGTTTAACTTACCATTGGAATGAAAATCTTACCTAGACTATTTTTCAAACAAAAAAAAGCATCCTCTTTTCGTTATACTCCTCGATATTATAGCGAAGAAGAGAAAAGAAAAGCCGCAAGAAACAAACGTCTAAAAAGAACCGCTGAACAGGAAAAAACGGCAGAAGGGAGAGCAAAACTGCAATTAGAAAAGCAAAAAGAAATTAACTGGGCACAGGAACGAACTCAAGAAGCTAATAGAGGTACCCAATTAAGATTTGGGATAATCCTCTTTGTTCTCGCTATTTTAACAATTTTATTCTTAAAAAAACTAGGCATTCCTATCTTTGGGGCTTAATGACTCAACAAATTCATTTACTTCCTGATAGTGTTGCCAATCAAATTGCGGCTGGTGAAGTTATTCAAAGACCCGCTTCTGTGGTTAAGGAATTAATGGAGAACGCAATTGATGCAGCTGCTGAAAGCATAGAGGTAATAACCAAAGATGCTGGCAAAACACTGATTCAAATTATTGATGATGGACATGGCATGTCTGAGTTGGATGCCAGAATGGCGTTTGAGAGACATGCTACTAGTAAGATTACTAATGCCAAAGATTTATTTGAACTAAACACGAAAGGTTTCCGGGGAGAAGCATTGGCTTCCATTGCTGCAATTGCTCACGTTTCTTTAAAAACCAGAACAGAGGAAAATGAAGTTGGATCTGAGATTAAAATTGAAGGAAGCAAAGTTGTCAAACAAGAAATTTGTCAATGCTCTAAGGGTTCAGATTTTTCCATTAAGAACCTGTTTTATAATGTCCCTGCTCGCAGAAAGTTTTTAAAGTCAGATTCCGTTGAATTAAAGCATATAATAGAAGAATTCAATCGGGTCGTATTGACTCATCCAGAATGTTCATTTAAACTCTATCATAATGAACAAGAGATTTATAATTTACCTAAATCTAATTTAAGACAAAGAGTAGCGAAGGTCTTTGGAGGCAATTTCAATAACCGATTAGTTCCTGCTGAAGAAAATACAGACATTGTTAAAATTAAGGGTTTTATTGGTAAACCAGAGTTTGCACGTAAAACGAGAGGTGAGCAATACCTCTTTGTGAATAATCGATTTATTAAAAGTGGATATTTTCACCATGCAATTAAAGGGGCTTATGACAGTCTTATTTCAAAAGAACATCATCCCTCCTATTTTCTCTATTTTTCTGTAGATCCTTCCCTTATAGATGTGAACATTCACCCCACCAAAACGGAAGTTAAATTTAGAGATGAAAAATCGATTTATGCTATTCTTCAAGCTGCAATAAAAAGATCAATAGGTCTTCATAATATAGCTCCTTCATTGGATTTTGAACGAGAGACAACTATGCTAGTTCCGGAACTTACAAAAGGACAAGCAATACGTATTCCTCAAGTTCAGGTGGATCCTACCTATAATCCATTTAATACTGGAAATAAGGAATTTGAAAAACCTTTAAGACAACACTATCAAAAGCAAGACACCCAAAATTGGGAACAATTGTATCAGATAAAAAGTGATGTTAACCAAAAGGAAGAACAAAAGGATATGCCCTTTGAAAACACCAACGCTTTCAAGGGTATTCAATTGCATAAAAAGTATATTCTTACCAGTATAAAGTCTGGTTTCGTTTTTATTGATCAACAAAGAGCACATGAACGGGTTTTATTTGAAAAGTATTTAGGGTTTATAGCTGATAACAATGGGAATAGCCAAAAAGAACTTTTTCCAGAAACCATTGATTTAAATGCTGGAGACTTTGCCTTATTAGAGTCCAATTTGGAAGCTTTCAATGCAATGGGATTAGAACTGGAGGTCTTTGGACCCAACACTTTTAAAATTAATGGAATTCCTTCGGGTTCTGAACAAATGAACGCTAAATCTTTAGTTGAAAAATGTCTAGAACAATTAAAGATGTTTGAGCAAATAACAGATCTATCTGTTTCTGAAAAACTTGCACGATCAATGGCCCAAAGTCATGGAATAAAAAGCGGCTTAGAACTAAAGAACGAAGAAATGCAGAACTTGATTGAGGAGTTATTTTCATGCGAAAACCCTTATCACTCACCTGCCGGTCTTCCAGTTATTGTAAATATAAGCTTAGACGAACTGGATCAAAAATTTAAGAAGTAATTTAGAATGTTTAGACAGAGAATAGCGGACGTTACTAAGAATTTATTGATTCTCAATATAGCAGTTTGGGTTATTGGTCTATTTGCTCTATTTCAGTTCGGTAATAATTTGAATGAAACCCTTGGTTTATTTCACTTTCAAAGTCCCGAGTTCAGGCCATGGCAAATTATTACCAGCATGTTTTCTCATGCCTTATATCATAATGGCGGTGTATATTTCTATCATATTCTTTTTAATATGTTTATGCTATATATGTTTGGATCACCAGTTGAATATGGCTTAGGTAAGAAGAAATTTTTTATTCTCTACATGATTGCTGGATTTGGAGCATCATTCCTTCATCAAGGAATGGGATTTATCATGAATGATGTTAACCCCAATATTCCATTAGTTGGTGCTTCTGGTGCAATTTACGGAGTTCTTTTAACGTTTGCATATCTTAACCCAAATGCACGACTTATGCTTCTAATACCTCCAATTCCTGTAAAGGCAAAGATTTTAATTCCCATTTTAATGGTAGTTGAACTTGTTTTAGCTTTTGGAAATTTACCTGGAGATTTTATTGCTCACTTTGCTCATTTAGGAGGTGCTCTTTTTGCCTTCATTACATTACTTGTTTGGAAAATAAAACCCAATAGATATTAAAACACTCCAAATTGGCATGTTAATTTCATCTATATTTTAACCAAATAAAAAGCTGTTTTTATCTCATCTTTGTACCGTAAAAAATGTTAGATAGTTTAAAAAGAGAATATCGAATTGCTCCTACCTATAAACGTTTGCTATATATCAATATTGCGATTTTTGTTGTTTTCGGGGTTATAGGTGGATTAGTGACTTTATTAACTAATTCAGAAGCTATTCCTCGATTTGTGCAAAATTACTTTTGGTCACATTCTGAACCCCAAATCCTAATCAAAAGATTTTGGACGCCTTTTACATATATGTTTTTTCATGCCGGGTTCGGGCATATCCTATTCAACATGTTAGTGTTATATATTGGAGGTAGAGTCTTTAACGATGTTATAGGTGATAAAAGAGTATTGAATAACTATATTCTAGGTGGCCTTGTAGGCTTTGTCATTTGCGTTATTGCAATTAATGGCCTTGAGTATGCTGATCATTCTCCCATAGTTGGAGCTTCCGCAGCCATAACTTCTATTGTAGTATGTTCCGCAGTATTCGCGCCTAATTACGTCATTAATTTACTTTTATTAGGGCCAATAAAATGGAAGTATGTTGCCAGTATATTGGTAATATTATCTTTTATGAAATTAAGTGGCCCCAATAGGTTTGGAGAGCTTTCTCACATTGGTGGAGCACTTTGGGGCTTCCTGTATGCAACTCAATTAAAGAAAGGAAATGATATAGGTGCATGGTTTGATCGAATCTTGGATAGTTTCTCAAACCTTTTCAAACCAAAATCAAAAATTAGAGTCGAGTACAGTAGCAAAAACAAAGTTCCTAGAAATGACCATACATACAATGAACAGAAAAAGGCTAATCAGGAAAAAATAGATCAAATTTTAGATAAAATATCTAAATCAGGATATGACAGTTTAAGTTCCTCGGAAAAAGAAATTCTATTCAAAGCGAGCGGAAAGAATGAATAGAAAAAGAAAAGGGAATTGGTTATCAAAGCTCATTAGATTCGTTAACATTATAGTTGCTTTAGGACTTATTTTGAGCTATCTGGCAACTTATATAAGCCCGGAAAAAGTAAAATTCTTATCGCTATTTGCAATTTCTTTTCCCGTTTGGTTCTCACTGAATCTGCTATTTGTTGGACTTTGGCTCTTAAGGCGAAAAGCATTCATTTTTCTCTCACTTATTTGCCTGCTTTTAGGATATAATCATATAAACAATTTCATTCAACTCAGTTGGTCCTCTAAACCAGAATCGCAAGAAAACAGCTTCAAAATTTTATCCTATAATGTAAAGTTATTTGGTCTCTACACCTGGAAAGAAAACAAGGAAATAAGAGACAATATTTTTAAGCAACTAGAAAACGAAGCTCCAGATATTGTATGCTTTCAGGAATTTTATTTCACCGAAAACAAAAAAGGCTTTCAAACAAAGACATTGCTATTAGATCAATTCAAAGGAGCCAGCATGCATGAAAAATATACCCATGAGCTGATTCACCATCAATACTTTGGTGTAGCTACCCTTTCAAAATTTCCAATAGTTGGCAAAGGTTATATTGAATTCAACAATGACAGAAATAATTTCTGTATTTATTCAGATCTTAAAATTAAACAAGACACCATTAGAGTATTCAACGGGCATTTTGCATCCATTAGGTTCAAACCGGAAGATTATCAATTCGTAGAAGAATTGAAAGGAAATGCAAAAGATATTGACCCTAATAAAATAACGGGTATTACTGATCGTTTAATGAGAGCAACCGTTAAAAGAGCTTCTCAAGTTCGTAAAGTGATGCAAGAAATTTCTCAAAGCCCATATCCTGTTGTTCTTGCTGGTGATTTTAATGATGCACCTGTAAGCTACGCATATCAACAAGTTAGGAAACAACTAAATGATTCCTTTACCTCCTCGGGTAATGGAATAGGAAATACCTATATAGGCACCTTTCCTTCGTTTAGAATAGATTATATTTTTCACGATGATAATTTCCACTCACACAAATACAAAACTTTACCAGAAAAGTATTCAGATCATCACGCTATAAGAACCATTTTGGAGTTTAAGGACAAATCGGAATAGCTTGATTTCATGCATTTTTTCAATTAGCTTTGAGTATATGATAAAGTTCAATTTTCAATATTTTTTATTTTCTACACTATTTCTATGTTTTTCTTCCTTTGGAATAGCACAAGTTGAAGACGATCCAGATGCTGATGAGGACAATCTAAGCGATCTAATTGTTTACAATAAGAATGAATATAAAGGCTTTTTCGTAGGTGCAAATTTTGGTGTCCATTTTGCCAATAAATCCACTGCAACATTCTATACCGGGAATCCATTTTTTACACCAAATGATATTTGCATTTTTCTTCCATGCCCTATTTTAGTATCAGCGGGTAATGATCAGGTTTATAATCAACTTGTTCAAGAAATAGGAAATCACCAGTTTACCTTAGAGTCTTTTGGGGATGATTTAAGATATGAACCTGCTTTAACTCTTGGTTTAAATCTACGTTATCGCTTAGGTCCATTTTCAAGTATTCAAACAGATATAACCTATGCGAATCTAAAAGCCAATGGGGTAATTGTATTTAATGTGGATAGACCAAATCCAAATGGCACTGCCGATGATTTTTTTGAATCCCATCCCATTTGGGGAAAAGAACAAAGACTGGTCTTTTCTCCTGGCTTTCAATTTAATCTAAGTGATCCTGGAGATTTTGTTCCATACTTTGATGTTGGAGGGATTCTAACCAGTACAAGAGTAATAGAGAATAGATTTAGAGTGGGAAATAGAGAATTTAGCATACTTAGACCTCAAATACTAAATGGACAAGTTGTAAATAGAAGACAACAAACATCTAATGCTCTGGGCGCCTACGCTGGTCTAGGTGTAAATCTAGAATTTGACAAGGTAATACTTGATTTTGGTTATAGAGCAAGCTTTGAGAAAGTACCATTTAGAAATTTAGATGAAGAATTAAGTGTGCATGATAATCGCACTCTACATCATTCCATAACACTGAAGTTTATTTATGCAAGATAAGTAGTCAGGCTCTACTTAATGTATCGTTTCTTACAGAATTCAACCATCTTTTAGCATCTTCCGTTTGCGTAAAAGTCTTTGTAGGAACAAGCGGAAGATTCAATTGAAAGTATAGATCCATTAAGAATTTTTTAGCAAAGTTCTTAGTTAAAATAGCCTCAGCATGTATCTTCCACGACCTATCTTCAGATATTAGATATTCTTTTAAGTCCACGCTAAGTTTGGTATAATCACCTACTTCTATAACGGAATAAAATTTCCTTTGATCCATTTCATTAAAAATTGCCTCCTCGGCATCTTTAAATTCGTCAACAGAAATTTTTGTGGTAGAAAAATTAAAATGTGCGATGTTTTCAATCCTATCAAAACTAATAGAATTGGAATTGATTATTTCGGCAAGTCGCATTTTAAGCATTTAGTTCGGACTTAAACGTACGAAAATTATTTAAAAAAGGATATTATTACTTTAGCCATTTATTAAACAAGGCTCTGGATATGCACATAAAAAATTGGATTTCAGCATTCAGATTAAAGACCCTCCCTCTGGCGTTTGCCAGTGTTTTTCTGGGCAATTTTTTAGCATATTCTACAGGTGTTTTCTCTATTTCAATTGCTCTTATGAGCTTGGTAACAACGGCTTTTCTTCAAATACTTTCAAACTTAGCCAATGATTATGGAGATGCTGTAAATGGTGTAGATAATGAATATAGGGTTGGCCCTGCAAGAGCTGTTCAAAGTGGATTAATTTCCAGTTCAGTAATGAAAAAGGGAATCTTCTTTTTTATTGGCTTAAGCCTGATTTCCGGTTTAACATTATTATATCTGAGTTTTGGTTCTCTGCTAAATACAACCTTTCTTATCTTCTTTATAATTGGTTTACTGGCCATTTACGCTGCAATTAAATATACCGTTGGGAAAAATCCTTACGGTTATAATGGATTAGGAGATTTATTTGTGCTAATCTTTTTTGGGTGGGTTGCCATTATTGGAACTTGTTATTTACACAATAAGCTTTTGTTTTGGAATATGCTATTACCCTCCAGCAGCATAGGGCTTTTAGCCGCAGGTGTTTTAAACCTAAATAACATGAGGGACGCAGAACAAGATAAGAAAACCAATAAAATTACTTTGGCAGTAATACTTGGAGAAGGAAAAAGTAAAACCTATCATCTTATGCTGCTGGCAACAGCTTTAATTTGCTCTATTTTATATTTATATCAAGTCCAGAACAACATTTATCAGTGGCTTTATTTGCTTTTTTATATCCCTGTTCTATTGCATGGTAAAAGAGTTTATTCAAATCAGATCCCTGCTCACTTGGACCCAGAGTTAAAAAAATTGGCTCTTTCTACCTTGTTTTTCTCTCTTGCTTATGGAATTAGCCTGTGTTTAATATTTCCGTGAAAAAAAATAATTTTTCAAATTTTTTGTTTCTAAAAAATTGCTTTATTCAAATCAGTAAGCACTTAATCTGAGAGTCCAAATTAAAATACTTACCCTATTATTCCATTTAGTGGTAATGGTAGCTTTTTCAAATGATGGTGGAAGAGGTATTCCTAAAATTGAGATTAGGACAATGAAATCCTCTTGTTCTCAAAATTGTGATGGAAGTGCGCAAGTTCTATATAATAATGGAGATGAAACCTTATTATATGAATGGTTAAATTTCAATAATAAAGTTTTAAGTCAATCTTACTTCCCAAAGTTGGATAATGCATGCGAAGGACAATACAAAGTAAGAATCGTTAAAAAGAAAGCCATTGAATTTTCAAAACTTGAAATTGAAGACTTTAAAGAAATGAATGCACTTAAAGTGCTTAAATTTTCTGCGGACAGGAAAATGAAACTGAGTTTGGGTTTTGAAATAAAGCAAAGGAAGGAATTTGATGAACTCAATGAGAACTTAGTTGTCAATTACAGTTTAGATAATGGTATAACATGGAAAAAAGCTGGGAAGATTCATGCCTTAAAAAGTAATTTTTCAGGATTGGAAATTCCTTCTATGGTTTACTCAACTATACTTCCACCATCAGTAAATGAAAAAGAAAATGTAATGGTGATGTTGGCAGCACAAAATCCGAAAAAGGCTAAAAAACTTAAAAAACTAATTAGAAAAAATTCTTATGAAATTTTTAAGGTTTACAGAAAATATATTCCTTTCAAAATAGAATCTAAGACCAGTGTAGAGGTAAATAGTTTTGTAAGCCACGAATTATATGGAAATGACGGATTAATATCCATTCAAGTAAGCGGAGGAATGCCTCCTTACGAATATAAATGGAATGTAGGTAGTAGTTTGAGTTCAATTGGAAAACTATCTCCTGGCGATTATTCAGTAACGATTAAAGATGCTAAAGAATGCCAACTGATAAAATCTTTTAAGGTAAAAGCCCTTGATGATGGAACTAATGACAACCTCGATATTTCCTTAGAACCTGCAAGAAAAAAAGGACAGTATTATCTTCAGGTAAATAAGATTTACGATAAAATCATCTACATGTATATCCACTCAGCACAGAAGAAAAAGTTGAGGAAGTTCTTTATTCACCCTCTTGAACAGGATACCAAAATAAGAGTGGACCTTTCCATTTTAGAGGAAGGAAATTACGTTGCAGAATTTGTGGTGGAAGACCAGAAAAAAATGCAGGATCTAACTATTACCCAATAGCAATATATGCTTCCTAATCTACTCTCCTATTCCAGAAAATTTTGGATACTCTCGGTATGTTACTTTTTCTTCATGATTAGTTTTAACATGATCGTACCTGAGTTGGATGAGTTTCTTAGCACAATGGGAGGAGAAAATTATTTGGGTTTTATATTGGGTCTTTTTGCCATTTCCTCTTTGATTGTAAGACCAATTAGCGGTAAACTAACAGATTCAATTGGAAGAGTTCCAATAATTATTTTTGGAAGTATATTGAATCTGATATTCAGCATTTTCTATTTGTTTGTATACACCGTTCCTCAATTTCTAGGTTTGCGATTTGCACATGGTATAAGTGCAGGTTTTCAGCCAACTGGTTTAATGGCTTATCTGGCCGATATTATTCCGCAAAAACAAAGAGGTGAGGCAATGGGCCTTATAGGCGTATTTATTAGTGCAGGAATTGCAATTGGTCAGCCATTAGGTAGCTGGATAGCTAATGAGTTTGGAGTCACAGCACTATTCTATTCTGGAGTTGGTTTTGCGCTGTTAGCATTTGCAATGGTTCTATTCTTAAAGGAAACCTTAAGTAATCCATCTAAATTCAAATTAAAATCTTTGGCTATTTCTACCAAGGATTTATTCGACAAAGATGTTGTATACCCTTTTTTCATTATGATTTGTGTTGCTTTTATGTTTGGAGATTTTCTCACTATTATTCCAGATTACAGCACAAACTTAGGGCTCAAAAATCAAGGTGTTTTCTTTACTTATTTTGTTATTTTTTCAATGATCGTGCGTTTGTTTTTTGGAAAAATTTCAGATACATATGGAAGAATAAGGATGTTGAAAGTAGGAGCTTTTATAACGCTTATAGGAATGCTTCTTTTCCTTTTCGTTTCTAATAAATTCCATTTTTTTGTGGTCGCCTCAATCCTAGGAATCGGAGGCGGTATTGTCTCTCCTACCCTTATCGCTTTTACTGTAGATTTATGTAAACCAGAAAATAGAGGAAAAGCAATGTCAACCTATTTCATTGGGCTGGAAGGTGGCATAGCCTTAGGTGCATTCTTGGCTGGAGGAGTTTACAATAATGATGTATCTAATCTACAGTTACCCATTTATCTTGCTTTAGCCAGTTCTTCTCTTGCTTTTATTCTACTTTTCATGTCCAAAATATTTGGCATAAAGCAAACAGATTAATGTTTACAAGTCTCTTGTTCAGCATTTTAGCATGACAATTGCCT
This sequence comes from uncultured Flavobacteriales bacterium, assembly GCA_964609215.1. Classification (GTDB taxonomy): domain Bacteria; phylum Bacteroidota; class Bacteroidia; order Flavobacteriales_D; family JABDKJ01; genus JABDKJ01. The sequence continues at coordinate 134,634 of CAZSQZ010000003.1, forward strand.
AAGTACTTTTACCCATGGTGACTTCTAGAAAAAAAGACGTCTAATATAAAACATTAACCAATTAACTTGAAGAATAAAACGGACGAAGATATAATTCGTGAAATTGTGGTAGACGGGGAACATGAGAAGTTTGGGGTTTTGTACGACAGGTATTCGGATAGAGTATATGGTAAGTGTTTATCTTTTGTTAAGAACAGGGAAATAGCGAAAGATCTCTTACACGATGTATTTTTAAAATGTTTTATTAACCTGAGCAACTTTAGCTATAAATCCAAATTCTCGACTTGGCTTTACAGTATCACCTATAACTACTGCGTGGATTTCTTGAGAAAGAAAAGAAAGGAACGACAAGTCGATTGGGACAAGATGCCGGAAATAGCAGATTCTAATGATGACTTAAATGAAAAAGAACTACTAGCACTTAGAGCAGAAAGACTAAAAAAAGTATTGGATGAAGTAAAACCTGAAATTAAGATGATGTTACTCATGAAGTATCAAGACAACATGTCAATTAAAGATATCATGGACAACACAGGTTTAGGTGAAAGTGCAATTAAAATGAGATTAAAGAGGTCAAAAGAAAAGGCTTTGGAAAAATACAAAGAACTATACATGGCTTATGAGCACTAATGCATTTAAAATAATAGAGTCGGACGAGACTGCTCCAGAAAATACTAAGCAAGAACTAATGTCTAGTGTAGAATCTCTTGTTTTGGTTTTACGCTTTGTTCAGCTCTTTCTTGGTGATTATTCAAGTGTATTATTAGATAAGTTTAAGTCTAACAACCATATAGATAATTCTACAGACACATTAAAAGAAGATAATAATGGATAAAATATTAAATAGCTTAAAAGAGGCTTTTGAAAATTTAAGGCTTATTCTGGTAGATTTTTTTCCAAAATTCCTCATCGCTTTGGTTATCCTATTAATCGGATGGATCGTTGCATTTACAACCAGATGGATAATTAGGAAAGTATTGAAAGCTGCAAAAATTGATAATCTCGCAGAGAAAATAAAGTTGGATGAAGTAGGAAGAGGAATAGGAATAAAGGCACCATTTTCAAAAGTCATTTCTTCTATTGCCTACTGGATTATCTTTTTGGTCTTCATGATTGTAGCTGCAGACTATCTGGAAATTGCTTCTATATCGGCTGGAATAAAAGCGGTTGTAGCTTACGTCCCAACTGTAATTACAGCGCTCGTTGTTTTTCTTATCGGTATGGTGGTAGCCACATTAGTAAAAAAGGCGGTCTACACCGTTACTAATTCAATTGGTTTGAGCGGTGCTCAAGCCATTAGTAATATCATCTACTATTTAATGGCCATTCTCGTTGGAATAACGGCAATGAATCAGGCTGGAATAGAAACGAAATTAATTACCACATATCTAATAATGATAATGGGGTCCATGCTATTAGCATTTGCTGTGGCTTATGGTTTTGCTTCTAAAGACCTTGTAGGAAACATATTAAGCAGCTATTACGGAAAAGACAAATTTAAAGTAGGACAGAATGTACGTATCGGTGAGATCACGGGTGAAATAGAAAAGATTGACAATTTGAGTGTCATTTTAAAGAATAGTGACAAAAAGATAATTGTCCCGTCTAAACGGTTTTTAAGTGAAGAAGTAGAAATTTTAAATTAACATCAAACTAAAGAAATAATTATGAATCAAGAAGAATTAGAAGCGGGGGCAGCTGCAACTGAAGGGTTGGCTGAACAATCAGCAAGTTTTATGGACCAAATTAAGGCAGACCCGATGGGAACTATTGTTGAGTATGGAATGCCTTTATTAAAAGCGATTGCGGTACTACTAATCGGTCTTTTTATTATCAAGAAAATTGTTGGATTACTAAATAAAATAATGGAAAAAAGAGGCGTAGATGTGTCATTGCGCCCTTTCCTTTCAAGCCTAATTGGAACACTTTTAAAAGTAATGTTAATCATTACCGTTTTAGGTCTTTTTGGTGTACCAATGACTTCTTTTATTGCGATTCTAGGTGCTGCTGGTTTAGCAGTGGGTATGGCATTATCAGGTACTTTACAAAACTTTGCTGGAGGCGTTATGATTCTCATATTCAAGCCTTTCAAAGTTGGAGATTTAATAACTGGAATGGGGCATACAGGTCACGTTAAAGAAATTCAAATATTCGTTACAAAATTATTAACTCCTGAGAATAAGACGGTAATTCTTCCTAATGGCCCACTTTCTAATGGCGACATTGTAAATTTTTCTGAACAGGGAAAAATAAGAGTTGACTTAACCATGGGAATTGGTTATGGTGAAAATATTAATGATGCAAAAAATGCATTGCTAAATGTTATGAACGCTCATCCAAAAGTATTAAAAGATCCCGCACCATTTGTTGGGGTAGTAGAGTTAGGAGACTCAAGTGTTAATCTTGCGGTTAGACCTCATTCAACTCCTGCTGACTACTGGGACGTTTACTTTGACATATATCAACAAGGAAAAGAAGCACTTGATGCTGCTGGAATTGAAATTCCATTTCCACAAGTTGATATGCATACAAAATCTTAATATATAAATCCGAAATATCATACAATATGAAACGTATAATTTTAATCGCAATAGTAAGTGTCTTTAGCACTTATTCGTTTGCTCAACTAACGAACAACCCATATTATCAAGCAGTAGAATTAAGTGAATTTTCGCTTACCGAGGAAGAGTTGGAACAAGATGTTCCTACAGATACAACTTGGTGGACTGGTGGATTATTTGCGGTAAACTTTGGACAAGTAAGCTTTAACAATTGGGCTGCTGGTGGTGTAAACTCAACCTCTGGAGTTGCTCTTGCCAATTTTTATGGAAACATGAAAAAAGGAAAAAGCACTTGGGATAATTCACTTGATTTAGCCTATGGTTTGTTAAAACAAGAAAATCTAGATTTGGTAAAGTCTGATGATAAGATTGATTTAGCATCTAAATATGGATATCAAGGTTGGAATGAAAAGTGGTACTATTCTGCATTACTGAATTTTAAAACTCAATTCGTTGAAGGTTTAGATCCAGATACAAAAGCAAGAATTTCTGACTTCATGTCTCCAGGTTACTTGCTATTCTCTTTAGGTTTAGATCATAAGCCAAATGATAAGCTGTCCTTTTTTCTTTCTCCAATATCTGCAAAATTCACTTTTGTAGGTGATCAAGTTCTTGCTGATGCCGGAGCATTTGGTGTTGAACCTGCAACATTCTCGGTAGATACTGCTGGCGTTGCCACACAACTTACTAGTGGCGCAAATAGCAGACAAGAATTTGGAGCTTATGCACGTGCTCAATTTCAGGATGAAATAATGAAAAATGTTAGTCTCTTAACAAGGTTAGAGCTTTTTGAAAATTATGAAACTCCTACGCGTATAGACATCAACTGGGAGGCTTTATTGGGTTTTAAAGTAAACAAATACATTACTGCTACCCTTGGAGCTCAGGCGATATATGATCACGATGTTTTGATTTTAAAAGAGACAGATGGTCCGAATCCTGTTCTTTATAATGGTAGATCAGTTCAATTCAAAGAGGTTTTTAATCTAGGTTTCTTATACGATTTTTAATATTTTAGCGTATAGAATATTTAATTCAAGTATAAAATGAAGAAATTAATAGGTATAACGTTATTGGCAATTGCTTTTTCATTGAACCTTTCTGCACAAGATAAGGCGCAAGAGAAAATGAGTAGAGCTGAAGTTCAAGCGCAAAAAATGGCGAAGGAATTGAATTTGACTCCAGAGCAAATTGAAAAGAAAGCTATAATTGATGAGGCAACTAGAGCTCAGTACGCTGAGATTAACAAACTTCGTCAAGAAATTATGGACAAAAGAGCTGCTCTTCCTCGAGATGCTTCAGATGAGCAAAGAAATGCGCTTTCCGAAGCAATGAAGGAGTTAAGAGAAAAGCAAATGAATGTTAGACAGGCTGCTAATGAGAAAATAGATGCCATTCTAACAGAAGAACAAAGAGTAAAGTATAAGGAAATGAGAACGGTTAAGAAGCCAGCTGGCAAAACCACTCCTATGCCTTCTAAATAATATTTTTTTACTTTTGAATAAGGTCCTGAGAAATCAGGGCCTTTTTTTATGTTTAAAAAATGGAAGATTATTTCAATGCTAATAAAGCCCAATGGGATCAAAGAGTTGAAGGTCATTTAGAATCTAAAATGTACGATATGCAGGGATTTCTTAGTGGCAAAAGCTCACTTAGACATCCAGAACAAGAATACTTAAAAGAAATAAAAGGTAAGTCACTTCTGCATTTACAATCTCATTTTGGACAAGATTCACTTTCAATGCAAAGATTGGGCGCTCAAGTTACGGGTCTTGATATTTCCTCAGAAGCCATTAAAAAAGCCAGAGAACTGAATTCACAATTAGGTTTAAATGCAAAGTTTGTTGAGTGCAATGTTATGGAAGCTCATCTTCATATTCACGAGCAATTTGACTATGTGTTTACCTCTTATGGAACTATAGTATGGATTCCATCTTTGGAACAATGGGCAAAAAATATTTTCAATTTTTTAAAACCCAATGGCACCTTTCTAATGGTAGACTTCCACCCTGCTATGTATATGTTGGATGATAATTTTGACCAACTTGCATATCCTTATTTTACTCAGGAAAAACCTTTTAAAGATGTTGTTGAAGAGTCATACACCGAGAACAAGGTAAAAATCAATGGTGAGCAATACTTCTGGAATCATCCCACTAGCGCAGTCATGAGTCCATTATTAGAAAACAACATGGAACTAAAGGTTTTTAAAGAATTGCCCTATTCTTGTTATAATTGTTTCCCAAATATGGAGAAAATAGCAGATCAGAAATATCAATTTACTAAACATAAAGGGAACATTCCCTATACTTTTTTGATGCTTTGGCAAAAAAAATCCCTCTAGGGAATCTAGAAGGATTTTAGTTTAGTAAGTGTAGTAATTAATTATTATTGATTTACAATAATTGTTAAGTACTTACTCGCTTTCCAGAATTCGTCTTTATCTGAAATCACAAGTTGAGTAATAACATTTTCATCATTACTTTCTATGTAGTATGAGTCTTCTGCATGTGGAGTTACTATTTCCAGTTTTTTTGCCATGATGGGTATCGCATTCAATTCTCTTAGATCTACTTCTGTAAAATAAGTTCTATTGAAATCATCTCTAAGATCTTTACTTCCTAACACTCCAAGGACACTCCCCTTCTTTTCAACCACTCCTTTTCCTTTTAGCTCTTTAAAAGTCCCACAAGTGAAATAAACCTTATTCATTTCTTCTCTCAACAATTCTGTTTCCACAACTTGTTCATCCAGTTGATCACTCAGATACCCATAGGCTGCGTCCCAATCATATAACTGTTCTTTCATTTGTCTAATTTCCTTGTCTCTCTCAGCAAGACTCAACTTTAATGAAGAAAGCACTATTTTCAGTTCTTCATTCTTTGCATTCTTTCTATTCAGATTCTTTTCTAAATCTTCAATATCCCATTTACTATCTTCAATTAATTGATGCAACAGTTCAATGTCTTCAATAATGGATTTCTTCATAGACACTGGTGTTTCCAATCCATTATGTGCCGTCAGTATTATTCCTTGACTGCTCTTGGCATCATTTAGATTTGCTCTTATCTCCTTAATCGATTTTAGTAAATCATTAATCTGAGAGTTCTTTGTTTGGATGGAACTTATAAGTTGTTCATTGGTCTCTTGAATCTTTTCGGTCTGTACATCTGTGTTTGTGCATGAAAAGAAAAACAAGGTCATTAAAAAAAAGGCTACTGCGTATTTCATGGTTTCAAGATTTAAATTAAAAATTCCGTGAACTTCTTTAAGAACCCCATCATTATCTGTTGAAGTATATTCCGAACAACTTTTTTATGCAATTTTCACATTTTTTGGCATTCATCATGGCAAAAATATTTTACACAAAATTGTTTATATCCCTTTGAATTCTAGTTCTTTATACACAATAAATATTTAATTTTGGCTTTATTCTTGTATTCAGTTTATTATGACAGTAAGAGCAATTCTTTTGGTTTGTATTTTTGTTTGCGGTATTTCTGTAGATGCTCAATCTCAGGATCCATTAGCTGGCTTGTCTGGTAAAGCAAAAGCAAAAAAACTTAAGCAAGAAGAAAAAGAGGCTAAGAAAGACAAAGAATACTTAGCGATAATGCAAGATGCGCACGAGTTATTTGCTCAAAACAAATTTGATGAGGCCTTAAACCTTTATGAACAAGCACATAAAAAAAGACCCATCAATCAATATCCGAAAGTAAAAATAGAGGATGTAAAACTTGCCATTGAAAACTATGTAGAGCCTGAAGTAAAGGCAAAAGTAGAATACCATATTTCAATGGATCAAGAACCCCAAGAAAAATCGCAAGAGGAAAGAGTAGAAGAAGCCTATGAAAAAGAATTGGACAAAGCAAAGAAAGTCGTTGATCAAGCGATAAAACCTCCAAAAACGGAAACTCCAAAAGTGGTGAAGCCTGTAAATTCTGAAAAACTGGAAAGAGTATCTATTTCTGAATTGAGAGAAGAATTAGCCCGTGAATACGAAGATGGTGTTTATGAAAACACTTTTATGGAGGGCAAAAAATCCATTACCGAAAGAATCGTAGTTAAAGATGGAAAGGGTGATTTATATCGAAAAGTAGTTCACCCCTGGGGTGGTGTTTATTATTTTAAAAACTATGCTTCGGCCAGTGAATATACCTGGAAACAATCATTCAAATAATTACTTATATAAAATTCCAGTTTTAACACCTGCCTCTACCCTAACCTCTAACATATTTTCTAAAGGCGGCTTTGGGCATGAATATTTATAATTATAAGCACAATACGGATTATAACAAGCATTAAAATCTAAGATTAAGGAATCTGAATTTGCAGAGGGAATTTCAATATCCAAATAACGTCCTCCGCCATATGTTTCTATTCCGTTCGTTTCATCCAAAAAAGGAATAAATAAGGAATTTCCATAATCAGGGTGATTTATAAATTCTTGATTCTGATATGCTGCAAGTTTCTGTTCCTTACCATCCAAAATAAAGGTAAGTTGAAGGTATTTTCGATATACTGGCAATCTATCTGTACTTGTTTTCATTTCAAAGGGCTTTTCGTCAGGAGTTAATAGATAGTGCGCCATAACTTTATGTTCTTCACTCTCTGGAAAAAAATCAAGGGATTTAAACTTTTTCAAATCCTTGTTCATCAATGGTGATTTTTCAGCATTTGCATACTGCTCATTCAACTCTTTATGTTTCAGGTGGGAAATCTCTACTTTTTCTGTCTGAACTTTGGTAGAAGTACATGAAAGGATTAATAAAAGCGTAATGGATATTGATAATTCTTTAAACATAGCTTCAAATTTATTTCAAATTAGTTGATTATTTGTTTTTTTTGTTCATCAACATTACAATGCATTTAATTGTCTTTTGATTATTCCGAAATAGCACCCTATCAAGATTCTGATGTTCCAGCCTTGATGGAGAAATTGAAAACTAGTGATAGTTTTAAAGCTGTTCTTTCAATAGATAAAAGCGGAATTTCAATTGATGAGTGGATGACAGTAATTGGAGAGGTTCGCACCATTTATGATTTCCAATCTAGAGTAGCTAGACCTTTCGTAAAAAACCTTCTAAAAGAGACCAGTACTAAAATCACCCATTCAGGTATTGATGATATTGACACCTCACAGAAGTATTTGTTTATAGCTAACCACAGGGATATTATTCTTGATTCCGCTATTCTAAATATTGTAATGACAGAGGCTAATATCCAAACCTGTGAAACAGCTATTGGAGATAATCTTTTAACTTCAGATATTGTCTATGATCTCACTAAACTCAATAAGAATTTCACAGTAATAAGAAGTGCTGGCCCTAGAGAAATGTATGCCCACTCCTTGACTTTATCCAATTACATAAGAGATAAAATTGTCTCTAACTCCTCTTCTATATGGTTAGCGCAAAGAGAAGGAAGAGCTAAAGATGGAAATGATCGAACACAACAAGGACTTTTAAAAATGTTGCATTTATCTGCGGGAGAAAAGTCTTTTGAGCAAGGCTTCGAGGAGCTTAGAATAAGACCACTCTCTGTTTCTTATGAATACGATCCATGTGATCGATTTAAATTGAATGAAATACTGACCAAGGAAAGAGGCAATAAATATGAGAAACGTCCTGAAGAAGATCTTCAAAATATAATTGCTGGAATGAGTGGATTTAAGGGAGAAATTCACTTAAGTCTACAAGCATGCATAAATGAGCAATTGAAAGAGTTAAACGTGTCTGACAATATAAATGAAAAGGCAAATCTACTTGCTGAAATAATTGATAAAGAAATCTTCAAATCCTATAAGCTCTTTGAAAACAATTACATCGCTTATGATATGTTGTATGGTTTAACGGAATACAAGAAACACTATTCTAAAGCCAAGAAAGAAGAGTTTGAAGACTACATTGAAAAAACAACAGAAGGCCAGGCTTACGAAATAAAAAAGCTATTGATCAGAAAGTATGCTTATCCTTTAATTAATCAGAAGTCGATTGGTTAGTCTATTTCCAATCTAAAGTTTCATCATTAAAATTATTTTCAATTTTTGGTTTTCTTTTTGCTCTCCAAAGGCTGATAATTCCCAATATTAATCCTATCAATCCTCCGATGTAACTACTATTATGCACGATACCTGCTCTTATGAAAGAATTAGGATTTGACACAGAACTAAGAGTACTAAAAAAATCACTTCTAGAACCTGAAATTATAATTGGACTGTCCTCACTAAATAAACAGTATCCAAATAAAAATCCTGCAACTCCAAACAATATAGCAATTGACATCATAATTCCTAAAGCGCGATATCTAGTCCATAAATTCAAATTATTTGCGTCTATCCAAATCCCTCCTATAAAAATTCCTGAAAAAAGTCCTACCCACCAAGTTCCCTCCCAGCCTACTATAAATGCTCCAAGCCATTCAGGTCTTGCAAAATAATCTGATAATCCAAATTTCGGAAATAAGAAATGAGTGAAAAATTCACTTGAAATTTTAAGAGTAAATTGATTATGCACAGCTCCATAAATTCCAGCTATAAGAACACTGCTAACAACAAAAACTATAAACCATAATAGCTTTCTCATTATCTGAATCAACTAAGAAATATTCCTTATTGAATCCCAGTTTAAAACTTAAAATTCAACATTTAAATTCACTCCCACCCCAACAAATCATCCATAGTATTCTTGCTCACCGCATGGTAGTTTTCTCTGGCCTTTCCATAGATATCTTTAGCCATGGCCAATTCATTGTTTTCCTTCATCGCCTTATATAAAGGAGTTAAAAATTTTCTTCTTCCCACATTAATTAAGAAATTTTCCATAGCAGGGTAAGCTTCTGAATAGCCAAATTCAACTGCTTTTCCATACCAAACACATTGCACCTCCGCATTGGTAGAACTGGTTAAACCAAATGCATTATCCAAGGTTTGCATTTGAGTCTGGCTTAAATCTTCTAAGCCTCTTAATAAATGTAACTTTTCATGGGTTGAATAGGTTCCATAAGGTATTGCATCAACTGCACCACCATTCACCCATGTCTTTCTTTGTTCATCAACATTGGCAAACAAATCAGATTCTATTTGAACCAAGTTGGAAGGTAATCCGGGACTATACACCCAATCTTCCACATTCACTTCTTTACCATACTTCTGCACCAAATTGGCATCCATATAATCTAAGAACACTTCCGTTGTTGTTGTTTTAAATGCAAATTCATTAAAATAGTTTGAAAGGAATTCATCAAACGCCTCTCTTCCAAAAGTATGCTCTAACATTCTGAGGAAGTGATGTCCTTTTTCATAAGGAACTCCTGTTAAACCATCGTCAGGGTTTCTGCCTTCAAGATGCATCTTTAAATGGGTATCTATAGCATCCAGTTCTTTTAATTCTTCTTTCAATTCATCATGTCCAAGTCTTCTTAACATATTGGTATAGTCCGCTCCGTAAAGCTTTTCCATGATTCTATATTCGAAATAAACCGTAAAACCTTCGTTTAGCCAGAAGTCATTCCAAGTGGCATTGGTTACTAAGTTTCCACTCCAACTATGTGCAAGTTCATGCGCAATTAAACTGGTTAAGGAACGGTCTCCTGCAATAATTGTAGGTGTCGCAAATGTCAATCTCGGGTTTTCCATCCCACCAAAAGGAAATGATGGAGGCAAGAATAAAACATCATATTGATCCCATCTATACTCTCCGTAAAGCTCTTCTGCAGATTCCAACATCTTTTGCATGTCACCTAGCTCATATGCACCTTTTTGAATAACTTCTGGTTCTGCATAAACTCCTGTTCTTGCACCTATTCGTTCAAAAACTAAATCTCCCACTGCCAGAGCCATTAAATATGCTGGAATAGGTTGTTCCATTTTGAATGTATAAACACCTTCAGCATTCTTTTCAGTTGGGTTACTTGCGCTCATCAGGGCTAACATTTCAGATGGCACCTTAACTTTCGCATCATAGGTATAACGAACACCAGGTGAATCTTGACAAGGCAGCCAAGTTCTAGCCAATATGGCTTGGCTTTGCGTGAACAGAAAAGGATATTTCTTACCTGTGGTCTGCTCCTTTGGTTGCCATTGCACTGCTTCTGCACCTGGTGAAGTAGCATAAGTAATAGACACTTTTTTAGTGTTCTTATGGATTGGAATTTCAATAGAAGAACCGAAGTATTCCTTAAAATCACTTTGTTTGCATTGCACTTCTTCCTCGTCATTCAACACAATTTTTTGAATATCTAAATTGTTGACGTCAAAAACGATTTTGTCTGTTTCAGAGTTCTGAACAATATCATAATGCGCAGTTCCTGAAATAATTTTCTCATCAAAGTCTACCTCAATGTCTAAAAACAAATGGGTAACTGCAGCTTCCTCAGGCAGTGAATAGCTATGAGGATCATTAACATAGATCATTTTTGGGGTATTAGATATTTGGTCAGTATGCTTATCTGACGTTTTTTGAGGATTGCATGCGCAAAGCAGCAATAAAAAAACAAAGGGAACAACTTGAGTGCACTTCATAAGATAGATTGAAGTGCGAATATAATCGGAAATGATAAAATAGAGAATTTAAAGGAACGCTATATCATTGCTAAATTTCCTTTCAATTCATCATTTACTTTTTTAAGAATTGCTTTAAAATTCTTTTTCTTCTCTATTTCCTCTTTCGTAAGCTTAGCTTTCTCTTTAGGAATATATTTCTTCTTCGACATCATGCAAAATTAGGGTTTAAACTTGCAAACCTTGCCTGCCAGGGCATGAAAAATGTCTTCAAAATACTTGCCTTTCGACTATATAATGCGCTTTCGATGGTTTCGTTACACATAAATTTATAAATATCTTCAGTTCTTAAAGTTATATTCTTTTAAAATACTTGCTTTCAACTTCTTAAGTGCTCGAAATACTTTGATTTTGGCATTTGCTTCTGTCATACCGGTTATCTCAGCTATATCTTTGTATGATTTCTGATCCATGTAACGTAACTCAATTAACTTAACCAATTCCGGTTTAAGAATGTTAAAACTATTCACAATAGATTCCCATTTTAATTCAAAAAGAATCTTTTCCTCTATCTCATCCTTAAATTCTGGAAGCAAGAAAGACAGATCTGTAGGACCATAATAGATTTCTTTTGTTCTAGCACTTTTTCTAAAGTAGGTATTTACCTCATTATAAGCGATTCGAAAAAGCCAAGATGAAAAGGGATATCCTTTGTACTCAAACTTGTGTAAGTTGAGCATTACTTTAATAAAAATCTCTTGGGTAACATCAGAACTTTCATCAAGATTATTCATTCGTCTTTGCACGAAGCGAAAGACTTCTTCAAAATACTTCTCATAAATAGGCTCAAAGTTCTTTGGATCTTCAATTGCCAATTTAATGAGAGCTAGTTCTTCTTTTATGCCAGTTTCTGTAACCAAGTTCCCTAATGTTGTTTCAAGAATTCAGATATAAAATGTTAAACGGCTCAATTTATTGTGTAAATGGATGACTAATTGATTTGTAAGTGAGTTAATAGTAAATAAAATTGCAGCCTTAGCCCTTATTAATAATGATTATCTAAATTTGCCCACCTATTAGCTAACAATGAGAATCATAATTTTAATTTTTGCTTTGTTTCTTGGATTAAGTTCAGTTGCTCAGGAGAATACAATTTCGACCATAGAAATTAATGGCTTGAAGAGAACCAAAGAAGCTTTTATTAGAAGATTAATAAAAGTTAAGCCCGGAAGCACATTGGATTCTTTAAAGATACAGACCGATATAGACAGGTTAAATAGATTACCTGGTATTGCAAAGTCTGAATATAAACTGGAAGAAAACACCAATGGAAAGTATACCCTTACATATGATCTAATTGAAAATATTACCATTATCCCTGGAGCTAGAATTGCAACAGATAACAATGGCGAATTTGCTTATCGCCTATCTGTGTTTGACTTTAACGTATTTGGTAAAAATCAACTTTTGGGAGGTTTTTATCAAAATGATGAATTCGAGTCATTTGGCTTTTTCTGGGAGGCTCCTTTTTTGTTTACGAATAAATTTGGATTGGGACTTAATTATCAAACTAATGTAAATCAAGAACCTGTTTTCTTCCCAAATCAAGAATTGAACTATAGATTTACCAGTAATGCAGGAGAAGTCTTTTTAAGCTATGAATATGATTTCCATAATCGTATAGAATTGAGTACGACTATATCAAGAGAAGAGTATTCTTTCTTACCGGAATTAAGTGATGGTGTTCCACCAGATGACAAAGCACTAGAGCTTGATGCCAATAGAGTGACCTTTAAATCAGAATATGAAAACAACCATATCAATATAGATTATCAATATCTAAGTGGTTATAGAAGTTTGTTGGATTTGCGTTTTGTTACCGGTGATGAAAGCGAAGATTTTTTGGATAGTTTCTTCATTGGAAGAAATGATTTTGAATACTTTAAAAGGATTGGTGAACATGGAAACTGGGCCAATAGATTACGTGTTGCCTATGCCTCAAACAATGACAACCCTTTTGCTCCATTTACTTTGGATAATCAATTGAATATTAGGGGAGTTGGAAATACCGTGGATAGAGGAACCGCAGCTATTGTTCTAAATACGGAATACAGGCATACACTCTTTGAAAGAAAATGGTTTGTAATACAAAGTAATGTCTTTATAGATGCGGGTACTTGGAGAAATCCGGGAGAAGACTTTTCTCAATTGTTTGATGGAACTTCTACCAGTTTTTATCCTGGGGCTGGTATTCGATTCATTCACAAATTAATTTTTAATGCCGTAATACGATTCGATTACGGTTACGGTATTGGAGATAATGCTACGCGCGGAATCGTATTTGGAATTGGACAGTATTTTTAGGAACTAGTTGAAGACAGTACTTCATTAAGCTTCCATATTACCTCATTTTTAAATTCAATTTCCTCCGAATGGAGTACCGAAAATACCTACTCCCAATTCTGCCCATATTAGAAATACGATGATTAGAACGGATACGAATATTATTAATTTGCGTTTTCTATTGATTTTCATTGATTATAAATGATAGCCATTAAAGTATTTCCAATGATTTATTTGTTCGAGTATGAAAAGATAATCATCAATTCATCAAAAAATTATTTGGAGTATAAGAACAACTAACAATACAAAGAATAGTTGGTAATGGAATAATGTATAAGATATGATTTAGTATATCTTCAATTTCAAAAGTTTATATAAGGATCAAAAGGGGCCTGGTAATCAATAAAACCTTCAATTACCACTGAAGGTATCTTTGAAAAATTTTTTATCTAACTGAAATTTATGTCCTGTCCACGGGTAACTTGTTATAATTAATCTCCCTCCTTTTGTTGTATATATATTAGCTGAAGAAAATCTCCCTCCCTGAGCATGGTCAATATATAGGCATCCCTCTTTTTTAGATTTTATAGCTTCTGACCATTGTTCATCAGAAACAATCTCTATTGGATATGAATATACAGATTTTAGTTTATCAATATCAAAAAGACTTTTATGAAGTAAGCTTCTTTTTACCAAAAGAGTATGACTAGCAAGATCATTTTCATAACCAGAAACACGATGTATTCCACCACTTCTATGAATTTCATCCTTATAATTATCTAATAATAATCTTAGACCATTTACACCATGCTCCAATCTCTCTGGCAATATGTTTTCTTGAATGCCCTTATAATCTAGCCAAAGCAGGGTAATAGGTCTTCCTTCTCCCAGTTCAGTCTTTCCTTGTTTTATTATTATACCATGTTGCACAGAAGTGATTGTGCTATTGGTTCCAGTAGAATTATTCTCTACCGCAATTGTTCTTGCAAAAATTGTAAGATGAAAATTGTCTGCCACATCATTCTGATTCAAATATTCTTCCTCTGAAATAAGTTCTATTTTTTTATCATGCCACGCCTTTTTGACTAATTCATAAAAAGAAATTTCATCACCCGTATCGCAAGTGTATTTTTTTGTATTGGCCTCTGAATTGAAAACGTATAAAGTCTTAGCATCCAAATACTTCTGATAGGTTTTCATCTTTGCTTTTTGAGCTGAAATTTTCAAATTCAATCCAAAAATTACCGTTATCAATAAAATTATGTGCATTGAGAAATTCTTATTTATCATGCTTGCATTTTCTTGCTAAGATATATTTTTTTCTAAGCTTTTAGATTATCAATAGTTCAATTGCAAGAAATGTCATACCCAAATGCGAAAGAACTCAAATACTGCGCATTTGATATGGTAGCAAAATAAAGTTCCTAAGGAAGAAAAATCTCTATTACTGGTTGAAGTAGTAATATTCTACTACTTTCACCCAATCACAATATATTGATCTCAAAGCAAAAGATACAATTATAGATCAGTTAAAAGATAAGTTAGGTTCCCGTCCTAGTATCAATCTTGGTGATCTAGATTTCAGATTGAATATTCACATTTCTAACGGTTAATTCGTTCCAGTATGAAAAGAATAAATCAAATTTTTAGTCATCAAATTTCCTGTTTTCAACTTCTCGAATGATTAATCTCAATCCTCTTTCAAATTTTAAATAGCTCCAACTCCAATTAGCAAAAACGATAAGCCTGTTTCTGAAGTCAACCAACAACATTAAGTGCAGAAACATCCAAATAAACCATGCAAGCCAACCAGAAAATTGAAAGAATGGAAGATCTACAACTGCTTTATTTCTTCCAATGGTTGCCATAGTACCCCTGTCCTTATATTTAAAGGGCCTCATCTGCTTATTCTTTGCGAAATTATTTAAGTTCTTACCCAAATGATTTCCCTGTTGTCCTGCTACGGACGCCAACATAACATGTCCCCTACCTTCCATTTCACTTTCAATGCAGGCTACATCTCCAATTGCAAAAATATTATCAAAGCCAATAATCTTGTTGTACTCATCAGTTTTAATGCGTCTATTTTTATTCAAAGAAGCGTTTATATTCTTTAAGGGGGATCCAATTACTCCGGCAGACCAAATCAAGGTGTTCGCCTCGAAACTAATATCGTTAGTGACTACTGTCTTTCCATCATAATCTTTAACAAAAGTATTAAGCCAAATATTTACGCCTAAATCCTTTAGAAATTTATGTGAACTTAGAGATGCTTTTTTACTCATTCCAGATAATACCCTATCAGATGCCTCGACCACATGTATCTGCATCTTTCGTATATCCAAGTCAGGGTAATCGTTAGGTAATATATTTCTTTTTAATTCTGCTAAAGCACCCGCTAATTCAATACCAGTAGCACCTCCCCCAACAATAACAAAATTCATCAACCTGTCTCTTACCGATAGATCAGTAGTATTGAGTGCTTTTTCAAAATTCTGTAAAATTATACTCCTCAAGTCCAGGGATTCTCTTAGACTTTTCATGGTATAACCGTACCTCTGAATATTATCTATTCCGAAAAAATTAGTCACTGCACCCGTTGCAATTACAAGCAGATCATATTTAAGCATGCCTATTTTTGTTTTCAGTTCCTTTGTTTCAACATTCACACTTTCCACTTCTGTCATTCTAAAATGGAAATTCTTCTTTCCCTTAAACACTTTTCTGATGGGATATACAATAGAGTCCGGTTCTAAACCTGAGCTTGCAACTTGATAAAGAAGTGGTTGGAAGGTATGGTAGTTATTTTTATCCAAAAGAACAGTCTGATAGCGCTTACTATTGATCTTTTGAACAAGCTTTAGACCTGCAAAACCGCAGCCAACTACTACTAGTCTTGGTAAGTCTATTTTAGGGATGTTTAAACCCACAATTTCATTTTATATAAAACGAATTTATAAATGAATTTAATACCTGAGCTTGTCTTTTTTATTCAAAAAAAATCCGTTGAGCTTTATTACTTAAATTCCCTTACTTTCGCCACGTGAAATTGGTAGCGAAAACGGCTTATGGCCTAGAAGATCTTTTGGTTGAGGAAATAAAAGCTATTGGTGGTGAACATGTTACTAAATTGAATAGAGCGGTTTCTTTTAAAGGCAGTAATAAACTTATTTACAAAGCTAATTACATGTTACGAACTGCGCTCAGAATTATCAAACCCATTCTTGAATTTGAGGCTAGACATGAAGAGCGCTTTTATAAGGAAATGCAAAAGTACGATTGGTCTTATCATTTGGGGCCCAATGATACTTTAGCTATAGATGCAACTGTTCAAGGAGATTATTTTACCCATTCAAAATATATCGCGCTCAAAGCAAAAGATGCAATAGTTGATCAGTTAAGAGATAAGTTTGGTTCTCGACCAAACATCGATCTTGATGATCCCGACTTCAGATTAAATATTCATATTTCCAACAAAACAGTTACCGTTTCTATTGATACCAGCGGGTTTTCATTGCATAAAAGAGGATATAAAAAAGGTATGTTTTTAGCCCCAATCAGTGAGGTTCTAGCGGCTGGAATGCTGAAACTTTCGGACTGGACAGAAGATAAACCTCTGGTGGATCTTATGTGCGGTTCCGGAACTATACTTATGGAAGCTGCCATGCTTGCTCAAAATATTCCTGCCGGTTTTTTTATTGAAAAATTTGGGTTTATGAACTGGGGACACTTCGATGAGGACCTATGGAAAGAGGTAAAACAGGAAGCGGACGCTGATATAACATTGAAGGAACTTGAGATTCATGGTAATGAAATTTCAAAAAGGACCTATAATGACACTCGAAGAATGCTTGACTCTTACTCTTTTTCTAAAGGTATTCAATTGAGTAATTTGGATTTCAAAGATTTAGAAGCTCCATTTGAGAATGGTGTGGTTATCACAAACCCACCCTATGGAGAGCGTTTTGATGAAGAAGATCCTTCAGATATGTATAGGGAGATGGGTAATCACTTAAAACAAAATTTCCAAGGTTATAATGCCTGGGTCATTACCTCAAACCTAGAGGCCATGAAAAGTTTTGGCTTGAGGCCTTCTCGAAAAATCATGCTGTACAATGGAAATTTGAAATGTAAATTTCACAAGTTTGAATTATATGGCGGCTCTAAAAAGGCAAAATATATGCAACAGTAAAGACTTGATTTGTTAAGTAATCTTCTTTTGCAATCTATTAACACTAAACAAAACGCAGTTTTATTAAAAATCCCAATAAAAAGAGAGATTTCACTTATATTCGCTGCTTAAAATTTTCGCATGGAGAATTTCATTTTAACCTGGGGAGGTCCTATTTTTATTGCACTCATCATCATTGAGATTGTTTTCACACTTATATATGATCGCGATGTATACAGATGGAAAGATTTTGCCGCTAGCTCTTTTATGGGTGTAGGCGCATCTGCATTGCAGTTGCTTTTTGCAAAAGCAATGACCTTGGGATTATTCATTTTAACGTATGACCTTTTTAATCCTGTTGTAGATGGGGTTGCCACAAATCTTCTGGGCTATAAGGCTTTTGGTTGGTCTTGGATAATTCTTATCATTTGTCAGGTCTGTGATGACTTCTCCTATTATTGGTATCACAGAGCCAATCATGAGATTCGATTTTTCTGGGCAGCACATATTGTGCATCATTCTTCTGAGCATTTTAATTTGGGTACTGGAATAAGAAATGGTTGGTTTACTTTATTGTACAAACCATTGTTCTACATCTGGATGCCGATGATTGGTTTTAACCCTTATATGGTTATTGCATGTATGGCGATAGAATCATTATGGCAATTCCAATTGCACACACATTTCGTAACCAAAATGGGAATTTTTGAGAAGATATTTAATACGCAAAGGCATCATCATGTGCATCACGCGAGAAATTTAGAGTATCTAGACAAAAATCACGGAGGTTACCTTATCATCTTTGACAAGCTTTTTGGAACCTATCAGGATTTGAATGAAGACATCGAAACGGATTTTGGTGTCTTACACCCTCCAAAAAATGATAATCCTGTAGAAATTCTTACGCATGAATATGTGAATATTTGGCAAGATGTTAAGGCTTCGAAAACATGGAAGGAAAGATTCATGTATACGTTTGGCCCTCCGGGATGGAGTCCTGATGGTTCTCGTCAAACGGTTAAAGAAATGCAAAGAGAAGCTGGCTTGGCCTAATTTGGATTTAAGGATTGTGGTAATTTACCACGCTCCCCTTTTCTTGAATTTAATTTTATTACTTCTGGTTTTAGCTCTTATTTCTTTGTCTTCAGATCCTACGGTTCTGTAAATAAGGTTTATACTAAAGTTTCTGGTTTGCATTGGAAAACCGTCAATGCTAAAATAAGTTGCATTGCTTAGGTTATTGGCTTGAATAGCTACTTGTACCCTATCTGCTATTTCTGAGACAAAAAACACATCATGTATCCATGAATAGGGAATGCTATTCATATTCAATTCATCTGTAAACTGGCTACCCACAAATTTTGATCTATAACCAAACCTTCTTGGCCCATCTAATAGGGCAAGTGTGATTTGTGCCGTCCATTCTGGGCTATAAACAAGACTCAATCTTTTCAAAGTTAAACCCAAGGAAGGTGGCTTAAGCTCCGTGTTGTTATAAGACACGGATATTTTGGACATGAAATCTGCATTGCTTCCGGTGAAGAATTGTTTGTAGTTTAAGTTAAAACCTCGCACACTTACTTCACTGTAGTTAACTGGTCTTAAGCCCAGCACTGAATCTGGTATTACCTGAATCCAGTTCTTAATGCTTTGCTGATAAATATTAAAGTTAAGGTCAGCATTATCTCCTGGTCTCAATTGCCAACCTGTTTCAAAAGCCCATCCATTTTCCGGATCTAGCTCTGGATTTCCAATACCTCTTAAAAATAAATCATCATAAGTAGCTGTTCTTCCCAAACGCTTTACACCTGCCCAAAGTTTAGATTTTTTGAAATAATGATCATAACCAATGGAAGTATTGAATGGAACCTTATAAACACTGCTGAATTCCTGTTTTATAGAAAAAACCAATCTGGACATATTCCAGTTGCGTTGCGCTTTACCCCAGAAACCAGCCGCACTTTCAGGTTTTATTAAACCATAGTTTGTGCTAGTGACATTCATTGTCCTCAGCTCTAAACCACCATTAAAAAAGTAATTATCAAGTTTATACTGGAAACTGGAATTCAAGTGAATCCTCCTTTGGTTATACTCAGCATTAAAGGAGGTAGAGTCTACAGAATTGATGATTGAATCTTCCCTAAAATCCTGCCTATCGTTAATATAACCAAGAACATTTGACCATTGAAAATCTCCATCCTCTAACACAGATTTCAAAG
Source organism: uncultured Flavobacteriales bacterium (assembly GCA_964609215.1). Classification (GTDB taxonomy): domain Bacteria; phylum Bacteroidota; class Bacteroidia; order Flavobacteriales_D; family JABDKJ01; genus JABDKJ01. Next base: position 154,428 of record CAZSQZ010000003.1, read on the forward strand.
CCAACTTAAAGGACCTATCATCTTGACTAGCAAAGGCACTTGGCAAGCGAATATCACTTGGTAAATTCCTATCGTATTTAGAATACCAAATATGTCCTGAATAGGTATTCTTGGAACTTCTGCCTCTACTAATATATCCTACATCTTGTTGAAAATTCCACCCATTATGAGCTGTATTTATTCTTTGTTGGTTGACTCTTCCTATGGAATCAGTATTCCTGAAAAAAAAGTCATTATCCTTTTTAAAATAGTCCAAGTGTGTTCTGGAATAAAAATCTTCATTTCCAACATGATAGGTTCCACTGTAATCAGAACCATTAAAACTACTCAAACCAAGACCTAGTTCCAAAGACCTATCATTCCATGGAACTTCATTCTCCAACTTTATGACACTACCTGGAAATTCATCGCTAAATAATGTTATGTTTTTAAATAAGCTTGACCTTATAAGCGCCAAATCAGTTAGGCCAGTACTAGGAGCATTCAAATTTATTCCATGCCAATCTAGTCTAGTATTTTCTCCTCTTAAGCCCCTAAAGGAAAAGGTATTAATATTTCCATTTCCAAAGCTGTTTACATTGAATGCACTTGAATTTCTAAAAAGCTCATCCAAAGAATTGGAATAATTGAGCAGTTGATCAACTGAATCTATTTGGTGAATATATGTTCCCGATTCTCTTTCTATGGGAATGATCAATTTCTCAATTGCCTCGGTTTCTTTCAACTCTTCCTGGGCACTAAGAATACATGAAAATAATAGGAATAATATAAAAAGGTTATTCTTCAATCTCCTCGTCAAATAGGGTTTATAGCTCGTGGCAAAAGTAAGTTTTAGACATGGAAAAAAGGACTTTTTTATATAAGAGTAATTGACAATTCGTTGAAAGTGTTTAAAAGGATTACAAGAAAGTGCCTGTAAAAGCTTGAATAGATTAATAGTACAATCTATAGATTTATAAAAAGCTATTGCTTTTTTTCTAACTCTTCAATTCTTTTGAGGATTTGATTGGCTTCTGCTACTTTGGCATCGCTTGCCGTTCTATCTACTGTGCTAAGACGATGTGCTTCCTTAAGCATTTTCTCGTAAGCTTCATTTAATTTATCTATTTCAGATTTCCTTTTGAATAAGCCAAACATACCTAGAGAACAGTCCAATATTCAGATTGTTTAGTTTTTAGCTAAAATCTTGGATAAAATGGTGTTAATCTGCTCTGCTTTATTTCTTATCATAAAGTGATTTCCATCTTCAACCAAATATTCTGCATGTGTATAGGTATGAGGTAAAACCATGTCTCGTGTCCCATGAATTTGTAAAATGCCATTTGGTCTTAACCTATTGTCCCAGTTTAAGATCTTATCTATAGACCATTGAACCAAATTTACCGAAGCTTGGTCTATCATTTCCTTCAGAAACTCTTTGTCTGTGGGTGTTCTAGCTCCCATTATATCTAGTGCAAATGGCGCTGCTTTTAATGCAGTTTTCATATGAAGAAGAGCATTTAAGTGCATTCGGCCACTAGCTCTGAAATACCAGGGAAGTTCATTTCTTCCAGTTACACTTGATATAAGAATGGTTTGTTTGGGATGAATAAGGGTAGACAAGACTGTAGCCACCATTCCTCCAAAAGAAAGACCTAGTAAAATAAAAGGTTCAGAAGTATCAATAGGCTCTGCAAGTCTAATGGAATAATCTTTTAAGGACTCTTTTTTCCCAGGCTCTATCCATCCTAAGCATACTTTCTCATAGTTATTTGGAAACACTATTCTTTCAAATACTTTCTCATTAGCTCCTAATCCGGGTATGCAGTAAATTTTGGTCATATAAGGATTGCAAAACTAACAGAGATTTATTTTAAAATGTAATGACCGCTAGAATTTACATCAATGGTTCTTAAAATTCTTTTGGTTTCAAAATCATTATAAACCTTAGAAAGATTATTCCAAAAAGACCGATGTTCACTTAGTTGATTTTCTGCAATCATTTCATTGATTTTATTGGTTGAAAAATCAAAAGGGAAAATGTGAATAGGAATTTGACTTTGACCATTTTCTTTCGCCTGAACAGCAAGAACGTATAACTCTTTTATTTTATCATCAGTTAAGGGAATACAGCCAATGGTTTGGCAATCTCCATGAATAAAAATGTCTCCACCTCTAGGGCTTTTGCTGTTTAGTTTATCTGCTTTATTGGGATAATTTATCCCTAAAGACAGATGGAAATTGCTCAGCGGATTATAACGATCAATAAAATAAACACCTTCAGGTATTTGAAAATCTCCTTGCTTTCTTTTAGGTCCAAGTTTTCCGCTAAACGCACAAAATGGATATTCAATCAGTTTTAAAAATTCACTTTCATTCTTATTCTTAGCCCAAACTTCAAAGCGTCTTTCCTTTTTCAAAGCTCTGAAAAACAATTCAAGATTCTCCCATTCAATGTCCTTGTTCTTACAAATGGTCTTCAGACCTTCTTCCTTCTGGTCATAAGCGTTTTTAACACGTTGATATTTTAACTGGTTCTCTTTAAATCCTGTACTCACAACAATTAATACTAAAAAAATACTGGGTAAAATTACTTTCATTTGGCTTCTTTATAAAGCCAACGACATCAATCTATAATCATTACAGGTTTTATATTCTTTTAACTTTTACGGTTTTTGAATCCACTTTAATTTTAGCGAACTATTCGATTCTTCAACAGGAACAATGATTAAAGTATCTCCGCTAAAGGAGAATCTTCTTTCAACCTTCTTACCCCAATCTTTAGGGTTTGAGTGGGATATTCTTTGATGTGTCACAAGCCCTTCATCATAATCGTAATTGTACTTACCCATATAGTAATAGGTGTTTGTTATGTGTTTTAGATCTTCAATGGAAATGGTATCCGAAAAATTGGCGTATTCATTATCATAATCGTGAAAGTCTTTAGTACTTAAGTGTAAAGCCATGTTATCCGTTCCATCGTAGAGCAGGTAGCCTTGCATGCCCCCATTCCAATCCTCCCAGCTTCCATCATCTGATTTTTTCTCCATTGAAAAAAGTGTCCAAAGACCTTTTATCGGATCAGTCGGTTTTGATTGTTTATTGCATGCAAAAAGAAGTATAGCCATTGCAATAAGGTATCTAGGGATTGAAGTATTCATTTCTCATTCTTTAAGGATGCAAAATAGAAAATCTAGATTTTAGATGTAATGACATCAATATGAACAACAGGGCTTGAAAATAATTGAATCATGAAAAGGCAAAAAATGACACTATATTTGCAAAGTATCTCAAATTAGGAATAAGAAATTGAATTGCAGTGGTGAATATTGAACATAATTTGGATTTAGAAAAACTAAACAAAACCTACGCTTCTCTGGATGTTTATAAAAGAGTAGAACAGCTTTACATTGATTTTAGCGAAGATGAGATCATGCTAACTTCAAGCTTTGCTGCTACTTCTGCCTTTCTTTTAAAGGTATTCTCAGATATTAACAAAAATCAAAAGATCTACTTTATTGATACAGGTTATCATTTTAAAGAAACATTGATCTACAAGGAATACTTAACTCAGTTATATGATTTAAATATTGAAAGCATTTCAGCAAATAAACAGGATCATAAACTTACTTTAGATACAGAAATGTGGAACAATCAACCTAATAGATGTTGTCATATTAATAAGGTTAAACCTTTGCAACACATTAAAACAAATTATAAGATTTGGGTTTCTGGTCTGATGAAATGGCAAAGTGATTTTAGAAATTCATTGAACTTTTTTGAGCAAAGAGACATCATAACAAAGTTCTACCCTCTTTTAGATATTGATTTTGACGGTAGAGATGAGTTTATCAGTAAACATCATCTGCCTTTTCACCCTTTAAAATCTAAGGGCTACTCAAGTATTGGTTGTTTTCATTGCACTGTTCCGGGAGAAGATCGAAGTGGACGATGGAATAACTCTCCTAAAACCGAGTGCGGATTGCATTTATAAAAGTCTGTATTACTGTATTTTACATCATTCACTAGAAAAATATTATTTTCAATGTTGCAACATTGATGTTTAAACATTATGTTTGTATCGTGAAGATTGAAAATGAGATAAAACAAATCAAACCTTTTGGCTCGAATTTTGAGAAGGCCATGGTGAATTTGGTGTATACCAATAACTGGTTAGCAACAGTTCAGAAAGAGTTCTTTAAGAAATATGATCTAACTTCTAAACAGTATAATATTCTTAGAATACTTAGAGGGGCTGAAAAAGCCATTTCTACTTCGGATATTAGAGATAGAATGTTGGACAAGATGAGCGATGTCTCCAGAATAGTTGATCGTTTATTTAAAAAGGGATTAGTAGATAAGAATGTCTGTCCCAATGATCAACGAAAGGTTGATGTTTATTTAACAAAGAATTCTTCTGATTTATTGGAGAAGATAGACGGGGAACTTAATAAATGGCAATCTAGCTTCAGCAATTTAAGCGATAAAGAAGCAATTGAGTTAAGCAGATTGCTGGATAAAATGAGGAAATAATTAATTAAAATATAAATTCAAAATTATGAAATTATTCGTAGCAACTTTAGTCGGACTTATCGGCTTTGCTTTTACAACAGTTGAACCTGTTAATAAAGCGGTAGACGCCCAATCATCTAGTATTAAATGGATTGGAAAAAAAGTAACTGGAGAGCATTCTGGTACTATAAATGTAAAAGAAGGATTTTTAACATTTGAAGGGAATGAGTTAACCGGTGGAAAAGTGGTTGTAGATATGCAATCAATCGTTTGTACAGATTTAGACGCGGAAAGTGGAGCAAAGCTTATTGGACATTTAAAATCTGAGGATTTCTTTGGTGTTGAAAAACATCCAACGGCTACTTTTGTAATCACAAATGTGGTTTCAAGAGGAAAACCAGGTGACTACAAGGTAACCGGTGATTTACAGATAAAAGGTACAAAGCATTCTGAGACTTTTAACGCTCAGGTGAAAGATGGAAGAGGTGCTAAGATTGATATGATTATTGACAGATCTAAATACAATGTAAAATATGGATCTGGATCATTTTTTGACAATTTAGGTGATAAAACAATCTACGATGAGTTTGAGTTGAGCATGATGATTTTGCTTGCAAAGTAATCTGCCCATTATAAAATTAAAAAAGCCCGTTCAAATGAACAGGCTTTTTTGTTACCAAATTTTTTAGAAAGTACTGCGAACTAACTAGGAAAATTTTCAATGGTGTTGGTAATGATATCACAACAGTCCATCAATTGTTCTTCATTCATAACCAAGGGCGGAGCAAAACGAATGATGTTTCCATGCGTTGGTTTTGCAAGTAACCCGTTTTCTTTCAGTTGAACGCATATATTCCATGCTGTTTTGCTGGTTTCAGTGTCATTAATAACAATTGCATTGAGCAATCCCTTTCCTCTGACTAAATTTACCATGCTACTATTATCTACCATTTTCTGCATTTCAGCTCTAAAAATATTCCCTAGTCTAAATGCATTTCCAGCAAGATCTTCATCCTTAACTACTTCTAAAGCTTCCTTGGCTACTGCGCATGCCAAAGGATTTCCTCCGAACGTAGAACCGTGCTGTCCCGGCTTTATTTGCATCATTACTTCATCATCCGCTAGGCAACAAGAAACAGGAAATACTCCACCTGAAAGGGCTTTACCTAAAATAAGAATGTCTGGTCTGGCATCTTCATAATCGGTTGCCAACATTTTCCCAGTTCTGGCAATGCCTGTCTGTACTTCATCAGCGATGAATAGAACATTGTATTGTGTGCACAGCTTTCTAACACTTGCCAAATATCCCTCATCTGGAACTACCACTCCTGCTTCACCTTGAATAGGCTCTACCATAAATGCAGCACAATTAGGATCTTTTAGTTCCTCTTCTAAAGCATTCAAGTCATTGTAAGGCACGTTTACATACCCTGGCATATAAGGGCCAAAATCACTGTAAGAATCGGGATCATTTGAAGTGGAAATAGCCGCAAGTGTTCTTCCCCAAAAGTTTCCATCAGCGAAAACAATTTTCGCTTTATTTTCTTCAACTCCTTTTACTTTATACGCCCACTTTCTTGCCAGCTTATTTGCTGTTTCACCACCTTCAACACCTGTGTTCATTGGTAAAACTTTATCGTAACCAAAATAAGAGGTAATGTACTTCTCATATTCTCCCAAAACATCATTGTAAAAAGCTCTGGAAGTCAGTGTTAACTTTTCTGCTTGCTCCTTGAGTGCATTAATTATTCTCGGGTGACAATGTCCTTGATTTACAGCTGAATAAGCTGAAAGGAAATCATAGTACTTTTTTCCCTCACAATCCCATAGGTACACTCCTTCTCCCCTGCTTAAAACAACCGGAAGCGGGTGATAATTATGCGCTCCGTACTTGTCTTCTAAATCCATCGCCTCTTGCGATGTCCATTTGCTAATCATTGTTTCCATGCCATTACATCTTTGGCACGAATTTAACAAATTGCGATTTTAAACTGAGAATTAAATTAATAATTAAAGCCCTTTCAAATTCCACCAAGTTTTATTGAAATCTGAATCATAAAGACTTTTACCGGAACTCATTTTTGTCAACCATTCTTTTTGTGAAGGGCTTAAATAGGCTGTTGCATCTTGTTTATTGAATAATGCAGAGTTTATTCTTGACTTCTGAATTTCTAATAAAGGAATACTCGAAAATTTAGAATTCTTTAAATAATACTGAGGGTCTTTATCCACTCTAAAGTCAGATGGGTTTTCTAAATACTTTAATCCTTTATTCTCACCGATCTTTTTTATTTCATCCTTGCTTACTGAATTAGCATCCGTCTCTACCCAAACTACTTCTGCACCATTCATCCAACCTGGTTCAGTTGAAACTACTCCGTCAACATCTCCTAATTTTCCTTCTCCACTCCAAAAGCAGTACATCTGAAAATAGTGACTCTCCTTTTTTGAAGTATTTAATTCTTCTTGATAAAGCGATGCATAAGCAGGAACTGAATAATTATTCTTATTCATTACATCAATGGTCTCATTCAAAACCTCTTTGGTGCTGTATTTACCATTGATTCGCTTCAAGCTATTGCCCGACTTATCTAATATTCTAACTACTGGATTATTCCAACTGGGCTCATTATACTTATCTAAGATTTCTTTATCATGTCCCTTCTCATTATTAAAAATACAAAGAGGAACGAATTCATTTTCGACCAAATCAACCACTATTGGATCACTCATTACATTGAATCCATAGTTTCTGCAGGTAGAACAACCGGGAACTTCCTGAAAAAATAGAAAGATAGGTTTATCCAATTCTTTGGCTTTCAAAACTGCTTCATCATAGTTTCTGTACCAAGAAACTTTTCCAAGTTCCTTATCTTGATCTTTCGGGTTAGACTTGAATGAAATTAAGACTAAGCTTAACAATACAACGATAGAGAAAACAAAATACTTTTTCATAATTACTTATTTTAAATCTAAAAACAATCCAACATTATATGCAGGTGTAATCAATACATTAGCACCAGACACATTACCAACATAATTAACAGAAAGGCCCAATTCGTTTGATAAATACATATTTGCTTCAACGGAATAGTTCACAAAATTTACATTTGATGCAAAAAGATTACCTTCCGTATTCGCGCCCGTTTTCGTGGCTTCAATACCATTCAATCGGGTAATTATCCAAAATTTACTTTCAAAGGCGGAAAGACCCAGCTCCGTTCCAAAAGCGAACTCATTTGAGAATATGGTGCTTCTCATGTTGTAACCAACATTGGCATTAAAATATCCTCCAAATTTCCCAAGGCCGAAAGGAATTCCTGCATCCAAGCGGAAATTAGCATTGAGCTCGCCATCACCCGTGAAAAGGGTTCCATCATCACCACCCGAGTTTAAACCTAACGGTAAACCAAGCATGTATGTTGCCGACAGGGCAAAGGCGTCTTGATCAATTAATGACTGTTTCACACCCAAATTCAAATCACCAATACCACTAATTTTATCGGTGAAAATTTCATTTCCCATTTCATCACTAATGCTTAAGGTATTGGTTGAAAAAAGTGGAACATAAAATTCAAAAGACCAGCCTTCTGATAATCCTGTTTCTCCATAAAGACTGGTAGTAAACAAGCTCGATTGTCGAAAAGGATCTAAGATTCCATCAGCATCAAAATATCCTCCCTGACTGGTCACCCAATATTGATTGAGTTTAAGATACGTTTCACCCTTTTTCTTAACCCAACCTGAGCCCGCAAAAGACTGCGTACAGGATACTATTAAAACTAGTAGTGATATGTTCTTTTTCATGATTAAGACAAATGTACATTTCTGATATCACGAAAAAATAACGTAAGGGTTCTTTTTTTAGCACATTTTATTTGAAAATGGATAGGCTATCTAATGTCTTTTTTAGTAAAAACCCAAAAGGAAAGAAAGCTATAAAAAACTATAAATGAGAGACTAACCAGAGCACCTGTCCATGGAACATTGGTTTCTACTTGCTGGAAAAAATACTTTGGAAAGGGGTTACTAATGATCTCTGACATTCCTCTCATAGGCAGTAAACTACAAGCCCAATCTATTTCATACTTAAAAGTTAGCATCATCCATAAGATTCCTTCTATTAGAATAAAATAAAAGAGCAAAAGAAGAATGACAATTCCAGATCTCTTAATAAGCAAAGTTATGAGTAGTGAAAACAGTTGAAAGCCTACCAAAACCAAATAGTAAGCTAAAACAAATTCAATGTTCTTTATGATATATGAAATATCAGTTACAGCGGACCAAGCAAAGCCCATTATCAAACCAATAATTAATATAAGCAGACAGTAAATAGCACTGGAAACGGCAATGAAACTCATTTTTGAAAGCAGGAACTCCTTTCTGCTTAATCCGTCAATAATGTTCTGTTTAATGGTTCCATACCTGTATTCATTAGAAACTGAAATGACCGTTATAAAGCCCAACAATATTGCTCCGAATTTATATACCCAGGTTAGGTTTTGCCATATATCTACAAAGTCAAAAATGGGAAGTCTAAACAAATCAACACCGTTTAAATCCATTGCTTGTCTGGACATATAGTCCAACATAAACTTAGATCCAATCGGAATGGACAAAAGGAAAACCAAAAATAAAATGGAAAAAATCCAAAAGTATTTGGTGTCTTTCACCTTATAATATTCTATGAGAAAAAGTCTTTTCAATTCTTGCTGCTTAATATTTCTAAAAACTGTTGCTCCAATGTCTTTTTATTCATGACCAAATGAGAAAGAACGATGCCTTTTTTGGTTAAGAATTCATTTAAATCTGCTGGGCTTGCTCCTTCTTCTAGTTTTACTTCTAAACCAATTTTCAAGTGTTTATGTGAAATATATTTAGGATGGGATTTAATTTCTGATTCTAGCTTATGGATATCAGCAGAACCAACTTCTATATAAACAGTTTCTCCCAAGTCTTCGTCTACCCTTCCCACATGCAACAGATTACCTTTTTTCAAAATGCCAAAGTGACTGCATACCTTTTGAACTTCGTCTAATAAATGACTTGCCAAAATGATGGTTTTACCAGAAGTAGAAATTTCTAAAATCAAAGCTCTCATATCTGAAATACCTTGCGGATCTAAGCCATTCGTTGGCTCATCAAGAATCAAAACATCTGGATCTGTTAAAAGAGCTGAAGCTATGGCTAGCCTTTGCTTCATTCCTAAGGAATAGGTATTGAAAGGATCATTTCTTCGTTCAAAAAGACCGACCTGTTTTAGAACGGCATCTATTCTGGAATGACCAACTCCTCTTATTCTAGCACTGATTTGTAAGTTCTTTAATGCATTAAAAGTTTCATAGAAGTTGGGTTTCTCCAGAATGGCTCCAATGTTTTTTCTATTCTCATGCGAATCATCCTTACCAAACCACCTATAAGAACCTGAACTTGCATTGGTCACACCAAGTATCAATCCCAATGCAGTAGTCTTACCACTTCCATTTGGTCCTAACAAACCAAAAACCTGCCCTTGTTCTATGGTTAAATCTACACTGTTTAGTGCAGTTAAGTTACCATAGTTTTTATGCAGTTTGTTTGTGCGTAATACTTCCTTAGTCCCAGTCTCCACCAAAGTTTGTTTCATTTATGTAATTCTCCAGCATTTCCTGATTTAATGCGGAAATACCTTTCATATACTCCAAATTCAAATTACCGTTCATAACCAAAGCAGCTGTTCTTCCATCTTTATTAACAAAGGCAACCCATTGCGATTTTTGATTTTCTTTTTCAAAGAGGTAAATACTTGCTCTACCCTTTACTTTATCTTCAAAGGACATGACTTCTTCAAAACCTTCATCTAAGATGGACTTTTGCAAGCTTCTATAGTCTTCTATCGCTTTATCACCCTCATATTGTGAGCGTATCACCTTAATATACTCCACGTCCTGCACCAGCTTATAGAAATCTGGATTACCATCCATATTAAGTGCTCTGATATAGCTTTCATAAAAATATAGCTTGTCTCCCAGCTTTGCATTTTTCTCCAGTTCCTCTATAAAATCCGACTGTGAGAAGGAAACAGAAACGAGTCCCAAAAACGAAAACAATAGTATAATCTTTCTCATCTTAATTGCCCTCCAATTTATCTAGTTGATCAAATCCATCTATATCCATTTTAGAACTGAGTTTAGACAATTCTTTCAAATCGATATCTCCCACTAAAGACAGGATAATCAAATGATCCTTCTCATAGGAAATCATTAATAGCTCACTTATCATACCCTCTGTTTCAGAAATGAAAAAGATGAGTTCTTGGTCTTTTGACTCTACGATCATCAATTCCTCCATATTCTTTTTTGGAAAGCTAATGGCTTCTTTATAGGTCTGTTCTGCTTGAGGATACTCATTTGCAATGAGCATTTTCAATCCTTTTAATTTGGATATGGTCTCTACTACTTGATCCTCAGCCTCATCTTCCATATCAAAGTTGGTAAAGAGACTAAACATCTTACTGGAAATAGAGACCTTAGTGAACGTTTCATCATTTGCATACTTATCGTAATACCGATCAATAGCATTGGTTTGCGCATTTAATGTAAAGCTGCTACATAGCACAAAGACAGCTGTTATTGTAAAAATTAGGCGCTTCATTATTCTAAATTTAATTTTCTTTATTTAATCTAATTTCTTTCTTGGCATGGTTAAATTTTTTTAACTCTTTGCCATATTGTTTGCTCTTATTCATTTTACCAGAGACCATCATTAAGGCCCTTTTGACTTCATCATAAGCCTGTTGAGGATCATTATAAGTATCTTCAATGCTTTCCTCCACTTTTACTATTTCTGGATTATCTGGACCATCTAAGGATTGCATAAAAAAGAACATTGCAAACAGCAAAGCAAAACCAGCTGCGATTCTTAGAAAAAGTCTCGCATTATTTTTTCTGGGTTTAATTGTTTTTAAAACACGTTGGTCAAAATTCAAATCCAAACCATTGTTTGATTGCTCAAAAGAAGCGAACCTAAAATAGTTTGCTGTTTCCTTAAACTCTTCCGGACTTTTGTTTGAAGAAAAATAAGCTTTGAGTTCTTGTTCTTCTTGATCACTCGTTTTTCCATTCCAAAAGAGCTCAACTAATTCTTTGACTCTATGATAATCCATATTCATTGATCTTTACCATTTGCTTTCTTACATAAGTTCTTGCCCTATGCAGATTAACTTTTACTTGATCTATACTAAGGTCCAAAGTTTCCCCTATCTCATTATAGCTATAGCCTTCTATATCTCTAAGTAAAATCACATTTTTTTGTTTTTGAGGAAGCAATTGAATGATGTCTCTAATTTGACTAATCGATTCTTTTTCTTTGGTTTCCTCATAAGGGTTCTTTGTTCCTGAAGAGAGATTGTATTGATCTACTACTTGTAAATAATTTCGTCCCTTCTTCTTTAGTTTATCAAGTGACTTATTCCGAACCATTTTCATACTGAAGGCTTCCATATTATCAATGTTATTCGGATCCTCAATATCCTCCCAACATTTAATCATTACATCCTGAACAACATCTTCTGCGTCTTCTCTGCATACAAATGATTGCGCAAAGCGAAACAGTTTGTTCTTTAATGGAAGTATGAGTTGCTTAAATTCGGAAGAAGTCACTTTAAAGCTTTCTATGTTTTGTAGCCCTATGATTTAATTGATGTTTAACTTCTTCTTAATGGAAGAATCTCCTTTAACAAACTCCATAATATAGGTTCCACTGCTCACATTATTCAAAGGAATAGAAACCTTATTGCTCGTAATTTTTTGAGACTTAATTCTCTTTCCTCTCATATCATAGATATTCAGTTCTGCACCATCTAATTCGTTGGGAATCTCCACATCAACAATACTTCCCTCTGCAACTGGATTTGGGTAGATTTTAATTTTGTTTGCTCCATTGTCATTCATTTTATTGACATAATCAAAACCCTCCATTTGCACTTTTTTGGAAATATTGCTGAGTTGCTTTAAATCCATTTTTCCAACAACAGATACCACTGCGAGTAATGAATCTTCGGTTCCAACAACCACAAACTCATTTACCACTCCATTTCTTTCGTCAATGTAAAAAGTAAATTTTCCGTCTTTATCATCAACAGACATCAATTCTTCATAATCATTTGCCACTTTCTTGCACGCATTTGGATACATGGATTTCGCATTGGCCAATTGATCATTAAAAATAACCTTGAGGCCTTTTACGCCTGAAGCAAAATCTTTAATCTCTTCAAGGTCTTTATCATCTGACTCTATGTAAGCAGTCATTTCAAATACCTTTCCTGAAATAGAGATTTTTGACCAATTTTCATCTCCCTGAAATTCTGTGAAGTACTTTCCTATTGCATTGTCTTGAGCTATTAATCCCGAGCTTAGCAGGACTAAAGCGAATATTCCTAATATCTTTTTCATGATTTTAAATTCTTTTTTAATTTTTAAAAACAAATAAAATTGGCTCCAATTCGAGAGGAAGACGAGTCAAGTTACGGAATGTTACGCCAAGGTGAATAGAAATTGTTGAATGGAAAATTAAATGGATAGATGGCAAAATGTGTTTTATATCATTAGTTTTAATTCATGAAAAATGGAGATTTATTCAAGGAAGAAGATTTTAAGTCCTGTCTGGCTAGAATTGAAAATTTGGGTATGGAGAATACTGCACAATGGGGAACAATGGACATTTCACAAATGTTAGCGCACTGCGCTGAAGTTCAAGAAGTATTGAATGGCAAAGCATTAAAAGACACTCCTTTTCTTTTAAAACTGTTTAAAGGTTTCATTAAGAAATCTGTTATCAGTAAAAAACCTTATCCTAAAAATTCCAAAACACATCCTCAATATATAGTGGAATCTAAAAAGGACTTTACTGCAGAAAAAACCCGTCTGGTTAATGCATTACAAAACATGCAAAATGAGCGCATTGAAGATTCAAAAAGTATAACACACACTCTTTTTGGAAATATGAGCAGAGCTGAAAGAGGATGGGCAGCTTATAAGCACTTAGATCATCATCTCAATCAATTTGGAGTTTAGTTTGTTGGGAATACATAGATTTACAGAAATTAATCAAATGACAAAATCCTTTTATTTATTCTCTTTTTTCTCATTGATTCTTTTTTTCAGCTCTTGTGAGAAAAGTGTTTCTGGCTGCACGGACTCAAATGCGAATAATTTTAATTCCGAAGCAACGGAAGATGATGGTTCCTGCACTTTTGACATTGCAGATTCTTATGTCGGGTTTTGGGATGTTGAGGAAATAAGAACAGTTTCAGGAATGAGTATAACATTCAACTATGATATTAGTATTACAAAACTTGGAGCTAACACAGTTGAAATTACAAATTTTGTGGAATGTGTTCCTTTAGAAGCTACGGTGAGTGAAACTTCCCTAATCCTAACCAATCTTCAAGACCTACCCTTTGGAGATTGTTTTATTGGATCTGAGAATTTTGAGAGAAGTGGAGATGAAATCAATTATACCTTAAATACAGAAGATGCTGGAGTTTTTGTTCAAGTTGCGGGTACAGCAACAAAGCAGTAATGGATTTAAACTAAGTTTCAAATTATGTTCTTTCCAATAGGAGATACTCAAGTTGTTGGCGGTCACAAACCTTTGTTTGCTTATAGTTTCATAGGCATTAATATTATTGCCTGGATTTTTCAATTGATGGATCCTAGTGGAAATTTGCTGATTCCTGAATACGCTTCAGTTCCAGCACAAATTTCTCAAGGCAATGAGTATTTCACCCTTTTCACCAGTATGTTCATGCATGGCGGATGGATGCATTTGATAGGCAATATGGTTTTCCTTTGGATTTTTGGAGACAATATAGAAGCTACAATCGGCAGCTTTAAATTTGTTATTTTCTATTTCATGGGAGGTTTAGCAGCTTCTTATGCTCATATTATCATCGAGCCTTTATCGACTATTCCAACGGTTGGAGCGTCTGGAGCAATTAGTGCAGTTATGGGAGCCTACTTAGTTATGTTTCCAAAATCTCAAATTAAAATTCTTGTCATCTATATTCTTCGCAGCTTCCACATTTCAGCTTATCTGGCGTTGGGAATTTGGATTGGATATCAACTTTTAAATGGTATTGGCGGACTGAGCTTTCTAAGCGGAGGTGAAGGTTTTGACGGTGGTGGAGTTGCCTATTGGGCGCATATTGGAGGCTTCGTATTTGGCGTAGCAGCAGGATTTCTATTTAAGCCCATGGCAAATAGAGATGAAGATGATTTTCTTGGAGGGTCGAAAACAAGAGATAGAAGCGGGGGGAAATTATTTCCCACCTAATGATTTTAGGAATCTCTGATCAAAAAAATAATTAAGGAATAACAGCTATCAATAAGAAACCAAAAATACTAAGCGAAAAAAGTTATGATTCAGATAAGGATTGGTTAAAAGACCATCCTGATGAACATAAGAAAAACGCCAGAGCCGATATCAATAAAAAGGTCACAGGAAAGGATTTTTTTCGATTTATGTACTGGCTTTCCTTGGCCATTATTTCTCGATTAATTGGCTATCCTTTAATTGCAGTTCTGGTCATTCTAGTATTGACCATTTGCAGCAAAATTTTTGATTGGGATGCTGATTCTATTCTTAATTTGGGAGCAATTTCCTACCTACTCTGGATACCTATGGGAGAAATAACTGCTCTTATCATTCGAGATAAATTCAGAAAGGTTTTTAAAAAATTCTTCAATGCTATCCTAAAGCGAATAAAGGGTAATGATTATGAAATTTAAAGAAGAGTTAATTCTGTTAAATCATCAATGTTTCAATCTTTGAAGCATTTTCCAAAGTCTTGTGAACAGGGCATTTATCTGCAATTTCCATTAATCGCTGTCTCTGAGCATCATCCAAATTACCTTTGAATGTCAGACTCCTTTTGAAGGTATCTATTTGTCCTGTATTCGTTTCACACTCTTCACAGTCTTTTGCATGAATTCTTCCATGATCAACATGAACCACTACCTCTTCCAAGTCCCATTTCTTTCTTTGCGCATACATGTGTAAAGTCATTACCGTACACGCTCCCAGACCTGCAGAAACCAACTCATAAGGAGAAGGACCGTAATCATTACCACCTACGGATTCCGGTTCATCCGCAATTAAATTATGCTTTCCAAGACTCACATCACTGGTGAATTTATCTTTCTGGTTTAACCTTACCGCTACTTGATGTTGCGATCTCAAAACTTCTTCCTCAGGCAAATCTAAATACCTCAATGCCCATGTTGCAACTAGCTTACCGACATAGATGGAATCATTTGGATTAGACATCATATGATCTGCTCCATTCAGAGAAACAAAGCTCTTCGGATGCTTGAGCAAATCGTAAAGTTCACCTGCGTTCTCTATCCCTACAACTTGGTCTTGTGGTGAATGAATAATCAGATGAGATTTTTTATCTCGTGTCACCACATCGTTAATATCCTTTTGCTTAAGATCTTCAACAAACTGTTGTTTTATCTTGATCTTCTGCATTCCGATATTGACCATTGCTTCACCCTTTTCAACTAATTCGCCTTGAACAGAACTAAAAAGATGGGTTACATGCTCAGGCATTGAAGGAGAACCAATGGTACATACTGCCTTTACTGAATCTATCTCAGTAGCTGCAAAAAGTGTTGCAGTTCCTCCCAATGAATGTCCTAACATTATTTGAGGAGCCTCATAATGCTCTGTTAGGAAGTCCGCTACTTTATGTAAGTCATGAATATTAGACGTGAAATTGGTATCTGCAAAATCACCTTCACTCCTACCCAAGCCTGTAAAATCAAAACGCAAAACCGCAATTCCTTCTGCGTTTAGAGCTCTGCTAATGTTTCTTACTGCAGTAAGATTCTTATTGCAGGTAAAGCAGTGTGCAAAAATTGCAAAGGCTTTTGGTTTTTGATTTAAAGGGAAATCTAATCTAGCATCCAATGAAAGACCTTGTTCATTGAGGATGGATAATTTTTCTGATTTTGCCATGCGGCAATTTAATCAGACTATCTAAAAAAAATTACTTTTTTCTATTAAGAATTTGGATTCGCAACTTATAGATGAATAACTTCATCATAAGCTGCTGCTGCTGCCTCCATTATTGCCTCACTCATAGTTGGGTGAGGGTGAACAGTCTTAATGATTTCATGTCCGGTAGTTTCCAACTTTCTAATGGAAACAATTTCAGCTATCATCTCCGTCACATTGGCTCCTATCATGTGACCACCCAACAATTCGCCATACTTTGCATCGAAGATGAGTTTGACAAAACCGTCCTTATGTCCAGCAGCAGAAGCCTTTCCAGATGCTGAAAATGGAAATTTACCGATCTTAATATCCAAACCTTCTTCTTTGGCTTGCTTCTCTGTATAACCCACAGATGCGAC
Source organism: uncultured Flavobacteriales bacterium (assembly GCA_964609215.1). GTDB lineage: Bacteria > Bacteroidota > Bacteroidia > Flavobacteriales_D > JABDKJ01 > JABDKJ01. Next base: position 171,317 of record CAZSQZ010000003.1, read on the forward strand.
CTCTGGAGAACAATAGGTACAACCCGGAATATTCTTATAGTCCAATGCTTCAGGATTTTCTCCAGCAATCTTCTCCACACAAATAATCCCTTCGGCAGAAGCAACGTGTGCTAAAGCAGGACCTGGTGTGCAATCTCCGATGGCATAATAACCAGGAATATTGGTTTGGTAAAAGTCATTGACAATGATTCTTCCCCTGTCCGTCACTATTCCAACATCCTCTAAACCAATTCCTTCAATATTCGTTTCAATTCCAACTGCAGAAAGCACAACATCGCAATCAACTGTTTCTGTTCCCTTTTTAGTTTGAATCGTCACTTTCGCCTTTTTCCCTTTTACTTCAACTTTTTCCACAGAAGAATTGGTCATGACATTGATTCCCTGTGACTTGAATGAACGCATCAAAGCTTTTGAAACTTCTTCATCTTCATTTGGAACAATATTGGGTAAGTATTCTACAAGGGTTACGTCTACCCCTATTGCATTATAGAAATACGCAAATTCAGAACCTATTGCTCCAGAACCTACCACCACCATTTTCTTTGGCATGGAAGGCAATGTCATCGCTTCACGATATCCGATAACTACTTTTCCGTCTTGAGGCAAATTGGGTAATTGACGGCTTCTTGCTCCAGTTGCAATAATGATATTTTTAGCCTCTACTATACTGGCCTTTCCTTTGTCATCCGTTACTTCCACTTTTTTCCCGGCCAATACTTTACCGAAACCATTGATAACATCGATCTTATTTTTCTTCATCAGGAACTGAACACCCTTACTCATGCCATTGGCAACATCTCTACTTCTGGATACCATTCCTTTAAAATCTGCTTTAGGAGCACCTACAGATATGCCATAATCCTCAGCATGAGAAATATACTGAAATACGTTGGCGCTTTTTAGCAAAGCTTTAGTAGGAATACAGCCCCAATTCAAGCAAATACCGCCTAAAGATTCTTTCTCAACAATAGCTGTTTTTAAACCCAATTGCGAAGCTCTAATAGCTGCAACATAACCACCTGGACCACTTCCAACAACAATAAGATCGTAACTCATATCACCAAATTTTAAGGCCGTGAAATTAAGAATTATTTATGGTGCAAAGAGGAGGATTTGTTTTTTCTTTTTGGGCTCAGGAAAACAGGTAAAATAGGATTTAAATTATCTATTATATTTGGAGAAAAACTACTTATTCATTTGTACCGGACCATTAACGTTTAAAAGCGGGAATATTCGTTTAGTAACTGGTTATGTGCAAGTTAAAGACAATAAAAAGATAATTATTATGACCAACATGGAAAAACTTATATCCGCAATTGAAAACCGAAAACCAATATCATTTGAATACAATAAACAAGGTAAAACTGCTGGTAAAAGAATAGGTAATCCGCACGCTTTATATATTTTCGAATATAAAAACCCTAACAAAGAATCAAAGACAAAATTAGACCTTGTTCAAACAGGTGGAGTTTCCGATAGTCGCTTAGAGAAACCATTTCCAGATTTTAGACAGTTTTTTATAACCGACTTATCAAATATTGAAGTTCTGGAAAGCGAACCTAATTTTGAGCCACTATATGAAAAATTGAATGAGGAAACTGGAGAAATGGAAAAAAGATATAATCCAGAATCAGACAATTACAAAAACACAATTGCCAAAGTTTAATGAGTGTAGCATATCATAAAGAATTATTTAATAATGGTAAGGTCAAATTAATGGCCAACTTTGCCAATATTAAAGGAGATATTGCTGACGAGAATATGACACTGCAATTCTACGCTTTTAATAGTGACGGAATTCCAATATTTACTGAAACACTTGATATAGAGGATATTCGTAATCTTTATAATCATTTGAACTTAATCACGATAGTTAAAGATGGTAAAACAAAATCATCAAAATTCATTGAAACCACAGATGAAATCAATCTAATACTAGAAAAGCTTGGAAGTAGCGATTTAGAAACAATTCTTCAGCTTTTAGAGAAGTTTGAATCTGAGGAAAAAATCAAAGGATTATTAGAATCCTTGTCTGAATTGGAAATTGAAAATCTTCACGGAGCATTCCAGCACAAGCGAGTTAATACAGAAATTCAAAATCTAGAAAAGTTAATTCAACTTGAAATAGAAGGTAGCATTACGACTACAATTGAAAATCACGAAGAGTTAGTTAAGTATAAAGCTGGTCAGCCAGAAAAAATTTTTCAAAATTGGATAGAGTCCAATCTATGGGTTTTTGGAATCGATTATATTAAAAAACACGATTCGAGAAAAATAGCATTGTTTAGTGAGGGAGACTTATTAATGGAATCAGTTGACGGATATTTAGATTTGATAGAACTAAAAAGACCTCGACACGAATTATTTAGATTTGATGATAGCCATAAATGTTTTTATCCTCACACAAGTCTTTCCCAAGTAATTGGTCAGAGTCTATTTTACTTGCAGAAATTACAAGACTACAAACTTAACATCGAAAAAGAATATGAAGTGAAGGTGATTATGCCACGTGTTAAGATTATTATCGGTAGAAGCATTGATTTTAAGGAAGAAGAAAAAGATAGTTTAAGAATGTTGAACTCAAATTTGAATTCAATACAAATAATAACATATGACGATTTAGTCCAATTTGGCAAATTAATTTTGTCAAGTTTTGAAAATTAGTTTTAAGATGAATGAAATAATATGTCCAAATTGCAAAAAAGCTTTCAAAGTAGATGAAGCTGGATTCGCTGATATTGTGAAACAAGTTAGAGACCATCAATTCGAAGAGGAATTAAATAATCGACTTGCTCTTGCAGAAAAGGAAAAAGAAAGTGCTGTTGAACTTGCAAAAGCCAATACCAAAAACACATTGCAAGAAGAACTTGCTAAAAAGGACAGAGAGATAGCTGAGTTAAAGGCTAATAGTAAAAGTGAGTTGATTGAAAAATTAGCTGAAAAAGACAATCAATTAGCTGAGTTAAAATCTAAAATACAGAATGCTGAAACAAAGCAAAAGTTGGCTGTTTCAGAAGCTATAAAGGAAATAGAAAAGCAACGAGATTCTTTGGAAAATGATTTGAAAACAAAAGAGTTAGAGAAACAGAATATAAAGAATTCTTTAGAGCAAAAGTACTCAACCGAACTTCAAAATAAAGATGCAATAATAAAATTTAAGGAAGATGAAATTTCACGAGTAAAAGATATGAAGCTCAAACTCTCGACTAAAATGTTAGGAGAAAGCCTAGAGCAACATTGTGAAATTGAGTTCAATAAACTTAGACCTACGGCTTTTCAAAACGCATACTTCGAAAAGGATAATGATTCTAAAGGAGGAAGTAAAGGAGATTATATCTATCGAGAAACTGACGAATCTGGAAATGAAATCATTTCAATAATGTTTGAAATGAAAAATGAAAGTGACGAAACTGCAACAAAAAAGAAGAATGAAGATTTCTTCGCAAAGTTAGACAAAGACCGAAAAGATAAAAATTGCGAATATGCCGTTTTAGTTTCTCTATTAGAAAAAGATAATGAATTCTATAATTCAGGTATTGTCGATGTTTCTCATAAATATGAGAAAATGTATGTTGTGCGACCTCAATTTTTCATTCCAATAATTACGTTACTTCGCAATGCTGCAATGAATTCTTTGAAGTATAAACAAGAGCTAAATTTAATTCGTAACCAAAATATTGACATTACTAACTTTGAAGAAAAGATTGATGCTTTCAGAAAAGGTTTTGCCTATAATTATGATTTAGCAAGTCGAAAGTTTAAAACTGCCATTGACGAAATAGACAAAACAATTTCACATTTAAATAAAACTAAAGCTGCATTATTGTCTTCCGAAAACAATCTTAGGCTTGCAAATAATAAAGCAGATGATTTGACAATAAAAAAGCTGACTTATGGAAATCCGACAATGAAGGCAAAATTTGAGGAACTTTCCAAGGAGGGCAAAAACGAATAACAAAAGGCCAGCACATAATAATGTGCTATGATTTTAGCGGTTTAAGTGGTCAAAAGAAAGTTAAAACATAAAACAAAGGTCAGTACAAAACCGAAATGTTTTTGAGTAGAAATCCGCTACTACTCATACACCAGACCGTTGGTGACAATAAAAAACGCTTATCATAAACTATGAAACTAATGCAAGTCGGTGCTTTTCTATCTGAATTAATTTTTCAAGCTGAACTTGTATCAAATGCAAATCAACGATTATTAAATTCTAAGGATGAATATGATAAAACCGCTCTTTGGTCAGCTATTCAATCCATTCTTATTTCATCAGGTAATATTTCAAAAATTTTATGGCCATCAATGAAGTATATGGAAAGAGGTGAACAACTACGGAAACTGCTGAATATTGATTCTGAAAGTGTTTTACGAAATAGAAAATTTAGGAATATGTTTGAACACTATGATGAACTATTAGATGATTTTTTGAAAGACAAAAATACTTGCTCTTATACTGATTTTGCTATTAATCCATTTTTATCATCAATAGGGCTATCCTGTCATCGAGGATATAACACATTCGATAATACTCTTGTGATTCATGGAGAAGTTCTAGACTTGAATGAAATTATTGATGCAATTGAACAAATAAGACTGAAAAGTAAAAGTTTATTTACTCAATAAGGATAAAAATAATCGCTGCTAGTAACAATGGTTGTAGGTAATTACTTATTCTAACCCACTTCTAAAAATCCGTGAGGTTTTTTAGTTTTGACTACGCTTACCCAAGTACCAAACTATTAATATCCGAGGTCTTTGCGAAACATAAGAGAAAACTATGCAAAAGTTTCTTAAGAAAATAAAAATAATTGACCATCTAATAACGGAGTTGGAGATTCAGAAAGATGATTTCGTAAATCGACTAAAACTGCACGTTGATGATGATAACATCAGTATTTTCTCTGATGGTTTAGATGTTTTTTTCTCCAGTAAAAATGAATACAAAGGAAAAGTAACCTATGATGGTTTTAAGATTAAGCGAAGAAGAAGGTTTTTTGATATGAATATGAGCTTGGCAGTTGCAAGGGGTAAATATTTCCAAAAAGACAAAAAATTAATTATTGAAACTGAAATAAATGGATTTCAGGGAATGATGATCCCATTTTACATTTTATGTTCAATAATCTATTTAGTTTTTATAATTACTTTTTTAACAGCTGATGAAATTGGAGGAAATATGCCGAGGTTATTTGTACTACCATTTATTCTAATTCATGCAGCGTTCATGATGGGAATCCCTTATCTTATTATGCGCAGGTCTACTAAAAGCTTGAAACATGAATTAGAAAGAGAATTTTACTACTTGACAAAAAAATAAACACATTACACAAATGCATAAAAACACATTGAAGTTCAATGCAAACTAATGTTAGTTTCATTGCGAAAATGATGAAAAACATATTAGCAATAACCATATTGATTTTCATTTTAAGTTCTTGCTGGGAGCGCAATAAAAGAGATTATGAAAATAAAGAACCTATTCTTTTGGCAGATAGAGAAGCTCCACTTGGATGGGTCTATTTGAGGATTTACAAAGACAGTACTTTTGAATTTGAAAATCGTGGACTAAGGTTTGGTACAATCTACCTAGGAAAAGTGAAAATAACAGCTGACACTTTATACTTTGAATATACCGACTCTGTTCCCAAAGCTGGTTCAAAAGCTATTTATTCTGATAAATATGTTTCCTATGTTAACGGAGATTACCCGGAAAGAGTTGAAATTAAATTATCCAAACTGAACTATAGTCCTTAAAAAACTGATGCTCATAAATATTTTGAAACTCAAAAAGCAATTTTCAACAGGTACAGTCTTCTATATATCAAACCTATTGACTTTCTGAAAAGTCTAGAACGTATGAAGCTTGAAAAAGAAAAAAGCAACCAGTTGTAAATGATAAAAAAAACCAATGAATACGAAGTAACTCATCCCAAATGGGAGCACTATCCTGTTAAAGATTATTCCATTGATGTTGATTTTCAATCGGTATACGGTAAAAAATTTGGCTTTTTAGATGAAATGAAACCAATATCAGTTATGTTAGCTGAAGGGTCTGAGATAAGCGTTGAAGACAAGCGAGTAATTAAAATCAAATCGCATTACTGATTTCAATGCTATCATAGTATTCTGAAGCACCAAATTATTCAATGTTTCTGCAAAGCATAAAATCAATAGATAAATGAACAACCAAAACAAACGCATGCGGGTTGGTGAAGGAAGAATTAGCGGAGCTATTTCCTTTTTCCTTGGATCTCTTTCTTTGCTTGGAATCCTCTGCTTTAAGTTCCCAGAACAGTTGACCACTGTAGAATTCAGAGAAATCTATACTGCAAGTATGGTTGAGAACCTAATGTTGGGTACTATCATCGCTACCTTTCTCTTTGCATTGGTAAGTATTCTATTGAATAAAAACAAGAAGATGGCAACCATTGGAATAGTATTGGGTGTTCTTGCAATTGCGCTAGGAGGTTTTACTGTTGAAGGAAGAGCCGTTGAAAAACTAAACTGGAGTATTGGTCTTGATTGGTTGCTTTTGGATCTTTTTATAATGGCATTACTCTTTGTTCCAATAGAATTGGCTTTTCCTAAAAACAAACTTCAGACAAAATTTCACTCTGAATGGAGAACCGATCTGATATATTTTGGAATTAGTCATTTAGCCATTCAACTCTTCGGAGTATTAACAAAGAAGCCAGCAGTTGCCTTTTTTGGGTGGATGAATCTAGAACAAGTGCATGAATGGGTTAATAACCTTCCCTTTCTCGTAGAACTTTTCTTGGCATTACTGGTAACTGATTTATTTCAATATTGGGCACATAGAATTTTCCATTCTCACCATTATTTATGGAGATTTCATTCCATTCACCACTCTACAGAAAACATGGATTGGTTGGCGGGTTCCAGAACCCATTTTATAGATATATTCTTTACAAGGAGTATGTCTTATATTCCCCTATATGTATTAGGCTTTTCCACATTAACTTTCAATGTGTACATCATTTTCATTGCTGTTCATGCAGTTTTTATCCACGCCAATACGAATATTAACTTCGGTTTTCTGAAGTATATAATTACAACACCTCAATATCATCATTGGCATCATTGCAGGGAACCTGAACATTACGGAAATAATTTTGCCGTTGTCTTTCCTTTTATTGATAAGATATTTGGAACATATTATTTACCAGGCAAGAAATGGCCTGAAGGAACAGGATTAGTGGATGCTTCATTTCCCAAAGGTTTTTTAAGACAATTGGTCTTTCCATTCACCAAAAACCCATTTAAAAACGACTTGAGTCCAGAAGAAAGGAGTGATAGATAATGAAATTAGTGGAAATACTCCAAGATGACATTGTATTACACAATATCTAACAGAAGAATATTTTAATCTGTAAAAGGAAATAAAAAAAAGTAAAGCCCCTCACAAAAATAAGTGCAATTAAAACAAGTGTTTATTCAAGACATTGAAATACATTTGAAAATAAATTGAGAATATGGCATCGTTCCACTATGCTTTTAAAGTAAAGGACTTAGTATCTACTCGAAAATTCTATATTGATATTTTAGGTTGTGAAGAAGGAAGATCTTCTGAGTCCTGGATAGATTTTAATTTTTTTGACAATCAACTCTCCGCCCATATTAGCGACAATTTTCCTGAACTGGACTATTGCGGACAAGTGGATGGCGTAAGTGTGCCTATTCCCCATTTTGGATGCCTTCTTAGCATTGTCGAATTCAATGATATCCGACAAAAATTAGAAGATGCAAAAGTTGAATTTGTGATTAAGCCGCAGCAACGTTATCAGGGAAAAGTTGGTGAACAGCTCACTATGTTCGTGTTTGACTACAGTGGAAATCCTATTGAATTTAAAGCATTTACGGATTCAAAAGAAGTTTTTAAATAGATGCAAGCTATCATAGAAGAAGAATTTGGAATTCAAGTTCTAAAGAATAAGAGACTGGATGGTTATGATAATAGCAATTATCATATCACAACGGTTGAAAATGACTACATATACAAAACCTATAAGTATTCGGAATCTTTAAGAGACATCCTTATAGCAGAGAATGAAACGCTTTTGTTTTTGCAAGGCGAATTTGATTCTCAAGTTCCTAAACCCATCCCTTTTAAAGATCAATCGTACATTAAGACTTTAAATGATGATAATGAAAAAGTCATATGCCGAATGCTCTCTTTTTTGAAAGGGAAATTTTTAGGAGATGTTGAGCACAACCCTGAATTATTTGAATCCTTGGGGACATTCTTAGGAAAATTAGATCTAAGATTAAAAGGGTTTAGGAATTACACCATAAAAGCAAGGCAATGGGAATGGGATATTCAATATCTGGATTTAAATAAAAAATACATCCCAGAGATTACAAATCCAAAGGATAGAAACATCGTCACCTATTTTTTCGGTCAGTTTGAAGAGATAGTTAGACCCCTCATGCCTGAATTAAGAAAACAAATCATTCACAATGATGCAAATGAGTGGAATGTCCTTGTTCAAAATGGAGAAATTTCAGGAATTATTGATTTTGGGGATATAGCGCATTCATTTCTTATCAATGAACTGGCCATTGCCATTACTTATGCTTGCTACGATAAGGAAAACCCCTTGGAATGGGCGAGTATTATTGTAAAAGCTTATCATAAGGTTCTCCCACTAGAGGAAAAAGAAATACATATTCTTTACTACCTTATTGCTGCTAGACTATGCATTAGTGTTTGTAATTCAGCTCATGCACGTATGGTCGATCCTGACAACAATTACGCTTCTGTAAGTGAGAAATCTGCTTGGAAAATGATTTATAATTGGCTTGCCATTAATCCACTTAAAGCAGAAAATGAGTTCAGAAAAGCAGCCAACTTTCCACCGCTGGAACCAACTTCTATTGATCAAGTCATTGAAAGAAGACATAAGCATATAAGTTCTATTCTATCCTTGAGCTATGAGGAGCCAATCCATATGTTTCGTTCTGCATTTCAATATATGTATGATGCTTCTGGCAATACTTTTTTAGATGCATATAACAATATTCCGCATGTAGGTCATTCACATCCAAAGGTTGTCAATGCTGGTAAAAAACAAATAGCGAAATTGAATACCAATACAAGGTATTTGTATGACGAACTGGCTATGTATGCTGAAAAGTTATTAAAGCATTTCCCAGCTGAATTAAACAAAGTCTTCTTTGTAAATTCTGGGAGTGCGGCAAGTGATCTGGCCATTCGATTGGCGAACAATCATACAGGGGCAACACACACCATGGTTATGGAACTGGGTTATCACGGAAATACCCAATCGTCTATAGATATCAGCGATTACAAATTCAACAATCCAAAAGGTCAAGGACAAAAGGCCCATATTGTAAAAACCTCTTTGCCAGATACCTATAGAGGCAAATACCAAAAAGATAATTCCAATGCTGGAAAAATGTATGGTATTGATGCCGTAACCCAAATAAAAAGCAGTAATGTTCCTATTTCCGCATTCATTAGTGAGCCTATTGTTGGATGTGCGGGTCAAATTCCTCTAGCCAAAGGATATTTAAAGGAGGTATATCCTGCTATTAGAGAGCAAGGTGGAGTTTGCATTAGCGATGAAGTGCAAACCGGTTTTGGACGACTTGGGGACCATTATTGGGGCTTTGAAGCACATGGTGTAGTTCCAGATATGGTAATTCTGGGCAAACCTATAGCAAATGGTCATCCTATGGGTGCAGTAGTTTGCACGGATGAGATTGCCGCATCTTTTGAAAAAGGGGTTGAGTTTTTTAGCTCATTTGGTGGAAACCCTGTCTCTTGTAATATTGCCTCAGCGGTATTAGATGTGATTGAAGAAGAGAGATTACAAGAAAATGCCAAAGTGGTTGGTGATCATTATATGGCACTTTTAAAAGAACTAATGCCAAAATATTCTTGTATTGGAGATGTAAGGGGTTCAGGTTTATTTATTGGTTGTGATATTGTTGAAGATAACACGAAGACCCCAAACAAGACATTGGCTAAGCACATCAAAAATGAACTGAGAAAAAGGCATATTTTAGTCAGTACAGATGGTCCTTTTGATAATATAATTAAGACTAAACCAGCCCTGTGTTTCAGCAAGGAAAATGCGGAGATTGTGGTAAAAGCTATTGATGAAGTACTAAAAACATATTATCATGACGGGCATAAGTAATTGCTTGTTTTCTTCTGCACATGAAAGCTCTAGCCTATTATCTGATTAGGTGATAACCAAAACTGATCTTATGAGTAAAAATGAAATTGCAAAGAAATATTTGGAATACCTAGAAGGTGGAGATATTGAAAAAATAATTGCTTTGTTCAGTGAAAACGGAATTGTTGAGTCACCTATTTATGGTACAAAAAAAGCCGATGAATTTTATCGTGAATTGAATCAAGACACTTCAAGTTCAGAGCTTCACCTTAAAGGAATTTTTGAACAAAATGACTTGAATAATTTCGCCATCTACTTTTCGTATAAGTGGACCTTAAAAAACAAAGACAAAGTAGATTTTGATGTTGTCGATATTATTGAACTAGATGCTAAGAATAAAATAAAAAAACTGAAAATAATATACGATACCGTTCTTTCCAGAAAATTAGTGAGTCAGCTAAAGCAATAGAGTCTTGGTTATAAGAATGCATGCAAACAACTGTGTACTTTATAGAAGATTCCTATAAAATCTGTTGCTAATTTTCTGACCCCTTTGGTGCACTAGGTTAATAGAACATTACCAATACCTAAATGTATCTTTCGATGTTAACTCACCAATCCAAAAGCTACAAGAAACCTAAAATTTCGCACAAGGAATAACTCTCCTTCTCTTGGCATATTTTCTATTCCTAGGATTTGCGAATTCATACACCAAAGACACTTCATGTGCTCCTCCTGTATTTGCTAGCAATGGACTTATGGTGAGATCATAGCTATAACCAAATTTCACATCATTGTATTCATAGCCTAGCATTATAGCAATCGCATCTTGATTAATTACACCATAGTCATTTTTCTTTGCAAGAGGCAGGCCTCTATACCAAACACCAAAGATCATCGGGTTGAATTCATAGTAAAATCCAATATCTAACTGATCAAAATCAGCTTGCATTCTATAGTTAAATGCATAAACCATTGCGCTAGCAGTCCTGCTACCTACTCTCCTATTCATCGGAACTCTATATCCTCCATGAGCCGAGTACCGAATAGGTAATAAACTCTCGTCCAATCCAAGTAGAGACTCATCAGGTCTGTTAATATGATGAGCAGCAATACCTACCCAAAAATATCTACCGTACATTACTGTTCCCAGGCTTACATCTAAATAGGAAGTATTCCTATCCGGAAAAACTTCTAGTGATGAATTATTGGAGGTTACTAATTGGTCTCCAAATACCAGTCTATTATAATTTACATTTCTGAATACCTGTCCAAACTGAACTCCAGGCCTCAAATAAAGATCTCTATCCAATCTTATTTCATATGCGTAAAGCAAAGACACCTGATTGTCACTTAAAGCTCCGCTCCCTGCCTGATCTCTTGATCCCATAATAGCAAAACCACTCTTCAGCTCACGCACGAAATGTTCATAAGAGAAGTTATAGGACACAAAAGCTCCAGGTATACTGGGCCATTGGTTTCTATAATTCAATGACAATCTACTCTGAGCGGTATGTCCAGAGAAAGCAGGATTTAAAAATGTTGGGCTGGCGTAAAATTGTGTAAATTGTTGGTCTTGAGCATTTAAGGATATTGTCATGATTGCAATTGCAATCGTTAGTATCCTTTTATTCATGCTTTTTTTCTTTTAATATGATATCTAATTTGAGGATTGCAAATTCCCCTTTCCTTGCAATTTTTGGTTCAATTATCTTTGTATAGGTTTCATAGCCTTCATGTGAAACGCTTAACTCGTATTTCCTATCCGGAATCACGGACATTAAGAAATTACCATTCTCCGGTGCTGAAAATACCTGTTGAATTAAATTAGCATTTTCATCTTTCAACTCAACATGTGCTTTAAGTGCGTCTTTTTTTTCATTTAAGACTTGTCCTTTTACAATGACGTGATCAGCATCTTCGAAAAGGAAATCAATTTCATAAATATCTTGTTTGCCTTGGGTATCGTTAGTTTTGTAAGAAGAATAATAAGCTGTCTTTCCATCTTCTGTGATTGAAAAGTAAATATCATCCAAAACGGTATTGATGGGATATTCCATGCTTACTGGTCTATCTAAGGTACCATCTGCTAAAATTCTACTTTTGAAAATATCATAGCCTCCTATTCCATTGTGACCTTCCGAGGAGAAATACAAATACTTACCCGTTGGGTCTACAAAGGGAGCATCTTCATTGAATTCTGTATTGATTGTCTTTCCCAAATTTATGGGTTCCGACCATTCACCATTTGGCAATTTATTCAGTAGAAATAAATCTCTCTCTCCCAAAGAACCTGGTCTGTTTGAAACCAAATACAATTTATCGCCTTTGGGATTCAATGCCGCACTGGGTTCATGATAGGAACTATTAATCGTTTCTGGTAATTTGATAGGAACTGCCCAAGCTCCGTCCACAAACTGGGATGAGAATAGATTTCCACTTGATCTGTTTTTCTCATTTCTGTAAATAATCAAAGATTTACCATCTGCACTAAAGCAAACATTCGCATCGTGCTGACTTGTGTTTATTGGACTGCCCAATTGAACAGGCTTGCCCCATATACCATTGGTCTTCTCGGAAACAAAAATATCTTCATAAAGAGCATCGCCAAAACCTTGTTTTTTGGCAGTCTCATCTGGTCTTTTACTGGTAAAAACAAGTTTATTGCCATCTGGGCTTATTAAAGGCACATAATCCTCATACTTGGAATTAATAATTGCTCCCGCATTTTTAATTTTCACATTTACCGGATTTGCATAAGCTAATTTTGCTCTTTCTACTGCACTAATCTCCGCTTTTATTATTGCATCAGTTTTTAGCTTTTGCCTGTACTGACCATATAGCTTATAGTGCGTTAAGGCCGCATCAAACTTTTCCAATTTATGACTCGCTCTTGCTCTATAAAAGTGTGCTTCCTCTAGTCCTAAATCAATGGCCTTATCAAAAGCTAAAATTGCATCTTCTTCCCTATCCAGTTCGAAAAGCGAAAAACCAAGCTTAAACTGAAAATAACCGTCTTCTGGATAATTATCCGCTAATTCTCTGAAATGCTTTTCACTCAATTCATAATCCTCAGAAGTAAAGTAATACTCTGCCAATTCATAGGTCTTCTTATGTTTGTTCTTGAGCTTAGTTTCTCGCTCAAAAAGCAATCCTGCTGAAATAAACAGCAGAGCGGTCATAAAAAATAGTACTAGTTTCTTCATCTTAATAGTGTTAAATCTCCTGCTTCAATATGGGTGGTTCCATCTATAAATTTGGCTTTCACTTTCCAGACGTAAACATCTTGCTGCGCTATTTCACCTTTATAGAATCCATCCCATCCTTCATTCACATCATTGGTTTGGAAAACCAATTCACCCCATCTATTATAGATTTGAAGAGTATACTCTTCTACTCCATGGTGAATAGGAAAGAAAATATTGTTATCTAAATTAGTTGGGTCATAAGCTCCATTTCCACCTGATAATGGATCTGGAGTAAATGCATTTGGAAAGTTTATAGAACCTCCGGTTTCAACAAAAACTGCATCACTAGACACCAAAGTATCCGGACAATTGTGTTCATTATTGGCAATCAATGTTACTGGAAATGTTCCCGGTGAATCATAGGTATGTATTGGACTAAATTCATTTGATCCAGTTCCGTCTCCAAAGTCCCATTCAAATTCTGTTGCATTTACAGATTGATTAAAATAGAATACTGGATTTCCAATAGTTACTGCACTAGGATTGATCGTAAAATAAGCAGAAGCTGTTGGGTAAACATTGATAATTTCTTCATGAATAGTAACATCACTTCCTCCCTGACCAGTAGCAATTAAACTCACAGTATAGGTTCCAGGTGTGAAGTAGGTATACTCTGGATTTGGGTTAGAGGCGGTTGCTCCATCACCAAAATTCCATAAATACGTTTCTGCATATTGAGATAAATTCTCAAAGTTTACAGTAACTGGCGCACATCCATCTCCTTGACCATTGAATTCGGCTATTGGAGGTGGTGCTAAAATTTGTATGGTTCTTTGAGTTTGATCATTACAAAAACCATTATCAATAGATAATTGTATGGTAAACTCTCCCCATGTTGCAAAATCATAGGAGTTTAACATCATATCAGTAGATGTTTCTCCATCACCAAATTCCCACATATAGTCAGCATCTCCATGAACACTGCTATTCTGTATATCAACTACTGTGTTGGGAAATGTTTGAACCAATGGTGTTGCAGTAAAGTTTGCTACAGGAGTTGCGTGCACAGTTATATTCTGATAAGCTGTATCTGCACAACCAAAGTAAGATTCGACAATTAATTCAATTGTATATACCTCATCTTGTATTCCAAAATTATTGTAGGTATAACTCGGATTCTCAGCATTTGAAAGCCCTCCATCTCCGAAACTCCAGAAATAATTTAACGCTCCAATTGATTCATTCTCAAAGTCAACCGGCAAGGGATGACAGTCTGATTCAACCGGCTCAAATTCCGCTTCTAGAGGTGGAATAACCTGAACAAAAGTACTTGCTGTATCTGAACATCCATTATCCGTTAAAGCGATTAGTTCAATATCATAAGTTAATAGGGTCTGTGTACTATTGGTATAGGTATAATTATGAGAAATAGCTGTTGTATCGCCAGAATTTCCATCTCCATAATTCCAAATGTATTCCATAGCATACTGAGAATTATTTACAAACTCAGCTTCAAAAGGGTAGCATTGTTCAATAACATTTAAATTCAATGCAGCATTGGGTTGTGTGTAAATTACAATATCCTGATAAGCTGTATCTGAACAACCAAATTGGTTTTGGGCAATCATGGAGACCGTATGATTTATATCATTTCCAGAGGTATTAAAATACTGATGAGTTGGGTTTACAGCACCAGAAAATAATCCATCTCCAAAGTCCCATTGATAGGAACCTGCACCTATTGTTTGATTAAAGAAATCGAATATTGCAGGTGCACACATTGCTGAATCTGTTACAAAACCTGCTGTTATCAATGGGTTTACTGTAATTGGCTGAGAAAATGATGCCTGACATCCATACTCAGAAGCAACCACCAGAGTTAAATTATAATCCACTGGAACAGAGCTTGTGCTTTCATATAAATGATTGTGAACATTGACAGTTGTATCACTTGATAAACCATCTCCATAAATCCAGGTATATGAATCTGCAAGCAGAGAATTGTCTGTTATCGCGACATCAAATGGCGCACAACCTTCAGTATCACTTAACAGGAAATTGGCCTCCGGTTCAGGGTGAACAACAATGCTGTGATAAGCTGTGTCTATACAACCAAAAGCATTGGATGCTATAAGCTGTGCGGTATAATTAAGGTTTGCATTCGTATTATTTAAATAGGTATTTGTAGGCAATGGCACAAAAGCAGATCCTCCATCTCCAAAGTCCCACTCGTAAGTCAATGCTCCCGGAATATTTGGAAATGTTACTGAGAATGGAGCGCACCCAGAATCGACACCTAAAACAAAGTCAAAATCTGGAGTAGGATAAGTAGTAATATTTTGGACTATTGTATCAGAACAACCGTTGATGGTTGAAGCCACTAATTGAACCGGAAAATCTAAAATTACATTTCCATTGTTCTGAAAGAAATGGGATGGATTAGGAACATTTGATAATGGGCTACCATCACCAAAATCCCACTCATACATATCTGCTCCTATAGAAGAGTTAGTGAAATCAACATTTACAGGAGAACAACCTGGTATTCCATTATGCGTATACGTTGCTTGTGGCAGATGAAAGACACTAATTGGAATTTCTGTTGTATCTGAACAGCCAAAGGCCGTTTGAGCTACTAACTGAGCATTAAATATTGTATCGTTCGGTGTATTATTGGTATAGGTATGTATTTCATCTGCATTTCCGCTAATTGCTCCATCTCCAAAAATCCATACATAATTATCAGCTCCTGTTGATGTATTTGTAAAGTCAACTTCTATTGGCGAGCAACCCGAATTAATATCTACTGAGAAATCCGCAGTTGGAGATGGCTCAACTGTAACTGGAACCGTTATTGTTGCTCCGCAATTTACAGTAGTAATATCTAATGTGACATCAAAAGTTCCAGAATTGGCATAAGTATGAGTTGGGTTCTGTAAACTGGAGGTAAATCCATCCCCAAAGTCCCAAGTCCAAACTTCAATAGAATCTCCAGGCGAATAGGTACTCAAGTCCGCAAAACTAGCAGCTTGTCCAAGACATACATTTGCCGCTATGAAGTTGGCAACTGGATCAAAATGGACAGTTACCGTTTCAAAATCAGTGTCTTGACAACCGTTACTTGCAGTAGCCGTCAATACTACATTATAGGTTCCGGGACTAGAATAATTCTCAATTCCAGGATTTTCTAAATTACTTGTATTTCCATTCCCAAAAGTCCAATTCCAAGAATCAGCACCGGTAGAATTGTCGGAAAAATCTACATCTAAATTCTCACAACCAGCATTGGGCAAAAGGCCGATATCTGCTATTGGTCCGGGTAAGACTTCCACCTGGACCCAAGCCGTATCTTGGCAAATATTTGATGCTCCCGAAACCAAGGCAATGAGCCCTATATCATATGTTCCTGGAGTATTATATGTATAGCTAAAATTACCACCTCCAGATGGTAGCCAACCGTTCCCATCTCCTAAATTTATTTGATAGGCATTGGCTTCTGCTGATGAGTTATTTACGAAGTCTACCGTTTCTCCTGCACAAATGGTATCCGCAGAAGCTACTATTCCTGCGGTAGGTGGAGGCACAATTTCTATGGTTATTGTTGTTGCAACAATACCACAGAAATTGCTATCCAATAATGTGGTGGTGTATGTACCTATGCCAGGGTAACTAACAGTATTTGGAAATGTTGGTGGCCATGGAGTCCAGTCTATAATCGAGTCATATCCCAATCCCCAATAATCTCCAAAATTCCAATACTCATATCTTTGCGCTATGTTTCCTTGAAAGAAACAGTTCATCTCGGTTGTGTTCGTATAGGTTACTGTATTCTCTGGCCAACATAAAACCGTTTCAGAAGCGGTTATGGCTGGATCATCTAAATCCCAAATTCTAATAGGATTAAAAGTAGCAGTACTTGGCCCACCTTGTAAGGTGTTACAAACATTTTCTGCAATAAGAGTTACAGTTGTTTCACAATCAACGGTATTTGGTTGATAGGTGTGTGTAATGGTGTCTCCTAAATTGGTATAATCAAAATTCAATGGCGCACTTCCGTCACCAAAATGCCATGTAAAAGTGGTATTTGGAGAAACATTGGTACTTGAATTAATGAATTCCATTGCTTGCGGGGCACATGCTTGTGTTAATCCACCAACTGGAATTTGGATGGAAGCACTTGTTGCTTCTTCCATTGTTAGCAGGCCAGTTGTAGTACAACCCGTTGTATTATCCGTAATTAAAACCGTGTAAACATCTACAGCAAGTGCATATGTGTGTGAAACAGTATTTGGTGGAACCAAAGGACCACCTGTTTCAACTGGACTACCATCCCCCCAGTCAATTGTATAAGAATCAATTGTATTTGGTGATTGAATATTTAAAGTATAGGGTGAATTTTGACAATGAAACCACTCAGGGTTAGTCGAAGCATTCCCGAAAAAATCAAATATCACAGGACACTGACCTAATGCCAAATTGGTAGTAAAAAGCAATAATCCTACACTCAAAATCCTCCTCACGTTTTTCTCCTTTACAAAGTTTTGTACGAAAAACGGAATCAAAAGGTTTTTAATCCCTAAATAAATTTAGACTAACAGCTAAAAACCTTAATACAAAGAATTGTGTTGAGCTGATAAAATGGATTAATGAGGATCCGAAAAATTGGGATTATTAATAAATTCTGGGTCTGATAATGACAGTAGGAAAGCCTTAACAGCAGCTTTTTCCTGAGTACTTAAAGTAAGACCTACACCAAATGCCTCCATAAATGGATCTATAGTTGGAGAAGGTAAACCTCCATTATTATAATGCTCAATTACTTCATCTAGTGTCTCGAAACGTCCATCATGCATGTAAGGAGCAGAATATTCTATATTTCTTAGTGTTGGGATTTTGAATTTCCCATAATCTGATGGTAGGCCTGTAATTCCGCCTCTTCCCAAATCTGTAAATACAGAGTCTATACCATTATTACTAAATCCTTCTTTTCTAAACTGGTGCGCAAATGGTTCATGGCAGTGAAAACAATCAGCCCCATCTCCACCTAAACCACCCTCCGTTCCAAATAGATCTAATCCTTCAAACTCTATACTACTTAGAAAGAGAATTTCTCCTTTCTTCCATTTATCGTATTTAGAATCTTGAGAAACCATTGATCTTATGAATTGAGCAATGGACTTGGTAATTCTAATTGAATCAACATCTGCGGTTCCATATGCAGCCGTAAACAATGCATCATAATTAGGATCATCTGCTATTTTTTGAACAGCATTCACCCATTCTTCATGCATTTCAATAGGATTTTTAACAGGCTCAAAGGCTTGATCTTCTAAAGTTTCAACTCCTCCATCCCAAGTTATTGTGCTCTGAAAGACCATATTTACCAATGGCATTGTATTTCGGGTTCCTGCGATACCATCAATTCCAATATCCACAATATTGTTCGTTCCAAATGCATTCTCAGGAGCATGACATGTTCCACATGACATGGTATTATCTCCTGAAAGCTTCTTTTCCCAAAATAAAAATCTACCCAAATTGACAGATTCTTGTTTCATTGGATTATCCGCAGGAATAGTTGTAGGGTTGGCAAAATGACTTGGTAAGTTTAAGTCGTAATCTTCACCTATAGGAATAGAAGAAATAACCGGATCTTCTGGACATACAAGAACCTCATCATCTTTGCAAGAGCTTATTAAGACCAACAAGAAAAATATTAGAAAGATTCTTCGCATAATCAAATTTACTAATTCTTTAATTTATTTTCTCCAACAACTACAGTATCCTCAAGTGCTATTAAAAAAGCCAGTAAGCTTTCTTTTTCATCGGTATTTAAATCAAGGGGCTTAATCTTAGTGCTTAAATTCTTTTGTGGTTTTCCCCCGGAATTGAAGTGCTCGATGGCCTCACTTAAAGTTCGTATCGACCCATCATGCATATAAGGTGCTGTTTTAGACACATTTCTTAAACTGGGCACCTTAAATTTTCCGAAATCACTTGAATCATTTGTTAAACGCATTCTCCCAACATCTTCATAGTTTGCATACAAACCTATATTCTCAAATTCTTGATTGGTAAACAAGAATCCAGAATGACAAGAACTGCAATTCGCTTTTCCATAAAATAATTCCATTCCCTTTTTTTCTAAAGTTGTAAGCGCATTTTCATTTCCAGTATGATAAGCATCATATCTGGAGTTAGCAGAAAGCAATGTTCTTTCATATGCTGCAATAGCTCTTGTAATAACGTAAGGATCAATGTCCCGATTGTATGCTTGGTGGGCTAACTTTTGATATTCCTTATCTTTCTTTAAACGTTTCGCAGCATCGCTAATTAGTATTTGTTGCTCAGAACTTTCTCCAAGCGGTGCTAATGCCTGTAATTCCAAATTTGGTACTCCCCCTTCCATGAATAGTGCTTTCTGATAAGCTACATTGAGAATAGAGTATGAGTTTCTATTTCCAGATGGTCCATTTACACCTGAACTTATTGCCACAGTATCTGCAAATGCAAATTCTGGAATATGGCAGCTTGCGCAAGCAATCGTGCTATCTTTTGATAGAATTGGATCGAAAAATAATCTTCTTCCTAATTCAACTCTTGAGGCGGTTGGTTTATTATCTTCTGGATATTCTATTAATGGAAATGAATTAGGATAATACTGATCGTAACTATCATCAGCACATGAAACAATAAGAAGTAATAGAAATATAGAATAGCTTCTCATTCAACTGAATGAACTGTTGCATTTGCTATTTTATCCATCAAGCTGATCGCCAAATCAATATTATTACCATGCGATTGATCTTCGATAGCTAAATCGATAGTATCTCCATTGAGAAAAAATGCTCGAGAGAAATCAACATCCAAGTTTATCTCAACACTTTGATTCTCTTGGTAATTAAATGGAATATTCAAAGCGGAAACTGGATAATATGTAGTGTCCTTTCCAACATGAATGGAAAAGCCTTCCATTATATCATTTGTTGTTTCCGGAGTTAGGTCATATCTACCTTCGAAAATGACAAACCTATATCCAGGTGACCATCCCCAATACATCGCATTATCTAAATTAAGAGGATGATCAGCATCATATACCAAGGGGTCAAAATCTGGATTGTTTGTTCCGTTTAACTCTACTGGAACACCCCATGAATATTCCAATCCAGAATAATTATCTTCTGGAATAGTAAAAGTCTTTGATTTTTGGTCATTAATAAAATCGAACAATTCTATCTCAGAAAGTTCTACAAAACTCCCATCTTCCTTTACCAGCTTAATATCGGACAAGTAAAATTTGAATTGTTCTAGTTGAACATTATAACCACTGGCATTCAGATAGTTTTCAAAAAAATTAAAGTCCTCCCCTTCCCAGTTTGCATCTACACTTAATCTCAATCCTGAATCAGTATTATCGCACATTTGCTCCTCTTCTTCTTTTTCACAAGAAAATAAAAGAACAACTGCAAGAAATAGGGATATGTAATTACTGAACCTTAAAGATTTCATTTGATTGTAAATTACTAACGATCTCCCCAGTAATTGGGTTCTCTCCATGGTTTTGCCCATCAACTAAAGTTATGCCCTCAAACAATTCCCGAACATCAAATATAATGTCAACCGTATTTGTAGCATCATCTTCATTTATAAGAGCTATATCAAAATCGCTAATTTCACTTAAAAGATTGTCAGTTGCTACATGATAACTAAAATCAACTCCATCAAGTTTACCTTCTATTCTCATAAACTTGTACCCAGCGCTTGGATTCCAGCCCCAATGCATTTCATTGTTCATTAAGCCCTCTTCAGTTGCCATTGTTGGGTCTTCATGATTTGTTTCCGCATCTAGACCTACTAAAAATGAAGTTTGAAAAAGAGAACGATCAGTTATTTGCCCCAAATCTAATTGACTATCTGTTAAAGTAACCAACCATGCTTTTTTATCTGGATTGTCTTTATCACTACCATCTTCTCCTTTGAACTGTATGTTAGATATATAATATCTGAAATCTGTAAACTCAACATTCTGACCATTAAAGTCATAGTTTGTATTCAATTCAAAAGGGCCATTATCTATTGAATGACTTATTCTAAAAAGAACCGTTCCACTCTCAGGAGGAAATTCTTCTTTACAAGATGCAAATGCTAAAAGGACGAATAAAAAAATAGCTGGTTTTAAAACTTTCATTGATTTCTTTTTAATAAATACACACAAAGGAACTAAATCCCTAACGGCTTTTCTTTACCGTTCATATAAATTAATACTGTTATTTTTAGAGCCACGCTATGAATTCTAAAAATCTAGTAGTTTACAAAGCTTCCGCTGGTTCTGGAAAGACTTTTACATTGGTAAAAGAATACTTAAGGCTCGCTCTAGAAACGGACAATCCTGACTATTTCAAACATATTTTGGCCATAACATTCACCAATAAAGCAGCAACAGAAATGAAGCAGAGAGTCTTTAAAAGTCTGGCTGAAATTGCAGAGGATAGGGAATTAAAAGAAATGGCAGAACTTCTGCTAAGTGAATTGAATTTACCCAGAGAGGAATTGGTAAAAAGGGCTGAATTAACCTATCGTTCTATGGTTTATAATTATAGTGAAATAGGTATTAGCACCATTGATAGTTTCGTAATAAAATTATTAAAGGGTTTTACCAAGGAGCTAGGTCTTCCAACACAATTCGAAGTAAGTTTAGATCAAGATGAAATGCTAGAATTAGCTATTGATCGATTGATTGATAAATCGCAAAGTGAAGATTATATAAAAGGAGCATTAATAGAATACATCAGCTATCGTCTAAATGAAGACAAAAAATGGGAGTTTCTGGAAGATTTAAAAAAATTCTCCAGAGAAATATTCTCGGATAAAAGCAAAACGCATCTCCAGAAGCTAGCAGAAATTAGTCATAGCGATTTTAAGGAAACTGAGATTATTCTTAGAAATAAGAATAAGGAGTTAGAGAAGGATTTTTTTAGGGTGAATGATGAATTATTACTCTCAATAGAATCAAGTGGTTTTATTCTGACTGATTTTTCGGGAGGAGCAAATGGCCCAATTAACAAACTAGGAAAGCTAAGAAGAAATGGAGACTTCAATTCATTCAGTTTAACGGAAAAACAAATAGCTATGATCGATGGGGATGAATGGTTTGCCAAAACCAAGAATGCTCATTTAATAGATCAATCTCAACCTTATCTTAATCAATGGAGAACCCAAATCTTTAAAATGCTTCAATTAAAGGGAGATTTGATTTTGGTCAAAAGCATTTTAGGAGGCCTCTACTCTATGATGCTCATGAACGAAATTTCAGTTTTGGTGAATGACATTAAAGAAGAAGATGGAAGCATTCTTATTTCTGACAATCATAAACTCGTAAATGATGTCGTTCAAAATAATCCAGTTCCATTTATCTACGAAAAAATAGGTGAGCGTTTTAAACATTTAATGATAGATGAGTTTCAGGATACTTCAGTAACACAATTTCAAAATGCCATTCCTTTAATTGAAAACAACCTTTCTTATCAGAATTTCAACTTAATCGTTGGCGACACGAAACAAAGTATTTATCGCTTTAATAACGGTGAGTTTGAACAGTTGGCTCAATTACCAGAAAAAATTTTTCAAAAAGAAAAAATGCTCGATGGAGAAAATAGAGAAACTGTTTTTAGAGACAATGGAAGAGAAATTCAATTAAATAAAAACTATCGCTCCAAAAACGAAATTATTCAGTTTAACAATCTATTCTTTGAATTTCTGACCTCATACATAAATAATTATGTTGACTTGAAAGGAGCCTACCAATCTTATAAGCAAGACTACGGAAAAAATAGTGAGGGTGGTTTAGTTACTCTTAGGGCTTTAGAAAAAGATGAGTACAAAGATCGGGCTTTGGAAATGATGATTCAAAATATTAGAGAGTGCCTTGATGATAATTATTCACTTTCTGATATTGCAATACTGGTAAGGGGAAAAACGGATGGTGCGAAGGTAGCCTTAGCACTTTCAGAACACGAAGACCTACCTTTTATTTCTAATGATAGTTTACGTTTTGATTCCAGCCAGGATATAGATTTGCTTATAAATGTTTTAAAGCAACAAACCGTTGAAAACGATCTTGTCTCTGGTTTTAAAGTGCTGAAATACTTATGTCTAAAAAGTGAAAATCAAAACCTTCACTCCTTTCAAAATGAGTTTAGTTATAACAAGGATCCTAAAGAATTAAAAAAAGACAAATTCAATTTCTCAAAATGTTTGGCTCATTTTGGAATTGAAAAAGGTTTTGACAAAGAACACTTTAGCTTAGTAGAATCCATTTACGAGATCATTCGCATTTTTAGTATTCAACTAAATGATCCATTTATTCAGCAGTTCATTGATGAGGCTCAAAATTTTGGGCTTAGGCGAGGTAAAGATATTCATGGTTTTCTTGACTACTGGGACGAAAGATTGAGCAGTAAAGGCTTAGAAATACCAGAAGGAAAAAATGCATTGCGAATCTTGACTATTCACAAATCAAAAGGTTTAGAGTATCCAATAGTAATATTGCCATTTAACAACTATACAAAAGGTGCAAAAGGTGATAGACTTTGGTTTGATAAAAAAAATGAGGATTTTGGATTACCTAGTTATTTAATTTCAGAAAATACAAGCTTAATTCAATCACCGTTTAAAGAAGAATATGAATCAGAGCAGAACTACAAATTCATTGATACTTTAAATTTATTATATGTAGCCCTAACGCGACCTCAGGATAGACTTTACATATATTTTCCAGAAGAAGGCAATTCTAAGGATACGACACCTAAAAATCCAGAGAAGTGGTTTTCTCGTTTTCTTAAAGACAAAGGAGAACTAGAAATGACCATCGGAAATAGGAAGAGAAGAGAAAAAGAAAACGTTCATAGGGAAAGTAGAGCCAAAGAATATTTTCAAACCGATAAAGACTGGCGAAGCAAATTGGTTATTGACAAAAAACAGTTTGACAATTACTACCATTATGAAGGTATTCAGGAGAAAAAAATTGAGGGTATTTTAATTCATAAGATTTTTGAAAAGGCTAAAAAAGAGGAAGACTGCCTCAAAGAAATTAAACGATTAAGGTTACTTCTAAAAATTAATCATGCTGAAGAGGAAATGCTGGATGCCAAGTTCAGAAGTATTTATAGCAAACCAGAAATATCGTCTATCTTGAATTGTGAAGGACAGATACTAAATGAGAAAACCATTGTAGATTCCAATGGTCAAATTCAGAGACCGGATAGGATGATTGTCACAAAAGACCAATTGGAAATAATTGATTTCAAAACAGGAGAACATGATGAAAAGCATAAGGAACAATTGGATAGTTATGCTGAAACAATGAAAGATATCGGTTATTCAAAAATTAGAAAAAGTATTCTCTATTTTAATAATGAAGAAATTATATCATGGAGCTAAGTTGGGAAATAAAAACCTTCGGGGAATTTAATACGGAGGAACTCTATCAAATTTTAGCCTTGAGATCTGAAATATTTGTAGTTGAACAGACTTGCGTATATCAGGATATAGATCAGCAAGATCAACAATCTATTCATGTCATCGGTAAAGACAATGACACTATTGCTGCTTATGCTAGAATAGTCCCAAGAAAAACAGGAAAAGATACTTCCATAGGAAGAGTTGTTATCAGAGAAAGTTATCGGGGTAAGAAACTAGGAGATCGCTTAATTGAGAAATGTATAGAAGCCTGTACTATTCACTATAAAGGTCTTTCATTGGAAATGAGTGCCCAAAAACACTTAGTAAAGTACTATAGTAAGCACGGTTTTAAAAAAGAAGGTGATCCATATCTGGAAGATGGTATCCCTCACGTATTAATGCGAAAAGAATCTATCTAATGATTGTGAAGTGTCCAGTGAATTCACGGACGAGTGAACCTGCTTCTTTCACTTTGGCTTTATATATATACACACCGGGGTGAGCATATTGGGGAACCCAAGGTTCATTAGGAACTGTTGAGCTGTACATTTCCTGACCCCATCTATCAAAAATGATGATTTCATATTCTTCAGCGCCAAGAACTACTGGATTGAAAAAATCATTAATTCCGTCTCCATTCATTGTAACCGCATTTGGAGCCCAGAAAAGTGAGCCCGTCACTAAAACATCTTGTATTGCCCTATTGTCACAACCAAATTCATTAGTAACTATAAGTAATACAGTATAGCTTCCTGGTGCATCGAATTCATGTTCAAATCCGCAATCGCCATAAAAACTACTATCCGAAACAAAGTATTCACAGGTCCATAATGGGTTGGTATGCTCAGCATTAACATTTATAGATGGGTCAAGGATATCTACCTCATGTCTATCAATAAAAAACGAAGCATTCGGAGAAGGATTTACTTCTACCAAATTTGGATAAGAGATAAAGGAAGTATCAACACAATCTCCTTCACTGGTCAGCAATAGGCTTACAGTATAGATACCTGGCTGTTCATATAGGTTTACAGGGCTTTGTCCAGAAGATGTATTGCCATCTCCAAAATCCCAATGATAGGTTGGATTACTTCCTCCAAAGGAAATATTGGTAAATGCACCAATCATTGGCGAGCAACCATCTCCAGTAAAGACAAAGTCCGCTTCTGGATTTGGAACGGTATTAATCAAAGCCTCAAAGTTGGTTTCGCAACCATCCTCAAAAGCAGTTAAACTAACCAGGTTTTGTCCAAATTCACTAAATGTTATTGCCGGTGGATTTGGACCTACAAAAGTGGGAATATTTCCATTCTGAAAATTCCAAGTCAATTCTGCCGCTTCGCTAAAGTTCCCTTGTGCGAAAAATTCGAAATTATTGCCTTGAAAACATTGACCAGATGGAGGCTCAAAATCAGCAAAAATGGAAGGTGTAACACTTACCGTAAATGTTGCGATGTCCGGGCAAGTCCCCGCTGCGGAAACTTCCAACGTAGCCGTATATTCACCGGGTTCAGGATAGGTAAATGTTGGTGATTCCTCAAAAGATTGATCTGCATTTCCAGGCAGTCCGAAGTCCCAAACATAATTTGTGGCATTATCACTATTATTTATAAACGTTATATCCAAACCACTACAGGGTTGATTATTATTTTGAATAACTGCAACTGGCTCTGGTGGAACAGTCAGTGGAATTGTCGCCTCACTTTCACAATCATTTTCATCAATAGTTACCACATTTACGTTATAGCTAAAACCCGGAGGAAAAAAAACGCCTTCAGGAGACATTGCATTAATATCTCCTGTTCCTCCTCCAAAATCCCACGTTGTAGACACTAGGGTTCCATTGCTTGACAAAACAATATCATAAAAAGGATCTCCATTATTGCAGACTAACATGGGATTACCAATAATGGGTTCGACAGGGTCGAATAAATTAAAAACCTGAATACTTGTATCAGCGCATTGATCTCCCGGATCCGAAATTAAAATAACCTCATAAGTGCCGGGATTGGAGTAGGTATAGGTAGGTTCAAATTCAGTAGAACTATTTCCATCTCCAAATAACCATAAATAGTTATTTGCATTTTGAGAGAGGTTCTCAAAGTTCAAAGTAAGACCATTGCACTCTGTATCTGCAACCTGAGAAGCAATAGATGCAACATTCAAATCTGGACATAAGGTAACGTTAAACTGAAAGTCCCGCCTAACCTCAGAGAGCAACTGACCGTTTCTGAATTCTTTTACACATATACCAATCACGTATTGTCCTAATTGAGTTGGAGTTCCTGTTAGGAATCCCGTTGCTGGGTCAATGGCTAATCCTGGAAGCGCATCAATTGGATCCGCAGCACTATAGCCACCTTGATAAACTACATCTATAAAAGGAGGACCACCTGGTGGATCTGGCGCAGGAATAAATTGCGTTCCTCCCTGATATGGAGTGCATAATTCATAAACTAAATCATCTCCATCCAAATCCATTGCCGAATGATCAAAATCAAAAGGCACATTCAAGCAAATACCTAATGGAGGAAAATTATTCCAAGAAGGGCTGCTATTGCAAGTAGCAAAATTTGAAGGAGGAATAAAAGCAACATAAGTGCTCCCCTGTGTTCCGGGGTCAAAAAGATTTTGAATCGTGTTGTTTCTGCAACAGCGCTCGTAAACCAAATAGTATCCACTAGAATTAGGAGGTAGATTTATAGTTTGAATATATGTACCTCTTTCTACACAAACATTTGCACTTACCGTAAAGCAATCATTATCAATAAGTGTACTCAAATTAGTTTCTGCAGGAGATCCAAAATATTGAACGCCAAGAAAGGAACCTGTTCCAGAATAAATACCAATCGGAGGGTTTTCATCAAAAGGGGCTCCCGAAGAGAAGCAATCCCGGTAAATATTTAGAGTAACTTGATAATTATCGTTCCCTTGACAGATATAACTAATATCTCCCCCTACAAGATGCTCAGATTTGGCTTCCTGAATAAAAAAGAGAATACAACAGAGTGTTATTAGTTGTCTTAAGTTCAAAATAATTTTTATACCTAAATTTACAATAAAGTTGAATATAAATCCAGTAATTTCCCCCTCTCAATCTCATAAACTTTTCTTGTTAAAAATACAATATGGAAACGGATTACCCTAATAGATGCCCATGGCCTAAAAATGACCCCTTTTATATCTCTTATCACGATGAACACTGGGGTAAACCAGTGTATGATGATAAGGAGTTGTTTGCAAAACTTATTTTAGATGGTTTTCAAGCGGGTTTGAGTTGGATTACGATTTTACGTAAACAGGAAAATTTTTATAAAGCCTTTGACAATTTCGATGCAAACAAAATGGCAAAGTGGTCGGATAAAAAGATTGAAAAGCTCATGCAAAATGAAGGCATCATTCGAAACCGGCTGAAAATAAACGCAGCAAAGACGAATGCTCAGGCTTATTTAAAGATTCAAGAAGAGGGTTCTTTTTCTGATTTCATCTGGTCATTCACCGATGGTAAAACCATTAAAAACAAATGGAAGAAAATTGAAGATGTTCCAACCAGCACGGCTGAAAGCGATGCTATGAGCAAAGGCTTAAAGAAGGCAGGTTTTAAGTTTGTTGGGACTACAATATGTTATGCCTTTATGCAAGCTGTTGGAATAGTAAATGATCATTTAACCCACTGTTTGTGTTATAATAAATACAATTAATTAAATGTCATTAGAAAGCACTCTTCAAAAGGGATTTCAATTAGTCGACAACGGTGATTATAAAGCCTGTATTCATCATGTTAATAGAGCATTAGAGCTGTTCAAAAACAACTCGGATCTAATATCGCTTAGAGGAGAAGCATTCTTTAAAACCAAAAACTATTTACCTGCTTTAAAGGACTTTAACAAAGCTGCCGAACTAGAGCCAAATAATCCTTTTCGTTTTTCATCTAGAGCATTTCTAAAAGACGCTATGGGAGATACTGCCGGAGCAGTAGAAGATTATAAAATAGCTCTAAATTTAGATCCTAATGATGCTACCATTCTTAACAATTTAGGTGTCTTAGAAGAAAAACTTGGTTATAAGGAAGCTGCAAAAAGAAAATACCAATTAGCGGATGATTTGTATCAATTGGATCAATCCAATAATGTAGAAAAAGAGCCAAGTGTCTCGGAAAAAATTGCGGATAACAAGGAAAAGAAAAGCTACTTATCTATGATCCGTTCCATTTTTACGGATAAAAAACAGCGTAAGCAATTTTTTCAATTTGTGAGAAATGGTTTCAAGCTAAAATAGATGGTCGATTTTCTAGAAAAAGTAGCAACAAATCTAATTGAAAAGCATCCAGACGATCTAGATAAAGTAACCGTATTGGTTCCTAGTAAGCGTTCTTCACTCTTTCTGAATAAATTTCTTTCTCAACATATAGATGGTGCATTCATTGCTCCAAGATCTATTACCTGGCAGGATTTTCTTGAAGAGCATTCCGGATATGTTCAACTGGATAATTTGGGCTTGACATTTCTGCTCTATGAAACCTATTTAGAAACGGAAATGGAACCAGAGTCTTTTGAAGTTTTTAATCGTTGGTCCTCAATAATTCTTTCAGATTTTAATGAAATTGACAACTATCTATTGGATGCTAAAACCGTTTTTAAGAACCTTAAAAACATAAAAGATATTGAGAACTGGAGTTTTAACAGTGATGATCTTTCAGAGATGCAGCAAGACTTTAATTCTTTTTACGAAAACCTTGGAGTATTATACGAAGCATTTCAGAATAAATTAGACACCAAAAAATTAGCCTATCCTGGAAAGTTGAAGAAATTGGTTTGGGATAAGTCCCCTACTCTAGTTGAACAACAAGGTTATACCTATTGGATAGGTTTCTATGCAATTGCACCAGCTGAACAAAGAATAATAGATCTTTTCCTAGACAAACAAATGGGTTATGTTTATTGGGATGCCGATGACTACTATATCGATAATCAAAGTCATTTAGCAGGTGATTTCTTTAGAAAGTCAATTGAGTTGAAAAAGAAGAAATACAATTGGGTTCAAAATAACATTGACCAACAAAAAGACATTACCGTTCACCAAGTACCTGGACATGTTTTCCAATGCACCGTTGCAAATGACATCATAAAAGATTTACCTGTTGATAATACTGCGCTCATACTCGCTGATGAAGATTTACTTATTCCCACATTAGAAAATTTAGACAGCAGTTTAGAAGATTTTAATGTATCCATGCAAATTCCGCTGAACAAAAGCCCGTTCATTTTGCTTTTGGATGAATTGATAAATCTGCATGAAAACGCGCATAAAAGCATTGATTATTACGGAGAATACAAATTCTATCACAAAAACATTATTTCATTTCTAAACAACTCTGTTATCTCTTTTGATCATGAAAGTAATAGTTCAAAATCTTATCATCTTGACAGAGCTCTATTTTCAGTTTCAGAATTGAACAGCCTACTGAGCAAATTAAGCTTACAAGGCCTAATCCCTATTTTTAAGCCTGTTAAAGACATTCCGACCGATATTTTCAGCCGTATTCAATCTTTGATAGACTTTCTGAAATATAAAATCAATTCAGATGAACGAGATGCATACTATTCGGAAATGCTTTTCAAGTCAACTCAATTCTTTCAGCAATTAATTAACTATTGCGATGCATACCCATATATAGATAATGCTAGCTCTTTGCGAAAAATCATTCAAATGTTATGTAGAGAGCAACAATTAGAGTTTTTTGGTGAGCCACTTAAAGGCCTACAAATTATTGGAATGCTGGAGTCAAGAGCTTTGGATTTTAAACATATCGTTCTTGTTGGATGCAATGAAGGCATATTACCCAATACTAAACCTAAACCCAGTTTTATGCCTTTTGATCTAAAAAAACAGCTGGGTTTGCCAACCAGAAAAGAGTATGAATCTATTTTTGCTTATTATTTCTATCGACTCTTTCAACGCAGCGAAAACATCCATTTAATTTATAATATCAAGGATAGTCCCATGTCCGCAGCTGAACAAAGCAGATTTATTTCGCAGTTGCAGTTTGAAAGGAGTTTTGACCGTTTTAAGTCAGATATTAAAGTGATCAATCATGGTGTTAAGTCCAGTTCTAAACTAAAAGAAAACATTATCATTGAAAAAAGTAATGAGATAGTTGAAATATTAAAGAATGATTATCTCAAACGTATTTCTGCTTCCTCATTAAACAATTATTTAGCATGTCCATTAAATTTTTATTTCGACAAGGTTGCAAAGTTTGAAAGACCGGATGAGCTAGAAGAAAAACTTGAAGCTAGAACTTTTGGAAATATCACGCATAAAATTCTAGAGAACCTTTTCAAACCATTTGTTGGAAAAGGAGCTGTAAAGACAGAGGATATAAAGAAAATGATAGGCAGTGTCGAGAAAGAGTATGAAAATGCCATTCAAGATCTGAGATATCAAAAACTGATGGAAACCGCTTATAATCAGTTGGCAAAAGAAGCAATTGTCGCTGTATGTAAGAAACAGTTAAAAAAGGATTTAAAACTGGTAAAAGATAAGCAGCTGAAGATTATTTCATTAGAAGAAAAGCTAACTGCTGAGATAGAGCTTGGAAAACATAAGGTAAGATTATTGGGGTATATTGATCGAATAGATGAATTGGACGGAATCCCAAGGATAATAGACTATAAAACAGGAACAAAAAAGGCTTCTGACTTAAGCTCTTATAAAAGTGAGCTGAATAGAGATACTTTAAAATCAAAAAAGGAAATTACACAGCTGTTATTCTACTATTTACTATACAGCAAGAATTATCAGGGTAAAAATCCGAAACCAGGAATCTATTCCACGGTGACCAAAGATCTTCATCCTTTTGAAGTACGTTTAGGGCGAAGGGAAATTGATGATGAAATGATTCAAGAGTTTAAAGTAGTATTGGAAGAGGTTATCGATGAAATGTTGAGTTTGGAAATAGCCTTTGAACATGATAAGAATGCCAAATACTGCGACTTCTGCGTAATTGATTAAAAGACTTATAAACCAAAAAAGAGCTCAATGAGCTCTTTTTGGAAACCTGCAAGGAAAATTTTGAAACCATCGCAACCCTGGCATTTGGTTGCTTTATGTTATAAAGACGTTTGGACTTTAATATGGTTGCCTGCTCTTTATAAATTTATTTTTATCCCATTAGAAAAAGGCATAAACCAAAAAAGAGCTCATTGAGCTCTTTTTGGAAACCTGCAAGGAAAATTTTGAAACCATCGCAACCCTGGCATTTGGTTGCTTTATGTTATAAAGACGTTCGGACTTTAATATGGTTGCCTGCTCTTTATAAATTTATTTTTTGCCCATTAGAAAAAGACATAAATCAAAAAAGAGCTCAATGAGCTCTTTTTGAAAACCTGCAAGGAAAATTTTGAAACCATCGCAACCCTGGCATTTGGTTGCTTTGTGCTTAAAAGACGCAAGCTTATTTGAATGGTTGCCTCTATATCAACTAAAATAACTAAAGTAGTTTCGCATACATCTGATTAACAGTTATTTAAGAATGTTTTGTTTTTAGATTAATTTCCAATATTTGTATAGTAATGCAAGAAGAAATACTCAAAAAAATAAATGATTTATCCAAGAATACTTTGGGTGAGCATATTGGAATGACCTTTACCCATATAGAAGATGGTTTGCTTAAAGGTTCTGTTCCCGTAGATAATAGAACCGTTCAGCCTTATGGTGTTTTGCACGGAGGAATAAGTGCAGTATTGGCTGAGACCTTGGGCAGTGTAGGCTCACATCTAATAGCAGAACGAGAAAATAAAAGAGCCTTTGGAATAGAAATTAATTCACAACATCTAAGACCAGTAAAAGAAGGAGCTGTGCATGGAATTGCTAAAATCGTTCATCAAGGGAGAACTATGCACACTTGGAAAATTGATATCTACAATGATTCAGGAAAACTAATTTCTATTTCAAAGCTAATAGTAGCTATTCGCTAGCCTCTTCAAGAGGACTACTCTCTTCCATTCCAAAAGTGCATATATTCTTTAGAGAAGCAATGCATTTATCTATTTCTTCTTTGGTATTATATCTAGAAAATGAAAATCTAATGCTTGGCCCAAGACCTTCCAAACCAACTTCATTCAAAACATGAGAGCCTTTACTACTTCCGCTTGAACAAGCGCTTCCTCCAGAACACGCAATACCTTCTATATCCAATCGGAATAATATCTGACTATTAATATCACAAGAAGGAAACTTTACATTTAGAACAGTATAGAGACTTTGCCCCTTATAATCACCATTAAAACGAATATCGTCTATTTCTTCTTCTAAACGCTGAATCATGTAATCCTTAAGACCTTGAATGTTCTTCCTATGTTCTTCCAGATTATTATAAGCCAAGTCAAATGCTTTGGATAAACCTACAATACCATAAATATTTTCGGTTCCTCCTCTTAAACCTCGTTCTTGAGCACCTCCTTCCAACATAGGAGAAGCCTTAATCCCAGCTCTTTTATATAAAAAACCAACTCCTTTAGGGCCATGGAATTTATGTCCAGCACAAGCTAAAAAGTCAATCTCTATCTCATCCAAGTCGAAAGCATAATGCCCCATGGTTTGCACCGTATCTGAATGAAAGTAAGCATTGTATTTTTTGCACAGCGCAGAAACCGTTTTCAATGGCAGAAGGTTTCCTACCTCATTATTTCCATGCATTAAGGAAACCAATGCATTAGGATATTGGATAAGCAAATCTTCTAAATGATTCAAGTCAAGGTGCGCATTACTTTTAATATCAACAAAATGAATTTGCACATTATCACTAGCTTTCAGGTGCTCAACAGTATGCAAAACCGCATGATGTTCTATTCTAGATGTAATAATATGTTTGACCCCTAAATCACGAACTGCACAACGAATGGCTAAATTATCTGCTTCAGTTCCTCCAGAGGTAAAGCAAATTTCAGCTGGAGTGCAGTTTAAGTGTTTTGCTATATTCCTTCTTGAAAGTTCTATTGCATTCCTTACCTGCCTTCCAAAAACATGAGTTGAGGAAGGGTTTCCATAATTTTCCTTAAAATAGGGCAACATTGCATCCAAAACCTCTGGAGCCAGTTGCGTAGTTGCTGCATTATCTAAATATATTTTCGACATATCTATACTCCTATTTCCGCAATTTCGTGAATTTCTTGCATAATTCCATGGGCAAGTTGATCAGCTTTCTCCGTAGATTGAGCTTCTGAATAAACGCGAATTATAGGTTCGGTATTGGATTTTCTCAAATGAACCCATCCTTCCTTAAAGTCAATTTTTACCCCATCAATGGTGCTAACCTCCTCATTGGCATACTTTTCCGCCATA
The DNA here is from genome assembly GCA_964609215.1 of uncultured Flavobacteriales bacterium. Lineage (GTDB taxonomy): Bacteria > Bacteroidota > Bacteroidia > Flavobacteriales_D > JABDKJ01 > JABDKJ01. Next base: position 205,476 of record CAZSQZ010000003.1, read on the forward strand.
GATTCTAATATATTATCTACGTTTAAATTAGGTGTAAGTTGAATTTTATTCTTCGACATAAAATAGTTTGGCAACTCATTTCTCCATTCAGAACTAGAACATCCTTTTTCTGCTAAACCACTTAAAAACAGTGCTATTCCAACCAAAGCATCTCTTCCATAATGTAGTTCCGGATAAATAATCCCTCCATTTCCTTCACCTCCTATTACCGCATTATTTGCTTTCATTTTTTCGACCACATTCACCTCTCCTACGGCAGAAGCAAAGTAATTTCCACCTGCATTTTGTGTAATATCTCTAAGTGCTCGACTGGAAGATAAATTTGATACTGTCGCTCCTTTATTATGTCCAAGAATATACTGCGCAACTGCTACAAGGGTATATTCTTCACCAAAATAACTTCCATCATTGGAAACGAAAGCAAGACGATCTACATCAGGATCAACAACAATACCCAAATCTGCACCTGTTTCCTTAACCTTATTAATCAAGCCTGTGATATTTTTTGGCAATGGCTCTGGATTATGCGAAAAATGACCTGTTGGCTCACAATTCAATTTGATCACTTCGCAACCCATTTTCTTCAATAATGGTGGAATTGATATTCCTCCAGTAGAATCAACAGAGTCAACAACTATTTTATAGTTTCTTTTTTCAACTATTTCTGCCTTCACCAAAGGTAGATCAAGAATCATTTGAATATGCCTATTTATCCAGGAATCGTTCTTTGCTATTTTTCCTAAGTCTTTGGCTTCTGCGTAATCAAATATCCCTTCGTTTGCATATTCAATTATTTGTTGCCCTTCTGCAGCGGATATAAATTCTCCCTTGTTATTCAGTAGTTTAAGAGCATTCCATTCAAAAGGGTTATGACTTGCAGTCAAAATAATTCCTCCATCCGCATTTTCTCCTGGTACTGCCACTTCTACTGTTGGAGTTGTTGAAAGCCCTAAGTCAATAATATCAATACCCATTCCTACCAAAGTGGAGCTCACTAAACTACTTATCATTTCTCCAGAAACACGTGCATCCCTTCCAATCACAACTTTTAACTTTTTCCCAGAGTTTTGGCTTCTCAATAACCTTGCATATGACGAGCTATAAAGCACAACATCCTGAGGAGTTAAAGCATTACCTTTTTTACCACCAATTGTTCCTCTAATACCAGAAATAGACTTTATTAGGGTCATGTTTAAAATTTGGACAAAAATAAACTCATTTAGGAGACAAAAAATTACATCTGCGAAAATTTATTGATAGGCTTTGAAGTATGTACTTCTTTGATATATTTGTCCTTGAGCTTTAATACAATTACTGACCTTGACCTATGAGCGATTTTTTCGAAAAGCCATTACCGTGGGGAGCTGCTGCCTCAGATAATATTATTCGCAAATTCAGAGAACTCATCAATTCTAACCAAGTACGTTATTTTGATGTTGAACAATTTGAGCAAATTGTTGATTACTATCTTAATTCCACAGAGTATAATTATGCCCAACTGGCAATAAATATGGCAGTGGAACAACACCCAAACTCATCTTCAATTCTAATACGTAAAGCTGAAGTTCTTTTCCACAATAAAAACTTGTACGCGAGTTTGAGTCTTTTGAAAAATTTGGCAGAACTGGAACCTTCCAATCCTGACATTTTTATCACCCTTGGTGCTGTATATAGCAGAATGGGAGAAAGTGAGAAGGCAGTAATAAGCCTTAGAAAAACGCTGAGCTTGGTTAATCCCGATGAAGCTGATCATATTTATGAAGCTCTAGGTCATGAGTTTTGGTCTTTAGACCTATTAAGTAAAGGTTTAAATTCCTTCCAGCAATCGCTTCTTATTCAGCCAGATAACCCAGATCTTTTAGAAAGAGTTTATGAAATTTATTCTTCTGAAAAAGACAATGATAAAGGGCTTCAATTTTTTAATGAGCTATCGGAGATTAGTCCATATTGCGCGGAAATTTGGTATTATATTTCTTCATTACACTATGGAATTCAAGAATTTTCGGATAGTAAATTCGCTGTAGAACTTTGTTTGGCAGTGAGTGATGACCATACTGAGGCCTATAAACTTTTAGCCAACTGCTTATATGAGCTGAAAGAATATCAAGATGCAATAATTAATTATAAGGTTTTTCTCAATAGAACTAGAGTAAGTGCTCAGGTTCTTACCAAAATTGGTGAGTGTTACGAAATGTTGGGTAAAGAAAAATACGCCCTTTTTTATTTCCAAAAAGCGATTGATCTTAATCCTAAGTTTCCCGATTCCTATTTAGGATATGGTATTATCTGCAATCTGATGGGAAGACACCAAGAGGCTTTAGTCAACATCAAGAAAGCTATTGATCTCAACCCAAAGCAAAATGAATACTGGCATTTTCTAGCACTTTGTCATGGTAAATCCAATGAATTTGAAAGCGCAATACTTTCTTTTGAAAAAAGCATAGAATTAGATTCAAAATATAAAATGGCTTGGCTGGATTTTATAGACTTCCTAAAGGAAAGTAATGAACTTGACTCTGGAATGGATACTATAGACAGAGCTTTAATGCATTTCCCTAGGGATGAAGACTTGTTGATAAGAAAAACAGCATTTTTCTTTGAACTTGGTAATAAAAACCGAGCTTTAAATACCTTTGAAAATTCTTTATTTAAGGAACAAACTTCATATTCCAAAATGTTGAAGTATTATCCGAGAATAAAGGAAATAAGTGAAATCAAAGAATTACTTGAATTATATTCATAATTATTGAATGAATTTTAAGCTAGGAAGTGTCCCTAATAGGGCAAGAAAACCAAGACAAAGAGGTCTTACCATGATGATGGACAAAGGGCTCAGTACACGGCAAGCAGAGGACTTTGTAGATGCTTCTGGAGAATTAACGGATTTAGTAAAGTTAGGCTTTGGAACAAGCTACGTTACCAAAAAACTTAAAACCAAAATTAAGATTTATCAAGAAGCTAACATTAAAGTGTATTTAGGAGGTACCCTTTTTGAAGCATTTCTCATTAGAAATAAACTTGATGAGTACAAAAAATTGATGAATGAGCTGGGTATAGATACCGTTGAAGTTTCTGATGGTTCTATTACTATTCCTCATGGCAAGAAATGCAAGATCATTAGAGATTTTGCCAAGGACTTTACCGTTCTTTCTGAAGTAGGTTCTAAAGAAGAAGGCATTTTTATCAGCCCTGCTAAATGGATTTCTATGATGAGCAAGGAAATTGCAGCAGGCTCATGGAAAGTAATTGCCGAGGCGAGAGAAAGTGGAACTGTTGGTATATATAGACCAAATGGAACTGCGCATACGGTACTAATCAATAAGATTTTAAGCAAAGTTAAAAAAGACGATATTCTTTGGGAGGCACCTCAAAAAGCTCAACAAGTATGGTTTATTAAACTATTAGGTGCTAATGTTAATCTTGGAAATATTGCACATAATGAAATGATTCCTCTTGAAACGCTTCGTTTAGGTTTAAGAGGTGATACCTTCTTTCAATTTCTTAAAGATGGTAAAGACACAAAGATTGATCTATGAAATCTATCAGTGTAAATGAGTTGAAACAAATGCGTGATGGTGAGGTTGAACATCAATTAATTGATGTTAGAGAACATCATGAAGTTGAAATCGCAGAAATTGGTGGAGAACATATTCCAATGGGTGAAGTGATGTCTAAATTGGATAAGATAAGAAAAGACATTCCCGTTGTATTGCATTGCAGAAGTGGCGCAAGATCAATGGCTATTTGTGAAGCCTTAGAAAAAACAAGAGGTTATGATAATTTAATCAATCTTGATGGCGGAATAATCGCTTGGGCAGAAGAAATAGACAAGAGTATTAACCTTTACTAGTTTTCGTTTGAGAAGCCCGCTGCAAAATATGTTCCTTTTTCTCAAAGGTCTTGCAATGGGTGGAGCTGATGTTGTCCCTGGAGTTTCCGGAGGAACTATTGCTCTTATAGCAGGAATTTATGAAGAACTTATTGAAACAATAAACAAGGTTAATCTAAGTTCCCTCAAGCTCATTTTAAAGGGAAGATTAAAAGAGTTCTGGAAAGAAATCAATGGTAATTTTTTACTTGTACTTATTGCAGGAATTGCCGTTAGCTTTTTAAGTCTCGCCAAATTGATGACCATTTTACTGGAAGAACATCCTCTTCTACTTTGGTCTTTTTTCTTTGGTTTAATCATCGCTTCTGCTTGGTTAATAGGTAAAGAACTTAATCCCTTTAAATGGTCTTATTTTCTTGCTATTGTAATAGGCACTGGTATTTCTTATTATATCACCACCATTGCTCCTACTAATTCTTCAGACAATTTAATCTACTTGTTTTTTTGCGGTACACTTGCTTTTTGTGCAATGATATTGCCTGGAATATCTGGAAGTTTCATTCTTCTTTTGTTAGGAGCTTATAGCACAGTAATTGGTGCAGTAGCCAATATAAGCAGCGCATTTAAGGAAAGTATTAGCATAATTATTGCTGTTGGTTTAGGAGGTATTGTCGGACTATTATCCTTCTCAAAACTATTGAATTGGCTTTTTAAAAAATATCGTCACTTTACTATTGCAGTAATGACGGGTTTTCTAATTGGTTCCCTGAATAAAATTTGGCCTTGGCAGCACATCACTGAAGTTTACATCAAACACAAAGGTGAAGAGGATGAGGAAATTATAACCATGGCTTGGGACAATGTCCTGCCTCAGAATTTTGATATTCCCCTGCGTGAATCCATAGACAATTTGGGTAATGTCCATACTCATATAACAGCAGATCCTCAGCTGATTCCCGCGATTGGTTTGTGTTTGGCGGGATTTTTGACTATCTTTTTATTGGAAAGGATAGGCAGAAAAAGGTAATGATGAAAATTCCTGTATAATTTAATTTTCCCTTCATTTAAGTAAGCTCTTCCTATCTTATATTGGTATAAAGATTTTTCTATGGAAGATGAGTTTCGGATAATGAGCTGTAAAAGAGCTGTAAAAGATGTGTTTAACTACATTGTTAAAATGAAAGAAGAAAACCCTGATTGTGTCATACATATTGGGTGTGATTCTCAGAATTTTAGAGATAAAACAACTTATGTGACGGCAATTGTTTTCAGATTTCCTGGACATGGGGCACATGTTATATATAGAAAAGAAAGAATCCCAAAAATAGATGTAATGTGGACCAAACTTTGGGGAGAACTGGAACGCTCACTAAACTTAGCAACCGCCATACGCGAAAAAACAGGAATTGAAATAAAGCAAATAGATCTGGATTTTAATAGCAATCCTGAATTTGCAAGTAATAAATTGCTTACTGCAGCTAAAGGATATTTGAATTCTTTAGGTTTTGTATCTCGAGCAAAGCCCAATTTATTGATTGCTGCTTGGGCAGCAGATGTTCTATGTCATTGATCTTTCAGTTTGTCAATGTCTATTTGGTCTGTATAATACTCTAAGTTCTTTTTTTCCACTGTTTCTATCCAGTGAATAATATTTAAACCTATCTTCTTCCAAACCTCTACATAAAAATCTTCCAGATAATATAAATCGACATTAAAGCTACCATGAATTCTATTTGCTAAAAATGTCCCTTTGGTTTCGACTATCCCAAACCTGTCTAATAACCTTTTTTTTCTAAAATCAGCAGCAGTCATTTATCTAATAAAAAATCTATAGATGAGAACAATGATGCAAAATAAGAACATGAAAATGGAAATACGATTTACTCCGTGCATCATTTTCAGGTTTATATTCTCAGATTCATCGCTATTTTGTTTTTCTTTTCTGAAAAAAGTAAGGGGGTTTAGGTAGTATAATATCTTTCTTAAAAAGGTCATCGCTTAAATCTTAATTCAAATATCTGAAAATAAAGCCATTCTATTCTATTTTTGTTCAGCATTATGGCGATAAAATTCAATATTCAATCGGAATTCAAACCAACAGGAGACCAACCACAAGCAATTGCACAATTAACCGAAGGAGTAAATCGCGGAGATGAGTTTCAAGTTTTACTGGGGGTTACTGGTTCTGGAAAAACCTTTACAATGGCCAATGTCATTCAGGAAACTCAAAAACCAACTCTTATTTTATCCCATAATAAAACTCTTGCAGCTCAGCTATATGGAGAATTTAAAAGTTTCTTTCCAGATAACTTAGTAGAGTATTTTGTCTCTTACTATGATTACTATCAGCCAGAAGCCTTCTTACCTACAACAAATACCTACATAGAAAAGGATTTATCCATTAATGAGGAAATTCAAAAGCTACGGCTAAGTACCACCTCTGCCCTACTTTCTGGTCGTAAGGATGTTATTGTGGTTTCTTCTGTTTCTTGCATTTACGGTATTGGTAACCCAACTGAATTTTATAAGAGTGTAATTGAGTTAAAGAAGGGTCAATTGATCAGTCGCAATAAAGTGCTTCATTATTTGGTAACCTCATTATATTCTAGAAATGATATTGATTTTCAAAGAGGAAACTTCAGAGTTAAAGGAGACACTTTAGATGTTTATCTTGCTTATTCAGATCAAGCTATTCGTTTTAATTTCTTTGGAGATGAAATAGAAGAAATTGAAATGTTTAGTCCTGAAACCGGAAAGGTTATCACGGAACTGGAAGAAATTAAAATCTATCCAGCGAATCTCTTTGTTACGAGCCCTGAAACTCAGCAATATGCAATAAGACAAATTCAAGACGACCTAGTAAAACAACTGGAGTACTTCAAGGACATAGGTAAACATCTTGAGGCAAAAAGGCTTGATGAAAGAGTAAACTACGATTTAGAAATGATTCGGGAGTTAGGTTATTGTTCTGGAATAGAAAACTACTCCAGATATTTTGACCGAAGAGATGTTGGTGATCGTCCTTTCTGCCTTATAGATTATTTTCCAAAGGATTTTCTATTCATAATGGATGAAAGTCATGTCACTAATTCCCAAATTTCTGCAATGTATGGTGGAGATCGCTCGAGAAAAGTAAACCTTGTGGAATATGGTTTTCGATTGCCAGCCGCACTGGATAATCGACCATTGAAGTATGAAGAATTTGAAACAATAATCAATCAAACCATATTTGTCAGTGCCACGCCAGGTGATTTTGAACTGCAAAAATCGGAAGGTGTATTCGTTGAACAAATTATTAGACCAACAGGTTTATTAGACCCTGTCATTGAGGTTAGACCCAGCGAAAACCAAATTGATGATTTATTGGATGAAATCAATATAAGAGTTCAAAAGGAAGAACGTGTTTTGGTTACTACTCTTACCAAAAGAATGGCAGAGGAGCTTCACAAATATGTTGAAAGGTTAGGCATTAGAAGTGCTTATATACACTCAGATGTAGACACTTTAGAGAGAATAGAAATTCTTAGAAATCTAAGGCTGGGTATTTTTGATGTATTGGTGGGTGTAAACCTGTTAAGAGAAGGATTGGATTTACCAGAAGTTTCTCTTGTTGCAATTTTAGATGCTGACAAGGAAGGTTTTTTAAGGTCTAAAAGGTCATTGGTTCAAACAGTTGGTCGTGCTGCAAGAAATGTCAATGGAATGGTTATTATGTATGCGGATACTGTGACGGATAGTATGCAAAATACAATTGATGACACTAATCGCAGAAGGGCCAAGCAAATAGCTTATAATGAGGAACATGGAATTGTACCTAAGCAAATTGTTAAATCGAGAGAAGCCATTTTAGGACAAACTTCAGTAGTCGATGGTGAATATGCAGAACCAATGACTTATGACCAAAAAACGGAAGTAGGGTTAGCTGCCGATCCGGTTGTACAATACATGAGTAAGGAAGCCTTGGAAAAAAACATTTCAGACGTGAAAAGAAGAATGGAAAAAGCAGCAAAGGAATTGGACTTCATGGAAGCTGCTCGCCTGAGAGACGAAATGTTTGCTTTAAAAGATATTTTAAAGACTAAATAAGATTTCAAAGTTTAAAAGCTATTGTTCTAAAATTTTAGCATTTATCTCAAAAACACCATATTATAAACATAATTTTGTACCTAGTAACACTTAGTATATGAAGAAATTTTTTACATCCTTAATTGCGGTTATGTCCGTAAGCATTGTTTTATCACAAGTTAATTATGGAGGACAACCGTATATGTGGGAATCAATTGAAAAAAGAGATTTAGGAATATGCGGAAAAACATTTGATGCCCTGGACGCTGAAAAGCTTCTTGAAGAAGATCAAAACACACCATTAGATAAAACTCAAAGTTTTCGTTTTGGAATTGAACATGATGTTGAATGGAATAATGAAAACGAGGGAATATTCAAGTATTTAGACAATGGTGATAGAATTTGGTGTTTGCCTATAAAGTGCAGAGATGCCTATGCTATGAGCATCACTTTTAGTGAATTTGAATTAATGCCTGGTGCTAAAGTATTCATCTGGGATCAAGGTAAAAAAGATTTTATTGGCTCCTTCACAAATCAAAATAATAAGGAATGGGGTTCTTTCGCAACTCAATTATTACATACAGATAGATTGGTAGTTGAGGTATATGAACCCAAGAAGACGATTGGAAAAAATAAATACGAAATTGGAACAGTAGTTCAGGCATATAGAAGCATTCTGCCAAAGTATGAAGCTATTGAAGAAGATGCGAAAAGAGGACCTTTTGGGAATAGTGGTGCTTGTAATATAAACGTAAATTGTCCAGAAGGAATTGACTGGGAAGAAGACAAAACTTCAGTTGCTCTAATTGTTAGCGGAGGTTTTGCAGCATGTACAGGTGCTTTAGTTAACAATACTGCTCAAGATGAAACTCCTTATTTTCTGACAGCCAATCACTGTTTAGGCGGTCAAAATAACTGGGTGTTTTATTTCAACCATGAAACGGCTGGTTGCACGGGAAATACAGGACCTACGAACATGTCTGTTTCTGGATCTACTCTTCTGGCTTCAAGTGCAGGTTCGGACTTTGCTTTATTGGAATTAGCAGAAGATATTCCTGATTCTTTCAATGTTACTTTTGCAGGTTGGGATAATTCAGATCAAGATGTTTCTTTAGCAGTCGGAATTCATCACCCATCTGGAGATTTAAAAAAGATTTGTTTTGAAGATGATGCTCCATATCATAATGTAAATGGTGGTGCGGAAGTTTGGTTTATTGATGAATGGGAATTAGGAGTAACAGAACCGGGTTCATCAGGAAGCCCGCTATTTGATCAAAACCATAGAATTATTGGTCAATTGTTTGGTGGCGCGGCAGCTTGCAATGGTTCCGTAAACAATGGACAATTTGACTACTATGGCAGATTCGGGGTTTCATGGGATGGAACAAGTAATTCAACAAGATTAAGAGATCATTTAGATCCTTCTAACTCTGGAGTAACTACCCTAGATTCTTATTCTCCGAACGCAGTTAGTTTTGAGAATGATGGTCAAATTCAAAACATTTTAAATGTACCTAATAAAGTATGTAGCGATGAGGTAATTAACCCTTCATTTACACTCAAAAATAATGGCACCTCCTTATTGACATCAGCTAACATAAGTTATTCTTATAATGGTGGAACTCCACAGAGCCTTGCTTGGTCAGGGTCCTTGGAAGAAGATGAAACAGATATAGTTTCGTTACCAGCAATGACCCCTGAAATTGGACTTAACACAATTGAGGTTAGTGTTATTAATATTAATGGAGGAATTACAGATCAAAACTCAAACAATAATGAATCCAACAAGGAATTTTTGTTTAACGCAGGATTTATTTCTTTAAATCTGGAATTGTTAACCGATGATTTCGGTTATGAGACGTATTGGGAAATAAGAAATGGATCTGGCACAGTAGTAATCTCAGGCGGTAATACTAGTGTTGGAATAAATGGTGGAGGTCTCCAAGTAGCTACTGCAAATGATCCTGGAGCTTATGATAATAATACGATTTATAATGAAACGTATGTGGTTCCTTCCGATGATTGCTACGAATTTGAATTGGTAGATGACTATGCGGATGGCATCTGTTGCGGTTTTGGTGAAGGTGGTTACACGCTATCAGATGGAAGTGGAAATGTTATTTCTCAGGGAGGTTCTTTCGGAGCTACCGAATTAGTTATTACAGGAATGAGTGTTAATCCATTATCGCTCAACCAAATAGAGAATATCAACACTTCTATTTTCCCAAATCCTGCCGAGGATCAGTTGTTTATTCAATTTGATCAAGTGATTGGTTCCATTGATATCAATTTGTTTAACCAAGTTGGTCAAATGGTTCTTTCTAAGAAAGCAAATAATAGGGACCTTGAGGTTTTGGATGTTTCAGAGTTCTCTAATGGAATTTATACGCTAAAAATTAATACGGAGTTTGGCACTCTTTCCAAGAAAGTTGTGATAAGATAAATAGGAAATTATTCTACAAGAAAAGGCTACTTGAAAGAGTGGCCTTTTTTTATGGACAAAAGCTATTTTCCAAAATTCCACTAATAATTGCTCTTGCTTTACCAGCACTGCAGTTGTAATCATTCAGCATGACGCAAAAAACTATTTTCTCGCCTTTATCATTCTGATATATTCCAGCATAGCTTCTTACGTTTCTCATATAGCCGCTTTTTCCTCTCAGTGTTCCCTCATAACATGTTCCCTTACCCAACCTTTTAAATGACCCAGTTTTTCCAGCGATCGATAAACCAAGTTCCATAAAGTTGGTTTTTGCATTCTTTAAGTTGTGTTTAAGTAAGTCACACATTCCTTTAGCCGTGATTAAATTATTACGAGACAAACCACTACCATCAGTAATATTGAAATTTCCAGGATTAATGTTTCTTTCTGACAAATAAGATTGAATTACCTTAATTCCATTGGCTGTAGAGCCTTCTCCTCTACTCTTTCCAATTGCTTTTAGTAATGTTTCTGCAAAAAAATTGTCAGATTTTCTATTCGTATATGACGCAATCTCCTTAAGTAATGGTGATTTTCTCTCAGTAAGAACAGTTTTATACTTAATCGCAGTTTGGGAAACCACTATGTCACCATTTGTCTCTATTCCATTTGTTTTTAGTTGTTTCTTAAAGGTTTGAAGAAAAAACAATGGTGGATTAGGCAAAGCTCCTTTCACCTCAAACCTTCCTTTGTTCATAGGAATTCGTCCTTCTAAGAAAATCTCACTAGACCAAGGGGATGAATAAATATAAGCTTGGTCGCTGTTAATATTAGCTGTCTTAACCGCATTTCTCATTTTTAAATCTGTTATTGGAAAAACTTCCGCAATGGTGGTTGGACTTCCATCTAGCTTGCCTGATTTAAAGAAAACAGAAAACCTATTACCATAAAAGTTAAGCCCAAAGGTTCCAGTTCCATAGTAATTTCCTATGTCTCCCCAAGACCATCCTGAAGGAGTCGGGTTCTCAGAAAAATAGGAGTTATCAACTATTAATTTCCCATTTATTTGTTCTATTCCCTTTTCCTTGAGCGAACTAATTATATCCTCAAAAAAATGCTTTGGAAAAAAAGGCTTACCATCGACAATATTGTATCCAAGCGTTGGGTCCCCTCCTCCAATAATTATTAAATCGCCATCCAATACATTTCCATTTATTGCTCCGGAATAAGCAACTTTTGTTTCAAACTGATAATTAGGTCCTAGTATATCAACTGCTATGGAAGTAGTCGCCAATTTAAGAATTGAAGCTGGGGCTAACCACTTCTCTCCATTGTATGTTGTGTGAACCCGATCTGTGCTCACGTTATATGCGTAAAAGGCAATTTCACCCTTTGACATTTCATTTGATTTAGACAATTTATCTAAATACTCATTCTGTGCATTGGCATTTATGAACAGGGCACAAACAAAAACAATCATCCAATTCTTCATAATTCAAAAATAGCTTTCTAATTTCATTCACAAATTCAATTCAATTTATGTGCGGTGTCGCGGGGCTTTATGTTAAAGATCTAGATCATTTTTCTTCGGAAAAAATCAATCTTGCTTTGGACACCTTAAATCACAGAGGCCCAGACGCAACAGGCTTAATACGAAATCAAAAAATATGCCTTGGTCATAAAAGGCTTTCTATAATAGATCTCAATGAAAAAGCTAATCAACCTTTTTCAGATTCTAAACATGCGCTTTCCTTTAATGGTGAAATTTATAATTTCCTTGAGCTAAGAAGGGAATTGGAAATCAAGGGGATTGTTTTTCAAACCAAAAGCGATACTGAGGTTTTATTTCAACTCTTGAAAACTGAAGGGAAAAATGCAATTTCCAAACTGGAAGGTTGTTTCGCATTTGCTTTTGCAGATCTTGATAAACAGGAAATAATTTTAGCAAGAGATAGGTTTGGAATAAACCCTCTTTATTATCTGGAAAGTAATGGAGATTATTTCTTCTCTTCTGAAATGCGTTTTATAAGTGCTTTATTAGAAACAAAGGATCTGGATTCCAAAGCTATAGATGCATATTTTTCCTTAAGCTATATTCCATATTCAAATTCTATTTTTAAAAAGGCAAGAAAACTAAGTCCTGGAACTCTTCTCTTAATTGACAAGGATGGTCATAAAGAAGAAAAGTATTATTCGATTCCAAGAAAACCTGTCATTACATATTCAAGAGAAAAAGCTCAGAATAAATTGAGAGAGGTCTTGAATGATGCAGTAGAAAAAAGGTTGATATCAGATGTTCCATTGGGTTCATTCCTAAGCGGTGGAATAGACTCCAGTGTAATTGCATCCATTGCCGCAAAGAAGAAAAAGGATTTCAAAACCTTTTCTATTGGATTCGAAGATGCATCCTATTTTGATGAAACGCATTACGCAGAAATAGTTGCTGAACACATTGGCTCAGAACATAGAACAATTAAACTTAGCACCACAGAGCTTTATGAAAGTGCCAAGGAATTATTAAATCACTACGATGAGCCTTTTGCCGATTCTTCTGCAATTGCTGTAAATCTTTTATGTAAGGAAGTAAGAAAGCATGTTAAAGTTGCTCTTTCAGGAGATGGAGCGGATGAGATATTTTCTGGATACAACAAACATCAAGCGGAATATTTGTTGTTGGAAAAACCCTTGTTCAAAGCTGCATCAACTATTTTTCCTAAAACATCTAACCTAATTTCACAATCAAGGGATAGTAAGTTTGGCAATCTGTCTCGGAAGCTATCTAAACTTAAAGAAGGAGCCAAACTAAATAGTAGAGATAGATACATTAAATGGTTAAAGCAACTTGATATAAATACTCAAGAACTTCTCCTTAAAAATGATCCTTACCGTTTTCAAGACTATAGTATAGAAATTGAGGATTTCAATGATATTTTATATTATGACACTCGTATTATTTTGCCAAATGATATGCTGTTCAAAGTGGATTCTAGCTCAATGAAAAACAGTTTGGAGGTAAGAACTCCTTTCTTAGATACGAAAGTAGTAGAGTATGCGTTTTCCTTACCTAAGAAATTAAAAATTTCCAATTCTAGAAGAAAAATGATTCTTAGAGACACTTTTAAATCTGATCTTCCGACCACAATTTTTGACCGTAGAAAAAAAGGATTTGAAATCCCACTTAGGCAGATTTTACTGGAAAGTTTAAATATTGAAATTGAATCTCTATTGAATGAAAATCTAATAAAATATCAAAATTTATTCAGATATGAATATATTGCAACACTTCTGCAAAAGTTAAAATCTCAAAATCCTGGTAATTCGGCTCAGCAAGTATGGAGCCTATTGGTTTTTCAAAGTTTTTGGAATAGATATTTAAATGCCGAGAATACTTAGAATTATAAATAGATTTAATTTGGGAGGTCCTACTTTCAATGCTGCCTATCTTACAAAGTATATGCCTCCTGAATATGAAACGTTACTTATAGGAGGCCTTCAAGATGATCTTGAAGAAAGTTCCCTTAGGATTATTGAAGATCTGGAACTGAACCCCTATATAATTCCAAGAATGTTTAGAGAGGTAGATTTAAAGAATGATATCAAATCTTTGAAAATGATCAAAGAGATTATTAAAGAATTCAAACCTGATATCGTGCATACCCATGCTTCCAAGGCTGGAGCTCTTGGAAGAATCGCGGCACTTCAATTAAATGTTCCAATAATAGTTCACACTTTTCATGGTCATGTTTTTCATTCTTATTTCGGAGCAATGAAAACAACTATTTACAAAATGATAGAGAGATATTTAGCCAAAAGGTCTAGTGCTATTATAGCGATAAGTGCAAAACAAAAAGATGAATTGGTTAATACCTTTAAAATTGCTTCAAATGAGAAGGTTAAGATTGTTCAATTGGGCTTTCAATTGAATAAATTCTCAGAAAATATGGAGGAAAAAAGAAAGGCCTTTAGAAAGGAGTTTAATATTTCCTCTGAAACCATTGCCGTAGGAATTGTTGGAAGGTTAGTCCCTATAAAAAATCATTCAATGTTCCTAAAGGCTATGGCATTTGTTAAGGCAAATAGCAAGGAAAGAGTTAGAGGTTTTATAGTTGGCGATGGAGATGAAAGGAAACAAATAGAACAAGCAGCAATTGAACTAGGGTTAAAAATAGGGCTCGGAAAAGATTCTGATGAAGATATTACGTTCACATCTTGGCAAGAGGAAGTAGATAGAGTAAATGCGGGAATGGATGTAATTGCATTAACCTCCAAAAATGAAGGAACACCTGTAAGTCTTATTGAGGCACAGGCAAGTAACAAACCCATTGTCAGCACGAATGTTGGTGGAATTGAGGATATTGTATTAAAGAATGAAACTGCTTTTTTAGCTTCTTCAAGTGATCAAAAAGATTTTAACTCGAAACTGCTTCAATTAGTAGAAGACAAAATTTTAAGGGTAAAAATGGGATCTAAAGGATGGGAATTTGTGAAGAACAAATTTCACTACAATCGCCTAGTAAATGACTTTGATAACTTATACCAAAGTCTGTTAAATAAAGAGAATTGATTGGTTTATTTTGATATTTTTGCTGGAATAAGAATATGGTAAAACTTATAGGATATCTATCATTAATTATGCTACTCGCCTCTTGTGGAGTAAACAGAGATCTTATGTTTAAAACTCCTAAAGGTTATGTCTATGATGAGATTCCCTCACAGGTTGATGAAGAGTATAGAATAAGCCCAGATGATCAATTAAGTTTTAGACTCTTTACCAACAATGGTCATGTCTTAATTGACTTTTCAAGCGGAGAAGATAATTTTGGTAACAACGCTAGAATTGGAGTTAATAATATCGTAACCTATTTAGTGGAGAAAGATGGTAGAGTTGAACTTCCTACAATTGGAAGGGTTGAAATTTCTGGTCTCTCCTTACTGGAAGCAGAGAAGATGCTGGAAAATATGTATCTCAAGTTTTATAAAGATCCTTTTGTGGTTATCAATGTTGTCAACCAAAGAGTAATTGTTTCTACCGGTGCAGGTGGAGCTGCTACTGTCATTAACCTTCAAAACAATAACATTACGGTTATTGAAGCTATTGCTTTGGCAGGTGGAATTGCTGATAGAGGAAACGCTTCTCAAATAAAGGTAATTAGAAAAGTAGGTGAAAAAACGGAGGTATATAAGATAGATCTTTCAACTATTGAAGGCATTCAGGATGGTAACTTAATTGTTCAAGCTGAAGATATCATTTACATTGAACCAATCCCTCAGATTGCTAGCGAGCTCGTTAGAGATGTGGCTCCTATTATTTCATTGATTTCCAGTGCAATTTTTATTATTAGCGTAGTTAACTCGAATTAATTTGTATTCTGGAGATGACATAGGGAAGTTTAACGACAACTTTGAACGCTATAAGGAGCGTATTACCAATTTCAGTAATAATTTTGAATTTGGACTCTTCTTCTATATTCTAAGGAGAACTATACCTATCATTATTTTACTTATGATGCTATCTGGAGTATCCGCGTATCTGTATTTAAAATATACAGAATCCATTTACGAATCCAGTACGGTAATTCAATTGGAAAGAAGTGACCAGGCTAATAAAATTCTTAATGTTGAGAATTATATTGATGACGACAAATTATCTTCTGAGTTAGAATTATTAAAATCTAACTTACTTATTCAAAAAACTGCGGAAGCACTTTCCTTGGAAGTCCGATATTTTCAAAAAGGGGAAATATTAACCAATGAACATTACATACAATCATCCTATTTTATAGATATCGATACCATTTACGACCCAACCTGTTTCGGAAAGGCCTTTTATTTAAATTTTGATGCTCAAAACAAGTTTCATCTGAGCTTAGGAGAAAATATAGTTGCGAATAATTTATCTATTAATGGAGTCAATAAAACCGATTATTTCGATTTTTCAATTCGAATCAACTCGGATTCTTTCAATTGGGAAGATTTCAATAGTAATCAGTTTTATTTTAAGCTTTCCAATGATAATGCCGCTTTAGCAAAATGGCTAAGGTCAAAAACAACTATCTCTCCCATAAATAGAGTAGCAAAGACCATAAGAATCTCTCATACTAGTCCTAATAAATATTTGGCAAGAGATTTCGTTAAAACTCATGCCGATCAATATCTTAAATATTCAGAGTACAGAAAAAAGGAATCTTCTGAAAATGTCATTCAGTTTATTGATAGTCAGCTAGATACGGTTCAAGCAAATCTAAAAAACACAGAGCTACTGTTAAACTCTTTTAAAAGAGATAATAAGATCGCTGACCTTTCTAACATTTCTGCACTTTACCTTTCAAGATATACGGAATATGAGGAAGCCGTAATTGATATAGAATTAAAAGAAAATATTCTTCAAGAAGTAAAGAAAGTAACCGAAATTTCCAATGATGAATTTGACATCTATAATTTGGTTTCTATTCTTGCTGGTTCGGAATTTGAACAGTCTACTTCACATCTTCTTAATGCTTTAAGAGAAAATCTAATCAAGAAGGAAGAGCTTTTTTATCAGGTAACGGATCAAAATGAAGCCTTAAAATCTTTGGAGTATCAGATTGAAATTCAAAGAAAATTAATTTTGGAGAGTGTAGGTTCTATTCTTGAAAAATTAAAAATCGAGAAGTCTTTTCTTCAGGAGAAAATTGAACAATTAGGGTCTGATTTCAGAGATCTCCCAACAAAAGAACTGACCTATGCTAGATATCAAAGACTATTTGAAATAAATGAAAAATATTTCATTCTTCTCCTCGAAAAGAAAATAGAGTACAACATTTCAGAAGCAGGAGTTGTTTCAGACAATAAAATTCTCGAACCGGCATATCTTCCGGTAGTTGCAATTAGCCCAAAATCGAATATTATTTATAGTTCTTTTTTGGCCTTTGGTTTATTGCTTTCCATAGCAATTGTTTTCTTAAGATACCTCCTTCATAATAACATAACCTCATTAAATGAGATTGCTAAGCTATCCAATGCTTCCATAGGTGTTTTAGGTATCGTTCCTAAGTATAAAAAGGATATTCCTGTATCTCAGTTATTGGTGGATAAGAATCCCAAATCATTAATAGCAGAATCCTTTAGATCAATTCGAACCAACTTACAGTTTGTCAATAATGAACCGGGGGCAAAAATACTGGCAATCACATCTACAATCTCTGGAGAAGGTAAGACCTTTGTTGCTATTAATCTGGCAGGAATTATTGCATTTTCTGGTAAGAAAGTGATTGTAATAGACTTGGATATGAGAAAGCCAAAAATTCACCTTGGCTTTAATGCAGAAAATACGGAGGGCATGAGTACTTTGTTAATTAACAAAGGGGATATTTCATCTGCCATCAAACAAAGTACAATTGAAAATCTCGATTTCATAACTGCTGGCCCTATTCCTCCAAACCCATCCGAGTTGATTCTAACTTCTAAAATGGATGATATACTCGGTGAACTTAAAAGAGATTATGATGTAATCATAATTGATAATCCTCCAGTTGGGCTTGTGACAGATGGCATTTATGCCATTCAAAGAGCGGATTATCCAATTTATATTTTTAGAGCCGATTATTCAAGAAAGAATTTTGTTCAAAACGTGGATAGACTAATCAATGAGAATAAAATTCACAAGCTTTCTGTTATTCTAAATGGCTTGGACGTTGAAAGAAACAGATATGGTTATTATTATGGCTACGGTTATGGATATGGCTACGGTTATGGTAAAGGATATGGTTCTTCAGGTTATGGTTATTATGAGGAGAGAGATAAAGAAGCAAAGCCAAATATGTTTCAAAGAATCTTGAGTTTCTTTAGATGACAGCAACTAAAACTCTTTTTGAAGGTCTTATTGAATTTCAATTAGACAAATTTGAAGATGAACGAGGTTTGTTCTATGAATCATTCAAACTGCAGCATTATGAAGAGTATATTGGTAAATGTAAATTTGTTCAGGATAATTGTTCGGTAAGCGGATTAAATGTTCTTCGCGGTCTACATTTTCAAATGCCCCCTTTCGCTCAGGCAAAACTAGTTCATGTAGTAAAAGGGTCTGTAATAGATGTCGTTGTTGACTTAAGAAAGGAAAGCAAGACATTTGGACAACATCTGAAATTTTTACTTAGCGAAAAAAATGCTAAGCAATTGTTTATTCCTAGAGGCTTTGCTCATGGTTTTTGTTCTTTAGAAGAACAAACTATATTTTCTTATAAATGTGACAATGTATATCATTCAGGGTCTGAAAGAACACTTGTCTATAATGATAAGAGTTTGGGGATAGAATGGCCTGATAATGATTGGTTGATTTCGAAAAAAGATCTTGAGGGACTTTCCTTTTCAAACTTTGATTCCCCGTTTTAAAAATATATTTTTGCACGCCTTAAACGAGTGGAAGAAAAATACCAAATATTCATTACCTACGCTTCATTCTTTATTGGCATTACTGCGTTTTCTTTACTGCTGAATTCCATATTTCTGAATTTTGCAAAAACACTTGGTATTAGAGATAAGAAAGAAACCGTTATTCGCTGGAGCAATGAGGTAAAACCTGCTTTAGGAGGTATTTCATTTTTTATATGTTTTCTTATTGCGTCTGCTATCTTTTCAATATTTTTTGGAAGTAGTTCTACAGAAATTGATAGCAGCTCATTGGGAATAATTTTTGCGACAGCAATGGCCTTTTTAATGGGTATGGCGGATGATGCATACAATACAAGACCGTTTTTAAAGTTCTCGGTACAACTTCTTTGCGGTTTGGTATTAGTTACAACTGGAACGAGTATTGAATTATTCTCAATAAACTGGTTAAATGATGTTTTCACTCTTATTTGGGTTGTAGGTATAATGAACTCTATAAATATGTTGGATAATATGGATGGAATAACATCTGTAGTTTCAATTTTCATTTTACTTCTCGCTTTAATATACATGGCATTGCATGGAGAACAATCCAGTCTTGAGTTTATGATTATTATTGGAGTCATTGGTTCATTAATTGGCTTTCTTTTTTACAATTGGCATCCCTCCAAGATGTATATGGGAGATACGGGAAGTCAATTTTTAGGTATTCTTCTTGCTGCAATTGGAATAAAGTATTGCTGGAATGCTACTTCAATAGATGGAGATATAAATACCTCAAGACAGCTTGTAACCGTTTTGCTTGTATTTCTTCTCCCCATTGTGGATACAACCATTGTAGTAATTAATAGACTAACAAGAGGTCAATCTCCTTTTGTTGGAGGTAAAGATCACACTACCCATAACCTTTCCTATTTAGGTTTATCAGATAGTCAGGTTGCTTTTGTTTTTACCGGAATAGCAATTATTTCCGGCTTATTAGTTTACTATATATTTCGGTTTGTAAAAGAATGGTCACACATGCATACAATTGGATTTTTTGCTTATTTTCTCGTTTTGTTTTTAACGATGTTTTTCATCACAAAACACAACAAAAAATCCAATAAAGAAGCAGCATAGAGCATGAAAAAATATTTTATTCCCATTTTAGTTGTTATCGGAATTTTCGTTTGGCTTATCTCTGTTTCAGGAACACAAGAAGAAGCAGAAAACGATCATCATTATCAAAGTCATATTTCCAACAATTACAAAGTGTTTGCTCTTTCTACTCCAGAGGATTTAAGCTTTGCCGGAGAAAAGGTGCCTGTAGACTTAGTAGATATCAAAGAAAGAGTAGATAGAGATTTGATGGTAAATACCTACTGGCAATCGCAAACCTTATTACTGCACAAAAGGGCTAATAGATGGTTTCCCACCATTGAACCTATTCTTAAAAAGAATGGTGTTCCAGATGATTTTAAATATTTATGTGTTGCTGAAAGTGCGCTTGAAAATGCTGTCTCTCCTGCAAAAGCAGTTGGATTTTGGCAATTTCTAAAAGATACTGGAAGATCTTACGGACTTGAAATAAACGATGAGGTTGATGAGCGTTATAATCTTGAGAAATCTACTGAGGCTGCTTGTAAATATTTAAATCAAGCATATAAAAAGTACGGTTCTTGGTCTTTGGCCGCTGCCTCATACAACATGGGCATGAACGGTCTTGACAAACAATTATCCATTCAAAAAGTAAATTCTTATTACGACCTTTTGCTGGGTGAGGAAACCAAGCGTTATGTTTTTAGAATTTTAGCGATGAAAGAGGTTCTTACTCATTCAAATAAATATGGCTTTCATTTCAGACCTAAAGATCTTTATGAACCTTATAAGACCAAAACAATAAACATTGATTACCCAGTTAAAGATTGGGCAGATTTTGCGAATGAAAGAGGAATAAACTATAAAATATTGAAGCTACTTAACCCATGGCTTAGAAAGCCTTATTTGAACAATAAAAGTAAAAAACTATATACCATAAAATTACCTCTGGATAATTCAACTCAATTGAAACCTCATATTACTCCTTCTCAAACGAATGACTAAACATTTACAATCCGATGACTTTATAGAGGTCATTGGTGCCCGTGCTCATAACCTACAAAACATAGATGTTTCTATACCTAGAAACAAACTTGTTGTTATAACCGGCTTAAGTGGAAGTGGTAAATCCAGTTTGGCATTCGACACTATTTATGCTGAAGGACAAAGAAGATATATTGAAACTTTTTCTGCTTATGCAAGGCAGTTTTTAGGTGGATTGGAAAGACCAGATGTAGATAAAATTACGGGGCTAAGTCCTGTAATTTCTATTGAGCAAAAGACCATTTCAAAAAACCCAAGATCTACAGTGGGAACGATTACCGAAATCTATGACTTCATTCGTCTCCTATATGCAAGAATCGCAGACTCCTACTCATATAACACAGGAGAAAAAATGATTCGATTCTCTAAAGAAGAGATCATTGAACTAATTGGTAAAGAATATCAAGGCAAAAAAATTGCAATCCTCTCTCCTATTGTGAAGGGAAGAAAAGGGCATTACAGAGAGCTCTTTCAACAGATTTTAAGAATGGGTTTCTTACGAGCAAGAGTAGATGGAGAAATAAAGGACTTAAGTGAAAAGATTGAACTTAACAGATACAAGATTCACGATATTGAAATTGTAATTGACCGGTTAAAATTAGAAACGCTTTTTGACAACAGGTTAAACGACACTGTGAAGGTAGCACTCAAGCATGGTAAGGGAATGCTGATGGTGTTGGATGTTGAAAGTGGAGAAACACGTTATTTTTCTCAGCATCTCATGTGTCCAACTACTGGAATATCTTATCCTGAACCAGAACCCAATTTATTCTCTTTTAACTCTCCTTATGGCTATTGTAAAAATTGCAATGGCCTTGGAGAAGTTTCTCAGGCCGATAAGAAAAAAATCATCCCTAATACTAGTAAATCTATTTATGGTGGGGGTATTATTCCATTAGGAAGCCATAAAGAAAACTGGATTTTTAAGCAGATAAAAGCGATTTTAAAGAAATCTGGATTAACCATTAAGTCCCCAATAAAAGACATTCCTGAAGATATCTTGAATAAGATTTTATATGGCACTGATGAGCATTTGAAGATTGAAACCGCTACAGGAATTAATCAGTATTCCGTTAATTACGAAGGTGTTGTCAACTTTATAGTAAGACAAGCGCAAGAATCCCAAACACAAAGTATTTTAAAGTGGGCCAATAGCTTTATGGATAAAGTGAGCTGTCCTACTTGTAAAGGAAGCAGGTTAAAGGAAGAAGCTCTTTATTTTAAGATTCACGAAAAGAATATCAGTGAATTGGCTAGCATGGATATTTCAGAGTTGGCAGATTGGTTTAAAGAACTTCCAAAACACCTGAATGAAAAACAAAGCATAATTGCAAGAGAAGCTCTCAAGGAAATCAGTAATAAATTAACCTTTCTATTAGATGTTGGTTTAAATTATCTAACCTTAAACAGAACTGCAAAAACACTCTCTGGTGGTGAGGCACAGCGTATTCGTCTAGCCACTCAAATAGGCTCAAAATTGGTTGGAGTGCTCTATATTCTTGACGAACCAAGTATTGGTTTACATCAAAGAGATAATGATCGTTTGATTCAATCTTTGAAAAAATTAAGAGATAGTGGAAACTCTGTTATCGTTGTTGAGCATGATAAGGAAATAATGATTGAAGCGGATCATATTCTCGATATTGGACCGGGAGCTGGTGCTTTAGGAGGAAAAATTGTAGCAGAAGGCAATTTCGAAAGTATTTCTTCCAATAGCTCAGTAACTGCTGATTATTTAAGTGGTAAACAAGAAATTGCTATTCCTAAAAAAAGAAGAAAGGGTAATGGTTTAAAGCTTAAGCTAACTGGTGCAGAAGGCCATAACCTTAAAAATGTAGATGTTGAATTTCCTCTTGGAAAATTTATCTGCGTAACTGGAGTTTCTGGAAGCGGTAAATCTTCTCTTGTCAATCAAACGCTTTACCCTTTGCTTAATAACCATTATTATCATGCGGATAGGCCTTCTTTGAAGCACAAGAAATTAAAAGGCTTAGAAAATCTTGATAAAGTAATCGAAATCAACCAATCTCCTATTGGAAGAACCCCTCGCTCCAACCCTGCTACTTATACCAAGGTTTTCTCGGACATAAGAAGTCTTTTTGCCTTGCTTCCAGAAGCCAAAATTAGAGGTTATAAAGCAGGTAGATTCTCTTTTAATACCACAGGTGGACGATGTGAGACATGCAAGGGCGGTGGTTTGAGAACGATTGAAATGAATTTTTTGCCAGATGTTTATGTGCAATGTGAAAGCTGCGGTGGAAAGCGATACAATAGAGAAACATTGGAAGTCAGGTACAAAGGAAAATCCATTTCAGATGTATTGGAAATGGACATCAACGAAGCTGCTGACTTCTTTGAAGATCACCCTAAGATATCTCGTATTCTTGGCACCCTCAAAGACGTTGGACTGGGATACCTTTCGTTAGGGCAACAAAGCACTACCCTTTCCGGAGGTGAGGCACAAAGGGTTAAACTGGCAAGTGAGCTTTCAAAGATTGGAACTGGAAATACTTTTTACATTTTAGATGAACCCACAACGGGGCTGCATTTTGAAGATATAAAACAACTCATTTTGGTTCTGGATCGCTTGGTTGACAATGGAAATACAGTTTGCGTTATAGAACATAATCTGGATATGGTTAAAGTTGCAGATCACATTATTGATCTTGGCCCTGAAGGTGGAAACGGAGGTGGAACAATTGTTTTTACTGGCACACCGGAACAAATGGCAAAATCTGATTTGGGAAATACTGCCAGATTTTTGGCTAAAGAACTTAACTAGTCATTTTTATTAATTCCTCTTCTGAAATTATATTAACTCCCAACTTTTCCGCTTTTGCTTTCTTACTAGGCCCCATATTTTCTCCGGCAACCAGGTAATTTGTCTTTCCAGATATCGAGCCAGAAACTTTTCCTCCATTCTTTTCAATCTCTGCTTTAATCTCATCTCTGCTAAACTGAGTAAATACACCTGATACCACAAAAGTATTTCCTGCTAACTTATCGCTCATGTCGGCCAATTGGCTTTCTGCCAATTCAAAATTTAACCCGCTCCGTCTAAGCCTTTCTAGTGTATTGCGATTCTCTTCTTTGGTGAAAAACTCAATCAAGCTCTCTGCAATTCTATCACCAATCTCATCCACACTTATAAGGTCTTCAAAGCTTGCATTTAACAAGTTATCTACATTTTTAAAATGTCTTGCCAATTTCTTTGCTACAGTTTCTCCAACGTAACGAATTCCCATAGAAAACAGGACTCTTTCAAAAGGAACTTCCTTACTTGCCGAAAGACCATTTAATAAATTGCTTACGGTTTTTTCAGCCATTCTTTCCAAAGGCAAAAGATCTTCCTCCTTCAAAGAATATAAATCTGCATAATCCTTTATCAAACCCTCATTTACCAATTGCTCAATGGTCTCTGAACCCATGCCGTCTATGTTCATAGCCTTTCGACCTATAAAGTGTTCTATACGGCCTTTAATCTGAGGAGGGCAGCCAGAATCATTTGGGCAGAAATGCTGAGCCTCTCCTTCCCTTCTTAC
The DNA here is from genome assembly GCA_964609215.1 of uncultured Flavobacteriales bacterium. Classification (GTDB taxonomy): domain Bacteria; phylum Bacteroidota; class Bacteroidia; order Flavobacteriales_D; family JABDKJ01; genus JABDKJ01. The sequence continues at coordinate 229,822 of CAZSQZ010000003.1, forward strand.
CAATTCTGTATTACACTGAGGACAGTTTTTTGCATATTGGTGCACAGAAGAATTTGATGGACGCTTAGAAAGTTCTACAGAAGTGATTTTAGGAATAATCTCTCCTCCTTTTTCTACATAAACGGTATCTCCTTTTCTTACATCCAGTTTTTCAATTTGATCTGCATTGTGCAATGAAGCTCGCTTTACCGTTGTTCCTCCTAAAAGAATGGGTTCTAAATTCGCCACAGGAGTAATCGCTCCTGTTCTTCCAACTTGATAAGTAATTTCATTTAGAACCGTGCTTACGGATTCAGCCTTAAACTTATACGAAATGGCCCATCTTGGAGATTTTGAAGTATAACCTAATTGCTTCTGATGTTGGTAAGAATTTACCTTTATTACGATTCCATCAATATCAAAATCCAAATCTTTTCTTTTCTCATCCCAGTATTCAATGAAAGCCAAAATCTCCTCTATATTCTTGCAACGTTTAATATAGTTTTTCTCCACGGGAGGAACACGAATACCCCATTCTCCGGCTTTAATAACACTATCATAATGATTGCTAATGGGCAAGTTTTCTCCATACAAACCATATAAATAAGCATCTAATCCTCTCTTTGCAACTACAGATGAGTCCTGAAGTTTTAAAGTTCCAGAAGCGGTATTTCTTGGGTTCATGTAAGGCTCCAGCCCTTCTTTAATACGATTCTCATTCATCCTATTAAAGTTTGCTCTGGGTAAAACAATTTCTCCTCTAATTTCAAAAAGGGTCGGATAGTCTCCCTTTAGCTCCAGAGGAATAGTTCTAATAGTTTTGACATTTGCGGTAACATTTTCTCCTTCCTGTCCATTTCCTCTGGTTATACCTTGCTTTAGCTTTCCACTCTCGTAGGTAATCCCAATTGCCACTCCATCGTACTTCAGTTCGCAGGTATAATCCAATTCTCCATCAACTAATTTTTGAGCGCGCGTTTCAAATTCTTTTATTTCATCAATAGAGTATGAATTGTCCAAAGACAACATTGGATAAACATGCTTTACCTTAGGGAAATTTTTGGTTATATCCCCTCCTACTCGTTTAGTCGGAGAATTATCATCGGCAAATTCAGGAAAGGCCGTTTCCAACTTTTGAAGTTCTTTCAAAAGCATATCAAAATCATAATCACTTATGCTCGGATTGCTTAATACATAGTAATTATGATTATGCTGTCTAAGTTCTTGACTGAGTTCTTTTATTCTTAGTTCAGCTTGGTTTTTATCCATGTTTCATTAATTGAGAACAAGGTAAAAAGCTATGTCGAAAAAAACTACTTTTTCAAGTTCCAGTTTAGCCCAAAAAGCCACCAACGACTTGGTGCTTTCGCTCCTAAAATCTCTTGATACTGAGTATCGGTTGCATTTAAAAGTTTACCGTAAATGGAAAAATCAGAATTAAGGTTCCAATACAATTTACTATTGGCAATAAAGTATGACGCCAAGATATTTCCTTCAACAGATTCTACTAATTCTTCTTGACGAGTGATATAGTTTCCATTGATATTTAGACCTATTGTATTACTGAAATTAATATCAAATAGAAAAGAGAAATTGTGTGTAGGATGATTGGAAATGTACTTAGACAACTCTCCTGCATCTCCAGTAGTTTCCAAATAGGTATAATTCAACCTTATTCCAGTTTGAACCTCGTTATTCAAGTTCCATTTGTTTAAGCCTATAGAAGTCTCAAAACCGAAAACATCGGTATTTGAAATATTGCTGGCATAAAAATAATCTGCGCTGTCTTGAAGATTTGTCAAATTGGGAATATCTAATTGATTGGTAAGAGCAAAATCAATGAGATTGGTAGATGCACGATAAAAACCGGTTAAAGAAAAATCTAATTTATCCTTCTTATAATCTAGACCTAAATCAAATGAGTTTGAACGTTCAGCTTCCAAATCTGGATTTCCAGCATTTCTGCCAGGGCTTAGTAAAGCTATATTATTGGAAATATATCTTTCTGTGAAATCTGGCGTTCTGAATGAACGACCATAGGAAGTTCTTAGCACCCAGTTATTCATTGGATAGCTCAAGCTTACCTGAGGTAATAACTCACTTCCAAAAACATCATCATTTTCTAATCTAAGACTAACATTACTGTTTAATCCATTCTTAAATTTTTTTGAAAAAATTGCAAAAATTCCAATGCTGGTATTTTCATGATTTCCTCTATCTGTGCTTTCGACTTCTCTAACTAAATACTGCGCTCCAAAAGCAAGTGTAGTAGTACTATTGATATAATTGCTTTGAAAAACATTTGCAAAAAGTTGTTTCATCTTGTGATCGTTGGGTGCAAACAAAGGGTTAAACTCAAAAAAGTCCGTTGAGACTCTATAACCAAAATCCAATTCAATTTTCTTTTTCTTGAAATCTGAAATTACGGCAAACTGTCCCCAATTATTGGATGTCTCCTCTCTAGACTCATCAAAAGCACTTCTAGTATAAAAATACTTTGCTTTAAAATCTCTTCTATCATTTGAGAATCTAGCATAAAACCTTAAGCTATCATCTAATCTATAAGCTAATGATAATGAAGCTGTTTGCAAATTGAAGTTATTATTGAATAAGGAATCTTCTGCAACTCCAGCGTCAAAGTTAGGATTGCGTAATTCTTCTCCTTCGGAATCCAAAATCCGATATGATCCTGTTATTGAGAATTTATCCTTAGAATATTGTATCCCAACATCTGACTGCAATAGTCCATGATCTCCATATCCAATATCGACCTGACTGCTCAACTCGTCCTTGTTTTCTTTTTGAACATAGCTCTTTGTCTTTATATGAATCAATCCTCCAACTGCATCCGCTCCATAGGAAGAAGCAGCAGGTCCTTTTATAACTTCAATTTGATGAATATCTGCTAAGGCAAGGGGAAAATTATTATTGAAATGGCCAGTAAGTGGGTCATTGAAACGAACGTTATCTACCATTACCAAAATTTGGGTAAAAGTGCTTCCTCTTATACCTATATCAGCCTGTACACCGAAACCATTTCGAGAGTTGATATTTACTCCACTAACATATCTAAGAAGTTCATCTATGGAAGTTACTGGCATTTCCTGAATATCTTCTTCTGTAATTAATTCAACACTTCTACCGGTTTCGTAGGCTTTTTGATTTATTTGTGTGGCTGTAATAAAAACAGAGTCTAATTGAATTGCCTGAGATTCAGCAGAGTAGTGAAATGCCATAATCATGGCAAGAAATACAAGAAATTTCTTCATATTATTAAATTGGCCGCGAATGTATTAATATGAAAAAAAAAGAAAAATAAAATTAGGAGAAATTGATTGTCTAAATTGGATTTTGAACTAGGGCATATATAGCAAAAGAACCCAACCAATGTCCTCCTTCATAAGAATCTGATATCAAATTAGGTAAAGAATAGTTCATATGTTCATTGCCATTGTTATTCAAGAAAGCGTATTCAGGATACTGATGGGCTAGGCCATAGAAGACCCAAGCTCTGCTGAAATTCAAACCATCTAAATGAACCAGTTTACCATCTTTTCTGTCGCTTACTTTTCCTGGTTCCAAATGAGGATTATTAATAAGTTCAGGAATAAAGGATTCAAGCCAAGGTTTAAATTCCTTGGGCGGTAATACTCTTCTCATTATGTCTATCTCTTCCAAACAAGGAGATAGAAAATCGTACCCACTTGGTTCCCAAGAAAGCGGACAGTTGGAGTCCTGCAAAAAATATTCTCTGGAACGGGATTCGATAAGCGCTTTCAACTCTTGATGCCCGGTCGTATTGGCATAATCCCAAGCAAAACTCAATCCGAAAGAGGTGTTGCTGTGTTCCCCGACTCTAATGGGATAAATTAGATTAGGTAGAAAATCAATGTAGCCCTGTACAATTAGATCTACGAGAGGTTGCAAATTACTTTCTAATTTTCTTGCCAATGGATCATCCCAAGTGTGCAGTTCTTCTGAAAGTTTTAGAAGCCAGGCCCAGCCATAGGTGCGTTCAAAAGATTTATTGTGTGCATCATCGAAATAACTGACTTCTGTTAAAATATTCTCTTCCGATAAGTTTTGCAGGAGTGCCCTTCTTCCATCTTCTGCCCTATCCATATTTGGAAACTCTTTTAGCAATTTAACAATGCTCCAGTGACCATGAACAGATGAATGCCAATCAAAACAACCATAAAACGCTGGATGAAGGACTATAGGCTCTTTCAAATCATTTGAATCACCCAAAACCTGTCCCAGCTTATATGGATATTTTTTATAAACACAAGACAAGGGTAATTCTAATAATTGATTTGCTTCTTTCTCGGAAAGAAACAACGGTTCGTATTCAACTTTTACCATTTTCGGCTCCATTTCACAAGCGAAAAGAGCAAGTAGCGATATAAAAAAAATAGATTTATTCAATCAAGTGAGATGAAGTGTTATCATAAGCATCTATATGCAATGTTCCATTTGCAATCTGGTTTATTTTTGGCTGCATAATCCATATTCCAACGAAAGAAAACCACAAACAGAAAAACTCACCAACATAATCTGAGAAGGTTACTTTTTTATTTAAAACTGCGGTCTTATATGCTCGAGCTGCAAAAACAAAGGAATAGAAAATAGCAAATATCATAAATAAATAACCAATGATAATCAAAATGGAAATCACAACTATAAGACTTAAATTTTCAGGACCTCCATTTCCAAAAGCATTTGACTCACTAAATAAAATATACATACCAAGAATGATAAGTGCAAATACAAATGCAGGAACATAGACTAAGACATTAAATGTTTTAAGGTTTACTTTTAACTCTTCAGGCAAACTGTTGTTAGAAGCATTTGCTAAATGATACATCCACATTTCTGTTAAGAATAATCCTAACAAGCTTGGTAAATAAATCAATAATAAAAACTTCATTTTTCCAAATATAAAATCTGGATCTGAAGGGCCATATGCATGAGCAAAAGGGTCACCATTTGAACCATTTTCTATAAAAGAAATCATATTTACCACCCAATAGATATAGAAAGCCATGGTCAAAACAAATGGCACCACAACAAGGACAATAAATACAAGCCAATGAGGTGATTTAAGTAAGAAGTTTTTCATTCAACAATAGTAATTCAAAATCAGTAATTTATTCAATGAGGTGATCAGCTATTCTATCTCCATCTAAATGTAAAGTGCCGCTTTCTAACTTATTAATTTTTGGTTGCATTATCCAAATTCCAACAAATAAAAACCATGCAGCAAATAATTCACCTATATGATCTCCTAATGTAACTTCTCTTTGCAACACTGCAGTCTTGTATATTTTAGAACAAAAATACATGGTGTAAATAGACATGAAAAGGGCGGCAAAATAAGGAGATATAATAAAGGACATTGTAAAGCATAAATTCACTTTCAAAGTCTCCCGTATTCTCAAAGAATTCAATACTCAAATTATCCAAAAAATATAGACCTATAAAATTAGGGGCCAGTTGTATTAACAAAGTCAAAATGAGTAAAATATTAAACCAAGTGGTGTTTTTTCTTAATTCCTTGGGAATGTATTCTTGCAATCGGTTACCTAAAACCCAATACCAAGCGAAAGAAAAAAAACTCAACAAATAAATAGGAGTGATAATTTTCGCAATTCTGGATAGTTCTGAAAAAACAGTCATAATGTAATCGCTACTCTGATTTCCAGCAGCTTCAATGGCTCTTATATCATTGAATAGCTCATAGAACATATAGCCGCCAAAAAGAATAATTAGAACATACGGCAAAACATAAACAAAAATGAAAAATTGCCAGTCCTTTATTCTTAGAAATAGATTAGACATACGTGCTTTTAGATTCTAAACTTACCATAAAAATGGAATAAGCTTCCATTTTACATGATTTGAGTAGATTTCATACTCTTTAAATTTCAATAAAAAATTTTCCTCGGTGATTATTCTCAAGATTAAAAATGGAATGAACAAAATAAAAACAATCCAAGACCAATTTGTGCTTGCTGAAAGCACACAAGAAAGCAACATGATGGATTCTCCAAAATAGGCTGGATGTCTTATAATACTGTAAAATTTGTCTTTCTTAATTTCCCTTTTATCTGGAAGAACAGCAAAGCTTTTTCCCAATTCAAGGAAAGAAAGTATAGTAATTATCCCACCGATGCTAAATAAAGTTTCAGCAAACAAATTCCATTCTAAAATGGGCTTCGTGAGTTTAAAAAGTAAGCCCGCACAGATAAATGAGGGAATACAGAGTAATGTATCCCTTTCATTTGCAAGAGCAATAATGGGTCTTCTTGAAAGAACCAAAATTCCCACAGTAAAATTTAAAACTGAAATTATTATTCTAACGATTCCAAATTCCGAGTTGCTGAAACTGTGATAAAGACCTAAAATGGCCCAACATAAAATACTTAAGCCAAATAAAACATTAAATAAACGCTCGTATCTCACTAATTAATAAAGCCAGAATCCCCAATCAAATAAATAACTTAAAAGATTAATAAGAATTAAGCCGCCCACATAGAAAACCCAGGATGGAACTCCGCCATCATTTTCAACTTGAGGAGAAGTTACTCGCGTTGCCTCAGGATCAAAAACATAATCCGGACACTCGTTTTCAAAATCGGCTAATTGATCTGTTAAGCCACAAAGTAAACCTTGTTCGTTGTCGAATTTTCTATTCTTACAGTTTCTGCAAAACGCCAGGTGTTGTTCTCTTGTCATGGTCAGTATATGGTATTGATTGGTTTAATTGCTGTAATATAGTAAATTTAATCTTCTCATTGTCAGGATAAAACATAGCTCTGAATATAGTAAAGGATTGAATAATCTTAGTTTTAGGAAATACACGCTAAAAGATTTAGCTCTAGTTGAAAAATTTTATTCTAATTCATCAGTAATGATTTATATAGGTGATGGTAAAATCTATTCAGAAGAAGAATGCAATCAAGCGGTGGTAAAGGTCGTTTCCAGATACAAAGAAGATACTCACCTGGGACATTGGGCCGTTTACGATGGAACCAAATATATAGGAAAGGCTCTTTTACTTCCCTGGGATAATTCAATTGATTTTGAGCTGGGATATGGCGTTTTTCCTGAATATTGGGGAAATGGATATGGATTTCAAATGGCAAAGCAAATGCTTGAAATGGCCATTAAAGATGGGCATGAAAAGCTAGTGGCAACGGTTCATAGGAAAAACAAGGCAAGTATCCGAATACTGAAGAAACTCGGTTTTAAATACAAGAAAATTGTGAGGAAGAACGGAAGGAGAAAAGATTTATATGAATGGAAAAGGCACTAGATCAATTTTCCCTCTAGGTCATAATGACTGGCTCCGGTAATTTCAACTTCTGCAAAATCCCCAATTCTTACATAAGCGTCTTTCTTCGGAACCAAAACTTCATTATCGACTTCAGGGGAATCAAATTCGGTTCTTCCAATAAAAAATTCTCCTTCTGCTCTATCAAAAAGAACTTTTAATTTCTTCCCAATCATTGCTTGATTCTTTTCAAATGAGATATGAGATTGGGCTTCCATTATTGCTTCTTGTCTTTCTTTTTTCAACTCAGCAGGAACATCATCTTCGGAATTATATGCATGTGTATTTTCTTCATGACTGTATGTAAAAATACCCAGCCTTTCAAATCGAATATCCTGCACCCAATTGAGCATTTCCTGAAAATCCTCTTCCTTTTCTCCTGGGTAACCAGCAATCAAAGTGGTCCTCAAAGCAATGTCTGGAATTCGGTTTCTGATTTCATTAACGAGTTCGTAAGTTTTCTCCTTGGTAATTCCTCTGCGCATCGCTTTCAACATATTACTGGATGCGTGCTGCAATGGCATATCCAAGTAATTGCAAATGTTTGAACGTTCTTTCATTACATCAATCACGTCTAAAGGAAAGCCCGAAGGGTACGCGTAATGCAGTCTTATCCATTCCAAACCATTGACATCTGAAAGTTCTTTTAACAAATCGGATAGCGCCCTCTTCTTATAGAGATCCAGACCATAATAGGTAAGGTCCTGAGCAATTAGCATAATTTCCTTTACTCCACCGGCAACCAAATTTTTAGTTTGCTCCACCAATTGATCTTTGGGAGTACTTCTATGTTTTCCTCGCATTAAGGGAATTGCACAAAAACTGCACGGACGATCACATCCTTCAGCAATTTTAAGATAGGCATAATGACTTGGTGTGGTCAGGAGCCGCTCTCCCACCAACTCGCTTTTATAATCTGCCTTGAGAGTCTTTAATAGTCGGGGTAGATCTCTTGTTCCAAACCATGAGTCCACTTGAGGAATTTCTTTTTCCAAATCCCCTGCATATCGCTCTGAAAGGCATCCGGTAACAATAAGCTTGTCTACCTTGCCTTCATCTTTCGCATCTGCATAAGCTAAAATGGTATCAATACTTTCTTGTTTTGCATTGTCAATAAATCCGCAGGTGTTAACAATGACTATTTCCGAATCAAAAACTTCACTTTCATGTTCAACATCAAATTTATTGGCTTGCAATTGTTTCATCAAAACCTCTGAGTCAAAGATGTTCTTAGAACAACCCAATGTCACCACATTCACCTTATTCTTTTGAAGGGGTTTTGTTTTCATTTTTCAATTTTGAGTGATGAATGTTAAATTTTAAATTCCTCTGGAGTAAATTTCATGTAAATAATGACAAGTGTTTCATTCAACATTTACAATTTAGCATTTAACATTCCTTAAAAGGCTAGTTAAACAGGGAATCTACAAATTCATTGCGGTTGAAAACTTGCAGATCTTCCATTTGCTCTCCTACTCCTATATATTTTACTGGAACTTTCAATTGATCTGATATTCCAATGACTACACCTCCTTTTGCGGTTCCGTCTAATTTAGTAATTGCAAGAGCAGTTATTTCCGTTGCTGCTGAGAATTGCTTTGCTTGTTCAAAGGCATTCTGACCTGTAGAACCATCTAAAACTAAAAGTATTTCATGCGGAGCTGTTTCTACATGCTTTTGCATAACCCTCTTTATTTTGGTCAACTCATTCATCAAATTCACCTTATTATGCAATCTTCCTGCAGTATCGATAATCACAACATCCGTATTTGCGGCTTGAGCAGACTGAACAGTATCGAAGGCTACAGAGGCTGGATCTGCTCCCATTCCTTGCTGAACGATAGGAACCCCTACTCTTTCTGACCAAATAGTTAATTGATCTACTGCGGCTGCTCTAAAGGTATCCGCAGCTCCTAGCATAACTGATTTTCCTTGCTTCTTAAATTGATTGGCCAACTTACCAATGGTTGTTGTCTTCCCCACACCATTTACACCCACAACCATTATTACATAAGGTTCTTCCGTTTCTGGCAACTCAAAACTACTTAAATCAGTGGTGTTATTCTCTTCTAACAGGCTTGCTATCTCTTGCTTTAGAATTCCATTCAGTTCTTCCGTTCCGACATATTTATCTCTTGCAACCCTTTCTTCTATTCTTTCAATAATTTTTAGGGTTGTGTTCACCCCAACATCTGAAGAAACCAAAACCTCTTCTAAATTATCTAAAACTTCCTCATCTACTTTTGATTTTCCTGCTACTGCTCTGGAAATCTTACCAAAGATGCTGGTCTTTGTTTTTTCCAGTCCTTTATCAAGCGTTTCTTTTTTCTCTTTTCCGAATAATCCGAATAATGCCATTTTGCTATACAAAAAAGGCTTCTAACTGAAGTCAGAAGCCTAATTAAAATTTTATTGAATAGATAAAATTAGTCCTTTGCGAACCAATTCTTAATTTCATCATTGTGAACGATAGCTTCTTTAAATGCGTATGCACCACTTTTGCCCGTTCTTGTCATTTTAATCACTTTCGTATGATTTTTACCACCACCAGTCTGTAATGTTGCTACGGTTTTCTTTGCCATGACTCAATTATTTTATCTCTTTATGAATTGTGTACTTTCTTAAAATAGGATTGTACTTCTTTATTTCCATTCTATCCGGAGTATTCTTTCTGTTCTTCGTAGTAACATATCTCGAAGTACCCGGCTGACCGCTATTCTTGTGCTCAGTGCACTCAAGTATAACTTGTACTCTATTTCCTTTTTTTGCCATTTCCTAAATCTTATAATAAATAGCTTAAATCTTAACCAAATGCCCCGAAGATTTAGCTCTTTTCAAAGCCTCTTCCAAGCCCACTTTGTTAATCAATCTAATACCTGAAGTAGATATTTTAAGTCTAATCCATCTTTTCTCAGACTCCAAGTAGAATTTCTTACTTTGCAAGTTTGGATTAAATCTACGCTTAGTCCTTCTCTTAGAGAAAGATACGTTATTACCAACCATTGCTTTTTTTCCTGTTATTTGACAAATTCTTGACATTGTCTCAAATTTTTGGGGTGCAAAGATGCAAATTTTATTGTTTAACTGCAAAAATTAGATATAGTTTCAGGTCCTTTCTATTCTTTTATTTTCTACAAACATGTTTAGTAATATATTGACACTATTCATTTTTTAGTTTTATATTTAGTATTAAACTTCGATAAAATGGGACCTCAACTCAAACTTAAGCTCTCTATTATTTCCTTATTTGGTCTGTTATTTTGCAAATTAGTTATTGGGCAAAATATAAATGAACAATTAAAGGCTCCTCATATAAACGATTTTCTTTTTGTTTCAGATTCATATGATCGAGTTGGAACCTCGGTTTGTATAGAAGGAAATATAGCCATTTCAGGAGCACCTGATATTGATGTTGCGTCTGAAAATGAAGGTGGTTACGTTTTTGTTTACAAAAGAGAAAACAATACTTGGCTTCAAGACACTGTCCTAATGCCAATCGAGAATGAAAAATTTGGAAGAGCTCTAGATATTGAAGATGAAACATTATTCATTGCCAATGAAAATCAGGTTTTTGTTTATGGGAGAGATATAGATCAAAATTGGATAAACACCCAAATTATAAGTCCTCCTGGCAATTCCAATTATAATTTTGGGAATTCCATAAAGGTTTTGGATAATGTTTTGGTTGTTGGTTCATCCACACATCTAAATACTAATAATATGACAGCAACAGGTGCTGTTTTCGTTTTCGAGAAAAACACCAATGGAATTTGGGAATTTACTGCCGATATCTTTGCTTCAGATAGCAATATTAATGACAGTTTTGGATTTTCTGTTGGCCTATTGGAAAACGAAATTTTCGTTGGAGCTCCAAATAATGACGAACTTGGATTAAATGCTGGAGCCACATATATATATCGAAAAAATTCAAATAATATTTGGATTGAACACGCAAAAATCACTTTCATTCAAAGCGATAATCCTGATCAAAAACATTTCGGATTTTCAATTTCCACTATTCAAAATCACTTAGTGGTTGGAGCTAGAGGAACAAGTAGCTCATCAAGTGTCATACTTGGAAATGTAGTTACTTATTTAAAGAGTGTAAATGATATTTGGTCATTTGAACAATTAATTGAAGCCAATCCCATTAATAATAATAACAATTCAGGTTTTTTTGGGAACTCAGTTCATCTATTTGAAGATAAACTTTTAATAGGAGAGCCTAGGAGACGACCATTTGCTCCTCAACCTTCTACACCTAGAACAGGAGCAGTGCATATTTACAAATTAGAAAGTGATTGGGTTCTTCAAACCATTTTTTCACATGATGATTTTACCAATTTTGATGAATTTGGCTCTTCTGTTTCCGCATTTGAAAACCAATTATTCATTGGCTCACCAGCAAAAAAAGATGGATTTAGAGAAGAACCAGGTGCTGCCTACATCTTTTCTTTAGAGAATGATAGTATCACTATTCAAACGAATAAAATAATAGGAACAGAGAATATGATTGTTGGTGCAAGAATGGGATACTCTGTAGACATTCATGGAGATTGGGCAATTGTTGGTGCTTTTGAAAAGGACCGAAATATTCGAAATGCTGGAACAGCTTTCATGTACAAGAAGAATCCACTTGGTCATTGGGAACTAAAGCAAGAAATTTTCCCTGGTGGCTCAAGCACAGTGCCATCTTTTGGAAAGAGTGTTGATATATACGAAGATTTTGCAATTGTAGGTGCTCCTTTAAATTCCTATGGAGGCACAATTAGAGGCGGATCGGCTTATATATTTAAGGTAAATACATCTGATGTATGGGAATTGAAAAAGACCCTTTTTTCTCCTTCTCTTCAAGACCATAGCGAATTTGGGAAATTTGTTGCTATAGATGACAAAAAAGTTGCCATTACTACCGATCGACTTTCCCCCAGTGAAAACAATGGAATTTATTTTTATGAAAATGAGAATGGCCAATGGATAGAGAAAAATAATTATTCCGAATCTTTATTAAACGGAAATTTCAAATTTCAAGGACCGATTTCATTTTCTGGGAATCAACTGTTGGCTGGATTAAAAGATGTAAGTCAAAATATGGGAACAGCAGGTGTAATATTTGAAAAAAATTCAAATAGCTTTTGGTTCGATGCACACTACTTAACGGTTGCCAGTCCTCAAAATCTTGGAGGAGTTGGTTTAGCTGTAGATATATCCGATGAAAAAGCAATAATTGGTGTTCCACACTCTGAGAGCTATGGAAAGGCACTTATTTTCGAAAAAGACAACTCAGGGAATTGGATCAATACAAATTCAATTAGCCCTATTGAAGATTCGGAGCCTGCAACCCGATTTGGAAGCTCAGTTTCAATTGATGGAAACTTAGTATTTGTAGGTGCTACTGATTACCATTTTACAGGGATATTCAGCGGAGGTAAGGTATATTCATTTTTAAAGGATGAAGGCAATTTTTGGAATTTAAATAACACTTTTTCCGCTAGTGATTCTGACTTAGGTGATGATTTTGGAAGAAGTATCGCCTTTGGCTCAAATAGTCTATTGGTAGGAGCATCAAGGGATGATCAATATGGTGAAGATGCAGGAGCTGCATATTTTTTCGAATTTGAAGACCCAAGCATTTGCGAAGCTTCTAATTTTAATTCACTCCCTCAAAATTTACAGGTTGATCAAACTGTAAATAACAGCAAATTAAAATGGAATCATTATTCTGATATTGCGGATGGCTGTATTATTCAAGCTGGAACTATTGCCAGTGATGATATATCTGAAGAGTTTGAAACCACACCTGCTCTAGTTATTGTTCAAGGAGGAAATATTGCTGGTTCTTTAAACGGATTTGATTTTACTGATTGGCTTTCTCCAGATAATGAATTCAACCTGTTCAATTTTAACACATTTCCGAGTGGTATGGTCTCAAGTCTTCAACCAGGAGCTTTTTATAAATGGCGCGTGCGTTGCGGATGTATAGTAGATGAAACGCTTAGCTTTCCTGACAGACTCGCTGCTGACAATGTACATTTATCTCCCTGGTCTGAATATGCTTTATTTTCCAATTTAGAGCTCACGCCAAGTATAGAAACACAGTCGCAAACATCTTACAAAAAAGATCTTTCAAGTAAAAACACATTTATATACCCTAACCCTAATAATGGTGTGTGTACAATTGAAAGTGTTCATTCAAATTATAGTCTAGAAGTGAGAGACAATTCAGGTAAATTGGTTTTGACTAAATACGCAAATCAAGAAGGATTCAATCAAATTGATTTAGGAAATATTGCTAGTGGTATTTATTTTATAAAACTAATTTCTGAAGAAGAGACTTCTGTTCATAAAATCATTGTTGAATAAGCTCCTTTCGCAAACAATTTAATGCAGTTATTGCCGTCATGCGGATATTGTTCATTCTCAACCTTCCAAATAGAAATTTTTGAGCTTTTACTCCTTCAGGTGTTGCTATAGCCATCCAAACTGTGCCTACTGGTTTATCTTCCGTTCCTCCATCAGGTCCAGCTATCCCAGAAACAGCAATGGCATAATCTACATTCATTTTCTTCTGAACACCTGTAGCCATTTGTAAAACAACTTCTTCTGAAACTGCACCTTTTTCCAAAATAACAGCCTTGTCTACGCCAAGCATTTCCGTTTTCAAGTCATAGCTATAGGTAATAAATGAGCCTTCATAATAAACCGAACTACCTGGAACACTGGTGAGCAAATGGGCTATATAACCTCCGGTGCAACTTTCTGCGGTTGCAATGGTTTTCCCCTTAGACTTCAACAGCTCACCTACCATTATTTCCAACTTATCTTTGTTCTCTCCGAAATAGATGTCTGACAACAATTCTTTAAGCTCCTCTCCTCTTCTATCAACTCGTTCTTTTATATGGCTTTCGTTTTCACCTGAACAAGAAATTCTCAGTTTAACTAATCCGGGAGAAGGTAAATAAGCCAAAGATAATCCCGAACTGCGCACCTCTGCCTCCCAACCTTTTATTTTATTAGCGATATAGGACTCTCCGGCTCCCGTTGTGAGAATGGTCTTATGATAAACGGGCAAAGTTTTAAAATGATTGGTAATTTTCTCCAATCCTTGATGCTCCATAATGTGCTTCATTTCATAAGGGACACCGGGCATGGAAAGCAGCACCTTATTTTCTTTTTTAAACCACATTCCAGAAGCAGACCCTTTTAAATTCTCAACTATATCGGCCTTAGAGGGTAACATAGCTTGTTGCCTATTTACCTCAAGCATTATTAAGCCTTTTAAGCTGAAGTACTCTTCTATTCTTGCCAATATTTCCTCATTCAAGACCAAATGATCCCCAAAAAATTCTGTCAGAGTTTTCTTTGTTTTATCATCTTGAGTAGGCCCTAGCCCACCAGTCATTAAAACCAGATCAACACGAGAAAAGGAATCTTCGGTGGCATTAATAATCTCGCTTGGTTTATCTTTTATAGTAACAATACGATTGACATCTATTCCTATTTTATTCAATTCCTCCCCTATCCAGGCCGAGTTGGTATCTATGGTCTGTCCAATTAGAATCTCGTCACCAATTGTTATGATTTCTGCTTTCACCGGTGCAAGTTATATATGAATTTTCAATTCTAAATTTTAATTAACCGGAATAATAAAGAAACTGTTAACAGATTATAAATTTCGAAGGCTGTAATAATTGACAGCAAAAGATTTCGTTATCCTTAAAAATCAGACCTTGGAAAACGTATTAGATCAAATTGAGACAGAACAAAAGCTAGAAGTTTTAAAATGGACACGCTTGGATAAAGCCGCCATTTGGATGGCCATTATCTCATTTACAATTGGGACATTGCTGCTCCTTTCATTTAAAGTGACAGAAATAAATTTATTGGCAACTATAGGATTTTTCTTTGTTATGGCAGCCGTTACTATCAATTCACTGATGGTTCTAATTTTGCTTTTTTTAATGTTTACGGAGCCTCATCAAAAATGGTCCCATTTAAAGGCTATAGGAATACTTTTGATTAACATTCCAATAACATTGCTTTATCTACAAATTGTATTTTCCTCTAATTTTTAGAGATTAAAAGAGTAACCTAGATTGTAATTGATATTTCTGTTTAATGAAAATTCCGTACTCAGGGCATGAGAAAATGAATTATAATAATTAGCCTCTAAGAGAATATTGCCAGGGCCAGCCTTCATATATAAGCCTGCGCCAGCATTTGCACCTATATTCCATCTGTTAACTTCCGAAAATATTCCCATTGGAATTTTCCTACTATTCAGGACTTCTCCGCTATCTATATCCACCAACTCTTCCTTAGCTGCAGCTGCAAATGAAAATCCAAAACCTGCTTTGGTAAATAAGGATAATCGTTCTTTAATAAGGGGAAACTTGACTTGACAATTAAGAGGCACATCAACATAAGAAATTTGAATTCTGGTATCACCAACCCATGGGCTAATAAAACCTGGAATACAAGCAGCCCCTCTTTTAACAAAACCTGGTTCAACTCCAAGAGAAATTTGATTGCTTAGAGATTTGAAATAGAAAAAAGAAAAATTATAGGTATCAATATCTATCTCTGCACCATCAGGGGTTTCTATTTCACCATAACTTTCCCAAGCATTGGTATAACCGGCTTTAAAGCCAATTGTATTTTGCGAATATGCATTTTGAAAAAGGAATATAATTCCTAAAAGAAGGGTTAGGTTAAGCGTTTTCATACATTTTGTTTTGGATTTAGGAAACGGCAAAATTCTTAATTTATTGGATGCAATTGAATATAAACGAAAGCAAAACATATCATTATCAAAACAAAATTGATCAAAGTAGCCAATAATCCGATTTTCTCTTTTTTTATCCATGCATATGCTCCAAGACCCAAGCCTAATTAAAAAAAAACACTATAAAATAAAGACAGTTTTATTCCTCCAGACACAATTGATGCATTTATGGTTGAGTCAGTTATTGTTTCCTCCCATTCTTTTATTGATTCATGCATAGAAAGAAGACTTTGCAAACAATAAAACCCAGATATAATGGAAATAACTAATGAAATAATCGCCAAAATTCTGTTCATAGAAACCAAACATAGTAAGGTGTAAAGGATGAAATCATCAAGAACAAATTATAAAGGAGTGCATTCTTTGATTTTGGATGGCTACTGTGTAATCCGATAATACCAATCACCAAACCTATTAAGGCAATAAATAACGCAATTATCGAAATTCTTAGACCACCTGTGTTAACTGCCTTCTCAACCATTCCCATTTCAACAAAGGACTCTGGGTTTTGCTCATAAATTGAACGTGCAGGTTCAATATTCAAACCATTCTGAATGGCTAAAGCTACCAAAGAAACAATGGCTATCATAGTACTGATTTTTCCTAAATTCCCTTTCATTTTAAAATTGCTCCAATCATATTTAAAAATACACTGGTCATGCTTAAGATTTTGTGATTTCTAAAGTTCATTGCTCCTAAAGCCAGTCCAAAATAACAGGCTAACGTAAATATCCATTTAGAAGATGTTAATAAAGCTTCCACTTTACTAGAAACATCAAATAAATCATGTCTGAAAATCAGTATTATAGAAAGATGAACGACAGAAACAATGCCAATGGCCAATGAAATATTCAATGGCTGTCTATTCATACTAAGCCATCGATCTTATTTGCGAGTTCCCGATCCTGATCGGTTACTATCCCTCCTTCATCATGGGTGTTCAAACAAATTTTGACCTTATTATATACATTTTCCCAGTAAGGATGATGGTTCATTTTCTCCGCTTCAATAGCTACCCTTGTCATGAAAGCAAACGCTACTGAGAAATCCTTAAACTCAAACTCCTTCACCAATTGATTATCTTCTTCTTTCCACATATTATCTATTCAAGGATTGTATTGCTGGGTCAATCATAAACATATCTCGCTTTTTTTCAGGGTTTCTTACCAAGACCATTTCATCTATTAAATGATCAGCACCAGCAAATTTATCTACAATAAACAACACATAGCGAATGTCTACCATAATGTTTCTGCACAGCTCTGGAGAAAATCGAATATCACTCATGGTACTCTCCCATGAACGGTCAAAATTCAAACCTACAAGTTGCCCCATACCATTAAGACATGGACTTCCAGAATTCCCTCCTGATGTATGGTTTGATCCTGTAAAGCAAACCCGTAATTCTCCTTTATCTGCATATTGACCATAATCTTGATTTTCCCAGAGTTCAATTAGCTTTTCTGGTAAGTCGAACTCCTTATCATCTGGTATATACTTCGCGATTGCTCCATCTAATGTGGTGTAGAATTTATACTCAACTGCATCAATTGGCTCTGAACCTTCTGCTTTACCATACGTTAATCTTAGCGTACTATTTGCATCTGCCCAATTCGGTCTTTCAGGGAATAGTTCTCTTTGTGCTTGCATATACTTGCGCATATTGATATCAATTTGGTTCTGTAGGTCATTATATCTTGGTCGAATCTTATCATAATAACCCGAAAAGAAATCTCGCATTACTCTATAGGCAGGATCTTTCTTAACTTTCTTTACAGATCCAGAATTAAAATTGGCAAGCAAAGCATTCATTTTTTCCTCATCCACAAAATAGGACTTGTTATAAATGGCATTACCTAAAACATCTGTACTTCCTCTGAACTTTGATAGACCCGCATTTAAAATTTGAGGTTCAAAACTATCCGCAACTCCGTTTTTATAGAGCGGAGTAAGTGCATTAAATATTTTTTGATCTACAGTTCGATTATAATTTTTGAAGTGACTTTTAGTAGCGTTTTTTAATTTCTCAATTTCTGCACTTAATTTTTCAGGATCTTGAGATATGGATTCATACTGATCTACTAAAGAAGAAAAACGGTTTGCATATCTCACAAACTCTGGCCCATAGAAAACATACTCTATAAAATAGTCTCTGGCAATTTTATAGCTCTTTATTTCTTCATACTGACCTTCTAAACTTTTTAAGATGTCCCCATATTTTGGTCTCAAACCATTTTCAGAAACACGTTTTTTAAACTCTTCCTCAAAATCTCTTTTTTCTTGAAGTGCATCCAATTTCTCCAATCCAAAGTTCTGCCCCTTCCATTTTTTCCACGCATTAGAAATCCTAGATTGTTTTGCAGCGTATTGAATTCTAATTTTATCGCTACGTTCCATTGCATCATCAATAACTGCTAAACTTGCAGTCCTCATTTCAATATTGTTGGGATTAGAAATGTTCATGATATGATCAACAGCAAAAGAGCTTAAATACTGTTCTGTTCTTCCCGGAAAACCGTAGACCATAGTAAACTCGCCTTGTTCAACTCCATCTAAATTTATTTCCAAAGAATGTTTGGGTTTCAGTGGAACGTTGTCTGCCGATGGTTCCGCGGGCTTTCCATCTGCTCCCATATAAATTCTAAACATTGAAAAATCACCAGTATGTCTTGGCCATACCCAATTGTCAGTATCTCCCCCAAACTTTCCTATAGACGATGGTGGAGCTCCTACCAAACGCACATCATCAAAAGTTTCCGTTAAAATCATATAGAACTCATTCCCATAATAAAA
This sequence comes from uncultured Flavobacteriales bacterium, assembly GCA_964609215.1. GTDB lineage: Bacteria > Bacteroidota > Bacteroidia > Flavobacteriales_D > JABDKJ01 > JABDKJ01. Next base: position 248,712 of record CAZSQZ010000003.1, read on the forward strand.
TGCTCTTACCTTAGCCTCGTAATGATTGTCCTTGCTTGCAGCCAGTTCTATCTTTTTGCTATTCTCTTCTATAATTCTATTTCTATCAGATTCCGGTGTTGTCTTATCAATACCTTCTAAAACAGAAGCAGTAACATCTCTTATTTCCACAATAAAAGTGGCCGTTAATCCAGGGTTCATAAGTTCATCCTCTTTACTCATGGCCCAAAAACCATTTTTCAAATAGTCATTCTCCAAACTAGAATGTGATTGAATTTGCGAATAACCGCAATGGTGATTGGTTAGTATCAATCCCTCATAGGAAATAACTTCTGCTGTGCAGCCGCCACCAAAGTGAACAATAGCATCTTTTAGACTGGATTGATTTATGGAGTAAATATCTTCAGCACTTAATTTTAATCCATAGGATTGCATATCTCCCTCCACTGCTTTTAGCAATGCAGGAATCCACATTCCTTCTTTTGCAGTAAAATGAAAACTAATAGAAAAACAGAAAAGTAAAATAGATAATTTCTTGATCATTATTATTTTTTAGAATAGGGTCAAAGTTACAGGAATCAGGCCAAAACAAAAACATTAGCCCTTAAGAATCATTATCTCCTTTTATCACGTACTTCCAATAACCAATCAATAATATGAATCCTATGATCGATAAGGAGAACATTCCATAAATACCTTCCCTATCTTCTTCGGATGTTGCTAAATAAGCCATAAATGGAAAAATGATCATTAGCACGGAAAAAAATACAGCGAAGAAATCAAGCATACTGCTCACAACCATTGCGGTTTTATAAATGGGCGATTTAGTAAATTGTTCGAAGCTTCTTTCTGCATTCATTTCTGCTCTCTTTCGTGCAGCTTCCCTCCTTTCGTCAAAACCTTGTTCTCCAGCCTTACTATTTCCATAATACTTCCTTCTCTTCTCCAAATCTTCACCCTCTGATGATTTAAGAACAACAGGATTAGTGAGCATTTCATAAGCCTCATTTATCAGCACAAAAGCTTCTGCAGCGCGGGGGTGTTTATTTCTATCTGGATGATATCGCTTTGCTTTTTCGCGATACGCTCTTTTTATTTCTTCTTTGCTTGCTCCCTTCGGCAAGCCTAATATTTTATAGTAATCCTTTCTCAATTCAAATACTTACTCCCCTCCCTTATACTTAAAGGTCTTAATGGTGTTCTTTCAATAAGTGACTTAACCCAATTCGGATTTGTTTTAGAATATTCTCTTAAAATCCAACCAATGGCTTTTTCAATGAAAAATTCTTTTTCGCGATTGCATTTCAATATATTTTCTTCCAACATAATAAGATCAACCTCTTCCTTGTATTTTAATTGAAACAAAATGGCAACTCGCCTAAACCACATATTTTCATGATTGATGTAGCGCTCATTTAACTCCGTTTTTAATTCAGGGAATTTTCTTAGATATGAACCTACCAGATGAACAGCTATAAAATCAACACTATCCCACCATTGATTTTTCTCAATCATATGCTCTATGATCAGTAGATCGGATTCAATCCATTTTTTCTTAAAGAAACCTGCAATATCCATTGCCAAATAGTGATATTCTCTTTGCTCTTTTGAATAAAGCACTTTTACTATTTCAGATAACTCATTATGCTTTGGCTTGCCATGCTCTTTAAAAAAAGATTTACTCAATGCTCTTCGTTCAGGCATGCGTATTCCTATAAACTGAAATTTATTCTTTAGGTAGGCCTTCATGGCCATTGAATCTTCGGTACTTTCAAGATCAGAATAGGCCTCCATAAGTTTGTTTAATGGAAAACTCAAATTAATTTCTTTTTAAATAATTCTATAAAATCTTGAAGAGATACTAAACCTCCCATCTCTTGAACACTAATAAACGGAGCTTTATCTTCATCTAAAATAATGGGTAACTCCAGATCTTTATATTCCGAGGGCATATCATTTTTGTGAAAAAACTCAATTTCCAAATCATTTTCAAGCATGAAATTCTTCCACTCCTTTTTAATGCCAAAGGAACCATATGTAAGTGCACATAAATCGCAGGAATAGGTTTTTGGAGATATTAATTTATGCGCAGAATCCATAAGTCCATTTAAAAAACCAGAATCTGCATTGTAGATAAAAGTGAGTTTTCTGTTGTTATTTTTCATGCTTTGCACTTCAAAGAAATGATATTATTGTAATAAATAAATACTCAATTAGTTATAAGAAAACGTATTTTAAGGAGTGCTAATAATAATTAGACATATTTTTTTCTTTTCTCTTTTGGTTCTTTTTGTTCCAAGCACTTTTCTATCGCAATCCTACTTTACCGAAAACAAAGGACAATGGCCCGACAATGTTTCCTTCAAAACGGAGTTTTCTGGTGCAAGGGTTTACTTAGAAAAGGATGGTTTTACATTTGACACCTACAATTTAGATCAATTTAATCATTGGGCCCATGCCCATGGAGCTGAGCATGGTCATGACGCTAGCTTTATTCAAGCTCACGCTTTCAAAATGCAAATAAATAACTGTTCTGAGCGCCTTGTAGTTGAGGCATTTGGCAAAAGTCAAGGTTATGAGAATTTCTTTCTAGGAGAAAAAAGCAAATGGGCAAGTCAGGCATATAATTACAAAGAAGTAGCTTATCGCAATGTATACCCTTTTATAGATATTGAAATTCAAAAATCTAATGAGCAATTTAAGTATGACTGGGTTTTAAGGAAAGGAGCAGATATTAATGACATTTCCTTTCGGTATAAGGGGGCGGATAAAATTCAAGTAAAAAAAGGGCGATTAGTTATAAAGACCTCAGTTCAAGATTTTGAAGAGTATATTCCATTGGCTTATTATAAAAAGGATGGAGAGTTAGTCGAAGTAAGTGTCAGTTATGTAAAAAAAGGAGATGCGATTGGTTTTCAAGTAAAAGAGGGCTATCCAAAAGAATATGATCTTTATATCGACCCCATTCTTATTTTCTCCACCTACTCGGGCTCTACTGCAAATAATTTTGGCTATACAGCCACATTCGATTCTAAGGGCTTTTTGTATGCGGGAAGTACAGCTTTTGGCACTGGTTATCCAGCTCTGCTTGGAGCATACAACATGTTCCAAGGTGGGACCATTGATGTCGCTATAACAAAATATGATACTACTGGAACATTTAGAGTTTATTCCACTTACTTAGGAGGTAACAATAATGAAATGCCGCATTCTATGATCGTCAATTCAAATGATGAATTGTTTGTTTATGGAACAACAGGGTCTGCCAACTTCCCTACTTTATCCAATGCGTTTCAAAGTACCAATAACCTAGGTTCACCACCTGTTTTACAAAGTGGTTTGGGCTTTGAGTTTGATCAAGGGCAGGATATATTTATTTCAAGATTTTCTGCAGATGGTTTATCATTAATGGCCTCTACTTTCATTGGAGGAAGCGGTTCCGATGGCCTCAACATTAATCCGCAATTGGTCAATAATTATGCTGATGAAGTAAGAGGGGAAATAGAGATAGATAGTAATGACAATATTTTTGTTGCAACAAGCACACAATCCAGCGATTTTCCAATAACTGCAGACGCTTTTCAAAATCAATTGAATGGCACTCAAGATGGAGTTATGTTCAAAATGGATAATAATTTAACCTCTCTAGTATGGTCCTCTTATTTTGGTGGTAGTGGTGCAGATGCATTTTATTCAATGGATATCAATGATTCCGATGAGCCCATTGCGGCTGGTGGCACTACTTCTGGTAATCTACCCTTTACCAATAATGCATATCAGCAAAGTTATTCTGGTAACACAGATGGCTTTTTGGTACGATTTAATTCAAATGGAAATGACATTGAGGCAATGACTTACTTAGGTTTTGAAAATTACGATCAAATATACTTTGTGGAGTTTGATAGTGACCAAAATCCCTTTGTTTTTGGCCAAACCCAAACGGGTGATTTATACAATTTTAATAACCTATACTCCAATCCAAATAGTGGGCAGTTTTTATCTCATTTCACCGCAGACCTAGAAAATTATGAATGGGGAATGTCTTTTGGTAATGGAAATGGAGAGCCCAATATATCACCTACTGCATTTCTAGTTGATTTCTGCGGTAAAATCTATCTTTCGGGATGGGGAGGAGATACTGGAGATGGTGATTTGACAACTAGTGGATTACCTTTCACGCCTGATGCTTATCAAACCCAAACAGATGGCAGAGATTTTTATCTGTACGTAACCGGTATAGATTTGACTGAACCTGATTATGCTTCTTTTTTTGGCGGTAATCAAAGCGGAGAGCATGTAGATGGCGGAACAAGTAGATTTGATAAGAAAGGTAAAATATATCAGGCAGTATGCGCTGGTTGCGGTGGATTTGATGATTTTCCCTTCTTTCCAAGTGATGCAGTATCTTCTGAAAATGGCAGTTCTTGTAACATAGGCGTTTTCAAAATGGATTTTGAAGAACCATTGGTTATTGCGGATTTCAACGCTGAAGCGGTTTGCTTTCCAGACCCTGTAAATTTCAATGACTTTTCTTTTAATGCTGAAAATTACCAATGGTTTTTTGGTGATAACATGGCTTCAACCGAACCAAACCCTAGTCATATCTATTCCAGCCCCGGACTTTATGAAGTCATGTTGGTAGTGAATAATAGTGGAAGCTGCAATCAATCCGACACGCTGATCAAACAAATTCTGGTGCTTTCCCCAGACGGTTTTGAATTGGAGGACATCACTCTTTGCAATGGCTCAAATGAACAAATTGGAATTCCTCCATTCGGTGATGCCAGTATTACCTATTCATGGATTCCATCTACTGGCTTAAGCGACCCCACCGCTCCCAATCCTTTCTATACTGGAACCAGCAATGCAAGCTATACCTTAACCATCAATAATGGAATCTGTTCGTCTCAAGCGACTCAAAACATAAGCGTGGTTACTTTAGATTTGATGGCTTCTTCAGATACTGTCATTTGTAGTGGAGGGAGTGCCTCATTGAATGTGAATGGGCAAGGAATTGCAAGCAATTATGTTTGGTCTACAAACATTGATTTCGGTACGGTATTATCCAATGATAGCAATCTGGTTGATAGTCCTATACTTCCAACTACCTATTATATTATGGCGGATTACCTGAGCTGCCAAGCTATAGATTCTGTCACTGTTGTTCCTGAAGAGTTTTCAGTTTCTCTTTCTGATGATTTATTTCTTTGCCTAAACGAAACAGGGACATTAACTGCGACCAATTTATTCCCACAATATGATATTGACTATGATTGGTCGCCTAATGAGGCAATAGTTTCAGGTGATGGCACCTCCAGTATTGAAATTAATCCAAGTGCGGATACAGAATTTTTCATCAATCTTCAAAATGAATTGGGTTGTATTTGGCAAGAAAGCATTCAAGTAGAGGTAAGTGATTTGGATATAAATGCTGTTAATGTAAGCGCGGATAATACGGTTATTACCACTACAGGATCAACAACTTTAGTTGGACAACCGGGAAGTCCTTTTAACGTAAGTTGGTCCCCCACTTCTGGTTTAAGCAATCCCTTCAGCTCAACAACAACGGCAAGTCCAAATAACACCACCACCTATGTTTACAGCGTTATAGATGATTCGCCCTTAGGTCAATGTATTGGCATGGATTCAATAACCATCATTGTCGAAGAATTGGTTTGTGGTTTTCCAACTGTTTTTCTCCCCAATTCCTTTACTCCAAACGGAGATGGCGAGAATGATATATTGTTTTTGAGAGGTGATTTAATTGAAAGCATGAGCCTCGAAATTTATGACCGATGGGGTGAGAAAGTTTTTGAATCAAATGATCAAAGTGTTGGTTGGGATGGCACTTACAAAGGAAGAGAAGCAGATTCTGCAGTTTATGTATACGTATTGGAAGCCACCTGTGTAGATGGTCAAGAATTAAGTGATAATGGAAACGTAACCCTTATCAGATGAAGAAATTAATATTTTTAATATCGCTCCTTTTCTGCACTACTGTATTTTCACAAGATGTGCATTTTTCGCAGTTTTTTCATTCACCCATTTTTCAAAATCCAGCAAACACTGGACTTTTTAATGGTGATTACAGGGGCGTTTTCAATCAAAGAACGCAATGGAGATCCATAACTGATCCTTTCAATACATGGGCTTTAGCTCTAGATGGAAAGAATATCAATAGAATCAATAATTTACATGCAGGCCTAATGATTTTTAAGGATGCTGCGGGCATATCTCCATTGACCACCGTGAGTATAACTCCTTCTGGAGCTTATACCATTTACCAGAATGCGGATAGTTCAGGTTTTTTCAATGTGGGCCTACAAATATCGTTCACTCAGAAGACTATTGATTTCAGCAGGCTTCAATTTGACAATCAATACACAGGAAGCGTTTTTGACCCAAGCTTGGGAACTGGAGAAAATTTCAATAATGACAGAACAAGCTATTTAGACTTCCATACCGGAGGAACCTGGAACCATAAATATTCCGATGAATTTATATATAAAGTGGGTTTCGCCCTTTTCCATGTGGCCAGTCCAAAGGAAAGTTTCCTTGGAGATGGAAATGTAAACCTAGATAGACGCTTTTTGCTACATGCTGAAGGTATGTATCAATTCAATAGCGAATGGTCTGCTGTGCCCGCTATCCAATGGCAAAGTCAGGGCACTTACCAAGAATTGCTAATTGGCGGAATGGCAAAACGAACACTCTTGGATAAGTTTGGACTGTATAGAGCATTATATTTAGGTGCATTCGCGAGAACTCGAGATGCAGCTTATATAGTTGGTGCTATGGATTACGATCAATGGAAAATTGGTGTATCATACGACATCAACCTTTCAGATTTGCAGCAGGTCAGTAGAAACAGAGGAGGTTTCGAATTTTCCCTCATCTATATTCTCAAAGGATTCAATGAAAAGTATAAACAGCATCGGATTTGCCCATCCTACATTTGAACATCCTAAGAAACATATCTCATTTATTATCAGTAAGTAAAAAGATTCATCTCATCTTTTTATTTAGCATTTTGTGCTTTATCAATTTGGAAGCTCAAAAACCAGAAAGATGGATAAAATTGGGTGACCAAGCTTATGCATTAAATGATTTTTATGGTGCATTTGCTTATTATCAAAATGCCATTAATCAGGATTCTACCAAAGCAGAGTATCAGTATAAATATGCAGAAGCGGCCAGAGGAATAAATAATTATGCAATTGCTGCCCGTTTTTATGAAAAGGTCTATCGAAAGGAAAGAGGAAGATTCTATCCAGATGGTGCTTTTCATCTTGCCAATATGCTTAAACAGCTTGGCAAATACAGAGAAGCCAGTAAATACTGGAAAAAGGCAAGAAGCAAAAGAAAAAAGGACTCTTATGAATATTTGAAATCCCAGCAAGAATATAAATCAACACAATGGGCAAACCTTGAAAGGGATATAGCCATAGAAAATATTGAGCTAAAAGCCATTCCAGATCCTATTAATTCAAAGAATTCAGAATTTGCGCCTGTAGTTGGTCCAGATTCTATGCTTCTATTCTCTGCCCTTCCTCAAAGAAGCACGGCAACAGGAAAACTAATGGACGACAAGGGTACTATTCGGATTTATTCGAGTGCATACAAATCTTCAAGTGGCGAATGGAAAAATAGAAACAATGCAAGTGAGCAAATTTCTGATTTGGGAAGAAATATCGGCAATGGTTCCTTTAATCATGATAAGAGCATATTTTATTTCTCCGCTTGCGACTCATTATGCCATATTTATAAATCGCAAATTATTAATGGACAGGTTATTAATCCAGAAAAACTAAATAATAACATTAATACAGTGGGGACATCAAATACGCAGGCACATTATTCAAAAGACGAGCAAGGTGAGTATCTTTATTTTGTTTCGGATAGACCTGGAGGAGAAGGTGGTTTGGACATTTGGAAAAGCACCAAGATAAATGGGGATTGGTCTCCTGCTAAAAACTTAGGTAATGTTATCAATAGCCCGGATAATGAAGTCACTCCGTTCTATGTTCCCGAATATAAGAGGCTTTACTTTAGCTCCTCATGGCATTTTGGTTTTGGCGGAATGGATATTCATTATGCTGACCGAAATGAAAGAAATCAATGGGGATTGGTAAAGAATGCAGGACAACCCATTAACACCCCTGCAAACGACTTGTATTTCTCTATTTTTCAAGGAAAGAAGGGTTTTTTGAGCTCTAATCGAGATGGCTCCAATCCCTGGAGTTCTGGAACCTGTTGCAATGACATTTACATGTATGAAATGGAGGAACTAGAAAAGGAGCCAATAGACTCGCTTCCTACTATTGCTAACCTTTCTGAACTCGCTAAATATCTGCCCATTAGCCTTTATTTTCACAATGATGAGCCTAATCCAAAGACTATGGATACCACTACCAGTCAAAATTATTTGTCTACGTGGGAAAAATACCGAACGCTTATCCCAAAATACAGACAGGAATATACCAAAGGTATTGTCTCCAACGAAGTTGAGCTATATGACAATCTAATTGTAAATTTCTTTGATAGCATAGCCACTAAAGGTGTCGAACGATTGGATTTTGTAAGTAAATTACTTTTAAGAGAATTGGACAAAGGAAGCAGAATTGAGTTAGCAATAAAGGGATATGCTTCTCCCCTTGCACAAGGTGATTATAACAAGAATCTTACGCTCAGAAGAATTCAATCCCTAATCAACTATTTTAATTCTTACGATAATGGCATTTTCAGAAAGTATATGAACGATGTTGCTCCTAGTGGCGGGTTTTTGGGTTTCAAGAAGATTCCATTTGGAGAAACAAAAGCGGACAGTAATGTAAGTGATAATGTAAATGACCAAAGAAATTCGGTTTACTCTAGATCTGCGGCATTGGAAAGAAAGATTGAAATCTTGGCTATTTCAGAGTCTAACAAAGAATCTATAATCCCAGAAGAAATCATCATTCAAAACCTAAATTTTGAAAATGAAGAAGAAAGTCTTGGTAAAATCAAAAGAGGACGCTTACTAAAACATGAATTTGAATTTATTAATGATTTAGGTATTCCTGTAAAGATTGACCATGTGCAACCATCTTGCGGTTGCACAGTTGTTGACTTCCCCAAGAACATCTTTAAATCTGGTGAAAAAGGAATTATCCCCTTGGAAATTGACACTAAAGAATTGAGTAAAGGAAAAAATTCAAAATCCATCATTATTATTGCCAATGAAGGAGAAATTGTGCAGGAGCTAAAGGTGAATTTTTGGGTGGAGTAATAAGGCACCACCCATTTTAAAAATATCTTAAATGATAATTTAGCAAACTATCCATGTTTTATTCACTTTCCTCTTAATGAATTAAAACATCTCATCAAATTCAGATATTACTTTAGCATCCTGCGAATAAGCTTGATATATAAATTCCAAAAAATAAATCTACATTCTTTGCATAAATACCCTTGGGCTCCATTGATAGGCTTACCTATTCTATGAGCACTTTGCCGAATAGCTTATCATCACCTGTGCTCACTCTTATAACATACATCCCAGTTTGTAAATCAATAGTATTTATAGGAATGCTCCGCTCATAATTTCCTGGTTCGATATTCCATGACTGAACAAGGTTGCCTCTAAGGTCAAACAATTCTATATTTTCTATCCAAGCTTTTTCTTCATTCAGAGAAACAACAAAATCACCTGAGTTGGGGTTGGGTATTACTACAAGTTCCACTTTATTAGCTATAGATTTGAGTCCATCATTTGTGCTAAAGGCTATATTCTTTTTAGCAGGAGGACAGATATCTTCTTCATGGTAAAATGTTGTTCCGTTAACATGGTTATTAATGATCAGATGACCACCTTTTCCTCCAAACGTCATATTGCTTGAAATGAATGGCTGAGTGACCATTACATTATCATCATCGAAACAACATCCAGTTCCATCTGGCATCAATCGTGCAACAAATATTTCATTGTCCGCATTTATATCAGATCCTGAATAACCTGTAGTTAGAAGATGACCGCTATTTGCCTCTGCTATAGCATAAAGTTCATCCATAATAGGGTCAAATCTTGTGCTAAGTCTTGACCAAATCGGGCTTAGATTAGTTTGTAATTGACAAACATAACTGGACGTTTCAAATGAGGATTGTGAGGTAGGAGTATCCACGCCTCCAACAAGAAGCAGCCTACCAGAAGAATGTGCAATAATATCATTCCCTCGAGTGGATTCCGCATTGCCATGATGCAAATGAACTGTATTGTTTGCAAGTGTGGCAGGATTTAATCTCATCAGAAGAGCTGCAGTTCCATTCGTTCCATTACCATCAGATGTGCCTGCTAGATACAATTGCCCGCTGGCAGTAGTAATTGAATTGAATTGCGAGTTTGGCCCAGTATAAAGTAATCCTTGATCATTAGTAGTCACAAAAGGTTGAAATCCTCCTCTGCGGATTAGGAGTGCTTGATTTCCTCTAGAACCAGCCATTAAGAATCTATCCTGACTTGGAATGTATTCAATATCATAACAAAAGGTGTTAACTTCATCATCAGAATGATAGGCCATGAATGGATTATTCATTGTCCCAAGTAACATACCATTAAGAGGATTGACAATCATTATGAACATTTCCATGATACCTTTTCCTTGTCCTGTTGAGTGCCCTCCAATAGCTATATAAGTGTTACCATTTGGTGCCACAAATGCTTCCAAGCAGGTACCAACATCATCACCTGTTCCTTCATTACCGAAGTCATATCTGCGTGTCCAAGTACCATTTGCGGTGCCATCTGATCGAGTCAAGACAACATCTCTATGATTACCACTGCTCTGTATGGTACCTATCGAGTACTCTACACCATTGAGATGTATGACATCAGAATAAATATCATCGGATTGATTCAGTTCATCTCCTTCTATTTCAGTATAGACAGGATTGTCCTGGTTATCTCTTTGAACAATGTATTGATCAATATCACCATTCGTCTCATACATTGTTCCGACTATAGTGTAGCTATCATTAGGAGCAATTGCAATTCCATAACCTACATTTGGTTTGCCATTGATAACATCATCATTGGTAATTAAATCACACATGGGTTGATCTTTGCCTACGCATGAAATTCCAGGATTAATAGTAACTGAGAGGCTTCCACTACATTCAGTTAAACTGTTAGACCATGTTATAGTATAGGTCCCGGAAGCTAAGCCAATAAAGGAACCGTTTATATCATTTTCATTTAAACTACTTATGTAATATTCAGTAGTACCTTGAGCATCACTTTCGAGGTGGATTTCTCCATCCTCATCGCCCAAGCAACTTTCGTCAACTGTACTAAAAGTTACCTCATCCTCTGTGCACGATATTTCAGATAATTGATGAGTTGTCACGCAACCTGTGCCATTAACATCATTGATAGTTAAGTCGATTACATTACCACACGGAAATCCGGATATAGTTATATCGGGGAACAGGGATAAATCTATTGTGGCTCCTGCAAAATTTGTTGAGATCAAGGGAGTTGCTGCTATTCCAGTCAATTCAAATTGCACAGTTGCTTCAACACAATTGCTCTCACTACTAGTAACCAAAATTCCTACAGCAGGACTATTGTCAGTTAACGTTACGATTTCAGATCCTGTACAATTGGTATTCGAGTCAACCCAAGTAATTAGGTAAGCTCCAGCTGGAGCGTTATCTATAGTGTTCACATTAAGTGTTCCTCCAGGACCAACAAACCCAGTAATATTAACATTGTTAACTACAATAGAACCATTGCTGAGTCCGCAAGATGGATCCATGGCGTTTATTATAGGAACCGAGTTGTTTAAGCAATTTGGAGTCGTAAATGAAACGGTTTCCATACACCCATTGGCGTCAGTGATGTCTACTGAATAAAGAGTTCCGCAAGCCATTCCTGCAATATCTACAGGTAATCCAAAAGGAATAGATCCAACTCCACCAACTAAATTTGAAAGAGTATATCCAGGAGTTCCTCCTGAGATATTGAGTTGAACCCATACATTATTTGGATCCCCACATTCAGGATTTGAAAAGTTCGGATTAATAGCAATAGGCGTAAAGCTGTCTATTAAAGTTACGATTTCAGATCCTGTACAATTGGTATTCGGGTCAACCCAAGTGATTAGGTAAGCTCCAGCTGGAGCGTTATCTATAGTGTTCACATTAAGTGTTCCTCCAGGACCAACAAACCCAGTAATATTAACATTGTTAACTACAATAGAACCATTGCTGAGTCCGCAAGATGGATCCATGGCGTTTATTATAGGAACCGAGTTGTTTAAGCAATTTGGAGTCGTAAATGAAACGGTTTCCATACACCCATTGGCGTCAGTGATCTCTACTGAATAAGGAGTTCCGCAAGCTAGCCCTGCAATATCTACAAAGGATCCAGGTGCCATAATAACCCCGACACCACCAACTAAGTTGGAGAGTGTATAATCTGGAGTTCCACCTGAAATATTGAGTTGAACCCAATTATTGTCAGGATCCCCGCATGCAGGGTTTGAAAAGTTCGGATTAATTGTAATGGGTATGAAGTTATCTGTTAAGATTGCAATTTCAGATCCTGTACAATTAGTATTCGGATCAACCCAAGTAATTAGGTAAGCTCCAGCTGGAGCATTGTCTATAGTGTTCACATTGAGTGTTCCTCCAGGCCCAACAAATCCAGTAATATTAACATTGTTAACTACGATAGAACCATTGCTCAGCCCACAAGATGGATCTACAATGGTAATAGCAGGCGTCTGGTTGTTGACACAATTTGCAGTGGTAAATGAAACTGTTTCTATGCATCCAACAGCATCAGTAATATCTACTGAATATGTAGTTCCGCACGCTAGTCCTGCAATATCTACAAAGGATCCAGGTGCCATAATAACCCCGACACCACCAACTAAGTTGGATAGTGTATAATCTGGAGTTCCACCAGAAATATTAAGTTGAACCCAATTATTGTTAGGGTCCCCACAGGTAGGATTTGAAAAATTTGGATTAATTGTAATTGGAGACACATCACAACAATCATCTGCAACTAAGGTGATAATCTCCGAGCTAACAGAACATTCGGTAACATTATCAGTAATAGTGATTTGGTAATCACCAATAGTAAAGCCTGAAACAGGTAGAATAGTGTAATTAGAACAATCGGACGTATTTACTTCGCAAATTGTGTAAGTGTAATCACCAGAGCCATTTTCCACTTGAGCACCTATGATCCCATTGTTGGCCAAAACTCCATCTGAAGGAGTACAATCTGGATGACTAAAGGTAATGGAGTTGGGAACAAAACTTAAAACATCAAGCTGATCACATTCTAAAGTAAATGTTATACTCTCTTCACATCCTAAATCATCTACTACAGTTACAGTAAAATCTTGCCCGCATTCAGTAGCAATGAATTTTCCATTTGAGTTCGTAGTTTGGCTATTGTCGGGAGTAGTGAGCGTATATGAGAAAGGAGCCGTTCCTCCATCAATAAGGGTTTCTATAGTTACAATAGCTTCACAGTCACTGAAGTCCGTGGACATAGCTATAGACTCAATCACCAAGTCATCGCAGCAATCATCTGCAACTAAGGTGATAATCTCCGAGCTAACAGAACATTCGGTAACATTATCAGTAATAGTGATTTGGTAATCACCAATAGTAAAGCCTGAAACAGGTAGAATAGTGTAATTAGAACAATCGGACGTATTTACTTCGCAAATTGTGTAAGTGTAATCACCAGAGCCATTTTCCACTTGAGCACCTATGATCCCATTGTTGGCCAAAACTCCATCTGAAGGAGTACAATCTGGATGACTAAAGGTAATGGAGTTGGGAACAAAACTTAAAACATCAAGCTGATCACATTCTAAAGTAAATGTTATACTCTCTTCACATCCTAAATCATCTACTACAGTTACAGTAAAATCTTGCCCGCATTCAGCAGCAATGAATTTCCCGTTTGAGTTCGTAGTTTGACTATTGTCGGGAGAGGTGAGCGTATATGAAAAAGGAGCCGTGCCTCCATCAATAAGGGTTTCTATAGTTACAATAGCTTCACAATCGCTGAAGTCTGTGGACATAGCTATAGACTCAATAACCAAGTCATCACAACAATCATCTGCAACTAAGGTGATAATCTCCGAGCTAACAGAACATTCGGTAACATTATCAGTAATAGTGATTTGGTAATCACCAATAGTAAAGCCTGAAACAGGTAGAATAGTGTAATTAGAACAATCGGACGTATTTACTTCGCAAATTGTGTAAGTGTAATCACCAGAGCCATTTTCCACTTGAGCACCTATGATCCCATTGTTGGCCAAAACTCCATCTGAAGGAGTACAATCTGGATGACTAAAGGTAATGGAGTTGGGAACAAAACTTAAAACATCAAGCTGATCACATTCTAAAGTAAATGTTATACTCTCTTCACATCCTAAATCATCTACTACAGTTACAGTAAAATCTTGCCCGCATTCAGTAGCAATGAATTTTCCATTTGAATTTGTAGTTTCACTATTGTCAGGTGAGGTGAGCGTATATGAGAAAGGGGCAGTACCACCTTCAATAAATGTTTCAATAGTAACTTCAGTTTCGCAATCAACAAAGTCAGTAGACATAATTATGGATTCAATAATAAAATCCGAGCAATCACAAGTCTCATCTGGTGACCAAAGAGGAAGCGCTTGGTTTCCATTTTCAATTTGCTCTCCACAGATATTATTTGCCTCCACTCCTGCAATAATTGGATGAGGTCCATTTGTGTAATTAAAATCTAGAGGAAAGGTGACAGTTAAATCTTGAACTTCATTGACACTCAGTGGATTGTCTAATGAAAAAGAGAACTCGCCAGGATTAGTATTGTTTACAATTGAAAACTCACAACCATTGCAATCAATATTATTTGCATCGAGTAATGGCCAATTAGATGGATATGAAAGCGTTATGGTAATGTCTTCCGCATCCATCATCACGAATCCTTCTCCATTTACACTCACTGAAAAATCTAATTCAGGTGAGCAAAGAGAATTTGCTTCGTTAAATGCAACAGTGCTCGTAAAGGATTCATTAGGTAATATTGCAAGTATGTGTCCTTGGTAACCCTCCCTAACATAATCAAATGGTAATGCGTTAACAAACCTTAGTTCTTCATCACTACATGGGTAATCGTTGGCAATGTTGGAATTACAAGATTGACAATTCGTCATAACTAAAGGGTCTTCGCTAGGCTCACCGCATCCTATTCCCATTGTGAAATCGATGTCTATAAAAGATGCATCCATAGGACAGTCAATAATCTCATAATTGAATATCAATCTGACGATCATTCCTTTCGTAATCATATATTCCGGTCGCTGTCCACTTCCATTGTCCCATGGAAGTTCATTTGGGTCAACATTTGGCATTTGATCGAGCTTAAAGCGGTATTCTAGACCATCGTCAAATTCGTTTGACGCATCAGGATCACTAACAGGATGACCTTGTATATTGTGGTCATATACAAATCCGTTATTATGCCTTGTAAGTAAGCGAACATTTCCAATTGTAATATTTGGATTGTCGTGAAAATCAATCCAGAAATTCATGATGGCCGTTTCTCCTCCTGAGGAAAATAGAGGTACAAATTCAAATGTCTCGATTACTCCAGTAGAAGTAGTAAGCGTGGGATTTGTATTAGAATTTAAATCGTTAAATCCGACTTGAGTGGTATATAAGTCATCGTCTTTTTCAGGGTGGAAAAAGATAGAGTTAAAATCATTGGTATGCTCAATTTGCGCTGGAGCGTCTATATCATTTAGGTGTTCGACATTATTTACTGATTCATTCCAGTCCTCATCGGGAGAAGTGTCATACGCTCTGAGGTTATAATTTGCATGAAAATCTACTGCATCTTCATCAATAGTTGGAGCATGCTGCGGATGGTAAGGCAAGGACAAATTCGGTTCACGGAATTGTGGGCAGGAATTCACCTCACCCAATCCTGTTATTTTGTAAAATTTATGGTATTCTTGCTGTGGGCGTAGGTTAAAGTCTGTATACTCTATTCCCACTCCATTGTTATATGCTGTATAGTCTGGCGGGGAGACTAATAAGTCCGTTTCTGGATTAGACCAATCATCATCTGGCAAAGTTGATGATCTCCATCTATGCCTAAAGTTCCCTAGGTCAAGCAGCATTCCACCTGAAGCTTCGAAATAAAGATGATCTAATCTATATAAGCCATTATCATGCCCATCAATTCCTAGAGACCCTATAGAGAAGAGAGGCCTGAATTCATTATCAAAGTGGTTGACATCCGGTCCACCGATGCTGTTTATTGTGAAGGTCCAAAATCTAGTACAAATTTGCGTTCCTCTATGAGGCTCAAGTAGTAATACAGATGGGGAAATAGTTAGGTTCAAAGATTGGAGAGTTGCAGAAAAGAAATCACAACCTTGTTCATTCCAGCAATTATTGTCTTCATTTGTTGAAATAAAATTCCCAGTTATGATGAGATTTGTTATGGGTTCTTCTTCAGATAAGAGCAGGTTAAACTCTTCATCCCTTTCAACATTGGCAGTTAGTATAAGAGAATAAGCCTCTTCACCATTTTGTAATGTGGGTATTGAAGCAATCTCGGCAGGATTAAAAACAAATACGATTGATTCTTTAAGTAAATCATCTGAATTTGGATCAAAGTTCCCACATTCCAACTTCTCTATCAAATCACAATTAAAAGTTTGACTATATCCGTTTTCGTGAGAAACTTCTAAAGTAGCGCTTGCTTGGTCAATGTTTAAATAGTCTATATATTCAGGTAGTTCGATGTTTTCTGGCTCTCTGTCTCTTAATTGAATCATGTACGCAAGTGGAGAATCTCCATCTTCATTATTATAGATTCCATGAGCAGTAATTTCAATATCATCTCCAGGATAGACTTTATTCAATTCGCAATCCATGCAATTTCCTTCTGAATCTATAGGATTACCGAGTTGACTTTGAGCTCTTCCTTCTGTCCAATCAGACTCCAATGGGGAATAACCATATGTAGTTCTTTTTATAGTGAACTCTCGTCCAGGAGCATTGACCATATTGAAAGGCACAGTATTCCCAAGGCATTCACCACATCTAAATAGAACATCAAACTCAGTGCATCCCAGAGATAATTTAGGATTTTGTTCTCCATTTCCGCAATCTGAGCATACGGCATACCATTTTAAATCAATTGTCCTTTCTTCATATTCGAAGATTGCAGTGTCGGTGCATAAGTCGGTGGGGCAAGGAATAATATTAATTGTACCTCCATTTCCATCATCTATTGTGACTGTTGCGGCAGGGTATTGCATTCTTACGTTTGAAATGAAATTTAATGCGCAGGGAAGTGTTCCGTCACAATCATTAGGAAATACAATTGGAAAGTCAAAAACTACTAGTTCACAATTGTCTTGATCTATGATGTATGATTCGTCAAGTTCCAAATTATCGCCAATCCAAATATGCCCATCATTAGGGTCTCCAAGTTGACCTTCAATTCCAGGGAAACTTAGTATTGACCACAATGTCGCTGGAATAATTAATTGAGCTCGGTGTTCAAAATTGTCACAACCTAATATTTCTGGCCCACCTGTGGAATAAAGGTTGAAGGGATTCATACCATCGATATCAGAAACAGGGACATCCATACCATCAACAATTTGAACTAATTCTGGAATTGCAAGCTGAAGTTCGAATTCAACTTCATAGAGTCCGGACTGGTCTTCAAGTTCAATATCTAGAGGGTTTCCATAAATCTCTGCGTCTTGATTGAGCTCATAAACTAACTCATTTGTTTCTCCTACCTTATGGATGAAAGGATTTAGGTTTCCGGAAGAAAAATTCGGACAGCTTAAGGTATTTGTGCCTGGAGTGGATTCTCCATTGTCCTGAAATAGTTGTGGTCTGAGTCCAAATCCATTAAGATTATCGAAATCTAATTGCTCGCACATATCACGATACACAGCATAGTAGGAATCATTATTCCCGGAAGCTTGAAATAGAATAGAACCAGGATCTCCACAGCCTAATTCAGAAAGTGAGCTAGACAATAAACTGGGGTTAAGCACAGCTCCATCACTATCTATAGCAGCCATTGGCCCGTTGCCAACAGTTAGATTTGCAAATTCAATAGTTATACCAGTTCCTTCCATGAGCGTCTTGTATTCACCGTCAAACCAATCTTCAAGTACTCCATTGTTAATAGGTAAAAGGTTATCTAATACACTAAAATCAAATGCGAGCCTTCTCTTGAAATCAAAATCTGAAGGGATAAAAGCACAATTTTCAAAACTTAAATTTTCATCATAGACATTAACAAAGTTTGACCCTGTAACATCGATTGTGATGGAAGGCGCACTGCCACAACTACCTTCATACAAGTGGAGGAAAATAGTTGCATTTGATAACTCTAATCCAGGATCTAGCAATGCTTCTAGGTCTATAGGTAAGACATACCAACCAAGTTCTTTGTGACCAGTATTTACAGCGTTACTAGGCGCAGAAGGATTAGACAAACTAAATAGTGCACTAAATATATTCTCTGAACATAAATCAGCAGATTCTTCAATATCAAAACAGAAATCAATTGGCGAATTATGAGCAGATACATTTATATCTGACCAAACAGAAAGTAATGTTTGTTCTTTGAAATCAGGACAAGAGAAAAGCTCTATACTAGAAAGCGAAGGCCCAGTAGAACAGCTTTCAATTGAGAATTCTTCTGTAAATCTTATCATTTCATTTGGAAGAAGAGGATTTCCTGATGAAATAAAATTGATTGGAAAATTGGACTCGAATATCGATTGAGGAATAGTTGAACTAGTATTACTAGGGATTTTCTGTATTACAATTTGATCAAGATCAAGAGATAATTCTTGTTCCTCAAAATAGTTAAAATGCATTGAAACTAAAGGATTCGAGCTTGTATTTGTAAACTCCGTAATTCTTCTGTAAACAGCATCTTCATTTTTATAATATAGTGGAGCGGGTTCTCCGACAGCTAGTGAGTTGAGCCAAGGAAGGTCTATCCAGACACTTGGATCATTTTCATCCTGAACCTGGTAAGATACGGTAACATCGAAAGTGGGTAATTCAACACTGAGATTTGAAGGGTTAATAGTTGGGTTAGTTGGAGTATCAAAACTGTATTCTAATTGTCCAATTTGAAAACCATTGTAGGTGCTAAAATTTAAGGGAATTTCTATGGTTTGCAAGGTTCCATCTGTGGTTATTTCGGTCCCATTTCCTGTAAATGAAATGGTCCCGTTTCCACTAATGATTTGGGCTGAACTAAAGTCAAATATTCCCGAATCAAAATCACTCCCTTCTGAAATCGTTACCACGTTAGCAGAGATATCCAACTCAATTTGAACTAAATATGGGTTGTTATCCGGTGAGCAAGGAGTAATCGCTCCATTTGGATAATCAACAACAATTTCATTAATGACATCTTGAGAAAAGGCACTAAGAACAGTAATAAGAGTTAGAAAAAGAATTGTAATTCGTTTCATGTTGGTATGGTTTTTTGAAGACACATAACTATGCCTTCTAGTTATACATATTTGAAATAGAAATCCTAGAAATTTTGGCAAACTGGGTACACAACCTGCCTAAATCGGATCTACTCCTTTGGTCTATTGTTTTTGACAATTCGTTAAATGTAGTTTAGAACGAATAGCCAAGTCCAAGGAACAAATTAATAAGGACAATTCCAATTTTAACTTCTCAAACATCTTCTGCAATCTTGAACAAATTCTGGTTATTCGTTATGAAACATGCTTTTTAAACAACCATTGAAACGAGAAAAATCAGTTTGTTGATGAATTAATTGATAATCTGATTGATCCAAAATAAGGTCATGGATATAATCAAAAAAAGACTGACTTACTAACTGACTTACTAAATGTCTATATTTTAAACTAGATATGGTTCCTCTTTTCTAAGGCAAAAACAAGTTAAAATCTACTCTATTTAACCTATTACAAACCAAAATAATCGAACATAAACAACTGATAAACAGACAAATGTAATCATGTCTACTTTTTGTCTACCCCAATTACTATTACGTCTACCAGCCGTCCACCTTTCTTTTTTTACTACCGCATTTTGCAAGCATATCTTTGCTCCGCAATGCAAACAACAAGAAATTTAATATGGGTTTTAACAGCCGTTTTGATGCTGTTTTCTGCACAAGTATTAGATGCCCAAGAAAGTAAATTACTCCGACAAACACTTTCGTCAAGTGGAAGTTCAAGTAATGGAATCATAAATGGAGGATCAAAATTGATCCAACAATCAATTGGGCAATCGAGTATGATTGGAACATACACATCACAGAACAAAATAGTAAGACAAGGGTTTATTCAACCTGGAACCTCAACACGCACTTCAAAGGCTCCTGTGGAGTTGAATGCTTTGGTTTATCCAAACCCCTTTTCTGAATCTATTTATGTTCAACTCAATGAAGCTCTTGAAGGTGCCGCTCAAATTTCAATCTATGATTTGAGCGGACGCCTGATAGAGAATAATCAAATCAATGCGTCAGGTCTTATAATACTAGAAAAACTAAATCTGGAAAATGGATTTTATCTATTAAAGATTCAGATAGGTCAAAAATTGAAAACCTTTAAAATCCAAAAGAAATGAAAAAAACCACAATTCTGCTACTAAACACTTTGATTATCAGCGGATTATCTTTTGCGCAACAATTAACAATTGATATAGGAAGGGTGAGCAGCTCATTTGATTATACCAATTCCATGGGTGAAAGCAATTTAAACCTAAACTCAGAAAGTAATTTCTCCTATTCCATAGGTTACCGTAAGGACTTAAGTAAGCGTTTTCATTACCACGGAAGCCTGCTTTTAAACCATTATTCCACCTACGGTTCAGACCAGCACGGAATCAATTCTTTTACATGGGATGTCTCTTATTTTGCTCTGGAAGTAGGAATGGATGCTGAATTTTATAAAAAGAAGGGGTTCTCATTTTTTGCTAGAGCAGCTGGTGGGCCGCAATTCATGATGAGAGGAAGACAAAATATTAATAATGAAACCTACAATCTAAAAGGACTGGAACAATTTGACAAGCCTAAATTTTTTATCCGTCCTGGAGTCGGTTTCAACTACTGCTCTGACACCGCTGTTGGTGTTTCTGTGAAGTATTCCTATGGATTGGGATTACCATTGGGCACAACAGATGGAGAAAAATTAAAAATCAAAACAGGCACAGTATCCATAGGGCTGATATGGAGTCTTAAAAATTGCAGTTACTGCTATCATAGAAACCGATAATACCGAAGACAATGCAAAAGAATACCTACTTACTTATTTTTATTTTTTGTTCAATTTCATTTTTTGGACAAACCGATGGTTTGACATATCAAGCTGTAATTTTAGATGATAATGCCTTAGAGCTTCCTGGGCAAGATTTAGCTGAAAACTATCTCTCCAATGGTGAAATAACTTTAAAGTTTACTATTTACGACCATTTGAATACTATTGTATATCAAGAAATACAACTAACAACTACGGATGTTTTTGGATTAATTAATGTGGTCATAGGCCAAGGCGAGCAAATTGGCGGAATAGTTTCATTTAATGAAATTGATTGGGATGGAAACCCAAAAGATTTAGGAGTAGAAATCAGTTATGAAGCCGACAATTTTCAGGATTTAAGCCGACAAGCACTTTATTTTATTCCCTATGCATTTCACAGAAATATTACCGCAACCGGGACATTAACTGTGGATGGAGCAACTCTTTTAAATGCTGATTTAACGGTAGTCCAAGATGCAGATTTTATGGGACATTCACAGTTCAACACCATTACCGTATTAAACGAGAGTGATTTACAAGGAACCCTTGATGTTCAAGGAATAACACATTTGCATTCTGAATTAACTACTGAAGGAGATGCTCATTTCCAAAGTAATTTAAATGTGTTGCTCAACGCAAATGTAAGTCAAAACTTATCGACAGGCATAGATTTAAGTGTTGGAAACAATGCTTTAATAAACAATGATTTATACGTTGGAAATAATTCATTACTAAACGGCCAAGTTCGCATAAGTGCTGACATACCGAATGGTGTTCAAGATAATTTCTATGATCATCCCCTTCAAGTTGATGGAGGAGCTCATGGAATTGCTATAAAGGTAAATGGAGCAAGCCCAGGTAGAAATACGAATTTCATCACCTTTTTTAATGGCAGCGAGACCCCAGTTGGTAGAATCGAAGGTTTTGCTGGTTTAGAAGAAATTGCAGAAGGAATTATTGATGCTATTATCGAAGCAGCAGAAGACATTGGAGATGACGTGGATCCTGATGATGAAGATTCTGATGTGCCCCCTGCTGATTTGCCTCCATCACTAACAAATTCTCTAGTCAATAATTATTATATCGGTGCTATTGATCATCAACTGGATATTTCAAGCGCAACAATAACCTTTGCTACGAATCTCACAGCATCGCTTGGCTTATGCATAAGTGGAGATTGCGATGATCCAATTTGGGCAGCAGTTGATTTGGTCATTCAAATAGTACAATATGAAATATACCTCATTTACAATGAATTGAACTTGGGTGTTGCATTTGAATCTGGTGGAGCGGATTACGCTGAATGGCTCCAAAAAATAAATGAAAATGAAATCTTAAATTTTGGTGATGTAGTAGGTGTAAAAGGAGGTATGATTTCCAAAAATATGAGCAATCCTGAAAACTATATGGTCGTCTCCAAAAACCCAACAGTTATCGGTGCAATGCCAGAGGCAGGATTAGAAGATAATTATGCCAAAATTGCATTTATGGGACAGGTTCCTGTTAAAACAATTGGCACCGTTAATCTTAGCGACTACATCCTTCCCTCTGGTAACAATGACGGTCTGGCCATAGCAGTTTCTCCTGAAAATATGAAAGCGAATGATTACAAGAGAATCATTGGTGTCGCATGGTCAGAATCGAAGGGCGAAGCTTTATTTTCATATATAAATACTGCGGTAGGTTTAAATGCAAATGACATGTCTGGTATGATGGAAAGTATGCAATCCGTAATGAATGAAATGCAAATCATTCTGGCAGAACTAAAGCCAAATTACACACCGAAACTGTTCGATGTAGATACTGAAACTGGTATAAATCAGGATTTGATCACAGTTTCCCCACAAGTAAATGAAATTTTAGCCGCTCAACTGGATCTAAAAGAAAATATGAAGCGAAAAGAGGCCTTTTCAAAAATCAAGAACTATGCATTAGAAAACGGTGCGAGATTAAGCCGTTATCCTTATTTAGAGGAGGTGTTGGATAATCCAAATGATAAGGCTTTGGTCGAAAAAATGTCGGTTCATTATATGAACGTTCATCAGGCATTTATTAAGCACGTTAAAAGAATCAAAGAACTGAAAGCAAGGCAATAGAAGCAAAAAAGCCGGAGAAAATTCAATACAAAAATTGTGGCTGAATAGCGTTAGCTGAGAGAATTTAATCCTTTTTATGTGTTTAGCAAGGAAAATTTTGAAGCCAACATTACTGGATAAAATCTTGAAAGAATCATGATATCCGCGGCCAGACTCCTTTCTTATGTGATTTTTTTGATTAAATAAAATACGCTCATTTCATTTTTTCTGTTCTTATTTCATGATAAAATCATCTTTATCTTTTTTAAATTTCGATTTGCTTCCAAAACGTATCTCTTGACAACATATTCAAGGTCAAAAGATGCTATTGCAGTTTTAAAGTTTCTGGCCTGCTGGGGAAGTAGGATTTAGTATGGACGAGATAGTTTCTCATTGCATATTTACTTTCAATTGCACTTAATCAAACTTTTCAAAAGGCATTACTACTTTAATCACTGGACTTTCTAATCGAATTGATGTATATTTGGTACACTAACTCAAAAGGAAACCAACCTATTTATATTATTATGGCATCAAAGTTCATCTCATTTGTGTTGTTTATTTTTTTAGCATTCACAGGCATAAGTCAGAATTTGGACTCATTCTTTAAAGTACCTATTCAAAATACAAATGAACTTCCTTATTGGGCTCAACTTATGTATTCAGAAAACCCAAATGTGGATGCCGTATCCGATGCTTTTGACGATTATTACGCTAGCGAAAAATTCGTAAAGAACACACATACTCAGAATTATAAATTTTGGCTAAAAAGTATTGAAGAATATATAAACCTTGAAGGTTTTATTGAAATCCCTGAATCATCACAATGGCTTCAAAGGCAAAACCAATTTAAAACCAATAAAATCAATCAAGCAAAGAACCCTAACACATGGTCCTGTATTGGGCCCTTTGAAACTTATAAAAATAATGGTTCTTTAAACACAAGACCTACTCAAACCAACGTATCTTCTTTGGCAGTTGCTCCATCAAATACCGACATCTTATTTTGCGGAGCAAATTCAGGAGGCGGAGTATTTAAATCAATAGATCATGGGCTTAATTGGGCCTTAGTGACCTTAAATGAGCCCATTGGAAATGCAATAGACATTAAGATACACCCACTTAACCCAGATATTGTTTATATCTCAGATGGGGCTAAGATATTTAAGACTGTTGACGGAGGTTCAACTTGGGATTTAATTTTCACAGCTTCTGGTACGGTTGAACAATTTTACATCCATAGGACTCAGCCAAATATAGTATTTGCCGCAACAGCATCAGGCTTGCTTAAAAGTGAAGACAACGGAACTTCTTGGACAAATGTATTCAACGAACGATGTTGGGATATTGAAGCGCACGTTATTGATCCAAATATTCTATTTCTGTCAATAAGCAATAGTGCTCAAAAAAGAGCTGAAATTTATAAATCTCTAGACAATGGAGGTTCATGGAATTTAATGGATAATGACTGGTATGTACCAACTGTACTTGCAGAAGCGGTAGACCAAGGCTGTAAAATTGGGTTAACACCTGCTGATCCAGATAGGGTCTATGCAGGTTTAATTGGTGCTAGCAAAGACGGAGATAATGGTTGGATTGGAATCTACTATAGTCTTGATGGCGGAAATTCATGGGTAAATTCAGACGGAATAGACGGTGGACCTTATGTTTCTGGAAACGATATGAATACCAACTGGTTTGTTGCTGGTTATAGTTCTGGATATCATCAAGGTTGGTATAACTTCGATTTAGATATCTCACATGTTGACCCTGATCGACTTTGGGTGGGAACAATATGGGCCTGCGAATCTGCAAATAGAGGAGCTAATATTGAATATATTAGAGGCACAAGAAATCTTGAAATGCATGCTGACATTCAAGATATTGATGTCATTGGAAATGAAATTTGGTATACCTCAGATGGAGGAATAAATTATTCTACCGATGAAATGCAAACTGTTGAGATAAGACAAAACGGAATCTCTGCCAGTACATATTGGGGCTTTAGTCAAGGTTGGAATGAAGATACTTGGACTGGCGGAAGATACCACAATGGAGATGCTGTTTATCATGAAAATTTTGGTTTAGGAAACACCATGTTCTTAGGAGGAGCAGAGACATCAACTGGTTATATAAACCCCTTAAATAATAGAATTACCCATTTCTCTGACATTGGAGATAAACTGATACCAGATGCTTTGTATTTATCGAGTACAGGAATACCTAACTTAAGTCTGTATCCAAATGAAGCCTTTACAACTTTAAATTCAAGTGAAATAGAATATCATCCCTCCTATTCAAATTATATGTATTTAGGAAAGGATAATATCTTCTATAAGAGTATTAATGGCGGAAAAAGCTTTGAAGAATTGTTCATTTTCAATGCGAGTGCAAGAGTTTTAGAATTTGAGATTTCACGACAAAATCCGGATGTAATATATTGTTTGGTTCGCGAAAACAGCATAGGAACAATCTATAAATCTTCAGATGGTGGGTCTTCATTTTCTGCTCTTTCAGCCATTCCTAGTAATAATTTGAGTCGCTTAGACCTTAGCCTCAACCCTGCAAACTCTAATGAACTATGGGTTTGTAGTCATAATGCAGCAAATGGGCAAAAAGTATATCGCACAATAGATAGTGGTCTGTCTTGGGAAAATATGACCACAAATGCTCTTGACGGACATAAGTTATATGACATTCTTTATCAAGCAGGCACAGATGATCTTGTTTATTTAGCAAGCAATTATGCCGTTTTCTATTGGGACAATTCACTCAACAACTGGACGATGTATAGTGATGGATTGCCATTCTTAACTAGAGCATTGCGTTTTAAGGCCTTTTATCGTGATAGTAAGCTGCGTTTATCTTCCTCTAGAGGTGTTTGGGAAGCACCTTTTGCAACTCTCTCTCAAGCGCAAGCCGAACCTATGACCGAAAGTAAAACGGTATATTGTAGCAGGGATACAATTCAATTTGAAGATTATTCATTTCTAGATCATACCAATGCAACTTGGCAATGGTCCATTTCACCATGTCCAGATTATATCAGCTCAAATACTGTCCGTAATCCAAAAGTGGTATTTGGGGAAGAAGGCAGTTATAGTGTTACGTTAACGGTGACTGATAATTTAGGAAATACTTCAACAAAGACCAAAGACCAAATGGTTGAGTTAATAGATTTGTGTGCTCCTGACCCAATTCCAGGTTTAGCTCTGAATTGTTCTAGCGCTCCAGACCATGCCATTATACCTAATTTGGAAATTTCGCAGACCAATAGTTTGACTATTTCGGCATGGGTAAAACCAAATGGAGAACAACCAATTTATACTGGGATTGTTATGAATGATGGAGATGCAGCAGGCCTAAACTTTAAAAACAGCAATCAATTGGCTTATCACTGGCCAGGTGGATCTTGGTCATGGAATAGCGGCCTTTTTATTCCTGAAAATGAATGGTCACATGTCGCCATTGTCGTAAGCCCTAATGCGGTAAAAGTATATTTGAATGGAATTGAATCTGTTCACAATACCTCACCCTCTCCTGTAGACATAGAGCAAATGAGAATTGGCAGCTACAAAGGCTGGACAAGTCGAAATTACAATGGACAAATAGATGAAGTTTGTATTTGGGATACTTCATTATCAAAAGAGGAAATAAGAGAACTTAGACATCTTACACGCACTGGAGATAATCCATACAGTCAAAATTTAATTGCCTACTACCAATTCAATGTCGATGATGGTTCAAATCAAATTCTGGATAAAGTAGCTTCAAAGCATGCTAGCCTAAATGGTTCCGCTGAAAAAATTGTTTCAACCGCTCCGTTTGGTGATGGGCAAAGCCATAGACTTGAAATCAATGCGGCTGGCAACTATAGTTTTGGAGATACAGAAGTGGACATAGATTTTGGAAACAATCATCCCAATGGAGAAGTGGTCGTTACTAGATTAAATTTATTACCAGATAGCTTACCGAATTCCAATCCCACAGCAGGAAATTATTGGATCATCAATAATTATGGAAGCTCTAATTTTGTAAATGTAAATGAACTTTCTTTAAAACCTTCCAGTGGTGTTGCTTTTGGAAATCCAGTTGAGGCAAACCTATTTCAGAGGCTTGAAAATGAAGATTTGAATAATTGGGCTTTAAAATGCACTGCGGATAATTTTAGTGCGGGTAATTATAATTATTCTGAAAATTGTGATTTACAATCCCTTTCTCAATTTTTTATTCAATCAAGTTCATCAAATCCAATTCAGAATAATTTTATTGAATTAAGTTCTAGTATCGAAATCTGCGCGAACGACAGTATGTTTCTTGAAAATGCTTTTCAAAATACTGCTGGAATTTATGTTGATACCGTATTTGTTTCTCAAGGAACGGATTCTATAATTTTTACTACTCTTTCAATTCTCCCAATACATTCTCAAGAAGAAACTATTTCATTATGTTATGGAGATGATCATACTTTTCCAGATGGCTATACTCTGGAGGATATTCAAAGTTCAGTTTCGCACACTAGTTTCTTTCAAAGTGTGGCCGGATGTGATAGTCTGATAATAAGTTCTATAGAAATAACAATTATTGACATCTCTACCAGTTCCGATATTGGAATTTTATATTCTAATCAAGAAAATGGGTCCTATCAATGGTTGAATTGCTCCAATGCCTACTCTGAATTAACTGGAGAATTTTCTTCTTCGATAGATGTTATTTCCAGCGGCACGTATGCTATCGAAATTGAATACAATGGGTGTATTGATACATCAGAATGTGTTGAGTTTTTAGAATACTTCCCAGATTTCGACTCTGATGATTTTGGTGATAATAGTGCCAATGGCATTTTTAGTGCCTCTCCTATTAATGGCATGCTTAATAATAACTCAGATTGTAATGATTTAGATGAAACGATAAACCCAAATGCAGTTGAAATTTGTGACGACATAGATAACGATTGCAACGGATTGATCGATGATAACCTGATATATACAACCTATTTTCTGGATAATGATAGTGATGGTTTTGGAGATCCAAATCAATCATTGTTATCATGCATCCAACCAATGGGTTATGTAACTGACAATTCAGATTGTAACGATTCTGATCCAAATTCCTTTCCCCTAAATGACGAGATCTGTGATGGAATAGACAACAATTGCAACGGTCAAATAGATGAGAATCTAGAACAAATCTTCTATGCAGATGCAGATGGTGACGGTTTTGGAGATATAAACGAGAGTATACTCTCTTGCACTATGCCAATTGGTTTTGTCGAGAACAATGAGGATTGCAATGACCTTGAACCTTTAATCTTTCCAAATGCAGAAGAAATCTGTGGTGATGAACTAGATAATAATTGCAATGGAATTGTTGATGAAGGTTGTGGGGATTGCTTTCCAGGATCCGTATTAGCTCCCAATAGCCTTCAAAATCAATTAGGCTCAAATGGCTATAACTTAACTTGGGAACCGATAATTAATTCTGTTGCTTGTCAGATTAATGGTGGTTTGATTAGTGGAAATCAGGTCAATTTAAACATAATTCAAAATGAGCCATCGAATCGTCTTGTTCCTCTCTCAATATTGAATCCTGGGTCAACGTATAAATGGCGAATCAGGTGTGCGTGCCAATTGAACCCTAGCATTATTGCAGGTCCATTTTCAGAATATAACTATTTCACAGTTCCAATTCCTCAAAGTTCTAATAGCTCAAGCGATTCAGATATTTTGGACAGCAAGATTTCATTGCTACCTAACCCTGCCTCTGAGTATGTAAGAATTTATTCAAGTTCAGGGAAAATAACGGTCTACTCGATTCTTGGAAAGCATATTATATCCATAGACAAAAATGAAGATGTATTTCATCTAGATACTTCAAGCTGGAGTTCCGGCATCTATATTTTGAACTTTGAATCGAACAATGCTAAAAACTTAATAGTCAAAAAATTCATTATTGAATGAGCTAGATTTTCAGATTAAATTAAGCTCTATTTCATTACATACTCTTCACGAGTATTAATTGATTGAAGAAAACCCTTATTAGAATCGACCTATGTTCATGAAATTAGCGGCTCAGACAAAAAGATAACTTAAAACTGAATTGTTTAATTCTTTCATTTACTTTTATTCAATCTTTCTTTCAGCTTCTAAGCAACATCCTTTTCAGAAATTGTTAACCTTCGTTTCCAAGATTATCTTTGCAAAAGCCAACAAAAAAATCATCTCAATCCAAGAATTGTAATTTTAATTGTAATTACAAATAATTAAAAAACAGGCACTTAAATATAAATACTTTTAATTTTATTCATATTTTAGTTTGTGATGGTATACCGTTTTATTGAATTTTTTTCAAAAGGATATTTATTAGATTCACAGCACTGCAAGTGACAATGGAGAAATCCAAAAGCATTTACAAAACTTAAATTAAAACAGAATGAGCAAAATTAACACACTAATTATAGCAGTATTGCTATTTTTTCCTTTTTCCAATCTGAAAGCGCAGGTCGACAGTTGCGCATTCACACAAGTCAATGTTATA
Source organism: uncultured Flavobacteriales bacterium (assembly GCA_964609215.1). Lineage (GTDB taxonomy): Bacteria > Bacteroidota > Bacteroidia > Flavobacteriales_D > JABDKJ01 > JABDKJ01. The sequence continues at coordinate 278,638 of CAZSQZ010000003.1, forward strand.
TTAACTACTGGACAATGGGCCAGCGAGATGTCATGGGAGCTTGCGAATAGCTCGGGTGACATAGTAGCTTCTGGAGGAAATTATGCGGATAATTCCACCTATTCATCTCAATACTGTTTAGACGATGGGTGCTACACCTTAAATCTAAACGATACTTTTGGAGATGGATGGAATGGAGGCACAATTGCAATAGAATATTCCGGTGTTCTGGTCAGTTTTCCTTTATTCCTTAGTGGAAGTAACGTTTCCTATCCATTTGGGTTAAATGATCCTGATTGCAACAATGTGACACAAATCCCCGGATGTACAGACCAAACGGCAATTAACTGGAATCCTGTTGCTAATATAGACGATGGTTCATGTATTTACGATTCTATTCTATTTGGATGCACAGACCCAACTGCTATTAACTGGAACCCTATCGCAAACATTGATGATGGTTCATGCATCTATGACACAGTGCAATTTGGATGTACCGATCCTTTAGCAAATAATTACAATCCCTTAGCAAATATTGATGACGGTAGTTGTTCTTATGACCCTGATTCATGCACTTTTAATTCCATAACTGGAATTACTGTATATGGAGGCTTTGCAAACGAAACATCCTGGAGTATTTCAGATGAAAATGGTTTGGTTGTTTATTCCTCTGCACCTTATGACAATGAAACTACTGTAGTAGATAATATTTGTCTCGAAGATGGATGCTATTTATTTGAAGCTTTTGACTCTTTTGGGGATGGTTGGAACGGAGCAAATTTCCTTGCAACAGATGAAAATGGAAATGTATTGATTGATTATTCATTGACAAATGGTGAATATGGAATTTTCAATTTTTCGGTTAATGATTCGAGCTGTGTAAATGATATTTTGGGCTGCACAGATACTTTAGCTATTAATTTCAATCCATTGGCTACAATAGATGATGGAAGTTGCATCTACCCTATTGATACCATTTACGGATGCACGGACCCTATAGCTTTAAACTATGACTTCACCGCAAACGTTGATGATGGTTCTTGCCTTTATGATTCTATTTCATGCGTTAATTTCTGGGTAGCTGGAGCTCCTGATAGTTTAGAGTTCATTATTAATACCTCAGCTGGGATATTTACCACATATTCTCAAAATGATGGAATGTTCTTTTATGAAATTCCAGCACAAATATTCGATCAGACGATAAGTATTGAATATATAGATTGTTTCGGAAATTCAGTTTCCATTCAGGCATGGCAAGGCGTTTTTGGAAACTCATGTTACTCTATAGATACCCAATGGTGTCAAGAAATTTTAGGCTGTACAGATTCATTAGCTACTAACTACAATCCCTGGGCAAATGTTGACGATGGCTCCTGTATATACCCAATACAATGCGATAGCGGATTGGTTGCTGCAGAACTGTATGTATGTGTCTTCTCAAATGGTCAGGAAGTAGGAATATCTGTTGTCGGTGATGATGGAAGTATTGTATTTGAGCAAGATGGCTTTCCAAGTGGTGCTATCGAGTATGTTGATATTTGTTTAGATCCTAACCTTTGCTACACCGTTAACATGTGGAACAACACGAGTCCGTCTGGTTGGTATAATGGTTATTATTGGATAAATACAGATGGCATTCAAGTAAGTACTGGATCCTTAGATGATGGCTTGTCTGAAGATAGTATGATATTCTCATTAGATGGTTCCTGCGGAGAAATATATGGTTGTACTGATCCCTTGGCCTTAAATTTTGATTCACTTGCCACAGTTGATGATGGTACGTGTATCTATCCACCAGACTCATGTTCACAGCATGAATTGTTTATTCAAATGCACCTTATAAACAATCAATGGCTTCCTATAATTAACTTAAGCAATGACCAAGGAGATAATATTTTTTCAGGAACTTTTTGGGACAACAACTACTCTGACACTTTTTGTCTTTCTGCTGGATGTTATAACATAGAAGTACCATCCGTAGGTGCCGGTAATACTGGTGAGGTATTGATTGAAGTATATGTTGATGGTATATTGGTAGAAACAATATATGATACCTCAGGAGACCCTATCAACTATAGTTTTGGAATAGAAACATCGGGTTGTACAAGCCCAATTTTAGGATGTACAGATCCAGATGCTTCCAATTATAATCCAAATGCAACTATCGATAATGGTTCTTGCCAGTATAATTGCGATGAAGGGCTAGTTTCAGCGGAGCTTTATGTTTGCACCTTCCAATCTGGAAATGAGGTAGGTTTCTCACTTATAGATTCAAATGGAAATGAAGTTTTCTATCAAGACGGTTTCTCCAATTTAGAAATTGCCTATTTCGATATATGTCTCGATCCTAATGAATGTTATACTGCGACCATGTGGAACAATGAAGGGCCATTTGGCTGGCACAATGGTTATTATTGGATAAATGCAATTGGCGTTGAGCTAAGTGCAGGGTCATTAGAAGAAGGCTCTTCTGAAGAAAGTATGACCTTCTCATTAGATGGTTCATGTGAAGATGATTCCTTATGTGAAGCTTACTTTGAAGTTCAGTTTATAGACACGCTAAATGGAATCGTTTATATAGAAAATCTTTCAACTGGATCCAACTTAGACTACTTCTGGGATTTTGGCGATGGAAATACATCTACAGACCCTTATCCAGAGCATGAGTATGCTCAAGATGGAACCTATTTAGTTTGCTTAACTATAGGATCCATTAATTCAGACAGTACATTCTGCCAGGATACTTACTGTGATACCATAGAATATATTTCATTTGGCTTTTTACCAAGTCCATTCTGGATTAATGTTATTCCTGAAGGAACAACTGTGGGAATAGATGACCTAGATGAAATTGAAAATCTAAACCTATATCCGAATCCTAGTTCCGAATTCCTGAATATTGAATTCACATCAAAATACAGTGGAGACTATATTTTTGAAATTCTAGATGTTTCAGGAAGAATAGTTGGGCAAGAAAATCTTAATTTTTCCGGTACTAATATCAGAGAAACCATAGATATAACAAGATATGAAAGCGGTACCTACCTTTTGCGAATAAGAACAGATCAAACTTCGCACACAACCCCTTTTAGCGTTATTCGCTAAGGCTTTATTTCTCCCTTTTAAACCCCGTTTGCCTTTGCAAAACGGGGTTTTTTATTTGATATATTTGTGCTCAAATTTTTCAAAATGAGTCAAGCAGTAAGAGATTTAGAACCCAAAGCATTATGGAATCACTTTAGTGATTTAAATGAAATTCCCAGAGCTTCTAAGAAAGAGGAACGCGTAATTAATTTTATGAAAAAATTTGGGGAAGATTTGGGCTTAGAGACTATAGAGGATAAGGTTGGAAATGTTATTATCAGAAAGCCTGCAACTGCTGGTATGGAAAATAAAACACCTATTGTTATGCAAAGCCATTTAGACATGGTTCATCAAAAAAACAACGACACCATTTTTGATTTTGATACAGAAGGAATAAAGATGATAGTTGAAGATGATTGGGTCAAAGCACAAGGTACTACTTTGGGTGCAGACAATGGAATTGGTGTAGCCACAATTATGACGGTATTAAAATCTAATGATATTCCGCATCCAGCAATAGATGCTTTATTCACAATAGATGAGGAAACTGGAATGACAGGTGCCCTAGGCCTTAAAGGAGGCCTTTTGAATGGTAAAATCCTCCTTAACCTTGACACGGAAGATGATGATGAACTTACCATTGGTTGCGCTGGCGGAAGGGATGTTACAGCAGTAGGAAGTTACAAGGAAGAAGATGTACCCGAGAACTGCGTTGCTTTTAAACTCAAGGTTTATGGTTTAAATGGCGGGCACTCAGGAATGGATATCCATAAAGGATTAGGCAATGCGAATAAAATCATGAATCGCTTGCTATGGAGTGCAACAGAAACCAGTAAAATTAGAATTGCTTCCGTTGATGGCGGTGGCCTGAGAAATGCTATTCCCAGAGAATCCAATGCTATTTTTGTTTGTTCAGAACAAGAAGCAAGTGGAATGGAAAGGTTGACTATGAGATTAGCCAATCAAATAAAGGAAGAACACGAAACAACAGATGAGGATTTGATGATAAAAATGGAGAAAGCGGAAATGCCAAACACTGTCCTACCCTTCTTTTTCCAAAAACAATTGTTGGGAGCTATCTATTCAGCTCCAAATGGTATTTATAGAATGAGTCCGGATATAAAAGATTTGGTGCAAACCTCTAACAATGTTGCAAGAGTAATTATTGGGAATGGTGAGTACACAGTTATGTGTCTTTCAAGAAGTTCCGTAGACACTGAAAAAGATGATATCGGTGCTGCAATCAAAGGAGCTTTTGCTTCACTGAATGCAAAAATTGAATATTCTGGAGAATATCCAGGATGGGCTCCTAAACCAGGTGCTGCAATTGTTCAAGTAATGTCAGAATTGTATGAAAAGCGCTTTAATGAAAAACCTCATGTGATGGCTTGTCATGCAGGTTTAGAATGCGGAATTCTGGGAACTAATTATCCCGATATGGAAATGATTTCCTTTGGTCCGAACATAAGAGGAGCACATAGTCCTGATGAAAAATGTCAAATTTCTTCGGTCCAAAAATATTGGGGCTATCTATTGGAAACGTTAGAAAACATTCCCGAGCAATAAACACTAAAGCTTATTGAACTTAACTTTCTGGGAATCCATTTCGAGAATATAATAGCCACTTTCCAAATTGGAAACGTCTAATCTATTTCCATCTGGTCTTTGGTTAGCTACCAATCTGCCGCTTAGATCATAAACTTTGATCATTTTTTTCGCAGATTCTGGAATTACAATAAAATCCTCAGCGGGATTAGGATATATCTCTAAACTCTTAACCTTTTTATCCTCAGGAAGAAAACCGTTATGGGTAAAATAGAAATATTCTGAAAATGGCCCTACTTCTGCTGGGGGGCCAATGGAACAACCGCACCTAACCTTCCATTGATAAGCCTGTCCAATATTTAATATGTTTTTCTGAATGATTTTTTCACTGGCATTTGGTTCTAAAATAATGAACATTGCGGGATCGTTTCCTCCTTCAAAGCCTCCTTTAATTTGACAACCAATTGTTCCAGAAACTGGAGTCCATGACAATCTGTATGCATTTCCAAGATCTGACATTTGAAGTCCCTGAGGTGCGGGAATAAGTTCTTCAGCTGAGCAATAATTATCAGCATTTACATAATTTGAAAGCAATCTAATATACATAGCTTGATAATAAATACCTGGTTCAGTAATCTCCCAACTACTTTCTGGAAAACCAGTATTCCAATCTAAGTAAGATTTTTGATCTGGTTGTCCAAATGGAGGACTCAAGCTACTTATGCTAAAAGATGAATTTGGGCCGCCCGTTAAAAAGCCTGGGGCAGGTCCATGTAATGACGTCTGTGCATTATCCCAAATTGTTCCATCGAAAAACCACGTATGATATATTTCATTCGCACTTTTCTCAGCTCCATATTCATACATATTGGATAAATGAACCATTCCTAAGGGATTCACTCCATGGAAATAATGGAGTTGTTCAAGTCCTTTCAATTCAAAATCATCTTCCATTGAAGGATTAACCTGTGCTTTTTTAGCTAGAAGATTAATCAATCCAAATCCCGCCTTGGGTGAATTACTTCCCCAATGATAAGCCCAGTTTGGCATATATGCCCGATACAAATCAATAGCATTGAATCCATAATAAGCATTCCAGTTATTTTGAGTATCAGTAGTAAAACCCGCCTTAATATTTGCAGCAATGCTTGCTTCAACACCAGGTATCTCTGAATAAAGTATCAAAGCATCATTTAATGCCATTTTATAAGCTGCCCAAAATGAAGTATTGTAAGGTTCTGCTTCATCAATATGAGTGTCGACATAATCTGAATATTGAGAATCACCAGACAAATCAAATAAATGAATAGCTGCAGTAATTGCATTTTCTTTTTGTGTTTCAATATCCCAGTCTGCGTCTCCCGCCACTATTTCACCATTGTCGCAACTTAAATCAAATTGCTCATTATTCAATATGGGAACTAAATAATTCCATGTCACCTCTGCTCTAGTCTGAAGCAGTTCAGCATAAGATTCCATAGAAGGAAAATCATCAAACACTTGTGAGGCATGAGCAAACATAGAGGCAACTGCTATCGAAGCAGAAGAGCAAACAGGCCCGTAAAACCGCTGATCTGAACAAGCACTAGGTGGAGAATCTGTATTATCGGAATAATTAGAACTTCCCATTTTTATATGAGTCGTTCCGTCATTATTATTCATTTTCAATAGCCAATCTAGCTCCCACTTCACTTCATCCAAAATGTCGGGAATTCCATTTCCTGATTCTGGGATATTCCAATCATCACCAAAAACATTGGGATTATCAATGTAAGCCCAGAGTAAATTATGAACTGCACTATGCGCAAAGGTTACATACTTATTATAATCACCAGCATCGAACCATCCTCCAGATAAATCCTTTTCAAGGGAAGCATTTGCAGTATCAAAAATATATCTGCAATTAAAATCTTGTAGCGGTTTGTTAAAGTTCATTCCGTCATTCCAGGCAGCTTCAGCAAACGGTTCAACTTTTTCCGCATTGCAACGGTTATAATAGAACATTCGGGTGCTTGCTTTTAGAATATCTAGATATATATCTTCTGCAATTGTAAAAACACCGGTCTGCTCTCCCGTTAATGGATCCAACAGGTAGTAATCTCCAGAACTGGTAACACTGGAAAAATCAAACCACCATCCCTTATCACCAGACCCAGCATGCGTCTCACCATTGTTCCACGCTTCTACAGGACCAGTATAAACCACTTGATCATTACTAGAGTTCCTAACCTCCATGGTTGAAGAAGGATTATAATTTTGATCAGAATTATATCCAATCTGCGGATCAGAAATTACAGCAACTTTATTGGCTCCAGGTAAATAACCAAATTGATCAATATGAATAAACGAACTGGTTTGGGCGCTAGAGATGGAATATGTTAAGGTAAAAGCAAAAAATAATGCAAAACACTTCATATGCCAGAGATTTGTATAAATATAACAATCTCAAGGTCATTCAGTTTCATATTAACCCAAACATTTTCTGCAATAGCTTATTAAAATCAAATCATTTTTCTAATTATTAGAAGTAATAGACGCTCTTCTGAGATCAAATGAACTTGACGGGTTTATACAATTCATCGCATAAAAAAAGAGAAGCAAATGCTTCTCTTTTTTAAGTTCTTTCAAGTTGGTTTACTATTTCACAACTACCCTTAAAACTAATTGTACATCTTCATTATTTAAATGAATGGCATAAACTCCTGTATTCCAAGTCGCTGTATTCAAATGTAGTTCTTGACTTGAAGCGTTAATAATATCTGCGTCTATTTCCTTTCCTTCAAGCGAATAAACTCTTAATGCATATTTATTCGCATTATCTAAATCAATAGTTAAGCGTTCACCTTGCTGAATTGGATTTGGAAAAGCTATTACTCCCTCGCTGGCATTTAGTTCAGTAATATCTGTTGTTGTCCAATCTACAGAGATATCAAATAGGTCTACTTCTTCCAAAATAACCATTGGATTACCAAACAAATCAGAAGCACTTTGTATACGGGTATCTATATCTTCTATATACTCAATTAATCCGTTGGCAACATCATATTTGGCAATGTAGGTAGTCGTATTAATCCATTCAGATGCTGCTTCATTAAAGGTCAAAACAGAACTCGGATCCTCAACGGGGAAATCTATTTGTGGAGTCTGGGAAATATCCATTTCCTCATCGAATATCGCCAAAAGAGTGAAGCCTTCAGGACCAGTATTTGAATAATCAATGTTATAGGTATTTGCGGTGAGTACCAATACATTCGGATTTAACATCTCAATAGAAAATACATCCTCATCACTAAATGGCTCGGGAATATTTCCGTTAGTATCTATTCCTCCTGAAACCAAAATATCAATGTTTTCCATTTCTAAATCATTATCAACAACATTAAATTCAAAAACATAGGTAAAGGAATCAATCCATATTCCATTATTCAAAACCAGGGTCCCTGATGGATCCAAATCGGGCCAAGATAATTCTGGACTTGAGCTTATATCCATCGCTTTGGAATAAACTGAAGTAATCTCAAATGAATTACCTGATATATCAGTGATTATACTGGAGCTATTAAAAATATTTTGCACAATTGGATTAGTGGTATCAATACCAAAGAAATCTTCAAAAACAGAGTCTGAAAATTCATTGCCATTTGCATCTTGTGCATTACTGATTTCAATATCAATATCCAATAAGATCTCATCGGCATCTATTAGGTCAAATGAGTAGGAATATGTTGAATCATTTAACCAGATTCCACTATTAAAAACCAAGGATGACAATAAAGGATCTTCAACTGGGAATGAAATATCTGGAGCAATTCCAGTATTCATTATTTCATCAAAAATCACATCTATTTGCACCGTTCCGGTTCCCACATTCGACCCTGAATAAATCAATTCATTTATGGCAACATCAGCTATACTTGGGTTCTTCGTATCAACATAAAGTACATTGAAAAAATCCGATGATGGATTCATTTCATTTCCATTTTCATCTTCTGTTGAAGAAACAGTGATATGAAAGACATTAAATTCAACATCGATATCTGTAACTTCATAGACTGCAACAAAAACCGTTTGGCTTTGCCAAAAACTAGCTCCTTCATTTAAACTTAGTGTATTCTCTAAATCATTGAAAACGGGTAGATTTACCACAGGTATCTGTGCCGTATTCATTTCATCATCATATATCAAAGAAAGCGTCATTCCAGTTGCTCCAACATCAGAATCAGAAATTGGATTAACTAAAGGCAACACATCAATGATACTTGGATTATAAGTATCTATTACGAAAGCATTGTTAACGGTAAAATCTTCCAATACATTTCCAGCTATATCCTGAGCATCCGAAACCAAAACAGATATATTATCCAAGTTTTCATTTCCATCTGTCACAGAATAAAAAGCAATATATTGCTGATTTCCATTCCATTCATCATAAGCAAAACTTAAACTATTCAACAATGGATTATCATTCAAAAATGCAATGTTCGGAGTGAAATTTGTATCCAATGATTCATCAAAATCTATGGTAATTGAGAAGAAACTTTGTGTAGCATCGTTTACTAAATTATCAGAAGTAGCGAAAGCCGTTACCAAGGGTGCTTTTGCATCCATAAGAGCATTTGCAAAATCAAAAGCATCAATTCCAACTTGTTCTCCAATTATTCTTCCCGGTATATCGTCTGCCGGAGGATGAATCCCTCCCCATATTCTCGACAAACTGCACTGGTCAGAAGCATCTCTATATGTTGCCCATTGCAATGTCAAATCCTGACTAGGCCCAACTTCAAATACTAAGAAGTTATTTTGTTCACAATGAAATTCACCCATTCCACCAGGAAAATATTCGTCTCCGGTCATAAGGGTTAGTAACTCTGCTGCCGCTCTGGAATAGGTTGAATGACCAGATACATATCCTGCAAATGGAGGTGTAGTAAAAGTTGGTCTTTGATATGGACGCCAAGTATCTGCTAAGATCCAAGACACACCAGCAGAATCTAAAGGTGTTCTAACCACAGAATCTCCTGGACCTGGAGGCGGTTCTAAATAAGTAATATTCTGAGGTCCACCCCAAGTGAATAATTTGATTTTACCCACATTTTCATTGGCATCTCCAGCAAGTGGGTCTCCCATTTCTATGGTTTCTATATATCCGGGAATTAGAGGTATTCCAGCAGGATGGTAGTTACTTGCCAATTCATCGGTACACTGACCAAATTCTACCATACTTCTTATTGCAGATAATGGTCTAATATAATCGTACCATCCTTTTATTCCCCATGCTGCAATTGCAGCATCATGCATTGCACCACCCAAAGCAAAATAAGCCCTTATTTCATAATCCAATTGATCCAATGCTTCACCTTGACCTTGCCATTTTGTTTCAAAATCAGGGTGATCCATTACGGTATTCAAAATAGTATACCAATGACCCGGAGGAGCTTCAGAATCTGGACCATCTGCCCAAAACTCAGCTAATACTCTTGCATAATCTCCTAAAGGAACCATTTGAGGCTCATAGGGCGCTCCTGTTCTGGGATTTATAGACCAACCTTGACTTTGGTCTCCCCCATTTAAAAAATCATAAAACTGATCATAGTCTGCAAAATCAGTTGGAAAAGCTGTATTGTTTCCAATTGATGCTGGTGAAATATCAATGTTTGGGCCAACTTGAGGATCTAAATGCGCTGCCCAAACAGAAACCATTGAAAAGCCCCATTTATACTCGGATTCTAAACCAATAGCCTCAGTAGTATCTAACAAAGGAGGCATTTGCGGATCGTGATATACGAAATAATCATTTCCATCTCTTTGATAAGTTGTCTTATCAGATTCCTGTAAAGCAAATGGTGAAACTTCTCCCCATTCTGGACTAAGGAAAGTAGGTGTTGTTCCAAAATTATTCCCAAACTGATCAATAAAAGCTAACAGTTCAATAGGCTGCCATCTGTTGGGATCCAAAATATTTGGATTTCCATCTTCATTGTCTATTTCAATTGCTGGATTTACCGGTAAATAATGTTCATTGCTGTAATTGCTTGCTTCATTTGCACCATCTTGGTTACCAAAATTGATATACTTAGAAGCAACAAAATTTCCCAATGCTGCGGGGTCTCCACTTGCATAATCCAAACTTACATTACTATAGTCATAACCCTGATCGGTCATTAAATCTTCAAACATGGTAATGATTCCACCTCCAGTATTTATGTTTCCAGAACTGCCTTCATATCTATGCTTTAGGATTGAAAAGGCCACATGAGCTAAAGCCTCTTCTTTTGCTAATTGTTCATCCGCATAGGATGGTAAAGTTAAATCCGGACAGGTGAAGCCATCGACAGTTTTTCCAATTAAGTAAGTGTCTAGGTCCTCATCAAATAAGGCCCAGCAATCGTACATTGCTGCTGAAGTATGAAATAAATTTCTGGCTATCACGGTTGGCCTTGCCAAATCCATTCTTACCGCATCTAAACTAGCCTCGTTCCATTCTCTGGCAATTGTATGCTGAGCAGAAAAGTCACATGCAAGTACCAAAAAAGTCAGTACAGATATCCCAATTTTATTGAGGTATATATTTTTCATTTCGTTTATCTTAATGTTCAATTTCTTACAAAGATGTATACGTATTTATACAATTTATTGTTTTCGTTTTATATATAATCTTCAAATCGAAAAAATTTAGATCAAATCTAGTATTTACAGGAGTCTTAATAGCTTTCAATTACACCAAAAATGACTAAATATTATTATTTACAGCAATGCAGCAATTAACCTAAGAACCTAAAAGAAACTCGTATTAAGTAATGATTTACATTATGACGATACTCGTTGGTTTTAGTTCATAAAACAATGGAAACAAAATTGCTTAAAAATGTGAATTTTCAAGCAGACTGAATTTCTTTTAAATTTTTGTCCACTAAATTTATTTCAGCTTCGTGATATAGATGAAATTAAAGTTTTTAAAATTAATTTAACAGTATGAAAGATTTTATGATGATTTTTTTGGGTGAGGACTATGGTGATATGGGCTTATCTCCAGAAGAAATTCAAGAAAGAATGCAAAAATGGATGGCTTGGTCTGCAAAAATGGAGAAAATGGGAATTGTAAAAGGAGGCGAAGCCTTGCATCCAGAAGTTACGAGAATTTCTGGAGAGAATAGAGTGGTTTCAGATGGTCCTTTTGTAGAGAGCAAAGAATTGGTTGGTGGGTTCTATGTTATAAAAGCCAAAAGTAAGGAACAGGTTCTTGAAATTGCACAGGATTTTCCTGATTATGATCTGGGAAGTTCCGTTGAAATTCGGGAAGTAATGGTTTTTGACATGTGAAAAATGAACAACTTATTGACCATCTTTTCAGGCATCAGTTTGGAAAGATGGTTTCTATTTTAACTAGAATATTTGGTCTTTCTCACCTTGAAATGGTTGAAGATGCTGTTCAAGATACTTTTCTTAATGCCTTAAATGCTTGGAAGAATAAAGCACCAGAAAATCCTAAAGCTTGGTTGACTAAAGCTGCAAAAAATCGCGCAATCGATTTATTGCGGAAAATGGATGCGGAAGAAAAAAGAATACAGAAAATTGATATTGAATCTGATTCTTTGGAACTGGATAATCTTTTTTTAGATCATGAAATTGCTGATAGTCAGTTAAGAATGATCTTTACCGCATGTCATCCAAAATTGAAAGCAAAGGATCAAATTGCCTTTGCTTTAAAAACTATAGCTGGATTTAGTTCCAAGGAAATTGCTTCAGCTCTGTTACTCAAGGAGGAAACCATTAAAAAAAGACTTTCCAGAGCGCGAATAGTCATTAAAGAACAAAATATTTCTTTTGAATTTCCATCTAAAAATGAATTAAGCACAAGGCTAGATAGGGTTCATGAAGTGCTTTATCTAATTTTTAATGAGGGTTTTCATTCGGGAAGAAAGGATATGCTCATTAGAAAAGAACTATGCGGAGAAGCAATGAGATTATGTAAAATGATTTTGGAAAAAGAACTGTTTAGGTCTGACAATGGTTATGCTCTTTTTGCATTAATGTGTTTTCATTCGGCAAGGCTTGATAGCAAAGTAAATAAGAACAATGAAATAGTTGATTTAAAAAATCAAGATCGAGATTTGTGGTATACCCCATTAATAAACTTAGGATATGATGCGATGTCCAAATCTATTTCGGGTGATAATTTATCTTCATACCATTTAGAATCCGCTATAGCAGCTGAACATGTGGGAGCCAAAAATTTTAAGGAAACAAAATGGAAGAATATTTTAAAATATTATGAGCAACTAAATCATATTCAACCCAGTGCCTTCAATATTTTGAATATGTCTATGGTACAACTAATGTTAGGTGAGGAAAAAAAAGCCTACCAATTGCTTGAGAGCATCAATGTGAAAGATTTAGAGCAAAGGGCCTACTTATATTATGGAACCAAAGCAGAATACTATATTAAAATGGGTAAATTGGAAAAAGCTTCAAACGAAATTGAACTTGCCCTTTCTTTAGTGAAAAACAATGCCGAAAGAAACTATCTTATGAAAAAGAAAAATGATTTATTCTTGAATTAAATTATAAACATCCACTTAATTTTTACTTCCCCTTTTTTTTAATTTTGAAGTATGAAGTTTATAGCGTATTTCTTAATTGCAGCCGTTATTGTTGGCATCATTTACGGCCTACTTCAATTTTTAAAGATTACTGGGGTAAATACCTCTATTTCTGAAAAGAAGTGCCAGAAATGCAAAGGCCTAGGTTATTGGGAAGGGCTGAGAAGTCGGGAACGTTGTGATGCATGCAAAGGGACAGGAAGAATTGCTAGATAATTTCCAAAAACCTATAGACTTAGTTTGTAATTTTTTAAAATATTCTAATCTTGAGTCAAGTACACATAGATTTTAATTATCAAGAAAACTTCAGGTATTACTTTAATACAACTCATTAAAATCTTCATACACTTTTTCCCATTTCCTATCGAATATTTCGGCCATATTCATTTCTGACATTAATAAAACGATCTTTACTCGGCTAAATGATTTGAACATATTAACTGTTACCTCATCATTTATCTTAAACACATGAAAATCATCGGCTTTCATGGATCTTCTATCAACGCTTAAATAGAATTCATTTAATTTTTTTAAGTCCTCTGGACCTAATTTAGTATTGGTAAAACTAGCATCACCTTTACTCGAATTTAATACGTTAAATGCGGTTACTACCATTCCTTTCTTGCCTCCATAGGAATAGACAAACATCTTAGACATATTCCCTCCATAAGTATTCACATCTTCGCTGATCTCATTTATTTTTAATTGAATCTTTTGCTCTTGGGAGAGATTTAAAACATCCTTAATGATATATCTCTGAGCCACCACATCAATCATTCTTTTATAACCCGCATAATTGTCTTCCAGATTAGTGGTGTCTTTCGTTGCAACGCATGAAGAGAATAATATTAAAACAAATGCAATTAGAATTTGGCCGTAGGATTTTGATAACATTGATTTCATACGTTTTGATTTTGAGGTTAAATTAACAAAATCCGTGCCTGACCAACTTATATCTCCAACCTCAACTGTTTCAACACACTCTTCAACTCTCCTACTTCTTTTTGCAATTGCATAACTGTAGTTGATAAATCATCTTTGGACAAGACATTTTCTGGCATTTCATGATTAATGAAATTAACGAATTTCCAAACTTCTAATACCTCGGCTATAGACACATTATAAGGTTCATAAATGGGGTTGGTGCTACAGAGCATCAGTGATTTCTTCTCTTCTATTTGGTTGTAAATCATCTTAAAAACGATACCATCATTCTTAGTAATTATAATGTAAGGTTGACCGTCTTTAATAAGGTTCCAATTTTCAACGTACTCACCAGTAACATAGGCTTCATGAGAAACAGGTGGCATACTGTCTCCATTTATTTGAAAAGTCCTGTATTTTTTGTTCTTGTTGAGGAAAGGTAAGTTAAATGTGGGTAGTATTTTTAAATATTCTGGATCTGCAAAACCAGTTCTATAGCCCGCTTTTGCTTTTTCTGGAATGAGCTCTATATTCTCATTATCATCTTTGTCAACAGTAATAGCTAAGACCCGCATCTTATTACCATCGATATCTATATCCCAACCCTTTTCCAATTCGCCAAGCTGCATCTCAGAAATGGTAGAGAGATCATACTTCACAAGCTTATCGATACTAACCTTATAGTAATCTGATAATTTTAGTAAGACTTTATAGGGCGGTTCTACCGAACCATTCTCATAACCACTTAAAGAAGTTCTTTTAATATCAAGCGTTTTTGAAACATCCTCCTGAGAACGTTTTTTACGTTGGCGTAAGAGCTTAATGTTTTTTCCAAAATAGTGTTCCATTCTATCCAAATATTAATCAAAAAGACCTTTACCTAATTAACTGGTCTTTTTGAAGATTTTCCGATAATGCGAATATATCATATCTGACGAATATATCGTAATAAATAAGACAAAAACATCGTCATAAATTCAATTTGATAAAAAAGAACAACATGCACTACAATTAATTGCATAAAAGATTTGAATACAAAAACAGAAGTGCAAATCAGAACAAATGGTTTACCCATTTTTCGTTTTGATTGAAAATTTGATTTTGATTACATTCACCCATTATAACCTTAAGCATGAAAAAGATTCTACTTGCTCTTGTAGCACTATTCGCATTCACATTATCAGTTGAAGCTCAAAAAAAAGGCAAAGACAAAGACACAGATGAAAAACCCAAATCGGTTTGGGATGATGGAAATTTCTCTGGCCTAAAATTCAGATCCGTTGGACCGGCATTTATGGCGGGAAGAATAGCAGATATCGCTATTCACCCAGAAGATGATAATGTTTGGTATGTAGCAGTTGGTTCTGGTGGTGTTTGGAAAACAAAAAATGCAGGTGTTACCTGGAGCCCCATTTTTGATGGTCAATCGGTGTATTCAACGGGATGTATTACCATAGATCCCAATAACTCCCATAGAGTTTGGTTAGGCACAGGTGAAAATGTAGGTGGAAGACATGCATCTTGGGGAGATGGTATTTACCTGAGTGAAAATGATGGAAAATCATGGAAGAACATGGGATTAAAAAAGTCCGAACACATTTCCAAAATCATTGTTCACCCGGAAAATTCAAATGTGATTTGGGTAGCCTCTCAAGGGCCTATGTGGAGTAAAGGAGGTGAACGTGGAATATATAAAAGTTCAGATGGGGGAAAAACTTGGAATAATGTTTTGAGCAAAGGCCTCTGGACAGGAGCAACTGATTTATTAATAGATCCAAGAAATCCGGATGTATTATATGCTGCTCTTTGGCAACATCATAGAACGGTTGCCGCATGGATGGGTGGAGGACCAGAAACGGGAATCTATCGTTCTGTTGACGGAGGCGAAAATTGGGAAGAGTTAAAATCTGGCCTTCCATCAGGTAATATGGGTAAAATCGGAATGGCGATTTCACCACAACAGCCGGATGTAATTTATGCTGCAGTCGAAGAGGAATTAAAAAAAGGTGGAGTATATAGAAGTTCAAATAGAGGCTCCTCATGGAAAAAAATGTCTGACATGGTAGCTGGAGGAACAGGCCCGCACTACTACCAGGAACTGTATGCATGTCCTCATAATTTTGACCGCATCTACTTTGCCAACAATTACTTCAAAGTATCAAATGATGGTGGTAAGACCTTTAAAAATGTTCCCAACAAATGGAAACACGTAGATAATCATGCATTGGCTTTTCGAACTGACGACCCAGACTATCTTTTAGTTGGAACGGATGGCGGCCTTTACGAATCCTTTGATCTATCAGATAATTGGAGGCATATGAGTAATATGCCCATAACTCAATATTATAAATTGGCACTGGACGATGCAGAGCCTTTCTACAATATTTATGGGGGAACACAGGACAACAATACTCAAGGTGGACCATCCAGAACAGATAATAGAACTGGAATTCAAAATGGAGATTGGAAAGTGATATTGGGTGGTGACGGTCATCAACCTGCAACTGAACCTGGAAATCCCAATATTGTTTATGGTCAAAGTCAGGAAGGATATTATTCCCGTGTGGATTTGGTCACAGGAGAATCTATTGGTATTCAACCACAAGCTGGTGAAGGAGAAGATTACGAGCGATACAATTGGGATGCTCCTATTTTGGTAAGTCCCCACTCTCCTTCTCAAATATATGTAGCATCTCAAAGACTATGGCGTTCCGATAATCGAGGAGATAAGTGGACTGCACTTTCAGGTGACCTAACAAGAAATGAAGAGCGTTTCGAGTTACCTATAATGGGCAAAAAACAATCGTACAATATGCCTTGGGATGTATATGCAATGTCCAACTACAATACCATCACTTCTATTTCCGAATCACCTGTTCAAAGGGATTTGATTTATGTAGGAACTGATGATGGACTTATTCAAATTACTGAAAATGGAGGTCAGTCTTGGACTAAAGTTGAGGTTAGTTCACTTCCCGGAGTTCCAAAAAGAGCTTACGTAAATGATATTAAGGCAGATTTACATGATGCCAATACAGTTTATATTGCATTGGACAATCACAAAAATGGAGATTATAAACCTTATATATTCAAGAGTAGCAACAAAGGAAAAACCTGGACATCAATAAGTTCTAACCTTCCAAAAACAAATCTAGTTTGGCGAATAGCTCAAGATTATAAAAAGAAAGATTTAATATTTATTGGAACAGAATTTGGTGCATACTTTACTCCAAACGGAGGAAACAAATGGGTAAAATTGAAAGGTGGAATGCCTACTATTTCGGTGAGAGATTTGGCTATTCAAAAAAGAGAAGATGATCTGGTACTTGCTACGTTCGGAAGGAGTTTCTATGTCTATGATGATATTGCCGCATTTAGAGAATTTGGCGATGAAAGTTTAAACTCCGATGCAAAATTATTCTCCATGCGTGACGCTGATTGGTTTTTACCAAGAATGGATAGAGGTTGGAGTCAGAAAGGTAGTATGGGAGCAGATTTCTATACGGCTGACAATCCAGAATATGGAGCAGTTTTCACCTATTACTTAAAAGAAGGATACAAGACAAAAAAATCTATCCGAAAAAAGAAAGAAAAGGAGCTGAAAGAACAAGATATTCCTTTCCCTGGATGGGATGCCTTGGAGGAAGAAAGACGTGAGGAAAAACCAAGCATTTGGTTAACTATAAAAGACAATAGTGGAAAGACCATTCGAAAAATGGAAGTTTCTGCTGGAAAAGGATTTCACAGAGTAGCTTGGGATTTAAGAAAGGTTTCCAATAGACCTTTAAGACAAGGAGATTCCGGTAAAGAAAAAAGGCCAGGAGGAGAATTGGTAAATCCCGGAAAATACTCTGTAACCCTTAGTAGAGTTCATAATGGTGAATCTACTGTTTTGGATGGCCCAATGGAATTCAATGTTGTACGCTTAAGAAATGGTGCTTTACAAGGCCCAAGTGAACAAGAAAAAATGGCTTTCTACGAACGTTTTTCTACTGTCCAAAATAACTTAAGTAAATTTAGAATTGAGTTTAGTGCTTTGAAAAAAGATGCCAAAACATTGAAGGAAGCAATAGTACGTTCCAATGCTGAAGCAGGAAGCCTTTCTAGCGAACTTAAAGAGTTAATGGTTAAAATAGAAGGTCTTAATATTCGACTAAATGGACAGGAAAGCAGAAGCGTTCCTGGAGAAAAATCAAATCCTACCATTAGAACTAGGCTTTCTTCAGCTGGAAGAACCATGTGGGGCTCAACTTATGGACCTACCCAAACAGCTTTGGATGATGTTACTATAGCAGAAAAGGAATTGAAAGGAATTGAATCCGATTTTCAAAATATAGAGAACTTGTATAATTCAATCAAAACGAAGGCGGAGAGTTATAATTTACCTTGGTATGAAGGCAGAAATTAGTCACTAGGAAAACATTGATAACTAAGACCCATTGCTCGTCTTTTCGGCCAATGGGTCTTTCTTTTGATAGAAAGGATAAAAACTTTTTCTTGATGATTGCGTATAAATAAGTGAAACCCACATAATTTTAGACAATGGCAAATTCGAACATGCAAGGACGAATGCCATTTGCCTATCCCTCATTCATATTTCTTTTTTTAATCTCAATTAACATTTCATTCGCTCAACAAAGCTTGTGTTTTGAAAGTGTGAACACTTTTGATTCTGACATGCAAGGTTCTGTTTACAAAACAGTTTTTGATTCGGAAGGGAATTCTTATTCCATAGGAAGCTTTCTAGGCGAGGTAGGCTTCGGCTCAAGCGATAATGTTCAAACTCTTGTTTCTTATGGCTCAAGTGATGTGTTTCTCAGCAAGTACAATGCAATGGGAGAATTTCTTTGGGTTAAACACTTTGGAAATAGCGAAGACAATGAATTTGAGTTCCTAGATATTGATGCAGAAAACAATCTCTATATCTCGGGTTCTTACACTGGGCAAATGGACTTTAACCCAAATAGCGGAATTGCTAATGCCTCCTCAACCGGAGAAAGAGATTTATTCGTACTAAAGTTAGATAGCAATGGAGCTTTCGAATGGGCGCTTCAGTTGGAAGATAATGAGGAAAGTATTCCTTCAGATATGAAAGTATCCTCCGATGGATTCATTTATCTATCTATGACATTCTCCGGTGAACAAGATGTCAATATGGGGCCAGGAGAAACGCTTGTCTCCGATACGAATGGACAAACATGCGTTTTCAGATTAAATAGATTTGGTGACCTTGACTGGCATTACCAGCTAAAGGGATTTTATACTCAGATAGAAACTGACCATGAAAACAACTTGATAATCACAGGAAATTTCAATGAAGAATTTGATTTTGATCCTTCATCTGAGAATAA
This sequence comes from uncultured Flavobacteriales bacterium, assembly GCA_964609215.1. Taxonomy (GTDB): domain Bacteria; phylum Bacteroidota; class Bacteroidia; order Flavobacteriales_D; family JABDKJ01; genus JABDKJ01. The sequence continues at coordinate 298,121 of CAZSQZ010000003.1, forward strand.
TATTCTAACACCTTCTTCTAACCAATCAGATTGTTTCATTTTGAAATTTTCTGATGCACATGAGCTTTTATGGTCTGGACAAATTGAAGGAAATTCTATAAAAGAAATTTATGATGTCACGAGTGATCCAGATGGAAATATAATCTATACGGGATACTTTGTGGGCATCACTGATTTAGACCCAAGTTCAGGAACGCATCAAATAAATTCTTCTGTTGGTCCTGACGCATTTCTAAGCAAGTTAAGCCCAAATGGAGAGCATATCTTCACCAAGGATTTTGGAGTAACATCCCCATGCAATGGAGAAAACGTTGCTTGCGATATTGATGGTGATATATACTTATCTGGATTCTTTTTATTGGATATGGATTTCAATCCTAATTCTGGCGAATTTATAATGACGAATAATGACTTTGGTAATCACTTTGTACTAAAGTTGGGAGCTCTTGGAAATTTTGTTTATGCAAAACAATTAGAAGGAAATCAACCCATTAATGGGTTTGATCTTACCGTGAATAATGATAAAAGAGTAATACTCTCAGGAGGGTATAATGGAACGGTGGATTTTAATCCCAACGAAGATTTATTTGAACATACTACTTCCTCAGGAAACAGCTTCGTTCTCACCCTTTTTCAGGAAGAAAGAGTACAGATATCTGAAATGATATGCAAAGCTTTTCTGAGTCCAAGTGAACAATATGTTTGGACAGAACCAGGAAATTATCTGGACACCACTTTAAGTGTTGACGGTTGTATAACTGTATACGAAATTGAACTATTCAAAATAAGCGATCAGGTTTTGACTACTAATGATGGAAGTGCAATCTATGCATGGGAAGATGATGCAACTTACCAATGGTTCAAATGTGGAGCAAATGTAGAATTAATAGAAGGTGCAACGGATAGATATTTTCAACCAGAAGAGCATGGACTATACAAAGTTCAGGTTAGTAAAGATGGTTGTTCTCAATTCTCTAATTGCATAGAATTTCAGCCTTCCGAAATTATAAGTTCTACAAATGATTTGATGGAAAATGGCTTTTTAGTTTATCCAAACCCTTCATCTTCTGATTTCAACATTGTCTTTAATCAGAGTCAGGAAAATATTCAAATTAGAATATACAATTCCATAGGACAAGTCATTCATGAGGCCGCATTTTCCAATAAAACAAGTCTAACGCTTGAAGCAGATTTTGAGGCGGGCATCTACTTTATAGAGCTGAATGGAGATAATCAATTAAGGAAAAAAATTATTAAGCAATAATCCGAAAGTCCGGGTGTGTTCAGAACACATTCGGACTTTTTTTATTCTTGAAAAAATTGCACCACCTGTTCCACAACCGTAAAATTTCTTAGCTTATGACCAAAACCCTTGGTCAAAACAAGATTTGAATTTTTCCACAGCTTATTCAGTTCTATGGCATGATGCACAGGTGCCTCTTTATCATCTTCATCATGAATAATCAAACCCAAACATTCCAATTTTGGAGCATAATTGTAAATACTAAAATGTTCTACTGGATATGGTATACGCACTTTAAAATAATCCTCCAACGCAGTTCTTGAGCGCTTATTTAAACCCATTAATTCAGAGTATATATCTATAAATTCACTCGTCTTTCCTGGTATTCCCATAATTGCCAACTTTGTGGGTAAATATTCTTGTTTTGTGTATAACAGATGCATCACACTTAATCCTCCCAAGGAATGGGTAAGTATTAATTCAGCCCCTCCTATTTGGTCAAGGACGCTTTTAATTGCTCCAGCATATAATGGAATATTCAAATATTTTCCATCTGAAGCTCCATGACCAGGAGCATCAAATGCATAAACTTCATAACCCAGCTTGCCTAGTTCCTCCCCAAACTTTTTCCATCGGTAAGAATTGCTTTGCCAACCATGAACACAAAGCACCTTTTTGGATCCATCCCCCCATTTATAGCACTGCAAATTTATATCGCCAAAACTCACCTTAAACGGGTCGAGGGCATCTAAAACTTCTTGTTGATGAGATTTTAGTTTAATTTTAAATGGATAGCAAAAAACATTAAAAGCTTGTTTCCCTGCCTTTTTTCTAGAGAAAAGCGCCAATAAATTAAAATATCGGCCAAGAATGAACAAAATTGCTTTTTGCATTAACAGATAAAAATTAAGAATAGTTTAATTTTTCATTTTAACAATCCTAATGTACCTTTTTCTTTCTTTTTCACGTTAAGAAATACAATACCATGAAATGTCGAGCACATATTCTTCTCTTGTGCCTCTTCGTATCTTTGTTTTTTAACTATTCAAAAGGACAAAATACCAAAGAGAACTATATTTCAATTGATCATTCTGAAGGCTTAATATTTACGGATATTCAAATAAATGGAGAACCTCTTCGCGCTTTAATTGATTTTGGAGACCCTCATGTTTTAATGCTTTCCTATTCCATCGCAATGGAAAAGGAGTTAGACCTTACAAAAACTACAGAAAAAGCCCATTATATCAACGGTAAATCTTATGATCTCTATGATGGTCATGTAGAAAAACTTAAAGTTGGGAAATGGGAAATGGAGAATGTCTCCTTCGCCTGTTCACCGGGTGAGATTGAGGATATTAATAAAAATATAAGCATACACTTCGATGCAGTTCTAGGTTGGTCCTATTTTTCTCAATTCAATGTAACTATAGATTATCATCAAAGTGAATTATGCTTAAGTAAAGCCAACTTAAATGTATCAGAATTCGATTTTTCATCAAGTTTCACAGAGAAAAACGGCTATCTTGAAATGGAAATGGAAGTTGATGGAGAAATTAAAAACTTTATTCTGGACACCGGTTCACCAATTAATTTAATTGATAAAAGCATTTTATCGAATCGCAAGATTCACACCGCAATTAATGGAAATAACGTGAATATAAAGCTATATTCCACAGACCTTTCATTACTCAAACAAATGAACATTTATGGAATGTTAGGCACCGATTTCTTTAAAATGTTCATTATTTCAATAGATCCTTTCAATGAAACTATTCTATTTCAAAAATCTCCTTATTCTGCTTCAAATGATGAAGCAAATTGAACTGAAAAATCAAGAGTAAATAAATCTGTCTTTTTAGCAACATTCATTTTTCCTTATCCGTATAAAATAGCTACTAAACCTATTTTAAAAACTAAGGACATACGTGAACAACCAATTAATTTTAGTTTGGGTCATTTTCTTATCTCCATTGTTTTCGCAGGCTCAGATTGATTTTGAGTGGGCAAGAACTATTGAGACTGAATTCTATTCCCAAAGTAATGATGTAGAATATTTTCTAGGATTTGGTTCATCCAATGATAATTTCATTGGAGTCGTTGGAAATTATTCCGGTGAGCCCGCTTCAATTTCAGGAACCTCTGCAACATTTGCAACTACACCCTCTGGACAAAACGGATACTTTATTTTATACAACCTTGATGGTAATCCGGAAATGCATTTCAATATTGGGCTTAGCGGTGATTCCATTCACATTGAAGGCACAAAACATATTGACCAAAACAGATTTCTTATTTTTGGAAAGTCTAAAGGAAAAAATAACCTATCCGGCAATTCCCCATTGAGCAGTTTATCCACGGTCGATTCCGGTAATCTTTGGAATGGTTTTATTGCCATTTATAACGCTAATGGAAATTTAGTCTCTAAACAAGTAGGTATTGATCCCAGTGATAATGCCTACACAGCTGCAACAATTAAAGACAACTTTCTATATATCTCATCAAAAATCGATAACAACGCAAACGGTTTTGACGCCAACCTAAGAAAGTTCAATTTATCCAATTTAGGCAGCCCCATTTGGAATAATTATTTTGCGAGTACAGGCAATGATGAAATTCATGCTATAGATATTTTTGAAGATGAAATTTTTATTTCAGCAGAGTTCCATGACGAGCTTTCACTTTTCACTGCTTCCAACTCCGAATCTCTTACTGGAAACTCAAATGCAAAAACAGGCCTGATTGCTGCGCTAAATGCAGATGATGGAGAATTAAAATGGCATCAATTAATTTTCTCAAATGGTTCTTCTACTTGCGAAACTATAAATGTGAGCGGTTCAAATGAGTTAATTGTAGGAGGAGTAGTTAATGGTAATACATCCTTTCCAGGTACAATCTCTCTGGTAAATAGTGACTCTGATAACATCTATATAGCAAGCCTAAAAAAGGAAAGCGGGATAGCGAATTGGGCCTTTATAGAATCTGGAAGTTCAGATGGCGAAGAAGTGAAACTTGGAGGTGTTAGTTTAACTAATGATTCCCGTATATTGGTTACAGGATCCCTTAACAATCAAACTAAATTTCAAGGCTTAGGTGGAAATCAAATTGAATTTCTTCCTGAAAACTCAGGAGTCTATGACATTTTTATAGCAGAGTACGATTCAAATGGACAATTGAACTGGCTATATAAAGAAGGAACGGATGGAGATGATCAAGCTAATGATATTGCGAGCTATGGAACAGATACTTTATGCATAACAGGAAACTACTTTGGTCCAGATGGAGCAAATATTAATTTCGGAGTATCACCATTACCGCAGCCTACAGCAATTGAGGGAGCTTTCATTGCGAACGGAGTAATTAACCTATCACTTTGTGACGCAAGTTTTCATTACGATCAAACAGCCTATTTCAATGATGAAGGTCCTATTGGCCCTATTGTAAGCGGTAATTTAGGAGGAACATTTTCAATTTCAAGCGGTTCTATAGACCCTGTTTCTGGTAAAATTGATTTAGAAAGCCTAGCAGCAGGTTTTTACACCGTTGTCTACACTCTGAATAGTTGTGATCATAATTTCACTTTTGAACTGAAAAACCAACCACCCGAAATAACTTGTCCCAGCAATTTGACAATTGGTAACTTTCCAGATTTATGTCTGGGAAAAGTAGAAGGAAGCATTCCCTCACTCATCGATAATTGTGGAATCACAAATTTTGGTTATAGCATGACTGGGGCCACAAGCGGAAGTGATACAGGCAATTGGGTGGAAGGATTACTTTTGCCCTTGGGTGTTACAAACGTAACATATTGGGTAACTGATGGAGCAAATCCCAATCAAACATGTGATTTTACAATTACCGTGGAGGACACACAAGATCCGGTAATATCTTGTCCTTTTGATGTTGTCAAATCAAATGATTCAGGTGAGTGCGGTGCTTTAGTTAATAACATTGCTCCAACCTATGAAAACGATAATTGTGGAAACTACACAATAACTTATGATATTTCTGGAGTAACAACTGCAACTGGAAATAATGATGCTTCAGGTGAGTTTTTCAATGTAGGTAGTTCAGTAGTCACATATACTATTACTGATGACCAGGGGCTTTTTAGTCAATGCTCATTTTCTATTTTGATTCAGGACAATGAAAGTCTGGGAATTACTTGTCCCACAGCCATAAATCAATTCAATGATCCTGGTATGTCATCTGCGATTGTAAATGGAATTACTCCAACAATTTTAAATAATTGTGGGACTAACACACTTACTTATATTATTTCAGGAGCAACTACCGGAAGTGGATCGGGTGATGCATCGGGAACGACTTTCAATATTGGCAATTCTCAATTGGAGTACACTGTGGAAGATGGTCTAGGTGGAAGTATATCATGTACAGTAAACATCAACATTCAATTAAACACAAGCCCCTTATTTTGTCCTGCTTCAATAACACAGACTACTGATCCTGGAGAATGCGATGCTATAGTAAACGGAATTGCTGCCTGGTACAATGATATTTATTCAGCTGAGACGTTAACATACTCATCAACTGGAGCTACCAACTTGAGTGGAACAGATGATGCATCTTCTGAAACATTTAATAAAGGTACTACTACTTTAACTTATTTTTTAAATAATGCAGATGGACAAAACTTCCAATGCAATTTCAATATTACTATTGAAGATGATGAAGCACCAACAGTTTCCTGTCCTTCGGAAATAATTACACAAGTGGATACAGACACCTGTAATACACTAATAAGTGGAATTGCTCCCGTATTTGGTGAAAATTGTTCATCAACGACAATTAATTATACTATAACAGGCGCCACTTCAACTGGAGGAAACAATGATGCCTCTAATACCTATTTTAATAGTGGAATTTCTACTGTTACTTACCAAGTGTTTGACTCAGAAGGATTGGATGCTCAATGTTCTTTTAACGTAGTTGTAGAAGATAACCAACCACCGGTAATATCCTGCCCTTCGGAAATATTACAAAGTAATGACCTCGGAATGTCTAGTGCTCAAATCTGGGATATTTTTCCCACTAGCTATGACGATAATTGTTCAATAAATTCTGTGCTCTATTTTATCAGTGGAGCTACGGTTTCTAACGGAACTTATAATGCTTCTGGAGAAGCTTTTCTCATAGGCACATCCACTGTAACCTATATAGCAAACGATGGAAATGGTCAATCCACTGAATGTTCTTTTGATGTAACAATCTTTGACAATAACATTTCTCTTACATGTCCTGCATCAATAGCACAAAATAATGACCCGAATAAATGTGACGCTCTCATTAATGGAATACCACTAACATATACAGACACATACACATCGGAAACTGTTACTTACTCTATAAGTGGAGCTACCAATTCTAGTGGTACAAATAATGCTTCAGGAGAAATATTTAATGTAGGAACTTCAACCGTTACATATACTCTAGATAATGGATTGGGCCAGACTGGACAGTGCTCTTTTAATATAACCATTGAAGACAATGAAAATCCTATTTTAAATTGTCCAAATGACTCAACCATTTACATAGACTCTAGCGGAAATGTATCTGTTAACTATGACTTGCCAACTTTAAGTGACAATTGCAATAACTTCTTTTTCGATAATAATTTGAATTTCATTGGTGCTTATAATGGTCATTCTTACTATTATAACAATACAGCAACATCCTGGGAGAATCTGGTCAATGAAGCGCAATTACTAGGAGGTTATTTAGCAACCATTAATGATGCTGCTGAAAATGAGTTTTTAAGATCAAACATTCCATTTTCAATGATTATTGGATACAACGATACCCTTACAGAAGGAACATTTGTATGGCAAAATGGTGAGACTGCAATCTATACAAATTGGGCATCTATGCAACCAGATAATTTTTCCTCCCCAAGCAATGTAGAAGCGGATATTACTGGTCTGTTAGTTCCCTCAGGTGAATGGGACGATTGGCAAAATGACACGCATGCTTTTGGTATTTTTGAATTTGAAATTCAAAATACTAATATCCAATATGAATATGGATTAACTTCAGCAAATACTACACTTGCTCCTGGTGAATATATAACTGAATATACCGCTACCTTCGGTAATTCAAATTCTGACACTTGTCAATTCACTTACACCGTATTGGACACAATTTCACCAACTTTCGGAAATTGTCAAGACACTTTACAATTTATTGCAAACTCTGATTGCACATATTTCTTAGATGATATAGTATCAGGTCTAAACCCAACAGATAATTACACTCCTACCAATGACCTCACATTTGATCAAACTCCTGCAAATAATACCTTCGTTACCAATTATGAAAACATTGAAGTAGTCGCAATAGATTCTGTTGGGAATAAAGGCTACTGTAATTTTGTCATTGAATTAATCGATAATGAAAGCCCTACAGTTACTTGTCAGGATTTTACCGCTGAGCTTGATGCCTCTGGTATGGTGACTATCTCACCAAGTGACATAGAAGCAAGTGCTAATGATAATTGTGGAATAGGCAACAAAGATATTTCACAAACATCTTTTGATTGTAGCGATTTTATAGATAACAAGTCTGTAGCCAATAATTTTAATTTAGGTTTTGACAGTGACAATGACTTTATAGAAATAAGTGAACACCCAAGTTACCGTTTCGGGCTTGATGAATTCACTATTGAAATGATGTTTTATAAGGAAAATTCCAATGCGGCAATGTTATATACTTATAAAACTGACAATACCGATTATTTAAGAGCTTATGTTTTTAATGATGACCATATCTATGTTGACACCAAAGCAGGAGGTCCAATAACCGATGTTCTGATAAGCACGTCAACTATCAATTTAAATACTTGGTATCATTTAGCAATTACAAGAGATGATTCTGGCAATTGGAATTTATACTTGAATGGAGTTTTGGAAGATTCCAATACCTATAATTTTGATTTTGATATAGTTCCTGTTAATTCTAATTATTATTTAGGAGTTAACCATAATGGAAGTAATCCTACCAACTGGGATTTAGAAGGGCGAATAGATGAATTTAGATTATGGGATATTGAAAGAAGCCAGACTGAGATTCAAGAATATTTAGATAAAACGTTAAAAGGTGATGAATTAGGTTTAGTCGGATATTTCCCATTTGAAGGTGGAGACGAAACATCTGTTTCTGACTTTTCATCCAATAGCAATGACGGTCAAATAGGAAACCCTTCTCTCGATCAGGAACCAGAATGGGAATTTAGCAGTAACAGTTTAGCCAATTCTTCAGAAATTGATATCATACTAACCATAGAAGATACATCAGGGAATACAGAAACATGTGTATCGAAAATTACATTAGAAGATAATATTAATCCAGTTTCAAGCTGTCAAAACATAACAGTAAGTTTAGATAATATGGGCATGTCTACCATTACTGGTTCTGCTCTAAATAATGGATCCTCAGATAATTGCAGTATTGATGTTTTTCATATAGACCAACAAACATTTTCTAGCGTTGGAACTTATCCAGTTACTTTGACTGCTTTTGACCATGCCGGTAATTCAGATCAGAGCGTATGTAACGTTACAGTTACGGATAATGGAATACCTACTGCATTATGTCAAGATATTGTTATTCCTTTAAATGCATTTGGAGATACCACTATAGTAGCTTCTCAAATAGACAACGGTTCATATGACAATGGAACATCCTTAACATTATCTCTAAATAATTCAACCTTTGATTGCACAAATGTTGGGGCAAATTCAGTCACCCTAACGGTTACAGATGATGGGACAAATTCATCCAGTTGCATGGCAACAGTTCTGATTGAAGATAATACTCAGCCTATCGCTAACTGCAATGACATCACTGTTAATCTAGATGCTGCTGGAAGCGCAACTATTGCTGAAGCAGATATCAATAACGCTTCTAACGATGCTTGTGGAATCGCTTCTTTAAGCTTAGATCAAAATACCTTTGATTGTTCTCATGTAGGCAACAATA